>NZ_JBITEL010000011.1:0-352369 GCF_044455125.1 Actinoplanes sp. NPDC051343
GTCAACCTGGCGCCGACGGCATCAATACCGAGCCAAAATCAGCCACTACCAGCACCAACATCCATAACCATCACGATCTACGGCTGGAGTACTAGTCGTGGCCAGGCCGTGGGATGTTGATGGCGAGTTGCGGGCGTTGATCGAGCCGGTGCTGCCGCCGTGGCCGGAGAAGGCGCCGGGGCCGAGGCCGATCCCGGACCGTTCCTGCCTGCAGGGCATCCTGTTCGTGTTGCACACCGGGATCGGTTGGGAAGACCTGCCG
Source organism: Actinoplanes sp. NPDC051343 (assembly GCF_044455125.1). Taxonomy (NCBI): domain Bacteria; kingdom Bacillati; phylum Actinomycetota; class Actinomycetes; order Micromonosporales; family Micromonosporaceae; genus Actinoplanes; species Actinoplanes sp. NPDC051343. The sequence continues at coordinate 263 of NZ_JBITEL010000011.1, forward strand.
CAGGAACTCGGTTTCGGCTCCGGGATGACCTGTTGGCGGCGCCTCGAGCGCTGGACCGAGGCAGGAGTCTTCGACCAGGTGCACCAGATATTGCTCGTCAAGCTGAACGCGGCGAACCGGATCGACTGGTCGAGAGCGGCGATGGACGGTAGTCACATCGACGCGAAAAAGGGGCGCCGGAACCGGTCCGTCGCCGGTCAACCGTGGGAAGCCCGGCTCAAGCACCACCTGATCTGCGACGGCAACGGCACTCCGATCTACGTGCTGACCAGCGGCGCGAACGTCCCTGACATCAGCCGCGCTCTCGACCTGCTCGACTGCTACCCGCCGATCGCCGGCCGCCCCGGCCGGCCCGGCGCCGTTTCGATGTCCTGCTGGCCGACAAGGGCTACAGCAGCGAAGCCTTCCGCCAAGCCTGCCGCGAGCGTGGCACCGAACCGATCATTGCCAAGCCGAAGACGCCCAACATCAAAGGCCTGGGCAAGCTGCGCTACGTCGTCGAGCAGACCTTCGCCCTGCTGCACCAGTTTCGTCGGATCGCCATTCGCTGGGAACGTCGGCTCGACATCCACGACAGTCTCGTCAGCCTCGCCTGCGCCATGATCTGCTGGCGCCGCTTGATCAAATGAGCCGGTGGAGATCGCGTTAGGAGCTCTTACGCGGTGGCTCCACGGCCGATGCAACGCGGCATCTGAAGTCGCCGACCGGAGCCCGGTCTGACTCCGTGATTTTCGCTGCGCCGTTCGTCGTAGAGGCGGCTCGGCGGTCGCCAACGCAGTCATTTGCCGCGATCCGGGCGACGCATCCCGGCGCGGGGTCTGCGTGTCCTCGCCTCTGGGTAGTCTCGTTGTCGTGTCGGACAGGGCGGAGCGGCGCGCGGCTCGTTCGGTCGTCGCCGAGTATCACGAGGCCGAACTGGAGCACTTGTCGCTCGGGCGGGTGAGGCTGTCGATCGGTACCGTGCCGGTGAGCTTGACTCCTTCGAGGTCGATCGATTTTTGTTTCAGTATTCGAGGGCGGCCAAGGAGCTGTGGAAGTTCTGCAATCTCGGTCCTGCGGAGATGGTCGCGGTGATGATCAAGGAGCGGGCGCCGCATGATTGGTGGGAGCGTGGCGCTCCCCGAGCGCGGCTTTGACTCGCGGCTGCGTAACGCAACGCGCACATCTGCCGCCGTCCGTGTACGGCGAACCCGCCGCGACCGGTCACGCGGTGTGCGCGACAGCCTGAAGCGCGGGGTGCGGGCTCATACCGATGAGCGTGACCTCGATGATGGATGGCTGTTGTGCCTCAGCCTACCGGCGGCGTGGGTGGCCACGAGGGCGTGTCGGGCGGCGGCTCGACCGGCGGTGCCGTCAGCCATGCGGGCGCCTCCTCCCAGACCGGCGCCGTCTGCCATGCCGGTGCGGGCGCCTCGATCGCTGCGGGCTTGTCCTGACTGCGACCGACTATCCGCTGGCCGAACGCCGCGCCGCGGGTCAGCATCGGCGCGGTGGCGTTCCTGAGGTGGCGGCCGTAGCCGGCGGCGGACGCTCGCACATCCTGCGTCAGCGATGCCGCGCGGTCGTCCTCGCGTAAAGGGTAGTTTCCGGTGAGCGCCGCCGCGTATTGCTCTCCGCGCGCCCACCCGTCGAGCTCCGCAACCCGCACCACAACAAGCGGGTGGGTTGCTTCGCGGGCCAGCATCACCCGCGCCACGGTGTCGCGCACGTCGCCGACCCGTGCGTATTCCGCCGCCTGCAACATGAACTCGGCAACATCCATCTCGTGCAGGTGGGAGCCGCCGGCGAGCTTCATGAGGGCTCGCAGCGCAGCCTCGCGGTCCTGTCCGACGAGCAGGCCCGCGCGGTCGCTGGACAGCTCCGACTTGCGCGACCATTCGCCCAGAGCGGCCAGAAGCATCTGCACGCCGATCCCGCCGAGCGGCACGGACGCTGCCATCGCGCCAAGCACAACGAGGTGACGGGCGATGGTGTGGTAGGTGCAATGGCCGCTCATCGCGTGGCCGACCTCGTGGCCGACAACAAACCGCAGCTCTTCGGGATCCAGGAGGTCGACGAGCGCCGTATGCAGCACGACAAACGGCTCAGCCATGCCCATCGTGTAGGCGTTGAGCTCGGGGGACTGCTTGATGTACAACTCCGGCACTCGAGGCAGGTCAAGCACTCCGGCGGCGTCACGAACCATCGCGTGTAGCCGCCCGAACTGTCGATCGCTGGTGCGCACGGCCGCCCCGAGGTGCTCCATCCGAATGATTCGCTCGGGGAACAGGTTCTGGAATCTCTTAACGGCTGTGTCGAGGCCGCGCAGTTTCCGCAGCGCGCCCAAGGCTGCGGCGTCGGCTGGATGTTCGTATGCCCGTGACGAGATCTCACCGAATCGGACCCGATCACCGCTTGTAGCTGACCACTCACCCATGCGCGTAAACGCTAGTGTTCTTCCCGTCTGTCTGGATCGGCCGATCGATCACGGCCCGCGATCTGATCGGCGCCCGGTTCCGGCATCACCGAAGTGCCCATTCGCCCGATTGTGTGCTCAACGAGCACTGGGCGGTCTCGCCGCGAGTGCTCATTGTCCGTAGACAACGAACATCGGATCTGGCGGGCCCCGCGGCCAGGAGGACGCCAGCTTCTGTTCCCATGCGCCCATTGTCGGATTGACACGTGCCTCTGCCGCGGACAAGGTGCATCTCGCCTCTCGCAATCGTCACCTTGCGTAAGCGGCAACTCAGCGACATCTGGTGCCGGGGAACTCACGAACAAAGCCGTCTGGGCGTTGTCGCGGTGTTGGAAGAAGGCGTGCGCTTTGCGGGTCCGGTCGGCCATGGTCCCGGGAGCGGTGTTGGGGATGTGAGGTTTTATGGCCGCCCAGATCCGTCGCCTCGGATCAGCTGGAGGCGCGGGTTCTCCTGGAGCCATTGCTGGGTGATCCCCGGGCCAGGACGACCGATCCGGCTGGTAGGGCGGCGATCTGGTCGGGATCGCTTTTGGCGGTCGGACAGGGCCGGGCCCAGCGGGCTTGTTCGCGTAGGCGGCGACGCATCGTGGACAAGCTGATCGCGGGGCGGCCGAGGGCGGGGTGCGGGCCGGCGAGCCGTTCTCGCGCCCGCGATCCTGCGACGGGCCGACGGACGGGAGCGAGACGTCGCCATCCTGGTCGCGGAGGGCGCCGAGTCGACGGTCAAGGCCGCCACGGGCCGTCCCGGGGCGGCGAACCGCGTTCAGACCGTGATCATGGCACGGCACGCAGGTCGGACGCGCTGAAGCGGAGCTCGTCGTAACCGCCCGGCCGGGCCAGCTCGACCGCGAGGTCGCAGAGGCGGTCGTCCAGCGCCTGACGGTCGTCCGAGGTGCCGAGGAGCAGGATCGCCCAGGTCGCCATGTCGAGCCGGAGCCGGCCCGACGCGTACGTCATGGCGCCGTCGCAGATCACCCGTAGCGCGACCACCGTGCCCGGCTCGATGAAATCGAGCCCGCCGATCGCCGGCGAGGCCGGTCCGGGCGCGAGGCCCAGTAAGACCGGCCGGTCGTGCTCGATGTCGAACCTCACGATCAGCGTCCCCGAGGACGGGCAGATCCAGGCATCCATCATGGTGGCTCTCCGAAAAGCGTCTTGGCATGTTCGCTCACGTCGAGGTCCGTTGCCACGGAGCGGACCACGCCGGCGCCGTACGCGTGTGTCGTCACGGCCGGTTCACCGTCGGTGGCTGAGAGCAGCATGGACCAGAAGTCGCCCCGTGTCCCGGTCAGGTCGTCCAGGGATCCGGGTGTGGTCCGCAGGCACTCGTCGACCAGCCCCGAACCGGCACCGATGACCAGCGTGCCCCCGGCCGCGACGAAGGCCCGCAGCGCGGCGTGGGTCTCCGCCGACATCAGATAGAGAGCGGGCACGACCACGAGCGAATATCCGTCGAGCGACGCCGTCACGGGCACCACGTCGACCGGGCGGTACAGGCAACTGTGCCACCGCTGGGTCACGGCGCGATAGTCCAGCCGGGCCGGGAGGTGCGGCGACTGCCACGCCCACAGGCATTCCTCGTCGTAGATCAGCGCGGTCGACGCGGTGACGGTCGCCGGGGAACGCGTCGCGAGCGACCGGCCGAGCGGTGCGAGTTCGTCCAGCAACGGAACCATCGCCGGGTGCCACTGCTCGGCCCCGCTGCGCCCGGCCCGCCACTGGAAATACATGACTCCGGTGGCACCGCGGGAGAGATAGGCCTCTGCGATCGCAGCCGACGTGCCGGGCCGGAGAGCGCGGGCCCGCACTGCGCCCGGTTCGTGCTCCATCACCAGCCATCGCCCGTCGGCGTGCCCGGCCGCCCGGGCCCACCCGCGGGCCATGTCGGCCGTGAAAGCGCGCGACGCCATATGGTCGTCGATCGATGCGGGGTAATCGTCGACCGCCACCAGGTCGACCGATCGTGCCCATCGCGCGTGGTCGACCGGTACCCATTCGCCGAGCACGAAGTTGGTCGTGACCAGACCGGGCAGCACCGACCGTTGGGCCAGATAGTGTTCGAGCAGCGCGTCCGAGAAGAACCGCCGATAGTCCAGTTCGTGGGCCGGGTTCGACAGATACTGCGTGGCGCGCGGCGGCAGCACCTCCTCGAACGACCCGTAGCGCTGCGACCAGAAGGACGTGCCCCATGCGTCGTTGAGCGCGGCCGGATCGCCGTACCGGAAGCGCAGCCAGATCCGGAAGCCGGCGGCGCACCGATCGCAGAAGCAGGTCGTGCCGTACTCGTTGTGGACGTGCCAGAGCTTTATCGCCGGGTTTCCGGCGTAGCGGGTGGCCAGCTCGCGGGCGATTCGCACGCTCGCCTGCCGGTACGCGGGTGAGCTCACGCAGTATGTGTCCCGGGATCCGTGGGTGAGCCGCACCCCGTCCCGGTTGACAGGCATCGCGTCCGGATGTGATCGCGTGAACCAGGGCGGCGGCGACGCGGTCGGCGTGGCCAGGCAGACGCCGATCCCCGCCTCCCTGAGCAGCGCGAGCACCCGGTCGAGCCACTCGAACTCGAACGAGGAGGCGGACGGCTGCAGCCGCGACCAGCTGAAGACCCCGACCGTCACCAGGTTGACCCCGGCCGACTTCATCAACGAGATGTCCGACGGCCAGACCGATTCGGGCCACTGGTCGGGGTTGTAGTCGCCGCCGAAGAAGATCATCCCTTGATCGCTCCGAGGAGCATGCCCTTGGCGAAATGCCGCTGCACGAACGGATAGACGAGCAGGATCGGGATCAGCGTCAGCGTCACGACCGCCATCTGGATGGCGAGCGGGGTGATCTGCTGGTTGCCGTAGTACTGGCCGGTGTTCGTGATTCCGGTTCCGGGCATGGCGCCGCCCTGCAGGGTGAACGTGTAGATCACCATCTGCAGCGGCCATTTGCCGGTGTCCGGCAGGTAGAGCAACGCATTGAAGAACGTGTTCCAGTAACCGACCGCGTAGAACAGCGCGATCACCGCGGTCACCGCCCGCGAGGTCGGCAGGACGACCGACCACAAAGTACGCCACTCCGAGGCGCCGTCGATGGCCGCCGCGTCGATGAGTTCCTGGGCGGTTCCGGCGAAGAAGCCGCGCATCACCAGGATGTTGAAGACCGAAACCGCACCGGGCAGGATCATCGACCAGTAGTTGTCGAAACCGCCGAGCGCGGTGACCACGAGAAAGGTCGGGATCAATCCGCCGCTGAAGAACATCGTGACGATCAGCAGCATCAGGATCGGCCTATGGGCGTACGAACCGGGGCGCGAGAGGCCGTAGGCCGCGAGTGTCGTGACGACGAGCGAGACCGCCGTGCCGACGATCGTGACCCCGAGGCTGACCAGCAGCGAATGCATGATCAGGGTGTTGGTGAAGATCTGCTCGTAGGCCGCGGTGGTCAGGCCGTGCGGCACGAGCACGAGGCCGCCCGCGTCGTTGACCGAGCCCTGGGTCGAGAAGCTGGTGATGGCGACCATCCACAGCGGCACGATCACCACCGCGACCGTGATGAGCAGGATCGCGCTCTTGCCGGCCTGGCCCGCTCTGCCCGGCGGCTCTTCCCAAGCAGCAGCAGTCATTTTCGGTAGAGTCCGTCCTCGCCCACCAGATGAGCGACCTTGTTGGCGGCCAGGATCAGCACCAGCGACAGCACGCCCTTGAACAGCGAGGCGGCGGCGCCCAGGGCGAAGTTCGCGTTGACGACGCCGTAGTAGTAGGCGTACGTATCAAGCACCTCGGCGGCGTCGCGGCCGACCGCGTCCCGCTGGATCAGCATCTGCTCGAAGCCGACCGTGAGGGTGTTGCCGAGCCGGAGCACGAGCAGCAGCACGACGATGCCGCGGATGCCGGGCAGCGTGACGTGCCAGAGGCGGCGCCAGCGGCCGGCCCCGTCGACCGCCGACGCCTCGTAGAGGTTCTGATCGATCGCGGCCAGCGCGGCCAGGAAGACGATGATGCCCCAGCCCGCCTCCTTCCAGACCACCTGCGCGGTGACCAGGAACTTGAAGGTGCCCGGATCGGTCATGATGTCCCAGGTGCCCATCCCGTGCCGCCGCAGGAACGTGTTCAGCGCCCCGGCCCCGCCGAGCATCTCCTGGAAGACGGTCACGGCGAGCACCCACGAGAAGAAATGCGGCAGATAGACCACCGACTGGACGATCGTCCGGACCCGGGTGCTCATGATCGAGTTGAGCAGTAGGGCCAGGCCGATCGGCACCGGGAAGAACAGCACCAGCTGAACGAGGCTGAGCACGAGCGTGTTGCGGAACGCCGACCAGAACAGCGGATCGGCGAACAGCGACCGGAACGTCTCCAGGCCGACCCACGGGCTGTGCAGGAAGCCCGCGTAGATGCTGTAGGACTGGAAGGCGGTCGCGGTGCCGAACATCGGCGCGTAGTTGAAGACGAGCAGCAGCACCACGGCCGGCACCGTCATCAGGAGAAGGGCGCGGTCGCGGCGGAAGCGGCGCTTCGGTTCAGCTTTCGCTTCGGAAGTCGTCGGAACCGGCGCCTCTCGAAGAGCGGTCACTGCCCGGTGCCGTACTTGTTGCGGATGTCCTCGTAGAAGGCGCGCAACTGGTCCCCGCCCTGGGCCTTCCACGTCTTCAGCGCGTCCTGGAACGCGGAGATCGGCTTGCGGCCGTAGCGGACGTCCTTCGACACGTCGACCATCGGCTGGTTGAGCTTCGCGAACTGGGCCGGCTCGGTGATGTTCATGCCGTAGAAGACCGGCTTCACGGCGTACTTCACCATCTCGCCCTCCCAGGCCGCGTAGTCCTTCGCCACCTGGGTCTGGCCACCGATGACCGTGGTCGGGGTCAGCGGCGTGACCAGGAACTGATAGGTCGTGGCCGCCTCCTTGCTGCCCCTCTCGGTCAGCTGGGGGTTGCCGTCCTTGATCGTGTAGTCGACGCCCTGCTTGCCGAAGTTCACGGTCAGGTATTCGGTCGACCCGAACGGCGCCGCCAGGTAGTTGGCGATCGCCAGGCATTCCTTGATCTGGTCGGCGCTCAGCTTGCCGTTGAGGAAGGAGTACATGTTGGCGCTCGGCGTCATGTCGATCTGCGGCTTGCCGTCGACCGACATCGGCTTCAACGCCTGCCGGTCGTACGAGGGGTTGGCCGCCTTGCCCGACTGCGCGTCGTCGCCTTTCCACGCGCCCGTGCCGTCGGCGGTGATCAGCTCCTTGCCGCTCCAGAAGCGCTGCTTGCCCTGATCGCTCTTGCCGGCGAGCGCGTCGGGATGCACGTAACCGGCCTTGGCCTGCTTCTGGAACCAGCTCAGTGCGTCGAGGTACTGCGGCATCTCGTACCGGTGGATGAGCTTGCCCGCGGCGTCGAGGGCCCACTTGTTGGGCTCACCGGGGAACTTGAAGATCTGGCCGAGGTAGTCGAAGAGGTCGCCGAACGCCCAGCGGCCGGCCTTGGGGTCGGTGATCTGCTTGGCGACCGCCTCGAGGTCGGCCGGCGTCCGGATCGAGTCGGCGCTGACGCCCAGCCGGTCGAAGACGTCCTTGCGGTAGTAGAACGCGCCGCCCGGGTTGGCCCCGCTGTAGTAGCTCGGCAGGCCGTAGAGCTTGCCGTTCCAGATGCAGCACTGCCAGGCGCTGCTGGGGATGGCGGCGAGGTTGGGGTACGCCTTGACGGCGTCGCCCGAGAGGTACGGCCCGAGGTCGGCGAACTTGGTGACCGCGCCCGAGAAGCCCAGGTTGGTCATGTTCCAGCTCGGGATCATCAGCCAGTCCGGCAGCTTGTCGCCCGCGAACAGCGTCGGCAGGACCTTGTCGTAGTTGACGCCGTCGGCCGGTTGCATCTTGACCGTCGCGCCGAGCGCCCCGTTGACCGCGTCGTAGTAGCTGTTCCCGGTCGACGACGGAATCGCCCCCCAGAGGGGGGTTTTCGCGGTGTAGGTGCCACCCTTGCCCGGCGTTGCGGTCACGGTCGTGACCGGGCTCGACGGGTACGCGAGGAAGGCCGGCTCGGAGAAGAAGCCGTTCGCACCCTGGACGCTGGGGATGTCGGGCCGGACGGCGGCCGACGGGACGTACGCGGGCAGGACCTTCTGCAGCTGGCTCTGACCGGTGGTGCCCGGCCCGCCGCCGCTCTTGGCGTCACCGCACGCGGCCAGCAGCCCGCCGCTCGTCGCCGCGACGGCGCCGAGGCCGGTCAGTTCGAGGAATCGCCGTCTATCCATGCCTAACTCCATTGACGAATGTTAGTTGGGTCGATAAACAAACAAAGTAACGGCGGGCACTCCGGTCCACAAGCCCCCGGCATGCGGCATCATTAAGGCTCTTTTAACCGGTCGGGAGTTCACGGGTGATCACCAAGCACAGCGGGCCGCAACCGGCGGACTTCGCCGACGTCCGCGCGACGAACCTCGCGGTCGTGCTGCGGCACCTGCGGCTCAACGCACCCTGCTCCCGGGCCGACATCGCGGCCGGCACCGGGCTCAACAAAGCCACCGTCTCCAGCCTCGTCACCGACCTCATCGAACGCCGCCTGGTGCGCGAGGTCGGCATGACCGAGAACCGCATCGGCCGCCCGGCGACGATGCTCGTGCTCGACGGCTCGCCGTACGCGGCGATCGGCCTCGAGGTCAACGCCGACTACCTGACCGCGGTCGCCCTCGACCTGGCCGGCGAACGCCTGCTGTCCTGGCGCCGCTCGTTCACCGGCACGACGTCGAGCCCCGGCCAGGCCATCGCGTCGCTGGCCGCCCTGGCCAAACGGGCGGTCGGCAAGATGGCCCGCGAGCAACGCCGCGTCCTCGGCCTGACCGTCGGCGTCCCCGGCCTGGTCGACCCGGACGGCGTGGTCTCGCTGGCGCCGAACATCGGGTGGGAAGGGGTCGACCTGCGCAAGTCGCTGCTGAGCGCGCTCAACGACCCGGCCTATCCCCTGCTGGTCGACAACGACGCCAACCTGGCCGTGATGGCCGAGCAGCGCTTCGGCGGTCACGGCGTGGCCAACCTGGTGGCGCTGACCGGCGGCGCCGGCATCGGGGCCGGCATCGTCGCCGACAATCGGCTGCTGCGCGGCGCCCGCGGCTTCGCGGGCGAGTTCGGCCACCTGCCGCTGGTCGCCGACGGTCCCGCGTGCGCGTGCGGCCGGCGCGGCTGCCTCGAGGCGCTGGCCGGACTCGGCGCGATCATCAAACAGGCCCTGCCCGACGCCGAGGGCACCGAGTTCGGCCCGCACGTCGACGAGATCCACCGCCTGGCCAAGGCCGCCGATCAGCGGGTCCTGCAGGCGCTCTCGGTCACCGGGCAGCACCTGGGCCACGCCATCTCGCTGGTCGCCAACCTGCTCAACCCGTCGGTGGTGACACTCGGCGGCTACTTCACCGTCCTGGCACCGTGGCTGATCCCGGACGCCTCACGCGAACTGGTGGCCCGCTCGGTGGCGGCCGACGCCGGCGGCACCCGCATCGTGGCCTCGGCCCTCGACGTCAGCGCGGCCGCCGCGGGCGGCGCCTCCCGCGTCCTCGACGCGATCGACGAGGGCGTCCTGCCGACCCCCTGACCTGATCAGAAGCCGAGCCCGTCCAGGAACCGGATAACCGCGCCGGCCCGGCCGCCGCCACCCGCTTCCTCGAGCTTCCCGTCCGCGACAAGGGCGATCACCTCGTCGACCTTGGCCACGACGTCGGCCCGGTCGAGGTCCACGGCGGCCCGCCTGAGCTGCGCCGCGAGACGCAACAGCGCGGATGTCTCGTCATCCATGCGGCTACCGTAGATGCTTCACGGCCCCCAGTAGGTGCTCGACGGGCCGTAGCCCCGATCGGGCCGCCGGGCGCGCATCTCCTCGAGTTCTCCCGGACGGAACACGTACGTCTCGAGCACCACCCCGGTCAGCCTCTGCCACGTCTGCACCTCGGTCTGGCCCTGGTTCCACTCCGCCAGCGCCTTGCGGGTCTTTTCTCTCCAGGCGATCCACACGTACGGGTCGCGGGCGCGTTCCTCCTCGACGGCTCGCTGCATCTGCCGAGCGGTCATGTTCCGCCGCGCGTCACCGTGCTCCTCGCCGGGAAGACGTTCCACGGCCGAGATCCAGATCAGCATCTGACGGTGGTGGTCCTCCTTGGTGAGCCGGTACGCCCAACCAGCGCCACCGACGGCATCCTGCACCGCCGCCAACCGCTCGGCGCGCAGCCGCGCCTCCCGTTCGCGCCGCGCTTCCTCCTCTTCCCGATCGCGCGCCTCGACGTAGTCGGTGAGGTCGCCGGCCGCGTCCCGATAGGCGCGATAGGCCCGGCGGGCCTCGTCCTCCAGAGCTGATCTCTGGTCCTCGTAGGCCCGGCGCAGCCGACTCCGCCGAAGCCGCCACCAGAGCCGTTTCCCGAGCGTCCGTGGTGGTTGGTACCGCCGCCGCACCTCGGCCGCACGCTCCTGCACCGACCCGATGGCGGCGATCACCGTCTCGCTCGCCGCCCGCCACCGCGCCGCGTCGTCCTCCGGCGCCACGACCGGGCCCCACACGCGACCGGACTCGCGACTCGTTACGCACAGGAGATCGCGGACGTCGCGGGTCTCGCGGTCGCGCAGGTCCAGCTCGTCGGAGATCGCGATCGCCAACCGCCGGTACCACACATCGGCTTCCATCCATCCAGTCTCACACCGCCCGGAACCCTTCACGGCCCCACAGGTCGTACGGGAAACGGCCCGGACGGAAGCCGTGTGCCTCGGCCATCGCCGCGGCCTCGGCGAAGCCGTGTGCGAGGTCTTCGGGCCGGTGGGCGTCGCTGCCGAAGGTGACCGCGTCACCGCCCTCCTCGTGCCACCAGCGGAGGATCGTGGCGTCCAGCGGCAACCGCGTGTTGATCTCGAGCGCCCGGCCCGACGAAGCGGTCCGGCGCAGCGCGTAGCGGAACTCCTCCTCGAAGTCGGCGGGCTCGAAGGGGCCATGCGGCCAGGAGCGGACCGGATAGTCGATGTGGGCGAGCACCGAGAACATGCCGCTCGTCGACATCATCTCGGCCACGCCGGCCAGATATTCGCGGACCACTCCGGCGGCGTCCCGGTGCGGGTAGAGGCCCCACGGCTCGGCGAATGCGCCCCGGTCCGGCAGGGTGTGCAGGGAGCCGAGCACCCGGTCGAACTCGCCGGCCGCCAGCACCCGCTCGCACTGTGACCGGTGTCGATGCGGCTCGCCCATTTCCACGCCGCTCAGGATGCGCAAACCGGGGAAGCGGGCCCGGCAGCGCTCGATCGCCGCAAAATAGCCGACCGCGTCGAAGGCCGGCGGCACCAGAATCCCGTCCGGGCCGGCCAGCGCCGTGAGGTGGTCGGAGGCGTAGGGGCCTGCGAGCTCGATGCGGAGTGCCGCGTGGTCGAGGTGCTCGGTGAAGGCCACCGCCGGCAGCCCGAGGGAAACGGCCCGCGCGCATGTCCGTTCCATGTCACCGACCGGTGTGTCCCAGGACCATTCGCTATGGACGTGGCTGTCGGAAGGCAGGCGATGCATGGGCACGCCCTCGACCCTAAGACCTTGACTCCCCTCGATGCGCTGAGGTAGACACGTCGTCAATCGCCAATCGAAGCGCTTCGATCAGCCTGGCCGAATCTCCACCGATGACGCCCGGCTATGACGGGACGGTCGTTGAAGCGCTTCGACAACCGCCCCGACGGAAGTGACCGCTGTGAACGACATGAGATTCCGCGATCCCGGCGTGCCAGTCACCGAGCGCGTCGCGGACCTGCTGGGCCGCCTCACCCTCCCCGAGAAGATCGCGATGCTGCATCAGCACCAGCCCGCGATCGACCGCCTCGGCATCGCCGCCTTCACCACCGGCACCGAGGCTCTGCACGGGCTCGCATGGCTCGGCGAGGCCACCGTCTTCCCGCAGGCCATCGGCCTCGCCACGACCTGGAACCTCGACCTGATCCGCCGGGTCGGCGCGGCGACCGGCGACGAGGTGCGCGGCCTGCACCAGAAGGACCCGTCGCGCTGCGGTCTCAACGTCTGGGCCCCGGTGGTCAACCTGCTGCGCGACCCCCGCTGGGGCCGCAACGAGGAGGGGTACGCCGAGGACCCGCTGCTGACCGGCCGGGCCGCAAGCGCGTACGCGAAGGGCCTGGCCGGCGACCACGAGCGGGTGCTGCGAACCGCGCCGACGCTCAAGCATTTCCTCGGCTACAACAACGAGACCGACCGATGCACCACGTCGAGCAATCTCGGCCCGCGGGTGCTGCACGAGTACGAGCTGCCCGCGTTCCGGACCCCGATCGAGAACGGCGCCGCGGTCGCGGTCATGGCGTCCTACAACCTGGTGAACGGACGCCCGGCGCACGTCTCGCCCTACATCGCCGACGAACTGCGGACCCTCGATCCCGACCTGTTCGTGGTGTCCGACGCCTATGCCCCGAGCAATCTCGCCGACCCGATGCAGCAGGCGTATTTCGCCGATCACGCCGAAAGTCACGCCGCCGCCCTGCGGGCCGGCATCGACAGTTTCACCGACCTCGACGACCGATCCGAGGTGACGATCGAGCGCATCACCGAGGCCCTGCGACGCGGCCTCATCGATGAGGAGGACGTCGACAGCGCCATTCGGCGCGCGATTGGCGTACGCGTGCGGCTCGGCGAATTCGACCCGTCCAGTCCGTACGACCACGTCACCAGCGACGTCATCAATTCCCCCGGGCACCAGGAACTGGCCCGCGAGGCCGCGCGCGAATCGGTCGTGCTGCTCAAGTCGGAATGCTGCCTGCTCCCGCTCGACCCGCAGCGGCAGCACACGATCGCGGTGGTCGGCACGCACGCGGACACCAACTTCACCGACTGGTACAGCGGCTCCCTCCCCTACGCGGTAACCATGCGCGAGGGAATCGCCGAGGTCTTCGGCCGTGACCGGGTCGTGCACGCCGAAGGCGTGGACCGGATCGCGCTGCGGCTCGGCGACCGCTACCTGGCCGCCGACGCCGACGGCCTGCACCTGACCGGCGAGCGCGCCGGCTTCGACGTCTTCGACTGGGGAAACGGCGTCGTGACGCTGCGCTCGACGGTGAACGGAATGTTCCTGTGCTCGTCCGAGGGCGCGGTGACCGCGACGTCCACCGGGCCGTCACAGTGGGTCGTTTCCGAGATGTTCGAGCTGACCGAGCGTCCGGACGGCACGGTCGCGCTGCGCACGCACAGCTCCCCCGGCAACCCCGACCTCGGCGCGGTGACCGCACAACTGGATCTCGGTCCGCGCGCGGCCCGCTTCACCGTGGAGACGCTGGTCGACGGGGCAGCCGACGCCGCCGACCTGGCCGCCTCGGCCGACGCGGTGATCGTGGTGACCGGCAACCACCCGCTGATCAACGGGCGCGAGACCGAGGACCGGTCCGATCTCAAGCTGCCGGCGGCCACCGAACGCCTGATCCGGGAGGTCTACGCGGCCAACCGCAACGTCGCGCTGGTGCTGGTCAGCAGCTATCCCTACGCGGTCGGGTGGGCCGACGAACACCTCCCGGCGGTCCTCTGGACGTCGCACGCCGGCCAGGAACTCGGGCACGCGCTGACCGACGTGCTGACCGGCGCGGCCGACCCCGGCGGGCGGCTGACCCAGACCTGGTACCGCAGCGCCACCGAACTGCCCGACCTGCTCGACTACGACATCATCACCAACGACGCGACCTACCTGTACTACCGCGGCACGCCGCTCTACCCGTTCGGGCACGGGCTGTCGTACACGAGCTTCGACTACTCCACGCTCGACATCTCCCACCCGTCCGCCGCACCGGGCGACACGGTCACCGTCACCGTCTGGGTCACCAACACCGGCCGGCGCACGGGCAGTGAGGTCGTCCAGCTGTACACCCACCAGCAGCTGTCCCGGGTCAAGCAGCCGCTGCGGCAGCTGCGCGGCTTCGAGAAGGTGACGCTGCGCGCCGGCGAGGCGCGCCTGGTCACCTTCGAGCTGGCGGTCGACGACCTGCGCTTCTGGGACATCACCTCGGACCGGTTCGTCATCGAGACCGCCCGCCACAAGATCATGATCGGCCGCTCGTCGAGCGACATCCGCCTCACCGGCACGCTGCCCGTCCGCGGCACCCGGATCGGCCCGCGGCGGGCGCTCGCGCGTCCGATCCCGGCGATCGATCACGACGAATACTCCGGCATCTCGGTGGTTGCGGCACCCGATTCCGTACGCGGGGAAGCCGTGCGCGCCGCGGAGGACGGGGCGTGGTGCTGCCTGTCCGGCATCGACCTGACCGGGGTGCGTTCGGTGGACGTGGACGGCGACGGCCCGCCGGTCACGCTGCGGCTCGACGACCCGTATGCCGGGCCGTCGCTCGACGCCGCGGAGGCCGGCGGCGTCCACGACGTCTATCTGGTCATGGACGCCGGTTCCCGGGTCACCTCGCTGACCTTCCGGTCGTAACCGTTTGAATTAGTTTGTCGTACCGACTAACATAAGCGGCGCGCTCCCCCGAGAAGGAGGTCAATATGGTCCGCCCGCTCCGGCTCGTCGTGGCACTTCTCCTGGCGGTTCCCGCCGTCTTCATCGCCGGGCCCGCCCAGGCCGCCACCTGGGGATCGTCCGACCCGTGGGCTACCTGGTCCAACGGCGGCTACACGCTCTACAACGACGTCTGGGGTTCCGGCGCCGGGCCGCAGTCGATCTGGGCCAACTCGTACAGCAACTGGGGTGTCTCGGCCAACCACCCGAACACCGGCGGCGTGAAGTCGTACCCGAACGCCACGCGCTACATCGGCAAGAAGGTCAGCGCGCTCGGCACCACCACGAGCAGCTTCAACGTGACGGTACCGACGAGCGGGGTGGCGTTCGAGACCGCGTACGACATCTGGTCGTCCGACAACGCGTACGAGATCATGCTCTGGATGAACAGGTACGGCGCGGTCGGCCCGATCGGCAGCCAGCAGACCTCGGCCTCGGTCGGCGGCCACCCGTGGGCGATCTACCGCGGCTCCAACGGATCGAACCAGGTCTTCTCGTTCGTCCGCACCGGCAACACCGCCTCGGGCACGGTCGACATCCGCGCGATCGTCCAATGGCTGCGCTCGAAGGGCTGGTTCGGCGACGTCACGATCGGCAACGTCCAATTCGGTTACGAGATCACCTCGTCCTCCGGCGGCAAGGACTTCGTAACCAACTCATTCTCGGTCACGGGCTGACCGACCGGCCCCCGCGGCCACACCCGGGAGCGCCGGTCGCGGGGGCCGCCCCTATTGCCCTTTTTGCACGGTAAGGCGACAATGTCATCACCCCGGTGTTCGATCCGAACAAGATTGGGGTGAGTCCGGTGAACACCACGACCCGGATGCTCTGGCTGGCGCTCATGCTCCTCTTCGGCCTGGTGATCGGTGTCGCCGCCGGCATCCTCGACTGGGCCGGCGGCACCAATCCGTTCCTGGCCGTCGAGCACGCCGCCGGCAGCTTCGCCGGCGTCCTCGCGCTGCTGCTGGCCATCTACTACTTCGTGACCCGCTGACCCAGCGCGTCCTTGATGTGCGCGTAGACCTCGTCGGGTGGCTGATTGCCGTCGACTGGGACCAGGACGCCCCGCTGCCGGAAGTAGTCGATCAGCGGATAGGTCTCGGCGCAGTAGACGGCGAGCCGGTGCTGGATCACCTCCACCGTGTCGTCGGCCCGGCCCTGCTGCTGCGCCCGATCGAGCATCCGCCGCACGAGCACGTCGTCGGGCACGTCGAGCGACACCACCGCGTCCAGCTTGAGGTGCCGGTCGATGCCGATCTCCCGGTAGGCCCGCTCGGCCTGCTTCAGCGTCCGCGGGAAGCCGTCGGCGATGAACCCGCCGGTCTCCGTCACCGCCTGCTCCATGATCGGGATCAGAAGCTCGAACAGCACGTCGTCGGGCACCAGATCGCCGCGCGCCACATAGCCGGCCAGCTTCCGGCCCAGCGGCGTGTCGTCCGCGATCGCCTTACGCAGCACGTCCCCCGACGAGATGTGCACGATCCCGTACTCCTCGGCGAGCCGCACCCCGTGCGTACCCTTACCACTCCCCGGCGGCCCCAACATGAGCAGTCGCATCCGTACCTCCCGCGTCGCTGTAGATCATCCAACCGTCCGGACGCCGCAAAACTTCCAGCCGCAGGGTATGCGCCGGGGATGAATCTTCGGCCACGCCGAGCTCGCTCAGCTTCGCTGACCCCGCCGATGAACCACGGCCAGGCCGCCCTTGGCCGGCGCGATCGCGATGCCCCGGTTGTGCGGCTTCTCCCCCGGCTCGGCGGTCGGTTCGAGGGTGAAGTCGCGCAGCATCGTGCGCAGGACGACGTTCATCTCCATCGTCGCGAAGGCGGCACCGATGCAGCGCCGCACCCCGCCCCCGAACGGGATCCAGCCGTACGTGTCGGGGCGCGCACCCACGAAACGGTCCGGGTCGAAGGCCGCCGCGTTCGGGAACAGCTCGTCCGCGTCGTGCAGCAGCGCGATCGACGCGGTCACCACCATGCCCTTCGGGATGCGCCAGCGGCCGATCTCGACGAACGGCGCGCGCACCTGCCGGGACGTCATCTCGACGACCGGGCGGGTGCGCTGGACCTCGATCAGCGTCGCCTCCCGGAGCGCGTCGTCGCCGGCCTGCAAACGTGCCAGCAGCGCCGGATGCCGCCGGATGCGTTCGACGGTCCAGGCCAGGGTGGTCGCCGTGGTCTCGTGACCGGCCGACAGCAGCGTGAGCAACTGGTCGGCGATCTGGGCGCGGCTCATCTCCGTACCGTCGTCGTAGCGCGACTGCAGCAGCATGGCCAGCACGTCGTCGCGCTCGTCGAGGCCGGACCGGGCCTGGTCGATCAGGCGGTCGATGATGGCGTCGTAGCGGGCCCGG
This sequence comes from Actinoplanes sp. NPDC051343, assembly GCF_044455125.1. NCBI lineage: Bacteria > Bacillati > Actinomycetota > Actinomycetes > Micromonosporales > Micromonosporaceae > Actinoplanes > Actinoplanes sp. NPDC051343. Next base: position 17,550 of record NZ_JBITEL010000011.1, read on the forward strand.
TGGCGCCGGAACCGCGCCCACGGGCCACGCTCGCCCAGGAAACGACGCGAGATCGGCAGCACGGCCAGGATCGAGCCGAGCCGGACCATCGACGGGAGCAGCGCGCGCAACTCGTCGAGTTCGGCGCCTTCGGCACCGAAAACCGTCCCGAGAATGGCGTTCAGCGTGATGCGCATGGTCGACGGCATCACCGGGAACGGCCGGCCGGTCGGCCAGGAGGCCATCTCACGCTCGGCCGCCTGCTCGATCAGTTTCTCGTACGCGCGGAGCCGCCGGCCGTGAAACGGCGGCGTGAGCAGGCGCCGCTGGGTTTTGTGGTCCTCGCCCGTGATGGCGAACAGCGAGCCCGGGCCGAGCACCGAGCCGAGGTTGACGTCGGGGGTGTCGGCGTCCTCGGGCGAGAGCAGGAACATCTGCTTGATCTCGGCCGGGTCCGCGAGCATCACCATGCGACCCATGTTGAGCGTGGCGACGGTGAACGCCGTCCCGTAGCGCTCGCGGGCCCGGTGCATGGCCCGGTTGCGGTTGAGGGCGAAGGGCAGCGCCTGCAGCAGGCGGGGCCCCGACGGGCCATCGGGCAGGATCGCGGTCATCCACTACTCCCCACCGTGGTACGTCCTCGTACCGTTTGCACGGTACGCGCGCGTACCGAACGCGCACAAGTACTAATCTGTGCTGGATGACGACTACGGATCTGGCCGCCGGGTTCCGCCGCCGCCTGCTCGACGGGATGGCCGCCGCGATCCGCCGCGGCGGCTACGCCGAGACGACGGTGGCCGACATCGTCCGCGAGGCCCGCACCTCCCGCCGCACGTTCTACGCCCACTTCGCCGACCGCCAGGAGTGCCTGATGGCGCTGCTGCACGAGTCGAACGAGAAGACGATCGCCCGCATCGACCGGGCGGTCGACGCGCACGCGCCGTGGGAAACCCAGATCCGCCAGGCCATCGAGGCCTGGATCGCCGCCGTCCAGGCCGACCCGCCGATCACCCTGGCCTGGATCCGCGAGGTCCCGGCCCTCGGCACGAGCGCCCGCCGCATCCAGCGCGAGACCATGGACGCCTTCGTCATCCTGATCCAGCGCCTGACCGACACCCCCGAGCTGCGGGCGTCCGGCGTCCTGCCCCCGACCCCGCAGACGGCCACCGTCCTGCTCGGCGGCCTCCGCGAGCTGATCGCCACCACGGTCGAGGACGACGCCGACATCAGCGACCTCACCGAGGCGGCGGTCCATGCCACCAAGCTGCTCCTGGGCCCGCGCGGCTGAGGCCGGCGCCGCTCAGAACCCGGCGAGCTGCGGAGCCAGCGCAACGACGGTGAAGCGGATCGCCCGCCCGAGCAGGCAGGTCACCGCGAAGGTGGCCAGGCGCATCGGCGTGCGGCCCAGGTAGACGCTGGCCGCCAGCAGCGGCGGAAACCCGGTGACGGCGCTGACCAGCAGCACCCCGGTCGCTTGACCCGGCCGATCAAGCACCTCGACGAGCCGGGCACCGACCGCCTTCAAAGGCGCGAGCATCGCGCCCACCCGGCCGAGCGGCTGCGGCGCAGCGGGCAAGCCCCGCCCAGCAGGCAAGCCCGACCCCGCAGGCAAGCCCGGCCCAGCAGGCAAGCCCGACCCCGCAGGCAAGCCCGACCCAGCAGGCAGGTGCGACGCGGCGTGCGGATGGGGCGCGGCGGACGGATGAGACGCAACGGGCGGACCGGGCGGGCGGCGGGCGAGGCGGCGTTGCAACCAGCCGGAACGGATTGCGCCTCGTGCGCCGAGGAAGATCAGGACCTTGCCGGTGGTCTGCCCGGCGGCGGCGGCCACGCCGAGCGCCACGGGTGACGCGCCGGTCGTTGCCACGGCCGCGATCAGGTACGGCTCGGCGGGAGTGAACGGGAGGAACGCCGACAGGAGCCCGACGGCCGCGGCCGACAGGACGGTGATCATGGCCGGGTGCGCGGCGGGCCGGCCGGCAACCTGGCGGCGTAGACCAGCGAGGCGACCTTCACCGCGGCGACGCCGACGGCGAACGCGACGGCCACCGCCGCCGGCGCGAAAATCGCCAGGAGGACCACCGCGGCGGTGTTCAGCGCCTTCGCCGGCGGGGACCAGTTCCACCGGTAGATGCGCCGGTCGACGGTGGCGAAGTAGTTCGGGCTCAGCAGCGGCCAGCGCAGGAACATCAGGCTCAGCAGCTGGTCGATCACCATGAACTGGACGAGGAACACCGCGACCGGCAGAGCGGTCACGGGCCGCAGCACGATCAGCGCGGCCGCACAGGCGGACGTGCAGGCACGGTCGGCGACGATGTCGAAGACCGCGCCGGTGCGGGTCTCCTGCCCGAGAGCGCGGGCGGTGATCCCGTCGAGGATGTCACCGACCCAGTAGATCAGGTACGCGGCGACGAGCAGGTGAGCACTGCGGTGGCTCAGCGCCGCCACGGCGAGCCCGACCGAGGCGGCCGTCCGCACGGCGGTGATGACGTTCGGAACGTTGAGCAGGGTGACCGGCGGGCTCAGGCCGAAGGCGGTCATTCGGCGTCCTTGAGAATGCGTTGCATGTCCGCGGTGCGGCGGTTCAGATCCGCCAGCTGCGCGCTCATTTCGGTGAGCAGGCGCTGTGTCTCGGCGGCTTGCTCGGCGTACTGCCGCTGCGTTTCGGCCGACACGGCGACCCGCCGGCGGACGCCCGCGTACCAGACGCCCGCGATGATCACAGCCCCGACGACGATGAGAAAGACCGAGCCGGCGTCCATCTAACTGTTTCCTTTCGGTACGGCTTCGCCGTCACCGGCGTTGCTCAGGGTCGTGACGGCGACCGCCACCACGTCGGGCGTGAGGTGCAGAGAGAACGGGGTGATCTCGTAGTACTTGAGGGCTTTGCCGTCCTCGGACAGCTCCAGATGCGCGCTGACCAGCCCGGCCTTCTCCAGCTTCTTGAGGTGCACCTGCAGCAGCGCGCGGCTGATGCCGAGATCGCGGGCGAGCTGCGAGACGTAGGCACGGCCGCCGGTCAGCGCCGCGAGCACGCGCAGCCGATGCGGACTGGCCAGCGTGGCCAGGACCTCGACCAGCCGGTCCCCGCTCGCCTCCCACGACACTTCCGGGCTCATGCCAACTATTATTGGCAGGTGCAAGCGGAAGCGTCAACTGGCCCGGGGGCGCGGGCGCGAGTGGGGGGAATCCGATGCCGAAGCCGCGATCACGGCCAGCCGATGTCGGCGAGGAAGTCGTCGATCGCCGCTACCACGCGGGCCAGGACGGCAATCGAGTCGCTGACCGGGCCGGGTACCTGGAGGCCGTGGTTGGCCGCCGGGATCTCCAGCACATGCGGGGACAGCCGGGCGGCCCGGGCGCTGTCCCACGACGGGTCGCTGGCGCCGCCGATCAGCAGGCAGGGTGCGGTGGCTCGGGAGAGGCCGTCCACCACGAACTCGTCGGTGAGGAGCGGGGTCAGCCAGACCGCCGGGAGGCGGTGGTCGGCGGCCAGGCCGGCGGCGTTCGAGCCGAGGGACTTGCCAATCAGCAGCGGGGCGGCGGCGAGCAGGGGCGAGATCTCGTCGGAGATCCAGGCCTCGATCGGGTCGACCGGCGGCCGGGACCACCAGTGCCAGTGCACGGAAGCGCCTCGGCGTCCGGCTACCGTGCCCGCGTACAGGAGCAAGCCGGCAGCGGGGCCGAAGGCGCCGCCCGGAATGACCACCGCATGTGCCATGCCGCCAGAGACTAGTAGTCCGTCCCCGACATGAGGTCGGCGAAGGCGGCCGCGGCGGGCGGTGAGCGGAAGAGGCGCTCGAAGCGGGCCCTCGCCAGTTTGCGGCGGAACGGGTCGGCGATGCCGGCGTCGTGCACCATCTCGGTGAACCAGCGGGAGAACTCCTGGGCGTCCCACGTGCGGGCGAGGCAGGAGGAGGAATAGGCCTCGAGCGCGCCCGGGGAGCCGTCGATCAGGGCCGCGGCCAGGGTCGCGGCGTCGGAGAGGGCCAGGTTCATGCCCTTGGCGCCCATCGGAGTGATGATGTGGGCGGCGTCGCCGGCCAGGTGGAGGCGGCCGTACGCCATCGGCTCGGTGACGAAGCTGCGCATCTCGACGACCTCGCGGTCGGTGATCGTGCCGGTCGGCAGCGACGGGTCGCCGAGGCGCAGACGCAACTGGTCCCAGACGTACGAGGAGGGCCAGGCCAACGGGTCGTCGGCGAAGAACTGCAGGTAGAAGCGACTGGCCGCAGGGCCGCGGGCGAACTGCGCGGCGTAGCCGTGCGAACTGATCGCCATCAGCGGGTAGCGCGGCGGCGGGGCGTCGGCGAGCAACGTCAACCAGCCGATGCCGTGGTCGAACTCGTAGGTCGTCACAGCCGCGGACGGGATGCTGCGGCGGCTCACCCCGTGGAAGCCGTCGCAGCCGGCGATGTAGGAGCAGGCGATCTCGTGCGAGCCGCCGTCCGCGTCGGTGTAGGTGACCCGGGGCCGCGACGACGTCAGGTCGTGCAGGGCCACCTCCCGCGCCTCGAAGCGGACGTCGCCGACCGCGGCCAGCAGGCGCCGGACCAGCAACTGCTGCGGAAGGCTGCGGCTGGGACGGCCACCGGCCAGCGAGGGTACGTCCAGGAAGTGCGGCGAGCCGTCGTACCGGAGCTCCAGCAACGTCTCGGCGGGCGCGCCGGTCAGGATCTCGTCGGCCAGGCCGGCCTGATCGAAGATGCGGGTCGCGTGGTGGTCGAGGACCCCGGCGCGCTGGCGCTGCTCCACGTACGACCGTGCGCGGCGCTCGAGCACCACGCAGTCGATTCCGTTGCGCCGCAACAACAGGGCCAGGGTCAGGCCGGCCGGGCCGGCGCCGATGATCGCTACCCGGGTCGTCTCGCGCACAGGTAGAGATCATGCCGGGGAGAGGCCACGGCGTACACCGGCCGTCAGGACGATACTTCCTCAGTGGAGCGGCCCACCGCGTAGGCCACCGCGGTGATCACCAGAGCTCCGCCCAGCCCGAGCAGCAGCCCGAGGAACGGGCGGTCTTCGAAGAGCGAGCCGCCAACGTAGCCGAGCAGGGCCGCCTCCGTCGCCCAGAGCAGCACCCCGACGGCGGTGTACCAGTGGAACCGCACCGCGGAGTAGCCGACCAGGCCCGCCGCGAGCGCGGTCGCCGACCGGGCGCCGGGCAGGTAACGGGCGAACACGATCAGCAGACCGCCGCGGCTGTGCAGCAGCCGGCGCATGGTGCGCGGCCGCCTCACCCGCTCGGGCAGGCCGCGGCCGATGCGGAACGAGAGCTGGTCCCCCGCGTACGCCCCGCAAGCCGAAACGACGATCAAGAGGGAGAGGAGCGGCCGGCCGGTGTTCGCGGCGGCGACGCCGCAGGCGACGACCGTCGACTCGCTCGGCATGAAGGGCAGGATCGCGTCGAGCCCGGCGACCAGGAACACGATGGCCAGCACCCAGGGACTCGCGGCGATCGCGTTCAGGAAGTGCGGCATGCCGTAACGATCAGGTACGAGATGAACACTCTCGTGTACTTGGATCGACGTTTTGCTTGATTCCCGGATGCCGGCGCCGATCGAGGCGCTCATGACCGGTAGCAGCGTGGCGACGACCCCGATGACCGCGGCGGACCGGGTCACCATGCTGCTCGAGCAGGCCGAGAAGATGCGCACGACCGGCGACTACCGGGCCGGCACCGACCTGGCCCGCCAGGCGGCCGCGCTGGCCGAGTCGATCGGTGACGTGACCACCCGGGCCGATGCGCTGCGCTCGCTGGCCAACCAGCTGATGCGGCTCGGTGAGCAGGAAGCGGCGGTGACCGCCTGCCGCGACGCGATCCTGGCGCTGGAGGGCACCGGCGACGAGCGGGCGATCTGCCAGGTGCTGACCGCCGAAGCGATCCCGCTGACCGACCTCGGCATGTTCGACGAGGCCCTGGAGGCGCTCCAACGCGGCCGGGACATCGCGCACCGGCTGGGCGACGAGGGGCTGCTCTACTGGGTGCACAACCGCACCGGCGTGGTGCACGGCAGCATGGGCGACTACGACCTCAGCACCGAATACTTGATGCGGGCGCTGACCATGGTCGAGGGCATGGACGACGAGGCCCGCTTCTGCGTCCTCAACAACGTGGGCGACAACGCCGTACATCAGGTGCGGCTGAAACGGTCGGCGGGAGACGCCGACGGCGCCGAACGCACGCTGAGAGACGCGCTCGGCCATGTGGCCGAGGCGTTGGCGCTGGCCCGGGCGGCCGAGAATCCGTTCCGGCAGGCGATCAGCCTCGACAACTACGGCATGCTGCACGCGCTGGCCGGCGCCCACGAAACTGCGATGGCACTGATCGACGAGGCGCAGCGGATCTCCCAGCGGCACGGTTACAAGTCGATGGAGTCGGCGACACTGCAGCACCAGGCCCGCGTGCGGTTCATGCGCGGCGAGCACGCATCGGCGATCCGGGGGCTGCTCGACGCGCTCGACCGGGCGGTCGCGGCCGGCGAGAAGACCATGGTCACCGAGGTCCACCGCGAGCTGTCCGACGCGTACGAGCAGGTCGGCTCCTACCGGGAGGCGCTGCAGCACTACCGATCCTTTCACCAGCTCGACAGAGAGCAGCACAACGACGTGGCGGCGGCCCGGGCCCGGATGGCGGTGCACAGCTTCGAACTCGACAACGCCCGGGTGGAGGCGCAGCTGCACCGGCTACGCAGCGTCGAACTCGAGCGACAGGCAACCGAGGACGCCCTGACCGGCCTGCCCAACCGGCGTCTGATCGAGCAGAGCCTCCCCCGCCTCGCCCTGGACAACACCCGATTGTGCGTGGCGCTGGCCGACGTAGACCTGTTCAAGGGCGTGAACGACCGCTTCGGCCACCTGGTCGGCGACGAGGTCCTGCGCCGGATCGCCGCACTGCTCCGGTCACACGTCCGCGACGGCGACCTGGTCGCCCGGTTCGGCGGCGAGGAGTTCCTGATCGCGCTGACCGGCATCGAGCCGTCGGAGGCACGGGCCCGCTGCGAGGTGCTGCGGCTGCAGGTCGCGGACTACCCTTGGGACGAGGTTGCGCCCGGGCTCAAGGTCACGATGAGCCTAGGCCTGGCATCGGTCAAACCCGGCGGAACGGTTGCGGAGGCGCTTTCCAGCGCCGACGAGCACCTGTACGCCGCAAAACACCGCGGACGCAATCAGGTCGTCGCCTGACGGCGTGCCCGGGCATAGATGACGTTGGCCTGCAGCTCCCGGATATCGTGCTGGCGCAGCCAGGTGACGTTCGCGGTCCGCACCCGCCGCGCGGCGGCCAGGTCGAGCTGCTCGACGGTCGCCCGATAGCCGGTGCCCAGCACGATCGTCCACCAGTCGTCAGGCCGCGCCAGCGGGTGCGTGCCCGACTCCGCCTCGACGGTCGGCTTCGCCTCGACGCCAGGTTCCGCCCCGACGGCCGGGTCGGCCCCGACGCCCGGCTCCGCCCCGACGGCTTGGGCGGCCACGCCGGCCTCGCCGGCCACGCCGGCCACGCCGGCCACGCCGGCCACGCCGGCCACGCCGGCCACGCCGGCCACGCCGGCCACGCCGGCCACGCCGGCCACGCCGGCCTGGGCGAGCAGCCGTTCCAGCGCTGCCGGGTCGGTGACGCGGGTCCACGGGTGGAAGGCGCCCACCAGGTCCGGGCGGTCGGTGCCGACCGCGGCCCAGAACGCGGTGGTCGCCGGTTCGAGGAAATCCGGTCCCCAGATGGTGATCGCCAGGGTGCCGCCCGGGCGCACGAGCCGCCACAGTTCGGCGATCGCGGCGGCGATGTCGGGCAGGAAGAACACCCCGAAGACGCAGACCACCGCGTCGAACGACTCCGACGGCAGACCGGTGTGCTCGACGTCCGCGCTGCGGAACTCGGTGTTGGTCAGGCCGGCGGCGTCCGCCTTGGCCCGCGCAAGGGCGAGCGCCGGTTCGGAGAGGTCGAGACCGACGACCCGCCCGGTGGCACCGACGGCGTGCGCGGCGGGCAGCGCCGAGGCGCCGGTGCCACAGCAGGCGTCGAGGACGCGGTCGCCCGGACGCAGCCCGATCCGGGCGACGGTCTCCCGGCCGAACCGGTCCCAGAACGACAGCGCCGCATCATCGAAGTGATCGGCGGTGGCCGCGTAGGTGGCGGCGGAGACCTCCTTGATGCCGTCAGGCATGCGCACAGCATGCACTCCGGCCAGCCACCGGGCACCAAGTCGTCGGCAGCCCGACAACGCAGCAGCCCACGCCCGCGGCCCTAACCCACCGTCCGACGCCCAGCCACGCACGCCAGCGGCCAACGCCCAGCCACGCACGCCCAGCGGCCAACGCCCAGCAACCCACACCCAGCGGCCAACGCCCAGCAACCCACACCCACCGACCCACACCCGGCGACCGCACGCCCACCGGCCTACGCCCACCGACCCACGCCCGCCGACCGACGCCTAGCGACCCACGCCCGGCGACCCACGCCCGGCGACCCACACCCAACGACCCACGCCGAGGGCCTGCACCCCAGCGACCGTCGCCCGCCGACCGAAGCCCGCCGACCGAAGCCCGCCGACCCACACCCGGCGACCCACACCCGGCGACCCACACCCGGCGACCCACGCCGAGCGGCCTGAGCCAGCGACCCACACCCACCGGCCCACACCCACCGGCCTACGCTCAGCGACCCGGGCCCCGCGGCCTACGCTCGCCGATCCACTCCCCGCGCCCTACGCCCACCGGCCCACCACCCAGCGGCCTACGCTCGGCGACCCACGCCTCGCGGCCTGCGCTCAGCGCAGCGGGCTCAGCGGCCCGTGCGGTAGGCGGCGAAGGAACGCCGGTCGCCCTGCCACGCGGCGCGCGGGGCGACTCGTTCCAGGGCGGCCAGGTCGTCGCGGCCTAGGGTCAGGTCGCCGGCTGCGGCGTTCTGGAGTACCCGGGCGGCGTTGCGCGAACCGGGGATCGGCACCACGTCGGGGCCCTGGGCGATCAGCCAGGCCAGCGCCAACTGGCCGACGGTCACGCCTTGGGCGGCGGCCAGCCGCCGGAGTTCGGCGACCAGGGCTAGGTTGTGGTCGAGGTTGTCGCCGGCGAAGCGGGAATCGCCCGCCCGGAAGTCTCCCGCACCGAACGTGCCCGCCGGCAGCGCGCCGGTCAGCAGGCCCCGGCCCAGCGGACTGTAGGCGACCACACCGATGCCGAGTTCTCGCGCCGCGGGAATCACATCGTCCTCGGGCTCGCGCCACGACAGCGACCATTCGGTCTGGACCGCCGCGATCGGGTGGACGGCGGCCGCCGACTTCAACTGCTCGGGTGAGACCTCGGAGACGCCCAGGTGGCGGACCTTCCCCTCCTCGACCAGCGCGGCCATCGCCGCGATCGTGTCGGCGATCGGCACCGAGGGGTCCGGACGATGCAGGTAGTACAGGTCGATCACGTCTGTGCCGAGCCGCCCGAGGGACGCCTCGCAATAGCCCCGCACGTGTGACGGCCGGCCGTCGAGACGGGTCCCGGCGTCGCCGCGGACGATGCCGAACTTGGTGGCCAGCACGACCTCGTCGCGGCGCCCGCGCAGCGCGCGCCCGATCAGACGCTCGTTGTGCCCGTTGCCGTAGCTCATCGCGGTGTCGACCAGGGTGATGCCGGCGTCGAGAGCTGCCCGGATCGCCGCCTCGGAGAGCTCGTCGTCGGCCGGCCCGTAGGCCTGTGAGAACCCCATGCAGCCCAGCCCGACCGCCGACGTGGTCAGGCCACCCAACTGTTGCGTCTTCATACCGCCGAGCGTTCCGCTACCCCGGCCATCAGTCCAACAGCCGTTTGCGCTGGCATTCATCTCGGACCACGATAAGTCGCATGGAGCTGCGGCAACTGACGTACTTCGAGGCCGTGGCGCGCTGCGGCGGCTTCACCCGGGCGGCCCAGCAGTTGCACGTGGCCCAGTCCGCGGTCTCGGCGCAGATCCGGGCCCTCGAGTCGGAGCTCGGCGTCACGCTGTTCAGCCGTACGACCCGGCGGGTCACGCTCACCGCCGCCGGCGCCCGGTTCCTGGAGCATGCCCGCGCCGCCCTGTCCGAACTCGACAGCGCCCGCGGCGAGATCGCCGAACTGTCGGATGTGCTGCGCGGCCGGGTCGCGATCGGAGCCACGTCGGTGCTCGGGCCGTTCGACCTTTCGGCCGCCCTGGCCGGGTTTCACGGCCGCTATCCCGGCGTCGGATTGACATTGCGGTCCGGCCTGATCGCCACGCTGCTCGGCCGGCTCGACAGCGGCGAGGTCGATCTCGTGCTCGGCCCGATTCACGACGACCTTCCGGCCCGCTTCGCGGCCGGGCAATTGGCGACCGAATCGGTGGTGCTGGTGCTGCCGCCCGGTACGCGTCCGATTACCGGGCTTTCGGGCGTACGGGAAAAAGCGTTCGTGTGTCTCGCCGCCGAGAGTGGTCTCCGGGCCATTCTCGACGATGCCGCGAAAGCGGCGGGTTTCACGCCGCAGGTCCTTTTCGAGACGTCCAGCCCGGCGAGCATCCGTGAACTGGTGTCAGCCGGTCTCGGTGTCGCCCTGTTGGCGCAATCGGCCGCCGAGCGGGACGGGCCGCCGATTCAGATCTGCCGGCTGGAGCCGGCGCCCGCGCATCCGCCGATCGGTTTGATCCAGCACCGTGAGCACCGGCTGACCGCGGCCGCCCGGGCCTGCCGCCGCCACCTGCTCGAATCGGCCGCGTGACGGCGGCACGACGGGCCCCACGATCCGGGCGGCCACACGCTGTCCCTCGATCAGGCTTGGAGGTCGGTGCCGGCGCTCAGCGTCCGCCACTTCTCCAGCTCGGCCCGCTGGGCGTCGAGCACCTGCTCGAACCCGCTCAGCGCGTCGTTGCCCAGGAGCAGCAGGCCCGGGGCGTCGGGCGAGCCGACGGCCTCGATGATGGCGGCGGCCGCCTTCTCCGGGTCGCCGGGTTGCGTGCCGTGCACCCGGTCGTTGTCCTTGCGGCGCGGGCCGACGGTCTCGTCGTAGTCGGCGATGGACACGGCCGACCCGGCGAGGGAACGGCCGGCGAAGTCGGTGCGGAACCCGCCCGGTTCGACGGCCATGGCGGTGATGCCGAGCGGGGCCACCTCCTTGCGGAGCGAGGCGGTCATGCCTTCCAGGGCCGCCTTGACCGCCGCGTAGTAGCCGGAGCCGGGCGGCGAGATGCGCGCGCCGATCGACGAGATGTTGACGATGGCGCCGCGGCGGCGCTCGCGCATGCCCGGGAGCACCAGCTTGATCAGGTCGACCGCGCCGAAGAAGTTGGTCGCGAACAGACGCTCGACGTCCTTCGGGTCGCCTTCCTCGACCGCGGCCCGGTAGCCGTAGCCGGCGTTGTTGACGAGCACGTCGACGGCCCCGAACCGCTCGGTGGCCGCGTCGACCGCGGCCCGCGTCTGCACCGGGTCGGTGACGTCGAGGTCGAGAGCCAGCGCGTGCGACGGCGAGGTGGCCGCGAGATCGGCGACCCGGGCCGCGTCGCGGGCGGTGACCACGGCGTTGTCGCCCTTGGCCAGCACGGCGGCCGCGAGGGACCGGCCCAGGCCGGTGGAGCATCCGGTGATCAGCCACGTAGTCATGCCGTCCACCCTATGCCGCGGGTGGACGGCATTTCTCGCTACGGCTTCGGAGCCGGGCTGCTGCTGCTTGCCGGCAGCGGCGCGGGCCGTGCTCCGGCGGCGTCCGGGAGTACCGCCACCGCGGTGACGATGCCTAGGACGAAGCCGATGACGACGCAGACGAGAACCAGTTTGATCATGACCGAGAAACTCGACAGGACCTGCATGAGAATTCCCTCCCCCACTCAGTCCCGGGGGCGGACGCACGAGTCCGATACAGACGTGGGTCGGCCCCTGCGGGCGGTGACGTCCGCTGATGCCCGCGCCTCGACGCGCGGGCACCGCTGTGCTCAGGGATCACCTCCCTTTTCACCTTGGCGGGTCGGACCTCGAGCTGTTGCCGCAGCCGGAGGCCCGTGCAACCCGTACTTTGGAGTCTGTCAGAATGGGATTCCCAAAGACAGCGCTTGCAGCAACGCGATCCCACAGGTTGAACTACGACACATCGGAGGTACCCGCATATGCCCGGCATGACGGGCCCGATCGTTCCCCGCCGGCGGCTGGCCGAGGAGCTCAAGCGGCTTCGCAGCCAGGATGGCCGCAGCCTGGAAGAAATTGCGCAGGCACTGCTCATCTCCACGTCCAAGCTGTCGCGTCTGGAGACCGCCCAGGGAAGCCCGCAGGCCCGGGACGTCCGCGACCTGATCCGGGCGTACGGCGTGGACGAAGCCCTCGGCTCACGGATGATGCGCTGGGTGACCCAGGCCCGGCGACAAGGCTGGTGGAGCGACTACGAGTTCACGCCGGGCGGCTTCACCAGCGGGCTCGACGTCCACGTGGCGTACGAGTCGGAGGCGTCGGTCGAGCGGGCGTACACGATGCCCTTCTTCCCGGCGCTGCTGCAGACTGAGGCGTACGTGCGCGCCCTCTACCGCTCGCTGGAACCGTGGCGCGGCGACGACGAGGTCGACGAACTGGTCCGCCTGCGCAAGCGCCGCCAGGAACTGCTCGGCAAGCCCGAGGGACGGCCCCCACTCGACCTGGTCGTGGTCTGCCACGAGAGCGCCCTGCGGCAGGTCGTCGGCGACAAACAGATTCTCCACGAGCAGCTGAAAGCCGTCGACGGCGCCTTCGAGCGCGACAACGTGGAGTTCCGGGTCCTGCCGTTCGATAACTCACCGCCTTTTACCGCTACCTGCATGTACACCTATTTCGAGTTCGCCGATTCCCTCGATCGGGACGTAGTGCACATCGAAACGCACGCGGGCTACCGGCTGCTCGAGACCACCGAGAGCCTCCAGCAGTACCGGCGCTACTTCGACGAATTGCTGCGCCGGTCGTTGTCAGTACAGAAATCACACGACCTGGTTCGCTCGCGGATCCGCGAGCTCGACTGAATAGCCGAGGCCCCATGATCACCGACCAGCAGGGTACGGCGCTCGCGCGCGTCCAGCAGGAGCTGACCGAGCGCGGTTACGCGGTCGTCAGCGACACCGATCTCGGGCTCGACCTCGAGATCCGGCGGCACATCGTGCAGAACTACTTCACCGAGAAGGTTCTGCAGAGCGACCACCCCGCGGTGCACCAGGATCGCGACCGGGCCCGCGACGTGATCCGCTACGCCTGGGACGGCGATCACCTGCACGTGCGTGAGCACGACCGGATAGACATCATCAACCGCAGCGGCTTCGCTGGATCCCGTACGCCCAACCGCGCGCGGCTGCTCGACGAGGTCCCGATGGAGACCTGGGTCCGCGCGATGATCGCGCTGATCCCGCCGCACCGGCGCCAGAAGGAGGGCACCTTCGGCGTCAACTTCATGCGCACCCGCACCACGGTCGTCTCCGGCCCCCACCACGATGACGAGGAGTACGTGATCGTCTACGTGGCCGACAAGTACGGCGAGGGCGCCGAGACGACGCTCCACGACGTGGACGACCCGTCGAAGGTTGTGCTCCAGGTCACGCTCGCGCCGGGTGATCTGATCGTCTTCCGCGACGCGGACTACCTGCACAATGCCTCGCCGCTGACCGGGGATCACGCGCAGCGGGACGCACTCGTTTGCACCGTGAACTACCCGGAGACGTACCCGCTGCCCTGACCGCTCCTAGACTCCGACCATGACCAGCCTTGCCGACCAGGTGATCGCCGCGCTTCGCAGCGGATACGACGATCTCGCCGCGTACGCCGCGGCTTTGACCGATGAAGAACTCACCGCGCCGTCCGGCGCCTCCGAGTGGAACGTTTCGCAGGTGCTCAGCCACCTGGGCAGCGGGGCGGAGATCAACCAGGCCGCCGTGGAGCGGGCCCGCACCAAGGCCGGCTCCCCGCCGGACGGATTCAACCAGGGCGTCTGGGCACGCTGGGACGCGATGGGCCCGGTCGCCCACCGGGACGCCTTCATCGCCGCCAACGGTGAGCTGGTCGCGCTGTACGAGTCGCTGACCGCCGACGAGCGCCGCGACCTGCGGGTCGACCTCGGCTTCCTGCCCGCGCCGATCAGTGTGGGCGAGGCCGGCCGGATGCGGCTCAACGAGTTCTCCCTGCACACTTGGGACGCCAAGGTGGGTGCCGACCCGGCCACCACGGTCCCGGCCGATGCGGTGCCGCTGCTGTTCGACGCCATGGCGGGGCTGCTGGGCTGGATCGCCAAGCCGGACGCCCTCGGTGGCCGGTCGGCCTCCCTGGCGGTCGTGACCAGCGACCCGTCGCGGGAGTTCGGCCTCGAACTCGGCGAGAAGGTCGCGCTCAGCGGCACGCCCGCCGCGCCCGACGGCACCCTTCGGCTGCCGGCCGAGGCGTGGCTGCGACTGATCACGGGCCGGCTCGCCCCGGAGCACACGCCGGCCGGCGTGGAGATCGACGGGCCTCTTTCCCTCGACGATCTTCGGAAGGTTTTCCCCGGCTTCTAGGTGCGGCAACGGATCCGACCGGCCCGCGAGGGCCGGTTCGGGTCTGGCACCGTGCGGCCACTCGGAGTGAGGATGGCGGGATGATCGATTCCCGCACCGGCACGGACCGGCTCCCGCGATGGCTGCTCGACGAGTTGTCCACCGTGCCGTCGTACGACGCGTTCGCTGGGGTCGACGAACTGCACGCCGGTCTCCGCGGGATCGCCGACCGCTACCCCGACATCGCCCGCCTGCGACGATGCGGCAGTTCGCAACAGGGCGACCCGCTCTGGTGCCTCACCGTCCACCGCCGCCCGGGCGAGGAGCCCGGTTCGGCCCCGGAGGCCCTCGCCTTCGGGCTCCCCCACCCCAACGAGCCCATCGGTGGGCTGACCGCACTGCACCTCGCCGAGCGGTTGTGCTCCGACGCCGATCTCCGTGCCCGCCTCGGCCACCGCTGGCGGATCGTCGACTGCGCCGACCCGGACGGGCTGCGGCTCAACGAGGGCTGGCTGCGCGGACCGTTCACCCGCGCGCACTATGCCCGGCACTTCTACCGCCCGGCCGGAAACGATCAGGTCGAGTGGACGTTCCCGATCAACCACGAGGACGCGTACTTCGACGACCCCATCCCGGAGACGCAGGCGCTGATGCGGCTGATCGACGAGCATCGGCCGCAGTTCGTGGCGTCGCTGCACAACAGCGAGCTGGGCGGGGCGTACTACTGGCTCAGCCGGCCCGAGCCGGCGCTGCACCCGGTGCTGCAGGAGGTGCCGGCCCACCTCGGCATCCCGCTGCACCGCGGCGAACCGGAGGCGCCCGACCTGGTGCTGCTCGACGACGCGATCTACGAGGCGACGGCGCTGGCCAAGGTCTACGAGCAGACGCGGGCGCGGGGCGAGCCGTGGCTCTACGGCGGCGGCAGCACGACCTGGTACGCCAACCGCTGGGGCGCGCTGATGCTGGTCAGCGAGCTGCCGTACTGGCGCGACCCGCGGGCGGCCCACACCGACCCGTCGGGCGTCACCTACGCCGAGGCTCTGGCGGCCAACGCCTCGGCCATGGTGGAAATTGCCGAGCTGCTCACGCGTACGTTAGGGGCCGTGGAACGGCACCTCCTGGCGCCGAATTCCCCGTTCTGGCGGGCCAGCCGCTTCTTCGCCCGGGTGCTCGACGAGGTCGGCCCGGCGCGCCTGGCCCGCAGCCGCCGCCCCGATTCGGCCCGGCCGGCCACCGTGGCCGAGGCCAGCTCGCTGGCGCTCAACGTGCACGAGTGGCGGCTGCGTTACTGCGGGATCCTGCTTCGCGCGCTGCGCGGCGAAGCGGCGGTGGGCAATGTGCGGGCGCACGTCCGGGCCGCTCTGGGCGAGGTGGAGCAGACGTACGCGACGTGGGTGCGCGAGGACGAGCAGACCGCCGAGCTGGAACCGATCGAGATCCGCCGGCTGGTCGGCGTGCAGTACGCCGCGACGATCGCCGCCGCGGCGCACCTCAACGGGACCCTGTGAACCTTGGCAGCAGTGCCGGCACCCGGCGCATGTGCTCGGCGTAGGCGGGGCGCCGGGCCAGCGACCGCCGGTCCATCATCGGCACGCTCACGAACGCGAACAGCAGCACCATGAGGATCGGCCCGGCGACCGTCCACCACCAGGACGGCGCCGCGGCCAGCCCGAACAACCACAGTCCCCACCAGAAGACGATCTCGCCCAGGTAGTTGGGGTGCCGCGACCGGCTCCAGAGCCCGCGGTCGGCAATCTTCCCCCGGTTGGCGGGGTCGGCGGTGAAGCGGTGCAGCTGAATGTCGGCGACCGCTTCGATGGCGATGGCCGCGACGGTGACCCCGGCGGCCACCGCATCGATGACGTTCAGTTTACTGTGGTTGACGGCCGGCCATACCGCGAGCAGGCCGGCGAAGACGGTCAGCGTCGGCATCAGCTGGATGCCGGTCAGGCTGACGAGCCACCACGGCGCCCGGTTCTGCTCCCGGATCTGCACGTAACGCCAGTCCTCGTGGCCGAGCCCGCGCCAGCCGCGCGCCCAGTTGGCGGTCAACCGGACCGCCCAGGCCAGCACGAGGACGTCGACCATGATCTGACGGGCGCCCCCGGTGGTCCAGGCGAGCACGACGACGGGCGGGGCGACGCTCCAGTACGGGTCGTAGAGACTGGAGTTGCCGACCGCCATCGACGCCAGGAAGACGACCAGGGTCGCGGCGACGTCGGCCCAGAGCGCCACGGTCAGCGGATGGTGCCCGCCGAGTCCCTTCGCGACCGCCCAGGCCAGCCCGCCGGCGACCAGATAGGTGACGACGACGACCGCGAAACCGGTGGCCTTCGACGCGTCCGCCAGCCCACGCCCGACCCGATATCCACTGCCACCGCCAGATCCTGTTCGACTACCACCCCCGCATCCGGGTCATCCTTCCGACGCCGGACGGCCTGCGCAATGCCGGCATCGCCGACCTGATGCCGCTGGCCCTCCGCTGGACGGTCGAAGTGGGCACCCGGGCCTGGAATCGAGTAGGCCCGGTCAGATCGTGCGGCTGCGCTGGTCGATGCCCAGCGGGCCGTACGGGTAGTCGGCCGCCCGCGGGTCGCTCGCCTCGTCGAGGACGGTCGTCTCGTCGGCGCTCAGGTGCAGGCCGGCGGCGCGCAGGTTGGCCTGCAGCTGGTCGGTCGTGCGGGCGCCGAGGATCGTCGAGGTGACGCCGGGGCGGTCGGTCACCCAGGACAGCGCCACCTCGGCCATCGACACGCCGCGGGCCTCGGCGACACCCTGGACGGCGTCGATGACGTCCCACGTGCGTTCGGTGCCGCGCCGGTCCCAGGCTTCCATCCCGCGCTGCGGGTCTTCGCCCAGGCGGGTGGCGCCGGTCGGGCGCTCGTCGCGCCGGTATTTGCCGCTCAGCCAGCCGCCGCCCAGCGGGCTCCACGGCAGCAGGCCCAGGCCCGCGTCGAGCGAGGCCGGCACGATCTCGTGCTCGATCTCGCGCACCAGCAGGCTGTATTGCGGCTGCAGGCTCACCGGGCCGGCCAGCCCGAGCGACTGCGCCAGCAGCACCGCCTTGGTCAGCTGCCAGCCGGTGAAGTTGGAGAAGCCGTAGTAGCGGATCTTGCCGGCCCGGACGAAACCGTCCATCGTGCGCAGCGTCTCCTCGAGCGGGGTGTGCGCATCCCACGCGTGGGCCTGGTAGAGGTCGACGACGTCGACGCCGAGCCGGGACAGCGAGGCGTCGAGCGCCCGGGTCAGGTGCCGGGCCGACAGGCCGGCGCCGTTGGGGTCGGAGGCCATCGGGAAGCGGCCCTTGGTGGCGAGCACGATCGGCTCGGTGGCCGAGGCCGGGCGGGACGCCAGCCAGCGGCCGATGATCCGCTCCGATTCGCCGGCCGAATAGACGTCGGCGGTGTCGACGAACGTGCCGCCGGCCTCGACGAACATGTCGAGCTGGGCGTGCGAAACCTTCTCGTCGGACTCGTTGCCGAAGGTCATGGTGCCAAGACAAAGGGCCGAGACGGCGCATCCGCTGCGCCCGAGCGTCCGGTATTCCATGTCCCCAACCTAACGCCGGTTCGGGTGCGGCGCCTCGGCATGGTGCGCGGCGAGGACGTCGCCGCCGAAGTCGCCGTGCGGGCGCCGCAGCACGGTGTGCGCGTGCCCGTCGCCGTCGGCGGTCTGATCGAACTCGATCAGCAGGTCGGGACCCTGCACCCGGTAGTAGCAGCGCCGCCCCGGCTCCGGTGGCCCCTCCCAGGCGAAGTGCAGGTCGTCGGTCTGCAGCCGCTCGGCCAGCGCGTCCGGCAGCCGGCCCAGATAGGCCGCGGCGAGTTGGTCGAGCAGGGCCCGCTCGCCCGCGCGGAGGTCCTGGCGGGGCACCCCGAGCGGCGAAACGGCGGCCGCCCGCGGTTGTACGCCCGTACGGATGTCCCCCGGGGCCTGTAGGCTCACGACCGCCCGCCGGCGCGTCGCCGGGGCCATGCTCAGCAGCAGCTCACGGCCCAGGTCCTCCTCGACGCCGAGCGGGCGCAGCACCGGGCGCCCGGCCAGGTCGACCCGCGACGGGTTGGCGCCCAGGAAGACCGGAGCCGGCGAGACCACCCCGTCGGCCACGGTCATCGTCACCGACAGGTGGTGACCCTCGAAACGCCAGCCCCAGCGGTCGTCGCCGGGCGTGCCGAACACCAGCACCCGGTAGTCCTCGCTGTGCCGGCCGACGACGTAGCCCTCGCGCCGATCGAGCACCTCCTCCAGGCCGATGATCGCCATCGTCTGGGCGAACGCGGCCGGGCTCAGACCGGTCGCGAGCAGCCGGAACACCGCCTTGCGGGCATCCGTGCCGAGGCCGGCCAGGAGCAGGCCGGGGCGCGGCTCCGGGCGGTATTCGATCCAGCGCCGATCGGCGTCGGCCGCGAACGGCCGGGTGCCCTCGGCGCGCTGCCGGTCGTCGAACGTGGCCAGCAGGGTCGCCACCGCACGTTTCATGTCGTCAGCCACGCTGCCACCCTAGACGGGACGGGCTGCGGTCGAGCGCGAAGCTGGTCGCCGCCAGGGCCAGGCCGGCCACGCCGAGGAAAGCGCCGATCCACGACGGAGCCCGGTAGCCCAGCCCGGCCGCGATCACCACGCTGCCGAGGGCCGCGCCGAGGCTGTTGGCGATGTTCATGGCCGACTGGTTGACCGCGGCGCCCATCAGCTGGGCGCCCGGCGCCACCGCGATCAGCCGGGCCTGCAGGGCCGGGCCGAGGAACAGGCTCGTGGCCCCGAGCAGGAAGGCGCCCGCGAAGAGGCCGACCGGCGAGCCCGCGGCCAGGCCGAAGAAGAGGATCGCGACGATCATGCCGGCGAAGCCGAGGAGCATGGCGCGGCGCAGATCGCGGTCGGCGTACCAGCCGCCGAGCGCGTTGCCGACGGTCATCCCGAGGCCGACCGCGACCAGGACCCACGACACGGTTCCGGACGAGAGCCCGGTCACTGAGGTGGTCACCGGGGCGATGTAGCTGTCGACCGCGAAGAAGCCGCCGAAGCCGACCGCGGCCGTGGCGGCGACCAGCCACACCTGGGGGCGGCGCAGGGAGCGGAGTTCGGCCGCCGGTGATCCGCCGGCGGCGGGCGTGTCGGGCACGGTGGCGAGCACGGCCAGCAGCGCGAGCAGGAAGACCGCGGCGATGACCAGGTAGGCGATCCGCCAGCCGGACCGCTGCCCGAGCAGGGTGATCAGCGGGACGCCGGCCACGTTGGCCGCGGTCAGGCCGCTGAGCACGGCCGCGAACCCGCGCCCCTCGCTGCCCGGGCCCATCAGCGAGGCGGCCAGGAGACCGGCGGCGCCGAAATAGGCGCCGTGCGGCAGGCCGGCCGCGAACCGCGCGACCAGCACGAGCCCGAAGGTCGGCGCGACTGCCGAGGCCACGGTCCCGAGCACGAACAGCACCAGAAGGCCGAGAACAAGCCGCTTTCGCGGCATCCGGGCGGTGAGGGCGGCGATCAACGGTGCGCCGACGACCACCCCCAGGGCGTACGCGGTGATCATCCAGCCGGCGTGGGCGACCGCGTCCGAGGTGCTGGTGGCGTACTGCGACCGCAGTACGTCGTGCGCGATCTGGGGCAGGAGGCCGGCCGGCACGAACTCGGTCAGGCCGATCGCGACCGCCCCGAGGGCCAGTGCGAGCAGCGCCGACCAGCGGCGGCGGGAGGTGAGGTCGTCCACTGACCGGACTTTAGCAACGCTGTTGCTTTAGTAGTAGTGTGACGTCGTGCACTTGGGCTTCCTGCGCGACTACCACGAGTCGCTGGTCATCGCGCTGGCCCGCACGATGCCGGCGATCGAGCGCGGCACGGTCGCCGAGCGGACCGGTCTCACCCCGCAGGCCGTTTCCAAGGTGCTCGCCCGGCTGGTCGACGAGGGCGTGATCGCTGCGTCCGGCGTACGCCGCCCGGCGCTCGGCAAACCGGCCGCGGTCTACCGGCTCGTCCCCGAGAGCCACTGGGCGATCGGCGCCCACGTCACTCGGCGGGCACTGCGGCTGGCCCTCACCGACCTGGCCGGCACGATCCATGCCACGTCCAGCACTCCCCTGCCGGCCGACTTCACGCCGGCCCAGCTGCTGGAGCGGCTGGTGTCCGGCGTCGCTTCGCTGCGCGGCGGCCGAGACCTGGACGGCGTCGGCATCGGCATGATCGGCCCGCTCGACCACGCCGAAGGCATCGTGCGGGACGCTCACCGATTGCGGCACTGGCACGACGTACCCCTGAAGGCGCAAGCGACGCAGGTGCTTGATCTCCCGGTCATCGTCGACAAGGACGTCACCGCCGGCGTAACCGCCGAAGCCTGGCGCCGCGGCGCGGAATTCCGCGACGCGGCCCTGATCATGGTCGAGTCCGGCGTCGGCGCCGGACTGTGGCTCTCGGGCGCGGCCCACCGGGGAGCACACACCAACGCGGGCGAGTTCGGCCATGCGGTCATCCAGGCGGGCGGGCCGCCCTGCGTCTGCGGCCGGAGCGGGTGTCTGGAAGTCGTCCACGACCGCGCGGCGACGCCGTCGGCCGCCGCGGCCGTGCTGGCCACCGGCGTCGTCAACCTGCTGCAGACCCTCGACCTCGGCCACATCGTGCTGGCCGGCGCCGACTTGCTCGAGCACGGCGAGGTCTATCGGCGGGTGATCGAGCAGGCGGTCCGCACCGAGGTACCGCGCGCCGACTGGCTGACCGCGGAGGTCTCCCTGACCAGCCTCGGCACCGACGCGATCGCGGCCGGGGCGGCCATCCAGGTGCTCGACGCCCGGTACGGCCCGCCCGCGCCGACCACCCTCCGGCTCGGCGGCTGAGCCGGAGCGGACGCCGGGGCCGGTCGCAGCGCTTTCGTAGTCCCGGCCGGCCGGCCGACAACCTCCCACGACCCGGCTCGACCTGGGGACGTTCTCCTCATCGGGCCGGCCGCGATCGTGTTCGCCCGCCGGGCGTAGCGCTACCTGATCACGGTGCCGGTGACCGGGCCGCCGGCCTCGAGGTCGGCGACCTTGACCAGGCCGGCCCAGCCGTCGTCGTACTTGAGGACGACCCGGGTGTCGGGCTCCTCGGCGCCGCGCTCGTCCTGCCGCACGATGTCGCGGACCTCGGCCGCCTGGCCGGCGTCGAGCCGGGCGCCCTGCGCCGTGCCGGTGGCCCGGACGCTGCCGAGGGAGCCGTTGAGGACCAGGCACAGCCCGGTGCCCCCGGCCTCGACGTAGTAGGTGTCGGCGTCGCACATGCCGAGGAACCGGCCGACCACGCCGGGCCGGTCCTTCGGGGCGACCACAGTGCTGATCGCGTCGTCGACGGTGTAGACCTCGACCGTGTGCACGCCCGCGGGCAGCGGCCGGTTGCCGGCGTGGCTCACGACGTAGGCGGCGCCGGTCGCGGCGGTGGTCAGGACGGCGCCGGCCCCGGCGGCGAGCACCAGGGGCCATCGGCGGCGACGACGGGGGCGGGTCGCGATCGGACGGTCGAGCTCGATGGTCGATGTCATGGGCTCAACCTATTGACGGGTGGCCGCCGCTCACGTGAGTCGGCGTACTCAACAGTCGTCAGCACGAGACGCCGGGCGGCTCGGGCGTCGAATCGCTGCGGTGCAGGCGCCGACTCGTCAGCGCGCGTCGGCGATCAGGGCACGCAGGCGGTCGAGGGCGTCCTGGCGGGCGGCGGTCAGGGACGGCTCGGCCACCTCGGTCGCGCGAAGCGGTACGGGGCGTGGGGTGCCGGCGACCGCCGCCACGATCTCGAGCAGCAGGGCCGGGCCCCAGGCGCCGCCGAGGACGATCTCCGCGGGGTCGGTCAGGGCCACGATGGCGGCCACCACGCCGGCGACCGCCTTGCCGATCATCGACCGGTCGTCGGCGCGGGCGGCGAGGAGTCGAGGGACGTCGATCGCGCTCGAATCGGGCCGCCGGAGGCCCAGGCGGCCGAAGACCTCGATGAACGGGGTCGCGCGGCCGTCGACGCCCGTCGTCAGGATGTGGGCGATCTCGCCGGCCAGGCCGAAGCGGCCGCGCTGAACGGAACCGTCGCTGACGATTGCGCAGCCGAGGCCCTCGCCGAGGAACAGGTAGGCGAAGTCGGCCGAAGCGGACTCGGCGCGGGCCGCCCAGTTGACGTCGTTGTCGACCACGATCGGTCCGTCCACCGAAGAAGCCAGGACCGCGACCGGGTCGAGGGAGCCGACCAGGAACGGGGCGTCCGGCAACTGCACCAGGCGGCCCGACTCGCGATCGACCGGATCGGCGGCACTGATCACGGCGAGCCGCGGCCGTCGCACGGACGGCCCTGGGGACGCTGTGCCCGGTGAGGGCGTCACGGCGGGCGGCGTACCGAAAGAAGCCGCAACCAGATGCAGCGCCCTGACCACCGCGGCCGGCTGGGCCGGCCGGGTGATGGACCGGGCGGCGCGGGCGAGGGTGTCGCCGTAGGCATCGATGAGCTCGGCGGTGACGCCGGTCGGCGCGATGCCGACGACCAGCGCGGATCCGGGGTCGGCGAGCGCGTAGTACTGGCCGACGCGGCCCATCCCCCGGCCGCCCGGTGTGCGTTCGCCGGTGTCGGCGACGAGGCCGCGCTCGGTGAGCCGCCGGACGCTCTCGCCGGCGGTCGGCTTGGAGATGCCGATCTCGGCGGCCAGTTCGGCCCGGGTGAGGCGGCGGTGCTGCATGAGGGCGCGCAGGACCTGCTCGTCGGTCAGCGAGCGAACCGGGTTGGTCTCCACGTGCCGATTCTAGTCAGGAGGCTTGCCTAGAAGGAACGACGGGCCCTACGATGCCTGAGTAAGGGCACCTTACTAGAAGGAGTGAGCATGCTGCCGCACTGGGAGGAAACGCCGGCCGACCTGCCGGCCGCGATCCGCGAGATCAAGGCGGCGCTGCGGGCCCGCATCGCCGCCTCCGGGCGTTCGGTCGACGAGGTCTTCGCGGTCGTCGAGCGGCGCGTGCGCGCCGCCGCCGACGACATCGCGGCGGCGAAAGCCGACGGTCAGACCGTCTGGCCGGTCATCTCGTACGCCGACATCGCCGCCGGAACCGTGCCCGAGGAACAGCTCGCACTGCTCAAGAAGCGCGGCTGCCTGGTCGTCCGCGGCCACTTCGAGCGCGACCAGGCCTTGCGCTGGGACCGGCAGATCGTCGACTACGTCGAAGGCAACCACTTCTTCGAGAACTACCGCGGCCCGGGCGACGACTTCTTCGGCAGCGTCGGCTCCAAGCCCGAGATCTACCCGATCTACTGGTCAGCGGCCCAGATGGAGGCCCGGCAGAGCGTCCGCATGGCCGACGTCCAGTCCTTTCTCAACTCCCAATGGAAATACGATTCGGAAGGTCAGACCTGGTTCGACCCGGATCGCGACTCGCTCTACCCCGACCGCATCCGCCGGCGGCCCGAGGGTGCCGATTCGGCCGGGCTCGGCACGCACCTCGACCCGGGCACCCTCGACCTCTGGATGACCGCGGCCTATCAGAAAGCGTTCCGGCACCTGTTCGACGGCTCGGTCGAGCAGTACGACCCGTGGGACGCCGCCTACCGCACGGCCGGCCCGCAATACCCGGGTTCGACCATGTGCTCGGTCTTCCGTACCTTCCAGGGCTGGACTGCGCTCTCCGACATGGACCACGACCAGGGCGTGCTGCACACCGTGCCGATCCCCGAGGCGATGGCCTACCTGATGCTGCGGCCGCTGCTCGACGACGTGCCCGACGACGACATGTGCGGCGTCACGGTCAATCAGGTCTTCCCGGCCGGCAACAAGTGGCACCCCGACCTCATCGCCGCGCTGACCGGGATTCCCGACGTCAAAGCCGGCGACTCGGTCTGGTGGCACTGCGACATGATCCACAGCGTCGCCCCGGTCCAGGACCAGAAGGGCTGGGGCAACGTCATGTACATCCCGGCGGCGCCGTGGTGCCCGCGCAACGAGGCGTACGCCGTGAACGTGCGCGAGGCGTTCCTCAGCGGCGCGAGCCCCAGCGACTTCCCGGCCGAACACTACGAGAAGGACTGGCCGGACCGCTTCCAGCCGGCGCAGTTGAACGAGATCGGGCGGCGCGGCCTCAACTACACGTCAGCGTAGGCACCGCCCAGTCGCCGTGGTCGTTGCCGTTCCCGTCACCGCCGTCGCCGACGACGAGTTCGAGGGCCTGGGCGCCGGTGACGTCCACGTCGATCGCGGTGGCCTTGTCACCGCCGCGCAGGACGGGCGTCGTGACCAGGGACCGGCCGTCGGCGAGCACCTGGAAGGTCACCGTGCCGGCACCGTTCTGCTCGTCGTCGACGCCGACGTTCGCGGTCAGGCGGGTGCATTTGCCGCCCAGGTAGACCTGCACGTCGCTGACCGAGTTGGTGCCGAGGCCCCGGGCGTAGACCTGACCGGCGATCGTGATCGGCTTGCCGTCGCCGCCCGCCTGCTCGCCGTTGCTGGTGTCGCGCTCGACCGGGCCCCAGCCGTTGGTGGCGCTCAGGAACGGCAGGTCACTCACCGCGACCGGGCCGGCCGGTGGTGGCGCATAGTCACCGACGATCCGTTCGTCGGTGGCCGTCCCCCGGCGGCCGTGCAGCATGTAGGTGACCGTCGTCTTCAGGGCAGCGGTCGGCGGCTGGGCTCCCGTCGGCGGGGTTACCTGCCAGGTGAGCGGCGACTTGCGGACCACGGTCCATCCGGCCGGCGCGGTCAGCGTCGCGGACACGTGCGAGAGTCCGCGCGGGCCGTTCACCACCGTGGTCGCCGTGAACGGGGTGCCGGGCTGGACGCTGGACGGCACCTGGAGATTCGCGGTGACCTCGGGAGCGGGCGGCATGGCGTACTTCCGCGCGTCATAGCCCGGACTGGCCACATCGGCGACCCTCAAAGACGAGGCATAGCTGCCGTAGTTCGTCAGCGACACCTGACCGAGACCACCGGTCGAGCCGTCCAGGTTCCAGACCGCAACGGCGATCGTGTTGCGTCCGTCGGTGCGCAGAATGCCGTTCGGAATCGGGAAACTGTGCTGCGGGCCGAGGTAGTTGACGTAGTTGCCGACCATCCAGCCGTTCA
Organism: Actinoplanes sp. NPDC051343; assembly: GCF_044455125.1. Lineage (NCBI taxonomy): Bacteria > Bacillati > Actinomycetota > Actinomycetes > Micromonosporales > Micromonosporaceae > Actinoplanes > Actinoplanes sp. NPDC051343. The sequence goes on from NZ_JBITEL010000011.1 coordinate 43,019, forward strand.
CGTACAGCTCGGCCCGGTAGCGGTGCGACGGGTCGTCGGCGACGGTCAGCCCGAGCGACGTGTCCTGTCCTTTCGGGAGGCGCAGATCGGCGGTCGTGCGATACCAGGAAACGCCGGGCGTGGTGTCGCGGTCGGGCAGCGTGACCGCATTCCAGCGACGGTCGTCGAATCCGGGCAGCTGCCATCCCGCCCGTTCACCGAACAGCCCACCGGTCGCCAGCGGCCCGCGCACCGGGTCGATCAGGTTCTCGCCCCCGCGTACGCCCTGAAGCCGCCAGGTGATCGGCGCGGTCGGCGCGCCGATCAGCGAGGCACCGGTCAGGCCGCGTGCCGCTTTGTTGCCGTTGCTCGAGTTGTAGTCCTCCTCGTGGCCCATGTTGACGGTCAGCACCGAGACGACGTTGTCGCCGCTGGTCTTCAACGCGCCGGCCGGGAACGGGAAATTGCCGCTGCCATTGGTCGAGCTGCCCAGGAACACACCGTTGAGCCAGGCCGAGAACGCCTGGGCGCCGCCGCCGGAATCCGAGCTGAGATGTACCCCGGTGACGCCGGCACTCGTCGGGAACCGGCCTCGATACCAGGTGCTACCGGTGTGGAATCCGTAGTCGTCGGCGTAGAGGACCGGAAGCGAGCCCGGCCCGGTGACGCTGAACGTGGTCGTCTTGTCGGCGACCGGCCAGGTCGAGTCGTCGAATCCGGGCTGCGCCTCCGGCGATTCGGCCTGGTGTTTCCAGTTGGTCAGGGCGGGCAGGGAAATCGGCGCGGCGGTCGGGATCCGGTTCGCCCGGACCACTGCGCCGTTCCACAGAACCGTGGCAGCCGAGCTGAACACCTCGATGTTCGGATCGGAGCCGTTGTCGCCGGTCAATTCGAGCACGCGGCCGCCCGCCAGGCTGGTCGCCGTTCGCAGCAGATGGGTGCCGCGCACCAGCACCGGGCCGTTCGCGGTGTCCTGGCGCCAGAACGTCTCGGCGGTCGGCTTGTCGGCGAGCAGGAGCAGCAGCGGCCTTTCCCCCGGTTCGGCGATCGTCACCCTGGTCAGCCCGCTGTGCGTGTAGTTGAGCCGCAGATCACCGGTCGCCGGGTCCCACGTCTGCTCGACCGTTCCCTGGACCGTGGGCTTCGCGGCGAAGTGCAGAACGGTCTCGCCGTCGGTGCCCGGGTCGCCGTAGAGAACGGCCACATCGTCCGGCCCGATCGCGGCCTGGGTCAGCAGTTCCGACGTCGAGTACTGCAGCTGGGTCCGGCCGAGCTTGGCGTCGGCCACGATCAGCTTGGAATCGCGGCCGTTCAGGGTGATCGCGGTGCCCGGCTTCTGCGGCACGGTCGGATAGACCGGCTCGGCGGTCGCGACGGCCGGCGGCAGATCGATCGCGTCGACCGGGACGAAATTGTCGGTCGATCCCGACGCGTGCGTGCCGGTCACGACGATCTTCAGGGTGTGCGGCCCGTCGGCGAGACCTTTCGCCTGGAAGAGAACGGCCTGCGCGGCGCCCCCGGAACAGTCCACGGTGGCCTGCTTGACGCCGTCGACGTAGACATCGGCGTACCCGTGGTTGTTGGTCTTCGATCCCATCCAGCGGATGGCGGTGCCGCTGAACGGAACGGTCAGCGAATCACCCGCGACGTTCGAGAACGACTCGGTGTTCTGGTAGTCGCTGCCGGTATAGCTCTGATTGGCCACGTGCGACCACGCGCCGGTGTATTGCAGGGCCGGATCGGCGTCGTCGTAGGTGTAGGACGTGGTGGCTCGCGCATTGAAGTCGATCGCGATGTGCGTCCGGTCGACAGCGGTCGACGTCGAGTCGTTGTGCCGCAAAACGTGGAACTGGGCGCCGGTGTCCGGGTTGCGCCGTGCATTGTCGACGATCGCCGCGTCGTCCGGCGGGGTCGTCGCGATGCGGTCGGTCTTCGTCAGATCCGGCATCGACTGGGTCAGATAGCCGATGAGCTTGTCCTGGTAGTACTTGGGATCCAGCTGGCGGGTCTCGCGAATGGCCGCGCCGTAGTCGTAGGACGTGTAGTTCTGCGGTTCGCCCAGCCAGCCCCAGTTGGTGCCGCCGTAGGTCATGTAGAAGCTCTGCGCGGTCGCACCCACCGCGATGTTGTTCTTGTAGAACACATTCGCGAACTGGTCATTGATCAACTGCGCGCACTTGTCGTAACCCGGCCCGCCCCACGGATCGAACGCGCCGCCCTGGAATTCCGGCGTATAGAGCGGCCGGCCCGCCGGATGGTCGTAGCTGAGATCCGGCACGCCGCGCCACACCGTCGGATTGGAGCAGTCGAAACCCTGGGGGTACGAGTCGGGACCGTCGATGTCGAGCTTACCGACCCCGTCGTTGAACGTGCCGTTGTTGTTACCGGTCAGCGGCACGGTGATGCCGTCGGCGCGGGCCTTGTCCTCGAGGTGCTGCATGTACTGGCGGCCGGCGGTGTTGCCGTTGTAGTACTCGTTCTCGACCTGATAGGCGATTACCGAGCCGGTGCCGTTGGTCAGCTGGTGACGGGCCAGGATCCGGTCGATCCGGGTGAGCCATTCATCGGCGTACGAAAGGAATTTGGGATCGTCGCTGCGGTTCTGCTCGTCCTTGGTGGTCAGCCAGCCGGGCAGTCCGCCGCCGTCGACCTCGGCGTTGATGTACGGCGCCGGGCGGGCGATGACGTAGAGGCCGGCCTGTTGCGCCATGTCGAGCAGCAAATCTACGTCGCGGACGCCGCTGAAGTCGTAGACCCCCGGGGCCGGCGAGTGATAGCCCCAGTCGAAGTAGAGCGAGGTGGCGTTGAAGCCGGCCGCCTTCATCTTCTGGAAGATGTCGAGCCAGAGGCTGGGGCTCGGCAACCGGAAGTAGTGGAACTCCCCTGACCACAGGTAGGTCCGCTTCCCGTCGACCAGGAACGAGTAGCCGTCGAAGGTGACGGCGTGTGCTTTCTTGACCGGTGGTGGTGATGAGGCGGCCGCCGGGAGCGGTGCCACCAGGAGTCCGAGCAGAAGGACGACCAACGCCCGCAACCAACGACCCATCGACGCCCCCACCACGAGTGAACACACACCGACAAGGTCGAACGATATCTTTCGATATTGATCGCCACAAGAACCCTGAGCGCTGTTGGCTTGCCCCGTCGGCTTTGTCCCCGGCTCGTCCCCGTCGGCTTGCCCGGGCGGCCTGTCCAGGCCGCCGCGTCAGAGCGTGCCGGCCGTGACCGCCCGGCCGCGGCCGGCTGCCTTCGCGCGGTAGAGGTTGTTGTCGGCCGCGCGCATCAGGGCGTCGACCTCGCGCGCCGGGCCGGCCGCCTGGCCCGCACTGACCCCCACCCGCAGGCCGGAGGCGATCTCCTCCCACGCGTACAGATTGACCGCGGTGATCACATCGGCGGCGATCGGTGGCACGTCGTGGCCCGGCGGAAGGTCGACCAGGAGCATGAACTCGTCGCCGCCGAGGCGTACGGCAAGATCGGTGGCGCGAATAGCGCCCTGCAGAATCGTGCCGATCACCCGGAGCACGTCATCGCCGACGCCGTGGCCGAAGGTGTCGTTGACCGCCTTGAAGTGGTCGACGTCGACCAGCACCACCGCCAGCCGTTCCCGGGGCTCGCGTCGCCGCAGCCGGGCCAGATGCCGCATCTCGGCGTGACGGTTGGCGACACCGGTGAGGGCATCGGCGTACGCCTGTCGGTTGAGCTGCTCGCCCTGCCGCAGCATGCGGGCGGCCGCGAGGCGGGTGCGGACCGCGCCGAGCACCGCGAGCCGGGTGTTCCAGCGCAGCTCGGCCAGGTGATGTGCCCAGCGCAGCGCCGCCACGTCCTGCGAGTGGGCCGCGGCCAGGCTCATCGCGAGCGTACGGATGCTCGGCTTGTAGTCGTCGAGCAGGCTCAGCGCCTGCTCGGCCAGGGCGGCCGCCTCGGCGAACTCGTCGCGGTCGTGGTGACCGACCGCGGCGGCCAGCAGAAGGCAGGCACGGTAGCCGGGCCACGTGCTGGCGGCCAGGCCGGCGAAGTGCTCCTGGCTGACCGCGGTCGGGCCGCCCGGCAGGTCGGCGACGTTAGCGATCACGTCGAGGAGGCGTTCGAGCGCGAGCATCTCCATCGCCCACAGGCCGGGCAGGTCGGCCCGCTCGGCCGTCGTCGGCCGGCTCGCGTCGGCGGCCACCCCACGGGCCCGGTCCCGGTCGCCGACCTCGAGAAGCGCGCAGGTCAGGGCCGTCGCGCCCTCGAGCCGGTTGACCACGAGAACGCGTCGGGTCATCGTGCGCACGCCGGCGACCTTGGCCGGGACCGGCAGGTCGAGCGAGGCAGCGGCCCGCGCGTACATCTCCTCCTCGAGCTCCCAGAGGTCGAGGCGGTGAAACACCTGGCCACACTCGACATAGGCCGCCTGCAGATCGACCGCGCGTACGCCGAGGCCGCCGTCCTCGGAGAAGAACGCGTCGTCGAGCATCGCGACCGCGCGGGCGACCAGATCGGTCGAGGCTTCGCCCGGTTCGTCGGAGTGTGCGTCCATCAGGAACAGGGCCCGCGCGGAGAGCGCCAGACCGATCAGAATGTCGTCGGCGGTCGCCTGAGCCGCGCCGATCATGGCGTCCGAGGCCTCACGAATCGCCGCGAGGTCGTCACCCTGGATGCTGCGGAACAGCAGGCGGCAGTGCAGGAGGGTCACCAGCACGTCGCCCCAGCCCGCCATCTCGGCCTCGTCGATCAGCCGGTCGAGCAGCTCCGGACGGGGCGCCACCTGCGTTTGCTCGATCAGGGCGTACGCCAGCAGCCGCGCGGAAAGCCGGTCCGGTGGTAAGCCGGCGACCTCCGCCCGGTCAATGGACACGTCGCTGATCATTCAGAGAGCCCCATCGCGGCGGGGAGTTGACCCGCTCTTTTCTAACAGATCGTGCCCAGGCGAGCACTCCCGTCTCGTCGGCGCCGGCTCAATGCCCATGCGCGAGGACCCGCGGTCGCCTCTCTCGTCGACGCCGGCTCAATGCCCATGCGCGAGGACGCGCGGGGTCGCCTCGAACTCGGGTATGGACCGGGCAACCGTCACCGTGCACGTCGGGCGACCGCACTCGCAGACGAACGGCCACGTCTGAGGCAGATCGGGCGTCCGGTGCGGCGAGGCCATCCAGCTCCGGATGTTGTCGGCGACGATCCGGTTCTCCCAGCGCCGGGCCGCGGCGACACCCGGGCCCGGCTCGGGCAGGCCACGGATCTCCCCGGCGATCTCCTCCGGCGTGCGGGTGCCGTCGACCGGGATGACCGGGAACCCTCGCGCCCGGGCCAGGGCGACGACCCGCTCGCCGAACAGCCGGTCCTTCTCGATCCGGTTCTCCAGCGCGCGGGCCGGCTCGGCGGTCGCCGGGAGCGGCCGCTGGAAAAGGACCGACCGTTGCCACTCCGGCGTGCCGACCAGGAAGAACGCACGGTCGCCGGCCGGGATCAGGTCGGGCAGCACCTGAGGGCCCTCGACGATCACCGGCGGGCGGGAAGGCAGGGCGTCGAGGTCGGCGACGACGAACGGCCACCTCTTGCGGGTCAGCGCCTCGAAGTCGGCCGCCTGCTCGGCCGGGGTCATGCCGAGCCATTGTTCGTCGGGCGTCGGCTCCTCGTCCGGCTCGCCAAGGCGCTGCGCGTGCTCGCCTTGGCGCCGCACATGCGAGTACCAAAAGGCGTCGATCGGGAACAGCCGCAGCCCGTGGCGAGCGGCCAGGATGCGCGTGACGGTCGATTTCCCGGACCCGGTGCTGCCGCCGATCCACGCCGTCGCCCGCGCCATGCGGTGACGCTAGCACTCTCGACTTAATCGACATTGGCCGACATTTCTCCGCCGGGCAGGCCCTTTACTGCCGCCCGCTGACCGCTCCCCCGGGCCCGCGGTGCGCGGGTGAGCGCGGCCTCGGTGGCGACGCCTTCCAGCTTGCCGGGGTTGGCGACCGCGTACATCCGTTGGATCTGGCCGTGCTCGACGGCCAGGCCGACCGCGGCGACCACCACGTCGTCGTCGCCCAGGAGCAGGAAGCCCGGAGCCCCGTTGAGCCAGGCGGGGGCGCCGACGACGTCTCGGGCGCCCCGCGACGTCAGGAACCGGACCAGACGCTCGGCACCGGTGATCGGCTTGCGGGCCGCGCCGGCCAGGCCACCGCCGTCGGAGACCAGCACGACGTCGGGCGCGAGTACATCCATCAGCCCTTGGACATCGCCCGTCGACAGCGCGGCCAGGAACCGGTCGACGACCGCACGCTGCTCGGCCCGGCTCACCTGCGTGCGCGGTCGCCGGGCCGCCACGTGCCGCCGGGCCCGGTGAGCGATCTGCCGCACCGCCGGCTCCGACTTGCCCACCGCGTCGGCGATCTCCTCATAGGGCACGTCGAACACCTCGCGCAGCACGAAGACCGCCCGCTCGGCCGGCAGCAGCGTCTCGAGCACGGTCAGCATCGCCATCGAGACGTTCTCGGCCAACTCGACGTCATCAGCCACGTCGGGGCTGGTCAGCAGGGGCTCGGGCAGCCACGGCCCGATGTAGTCCTCGCGGCGCCGGGCCACTGTGCGCAGTCGGTTGAGGGCCTGGCGGGTCACGATGCGTACGAGATAGGTGCGCGGGTCGCGCACCTCGGCGCGAGCGCCGTCGCGGAGCCCGGACCACCGCAGCCAGGTCTCCTGGACGACGTCTTCGGCATCGGCCGCCGACCCGAGCATCTCGTAGGCCACCGTGAAGAGCAGCCCCCGGTGCGTCACGAACGAGTCGTCGCTCATGCCGGGGACACGGCCATCGGTATGCGGGTGCCCAGCCATTACTTTTTTCCGCTCGTCGTTGTCGCTCGGGCATCAGGACACCGGCGGCCCCGGACCTGTGACACCCGAATCTCAAAATTCTTGGAGCCAATTCGGCTTGCGATGGCGCCATCATGATGCCAATATGGCGCCATGGATCTGATGCCCTACGTCGAGCTAGTGAGACGAGAGCTCGCAGCGGCCGCCGAGGCCGGCGGCGATGAAGCGCGGGCGCTGGCCGAGCGCCTCACCGCGCCGCTCGAGTCGGCGATCCGGCTGACGTTGATGGAGGCGCTCGCCGCGGCCGGTGCGGAGATCACCCGCGAGATGGCGCCCGGGTCGGTCTGGGTCCGGCTCAACGGGCGCGACCCCGACTTCGTCGTGACCCTGCCGCCGCCCGCCGCCCCGGCGCAGCCCGAACCCGAGCCGGAACCGGTCGTCGACGAGAAGGGCGCCACCTCGCGGATCAACCTGCGCCTGCCCGAGGAGATCAAGGCCCGGGTCGAAGAGGCCGCGGCCCGCGAGCACGTGTCGGTCAACTCGTGGCTGCTGCGTGCGGCGACCGCGGCGCTCCCCGGCAACCGCGCGACCATCGGCCGCACACACGGCGGCGGCGACAACTTCCAGGGCTGGGCCCGATGACGACCGCACCGAGCAGGAGGAGCACGATGCCCACATTCGACAGCCCCGGGCCGATCACCGCCCGCCTCCAGTTCAGCATGGTGATCGCCAACGTCCGGGTTGTCGCCGAGCCTCGGTCCGACGTCGAGGTCGAGGTGACGCCGGTCGACCCCGGCCGCAAGGCCGACGTACGGGTCGCCGAGCAAACGAAGATCGAGTTCGCCGACGGCATCCTCACCGCTCGCGCGCCGAGGCTGGGCTCGCTGCTCACCCGCACCGGCGCGGTGGACGTCCATTTGCGCATGCCCGAGGGTTCAGGCCTCACCGGCGAGACGGCCATGGGAGAAATTGTCACCGAGGGGCCGCTGGGCGAGGTGCGCTTCAAGGCGGCGTACGGCGATGTCCGCATCGCGAAGGCGGAGACTGTCCACCTGCGCTGCTCGAGCGGTGACGTCAGCGTCGGGGAAGCCGGGTCGGCCGAGGTCGTGGCCACCAACGGCGGCGTCGACATCGGGCGCGTGGACGGGCCGGTCAAAGTCAGCAACGGCAACGGCGGCAGCCGCATCGGCGAGGCCTCCGGAGAGATCGAGGTCAACGGAGCCAACGGTGTTGTCACCATCGACCGGGCGCTCGGCGACGTGGTGGCTCGTAACGCCAACGGCCGGATCGAGATCGGCGAAGTGGTCCGCGGGACGGTGACGATGACAACGGCGGCCGGTTCGCTCGAGGTGGGCGTACGCGAGGGCAGCGCGGCCTGGCTCGACCTCAACACGGTGGCGGGCAAGGTGCGCAACGAGCTGCTGGTCGGCGGGGCGCCGGCCGACGGGGAAAACTCCGTGACGATCCGGGCCCGCACGCACGTCGGCAACATCGTCGTCCGGAGGGCGGGATGAACGCGGTCGAGACGGTCGGGCTGACCAAGGCGTACGGCAAGAAGGTCGTTCTCGACGGCCTGGACCTGACCGTGCCGGCCGGGACGGTGTTCGCCCTGCTCGGGCCGAACGGCGCAGGGAAGACCACAGCGGTCCACATCCTGTCGACCTTGATCCGCGCCGATTCCGGCCAGGCGCGGGTGGCCGGGCACGACGTCGTCGGGGAGCCCGACGCGGTGCGCGACGCCATCGCGCTGACCGGCCAGTTCGTGGCGGTCGACGGGCTGTTCACCGGCGAGGAAAACCTGCGCCTGATGGCCGACCTGCGTCACCTTTCTCCGGCGGCCGGCCGCAAGCGGACCACCGAGCTGATCGAACGGTTCGACCTCGCCGAGGCCGCGCGCAAGCCGGTGATGACCTGGTCGGGGGGCATGCGGCGGCGGCTGGACCTGGCGATGACGCTAGTCGCTTCACCGAAGGTGGTCTTCCTCGACGAGCCGACGACCGGTCTCGACCCACGCAGCCGCCGGGCGGTCTGGGAGATGATCCGCGACCTCGTGCAGGGTGGCGTGACCCTGTTCCTGACCACCCAATACCTTGAGGAGGCCGACCAGCTGGCCGACCGGGTCGCCCTGCTCGACCACGGGCGGCTCGTCGCCTCGGGTACGCCCGAGGAGCTCAAACGCCTCGTGCCCGGTGGTCACGTCGAGTTGAGGTTCGCCTCGCCCGCCGACCTCGACGACGCGGCGGCCCTCCTGCCGTCGGCCACGGCGGAGATCTCCGCACTGGCCCTGCGAGTTCCCGGCGAGGCCACGCCGACCGCGCTGCGCGACCTGCTGAACCGGCTCGGCGACGTGACGCCCGCTCAGGTCAGCCTGCACTCCCCCGACCTCGACGACGTCTTCCTGACCCTTACCGGCCGACCTCAGGAGGTCCCACGATGACCACGACGGCGTACGCGGTCCGCGACACCCGCACCATGCTGCGACGCAACCTGCGGCGGATGCGGCGCTACCCGTCGATGACGATGATGCTGATCGGGATGCCGGTCATCTTCCTGATGCTCTTCGTCTTCGTGCTGGGCGGCACGCTCGGCGCCGGTCTGACCGCGGGCGGCGGCCGCGCGCAGTACGCCGACTACGTGACGCCCGGCATCCTGCTGCTCAGCATCGCCAGCAGCGCGGCGGGCACCGCGGTCACGATCGCGATGGACATCAAAGAGGGCATCATCGCGCGTTTCAAGACCATGGCGATCTTCCGACCGTCGGTGCTGACCGGTCACGTCACCGCGAACGTGCTGCAGACGATGTTCGGCGTGCTCGTCCTCCTCTTGGTCGCGCTGGCGATCGGCTTCCGTCCCACCGCAACGCCGCTGGAGTGGCTCGCCGCAGCCGGCCTCCTGCTGGCGGTCACCATCGCCATCACCTGGCTGGCGGTGACCAGCGGGCTGGCCGCCAAGACGGTCGAGACGGCCAGCAACTGGCCACTTCTGCTTCTGCTCTTCCCGTTCCTGGGAAGCGGCTTCGTGCCCACCGCCTCGATGCCGGGCGGACTGCGCTGGTTCGCGGAATACCAGCCGTTCACGCCCATGATGGAAACGCTGCGCGGACTCCTGCTCGGCACCGGCGTCGGCCATAACGGCTGGCTGGCGCTCGCCTGGTGTGTGGTGCTGACCGCGTTCGGCTACGGCTGGGCGCGCAGGCTCTACAACCGCGATCCGCGTTAGGTCGGCCTCATATGGGTCGGCACGGGCGTCCCCTATGCCACGAACCGCACGCCGGCCCAACTCGGAAGGCCGGCTCGGCGCGCCGCGGCCTCAAGTGGGGTCTGGTGGGCGCAGGCGGTCGCGGAGTTCGCGGCAGCGGGCCAGCCAGCCTCTTTCGGAAGTGGGGGTCAGGCAGCGGTCCAATACTGCTGCTGCCTCGGCGGTCAAGCCGGCCTGGCGGATTTCGTCCTCTGCTGCCTCCAGGGCGTCGGCCAGGCGGCGGCGGGTGCCGATCTCGGTGACGTCGAGTGACTCGAAGGACTGGAGGGCGGCGGCTATGTCCATCTGTGTGAGGACCGGGATCAGGCGGCGTAGCAGGCCGACGTCGTCCGAGTGGTTGGCGATCTCTACGCAGTGGTCGAAGAAGTCGCGGTCGGCCTCGTCGTCGGCCATCAGGTCGGGCAGGAGCTGGACGGTCAGGCGCTGCACGCCCTGCTCGGTGCTCGCCAGCAGGGCGCGGACCGTGTCCTCGCCGGCGGCACGCCGGTCCGCCAAGGCTCGGATTGCCCGCTTGCGACTTGTCTTCTCCTCGGTTTCGTCGAGGGCCAGCTCGGTCAGGGCGACCAGATCCGCCATCCCGAGACGGGCCGGAAGGTGCAGCAGCCGGGCCGCCGCCGCACGCCGGTTCCGTTTCTCCTGCTGGTTGAGGAGGAGCGTGAACAAGGCCGTCAGCTGGTGGCGAAGCTCCTCGCCGAAAGTGCCGTAGCCGAAGGACGCGATCGTCATCTGGAGCTGCTCGGACTCCAACTCGGACAGGAGGTCGACCAGCTCGCGCTCGTTAGGGTCGGTGATCGCTGACCGGTCGCTGATCGCGGTGCGCAACGTCAGGTATTTCTGGCGGGTCTCGTTGAGGCAGAGGACCAGGAACGGTTTGCCCGCGGCCAACGCCCGGCGCAGCTCAGTCTTCCACGTGATCTCGCCGTATCGCTCGACGATGGCGAAGACGCACAGGTCGGCCCGCTCCACCGTGTACGCCGAGTTCTCCTGCCAGCTCGACTGGGCGTTGTTCAGGTGCAGGATGTGCCCGGACACGAAGTGCCACGGTTCGCCGCCGAAGGCCAGCACCGTCCGGGTGAACTCCTCACGCAGGCGCTCGGTGTCCGCGGCGCCGCACAGCATGATCTTCAGCATCAGGAGACGTCGATGTCGAGGGCGTGCCGGTAGAGGGCCGGGTTGCCGCCGGACCGCTCGATCGCCGTGGTGAGGGCGCGGAGGCGGTGGTGCCGCGCGATCTGCCGGTGGGTCCCGGCCGGCCCGCGCGGATCGCCGTCGGCGCCGGGGAACCAGACGTGCGGAATTCCCCGCGGATCGCCGCCGCCGACGCGGAAGGACTCGGTGCCGCCGCGGTGCTGGAGGACCACCTCGTCCAGCACGTAACCGCGCACGGTTCCCCGGCGATGCCAGGCCTCGGTGACCAGGTCACGGTGATCGACGATCCAGTTCGCCCGTACGCCGAACACGCCGAGCCTGAGGCAGTAGCTGGCCTCGCCGCTGACCAGCAGGTAGTGGCCGCGCCGGGAGCCACGGAAGAAGTTGGCGAACAAAGGGTCCTCCTCGTGCTCGAAGACGACCCCCATCATCTTGGCGCGCTTGCCGCCGAGGAAGAGTCCGTTGCCCCGCGCGAACTCGGCCTCGAATTCGTCCCACCCCATGCGGCCACTATCGGCGGCACCTGGCGGGTCGTCATCAGCCGACCGGCCGACGCAGTCCGGGTGACGAGATTCCTGCAATCGTTTGCAGCGTCTGAGCCGGCTGCTCACAAAAGATCATGATCGATGTATTGACACGGGTTGGAAATGGATTTCAAACTGGCCCGCATGGCAGTGACGATCAAAGATGTGGCGCGCGCCGCCGGCGTGTCCGCGTCGACCGTCACGCGGGCGCTGTCGAATCCCGAGATGGTCAACCTGGCGACTCGGGAACGGGTGCGGCAGACCGCCGCCGCGCTCGGCTACCAGCCCAACCGGGCCGCCCGGGGGCTGATCACCGGGCGTACGGGAAACCTCGGCCTGCTCGTCCCCGACCTGGCCAACCCGTTCTTCCCCAGCATCGTCAAGGGCGTGCAGGCGCGGGCCCACGAGGCCGATTACGCGGTCTTCCTGGTCGACACCGACGAGGACGCCACCGCCGAGGCCGGGCTGGTGAGCAAACTGTCCAAGCAGGTCGACGGCCTGATCCTCTGCTCGCCGCGGATGGCCGAGGACGAGTTGCGCACGATCCTCGGCGAGACCCCGGTCGTGCTGATCAACCGCCGCGTCGGCCGGGTGCCTTCGGTCACGCCGGCCTTCACCGACGCCATGCGCCAGGCGGTCAGCCACCTGACCGCGTTGGGTCACCGCCGGATCGCGTACGTCGCCGGCCCGCGGAGCAGCTGGGCGAATCGTGAGCGGGTCCGGGCGCTGCGCGCCGTCGTCGCACAGGGACACGTCGACCTGGTCGAGATCGGCAACGTGATGCCACAGTTCCCGGGTGGGGTGGCCGCCGCCGACCAGGTGCTGGCGGCCGATGTCACCGCGGTGATCGCCTACAACGACCTGGTCGCCCTCGGCCTGCTGCACCGGTTCGCCGCCCGCGGCGTGGCCGTGCCGGCCGACATCAGCCTGCTCGGCTTCGACGACATCGCCCTGGCCGAGATGGTCCACCCGTCCCTGACCACCGTCGCCCTTCCCAAGGAGCAGGCCGGCCGGGCCGCCGTCGACCTGCTCCTGCAACTTCTGGAACAACCGGACCGCGCCGGCGCGGCCCGTCGCGAGCTGCCCGTCCAGCTGATGGTGCGCGGCTCAACCGGTCCCACCAGCGCGAAACGGACCGCCGAAGCCCCGCACCGGAAGCGAGACAGCCCACCGATGTAAAGCCAAACCTGGCTCGCCACCCCGCCAGAGAGAAGGCAGCAATGAAACGAAGGACTCTCCTCACCACCGCCGCAGTCGTCCTTACCGGAGCCGGAACCGCCGCCTGCGGCGCCCCCGACAAGCCCGGTGGAGGCGGCGGCAGCAAGACCGACGGCCCGGTGCCCGACAAGCCCGGCAAGGCGGTCACTCTCAACATCCTCGACGTGGCCGGCAATCTGCAGCTGACGCAGGGCATGATCGATCAGTTCTCGGGGCAGAACAAGGATCAGATCGCCAAGGTGACGTACTCCAAGGCGACCGCCCCGGAACTGGTCGGCAAGATCAAGGCGCAGCAGAACGCGAACCGGGTCGACATCTCGCTGGTCCTGACCGGGGTCGACGGCCTGGCCGCCGGCATCGACCAGAACCTGTGGACCCCGCTGCTGCCGACCTATCAGAGCCGCCTGCCGGGCATGAGCAACTACCTGGAGGGCGCGGCCGCGATGCAGAAGCTGGCCGGCGACTTCGGGGTGACGGTCACCTATTACCCGAGTGGGCCGCTGATCGAGTTCCTGCCGGCCAAGGTGCCGGCCCCGCCGAAGACCGCCGACGCGCTGCTGGCCTGGGCCAAGGCCAACCCGGGCGGTTTCCAGTACGCCCGCCCCTCCAACTCGGGCCCCGGCCGGACGCTGCTGATGGGCCTGCCCTATCTGCTGAAGGATCAGGACCCGAAGGACCCGGTCAACGGCTGGGCGAAGACCTGGGCCTACCTGGCCGAGCTCAACAAGTACGTCACGCTCTACCCGTCGACCACTTCGGACACCATGAAGAACCTGGCCAACGGCTCGGCGAAGATCATCGCCAGCACGACCGGGTGGGACATCAACCCCCGGGTGCTCGGCACGGTGCCCAAGGAGGCCGCGATCGGCACCCTGGAAGGCTTCCACTGGGTGACCGACGCGCACTACGCGGTCATCCCGAAGGGTGTCGACATCAACCAGCAGGCCGCGATCCTCAACCTGCTCAAGGACATGCTGACCCCGCAGCAGCAGGCCAAGGCGTACGACAAGGGCTACTTCTACCCCGGCCCGGCGGTCAAGGACGTGACGATCGCGATGGCGCCGGCCGAGAGCCAGCAGGCCATCAAGGACTACGGCCGCCCGGAATACGAGCAGCTCATCGCCGGCAACCCGCTCGAGGTGCCGCTGGACGCGAAGTCGCTGGTGGCCGCCTTCGACAAGTGGGACCGGGAAATCGGCGGCGCCAAGGTGAAGAAGTGACCGAATTTCAGCAGCTGAGGCTCGATGGCGTCTCGCGTCGCTTCGGCGGCAAGGACGCGCTGACGGGTCTGAGCCTGACGATCGAGCGGGGTGAGTTCATCGCCCTGCTCGGTCCGTCCGGTTGCGGCAAGTCGACCGCGCTGAACTGCCTGGCCGGCCTGCTGCCGTTGTCCGAGGGCAGCATCTGGCAGGACGAGCAACGCCTCGACACGCTGCCGCCCGAGCGGCGCGGCTTCGGCATGGTCTTCCAGAGCTACGCGCTGTTCCCGCACCTGTCGGTGCGTAGGAACATCTCGTTCGGCCTGCAGATGCGCCGGGTGCCGCGGGCCGAGGTGAAGCGACGAACCGACGAGGCGATCCGGCTGGTGAAGCTGGAGGAGCACGCCCGCAAACTGCCCGGCCAGCTGTCCGGCGGCCAGCAGCAGCGGGTCGCGATCGCCCGCGCGGTCGTGCTCGAACCCTCGCTGGTGCTGATGGATGAACCGCTGTCCAATCTTGATGCCAAGCTGCGCCTGGAGATGCGCACCGAGATCCGCCGCCTCCACCAGTCGCTGGGTCTGACCACCGTCTACGTCACCCACGACCAGGAGGAGGCGCTGTCGATGGCCGACCGTCTGGTGGTGCTGCGCGACGGCCGGGTGCAGCAGGTCGGCACGCCGGAGGAGCTGCACACGCGTCCGGCCAACCGGCACGTCGCGGACTTCATGGGCTACCGCAACCTGCTGCCGATGACGGTCGCCGAGGCGACCGAGGCGTCGGTCACCCTCGAGGGATCCGGTTTCCGCTTGCGGGGTACGCCGGTGGGCAGCGTCGGAGTCGGCGACGAGGTGATCGCCGCGATCCGTCCCGAAGACCTGCTCCCGGGCGAGGACGGCGTGCCCGCGACCGTCGACGTGGTCGAATATCAGGGCCGCGAACTGGCCGTCGAGGCCCGCACCGAATCGGGCGTCGCCCTGCATCTGCGGGCCGCCGAGCGGCCCTCCCCCGGCGACAAGATCACGGTCACCGCCGACCCGGCCCGCGTCCTGGTGTTCCGGCCATGACGGCCGCCGCGGAAAAGCCGTCGACGAGGCTCGCGCTGCGGCACCGGCTGGCCGAGCGCGGCATCGATCGGCAGCTGCTGCTTCTCGCGCCGGCGCTGCTGGCCGTGCTGATGCTGTTCGTCTACCCGTTCGCCTATGGGGTCGGGCTGTCGTTCCAGCCGTCGCACGGCGGCACCCTCGGGGCCTATCGCGACTTCTTCAGCGACGCCTATCAGCGCGACACCATCTGGACGACGCTGAAACTGTCCCTGCCGGCCGCGCTCCTCAACGTGGCGGCCTCGGTTCCCATCGCGTACCGGATGCGGGGAAGGTTCCGCGGCAAGCGGATCCTGACGACGGTCCTGGTTGTTCCGATCACGCTCGGGACCGTGCTGACGGCCGAGGGCCTGCTCAACTTCCTCGGGCCGACCGGGTGGTTCAACCGGGTGCTCATGGGCATCGGGCTGACCGATCATCCGCTCCGGCTGACCAACAACTACTGGGGTGTGTTCTTCTCGCTGGTCATCACCGGCTTCCCGTTCGCGTTCCTGCTGATTCTCTCCTACCTGTCGGGCATCGACCCGACGCTGGAGCGGGCGGCGGCGACGCTCGGGGCGGGCTGGGGGCAGCGGTTCCTGCGGATCACGCTGCCGCTGCTCGCACCGGGCCTGGCCACGACGTTCTGCCTGACTTTCGTCCTCGCGTTCAGCGTCTTCCCGTCGGCGGTGCTGGTCGGCGACCCGGCCGGAAGCACCCGGGTCATCTCGATCGCCGCCTACCACGCCGCCTACGAGGTCTACGACTACGCGCTGGCCAGCGCCATCGCGGTCGTCATGGGCATCGTCGAGCTCCTGGTCGTCGCGGCCGTGCTGGGCGTGCGCTCGCTGTTCTACACCGGATCGACGGGAGGAAAGGGATGAGAAGCCGCAAGATCGTGGGCTCCCCCGGCGCCTGGATCGTCTGGGGCGTCGTCATCTTCTTCTTCGTCAACCTGGCCGGGCTGATCGGCTCGGTCCTGGTGAGCTCGTTCGGCAGCCGCTGGTTCGACACGTGGCTGCCGCAGAGCTGGACCACGCAGTGGTACGGCCAGGCCTGGCACGAGTTCACGCTGCTCCAGGTGCTGATCGTGACCATCGAGGTGTCGCTGCTCGTGGTCGTGATCTCGGTGCTTGTGGGGGTCCCCGCGTCGTACGTCCTGGCGCGCCGGACCTTCCCGGGCCGGCGCGTCCTCTATCTGCTCTTCCTCCTGCCGATCCTGATGCCACCGATCACCTACGGCATCCCGCTGGCCACCGTGCTCTACAAGTACGGCTTCGCCGGGCATATGAGCGGCGTCGTGCTGGCCAACCTGGTGCCGTCGATACCGTTCGTGATCCTGACGATGACGCCGTTCATCGAGCAGGTCGACCCGGCGATCGAGCGCGCGGCCCGGATGTGCGGCGCCCGCACCTGGCAGGTCTTCCTGCGCATCCTGGCGCCGCTACTGGTGCCGGGCATCCTGGCCGCGTCGATCCTGGTGCTGGTACGCACGGTCGGCATGTTCGAGCTGACGTTCCTGACCGCCGGGCCCGACTCGCAGACGCTGGTCGTGGCGCTCTACTACACGATGTCGGCGGCCGGCATCCGCGCTCAGCAGTCGGTCGACGCGATGGCCGTCATGTACACCGCGATGATGCTGGTCCTCCTGGTGATCGCCCTGCGGTTCGTCAACCCGACCCAGCTGGTGGCCCGGGTCAAGGAGGACGTCGATTGAGGATCTCCTCGGCGCGGGTCATCGTCACGTGCCCCGGCCGGAACTTCGTCACGCTCAAGATCGAGACCGACGAGGGACTGACCGGGGTCGGCGACGCCACGCTCAACGGCCGCGAGCTCGCCGTCGCCGCCTACCTGAACGAGCACGTGCTCCCGGCGTTGATCGGGCGTGACCCGGCGCGCATCGAGGACACCTGGCAGTACCTCTATCGCGGCGCCTACTGGCGGCGCGGCCCGGTCACGATGAGCGCGATCGCCGCGGTGGACACCGCGCTCTGGGACATCAAGGGCAAGGTCGCCGGCCTGCCGGTCTATCAGTTGCTCGGTGGGCGATCGCGGGACGGGGTCACCGTCTACGGCCACGCGAACGGCGCTACCGTCCCGGAGTTGCTCGAGTCGGTGGCCGGTTTCGTGGCGCGCGGTTACCGGGCCGTCCGCATCCAGGCCGCCGTACCCGCTTCGGAGATATCCGATACATACGGTGTTTCGGCGGCGCCGATCTACGAACCCGCGTCCTCGGCCATCCCGGCCGAGGCGGTCTGGTCGACACCCGCCTACCTCCACCACATCCCGTCGGTCTTCGCCGCGGTCCGGGCGGAATTCGGCCCGGCGCTGCGGCTTCTGCACGACGTTCACCACCGGCTGACCCCGATCGAGGCCGCGCGGCTGGGCCGCGCGCTCGAGCCGTACGCGCTGACGTGGCTGGAGGATCCGGTCCCGGCCGAACTGCAGGACGGGTTCCGGCTGATCCGGCAGCACACGACCACGCCGATCGCGGTCGGCGAGGTGTTCAACTCGATCTGGGACTGTGAGCAGCTGATTCGCGAGCAGCTCATCGACTATGTGCGGGCGACCGTCGTGCACGCGGGCGGCCTCACCCACTTGCGGCGCATCTTCGACCTGGCCGCCCTGCACCACGTACGCACCGGCTCGCACGGCGCCACCGACCTGTCGCCGGTCAGCATGTCGGCCGCCCTGCACCTCGACCTGGCCATCCCCAACTTCGGACTGCAGGAGTACATGGCGCACGCGCCGGAGACCGATGCCGTCTTCCCGCACGGCTACCGCTACGAGGGCGGCTACCTGCATCCGTCCGAGGAGCCCGGGCTGGGCGTGGACATCGACGAGGACGAGGCCGCCCGGTATCCCTACCGGGCGGCCTCCCTTCCCGTCGCCCGCCTCGAGGACGGGACCATGCACAACTGGTGAGCCGAGTGACGGATCAGCCCACCAGCGCGTGTGTCCTCTCGGGCGCGGCGGTCTTCTCCTGCGTGCGACCTATGGTCGGCAGGAAGGCTTCGGCGGTCAGCGCGGCGACCGCGATCCGGGGCAGGTCGCGCGCGGTCGGGAAGCACAGGTAGCGCGGCACCCACTCGGGCTGATACTTAGCGTTCGCCCGGTAGAGCGACTCGATCTGCCACAGCTTGGACGCCCACATCAGCAGCCGGTGCCACAGCCGCAGCACCGGACCGGCACCCAGTTCCTCGGCCCGGGCGAACACCGAACGCAGGACGGCGAAGTTCAGCGACATACGGCGTACGCCCAGGGCCGGAGCCGCCTCCGCCGCCGCGACCACCATCATCTCGGTGAGGCCGTTCTCGGCCGTCCGGTCGGAGCGCATGAGGTCCAGCGACCAGCCGTCGGCGCCCCACGGCACGAACTGCAGCACGCCGCGGATCCGCTTCTCCTCGTCGCGGCACACCACCAGCACGCAGTCGCCGTCGCGCGGATCCCCGAACCGGGACAGCGCCATCGAGAAGCCGCGCTCGACCGAGCCGTCGCGGAAGTCGGTCGCCGCCCGGATCGCCTCGGCCAGTGCCGCGGGTGTCATGTCCGCCTGGCGGGTGACCTCGCAGGTGTAGCCGGCCCGCTGCATGCGGTTGACCGCCTGCCGTACGCCGCGCATCGGGCGGCCCTGCAGCGAGAACGCCGGCACGTCGAGGATCGCCTCGTCACCCATCTCGATCACGTCGAGCCCGTGCTTACGGAACGCGCGGCCGCCCGTCTTGCCGCAGCCCAGCACCGCGGGTGTCCAGCCGTAGGCGGTGCACTCGCCCAGCCACGCCGTGACGACGTCGGGCCAGGCCGACTCGGGGCCGATCGGGTCGCCGGAGGCCAGGCTCACGCCGTTGATCACCCGGTAGGCGACGGCCGCGGTGCCGTTGGACGCCCAGATCAGCGACTTGTCCTCACGGAGGGCGAAATAGCCGAGCGAATCGTTCCTGCCGTGCCGGGCCAGAAGCTCGCGCAGTCTCGTCTCGTCGGTGTCGGTGCGCGCCGGACGGGGTGCACCCGGACGCAGCAGGAGAATCACCGCCGCGACCGCGGCCAGCAGCCCGAACGCGCCGGTGGTCAGGGTGACCGCCTCGGCCCCGATCGGCGAGACGAACTTCAGCGGGCCCGGCACCCCGACCAGGCCGAACAGCGCCTGCTCGGCCCACTCCCGGACGCCGGGGGCGCCGACCAGGCGGTTCTCCCGGACGGCGATCTCGGCGAAGCCCAGCAGGAAGCCGGCGCCGCCGAACCCGAGCAGTGCGGCGGGTGCGCGCCAGCGCTTGCGGCGGTCGGGCCGGGCGCGAAATTCGCTCCGCACGACGATGAGCAGCACCAGGAGGGCCGCCGAGACGGCCGCGGCATCGAGGTCGAGGCCCTTGATGACGTGCAGCAGAGTTCCGGCGGCGGACGCGCCGACGGCCAGCAGCCACGCGCGGTGCTTGCCCCGGCGCAACCCGGCCCCGACGTAGAGCAGCAGGACCCCGGCCACGGCGGTCGCCGCCCGCGCCGAGAGCATGCCGGTGGTCGGCACGAACTCGCTCAGATCGGCGATCCGCCCGTGCCGCGGCGGCAGAACGGTGGTCAGCACGTCGAACAGGCCGACGAACTGGACGATCCGCGCCACCGCGGTGCGCGACAGGGGCGGCCTCGACCGCCAGTGGAGCTCTGACATGAACGGCAACCTAGGGCAACCGCCATGAGAGAACTATGAAGAGGCGTCTCACCCTGCTCTCATGGTCGTCTTGACAGCCTGCTCGGGTGCCGTTGACGAGTGTGCGCCTCACCGTGCTGGCGGCCGTTCTGACCGCGGGGATGCTCGCCGGGACCGTGCTCGTCTGGCGGCGCTGGGGCCGGTGGCGTTTCCTCGCCCGCCCTCTGGGCGTGCTGCTGACCGAGGCTCTCCTGGTCTTCACCGTGGGCCTGGCCGTCAACCGTTCCCAGGAGTTCTATCCGTCGTGGGCGGCCCTGCTCACCACCTCCGACCCTCCGCCGGCCTCCTATCACACGGCGGCGGGCCGGCTGGACGCGTGGCTGGCCGCCCAGCCGTCCCTGCTGTCGTTCCCCTGGCGGCCGTCGGGGTGGACGTCGTGGCATCTGGCCGCGGCGCCGACCGTGACCGTTCCGGCGGACTATGTGGCGCACCCGTCGTGGCGCTACTCGGCGGTGCTGGTGCTCGGGGCACGACCGTGGGCGTTGCCGGCTCTGACCGGGCCGACGGTGCTGGTGAACGTGACGACGACCGCTGCGACGCCGGCGGCGGCGCTGGCTGAGGTTCTGCCGGGGTCACTCGGGCGGGATCTGCGGGTGACGTCGCACCGGTGGGCGCTGGTGACGTCGGCGGCCGACGGGGCGTTGGCCCGGCGGGTCGTGACGGTGGGGCGGGGACGGTTCCCGGTGCTGGCGTTCGTCGGGGTTTCCGCACCGGCGCACGCCGGAGCGTCGCCCAGGTCCCAGCCGCATGCCGTCGCACTCCCCCCGGGCGTGCTTCCGGCCGGCATTCAGACCGCGTACTTCCCCGGCGTGCCCACCAAACCCGGGCCGCTCAAAGCGGCCCTGCACTGGGCCGCCGCCGAGACCCCGCCGCCGCTCGCCGCCTCCGCGGCGGAGCCGACCTACGTCCCGCCCGAGCCGAAACGCCCGCACCGGGTGAAACCGAAACCGAGTTCGAAGGCGGTGAACCATGGCCCCCGACAGCCTCGCGCTTGAAATCGTGGCGGGCGTCCTGACCCTGTTGACCGCGGCCGGGCTCGGCGTTCTCTGGTCGT
The DNA here is from genome assembly GCF_044455125.1 of Actinoplanes sp. NPDC051343. Classification (NCBI taxonomy): domain Bacteria; kingdom Bacillati; phylum Actinomycetota; class Actinomycetes; order Micromonosporales; family Micromonosporaceae; genus Actinoplanes; species Actinoplanes sp. NPDC051343. The sequence goes on from NZ_JBITEL010000011.1 coordinate 63,961, forward strand.
ACTCGAACGGGCGCCTGCGCTGGCTCAACCGCTCGATGGCCGTCGTCGCCTGCGTGGCCGCGACCGCGGCGACCGGGCTGGTCTGGGTGAACCGGCAGATCGACGAGTACCCGACGTGGGCCAGCCTGCTCGGGTCGACCGCCGACGCGGCCGGCGCCCCGATCGCCCAGACCGACGACGGGCAGGTTGTCAGCTTTACCGTGGCCGGGCCGGTCAGCCACCTCAGCATGCCGGTCTACGCCTACCTGCCGCCGCGCTACCGCAACGACACCGGCACCCGCTACCCGGTGATCGAGGCGCTGCACGGCTATCCCGGATCGCCCCTGCAGTGGATCAAGAAGCTGGGGGTGACGCAGGTGCTCAACACCGAGATCGGTGCGGGCCGGATGGCGCCGACGATCGTGCTGTTCCCCTACCAGACGCCGAACCCGCGGCTCGACACCGAGTGCACCAACCTGGTCGGCGGGCCGCAGACCGAAACGTTCCTGACCGTGGACGTGCCCCGATATGCGCGGGCGCATCTGCGGCTCAACGGCAGCTGGGGGCTGACCGGCTACTCGGCCGGGGCCTACTGCGCCTCGGACCTGCTGCTGCGGCACCCGACCGAATATGCGGCCGCGGCCAGCCTTTCCGGGTACGCCGATCCGGGCATCCGGGTCGGCAACGGCACCGAGCACACCAGCTACAACGAGATGTGGCGGCTGACGCACCTGCCGATCCCGGCGGTCGCGCTCTATCTGACCTGTGCCCGGACCGACAAGAACGCGCTGCGCGGGACCCAGGCCCTGGCTCGGACGGCGCGGGCACCGATGTCGGTCACCACGGCGTACGTGAACGGCGGCGGCCACAATCAGTCGACGTGGCGGGCGATGGAGGCGCCGTCGTTCGACTGGCTCTCCTCGTGGCTGGCCCGGCCTCAGGACGACGGGTCGAGCCGATAGCCCGCCCCGCGCACCGTCTGGATCGTGCCGCGCCCGAACGGCCGGTCCACCTTGTCGCGCAGGTAGCGGATGTAGACGTCGACCACGTTGGAGCCGCCGTCGTACGCGAAGTCCCACACGTGGTCGATCAGGTAGGTGCGGCTGAGCGTCTCGCCGTGCCGGCGCATCAGCTCGTGCAGCAGCGCGAACTCCTTGGCCGACAGCGAGATCGGGGTGTCGCCGCGGTGGACCTCGCGGGTGGCCGGGTTGAGCACGAGGTCGCCGACCTGCAGCGAGGACGGCCGCTCGGCGGTCTCCCGCCGGGTCAGTGCCCGCACCCGGGCCAGCAGTTCGTCGAAGGCGAACGGCTTGGTCAGGTAGTCGTCGGCGCCCGCGTCGAGGCCGCGTACCCGGTCGGTGACGGCGTCGCGCGCGGTCAGCATCAGCACCGGCGCCCAGCGGCCCTTCTCGCGGATCTGGCGGAGCACCTCGAAGCCGTCCGGCGGCGGGATCATCGCGTCGAGCACGATCGCGTCGTAGTCGGTCTCGGCGATCGTCCAGACCGCGTCGGTGCCGGTGGCGGCGGTGTCGACGGCATAGCCGGCCCGGCGCAGGCCCCGGCTGAGCATGGCCGACATCGCCGGGTCGTCCTCGACCACGAGAAGTCGCATGACACTCACCCTAAGAACCGGCCGTCAGGCCGGTTCACCCGCGGGGCCGAGAAGGGTCCGGCGGGGTGCGGGGTCGGGCTCGCTCACCGCGTACGCGGAAAGCGGGCGCAAGTCGAAAGCGGACGTGAGCAACGGCCCGGGGAACCTCGATGCGATCCGGCGATAGCCGGCGACCTGGCCGTTGAAGTCGTCGACGGCCGCCCGCAACGGCCCGTCGAGCGCGCGCAGCCGGTCGAGCGGGGCGCGCGTGCGGGCGTCGGCGCGCAGGCCCGGGTCCCGCCCCGCGACGTCGATCAGTCGGGAGAGGGTGGTCATCAGATGCTCCTCGGCCCGGCAGGTGCCGGCCGGATCGGTGAGTACCCCGGCGCTGATCGCGGCCCGGCGCGCGACCCGCACCGGAACCGCCTCGGGCGAGCGTGCGTCGTCCAGCAGCATCCCGATCAGCGCGTGCCGGCGCTGCAGCAGGGTGTCGACGGTCCGCCAGGAATGCGCGGCGCGGTTCCGGCGGGCGATCAGAATGAACAGGTCGGCGCCGGCCCCGGCCAGCGCGAGGAGCAGGGCCGGGACGACGATCAGCGTTACCGGCATGCGGGCCTCCTCCGCTTCTGTTTCGCTTCGGTGGAGATCAGCTTCGCTCGCGTCGGATGACATCACGATGAGAATCGGGGTTCGGGATGGTTCGCGTGGTGCCGCGCTCGGTGCGGACGCGGCTGGTGCTGCTCTTCTCGGTCGGCACCGCGCTGGTCCTGCTCGTGTGCCTGCTGGTGCTGCACGAGGCGCTCGACCGGCAGCTCGACGGCGCGCTCGCCAACGACCTGTCGGGGCGCTACGACGACCTGTCGGCGGCGGTCGGCGGTCGCGACCTGCGGGCGGTGGCCGACGACCCGCTCGCCCAGCTCTACACGGCGGACGGCGCGCTGGTCACCGGGTCGCGCAGCTTCCGCGACCGGCGGCTGCTGACCCCGCAGCAGGTGCAGGCGATCACCCGGCAGCAGACCATCTCGGCCGAGCTGCCGGCCGGCGTCCACTTCACGGCGGCCGACGTGCAGATCCTGGCCGGCCCGACGCATCGCTACGTGCTGGCGGTGGCGGCCCGGTCGGACGTGGTCGACAACGCCGGCGGCCGCCAGCTGGTGGTGCTCGCGCTGGCCGCGCCGCTGCTGATAGCCGGGCTGGCGGCGGCCGGCTGGGTGATCGTCCGGGCGACGTTGCGGCCGGTCGGCCTGTTGAGCCGGGAGGCGGCGGCGATCTCGTCGCTGGACGCCGAGCGGCGGCTGCCGGTCGTGGGGGGCGACGACGAGATCGCGCGGCTGGCGGCGACGCTCAATCAGATGCTGGGCCGGCTGCAGGTGGCGTTCGCGCGGGAGCGGGCCTTCGTCGACGACGCCAGTCATGAGCTGCGGACGCCGCTGGCGGTGCTGCGGGGCGAGATCGAGCTGGCGCTCGGGGCTCTCGACGACTCCGACGAGCTGGAGCAGTCGTTGCGGGCGGCCAAGACGCAGGCCGAGCGGCTCACCCGGCTGGCCGACGACCTGTTGATGCTGGCGCGGGACCGGGAGGGCACGCTGGCGTTGAATCGGCAGCCGGTGGATCTGCTCGATCTGACGTTGTCGGAGGCCGCCTCGCTGGGGCCGGCGCTCGGGCTGGATATTTCGGTCACCGGCGATCCGGTCGTGATCGATGCCGATCCGAGCCGGCTGCGGCAGGTGTTCGCCAATCTGGCGGCCAACAGTGCGGCCGCTCGCGCGGCGCATGTCTCGGCCGCGGTACGTGTCGCGCACGGCGACGTCCTCGTGGAATGGGCCGACGACGGGCTCGGATTTTCCTCGGCGATGCTTTCGGCGGCGTTCGAGCGCTTCGCGCGGGGCGACACGGCGCGTACCGAGTCCGGGGCGGGGCTGGGGTTGTCGATCGTCCGAGCCATCGTCGCCGCCCACGGCGGCACCGTCTCGATCGGAAACGGGCCGCCCCTGGGTGGCGCGGTGGTAGCTGTTAGCGTTCACATCTAGGGCTGCACCGGATTCCAGCCGTCACTCCCGGCGAGATATTTCTGGGAGGTGTAGTCGGCGGCCGTGCTCGCGCTCATCTGCGGCCGGTCGGACGTGCCCTGGGTCTTGCCGGAGCCCGAGTTGTTGTACTCGGTGAACCGGCACGTCTTCCACGAGAAGCCGCTCATGTCCTGCCAGGCGCCGGCCTGCCGGATGTGCCCGCCGAGGCTCGAATCGCGGACCAGCACCTGGCCGATCGCGTCGGCCGCGTTGCCGGCGTGCCAGCAGCGGCCGAGCGCCACCGTCTGGGCGGCGGCGCTGCTGGTCAGCGTGGATCGGGTGATCAGGATGCCGTACTTGTTGGAGGCGTTCGTCGCCGCGGCCGTGAGGTAGCCGTTGTTGCTGCTGTTGCGGTTCAGCGACACGATCGACGTGCTGTCGATGACGAGATCGCCGTTGCCGTAGATGAAGTCGACCGCGCCCTCGATGTGGCTCTTGTAGACGTACTGCCGGACCTGGCTGCTGCCGGTGCCGCCCCAGGACAGGAACGTGTCCTGGAAGCCGAGCATCCGGACGTTGCGGTAGACCTGCCGGTCGGCGCCGGCGTAGACGGCCAGGGCCTGGCTGCCCTCGCCGTACGTGTTCTGGACCGTCAGGTTCTTGATCGTCGTGTCCTTGGCCAGGTTGAGCAGGGTCGCGCTGCCCTGCGCCCCGGCCGTCGACTGCGGCGTGTTCCCGGTGATCACCACGTCGGTGGCGGTGCCGGTCGCGCCCTGGATGGTGATGCCGGATCTGCCGGGCGGGATGCTGACCTGGCCGCGATAGGTGCCGGCCTTGACGCTGATGACCGTGCCGCTGCCCGCCGCCGCGACCGCGGCCTGGATCGTCGTGTAGTTGCCGGAGCCGTCGGCGGCGACCGTGATCGTGGCGGCCGCCAACGGGGCCGGGACGGCCAGTAGGGCCGCCAACATGCCTGTTAACGTGAACATTGGCATACTGTAGCTATCGATACTGATCGATTCAATGCTCCAGTCTGGGCAGCACCGCCTTCATCACGGTGATCTCCTCGGCCAGGTTCTGGTCATCGGTGCCGCCGTGCGAGTAGACGTCGACCTGCACGTCGTCGTCCCGTACGTAGAGGTGCCCGGCCAGGTCGAACGCGTCGTAGCCCTCCACCCCGTCGACCGGCTGGGCCTGGGACACGGCGGCCTCGAACCCGTCCACGGTCGTCCTGGACAGGAACAGCGCCAGCTGGCCGCCGTCCTGCTGCCACTGGCAGTAGCGGTCGGTGTCGTCCGGTTTCGCGTCGTCCCCGTCGACTTCGGTGATGGCGCGCCCGGTCAGGCCGGCCACCTCGGAACGGCTCAGCAGGGCGCAGGGATCGGGAAGGTGGTCGGCTTTTTCGGCGGTCTTGTCGGCGTTGCCCAGTCCACTGACCGCGGACCCGCTCGGATCCGGACCGGCCGCGTCGGCGGCGACCGGCCGCCGGGCATCGGCGTCGAGCAGGCCGCAGCCGCCGAGGGCGACGACGGCGAAAGTAGCAGCGGCGAGGGCACACAGGCGTCGCTTCATGCTGCTCAGAGTCCCGGCCCGGATGGCACCGGCCAAGGCGCCTGGCCTGCGGTGCACTCCTGGGCGGTCAACTTTCAGTCCTTAGGAACGTCCCGCCGCCCGGCAAAGACAAGACTGTTGTTCCGAAAATTGTCTGGCTACCTTCGCGGTCGTGACAGGCGACGTACTGATCCTCGGCGGCCCGCCCGCGGCCGGAAAGACCACCGTGGCCCGCTTGCTGGCCTCCTCCGCTCCGCGACCCACCGTCCACCTCGAGACCGACCACTACTTCCGATCGATCGGCACCGGCTTCGTCCGGCCCTACCTGCCGGAAGCGGAAACCCAGAACGCGGTGGTCCTCACGGCCGTCGTACGCAGCGCCGCCGCCTTCGCCGAGGGCGGCTACGACGTGATCGTCGAAGGCATCATCGGCACGTGGTTCCTGCCCCACTTCCACGGCTTGACCGGCCTGCGCGTCGACTACCTCGTGCTGCTGCCGTCCCTGGAGGCGACGCTGGACCGTGCGAACGCCCGGACGGTGTCGCACCTGCGCGACCCGGGCCCGATCACCGGGCTGCACGGCGCCTTCCCTCGCGATTCGCACGCCATCGACACCACCGGGCAGGAGCCTTCGCTCACGGTTTCCCGCGTACGCGAAGAGCTCGCGACCGCCCGCCACCGCCTGCTCGCCCCGGGGGTTTGAGACGGTCAGGAGGGGGTGTGGTCGTGGGCCAGTTGGACGAAGAGGTCGTGGGCCGCGGTGGTCTCCTCGAGGGTGGCGCCCGCCAGGAGGTCGAGCAGCAGGCCCCGGGAGACGGCCACACCCAGGCGCAGTGCGGCCGGATCGGGCTCGATGCCCAGGCGCTCGGCGACCGCGGTGGCGTCGGCGAGCCACGACGAGGTCAGGCCGGGCAGGACCTCGGCGGTGCCGGGTTCGCCCCGGGTGGCCAGGGCGAACACCTCGAAGAACAGGCGGACGAACGGGCGCACCTCGGGGCTGGAGACCTGCTGCCAGATCCCGTTCATCAGCTCGGCCGGGCCGGCCGCCGTCTCGGCCAGGGCGGACATCGCGGCCCGCTGCTGGGCCTCCATGGCACCGACCACCGCGGCGAGCAGGCCCTCGCGGGAACCGAAGTGGTAGAGCAGCATGCGGTGGCTGGTGCCGGCGCCGGTGGCGATCTCGCGCAGGCTGCGGTCGGCCAGACCTTCACGCTGGGCGAAGTCCATGATGCGGGCGAGCAGATCGGCGCGGGAATCGGGCATGTACCAAATGGTACAGTGGCCGCATGCACTACGAGGAAAGCACCCTCATCGACGCGCCGGTCGAGCTGATCTGGCGCCTGACCACCGACGTCGACGACTGGCCGGCGTTCATGCCGACCGTGCAGAAGCTCGACCGGCTCGACGACGGACCCATCCGCGTCGGCAGCACCGCCCGGGTCAAGCAGCCCGGCCAGACCGCCGCCGTCTGGACCGTCACCCGCCTCGAGCCGATGCGCGAGTTCACCTGGGAAACTCGGCGCATGGGCACCCGCCTGACCGGCCGGCACCTGCTCGAGCCGTCCGGCACCGGCACCCGCAACACCCTGGTGCTCGAGACCGCCGGGCCGGGCGCCGGACTGCTGTCGGCCCTGTTCGGCGGCCTGATGCGCAAGTCGATCCGGCAGGAGGCGGCCGCCTTCGCCCACCGGGCCACCGCCCCCGCGCAAGGAGGGTGAAAGCTGATGATTCACCCTTAACGGCCGCCGAATCGGGCCACTAGCGTGAGGGCTCCCGAGGCGGGAGGTCGCTCTCGATGGTCGTACCCGAACCGCTCCGATGGCTGCTCACGCTGGCCTTGGCCACCGGCACGGCGTTCCACGTCGGCCGGGCCCTGCGGCCGCACCTGACGCACGAGCACCGCATCGCCGAGTCCCTGCACGCCGTCATGGGCCTGGCCATGGTCGCCATGCTGTGGCCGTTCGGCCGGGTCGTGCCCACGTCGGCCTGGCTGGTCGTCTTCGCCGGGTCGACCGGCTGGTTCGCGGGCCAGGCGTCGCGGGCGGGCAAGCGGTGGGTGGTGCCGGTCTACTTCGCGTCGGCGGCCGCGGCAATGGTCTGGATGAGCAGCGCGATGCCCGCCACGAAGATGGATATGCCGGGCATGAAGGAAAGCTCACCGGCGGCCGGGGCCATCGGCGGCTACCTGGTGGTGGCCGGGCTGTGCTGGCTGCTCAGCGGTCTGCGCCTCGGCGCCCTGCGAACGGGAACTGGAACGCCGGAAACACCGCGGTGCGACACGCACTGGCCGGCGCTCTGCCACGGGATCATGGGCGTCAGCATGGGGCTGGCCGTGCTCACGATGATCTGAAACGGGCGCGAGCAGCAGGTGCGCTGCTCACGCCCGTACGGGCTCGGAGGCCGCGTCAGGCGGCCGGACCGGAACCGGAACCCGCCCGCCGGAAGGCGGCGAAGCCGAGAAGCAGAGCGAGGACCGCGACGACGAGCGCGGCGATGCCCCAGCCGAGGCCGGAGTTGCTGCTCTTGGCCGGCGCGGCCGCCGACGTCTGCGCGACCGTAGTCGTGGCGGGCGCCGCGGCCGGTGCGTTCGCGGCCGTCAGCTTGAGGACGGGCGCGGGGTGTTCGGGCTCGCTGCCGTCGGTCGCCGGCTCATCGATCCAGCGGACGACGTTGCCGTCCGAATAGGTCTGCAACGCCTTGAAAATGATCTGATTGGCGGTGGTCGGCAGCGGGCCGAGCGACACGTCGAACTCCTGGAACTGACCGGGCTTGATCTCGGCGCCCTTGGACGCGGTCCAGGTGATCTGGGTGACCGCCTCGGTGATGTCACCGTCGTCCGACTTGATCGGCGTCGCCAGCTTCGACTTCACCGTCGCCACGGTCCAGCCGACCACCGGCTTGGTCGAGACCGAGGCGATCGGGGTATCGGTGGGCAGGGTGACCTGAAGTTTCGTGGTCGAGGCGGTGTCGCTCTCGGTCGGCACCCGGAACGACACCTTGGAGTAGGAACCCTGGGCGGCCGTGTTCGGGTTGACGGTCACGTGCGCCGACGCCGGACCGGCGATCGCGAGCACGAGGGCGGCGGCACCGGCGGTCACGACGCCGATCCGGCCGAGCAGCGAGCGGTTCATCGGGGGAAGTACCTTCCGTTCGATTCAGCGGTCGTCCAAAGGTCGTCGGCCGCTCGCGATTAGTTCCGGGCAATTCCTCAGCGTTCCGGGGTGGCGTCGCGGCTTGCCCGAGCCGCGCGGCGTCGAGGATGGCCGGCTGAGCGCGGCGGGGCAGCAACACCTGATGCCCGCCGTACACATCGCCTCACCGCGACGCCGCCGATCAGCCCGATCGTTGGTCCGGCGACGGACGCCGGCGGTCACGTTACGAACGCACCGTGCTGAATGGTCCTGCCCCGGTCAGCGGTCGCCTCCTGGCCCGGCAGGGGCGAGGACTCAGGCCGGGTCGGGCGCCTGAGCAGAGACCCGGAACCGTAGCGGGCTCAGGCGGCTGCTTTGGAGTGGACCGTCAGGACGCCCGCCACGTCGATGTCCGAGGGGTGGCCGCCGTAGCCCGACTCGGAGATCAGGCGGGCGCCCAGCACCGCGCTCCAGAACGTGCGGACCTCGACCTCGATCGGCCGGTCGAGGGTCCAGTCGTGGCGCTCGAGCACGCCGGCCAGGTAGTGCTCGGCCTGCCGGAACAGGATCGCGAGGCGGTGCTGGGCGAGTTTCTGCAGCTCAGGCCGGAGGCGACTGATCGACATCGCGCGGACGACGACCGGCAGCGCGGGCAGCGTGAGCGTGGTGCGGGCGACCGCCTCGCGGAAGGCGGCCGGCGTGCGCTGCCGGAGGCCGATCGGTTCGAGGTCGCGGGCTTCGCGCAGGAGAAGGAGGAACGCCGCCTGGACGAACAATGCGTCCTTGGAACCGAAATAGTAGGTGACCTGATGCGGGTGGGCGCCGGCCGAACGGGCGATCTCGGCCACACTCACCGCGGCGTAGTCCTGGCCGGCGAACAGTTCCGCTGCCTGGTCGAGGATGCGGGCGCGGGTGCGGCGCCCGCGGGCGCGGGCCGGCTCATCGGTGGACACGACATATTTGTATGCGATACAAAGACTGGGTGACAAGCTACGAAGACATCGTCATCACCGGCATGGGTGCGATCACCCCGCTCGGCCCGGACGTCGAGTCGCTGTGGCAGGGCGTGCTCGCCGGACGCTCGGGGGTGCGCCGCATCGACGATCGGCTCGCCGGGTTCGCGCACGCCGCCGATCTGCCGACCCTGATCGGCGCACCGATGGCGGTCGACCCCGAGACGCAGCTGACCCGGGTGCAGGCCCGGCGCATGGACCGCGCCGAGCAGGCCGCCGTGGTCGCGGCCAAGCAGGCGTGGGCCGACGCCGGATCCCCCGAGGTCGACCCCGAACGCCTGGCCGCCGTCGTCGGCACCGGCATCGGCGGCCTCAACACCCTGCTCGACCAGGACGACGTGATCGAGGAACGCGGCCCCGGCCGGGTGTCGCCGCTGGTCGTGCCCATGATGATGCCCAACGGGCCGGCCGCCTGGGTCAGCCTCGAGCTGGGCGCGAAGGCCGGCGTCTACACCACGGTCTCGGCGTGTGCCTCGGGCGCCGAGGCGATCAGCATGGCGGTCCGGCTGATCCGCGCCGGCGAGGCCGACGTGGTGGTGGCGGGCGGCGCCGAGGCGGCCATCGCACCGCTGACGGTGGCCGGGTTCGCCCAGGCCCGCACGCTCTCCAAACGCAACGACGACCCGGAGCGGGCGTCCCGGCCGTTCGACGTCGACCGGGACGGGTTCGTGCTCGGCGAGGGCGCGGGGATCCTCGTGCTGGAGCGGGCCGGTTTCGCCGCCGCCCGCGGTGCCCGGGTGCTCGGGCGGGTGGCCGGCTTCGCGGTGACGTCGGACGCCTACCACATCACCGGGCCCGACCCGTCCGGCGCGGGCCAGATCCGGGCGATCCAGCGGGCGGTCGCCGACGCCGGCCTCACCCCGGGCGACATCGACCACGTCAACTGCCACGCCACCTCGACCGTGGTCGGCGACGTCGGCGAGGCCGTGGCGATCCAGAAGGCGCTCGGCGAGAACGTCATCCTGACCGCTCCCAAGTCGAGCATCGGCCACCTGGTCGGCGCGGCGGGCGCGGTCGAGAGCATCCTGACCGTGCTCACGGTGGCCAACGGCGTCATCCCGCCCACGCTCAACCTCGAGCAGAAGGCACCCGAGGTCACGCTCGACGTGGTCGCGGGCGAACCCCGCAAGCACGACCTGCGGGCCGCCGTCTGCAACTCGTTCGGCTTCGGCGGCCAGAACGTCTCACTGATCTTCACCGCCTGACCCGGCGACGGCCGGCGCTCCCCCTCCGAAGCGCCGGCCGTTCCGCAGTCGGGACCGGGCGGCGCTTGAGCGGCAGCATGGCCGGCACCCGGGCCGCGTAGTCGTCGTAGGCCGGGCCCAGCTCGGTGCGCAGGTCGCGCTCCTCGAAGCGGATCCCCACCGCGATGTACGCCGTCGAGCTCACGGCGAAGAACAGGTGCCCCGCGCTCATTTTCGGCGTCGCCCAGAACGTGATGATCAGGCCGAGCATCATCGGGTGACGCAACCACGCGTACAAGAAACGCTCGCGGAACGCCGGCGGCGAGTAGGCCTCCCGGCGTGCGTGGCGCCAGGCCCGTTTGAGGCCGAAGAAGTCGGCGTGGTCGATCATGTAGGTCGAGCCGACGAGGATGAGCCAGCCGAGCCCGTAGATCGTCCAGATCAGCAGCGACCAGGGGCGGCCGGTGTGCCAGACCGACGCCGGGACCGGCTGCCACCACTGGAAGATCGCCATCAGCAACAGGCTGGCGACCAGCACGTACGTGCTGCGCTCGGCCAGTTTCGGCAGAAACCGTTTGAGGCCGGCGCGGGCCATCACCGAGTGGTGCAGCGCGAAGGCGAGCAGCAGCGCCCCGTCGATCGCCAGCGACCGCCAGGCATCATTTGTCGCCGGGCCGTCGATGCCATGACCGGCCAGGAACAGGAACGCCCAGGCCGTGCTCAGAAGAAATGCGGTGTAGGCCAGGGCGGAATACCCGAGCAGTAGGAGCCTCATGAGCCCATCGTGACGAGCCGCGGCCCGGGAAACAGGCGGGAAAATACCTCAGCCTGCGGACGCCACGTACCAGGCGGCGATCTGCGACCGCGACCGGAAATCCATTCGATAACGGATGCGCTCGACGTGCGCCTCGGCCGACTTCTCGGCGATGCCGAGCCGCGCGGCGATCTCGCGGTTGGTGCACCCCTGGGCGATCAGCGCGGCCACCTCACGCTGCCGCGCGGTCAGCGTCGGTGCGGCACCGCGATGCCGCGCGGACAGTCCGAGAAAGCGCCGGATCGGCCGGGTCAGCGATTCGCGGTCGCCGATGTACGGCAGGTGCGAACGGCCGGGGATCACCGACCACGTGGCTCCCGGAATGCCGTCGGCGAGGCGCCGGCCCTCGGCGAGCGGAACGGCCCGATCGCGATCCCGGTGCAACACCAGCGTGGGTGCCGCGATGCGCGGCAGCAGATGTTCGATGTCTATTTCGTACGCGAGTGCCAGCATCGCGCAAGCCGTCTCCGCACTCGCCGACTCCTGCTGATAGAGGGCGAACGCGGCCCTGGTCGGCGCGTCGGCATCGGGCGTGAAAATGCCGGCCAGCAGGTCGGAGGCGAGCCCCCAGTGCTCCCGGACCAGCCCGAGCACGTGATGCTGGATCGGCGGTTCGGCGACGCTCGGCCCGTGCGCCCAGCCGCCGTAGAGGATCAGGCGGCTCACCGGTGCCGACGCCGCCCACGCGGCCGCCACCGCGGCGCCGAGCGAGATGCCCATCAGGTCGAACCGCTCCAGCCCGGCCGCGACGACGACGTCGCGCAGGGCCGCCAACTCGCGGGCCATCGTGTGCGGCCCGGGCGCGCCCACCGACAGCCCGCAGCCCGGCTTGTCGTACCGGATCAGCGTGCGCCCGTCGGCGAGCGCCTCGTAGAAGGACCGCTCGGCCGGTAGCGCCCAGCTCATCTCCAGGTGGCTCAGCCACCCCGACACGTAGACCAGCGGCGGCCCGGACCCGCTCACCGCGTACGCGATCCCGGACGGCGTCGTGGCGATCCGCTGGCCGGTCAATCCCGCGCCTTGTGCTCGCCCATTCGACAAACCTACCGGCCGGGCCTCGCCGTCCCGCCACGCCGCGGACCGCGGCTCGGGAGAAAAAGGGGTGGCCCGGCACGGGCCCGCAAGGGGCAGAACTGGCCCGTGCCGGACCGGAGGGAAGGTCAGCGCTTCTTCAACGCGCCGGCCAGGTACTGGTTGACCTTGGCGGTCGAGAAGGAGGCGTTACCCGCGAGCGCGAAGTCCGTGGTCACGGTCTCGCCCTTCTGGATCTTCACGATCTTCACGAGCGGCGTGTAGCCGTCCTTGGCCGCGATCACCTCCAGCGGGTTGTAGCCCTTGTTGAGCCACAGCTGGTAGTGCCCGTCCGCGTCCGTCTTCAGCGTGAACGTGGTCGGGCCGCAGGCGCCGGTCCTGGTGTCGTACATCGTGCAGACCGCGACCGTCGCTCCGGCGAGGGGCTTGCCGGCCGACGCGACCGTGCCCTCGATCTTGCCCCACGCCGCGGGCGGCGTGGCGGTCATCGAGACCGAGACCGGCGCGGCCGTCGGGTACGGCGTGTCCGTGCTCACCGTGACCAGGCCCGCGTAGACGCCCGGCTGCGAGACCTGGGACGAGTCGATGCCGACCCGCACCTTGACCGTCCCGCCCGGTGCCACCGTCAGGTCGGTCGCGCTCTCCGACAGCCACGGCACGTCGCCGCCGCAGTCGCCGTAGCCGGGCAGCAGCGCCGCCGCCGACGTCGGGTTGAAGCCGCCGGTCGAGCCGCCGACCTGGAAGATGCCGCACGCCGCGCCGCCCCGGTAGGTGGCGTTGTTCGCGTTCGGCAGGGCCGCCCACGAGTCGGTGGCCGGGTCGTACTCCCAGCCCTGGTTGGTGATCGCCGAGCCGCCGCCGACGGCACCGCCGATGACCTCGAACCGGCCGTTCGCCGAGGCCGCCGCGGCACCCCACGTGTCGGCCGGCAGGTCGGCCCGGGCCTTCCACGAGCCGCTGCCGGGGACGTACGCGTACGTCCTGGTGAGTGACCCGCCGCCGGAGTTGCCACCGGCGCAGATGACCGCGGAGGCGGCCGAGCCGCAGGCGAGGTAGCCGACCGCGGCCGGATAGTCGGGTTCGCGGGTCCACTTGTCGGCGCCCGGGTCGTAGGAGTAGGCGCCGGCCGAGACCGGCAGGCAGGCGCCGGTGGTGCAGCCGCCGACCACATAGAGCTTGCCGGCGACCACCGCGGTTCCCGCGGCGGCGACGCCGGACGGGAGATCGGCCACCTTGCGCCAGGCGGTGGCTCCGTCCTTGAGGGCGTACGCGCGGACCGAGGTGTCACCCTGCTCGTTCCAGCCCCCGACGACGTAGAACGTGTCGTCGATGAAGGCGCCCGCGGCCGCGCTGAGCGCCTCCGGCAGGTCGGGCAGCCGGTGCCAGCCGCCGGCCGCGGCGTCGTAGTAGCCGGCGACCTGCAGCTTGTTCACGCCGTCGTTGCCGCCCGCGACGTAGACGGTGCCGTTGTGGGCGGCCGTCGTGTTGTCCATCACCGGCAGTGCGTAGCCGGCGATGTCGGTCCACGGGGAGATGCTCGGCTGGGCGGTCATCTCCGGAGACGCGGCCTTTCCGGAAGGCATCGACGCGATGCTGGTCGACGACTTGACCCGCATCGCCGGGGCGCCCTTGCCCACGGCCGGGGTGGCGCCGGCGTCCGACTCGCCCAGGTGCACGTGGAGCGGCACCTTGCCGTCGTTGCCGAACGTGACCGTCTGCGAGGTCGAGGCGCCCAGGGTCATCTTGGCCGTGAGCGCGGACGGGGAGACGGTCACGTGCCCGGCGTCGAGGGCCACGTCGGCCTCGCGCACCGAGTCGGCGGGCACGTTCACGGTCGGGTGGCCGGCGGCGTAGCGGCCGTCGGTGACGGTGAACGCGGTCTTGCCGAGGTGGCTGCTGTAGAGCCAGTAGTAGCCGTCGGCGTCGGTCGCCCCGAGCGTGGCCGGGTCGTCGTCGGCCGCGACCGTGGCGCCGCTGAGGTTGCCGCCGGTGTTGGCGTCGGTGACGTGCCCGGCGACCAGGCCGCCCGGCTGGGCGCCGCAGTAGCGGGCGCCGACGACCACGTTGTCGATCTCCCAGCGCCGGCCCCAGTCGCCGACGAAGCGGAACCGCACCCGCGCCTGGTCGTGCCCGGCGGCCTGCGGGATCTTGATGTCGAGGTGCTGGACCACGCCGCCGTCCAGGCTCCGCACGGTCGACCAGGTGGTGCCGCCGTCCAGGCTGAGGTCGACGTAGCCGGTCTGGTCGGGGAACCCGATGTAGGTGCTGTCGAAGCCGATCTCCGGGTCGGTGCGGCCGCTCAGGTCGACGACCGGGGAGACGAGCGACGTGTCCTGCTTGCCGCCCTCGCCGTACTTGTCGGAGTCGACGTCGGCGAAGTCGGCGTCCCCACCGGGCGGCGGTCCGTAGCCGCCCATGTCCTCGAAGCGCCAGGTCTGGCCGTTGCCGGCCGCGTCGGTGACGGTCCAGCCGTCCTTGGGCGTGGCGCCGGTCCAGCCGGTGAACGCCTGGGTGCGGCCCTCCTCCTGGAAGGCGTAGCCGGGTGCGTCGCACGCGGTGGTGTCGGCGGCCAGCGCGATGTCGCGCCGGGTGTCGGCGCTCAGCGGCACGCTGAGGTCCTGCCCGACGTAGCCCGGCAGGTCGGCCGAGGCGACGTGCAGTTCGTAGGTCTGGTCGATCGGCAACGACACCGAGTAGTGCCCGGTGAACGCGTCCGAATAGATCGCGCCGCCCGGGTACCCGTCGACGGTGATCTTGGACCGCATCGGCCAGCCGTGGCCCGAGCCGTCGGTGACGTGCCCGGAGATCGTGCGGGTCGGCAGCGCCTGCAGGTCGAAGTTCTGGGTGGCCGGGGTGCCCTTGGCGATCGTGACACCGGTGGCCTGACCCGTGCGGTAGCCGAACTTGGACACCGTGAGGTCGTAGCTGCCGACCGGGGCGCGCAGGTCGTAGGTGCCATCACTGCCGGTGGTGGCGGTGAACCTGTCACCCTTGGCACCGGTCGCGACCACGGCTGCTCCGCCGAGCCCGCTGCCCCCGCTGGTGACCTTGCCATCGACCGCGCCGGAGTCGCCCAGCGTGAGGGCGGACAGCCCGACCGGGGTCCCGAGTCCGGTCGGGCCGTCCCAGCCCGGGCCGGCCTGGCAGAGGACGTTGCCGCAGTCGCTGTTCGCGCCCTGCGTGACGTCGTAGAGCGAGCCGGCGTTCAGGTAGGGGTAGGTCGACGGGTAGGTACCGGGAGTGGGCGCGCCGGCCAGCGCGTACATCGCCGCGGTCAGGGGCGAGGCGAGCGAGGTGCCGCCCCACGGGGCCCAGCCGGTCTGGCCGAGCGTGTTGTAGACGCCGAGCGGGGTCGCCGCGTCGGCCGAGATGTCGGCGGTGACCCGGCTGTCGCAGCCCGACTTCAGGCTCCGCTGGAAGTCCGGCGCCGGCTCGTAGACCGAGCAGCCGGAGCCGCCCGAGTCCCAGGCGACCTCGTTCCAGCCGCGGGCCGAATCGTCCTTGATCAGCTCGGTGCCGCCGACCGCGGTCACCACCGGGCTGGTCGCCGGGTACGACTGCACGTTGCCGGTGTCGCCGGTCGACACGGTGACCGCGATCCCCGGGTGGTCGTAGTACGTGTCGAGGGTCTGCTCGCCCGGGAACTCGCCGTCCACGCCGTACGAGTTGGAGATGGCCGCGGGCTTCCGGCCGGCGGCCGTACCGACCGCCTGTGCGAGGTCGACCGCGTCGTTGCTGTCGGCCTGCACCAGCAGGATCTTGCACTGGGGGCAGGCCGACGAGACGGCGTCGAGGTCGAGCGCGGTCTCGATCGACCAGCCGCCGTCCTGGTCCGGGTAGTCGGTGCCACCCCGCTCGTCGATCTTGGTGAAGCAGCCGTCGGCCGAGGTGCACGCCGACAGGCCGTAGAACGAGCGGAACACCGCCAGGTCGGACTCGGCGTTGTCGTAGCCGAACGCGTCCACGATGGCCACGGTCATCCCGGCTCCGGCATCCGGCAGCCGGTACGCGTTCTGGATGTCGGACGGGGTCAGCGCGTAGTCGGGCGGCCCGGCCGCGGCGGCGCGGGCGGCCGCCTTCTTACCGGTCGACGGGTCGGTCGGGCTGACCGCGAAGCAGCGGGCGTAGGGCACGTCGGCGGCCACCTGACGTGCGGTGAGCGAGTTGCAGGGTGCGGGCGTGTAGCGCGTCGGCGCCGCCTGGGCGGGGGTGGCCCCGGCGAGGACGCCGGCGACCAGCGCGGCGGCAGCGGCCACCGCCGCGCCCGCGCGGCCGCGCCGCGTGCCCTTCGATCGATAGATCATGCGAACGGACGCTGTCATATTCGTGTCACTCAGGACAAGATTCTGATCGATGGGTGTTCCCGACACCTGTCATGAACATGACATGGAGAGTGTTCGATGTGGGAGACAGTGGGGATACCGGCGACCGAGGCACAGGTCTACGAAGCGCTGATCCCGCAGGCCATGTCGACAGTGGACGTCCTGCACCGCCGTACCCTGCTCAAGCCGGCCCGGATCATCCGGGCCCTCACCGACCTGATCGGACGCGGGCTGGTCACCAGGACGCCGGGACGGCCCGCCCGCTACACCGCACTCGCGCCCTCGCTGGCCGGCTCGGTGCTGATCGCCAAGCGTGAATACGAGCTCGGTCAGCTCCAGCAGTACCTGAACGGGTTGGAGGAGTCGTTCCGCAGCGGACCGGACGAACGGCTGGAGGTTGTCGAAGGTGCGACCCGCATCTACCAGGCGTTCGTACGCATCCAGCGGGCGGCCCGCCACGAGGTGCGCGCCTTCGACAAGCCGCCCTACTTCGTGCCGCCGGGCGAACACGGCGACGACGGGCCCAACCTGGAGGAACGCCGGTCGCTGCAACAGGGCCGGGTCGGCTACCGCGTCGTCTACGACCAGCAGTCGGTGGCGCTGCCCGGCCGTCTGGAAAACGTCTGGGACGGCATCCGCCGCGGCGAACGGGCCCGGGTCGGCGCCGGCGTGCCGGTCAAACTCGTGATCAGCGACCGCACCGAGGCCATCATCAGCTCACCGGCCGACTTCGAACGCGGCCTAGCCTACGTCCTGCACCCGTCATCCTTGCTCGACCTGGCCGGCGGCCTGTTCGAGGCGACGTGGGACCGGGCCATGCCCCTCAACCGAACCGACCGGAACGACGCCACGATCGACGAGACCGACCGCCAGCTGCTGGGCCTGCTGGCAACGGGCGCAACCGACGAGGTGATCGCCCGCACGTTCGGCTGGAGCATCCGCACCGTCCAACGCCACCTGCACGAAATCATGCGCCGGGTGGGCGCCCAGACCCGCTTCCAGGCCGGCATGGAAGCCGTACGCCGAGGCTGGGTCTGAGGCGCTATAGCGCGGGGCGCCGCGCTCTCAGCCGGTCGATGTAATAGCTCTCGTACTTGTCGAGTAACGACTCCGGTGGGCCGGCCTGCCCCGCAAAGATGTCGAAGATCCGGCGGTAACTCGCGATGTCCGTGCGGCTCCGACTCAGAAGGCCGGTGTTGAAGACGTCGACAATGAGCAAGGAGTCGTCTACCACCATGAATCCGTGCATCGGTGCGAGAGCCAGCGGTACCCCGTCCGGGATGACGCCGATGTCCACGTTGGGACGCGCGGTGGCCTCACGGAGGCGGCCCATCTGCGCCAGCATTTCTGCCGGATCGCAGACTTCGTTCCTTAGCGCGCTCTCGGTTACGACGAAGCGGAAAGACTTCCTCCTGTCCCCAAGAAGTTGCTGCCGGCGAACGCGTTCGGCAACAGCGGCGAGGACGACCGGCGTCGGCTCGGGGTCGTCCATGATCAGCTGCTGGATGCCGTTGAGGACCGCTTCCGCATAGCCGCTCGACTGAAGGAGGCCGGGAACCGCGACGGGTTGGAACTCCCGGATGACCTCAGCCGCGCGCTCCCAGTCACCGACCGTGGTTTGCCGGGACGCGAGGCTGGCTGAGCCGGGCCGCCAATCGGTCAGTCGTTCATAGGAAAGCTCGGCCCGCTCCACCAGCCTTCTCGTCTCGTCCCGGGAGGCGCCGAGCGCGCGGGCCAGTTTCCGGACATCCGCCGGATCGACGGTGCCCTTGCCGCGCTCGATGCGAGAAATCTTGGGCTGGCTCATGCCGACTCGGGCGGCAAGCGCAGCACCGGTCAGCATGCGCGCCCGCCGCATCCGCGCCAGAGCCGTCCCGACCGGTTCGTCGGTCCCCGTCATCGGCTGCACCTCATGACATTCACACTTGCTGCATGGACACCGGTCCCGCGGCGTATCAAGGACCCCGCCATGCGCCGCGGAATCGCATCGTGACGCGTCGAGCGTAACAACAGAGAACTTCCGTGACCAGGTAATACACGAATATTCTATGTCGGCGATGAATTGGCGTACGCGAGAAAACTCTGGCCGGAGCAATTCGACCAAGCGGCGAACGCGGCGCCGATCCAGGCCACGCGTTCACCGCATCCGCGCTGACTCGGACCGGGCGGAGCGGACGACTCAGTCAAGGTTCCGTAGAGCCTCGGCCAGAAGGCCTACCGGAATCTCGACCAGAAGCTCACCCGCAGGCAGAGCGACACCGGCCTGTTCCGCTGACACGGCGTAGCCTTGCACCACGAGCGTCTGGCGGCCACTGATGTATACGGTCGGACAGGTTCCCGTGGTGCAGGCGGCAGCAATCGCGCGTAGGGGCGCCCGTAAATCATTCTCGCTGGAGACCGGCCCTGAGCTTTGCATCATTACATTACCTCGGCGTATTCAAGCGGATCGAATGTGCACCTTCGCATGGTTCCCACTCGGAACTCAGCGAACCGGACACCCTGCATGCTAGCAACGAGCAGCCTCGTTGCTTTCCTTGTCGCATAAGATCTTTTGACAGCCCGTGAATAACGCTGGATATTCACGCGACGTGAATACATGCTCGGTCTGAACTGGACCGCTCGAGGTGATACCCATGGTCAACAGCGCGCCGCGCCTGCCCACCGAGGAGCCCGCACGCCTCCGGCGGCGGCCATCGATCGTACTTCTGTTCGTCGTCTCGCTGGCCGTGAGCGGTGTCGCCGGGCTGCTGTCGCATGCGGCCGGGAACAACGTGCCCGGGGCGATTCTCACCGGCGGCGGGGCGTTTGCCGGGGCGCTCGGGCTGCTGCTGGCCGTCGCGCATTATGCCGGGGCGCCGGGGCAGGATTGAGTTTGTGGAGATCCGGCGGGCGGCGTTGCATGTCGGGGGGCTGCTCGGCCCGTTCGGGGGTGGTGTCGCCGCGCCCATGCTGCCGCAGCTGGCGCAGTCCCTGCACCTGTCGCTCGGTGCCGCCGGGTGGGCGATCACCACGTACTTCGTGCCGTTCGCGGTGGTTCAGCTCGTGTCGGGGACGCTCGGCGAGCGGTGGGGGCGGCGGCGCACGACGCGCGCCGCCTTTCTGACGTACGCCGTGGCCGGCGTGCTGTGTGCGGTTGCTCCGGGGGCCGCGCTGTTCTTCACCGGGCGGATTCTGCAAGGGGTCGCGAACGCGTTCACCACTCCCCTGCTCGTCGCCGGGCTGGCCGAGGCCGCCGGTCCGGTGCTGCTCTCCCGCACGCTCGGTGTCTTCGCCGCCAGCCAGGCCGCCGGCCAGTCGCTGGCCCCGCTGGTCGGGGCGCTTTCGCTTCCGGTCGGCTGGCGTTGGGCGTACGTCCTCCCGGCGCTCGTCGCGGCCGCGCTCGCCCTCGTCCCACCGCCCGGCGAAGCTCGGCCGAAGGCCGACGCGCCGCGCTTCCGGCCGCTGATCACCCGTCGGATGGCGGTCATCTCCGCGGCCGGCTTCGCCACCTACGCCGCGGGAGCAGGCCTGCCGTTCCTGGTCTCGCTCTACGCCGAGCGCCGCCTCGCGGTTTCCAGCACCGTCCTCGGGCTGATCCTGGTCGGTTTCGGGGTGGCCGCGATCCTGCTGGCGCCCTACTGGGGTGTGGTCAGCGGCCGCATCGGACCCCCGCTCGCCGCCGCGGCCGGGCTGGCCGGGTGCGGCGTGTTCGTGGCGCTGGTGCCGTGGACCGGCTCGGTGATCGCGCTGACCGCGACCTGGACGGTGGCCGGTGGTCTGCTGGCCCTCGCCACCGTGGCCGTGCAGAGCCTGGCCGCGACGGAGGTGCCGGGCAACCGGGGCGGCGCGGTCTCGGTCGTGTCGGCGTTCCGCTTCGCGGGCGGCGCGGTCGCGCCACTGATCTGGCTGCCGTTGTATCCGCGGGCCGACTCGTCGGCCGTGCCGGCGTTCACGTTCGCCGGCGTCGTGGCCCTGCTCGGGGCGGCGGCCGCGCTCGCCCTCCGGAGGCGCACGGCGGCCGCCGTCAACCGGTGATCCAGCCGGCGATGTCGGCGACCACCGCCGGGTCCACGTGCTGCGCCGGTTCATATCCGGCCGGGGTGGAACAGATGGTCGTCGGCGTCGTGGACGCGGAACGTGACGTCGGCGCGGCCGGCGAGCGCGGCCTGCCAGCGGGCCAGGTCGTCGGCAACCGTCACCTGGTAGTCGCGGCCGCCCTGCAGGATGAGCATCGGCCGGTCGAGCCTCGCGGCCTCGGCCGCCGGGTCGTAGGTCCGCAGGTCGAGCCAGTAGGACGGGCACACCGAACGGGAGTTCGGAAGCCGGGGTGGCGGCGGACAGCCTGGGCCTGTCCACGTTTTCCGCCTGCCTCGTGACCGCGTCGAGGATCTGCCCGGAGGCGGCGGCCGTGGCCGGGTCGAGCGATGCCAGGTAGCGCATCTGACGGACCGCGGACCACTGCAGCGGCTGCGCGCCGCCGGCCAGGACGACGAGCCCGGCGACCGCCGGTTCGGCGGCCGCGACCCGCGGGTCACTTCTTCTTCCCGGAGCGCGGCCGGGTCGGCGTACGAGGGCGGCTGCCACGGCTGCATCGGCTGCGTGGCGTCGGCGGCGGCGATCTGCAGGCTGGTCAGCCAGGTGTCGCCGGCGACCGCGGCGAGGACGGTCACCGCGCCGCGTTCGAAGGTCACCGGCACCCGTACGAGCGTCATGTCGTTCGCCCCGGCCGGCTCGCTGACCGGGGCCCCCACGTCGATGACCGCGCCGTGCCGGCTGATCTCGGACTCCCAGGCCGCCCGCAGCGCCTCGGGCGTCACCAGGGTGCGCAGGTTGGGCGCGAACATCTCCCGAATGTCGGCCCAGCGGCCGTCCCGCAGCAGGTCGAGCAGCTTCGTCGCGATCATGTCTCATCTCCGGGTAGCAGCACGGTGGCCAGGATCCGGCGTTTGCGGCCGGCTCGGGGCGGGTTGGCGGCGGCCGGCCCGAGCACGCGCATGACGTCGGCCAGCAGGGTGGCGAACTCGTCGTCGTCGAGGCACAGGGCACCCAGCCGGAAGGTCGCCCGGTCGCGGATCGGGTCGACGTCGTCGCGGGCCAGGTAGCGGTCGACGTCGTCGAGCAGACCGGCGACGAACGCCAGGAACGCCTGCCGCATGTCGTCGACGCTCATGACCGCGACCTGGTCGGCGGTGATCAGCGCGGCGGCGGCACGCAGCACGTACGTCCGCTCGACCGCGCCCCGCACCGACTCCTGGTGGACGACCTGCAGGACCCCGGCGTCGACGAGCCGGGCGACGTGCCGGTAGAGCGTGGCCGGCGGCACGTCGGTCAGTTCCGCGGCCAGCGCGCCCGTGGTGAGCGCCCGGTCGCCGAGAAACGATGACTACGCGCCGTCGTCACAGGTGCAGCGTGCCCTCGGCGACCACGAGTCCGGTGCCGCTGACCGTCACGTGGGAGCCGTCGACTGTGACCTGGATGCGGCTCGGGCGGCCGAGCCGGTGGCCCTGGGCGATGTCCAGGGTGCCGGCCGGCCGGAGGCCGCGGTGGACCAGCAGTGCGGCGAGGGGGCCGGCTGCGGTGCCGGTGGCCGGGTCCTCCGGGATGCCCATGGTGGGATTGAAGAAGCGGGCGTACGGGAGGTCGGCTTCCAGGCTGTAGAGGTAGCAGCCCTCGGCGCCGGCACCGGACAGCAGCGGGGTCAGGCGGTGGCTGTCGGGCGCGGCTCGGTCGACGGCGGCCCGGGTGCCGACCGGGACCAGGAGGTGGGCGGCACCGGTCGAGACCACCTGGGCGTCGGCGACATCGTCCGCTTCGAGCGCCAGGGCGGCGGCAAGTGCGGCGCGATTGGTGACACGGGCGCCGAACCGCGGGGGTGACTGGTCCATCGAGACGGTGGCGCCTTCTACGCGTACGGGAAGAAGGTCGTTGCCGATCTGCTGGCGGAAGTCGGTCCGGCCGGCGGGCAGCCGGCCGGACGCCGCCAGCCACAGCCAGGCCCCCAGCGCGTTGTGGCCGGCGCCGAACACTTCGGCCCCGATCGGCGTGAACGAGCGGAGCCGCCGGTCCGCGCCGGGGACGCCGGGGCGCAGCAGGAACGTGGTCTCGGACTGGTTGAACTCGCGGGCCAGTGCCGCCATCTGCGCCTCGGTGAGGTCGTCGGCGTCGGGCACGATCACGACGGGGTTGCCGGTGAGGGGCCGATCGGCGAAGACGTCGACGAAGTAGAACACCGGCGGTTTCATGACCGGGCCCAGCGGGGGTCGCGGCCGAGGTAGCGCAGCAGCCGGGCGGCCGCGTCGTCGCCGGGCCGGGCGGGCTGGGCGGCCGCGAAGGCGAAGCCGCGGAGCGGGTCGGCGATCGTGGTGGCGGCGGGCATGAGGCGCCCGGCCAGGTCGGCGGTCAGCGGGGCCGGCCGGCCGGTGGCGACGGCGATGTCCCAGGCGTGGACGGCGGCGTCGAGGGCGGCCGCGCCGACGACGATCTCGGCCGGCAGCGGGCCCAGGGGCAGCGGCGACGGTAGTTCCTTGACCTCCGGGCCGACCGCGGCGAATGCGGCCGCCGTGCTGGTCAGCGCGGACTCGAGGAAGGCGCGGGGGCCGGCGGGAGGGCCGGCGGACGGGGTGAACGGGTTTTCGGCCGGCCCGCCGTGGCCGGTGAGCGCCGCGGTGTAGGCGAGCTGGTCGCCGGCCGCGTGGCGCAGGACCTGGGCGACGTTCCACTGGTCGCACGGGGTGGGCGACGTCCATGCGCTCTCGTCGAGGCCGGCTATGACCGTACGCAGCATGTCGTGGGCCTCCTGCAGCATGACTCCCCCTCTTCGAAACGGAACGCCTTGTTCCGTTCCGCCTCCCACCCTAACGGAATACTTCGTTCCGTTCAAGGTAGGGTGGCAGCCATGGCAGGTCTGAGCGGCCGGAAGGCCGAGGCGGCGCGCAACGACGGCGTGATCCTCGACGCGGCCCGGACGGTGTTCATCCGCACCCCCGAGGCGCCGATGTCCGCGGTCGCCACCGAGGCCGGGGTCGGGGTCGGGGCGCTCTATCGGCGCTACGCGGGCAAGGAGCAGCTGCTTCAGACGCTCTGCGCCGAGGGGCTCGGGCGGTTCATCGCGGTCGCCGAGGCAGCGCTGGCCGGGACGGGCGGCCCGTGGGTCGCTTTCGCCGATTTCGTACGCGGCGTCGTCGAGTCCGACGTGCACGCCCTGACCGTGCGCCTGGCCGGCACCTTCACGCCGACCGCCGAGCTGCACGCGTTGGCCGCCCGCGCCACCGCGCTGGGCGACGAGGTCTTCCGGCGGGCCAGGGACGCCGGTGCGCTGCGCCCCGGGTTCGAGGCGACCGACGTCCCGATGCTGTTCGAGCAGATCACGGCGATCCGGCTCGGCGACCCCGCCCGCACGGCCGCGCTGCGGGGCCGCTACCTGGCGCTGCTGCTGGACGGGGTGCGCGCCGACGCCGCGACCGGCGCCCTGCCGGCCACGCCGCCGAGCCCGGCCGAACTAGCCGACCGCTGGCGGCCCACCCGCACCGCGGAGACCGGCCCGGCGACAAAAGAGCGGAGGGACTCAGCGCGAGGCAACTGAGCCGACCGGGCTCCCGCACCACCGGATCAGGGCCGCACGCAGGCCCGATTCGTCGGAGGTGGCACCGGACCACGCGGCGTACCCGTCCGGGCGTACGAGAAGAACAGCGGGAGCCGCGGCAACCGGCGTGAGCCGATCGGACCACGCGCCCACGTCGAGCGAGGGCGAGCCCAGCAGAACGAAGCGGCCGTCCCGGAGGACCTCGTAGAGGCGCCGGCCGTCGGCCAGCGTGCGGTCGGGCACCCGGGTGACCGGACCGTAGCCGATGCCGATCCCCGAGATGGTCAGCGCGCCGCGATGACGGACTCCCGGCACCGCGAGGGCGATCCGCGCCGCCGTGGTCCGCAGCCTCTGCTGCATCGCCGAGCGGACCACCGCCAGCCGCACCAGCGCACCCGAGGTGCGTAGCACCATGCGACCCACCGGCCAGCGCTCCGACTCGTAGGTGTCCAGCACCGAGGTGTGGCCGTGCACCGCCAGCGCCAGCTTCCAGCCCAGGTTGGCCGCGTCCTGGATGCCGGTGTTCATGCCCATGCCACCGGCCGGCGAGTGGCAGTGCGCGGCGTCGCCGGCCAGGAAGACCCGGCCCACCCGATAGTGGGGCGCCTGCCGCTCGTCGGAGTGGAAACGGGACATCCAGCGCGGGTCGTGCATGCCGAAGTCGGTGCCGTTCACGCGCTGGACCGTCGCCCGGATCTCGTCCAGCGAGATCGGGTCGGAGTCGGGGCGTTCGTCGCCGTTCCAGGCGAAGACGCGGTACCAGCCGTCGCCGAACGGGGCGATGAACGCGAACGCCCCGGCGGCCGCGTTGACGGTCAGGACCGAGGGCGGCGGGGTCGTGAACCGGACGTCGGCCAGCATGATCGAACGGACCACCGACCGGCCCGGGAAGGGCAGGCCGAGCGATTCGCGGACGGCGCTGTGCACGCCGTCGCTGCCGACCAGGTAGCGGGCCCGCAGCGTGCGGCCGTCGGTGAGGAACGCGGTCACGCCGTCGGCGTCCTGGGTGATCTTCGTGATCTCGGCGCCCGCGGTGACCGTGACGCCGGCGCGGGAGGCCAGCACCCGCTCGGTCTGATATTGCGGAGTGATCAGCACGTAGGGGTAGCGGGTCGGCAGTCCGGACAGGTCGAGTTGGGCCTGGCCGAACAATCGCACCCCGTCGACCCGCTGCCCGGTGGCGATGAGCGGGTCGGCGACGCCTCGGGCGTCGAGTTCCTCCAACGTACGGGCGTGGACCGCGAACGCCCGCGTCGCGTTCGCCGTGTCGGTGCGGCGTTCCAGCAGCAGGTAGCGGATGCCGGCCCGCGCGAGGTCGCCCGCGAGGGTGAGGCCGGTCGGGCCGGCTCCGACGATCAGTACGTCGGTGTCCATGTCGATCTCCTTTGCCAACGGTTGTAGGCCAACACCTGTTGACGCTAGGCCGGGCGGCCCGTTGACGTCAACGTGTGTTGGCCTACAGTTGTTGACATGGCACAAGATCCATCGGTGAAAAGGTCGGATCGGACCAAGGCGGCGATCCTCGTCGCCGCGCGGGAGCGCTTCGCGGCCGACGGGTACGCGAAGGCCACCATCCGCGCGATCGCCGCCCAGGCCGACATCGACCCGTCGATGGTCATGCGCTACTTCGGGTCCAAGGAGAAGCTGCTGGCCGCGGCGGCCTCCTTCGAGCTGGAACTGCCCGACCTGACCGCGATCCGGCCCGATTCCTGGGGAGATGTGCTCGCCCGCCACCTGGTCGCCCGGTGGGAACGCAACGACACCCTGGTCGCGCTCCTGCGGGTGGCGGCCACCCAGGACTTCGCCGCCGAACGGATGCGCACGCTCTTCGCGGGCCAGGTCGCGCCGCTGGTCGCCCGCATCGAGCCGGACGAGAAGACCGCGGCGACCCGGGCCGGGCTCCTGGCGACCCAGATGCTGGGCCTCGCCCTGACCCGCTACGTGCTGGAGTTACCGCCGGTGGTGGCATTGACGACGGACGAACTGGCGGCCTGGCTCTCGCCGGTGCTCCAGCACTACCTGACCGGTATGGTTCCCGGGTCAGACAGCAAGGAGTGACGATGAGCGCCGAGACGCCGGCCATCCCGGCCGAGGTCGAGGAAGAGGGCAACAAGATCGCCACCGAGCGACTTGTCTTCTTCTCCGACGCCGTGATCGCCATCGCGATCACCCTCCTGGCGCTGGAGCTGCCCATCCCCGAGGGGAGGTCGACGACCGAGTCGTGGATCAGCTTCCGGGGCCACTTCGACGACTACCTGGCGTTCCTGATCAGCTTCGTCGTCATCGCCAACGCCTGGTTCGGCCACCACTGGCTCTACCGCTACGTCCGGCGGGTGCACCGCCGGGTGGCCGGGCTCAACATGATCTGGCTGCTCACCATCATCGTGACCCCGTTCGCCACCCGGGTCCTGGTCGGCGACGACACCGCGTTCCCGATGGCGTTCACGCTCTACGCCGGCATCCAGGCGACCTCACAGCTCACCTTCGTCGCCATCATCCTGACCATCCGCCACGACCACCTCGTCGCGGCCGAGGTGCCGCCCGGCACCTTCAACCGCGGCATCACCCGGTCGCTGTCGATGGCGATCGTCTTCCTGATCTCCATCCCGATCGCCTACCGCAGCCACTGGGCGTTCGCCCTGTGGGCCGCCAACGGCTACATCGGCCGCCTGATCGCGTACTCGCTCACTCGCCGAAAGCCGCGCTACGACCAGGCCGAGCGGTCGAAGCCGGCCGCCTCGTAGATGGCGTCGATGACCGCCATGTTGTCGATCGAGTCCTGACCCTCGGTCGGCAGCGCGGTGCCGCTCGCCAGCCCGTCCAGCACCGCGGCCAGCTGGTGATCGTAGGTGGTGCGCCCCGCCACCGTCGTCACGTAGGGCACGCCGCCGAGTTCGACGCGGATGCTGTGCCCGGCCGACGGAAAGACGATGTTGTCGACGGTCAGCGTGCCGGCGTCGCCGATCAGGACCAGGTCCGACTTCAGGGTCACGCCCTCGACCATGCTGGCCGAGACCACCGCGGTCACGTCGCCCCCGAACACCAGCTCGGCCCGCATCGAGATGTCGGCGCCGGACGGGTTGCGGTCGGCGGATGCCGAGGTCACGGCCGGCATGCCCGGGAACAGCGACCGCACCCAGTGCACCGGGTAGCACCCGAGGTCCATCAGGGCTCCGCCGCCCAGGTGCGGCTCGTGCCGCAGGGTGCCTTCGACGTACGGGTTGGAGCCGTCGAAGACCGCCGAAGCGCTCTGGACCCGGCCGATGATCCCGCCGGCCACCGCCTCGCGGATCCACACGCTCAGCGGGTGGTAGTGGTCGTGGAACGCCTCGATCACCCGCTTGCCGGTGGCCCGCGCCGCGGCGATCACCCGCCGGGCCTCGGCCGCGTTCATGGTGAACGGCTTCTCGCAGAGAACGTCCTTGTCCGCTTGGAGGGCCGCGATCGTCCATTCGGCGTGCATCGAGGGCGGCAGCGCGTTGTAGATCAGGTCGAGTTCCGGGTCGGCCAGCAGCTCCTCGTACGAGTCGTAGGCGCGCGGAATGCGGTGCCGGGACGCGTACTCCTCGGAAGCGGAACGTGAGGCAACCGCCGCGACCACGACGTCGTCGCGACGCCGCACCGGCAGGAGGACGGCGGCGCCGGCGATGCCGGCCCCGCCGAGGAGGCCGATCCTGGTGGTCATTTTGAGCCCTTCGGTGGGTCGAGCCACAGCGACGGCGACGGTACCAAGGCTTCCAGCTCGCCCCAGAGCGATGCCGGAATCTTCAGCCTCGCCAGCTCGAGGGTCTCCGCCACGCGGGCCGGCGAGGAGATACCGACGACGGTGGAGTCGACGAACGGGGCCTTGAGCGAGAACTGCAGGGCCGCGGCGGCCAGCGGCACCCCGGCATGGGCGCACGCGTTGCGCATCTTGACCGCCGCGGCGGCGATGCGGTCGTCGCGCTCGCCGTACGCGTACTTCTGCTGGGTCTCCGGGCCCTTGACCAGCATGCCGCCGCCGTACGGCGCGGCGTTGAGCACCCCGATCCCGTTCTGGTGGGCGGTAGTGAAAAGGTCGGTGGCCGACCGGTCGAGCAGCGTGTAGCGGTTGTGGGTCAGCACGACCTCGAAGACACCCGTGTCGAGGTACTGCTGCATCAGCCCGACCGGGCCGCCCGCCACCCCGAGATGCTCCGCGAGCCCTTCCGCTCGAAGCGCGGCCAGCGTCTCGACCGGCCCGCCGGGCGCCATCGCGTCGGCGAAGGTGATCCGCTCGGGGTCGTGCAGATGCAGCAGCTGGATCTTCGAGACGCCCAGCCGCTCGAGGCTCTCCTCGAGCGACTTCCGCACGCGCGCACCCGAGAAGTCGCCGGTACCGGGATCCGGGTCGACCTTCGTCGCCAGCACTCCCCCGCGGGGCAGCCCGCCCCGCCCGCGCAGCGCCAGCCCGATCCGCTTCTCGGACGAGCCGTCGGTGCCGTAGCCGTTCGAGGTGTCGATGAAGTTGATCGTGCCGCTGTCCAGCACCGCGTTGACCGTGTCGACCGCGCGCTGCTCGCCCACCGCATAGCCGTAGAGGCCGGGCATGCTGCCCAGCGGGCTGGTGCCGACGCAGAGCGGGGAGACGTCCAGATCGGTGCGGCCGAGAGAGGTCATGACCCCAGCCTGACATCCGCCGGGGCGGCAGCGGTGAAGATCTCACGGGCGGCGTGGTAGGCCGACATGATCCGGCTGAGCACGGCGTCGGTCGCCGGGTCGGCCTGGCACAGCGAAGAGTGGTCGCGCCGCCACGCGACCATCCGGCTCGCGGCCCGGTGGAAGGTCAGCCGAGGGGCGAATCCGGGCACGAACGTACGGATCTTGGTGGTGTCGAAGACCGCGCTGTGGCCGATGTCGCCGACCGTCTCCCCCGACCAGAACCAGTCCGGCGCGACCAGCGGGAACATCTCCGAGGCGACGTGCACGAGCCGCGCCTCGACGCCGAGCGCGCCGGCCACGATGCGGTAGATCTGATCCCACGTATAGACGTCGGAACCGGTGATGTTGAAGGTCTCGCCGATCGCCCGCGGATTGCCGAGCAGGCCGACCAGGCCCTGGGCGAAGTCCTCGGCGTGGGTGAGGGTCCAGAGCGAGGTGCCGTCGCCGTGCACCGGGATCTCCTCGCCGCGGAGCATCCGGTCGATGACGGTCCAGCCGCCGGGCAGCGGCGGGTTGGCGTCGTCGTACGTGTGCGAGGGCCGCACGATGGTCGCCGGTGTATTTCTCAGCGCCTCCTCGGCCTCCCATTTCGCCGTCGCGTAGGGCAGCGGCGCATTGGGGCCGGTCGGTGTCGACTCGACGATCGGGACCTGCCGCACCGGCTTGGCATAGATCGAGCCGGAGCTGATGTGCACGTACTGTCCCGTGCGGGGACCGAAGAAAGCGAACTTCCGGCGGGCGTCGGCCGCGTCGAAG
This sequence comes from Actinoplanes sp. NPDC051343, assembly GCF_044455125.1. Classification (NCBI taxonomy): domain Bacteria; kingdom Bacillati; phylum Actinomycetota; class Actinomycetes; order Micromonosporales; family Micromonosporaceae; genus Actinoplanes; species Actinoplanes sp. NPDC051343. The sequence continues at coordinate 93,584 of NZ_JBITEL010000011.1, forward strand.
GAGAGGAAGTTGACGACGGCGTCGAATTCGCGGTCCTGCAAAGCAGCCTCTAGCTGCGCCTGGTCGGCGACGTCGGCGACCAGAGATTCCACCTCGGCGGGCAGCTCACGGCCGCTTTCATTACGGCCCCGATTGAGTACGGTCGTGGCCATGCCGGTCGCGGCCGTCAGGCGTACGCAGGACGCGCTGATCGTGCCCGTGCCGCCGAGGTAGAGCACGCGCAGCGGCGCGGAGTCTTCGTGGAGCATGGAGTTTCCCCTCAGAGCTTTCCGGCGTACCAGTCTTCGAAACCGTTCTCGGTCAACGAGATCAGCACGTCCTCGGGCCGTATCCCCAGCGGTTCCAGGCGCTCGACCACGGCCTGGAAGAACGCCTTCTTGGTCGCCACCGGATACATGTGGACCGCGACGACCCGGATCACCAGCAGGTTCCGGCGATCGACGCCGTTGTAGCCGGGATCGAACTTGAGCTCGCCGGCGTCGCGCGGCGAGAAGATCTGGAACCGGTCGTCGGCCGGGATGCCCAGGGCCGCGATCTGCGCGTCGTGGATGGCGTTGCCGATCGCCTCGTGGTGCTTGTCGAACGTGTCCCGGGCCAGGTCGACCTGAATGAGCGGCACGATGCCACCTTCCTGTTACTTGATCGCGCCGGCCGAGAGGCCGCGCTCGAAGAGGCGCTGCAGGCTGAGGTAGGCGACGATCTCGGGGATCGCCGTGATGACCGCCGACGCCAGGATCTTGGTCTGGTCGTTGCTGAACTCGCCGACGAAGAACTGCGGGACGAGCGTGATCGTCTGGAGTTCCGGCGACTGCAGGAAGACCAGCGGCATCAGGTAGTCGTTCCAGGAGGCCACCAGGGTGAAGATGAGCACCGCGGCGGCGATCGGCCGGGTCAGCGGGATGACCAGGTGGACGAACCCGCGGTACGAGTTGGCCCCGTCGACCCGGGCCGCCTCGAACAGTTCGTCCGGCAGGCTGTTGATGAAGTTGCGGGTCAGCAGCACCGCGAACGGCACCTGGAGCGCGGCCAGCGGCAGGATGACCGCCCAGTACGTGTCGTAGAGGCCGAGCTTGGTGTCGGTCGCGAACAGCGGGGCCAGCAGCACCACCTCGGGCAGCGTGAGGCAGGCCAGCAGCAGCCAGAAGTAGACCTCACGGAACCGGATGTGCAGCTTGGCGAAGCCGAACGCCGCCATCATCGTGACCACGTAGACCAGCGCGATGACGACCGCCGACACGATGATGCTGTTGACGAAGAACCGCCCGAAGCCGGGCACCTGCAGCACCGCGACGAAGTTGTGCGCACCCTCGCCGGCGAACGCACCCTTGACCATCACGATCAGTGGGAACAGGTACGGGATGATCAGGATGGTGGCGCCCAGTTGCAGCAGCGCCTTTCCCCACCGTGTGCGGATCTCGAACATCAGCGGCCCTTCCGTTCCCGGCCCGCTAGTTGGAGCAGCAGCGCCATGACCAGCGCGACCACGAGCAGGATGATCGACAGCGCGGCGCCGTAGCCGACGTGGCTCAGCGGGATCGTCATGCGGTAGATGTAGGTGCCGAGGAACTCGGTGGCGTAGTTCGGGCCGCCGATCGTCACCAGGTAGGGCACGTCGAAGGTCTTGAGCGCGCCGATCGCGCCGAGCATGGCCAGCGCGACCGTGGTGCCCCGCAGCTCCGGCCAGATGATGCTGACCAGGGTGCGGAAGTTGCCGGCCCCGTCCATCCGGGCCGCCTCGAGCACCGGCGGGTCGATCTGGGTCATCGCCGCGTAGTAGAGGACGAACGTGACGCCGGTCCACTCCCAGATCGTGATGAACATGATCACCGGGAGCGCGGTGCTGGTCTGCCCGATCCACGGCTGGGCGAGGCCGCCCAGCCCGATGTGGTGGAGCACCGCGTTGAGCTCACCGTCCGGGGCGAACATGTGCCGGAAGACCGGGGCCATGATTGCCGGGGCCAGCACCACCGGCACGAACACGATCACCTTGTAGACCGCGGCCAGCCGCAGCTTCGCGTGCAGGATCACCGCGAACACCAGGCCGAGGATCGTCTGGATCACGAACGTGACCACGAAGAAGATCACCGTGTGCCGGACCGCTTCCCAGAAGATGGGGTCGTGGAAGATCCGCGTGTAGTTGTGGGCTCCGACGCTCTCCGGGCCGGGGCTGATGCCGTCCCAGTTGAGCGTCGAGATGTACCCGGTGTACCCGATGCCGTAGTAGATCAGCCCGACGGTGAGGACCAGTGCCGGGAGGATCCAGGGCAGACCCGGGGGCCGGCGAGGGCCCTTCCGGGCCGTGGCGCGGGAAGCCCGCGCCGGCACCCGGGTCAGCGTCGTCGTCATTTGAAGGTCACTCCCGCCGCCTCCGCGGCCTGCTGAAGCGTCTTGGTCGCGTCGTCCGGGCTGGCCTTGCCGGTCGCCACGCTCGTTGCTGCCGCAAGGATGGCGTCCTGGACGTCCGAGCTGAGCAGCGCCTCACGGGGCTCGGTGATCGTGCCCGCCTTGGTGATCAGCTGCTGCACCGGGTCCTTCTGGGTGGCCGCGTCGACCAGCGAGATCTGGTCGAAGTTCGGCGTCACGCCCTGCAGCGAGGGCAGGTCGTTGAGCTGGTCCGCGATCGCCTGCTGGCCCTCTTTGGAGGTGGCCATCCACTTCACGAACGTCTCCGCCGCCGCCTTGGCCTGCGTCTTGGTCGAGATGGCGAGGCCGAAGTCGGCGTCGCCGTACATCTCGCTGGTGTTGCCGGCACCCGCCACGTCGGGGAAGGCGATCGGGATGATCGGGAACGGCTTGGCACCGCTGACCCCGGCCGCCGAGAGCGCCGCGGTCATCGCCTTGTCGGTGGCGTACTGGGTGTACCAGGTGCCCATCATGACCATGCCGTACTTGCCGGTCAGGAAGTCGTTGTTGGCGTCCGGGTACTGCTGGTAGCCGACCGCGCCGGACTGCATGATGCCGCTGTCGAACAACTGCTTCCAGATCGAGAACGTCTTCACGATGGCCGGGTCGGTCCACTTGGCCTCACCCTGCGAGACCTTGGTCCACAGGCCGGGCTGCACCGAGTTGGCAATCGACTGGAGCGTGTCCTGGTCGAAGCCCTCCTGGGCCGCGCCCTGCACGAAGCAGCCGACCTTGTTCTGCTTGAGCACCGAGCAGACGTGCTGCCACTCGGTGAGGTTGGCCGGCGGCTGCAGGTTGTACTTCTTGAAGATGTCGCCGTTGATCCAGAGCATGCCGGCGTAGACCGAGCCGACCGACATCGCGGTGAGCTTGCCGTCGGCGCTCAGGCCGCTGATCCCGATCGGGGCGATCTTGGTCTTCCAGTCGGCGCCCAGGGCGGACGAAGCGAGCTGGGTCTGGTCCTCGGCGAACGACTTGAACTGGGTGACGTACGCGCCGGGCTGCATGTCGAAGATGTCCGGGCCCTTGCCCGAGGCGAGCGCCGGGCGCAGCGCGGCGACCCAGTCCGAGATGTTGACCAGCTTGTAGTTGACCTTGATGTTCGGATACTGCTTGTTGAACGCGGCGATGTACCCGTTGGCGGTCGCCGTGTCGGTCGGCGTCCAGCCCCACCAGTTGACGGTGCCGGAAGTCGCGCTCGACGCGTCCTTCTTGCTGCTGGATCCTCCCCCGCAGGCGGCGAGGCCGGTGACGGCCAGGGTGGCGGCCGCGACGGCGGCGAGCGACTTCAACGGCTTCAGGCGGAACAACATGGAACCCTCTCCACTCTCGAGGGAAACAAACAGGGAGGTATTTCGCGCTATTTCGGGCGCGGCGAGATGAGGACCGACCGCTTTGAGCGGGGGCCCGGGGTCGATGAGGTCGCGTGGTGTGCGGCGTGCACGCGTGCACGCGCCGCCGACGATCGCCGATCGGGACAGCGCCGCCGTCCGATGCCGGAGCGACCAGCCCTGCCTTCTTCGACGACCGCCGAAGCGGCCGGTGAAACCTGTGCCGACGACACTAGGACTCGCGTAACTTGCGCGTCAAGGTTTCGTGATTGCGAAGAAATATTTCGCTAGACGGGCTTGGCGCTGCTGCCCCGCACGACCAGCGTCGTGTCGAGATCGATGCGGCTGAACGCCAGCTCGGGCTCGTCGTTGAGCCGCATTACCAGGTGCACGGCCTGCTCGGCCATGGCGACCAGGGGAACGTGCACGGTGGTCAGCGGCGGGCCGGCCCACTGGGCGATGCGCAGGTCGTCATAGCCGACCACGGACAGGTCGCCGGGGATGGTCAGGCCGAACGAGCGGGCCGCCTCGTAGACCCCCAGCGCATAGAGGTCGCTGGAAGCGAAGATCGCGGTCGGCCGGTCGGGCAGCGCGAGCAGGGTCCGGCCCTGCTCGAGGCCGTCGGCGTGGTGGAAGCGGCCCGGGCGGATCAGCGCCGGGTCATTGCCCAGGCCGGCCGACTCGAGCGCGGCCCGGTAGCCGGAGAGGCGCGCGGTCGAGGCCAGCATGTCGGTCGGGCCGGTGATGATGCCGATGCGGGTGTGGCCGAGGTCGATCAGATGACGGGTCGCCTGGTAGCCGCCGTTCCAGTCGGCCGAGCCGATCGAGGGCACGTCGGGCGCCGGGGTGCCGGCCGGGTCGATCACGACCAGTGGGATATTGCGCGAGCGCAGCCGCTGCTTGTCCTCGGCCGAGAGGCGGCAGGCGATCAGCACCACCCCGACCGGCTGACGGCGCAGCACGTCGTCGACCCAGTGCGGGTAGGGCGTGCTGCGCTCGGTCGCCCCGGTCAGCACCATGCCGAGGCGCCGCTGCCGGGCCGACTGCTCGATGCTGGCCAGCACCTCGCTGCCGAACGGGCTGTCGACCTCGTAGCAGAGCACGTCGAGAAGGGGCGCGACCTGGCGCTTCGGGTTGCGCTGCTGGTAGCGCTTGTCCTGCAGGAGTGCCTCGATGCGCGCCCGCGTCTCGTCCGAGACGCCGGCCCGGCCGTTGAGCACCTTGGAGACGGTCGACACCGAGACGTCGGCCTGGGAGGCGACCTCGGACAAGGTCGCGCGGGAGCGGGAGGCGTCCTCGGTGGGCATGCGCATCACCCTATCTGTGCTACCGCGGGCGTCCGGTCCCTGTTGACCGCCCCGCGCGGGCAGACCTATGCTGCCGTTTCTTACGACACTTTCGCAATTGAGAGCGAAAAGTTTCTCTCCGAGAGCGTGCGAGGATGACGCCATGGCTGACATGCAGCATCGGATCGGCGAGATCACGCTGACCGCGGTCGGACCCGACCGGCGACCGCTCACCGACCGAGTGATCACCGTTGCCCAGCAGCGGCACGACTTCGCGTTCGGCAACATCGGCTTCGACTTCGTCGGGGCCGCCGGTGTCTTCGGTGGCGCCTCGAGCGGCCGGCGGGACGAACTCGCGGAAGCCTGGCTCGGCCTGTTCAACACCGCGACACTCCCCTTCTACTGGGGTGATTACGAACGGGAACGCGGCAAACCGGACGAGGCACGTCTCAAGGCGGCGGCGAAGTGGTTCGCCGCGCAGGGCGTGACCGTCAAGGGCCACCCGCTGCTCTGGCACACGGTGCAACCGGACTGGCTGCTCGGCCTGGAACTCGACGAGGTGGAACGCCTGATCCGCGAGCGCATCCGCGACCTGGTCACCGGGTTCGCCGGCACGATCGACCTCTGGGACGCGATCAACGAAGCCGTGATCATGCCGGTGTTCGCCAACGGCGACAACGCGATCACGCCCCTGGCCTGGGACCGCGGCCGCATCGAGATGGTCCGGATGGCGTTCGAGGAGGCCCGCGAGGCCAACCCGGCGGCCACGCTTGTGCTCAACGACTTCGACCTGAGCTCGGCCTACGAGTGCCTGATCGAGGGCGTGCTCGAAGCCGGCATCCAGATCGACGCGATCGGCTTGCAGACCCACATGCACCAGGGCTACCGCGGCGAGGAATACATGCAGAAGATGCTCGACCGCTTCGCCCGCTACGGACTGCCGCTGCACATGACCGAGACCACGCTGCTCTCCGGCCACCTCATGCCGGCCGAGATCACGGACCTCAACGACTACCAGATCCCGTCCTGGCCGTCGACGCCCGAGGGCGAGGAGCGGCAGGCGTCGGAGATGGTGCGGCACTACCGGTCGCTGGTCGGCCACCCCGCGGTCCAATCGATCAACTACTGGGGCCTAACCGACGACGGTGCATGGCTGGGCGCCCCGGTCGGCTTCCTGCGAGCCGATGGCTCGCGCAAGCCGTCGTACGCGGCGTTGAGCAACCTGATCAAAGGCGAATGGTGGCTGCCACCGACCGAGATGCGGACCGGTTCCGCGGGCACGGTCACCGTACTCGGCTTCTTCGGCGACTACGTGGCCGACGGCGAGCCGTTCACCGTCCGCCGCGGCCAGACCGAGGCGACGGTCACGCTCCCGGCCTGACTCCTGCGGTCACGCTGCCGGGCCCGCTTCTGCGGTCACGCTCCTGGGCTCACTTTGCGGTCACGCTCCGGGCCCGCTTCTGTGGTCACGCTCCTGGGCTCACTTTGCGGTCACGCTCCGCGCCCGCTTCTGCGGTCACGCTCCTGGGCTGACTTCGGTCCCGGCCCAGCTCGCGATGAGGTTGAGCGCGTCCTGGTCGGGCGAGCCCGGCTCGGCGCTGTAGGCGTTGAGCCGCAACCCGCGGTCGGCGGTCAGCTCGAGCGACTCGTAGGCCAGGGCGAGGTCGCCGACCAGCGGGTGGTGCAGGCGCTTCAGCCCGGCGACGTGCTCGAGCACATTGTGCGCGGCCCACCAGGTGCGGAATCGGTTGCTCCGGGTGGAAAGCTCACCGACCAGGTCGGTGAGCTGCCGATCGTACGGGTTGCGGCCGGCCTCGCTCCGAAGCAGCGCGACGGCCTCCTCCGCGATGCGTTCCCACTCGACGTAGAAATCCTGGGACGCCGGGTCGAGAAAGAGGAAGCGGGCCAGGTTGGGGCGCCCGGTCGCGCCCTCCCACAGCGGGGCGAACACCGCCCGGCCGAGGTGGTTGGCGGCGAGCACGTCGAGCCGGCCGTTGCGCACATAGGACGGTGAGCCGGTCATCGCGTCGAGCAGTTGCTGCACGCGGGGACGGAGTTGCGCGGTGCTGCCCTTGCGCGGGCGCCGGCCGCGATTGGCCTGGCGGGCCAGGTCGTGCAGGTGGTCACGCTCGGCGTCGTCGAGCCGCAGGGCCCGGGCCAGCGACTCGAGGACGCTGTCGGAGACCCCGGAGAGGTTGCCGCGCTCGAGCCGGATGTAGTAGTCGACGCTGACCCCGGCCAGCATCGCCGCCTCCTCACGGCGCAGCCCCGGCACGCGGCGACTGCCCCCGAACGCCGGCAGCCCGGCCTGCTCCGGCGTGATCCGGGCCCGGCGGGTGGTCAGGAAGTCCCGGATCTCGCTGCGGTGGTCCATGGTCCCGACGCTACGTCGGCCCGCCGCCGCACCGGGAGGGCCTGCCGTTACCTCCCGACGGCGCGATGTCACTCCAGATGCCGCCGAACGCGGTGACGTGCTCCCCCAGTACGCCGACATGACACCGCTAGCCCGGCGTGGGTGGATGCCGGCGCAGCGTGAGCAGCGCCCACTGGTTGGAGAACCGGACGACGAGGAAGAGCAGCGCACCCGCGATGAGCAGGACGCCGAGGCAGAGCAGCACCGTCACGAGGGCGAGCACGACCGTCAAAATAACGACCCCGCGCCAGTCTTGTGAAAGTTATCTTGCAGTGATATGGTCCCTACATTACGACGTAGCCTGATGGCATGACATCCGATCAGTACGGCCCCTCCCCCGCCCCGGCCGGCATTCTGGTCATCCACGGCGGCGCCGGCCTCGATGACCACGCCCGCGCGCAGGCACGGCGGTGGGCCACGCTCGGCTACGCGGTGCACGCCTGCGACATGTACGGCGACGGGGTGGCCGGCGACCGTACACGCGTCATGGCCGAGCTCACCGCCCTGCGCGACGACCCCGGCCGGCTGACCCGGCGCGCCGAGGCCGGCCTGGCCGTGTTGCGCTCCCACGCCGGGCCGCATGCCCCGCTGGCCGCCGTGGGCTACTGCTTCGGCGGTCTGGCCGCCCTCACGCTGGCTCGCCAGGGTTCGCCGATCGCCGCCGCCGTGAGCATCCACGGCACCCTGAGCACCGTGGCGCCCGCCCAGCCCGGCGCCGTCTCCGCCCGCCTGCTGGTGTGCCACGGCGCTTCCGACCCTCATGTCCCGTTCACGCAGGTGAGTGACTTCTCGGAGGAGATGGAGACGGCCGGAGCGGACTGGCAGCTCATCATGTACGGCGGTGCGCAACACGGATTCACCCACACCAGCGCCCGGCCCGGGGCCACGCCGGGGGTGGCGTACGACGAAGTGGCCGACCAACGCTCCTTCTCGGCGGCGGCCTCGTTCCTCGCCGACACGTTCACCTAGGATCGGATGCTCAAGACGGGTGCGTGTCGGCCGATGATTCACACTGTCAGGTCGCATCAGCCGACGAGCCGGAGTAGCGCATGTCGAGCGGTTTCGACGCAGCACTTGCCGGGGGCGCCCCGCCCCCGCAGCTCCTCCGGCTGGCCCGGGAACGGCTCGCGGTGTCCGACCCCGAGGGCGCCCGCGAACTGGCCACCGCCGCGGCCGACGATCCGGGCGCGCGCGCCGAAGCCCTCTCGATCATCGCAATGTGCCGGCGCCTCCGCGACGAATACCCCGGCGCGCTGGCCGCCGCCCAGGAGGCCGCCGAACTCGCCCGGGCCGGCGCCGACCCGGCGACCGAAGGGCGCGCCCGCAGCGAGGTGGCCCGGGTACTGCTGTCCACCGGTGAGACATCCGAGGCGCTGGAAGAGAGCACGGCCGCGTTGACCCTGGCCGAAGCGAGCGGTGACCTGGAGGCGGTCATCCCGGTGCTGGCCACCGTGGCCAACGTCTACCTGGTGATGCAGCAGTTCGACCTGGTCGTCCAACTGTGCGAGCGCGGCGCCGAGATGGCCCGGCTGGTCGGCGACGAACTGGCCCAGGGCGTCATGCTCGACACCGGGGCGTGCGCGGTGACCGCGCTGGCCTGGGCCGCCCGCGCGAACGGCGACGAAGAGGCCGCCCTCGCGATCGCCATGGACGCCGCCGAACGATCCCGGGCCGCGATGCTCATCGGCCGCCGGCTCGGGCACCGGCGCAACGAGGCCGCCGCGGTGGCCAACCTGGCCGAGGAACTCGCCTTCGCCGGGCGCGCCGACGAGGGCCTGCGACTGCTCGACTCGTGGGAACTCGACCCGGCGCTGGACTCCACCTACACGATCACCCACCACCTCGACACCCGCGGCCAGATCCATCTCGCGCTCGCCCGCTACGACGAGGCGGTCGCGGTGTTCGCGCGGGCGCTGGAACTGGCCGAAAGCAAAAGCGCGGCGCTGACTGCGGCCGAGCACCTGGCCGAGGCGTACGAAAAAAGCGGCGACCTGGGCGCCGCGCTGGCCGCCCACAAAAGGTTCCACCAGCTCTACTGCCAGGTAGCGTCGGAGAGGGCGCAGCGCAACGCCCGGGTGGCGGCCGTGCGCATGGAGACCGAGCTGGCCAAGGCAACCGCCGAGCAGGAACGCCTGCGCGCGGACGGCCTGCTGCGGATCAGCCTCGAAGACCCGCTGACCGGCCTGGCCAACCGCCGCCGCCTCGACGACGAGCTGACCGCCGGAAAGGACGGGCACGCGATCGCCCTGATCGACGTGGACCACTTCAAACGGGTCAACGACCAGCACTCGCACCAGATCGGCGACGAGGTACTGCGCGAACTGGCGGCGCTGCTACGCGCGGGCTGCCGCAACGGCGACATCGCGGCCCGCTACGGCGGCGAGGAGTTCGCGGTGCTGTTCCGCTCGGCGGACGACGCCGAAGCCGTCGAGGCGGCGGAACGAATCCGGCGCATGGTCGAAAACCACCCATGGGACACGATCGCGGCAGGCTTGCGGGTCACGGTGAGCATCGGCGTGGCCTCGGGGGCCGACCTGCTCGCGCTGGCCGACTTGCGGCTCTACCAGGCCAAGAACGCGGGCCGCAACCGCGTGATAGGCCTCCCCTCACTCGAAGTGGCCGCCTGACCTGAGCAGGCGGCGGCGCCACACGCGGTGGAAGATGGACCGTCAGAAATATGTCCTCGGCCGCCCTTGCGGTCAGACGGCCTCGGTGAATCGTGAGCCGTCTACGCCATAGATGCTCCGCGGACAACACACTCTGAAGCGATCGAGAATTGTCGGCCTGACGCCTCGCCGGCTGATGACAACGGTAGTCATTGAAATGCTTCCGGCGACCACCGCGCGGAAGATGCCAACGAAATACTGATTTGGGCTTAACCAACTCCGGCAGACCGCGGGGCAGGCGGAACCCGGGGCTTTGGCCGGGAGGGCTGCCCGGGTCGCGCCGAGGTATTCGGATCCGGGCTTGCGGCGCGGTCGATTTGCGGCGAGCTGGCCTCGCTCGCCGCGCAGGCCTCCGACTCCGGCGTGCGAGCGGGCTCGACCTTCGGCCGGCATGCGGCAGAATATTCGTCGACCGACCGGCGCCGGGAGCAGACTCCGCTTTGTCTACCGCCACTCCGCAAGCACCCCTTGCCGAGATGACCACGTCCGCCGGCACTTCCCCCGGGCTCGCCGCGGACTTGACCTCTTCTGCAGGCAGCGTGACCCCTCCCTCCAGCGGCAGGGGCTTGTCAGTTCTCGGGACGTCAACGGGCGCCGCGGGATGAGCCGATTGCACTGCCGGCGCGGTCGGGACCGCCTCGGCGGGTGGGCGTTCGCTCGTTTCGGTGATGGGTGAGGCCGAGTGGCGGTGCACCAGGAAACCATTTTGCGTTACGAGTTCGCCGCTGCGCAGGCGGCGTTCGCGCTCGGCATGACGCCGTTTCAGACCGAACTCGCGACGCCGTTCGTGATCCCGGCGGAATGCCTCGGCTTCGGGTGAATAGTTGCGGCGTCTGGTGCGGTCACGCATTGTGGCGACTTGCGTCCCGGTGAACAACTGCAACTGCCGCATGCCTTATTATCCCGAGCAATTGTCTCCGGCCGTAAGCACTCGATCATGCCAATTCCGGATGCCGGCCATATTTTAACCTCGCGCCTTCAGTAAGGGTGAGCGGTGGCGAGGTCGGGAACGCGAAAGTGCCTCCTGATCTGGAATGAGCGTGCTGCGCCAGCAACCGGATCTGTTCGCGCAGGTGGCCTCGGACGCGACGGCGTGGCGGGTCCTGGCCACGATCGACGAGCCAGGGTTGGCCCGGTTGCGGGCTGCTCGCGCTGCCGCCCCGGAAGCTGGCGTGGTTGCAGTTGGCCGAGACCCGTGACCGGGTGCCGGCCACGACCGTGCTCGGCAGGGTACTGCCGGGCTTCGTCCTGGACATCGACGCGACGATCGTGCTCTGTCACTCGGAGAAGGAATCGGCGGCGGCGACCTGGAAACACACGTTCGGGTTCCACCCATTGCTGTGCTTCCTGGACGGCACCGCTGAAGCCCTGGCCGGGCTCCTGCGTGCCGGTAACGCCGGATCGAACACCGCCGCCGACCACAGCACCGTGCTCGACCAAGCCCCGCAGCAGATCCCTGAACCACACCGTTACGGCAATCCGATCCTTATCCGTAGTGACTCGGCGGGCAGCAGCCACGCGTTCCTCGCCCACATCCGCGGGCTGCGGGAACAGGGCCTGGACACGCAGTTCTCCGTCGGCGTCGCGATCGGTGCGCCGGTGCGGGCCGCGATCACCGGCGCCACCGACTGGGTTGCTGCTCTCAACGGTGACGGCAGCCTGCGGGACGGGGCAGAACTTGCCGAGCTGACCGACCTCGTCGATCCGTGCTGCTGGCCGATTTCCCGGCCGGCACCCGGCTGATCTGCCGTCGGGAACGGCCGCACCCGGGGTGCACAGCGGTCCTTGTTCGACACCATCAACGGCCGGCGGCACCAGGTCTTCGCCACCGACACACCGGTCGCCGGCAACCCGATTCAATTTCTGGAGGTCCGCCACCGTACCCACGCCCGGGTCGAGGACCGCATCCGGACCCAGCACCTGCTCCTGGACGGTGCTCCGGGCGATACCCCATACCCACCACCAGAACGGCCGCCGCCACCTCGCCCGACCACCACACCGAGCCATCAAGCGGGCTTAATGAAAGACGGAGGTTAAGTGGCCAGGTGGTCGTCTATGGCTTGCGCCAGTCGGGCGGCTGCTTCGCGGACGGTGCGGGCGTAGCCGATGAACAGGCGGTTGGCCAGGGGGACGGCCCAGGCCGAGCGGCCGGCGATGTTGTAGACGCGGTAGGTCACGGCGGTGTGGGCGGCCGACTCGGTTGCGGTGATTTCGCCTCGGTACCACCAGTGGCCCTGGAAGCCTACGAGGCCGGGGCGGTGATCTATGTCGACGTAGGCGCGGCCCCTCTCGCCCAGCATCGGGCCCAGGACCCACTCGCTGTCGATCAGCGGCTGGACCTGGGCGAGTGTGGCGCGGACCGGGGCGGACGCCTCGAACAGGAGTTTCATCGCGGCGTCCGGCGGGTGTTCTGGAGGGCGGTGGGCATGCTGCGTGCGCTCCCTGCTGGTGGGTGCGGGAGGCGTTAGGCCCGGGCTGCAGTTGCCGAGGCCGCGCCCGCTTGACGGTGGTGGCTCCCCGAACCGGTCAGTTCTCTCGGATCAGCTCCTCGATGTCGGCCAGTTCGGTCAGGTCGGCGGGCCAGGTGAGCCGGCCCGCGTCGAGGTCTTCGATCACGCCGGCCAGCCAGGTGGCCTCGGCGGACAGGCGGTTCGTCTCGTACTCCACCTCGAGGGTGAGCAGCCGCGGGAGGCCGGGCGGGAGGCTGACTTCGGTACGGCGTACGAGTGAGGCGCGGCGGTCCCGTAGGGCCGACGCGACCTCGGCCGGCGTGAGGCAACCGGCGAAGTTGAGGGCCGGCACCAGCAGTGTCGAGTTGGGGTCGGGCTGGGCCAGCAGCCGGCGCACCCACTCGCGCAGGTGCCGGCGGCCGGCGTCGGTGAGTTCGTAGACCGTGCGTTCGGGGCGGCCGCCGTCGCGAGTCGTGGCCGCTATCCGGATGTGGCCGGCCGCGAGAAGACGCTCGGCGGCGTGGTAGATGCTGCGCGGCAAGCCGGTCACGAAGTCTTTGTGGGTGCGCTCGATCATCAGGTGCATTTCGTACGTGTGCCGCGGGCCGGTCATGAGCAGCCCGAGCACGGTGAGGGCGTTGACGTCGCGGTCGGCTTTCTTCATGGCATCACGCATTATTGCAAGTTGCCATAGCGCCGACAAGCCGTGCGAGATGTTCGACTCGGCAGGCAACCCGGCCGCGGCGGCAATCGTCATCCCACGCGCAGCCCCCTGCGCTAGGAGATCGACATGCCGTTCCGTCCCCGTCACCTGCTCGTCGCTGCCGCGGTGGTCCTCGCCGGCTGCGGTTCCGGGGCGCCCGCGGCATCCCCGGCCCCGGAAAGGCCCGCGCCGACGACCCACGCCCCGCCGGCCGAGACGGCGCCGCCCAAGATCACTTATCCCGCGCACGGGCACCGGAAGTGGACTACCGCGCCGGCCCAGACCGGCAAGCCGGCCGGGCATTCCGGGCGGCTGCTGCGCTACCGGGTGCTGGTCGAGCAGGACATCAAAGGGCTGGCACCGGCCGGCTTCGCCGACACGGTCACCACGACCCTGGCCGATCCCCGCAGCTGGACGGCGGGCGGGCAGTACCGTCTGCAGCGCGTCGGCCCGCGCGACGACTACGACTTCACGATCTACCTGGCTACGCCGGACACGCGCGATTCGCTCTGCGCGGGTGGCGCGGACGGCTACACGTCGTGCCGCAACAAGGACAACGTGGTGCTGAACGTGGCGCGGTGGGTCAAGGGTGCGCCCCCGTTCAAGGCGCCGACGGCGACCTACCGGCAGTACATGGTCAACCACGAGGTCGGGCATCGGCTCGGGCAGGGTCACATGCTCTGCCCGGGCCACGGTCAGCCGGCCCCGGTGATGCAGCAGCAGACCCTGGGCATGCACGGGTGCACGGTGAACCCGTGGCCCTATCCGGATCGGAAACACTTCCACACCGGGCGGTCGGGCGCGTACGACGACCAGGTTCCGGCGCGCGACAAAGGTAATTGATACGTCAATCGCCGAGCTACGATCGACAGCATGGCTCGTGTTCCGGCCGCCCAGCGGCGCTCGATGAACTCCGGCGAGCTCGCGGTCTGGCGGTCCCTGCTCGACACCACCACCGAGTTGCGCCGGCGCCTCGCGACCCAGCTCGCCGAGGATTCGCAACTCTCCCCCGGCGACTACGCCGTGCTGCTGGCCCTCAGCGAGGCCGGGGGACGACTCCGGTCGTCCGAGCTGGCGGCGAGCATGGACTGGGAACGCAGCCGCCTGTCGCACCACCTCGGACGGATGGAGAAGCGCGGGCTGATCACGCGGGAGGACTGCGCGACCGACAACCGGGGCGCCGAGGTGCTGATGACCGAGGTCGGTGCGGCCGCGTTCACCGCGGCGACCCGGCCGCACATGCGGGCGATCAAGCAGCACTTCGCCGACGCGCTGACGCCGGCGCAGTTGGACGCGCTCGGCGACGCGCTCCGGTCGATCAACGAGCATCTAGGCTGACGCGCATGCCTGAGCTTCCCGAAGTCGAGTCGGCCCGGTCGGTCATCGAACGGGCCGGGCTCGGCCGGGTGATCGCGGACGTCGACGATTCCGACGCGTACGTCTGCCGGCCGCACCGGCCCGGAGAGATCCGCGACGCCCTGATCGGCCGGCGGCTGGAAGCCGCCCATCGGCGCGGCAAGAGCATGTGGTGCGACGTGAGCGGGAACGGGCCGACGCTCGGCATCCACCTGGGCATGTCCGGGAAGATCGTGATCGCCTCGCCGGACGGCGGCGAGATCGACGGCGGGGACTACTGGGAGGGGCGCCGCCGGCCGGGCGACTATCGGTGGTCGCGGTTCGCGCTGACCTTCGAGGACGGCGGGCGGCTGATGCTCGTCGATCCGCGGCGGCTGGGCCGGGTACGGCTCGATCCGCCGGTGGAGCTGCTGGGGCCGGACGCGACGACGATCACGTCGCTTCAGTTCCGCTCGGTCGTGGCGGGTCGGAGCGCGCCGGTCAAGGCCCGGCTGATGGAGCAGCACCGGATCGCCGGCATCGGCAACCTGCTGGCCGACGAGATCCTCTGGCAGGCTCGCGTCAACCCGGGCCGGCCGGTCGACGAGATCACCTCCCGGGAGACGACGCGCCTTTTCCAGGCGACGCATGCCGCGGTCGACGCCGCGATCGCGGGCGGCGGGGTGCACACGCTGACGATCGTCGCTCATCGGCACGCGGGTGGTCGCTGTCCGAGGGACGGCGCCGGCCTGGTGCAGGGCAAGGTCGGCGGGCGTACGACCTGGTGGTGCCCGAAGGACCAGGGCTGATCCGGTTAAGTTCATCGCGTGAAAACATAGACACACGTCGATTGCGTGGCCTACCGTCGGTCCACGGCGCGCCTCTGCTTCTGTCCTCCGAGCATGGGAACCACGCATGAAACGTATCAACCGACCACCGCTCCCCCGCGTGGTGCTGTCCGCCCTCCTCGTCGCCGGGGGTCTCGTGGCCGTCGGGGTCTCCACCGGCCCCGCCGCGTCCGCCGCCCTCACCTCCGCTGCCCTCACCTCCGCTGCCGACACCTCCGCTGCCGACACCGACCATCTCGACCGCGGCCTGATCAGCATGCGGTCCGGGAACTCCAACTTCCTCTCCTGGCGCCTGCTGACCTCGGACCCGGCCGGTGCCGGGTTCGACGTCTACCGCGGGACGACGAAGGTCAACTCGGCGCCGATCCGCGGAGGAACCGACTACACCGATGCCGGCGCACCCGCCGGCTCCACCTACACGGTCCGGCCGGCCGGGGTGACCACCCTGGCCGCGTCGGCGCCCACGACGACGCTGGCCAGCACGTACATGGACGTGCCGATCCAGATCCCGCCCGGCGGGACCACACCGGACGGGGTCGCCTACACCTACTCGGCCAACGACGCATCGGTCGGTGACCTCGACGGGGACGGCCAGTACGAGATCGTCCTCAAATGGGACCCGTCCAACAGCAAGGACAACTCGCAGTCCGGCTACACCGGCGACGTGTACGTCGATGCGTACAAGCTGAACGGCACCCGCCTCTGGCGGATCGACCTCGGCCGCAACATCCGGGCCGGCGCCCACTACACGCAGTTCCAGGTCTTCGACTACGACGGCGACGGCAAGGCCGAGGTCGTCATGAAGACGGCCGACGGCACCCGCGACGGCACCGGCACGGTGATCGGAAGTTCGAGCGCCGACTACCGGAACTCGTCCGGCTACATCCTGACCGGTCCCGAATATCTGACCGTCTTCAACGGGCAGACCGGCAAGGCGGTCACCACCACCGACTACGTGCCGGCACGCGGGACGGTCTCGTCGTGGGGCGACTCGTACGGCAACCGGGTCGACCGGTTCCTGGCCGGAACCGCGTACATCAACGGGTCGTACCCGAGCATCATCGAAGCCCGCGGCTACTACACGCGTACGGTCATCACGGCCTGGGACTTCCGCAACGGCGCGCTTACCCGTCGCTGGACCTTCGACAGCAACTCCTCGTCCAACGGCTCCAAGTGGACCGGCCAGGGCGACCACCAGCTGTCCATCGCCGACGTCGACGGCGACGGCCGCGACGAGATCATCTACGGGGCGATGGCGGTCGACGACAACGGGGCCGGCCTGTGGGTCAACGGCCAGGGCCACGGCGACGCCATGCACGTCGGCGATCTCATCCCGTCCCGGGCCGGCCTCGAGGAGTTCAAGGTCGACGAGAATACCGGCAGCCTCGCCGCCTGGATGGCCGACGCGCGCACCGGTCAGATCATCTGGTCGAACCCGTCCTGCGGCTGCGACAACGGCCGCGGCGTCTCCGACGACATCTACGCCGGTAGCCCTGGCGCCGAATCGTGGTCGTCGGCGGTGTCCGGGCTCTTCAACACGTCCGGCCAGAACATCGGCCGCAAACCGTCCAGCACCAACTTCGTGGTCTGGTGGGACGGCGACGCGCAGCGCGAACTGCTCGACGGCACACACATCGACAAGTACGGCACCTCGGCCGACACCCGCTTGCTGACGGCGAGCGGCGTCCACGCCAACAACGGCACGAAGTCCACCCCGTCGCTGTCCGCCGACATCCTCGGCGACTGGCGCGAGGAGGTCATCTGGCCGACGACCGACAACAAGGCCCTGCGCATCTACTCCACCACGGACGCAACCAGCATCTCCCACGTGTCGCTGATGCAGGACCGCATGTACCGCGAGGCGGTCGCCTGGCAGAACACGGCGTACAACCAGCCGCCGCACCCCAGTTTCGCGATGACCAGCTAGAACACTAAGCCGACACGCATCAATAACGACGACGGCCCGTCGACGCCGGGGAGTCCGCTGAGCAGCGCGTCCAACGCGCGCCGCGCTCGCTGCGGACTTTCCGGCGCCGGGTGCGCGTAGACTCGACGTTCGATCCTCGGTTGTCGATCAGTTCGCGACCCATCAGCTCTCACCGAGTCGAACGCATGAACGCCCTGTCCGCCGACCTGCACCGTCGGCCGACGTTGCGCGCTGACAACATCGAGCGAGGTGCGCAGCGAAACCAACCACTTCTACCGGCCGGCTATGGCGACATCGCCATCGAGGTCACGTTCGCCGAGTGCGGTGATCAGTTGCCGGGCTTCGGCTGCGAAGCCCGGGTCGTAGGTGGCCGTGGCGAGCCGGCCGTTGACGGCGTCGAGTTTCTCCTGCGCGGCACCGGCGCGCTCGATATGCGTCGTCCGGCCAGATGCTTTTGCAGCTCGATGTGGCGGAACTGATAGACCGCCCCGCTCTGCCGGAGGACTCCGAGGCGGTGGGCGTCGTCCAGGAAGCGCATCAGACGCCACGGCAGTTTCCGGCGCAGGGCCAGCCAGGACGCCGCGATCAGGTACGGCCCGAATGACGCTTGGATGCACGCAGCCACCAACCCGACGGTCAACCCGGCCGCCGCGCCGACGCTAGGGCGTACGCCAAAACCCGCACCCAACCCAAATGAGAGCCCGCCCAGCACGCCGACCGTCATGAATGTACCCCGATCCCGGGTCAGCACGGTCGCCGGCTCGGCGACCTTGGTCGGCTCGACCGTTACCCCCTCCAAACCGGCGGCCAGGCCGCCGAGGATGCCCACCGCCAAGCCGGCTAGTACGCCAGTCTGCCAGCCGAGGCGCAACCACACCTGAGCGCCGACCGCGATCGCAACCGTGCCGCCGACGATCATGCCCACCTTGGAGTAGTGCAGTGCCTGCAACTCGCGGGCGGGACGGCGGATACCGGTCAGCCCGACCGTCGCCGCCGCCGCGAGCCAGGCCCCGCCCCCGTCGATGAGGCCGGCCGGTACGCCGGTGCCCGATCCGGCGCACAGTCCGACCGCGACACCCCCGGCGAAGCCCCCGGCCAGGCCGCGGCGCGGGCCGCCGATCGCACCGGCGCCGATGCCGGCGCCTAAGCCACCCATGATTCCGGCCGCGGCGCTCGTTCCCCGCACCAGGTGACCGACCAAGCCACCGATCAGCCCGCCAAGGAAGCCGCCGACGAAGCCACCGGCCATCCCCCGCACGATGCTGGGGCCCCGGGTGACCGGTGTCCCGGCCTCGTCGCTTACTCGGAATGACGGCGCCGCGACCCTGACCCGCCCGCCCTGCAGCCGGAGCGGGGCGAACACCACGGCCAGCGCAACGAGGATGCCGAGACCGAGGCCGCAGCCGAGCGTCCCGGTCAGCGCAGCAACCAGGCCGACGGCCAGCGCGGGCAGCAGGCCTGCGACGAGTCCGATGGCCGGCGCGCCCACCGCGTCCCGCAACTCCCACCAAGCAAGATCGATGACAGGTGTCGAGGGGTCGTCGCGGGACATCCACCCGGCCAGGTAGCGCAACCACTTCTCGGCGCTGAAGGCCGTACAGAACGGAGGTTTTCGCTGGCCCGGGAACCGGCGGTAGCAGGCGGCCACGAAGGCGGCGAACAGGCGGCGGTCGGCCGCGGCCACGTCCGGGTTGAGCGTGCGGTCGCACAGCTCCCTCGGGTCGGCCAGGTCGGTGACGGACTCGCCCGGCCGCGGGTTGTAGATCCGCCGGGCCAGGCTGATCCGCAGTGGTGTGCGGAGAATCGCATCGACCACGTCGGTCCGCGCTTCGAACACCTGTGTCCAGCGGTCCTCGGTGCCGCGCGCGTCCTCGGCGAGGTAGCGGTGCGCGTCCTGGATGTCCAGCGGGGCGAGCTCAACCGCGGCGAAACCAGCCAGATGCACCGGTGTCCGGCCGGGTGCTTGAACGGCGTCTGCGAAATCCGTCGTACGGCTGGACAACACGAACCCGGCCCGGTCCCGCAGCGCGTTGTTGATGCCGTAAAAGGCCTCCGCCCGCAGGTGGCCGGGCAGCTCGTCGAAGCCGTCCAGCACCGGGAACAACACACCTTCGTCGATCAGCTTCCGGGCCCAGGTCTGTGTGCCGTGGGCCGGTTCGCGCAGCGCGGTGTGGTCGGCGATCAGCCGAGCCTCCAACCACTCCCACAGACCCGCGCGGCTCGGATCCCACGAGGCGAGGGAGAACAGCACGGGCACCGGCCGGGTCGCGCCGCCGGTGGCATCGTCGCGCCGGTCCAGCAGGCGCAACACCAGGTTGACCAGCAGCACGGTCTTGCCGGTGCCCGGACCGCCGAGCACAACCAGGCGACCGGTCGGCACGCCGGCGAGGACATCCACGAGCTGCCCCGACCCGCTGAGCCGGTCCAGGGTCGGGGGTGGCCGGTCAGGCCACCATCGGCGGGCCAGGAGGATCAACTGCTCCAGGGGTACGGTCAGGGCCGCGTCCGCCGCAGTCCAGCTGACCGGGATCGGGACCGGATCCTCGAGCTCGCGGACCTTGAGCTCTTCGGACCACTGTATCCGTACGGCGGTGGCCAGTTCCCTGATCACGTCGTCCTCGGTGCGCGGCTCGGAGCGCCCGGACGGCGCCTGGACGAGGACGACCAGGACGAGCGCGACCGCGGTCATGGCCGCGGCCTGCATCCACTGGGTGCGGTGCCAACCATTGGGCAGACCGCTCGTGGCCAGATTGATCAGCACCGGCACCACGATGGACGACACGACCGACACCAAGATCGTCCAGCGCCGCGCCCTCATCCGGCATCGTCAATCGGCTGGGCCCGTCCGGTCCCGACCGACAATCGCGAAATAGTTGCCGTCGAGCGGGCGGCCGAACAGCTCCCGGATGCTGCGATAGCCGGCGCGGGCGCCGTCGAGCAGCTCGGCCCGGTCGAGCGTGAGCCGCCGTACGCGATGGGAGCCGGCCGGCGGCTGGAACCGCAGCACCGAGGCGCCGCGCAGGTCGACGGTCGTACCCATGCGGAGCACCTGCTTGTCGGCTGCCCATTGGCGCCGCGCCTCGGCCGTCGCTTCACCGAGCCCTCGCGACCAGCGGTTGAGGGTCTGGTGCAGGACGAAGGTCGTGGCCCAGTTGGCGTCGGTCGCCGTGCCCACCGGCGCTGTGTTGATCATCAGGACATGGGTGCAGCCGTCGGCCAGGGCCGGGTATAGCGGGTCCGGCCACAGCAGTCCGCCGTCGAGGTACCGTTTGCCGTTCAGCCGGTACGGCCGTCCGGCGAGGATGGGCAGCCACGAGCCGGCCATCAGGTAGCGGTGAATTTCGGTCGCCACGTCGCGGGCGCGGACCATCTCCGGTTTGAGCGTGTCGACGTTCGACAGCACGAGCCGCACGTCGGCCGTGGATTTCGTTAGCGCTTCGACGTCGAGCGGAACCTCCGTGCGCATGACCTCCTCGAAGACGTACGCCATGTTCAGCCGGGGCCGATGCGGCGGCCATGGCGGGTTGACGAAGCCCTGAGGCAGATAGTCGTAATAGATCGACAATGAGTCCCAGCCGCCACCGGCCGCGAAATAGGCCAAATTGATTGAGCCGGACGAGGTGCCGTACAGGCGGTCGAACAGCGGAGCGATGCCCAGGTCGCGCAGGGCGATCAGCATGGCTCCCGATACCACGCCGCGCATCCCGCCACCCTCGAGCGCAAGCCCCAGCACGCAATCGTCGGTCTCGCCGGCCGCCCGGCGCTCGATCAGTTCCAAGACACCAGGGACTGACCGACCGTTCAAGTGACTCACGGCCTCCACCCTCGCCCATACGTACGGCGGCAGGCAAGCAGAAGGCGACGCCGACCCGCATGTCCACCAAGCAGCCTCCTCGCAGCTCGCACCTGTGCCAACGATCGCGTGGCGCGTCCCGGAACGGGATCGGCCGTGTCGCTCGGCTGTTCCGCGAGAGGAAACGTTTACCGCTTCGGTAATCGCTGGGACGGACCTCGGATTGGATCCGGCCGGCGCTGCAAGCCGGGGCGACGCGCAGGGCCGCATCGATTCGACGGTCAGCGTGGACTTGATGACCAGTCGCGCTCGCCGGCACGCCGCGGGTGCTCACACCGACGGGAACCTGCAGAAAGGAATCACCCGCTGGGATGCATGACGAGCCAGCCGATCAGGGATGGGCCGCTCCCGCGGAGGGCTGACGATCAAGACACACCTGGCCTGCGAGCAGGGTCAGAAAGCGTTGTCGATGATCGGCACCGCCAGGCATCGCGGGGACAGCCCGCAGTTCATCGCGGTCCGGCGCTGGATCCGGGTGGGCAGGTTGGGTGTCGGTGGGCTCCGGTCCGTCCGGTGCTGGTGCTCGCCGACAAGGCCTGCACCACCCGCGATTTGCAGGCTGGTTCACTCGCTGGGAGTCGCGCCGGCGGGCGCGGCAGTATGTGGCAAGGCTGGTTGGCGAGGCTGACCGCAGCAATGGCTGGATGCTGGCAGGAGCGGGGCCGGCGATGTGCCGCCGGACGGAATGCAGCGGTTGCCGCGCTGGACCGACGACCGCGACCGGTGCCGGGCCTCGGGACTTCCGACATGATGGGGTTCGCCACGAAAGTCGAGTTGGCCGTGACATGCCGCCCGGGCATCCGCTGCCGGGGTGCCGGCAGCGTCGGTGACCATGGACGAGGCTTACTGGCAGTCGAAATCTCTCCGGCTCTGGCTGGAAGGCCACGATCAGGCGCAGGTGCAACGCGGCGTACAACCAGCCGCCGCACCGAAGTTTCGCAGTGGGCAACTAACCGATGTAGATCCCGACCAGAGTGGCTGCATCCGGCGCGATCCGGATCTCCGCCGTCCGCAGCCTCGGGTGCTCCAACCAGTAGAGCCGCGCCTCGTCCGGCCGGCCGTCGTGCCGCGGCGGCCAGCCGGTCATCGGCGTGAAGTCGTCGATCACGACCAGGCCGCCGGGTGTCAGCCAGTCGGCCGGGTCGAGGGGTGGCTCGTCGCCCTTGCCGTGGCCGCCGCCGTCCAGCACGAGCAGGTCGAACGGCCCGTCGCGGCCCAGGACGCGCCAGTCGTCCCGGCGGATCCGCACGCGCGTGTCGTCGGCGAAGAGGGGCTGAACCGCGGTGGTGCGGTCGACGCTGAACAGTTCCGCGCCGGGGCCGGCCCCGCTCGCCATCCAGGCCAGCCCGACACCGTACCCGGTCCCGGTCTCACCGATCCGCCGGGCACCGCCGGCGAGTGCCTGCAGCAGCCGGCCCTGCGCGGGCCGGCACGACTGGTCGAAACCGGCCCGGCGGGCCGCCCGCACCGCGGCCGTCACCGGCGGGGGCAGGTCGGTTTCGTTCTCGTACTGCGCGGTCCCGCCGATCGACATGGGTTGATCGTGCCGCATCCGCCCGGCGCGTAGAGTGCCCGGGCATGCGGGCTCTCCGGCGTGAGTGGACGAGGCTGCATCCACTGCTCCGGCGTGCGGTCACCGTGATGGTGGGCGCCGGCACCACACTTCTCGTCCTCGGCGTCGTGGGAGACGCGACCGGCGTCTGGTCGCACGTTCCCTTCCTGACCAACGTCGCCTCGTCGCTGACCGGTGCGCTGTTCGGGCTGCCCGTGGCACTCGTGGTCGTCCAACGCCTGCTGGACACGCAGACCGCGGCGAACGACCGCGCCGAGGCGTCGCGCCTGCTCGTGCGGTCTGTCCAACACATGCGTGTCGCGGCCCTGACGCTGGCCGGCCCGGCCTCGGACGACGACCTGCCCCTCCTGGTCGCGCGGTGCGATGTCGCCGTCGCCGAGGCGCAGGAGTGGGCTGGGCCGGCGTTCGCGGCCAAGGTCCGGCCGCGACGGCTGCGCGCGAGCATGTATCAGCGCGCCTACCTGCGGCAGGTGCTGACGGTGCACGAGGCGGCGCGGCAGGCGCTGAAGGCATATGCGTCGACCGGCCTGGGAGCCCCGGCGCCGGCCCTCGAGCGGATCCGGTCCGAGGCCGCGTTCCTGCAGGACCACGTGCAGCCGGCGGTCGTCCGGCTCGGCGGCCGGTGGCCGGCCGAGGCGTACACCCGGACGCTGCGGCACGTCAGCCTGCTCAGCGACGCCGCTTCGCCGGTGGCCACGATCGAGCGGCTGCTCGACGCGTTCCCGGCGACGCAGCTGGCCGCGCTGCTGCCGGAACCCGATGCGGCCCGGGCCGGCCTCGACCACCCCGACCTTCCGCTGCCACTCCCCCGTCCGAAGCAGCTGGAGGAACTCCGCTCCGGGCTCGGCGGGCTGGTCACCCACCTGACGCAGGCCCGGCAGATCGCCGAGGCGGTCGACGACCTCCAGGACGCGGTCGATCTTGGTCGGGAAGCTCACGCCACAAGGGCGTGAGCTTCCCGCGTACGGGCGGCGACGTACCGTGCGTTCCACGCGAACAGCGCCCCGACCGTCACCACGGTCAGCACCGTCGACAGGCCGACCATCACCGGGACCGGCAGCGCGTACACCAGGACGACGCGGACCAGCGCCTCGGCCAGCAGCCCGACGCCCCACACCTGCGACGCCACCCGGTGACCGCGGCGGACCAGCGGGTTCGCGGCGTACGCGGCGGCCAGCTCCGCGGCGCGACCCGGCTGCACGCTCTGCTGGGCGGCCAGCGTCAGGGGGCGCCCGCGGTACGCGGTGATCAGGAAGGCCAGCCCGACCGCGGCCGACATCGCCGAGTGCTTCACCAGCATCATGCGGGGGTCGCCGGTCAGCACGGTGAAGAGCAGGCCGACGCCGAAGACGGCGCCCATCAGCAGACTGAACGGGCTCAGCCGGCGACTCCGGAGGGCCACAAAGGCCAGCCGTACGCCGGCCGCGCCGGTGCCGGCCATCAGGGCCGCGGTGTCGCCGACACCCGCGAGGTGCAGGCCGTAATAGGTCACCGTGGGCAGGCCCAGGTCCCAGAGGGTCGAACGGATCATCGCGCCGAGATCGGAAGTCATGGCTTGATGGTCGCCGGGCGGGGACCCGCGCCGGGACGACCGCCCCGCCGACCCCGATGTCCACCGGTCGATGGACACAGCCGCTAAGCCATTACGGCCGGACAGCCGATGGGAAGGAAGGCGAACAGAAGAGGGGACCATGGCGCTGCGTAACTGGAAAATGATCACCAAGCTGGGCTCGATTCTCCTGGTGTGTGTGGTCGCGGTCACCACCGTGGCCGTCGTGGGCCTGCGGGCCAACAGCCGGCTCGAGAACGCCACCACCGGCGTCGCCCGGCTGGCCGCGCTGACGCATCAGGTCGACCAGATCAACTACTTCAACGCGGACCTGTCGGGCTGGCTCGCCTCGTACGCCTGGGACGCCGACTTCCTGGGCGGACCGGCCGCGGTGCAGGACGACGCCGTCGACCGGGCCGGCTTCCTGGCCGACAAGAAGCAGCTGGGCGCCCTGCTCGACAGCGTCGACGTGACCACGATGACGGCCGGCGAGCGAGCGGTCTTCGACGAGATGCGCAAGGACTGGAACGACTTCTTCGCCATCGACGAGCAGATCGTCGCGATCTACCGCCAGAACGCCCCGGGCGCCCTCGCCAAGGCCCGCAAGATGATCCAGGGCCCGCAATACGACGTCTACTTCGCCATCGTCAAGGTGACGGGCAAGCTCGCCGACTCGGTGATGAAACGCTCGGCCACGCAGCGTACGGAAGCCGCCGACGCCGCGTCGGCGGCCCGCCGGAGCATGCTGATCGCCCTGGTCGTGGGTGTCCTGCTCGCGGCCGCGCTGGTCATGGTGATCGCCCGGGCGATCGTGCGGCCGCTGCGCCGGGTCCGCGACGTGCTCGACGCGGTGGCCGCCGGCGACCTGACCCGCAGCGCCGACGTGCACGGCCGGGACGAACTGGGGGCGATGGCCGCCGGCCTGGACATCGCGATCGGCAGGATCCGCCGGCTGCTGGGCGAGATGACGACGGTCGCCGGCTCGGTCGGTGCGTCGGGGACCGCGCTGACCGGCCTGATGACCGAGATCGGACGGCAGGCGGTGGAGAGCAGCCGGGACAGCGGTTCGGCGGCGGACGGCGCGGGCGAGGTGTCGCGGCACGTGCAGACGGTGGCGGCGGGCACCGAACAGATGAGCGCGTCGATCCGGGAGATCGCCCGGAACGCCGAGCACGCGGCCGGAGTCGCGACCTCGGGCGTACAGGCGGTCCAGGCGACGTCGACCACGGTGGCGCGGCTCGGCAAGGCGTCGGAGGAGATCGGCTCGGTGATCGCCACGATCAACTCGATCGCCGCTCAGACCAACCTGCTCGCACTCAACGCGACGATCGAGGCGGCCCGCGCCGGGGAGGCCGGTAAGGGCTTCGCGGTGGTGGCGGGCGAGGTGAAGGACCTCGCTCAGGAGACCGCCCAGGCGACGCGGCAGATCGCCGACCAGGTCACGGCGATCCAGCAGGAGAGCAGCGAAGCGATCGCCTCGATCGAGCGGATCACCGAGGTGATCTCCGAGATCAGCGCGATGCAGCACACCATCGCGTCGGCGGTCGAGGAGCAGACGGCGACCACCGCCGAGATCAGCCGGAGCGTGGGCGATGCGGCCGCCGGCACCGACCGGATCGCCCAGACCGTCTCGGCGGTAGCGACGGCAACCGAGTCGACCGAGTCGAGCGTCACCCGCGCCATCGACGCGACACACGAACTCGCCGCGATGAGCGACCAGCTGCACAAGGTGGTGGCGACTTTCCGGCACTGATCGACGGTCCGCCGGCGCGTCGTCCCATTAGGGGCTTCGAAATCGGGAGGGCGATCCGGACGCCTCGCACGACGCCCAACGTCAAGCCGAAAGGCTCGCTGCCGAGGGTCAGCGATTTCGGGATTCTTCACTCGCAACAACGGCGACGCCGCCTTGAGACGGTCGCCCAGGTCGGCCAGATCTGGATTCGGCAAGGTCAATCCCCGACCCGGGCGCGCGATCGACAATCGCGACGGCGCTCGTCGACGGTGAACAACTCGATTTTACTAAGCGCACCGCGTAGGACCTGAACATACAACCCGCAAGTTAGGCCCTGCTTTCGATGGTGGGCGATGGCTGCGATTACCACATCATGGCTCGAAATACAAGTAGTCACGACCGGGCCTAACAGGGCCTTACCTCGCCGCTATCACATTGTTAGGGTCTGTGAGAACAGCCCTTCACCATGGAGACCTCGCCGATGCAGCACGCTTTCGAGCGGACGCCCTTGTGGCAGGCTTTGGCAGCCCGCGACGATGATCCCCATTCGGCCCAGCGCGAGGTCCTTCGAGCCGCATATCTGCAATTCCGGAAAACGGTGGAGCCCCTCGCGAGCGAGATCGCGATGTCGATGCCGATGTTCACGGATCATTCCATCGCGCACATCGACGCCCTGTGGGACACGGCCTCCATGATCTGCGGAGCGAACGTGCCGGTCAATCCGGCGGAGGCGTTCGTTCTCGGTGGGGCCTTCCTGCTGCACGATCTCGGAATGGGCCTCGTGGCCTACCCGCTGGGCGAGGCGGCCCTGGAGTCGGATCCGCAATATCCGGACCTGCTGGCCGGAAATCAGGCCCGCTTGGCGGCCGTCAGCCCGTCGATACAGCAGGAGGAACTGCTCCGCGTGGCACGTGAGCAGACGATCGTGGAGTTACTCCGGCTGCGACACGCGAGTCAGGCGGAACGGCTGGTTTCGACGCAGTTCCGGGCGCCTGACGGAGGCCATCTCTACCTGCTGCAGGACATGGCGCTCCGCCACCATTTCGGTGCCCTGATCGGACGGATAGCGGCCAGCCACTGGTGGGAGGTGGACGATCTCCGATGTTTTGAGCATAAGCAAGGATCATGCGCCGACCACCCGGCCGACTGGGACGTCGATCCTCTGAAGTTGGCGTGCATCCTCCGGTTGGCGGATGTGGCGCAGATCGACCAGCGAAGGGCACCGGTCTACCTGAGAGTGTTCCGCGGGGTCAGCGGGGCGTCGGAGCACCATTGGCGGTTCCAGGAGAGGCTCACCCGTCCGCTCGTGGTGGGCGATCGGCTGGAGTACACGGCGACCCGCCCGTTTCGCCTTGAGGATGTCGAGTCATGGTGGCTTGCCTGCGAGATGGTGAAGGATATAGACGGCGAACTGCGCAAGGTAGACGCACTCTGCGCCGACCTCCGCCGTAATCGTTTCGCCGTCCGGTCCGTCGCAGGCGCTGATTCCCCCGAGCGGTTGGCGGTGTACCTACGGACCGACGGCTGGCGCCCCATTGACGCGACGCTGCGGGTCAGCGACGTGAACCGGCTCGTCGCGACGCTCGGGGGTCACGACCTCTACGGGAACCGGCCGGACGTCGCACTGCGCGAACTGGTCGCCAACGCAGCCGACGCCATGCGGGCCCGAGCCATCGTGGAGGACCGCCCGACCGGCACCGTCACCGTGCGGCTGTCGGAAGACCAGGGGCAGTGGTGGCTGGAGGTGGAAGACACCGGCGTCGGCATGGATTCCACCACGATGGTGCGGGCGCTGACCGATTTCGGATACTCCCGCTGGCGGTCCGACGCTGCCAGCCAGCAGTATCCGGGCCTGCTGTCGAAAGGCTTCCAGCCGATCGGGCGTTTCGGCATCGGTTTCTTTGCAGTCTTCATGGTGGCGGACGACGTCCAGGTGACCAGCCTCTCGCACGAGGATGCGCCCCGTTCCACCCACGTACTGGAGTTTTCCGGCGGTCTCTCCAGCAGACCGCTGTTGCGGGAGGCCGACCAGTCGGAACGGTTGCGCCGTCCAGGCACACGGGTACGCGCCCGGCTGCGGGACGACCCGCGATCCGAGAAGGGACTCTTCCGTACCAGCAGCAGGCGCCTGCAGCACACCCGGCTGTTTCATTCGCTGGTCCGGCGCACCTGCGCCTTGGTGGACGTCAATGTCGATGTACAGGGGCCGGCGGATCCCGCGCCGCGGCGTGTGGTGACCGCCAACGACTGGACGAGCATCTCGGCATCCGAGCTCTTCACCCGGATTTACCCGCGAGACGAGGCCGACTACTACGGCCGCCGACATTTCGACGCATTCGAAACGCTGTTCGTGGAGCGAGCACAAGATGTTCTCGATGACGAGGGACGGGTCGTGGGGCGGGCAATGATCGCCTCGGGCTGGGAACCCGTCGACGAGGAGGTGCGACGATGGCTGCAGCCGGAGGCTCAGGTGTACGTGGGAGGGTTACTGGCCGGCACGTTGGACTGGTGCATGGGCGCGTTCGTCGGCATGCCGTTGACGGCAGACCGGCTCAAGGCCTTCCCCTCGGCGTCGCCGGAAGTTCTCCGCGGCTGGGTGGAGAACCAGGCCGAGCTGGCCCGACGTAACCCTATCGGCGACCATGGCCATCTCGCCTTCACCGGAACAGTGGCGCGCGGCCTGGGCGCGGAGGCGCTCGGCCTGCCCTGCGCCGAGAGCCTCGACGGCCCGCTCGATGTGGCGAACCTGGCGAAGTGGTTGGCTGACCGCGACGAAATATTCATCGCGAATCCCCATTTTCACATCTTCGACCGCGGCGCCGGGACGCGCCGCTTCTTCAGTTTCGGCGGTACCGAAGTGCTGATTGATCAACACTGCCTCATCACGAACCTGTACAGCCTGTGGCTTTACCCGGAGGAGATCCTGTCCCATCCCCGGGTGGAGACCCTCGCCGACGCGGTAGAGCCGGAGGACGGCGTCTGGCACGCGCCAAGTTGGTGGTACGACAATGGAGCGTTCGGATCGATCGCACTGGTTGTGCGAACGATCCGCACGAGCTGGAACATGACCCTCGACCAGGTGCTCGACGGGATGGAGCCGATGTACGCCGAACCGAACATCGATCGGCGTCCGGAGCTACCGACCGCCGAAGGCGGGACGTTCCGGATGAACATGATCCGGTTACGTCGGCTGGCCGAGGTGCGCTCGTGACCGCCGACCCCCCAGGGCCCACGCCGAACGACTTCTACCTCGAGCGCTACAGGTTCATTCTGCAGCAGCTGCAGGCGGCGAACGACAATGTGCACCGCTTCCTCGCCATCTACCAGACCCTTGCGACGGCACTCGCCGGCGCCGCGGTGGCGCTTTTCGTCGGATACCACAAATGGAACATCGCTCCTGGGGTGGCCCGCGCGGGCATCGTGGCCGTCCTGTGGATCGTGACGCTGGTGGCAGCATTCACGCTGCTTCTGCTCCTGGTCGGGGTTCTGACGTGGCTGGACTATCGCCGCGAGGAATGTCAGCTGACCGAAGAGATCATCGGCCCACATTTCCGGGATCCTCCGCGGCCGCGCAACTTTATCCGGTGGTACGAAACTTACATTGCGGGATTCATCGTGGCTTCGGTCGCGCTGATGTGGCTGATCGCCTACACCTATTTCCTCCCTGCGATCGGTTAGCAAACGGCGACTGCCGTGATAGAAATCGAAACACCGTCTTTCCTTGATCGACTGCACCGACATCGGCTGCTTGTCTCATTGCTCCAGGACCGCGGCCAGGCCAGGCTTCGATCCAGAGCGCTCATTCGGCGTGCGCATTCCCGGGCATCGCTACCGGGCAGGGAGGCCCAAGAGAGGCCTGTCCGCCGCCCAGGCCGAAGGCCCTGCTGGCCACGGTCCGACCGCGGGACACGGCCGGCAGGATCCGCCGCCGGGTAGGTGTCGAGGTGATCGCGGACCTCAAGCGCCTCTTCAGCGTTCCGAACAGGCCGACAAAGAGCTCAAAGAACCTGGCCGCCACCACCGGCACCACGCCGATGGACCTACACGGCATCGGACCCTCGGTGCCGCACGGCTGCCGTCGAGGTCGACGCGATCATCCGGTTGCGGACCGGGGTCATTTCGCATCCTTGAACGGCACGTCAACGAGGATGACTTCGGTTGGATCCTCCGTGGGTTGAGTGGTGCGGAACGCGCGGCCCAAGCACCGAATCAGCTGCTTTTGAGGCCGGCGGCGACTGCGCGGACGTCGCCGGCCAGGGTGGTGCGGGTGCCGGCGGCCGGGTCGAGGAGTGCTGCGTGCAACGCGGGCACGCCGGTGATCAGGCTGGTTGCCCAGGAAGCCTCCTCGGTCGGGCGCAGCCGGGCCGTCAGCCGCAAGGGGCGGGAGCGCAGCCGCAGCTCTTCAATGGAATGGTCGGCCGCGCGGACGTTCTGGACGGTCGGGCCCTCGCGCAGCGTCGTGCCGAGCAACCGCAGGGTCACGCCGAGGCGGCGGCGGACCGCGTCGCGGGTGCGGATCGGGGACAGCACGGCGAACGGGAGGACCGCGCAGGCGCCGCCGACCAGGATGGCCAGCAGGCGTTCGCCCAGGCGGTCGAGGCCGGCGGGTTCGCCGAGCAGGCCGTAGAGCAGGCTCAGCGACGCGGTCATCGCGACCGCCCACCAGGCGTAGTTGTGCTGCCGCAGCACCAGGCCCACGCCGAGAACGGCCAGGATCAGCAAGGTGCCGGGGAACGGGGACGGCGTGGCCAGCACGCCGATCACCGTGGCGACGACGGTGCCCGCGACGGCGCCGAGGAGGCGTTCGGCCGCGGTGACGGCTACCTCGCCGCGGGAGGTGGCGCGGAGGCTGACCGTGAGGACCGTGATCACCGTCCAGGGCCAGTGACTGCCGAACAGCTGCTGACCGGCGAGGAAGGCCAGGGCCACCGCGGTGGTGCTTTGCAGCGCCAGCCGCGTACGGACGTGGCGCCGGACGGAAGCGGAGCGTTCGTCCGGCTCCGGGGTCTCCCGAGCCCCGGCCGGCGGCAGATTCTGCACGGCGACGTCGGCCGCCGCGAGAGCCGCCGCGAGGGCCGGGACGCGATCGGCGGCGCGGTCGGCGGCGCGGTCGGCGGCGCGGTCGGCGGCGCGGTCGGCGGCGCGGTCGGCGGCGCGGTCGGCGGCGCGGTCGGCCGCTCGCTCGGCCGCTCGCTCGACCGCGAGGACCGCCAGCCGGGCATCGGTCGCGTCGGGCGGCAACCGGGCATCGAGCTCGAGCGCAGCCAGCCGAACGCGACCGCCCGACCCGGACAGCCCCGCCCGGACACCGCCGCCACCAGACCCCGACACTCCCGCCCGAATGTCGCGGCCGGACCCGATCGCGGCGGCCCTGGCCCGGCGACCCGACCGGACCGCGGCGGCCAAGGGCGCGAGCGAGGGCGGCCCAGGCTTCCAGAGGTGCGCAATCAGCAGACCCCAGGCCGCCGCGACGACCGTGGCGACCACGACCTGGGCGATCCCGGTCGCCGGATGCCGGGCCAGCTCGACCTGCGGCGCCAGGAACAGTGAGATCAGCGGCAGCAGCACCGCCCGGCCCGCCGTGTCGAAGGCCGGCCCGAGCCGCCACGCCAGGCGTGCGGCCAGGAAGACGGCGAGGTAGACGACGTCGGCGCCGACCGTCGAATGGGCGAAGATCAGCCCGAGACCGCAGGTGGCCAGCACCATCAGCGGGAGCCGGACCAGCGTGGCGGCCACCGACCCCTCGGCCGGGCGGCGGGCCTGCGTCACGCAGAGCGCGCCGCCGAGAACGAGCATGCTCGCGTCGCCGAAACCGAGGTGGACCAGCAGTGCCAGCGTGCCGACGGTCGCGGCGAGCGGCACCACCATCACGAAAGTCTTACGCACCTGCGTAATATATCTGGATGGACGCTCTGGCCGAGGCCGCCGCCGTGCGGGCGGGAGTGCAACGGCTGTCGCGGCGGCTGCAGGGCGAGCGGTCGCCGGCCGGGCTCAGCCTGACCAAGACGAGCCTGCTCGGGCATCTCGCCCGCCGCGGCGACCTCTCCCCCGGCGAACTGGCCGCTGCCGACCGGCTCCAGCCCCAGTCGGTGACCCGGGTGCTGGCCGAGATGGAGCGTGACCGGCTGGTCCAGCGCTACCCCGACCCGGCGGACAAGCGCACCCATCGCATCCGGCTCACCGTCACCGGCCGGGCCACCCTCGGCGCCGACATGCGTCAACGCGACGAGTGGCTGGCCGGCGCGATGGCCTCGCTTAGCCACGCCGAGCGGGCGACGCTGCTCGAAGCAGCCGACCTTCTGGCTCGGTTGGGCGAGAGCTGACGCCTACGGCGTCAGGGTGATGGCGTACGCGTCCTTCGCGCTCGCCCAGTTGACGCTGACCGTGATCGCGTTACCGGAGACGGTGGCGCGGCCGTCGGAGACGACGGTCGGGGCGTTCACGTACGCGTTGGTCGACGGCATTCGCTCGACCAGCACGTTGACCGAGCCGGCGCTGACGAGCCAGGACGGCAGGTTCGCGTACCGGATGTCGATGGCGCCCTGCGCGCCCCCGGCCTTCGCCCCCAGCACGCTCACCGATCGGCGGGCCGCGGAGTCCTGGAAGACCGTGCCGTCGTGGCTGGAGCCGGCCGTGATTTTGGTGCGCCGGCCGGTCTGCGACGCGTAACGCTGGTAGACCCACCACTGGCCCATCGGCTGGTTGGCGTTCGCGGTGACCAGCCAGCCCATCGTGTCGTAGAGCGACGGCGTCTGGCCGACCATGCCCCAGTTGGCGCGGGCACCGTCGCAGTTGCAGCGTTCCAGCCGGGCGATGTACCAGGCGGACGGGCCGGGTTGCTGCTCGTCGCCGAAGGCGCCGTACTCGTTGACCGACTCGCCGGCGACGCTCAGGCCGCGTGCGGACAGCATGCCGGCGAGGTTGGCGCTGTCGGTCGCCGGATCGCCGGGCAGGTCGTGCCAGCTCATGATGTCGGGTACGACGTTGTTGGCCTTCACGTAGTCGAGGTAGGTGTTCCACCACGCGTTGCCGCTGGCCGGCACGCCGGCGTAGCTGGGACCCTCGATGACCGCGCCCGGGATCGCCGCCCGCACCTGCTGCGTGCCCCGCTTGATCATCTCGAGGTACTGGCTCTGGGTGCGCCCCCAGAAGAAGATATTCGGCTCGTTCCAGAGGTCCCAGCGCACGTCCGGGCCGGTCATGCCGTTCGCCTTGGCGTCGGCGATCAGCTGGTTGAGGAACGCGGTGTATTCGGTCCAGTTGCCGTTGTCGCCGGGCCAGCGTGGCACGGTGCAGACGCCGTCCGATCCCCACATGCCGGAGACGAGCAGGCTGAAGTGGGCGCCGGTGCCGCGCGCCCGGGCGTAGTAGGCCTTGATGAAGTTCCAGCGGGCCGGGTAGCCGCCGTTGACGTAGCCGCCGTTCGGGCAGCCGATCTGCGAGCCGCCGGCCCGCATGGTCTTGACCTTGAGCTGGCTCTGCAGCGACGCGGACGGGGTGGATCCGTTCGTCGAGAGGCCGTAGATGAAGCCGGACGCCCGGTAGGTCGGCGTCCCGCCGTAGGTCGACATGTCGACGGTCATGCTGTCGGCGGCCGCGAGGGCGGGGGTCGCGGGCTGCGCGACCAGCGCGACGACGGCGACCGCGGCAACGGCCGCCAGGAGGCGCATGCGTTGCAACATCGGCATTCTCCTTCGGAGCGGGGGAAGGAAACCGTTTTCACGAGCCTAGGAATCGACCCGTCTCGATGTCAATCGCGCCTGGAGGATTGCCGCCGAGAAATCAGGAGAAACAAATTTCCGGTGTTTCCGGGTGCCTCACGAGCGTGGGCCGGGTCCAGCGGTCAGGGCGGACAGGGCGTCCCGCAGCGCGGCCCGGGAGGTGATGCCCAGCTTCGGGAACGTGCGGTAGAGGTGAGCGGCCACCGTGCGCGGGGAGAGGGCCAGGCGCTCGCCGATGTCCCGGTTGGTCAGGCCGGTCGCCGCCAGCTGGGCGATCTCCCACTCCTGGGCGGTGAGCAGAGCCGGGCCGGCCGCGGCGGCGCGGGGCACGCCGGTTGCCCGCAACTCGTTGGCGGCGCGGGCCGACCACGGGGCGGCGGCCAGCGAGTCGAAGACGGACCGGGCCGCGGTGAGTTGGCGACGGGCCTCGGTGATGCGGCGGCGCCGGCGGAGCGCCTCGCCGTAGAGCAACCGGACGCGGGCCAGGTCGAACGGCCACGCAACAGCCGACGGCTCGGACACCGCGGCCTCGAACAGGTCGAGCCGGCGGTCGGCCAGCGCCCGGGCCGCCCCGACCACCAGCGCCAGCCGGGACGAGACCTCGCCGAGGCGGGCGGCGTCGAGCGCGGCCACGTGGGCCCGGGCCTCGTCGACGCGGCCGGTGCGGACGGCCGCCTCGACCAGTTCGAGGACCGTCCACACCGCGTTGGGCCGGTGGGTCGGCAGGTCACCGGGCGGGGTCAGGTCCGCGGCCTCCCGGTAGGCGGCCTCGTAGTCGCCCCGCGACAGGGCCGCCAGGCAGCGGATCTGGCAGGCGAAGGCGTGTGCGATCATGGCGCCGCGCGGGCCCGCCCACCGGTCGAGCTCCTCGGCCGCCTCGCCGCCCGGGTCGATGCCGCGTGCGACGCGGACCAGCCCGGCGACGTAGCCGGCCAGGATCCACGAGTAGCGCCGGTAGCCGTGGGTGCGCGCCAGCGTGACGCCCTCGGCCACCAGGTCTTCGACCTCGTCCCACCGGCCGCCGCTCCAGGCCTCGGTGGCCAGCGTGGTCAGCGCGTTGATCGCGGCCGAGACCGCGCCGCCCCGGCGGCCGTCCTCGACGACCCGCCAGAGGGCCTCGCGGCAGCCGGCGACCCGGTCGACGTGGACGGCGGCCACGCCCAGCCGCATGATCAGCAACGGGTCGTCGGTCTGGTCGAGGCGGCGGATCTCGTCGTCGAGGAGGTCGAGTACCGGAAGGGCGCGGTGTACCGGGTCGGCGAACGTACCCTCCAGAATGCGCAAGGCGGCGGGCGTGCCGGCGCCGAGCCGCCGGAGCCCGGCGTGCAACGGCTCCCAGAGTTCGGGCCGCCCGCCGAAGTAGCAGACCATCAGCAGCAGGTGCAGCGCCTCGGCTTCCAGCGACGGGTCGATCCGGCCGGCGTGGGCCGCGAGAGCCAGCGTGAGCAGCCGGTGCGGGGTGTCGACCGCACAATCGCGATTGAACAGCAGGCTGGCCGCGGCCATCGACAGCTGTATCGACCCGGACGAGTCGCCCGCGGCGGCGACGAGTTCCTCGGCGCTGTCCAGTTCGCCGGTCACCTCGGAGCCGATCATTGCCGCCTCGGCGAGCCGGACGGCGCGGGTGCGGTGATCGGGGGTCAGCTCGGCCGCCCGGGTGAGCAGCTCGACCCCGGTGACCGCGTCGCCGCGCCGGATGACCAGGCGGGCAGCGGTCTGCAACTCGGCCGCGACCGTCTCGTCGGGCTGGACCGTGGCCTCGGCCAGGTGCCAGGCGCGGCGCACCGGGTCGGGCGTGCGGGTCGCCAGGAGCCGGTGTGCGTGGTGGCGCTCGACCAGGGTGGAGCACTCGACGACGGCGAGACGGCTGAGCGGGTGCCGGAAGCTGATGCGGCCGGTGACGCGGTCGATGCTGATCAGGCCGTGCCAGAGCGCGGGGTCGAGATCGCCGAGGGCGTCCGCGGTGCCGGCCACCGTGTGCAGGTCGGCCGGGCCGGAGAGGGCGGCGAGCAGCAGCAGCTCCCGGGTGCGCGCCGGCAGCGAGGCGATCCGGGAGGCGAACACCTCCTGCAGCCGCTGCGCGATCGCGGCCGGCCGCCCGCCCGGGCCGTCCGGCGAGGCGGGCAGCTCGACCAGCGCCAGCGGATTGCCCTGCGCCTCGTCGAGGATCCGCTGCCGGGTGCGGGCCGGCAGCCGCGGGTGGCGTTCGTGCAGCAGTTCGCCGCCGGCCTCGGCCGAGAGGGGCGGTACCTCGAGCCGGGGCAGCCCGCCCTGTTCGAAGAAGCTGCTCGACCCGGTGCGCTGGGCGACCAGCAGGCCCGCGGACAGCCCGGTGAGCCGGCGCGCGACCAGCCCGAGGACCAGCGCGCTCGACCGGTCGAGCCACGGCAGGTCATCGACGATCAGCAGCACCGGCTGCGACGAGGCCAGTACGTCGAGGACCGCGTTGGAGA
The DNA here is from genome assembly GCF_044455125.1 of Actinoplanes sp. NPDC051343. NCBI lineage: Bacteria > Bacillati > Actinomycetota > Actinomycetes > Micromonosporales > Micromonosporaceae > Actinoplanes > Actinoplanes sp. NPDC051343. The sequence continues at coordinate 129,827 of NZ_JBITEL010000011.1, forward strand.
CCGCGAGGTGGTCGGGTGCCGGCCCGGCCTGCAGCCCGAGCGCGACGCGCAGCGCCGGCGGGTGCGGCACCTGGCGCAGCACCGGCAGCAGCAGCTGGTTGAGCCCGGCGAAGCTGATGCCGGCCTCGAACTCGACCCCGGCCGCCCGCAGCACCCGCATGCCGGCCGCCGCCGCGCGGGCGGCCGCCTCGTCGAGCAGCACGGTCTTGCCGATGCCCGCTTCGCCGGCGACCAGCAGCGCCGCTCCCCCGGCGGCCGCCGCGGCCAGGGTGTCATCGAGCGCACCCAGCTCTCGCGCCCGCCCGACGAGGTGCGGCGCGGCATGCTGGGGCAACTCGGTCACATAGGGCCTCCTTGTAGGCGATCCTGCTCTCATGATCTTGGACTGGCAACGCGCGGGCCAGCGTATTTTGACTTAAGCGAAACCCGGCGGCGCGGGAAAACGAGCGTCGATCGGCGCATTCCCCGCACCGGGCCAGGTTCGCAGGCTGACGGGATGCACAACGCGGCTGACCTCGGTCCGGTGGAGCGGCGCATCGCCATGCTCGCCGCGACCGGCCTGACCAACAAGGAGATCGGCAACCGGCTGTTCCTGTCCGGCCGCACCGTCGGCACCTACCTCTACGGCGTCTTCCCCAAGCTCGGAGTGTCCTCCCGGGCCGGTCTGGCGGATGCCCTGCAAGGGCCGGCCGGCGCGGACGACGCCCAGGAGACGAATCCGGCGCACCCGGCGCGGGCCGAACTCGCGTACGGGCAATGGTTGCGCCGCCACCGACGGCCCCGCGACGCCCGCCCGGTGTTGCAGTCGGCCCTGGCCGGCTTCCAGGCGACGGGCGCCGACCGCTGGGCCGAACGCGCCCGAGGCGAACTGGCCGCCACCGGCGTCACCCGCCCCGGAGACCCGGAACGCCTCACCCCGCAGGAGTCGGCCGTCGCCGAACTCGCCGCGCGGGGACTGACCAACCGGCAGATCGGGGAACGTCTGCTGCTGTCGCCGCGTACGGTCGGCTCGCACCTCGGCCGCGTCTTCCCCAAGCTCGGCGTCGGATCCCGGGCCGCTCTGCGTGGTGCCCTGGATCGCCGATCGGCACTAGGGTTGACGGTCGACTGAGGACGATCGATCGAGCGGGGGTTGACGGTGACCGAATCGGACGGGTGGGTGCCGGAGGGCGTCGACATCACGGTGCCCAACGCGGCCCGGATCTACGACTATGCGCTGGGCGGCGTGCACAACTTCGCGGTGGACCGGGAATTCTGGGACAACGCGCTGCAGGTCTTCCCGAACGCGGGGCTGGTGGGCCGGGCCAACCGGGCGTTCCTCGGCCGGGCCGTGCGGCGGCTGGCGCAGCAGGGCATCCGGCAGTTCCTCGACATCGGCTCGGGCATCCCGACCGTCGGCAACGTGCACGAGATGGCCCAGGGCGTCGACCCGACGGCCAGAATCATGTACGTCGACATCGACCCGATCGCGGTCGAGCAGAGCCGCAGCCTGCTGGCCGGCAACCCGCGGGCCCGGGCGGTGCGGGGCGACCTGCGCGACCCCGAGAGCATCCTGTTCCACCCGGAGGTGCTCGACTTCCTCGACTTCGCCGAGCCGGTGGCCGTGCTCATGGTGGCGGTGCTGCATTTCCTGCCCGACAGCGACGACCCCGGCTCGATCGTCAAGCGGGTCGGCGACACGCTCGCCCGGGGCAGCCACCTCGTGGTTTCGCACGCCGGACCGGAACGGACACCGGAGAGCCAGGCCGGCCTGAAGGCCGCCATCAAGCTGTACGAGAAGACGCCCACCCCGGTCGTCATGCGTACGCCGGAGGAGCTGGCGGCTCTGGTGGAGACCGGGTTCGAGCTGGTCCCGCCGGGCGTCGTCATCGCGAACGAGTGGCACCCCGACCCGGAGGAGGACGAGGTGCCACTGCAGCCGACGGCGCTGGTGGCGGTCGGCCGTAAGCCTTAGAACGTCACGATCGTCGCGCTGCCGGAGGGGACGTCGAGCGAGAGCGTCCCCTTCGAGACCCGGGCGGTGTCCGGCTTGCCGGGGGTGAGCCTGCCGCTGCCGTCGACGGTGGATCCCTGAATCGTCGTCGCGGTGCCGCTCAGGGCATCGCCGGTCATGTGCAGCACCTTCGCGGTCCCGCTGCCTTTGCCGACGCTGAGCGTCACATGGACCGGGGCGTTTGTGGTCGCGTCCTTCTGCACCAGGGCGATCCGGGTGTGCCCGTCGTTGCCGGCGACGGCGTACGCGGAAAGGTTGGTCTGAGACGAGACCGTGACCGGAAGGAAGCGACCCGGACCCATCTGGCGGGCCATCCAGATGCCGTAGTAGATCGGCATCACCCGGTAGACCTGGGCCAGTTCGTAGGCGGTGTTCGAGGCGCAGATCGGCGTGTAGCGCTGGAACTTGCCGTTCCAGATCGGGTCGTTGCAGACGCCGAGCCCGCCGTGGATGTTGACCCCTTCGAGCCCGGCCTGCGCCATCGACAGCCCGTAGTCGACCACCCAGAGCGCCGACGCGTAGACGTTGCTGACCCCGTCGACGCCGCCGCTGTAGGCCGAGTTCGCCTCGTCCACCCGCATCGGCAGGCCGGCCGCCTTCGCCGCGGCCAGATTGCTCGCCACCGAGCCGAGCTGGCTCGTGATCTGCCCGGGCGCCAGCATCTTGTCGATCGTGATGTCGGGGCCGGACGCGTACTGGTGGACGGTCAGCATGTTCATCCGGCTGCCCTCGTCGGCCGCGAGCGAGGCGGCCCACGACGAGGACGTGCCGGCGGTGTCGGGGCCGGCGATCCGGCCGTTGCCGACCACATCGGCGCAGGCGGCCCAGCGCGGGTGGTACTGCGCGTAGTCGAAGCCCTGCGGCGCCATACCCTTGCCGGACCACTGGTCGGGCTCGTTGCCGCACTCGATCGAGTTCAGCTTCGGTCCGAGCACCTTCTGCAGGGTGCGGGCCTGGTCCCGGCCGAGTGCCGGATCCCAGCGGCCGACGTTGATGCCGACCTCGGCCCGCCAGCTGGTGGCGTCGAGGAAGCCCTTGAGCCGCTTGATGTCGTTGGGCGTGACAAGGTCCTGCACCCAGTCCGGCTTCGGGTCGGGCGGCTGCTGCCCGGCGGGCACCCAGAGGGTGTCGCGGTCGAGCGTGTTGCCGCCGATCCGCACATTGCTCGCGCCGAGCGTCCTGAACAGCTGGACCATGTTGCCCTTGCTCGCATCGAGGTTGCCGATGCCGAGCTCACGTTCCTCGAACGACAGCCCGACCGCGTCGGCCGCCAGCCGGCTGCCGGGGTGCGCCGCGTCGATGCTCACTGTTGCGGTGCCGGTGTTGGCCGCGCTGGCCTGCGCGCCCGAGGCGAGCACGATGAATCCCGCGGCGAACAGCGCCGCTGCTTTCCGATACACGATGACTCCTTAACCGAACGCTTCGGCGAGAGTGGCGAACAGTTCCTGACGCCAGGCGGGAACAAGACCCAGGTGGTAGAGGCTCAGCCGGCCGGCGCCGGCGTCGCGCAGCCGCCGGACGTGGGCCGGGAGGTCGGACGGCTGGGCGGGTGACAGCAGAGTGACGTACGCGTCGACCGGCAGTCCCGTGGTCGACGCCTGCCGGACCGCTTCGACGCTGCCCTCGTTCAGCGGCCAGCAGGGCACCAGGAGCGCGTCGACGTCGTCCTCGGCGGTCGGGGTCAGGCCGGGCGACGGGCCGGTGGCCCACGGGTCGGGCTGGGCGTGCAGGGTCACCGGCAGCCGCCGCGGCAGCGCGGCCAGCACCTGGCGCCGCAGGAGATCGGTGTGGCGGTGCCGGATCGTCAGCAGGGTCGCAAGCACGGACGGCGACGCCTCGGCGGCCGGGTTGCGGACGGCCTCGCGGAGGACCGCCACCACCGACGGCGGGTCGAGGCCCTCCGCGGACCACGCGGACTGGCAGGCCGTGCAGCAGCAGATCGACAGCAGGGCGGCCACGGCCGGAGTCCACGCGCCGTCGGTCTTCTCGTGGTGGCCCAGGTGGGACAGGCCCAGCTGGCCGCAGCTCTCCAGCGAGACGCCGTCCAGCTCGACGTCGCGTACCGCCTCGGCGGCCAGCGTGGCCGCGTAGTCGCGCACCTCGGTGTGCGCCGGGCACAACGCGTACGGATAGACCTCGCCGAAGCAATTGACCACCGCGACGTCCGGTCGTCGCGTGCCCAGCCGGGTGTTGTGCGTCAGCACGATCCAGGCCGTCACCTTCTTCCCGGCCCGTTTCAGGATGGCCGCCGCGTCGCCGAAGGCGTCCGGCGAGGCCACCCAGTCCGGTTCGAGCGGGCGGAGGTCCTGGCCCTTCCAGGCCGCCGACCGGGTGGGCCGGTAGAGGGCGGCCCAGCGCGCCTCGACGATCTGGTGCTCGGGGTGCTGCGGGGTGGCGGCCCGGGTCGAGTGATAGCTCGCCGCGAGGGTGACCCGCTCCGGCGCGCGCTCGGCGAACCCGGGGTCGCCCACCACGTCCCACGGGTAGGCGTGCCCGCTCACCATCGCGGCCTCCGCTTCACGTACCCGGGCTCGACCCGTTGCCGATAGCCGGTGTCGTCGCGTTCCCGGATGCCGCAGCGCACCCAGTTCTCGTGGAGGCGGGCCAGCGCGTCCTCGTCGAGCGTCACCCCGAGCCCGGGGGTGTCCGGCACGCGCGCACCCCCCCCGGTGATCACCAGTGGGTCGGCGACGACGTCCACCCCGGACTGCCACGGCGTGTGGGTGTCGACGGCGTAGTCGAGGTTGGGGGTCGCGGCGGCCAGGTGGGTCATCGCGGCGAGGCTGATGCCGAGGTGGCTGTTGGAGTGCATGGACAGGCCGATTCCCCAGGTGCGGCAGATCGCGGCCAACTCGGCCGACGCGCGCAGGCCGCCCCAGTAGTGGTGGTCGGCGAGCACGATGCCGACCGAGCCGAGTTCCACCGCTTCCGGGAGATCGCCGAAGGCGACCACGCACATGTTGGTGGCCAGGGGCAGCGGCGACTTGGCCGCCACCTCGGCCATGCCGTGGCGGCCGCCGGTCGGGTCCTCGAGATATTCGAGGAGTCCGGCGGTCTCGGTCGCCACCCTGATCGACGTGCCGACGGTCCAGGCCGCGTTGGGATCGAGGCGCAGCGGATGGGAGGGGAACGCCTCGCGCAGCGCCCGGATCGCGGCGATCTCCTGGTCGGGCGGGAAGACGCCGCCCTTGAGCTTGATCGAGCCGAACCCGTACTCGGAGATCATCTTGCCGGCCTGGGCGACGATGCCCTCCTCGTCGAGGGCCGGTCCCCACTCATCGGGTGAGGCGTCGGGATGGCCGGCCCATTTGTAGAACAGGTAGGCCGAGAACGGGACGCGGTCGCGGACCTTGCCGCCGAGCAGGTCATGGATCGGGCGGCCGACGGCTTGCCCCTGAAGATCGAGAAGGGCGACCTCGAAGGGTGACACCACCCGAGCAAGCGTCTTCTCGGCCGTGGAGTCGCCCGTCAAGCCGTGTTTGTCCGGCGCGTCGGTGGCGCCGAGCACGACACCGATCCGCCGTCGCAACTCGGACAGGTCGTAGATGTCGAGCCCGCGCAGAGCGGCCGCGGCCGATTCCACCAGGGCGAGGTGCGGCGCATCCCCGTAGGTCTCCCCCAGACCGGTGCACGAATCGGCGAAGACCTGCACCACGGTCCGCAGCGCCCACGGCTCGTGCACCCCGGCCGAGTTCAGCAGAGGCGGATCGGGAAAGGCGATCGGCGTGACCACAACGTCGCGAATCTTCATCCCTTGACGGCTCCCGAGGTGAGGCCCCGCATGAACTGGCGTTGCAGCGCGAGGAAGGCGATGACCGACGGCAGCAGGGCCAGCAGTGCCGACGCGATCACGACACCGGTGCCGACGGTGTCATCCGCTCGAAGGCTGCGCAGCGCGAGGACGAGCGTGAACTTCGACGAGTCCGTGGCCACCAGCAGCGGCAGCACGTACTGGTCCCAGATCATGTTGAAGCCGAAGATGCCGATGACGCCGAGCGCAGGCCGGCACAGCGGCAGCACGACCGAGAAGAAGATCCGCAGGTCACCGGCGCCGTCGAGGCGGGCCGCCTCCTCCAGCTCGACCGGCACCTCCTTCATGAACTCGGTCATCACCAGGATCGAGAACGCCCACGCGCCGAGCGGCACGATCATGCCGGCCAGCGTGCCGATCAGGTTGATGTGAATGACCGGCACGTCGGCGAGCACCAGCGAGAGCGGGATCGCCAGGATCTCCTCGGGCAGCATCATGGTCGACAGAATCAGGAGAACGACGAGGCGCATTCCGGGGAATTGCTTGCGGGCCAGGGCGTACGCGGCCGAGATGCTCACCAGGATCTGCAGCAGCAACCCGCCACCCACCACGATCAGCGAGTTCGCGAGATAGCGCAGGACGCCCTGGTGGAACGCCTCGGTGAAGTTGTCGATCGTGAAGCCGTGCGGGACCAGCGAGAGCTTCGTCGGGTCGGTGATCTTGCCGAACGCGCTGACGAGCAGGGCGAGCAGCGGGCCGGCGAAAACGAAGACGACGACAACGTAAACGACCGTCTTCACGGCCGCGCCGAGCGGCCCGCGCACCCCGCCGAGGCCGAGGGCGGTGTCCATCCGCCGGTTCATCGGACCGCCCTCCGGCGCCGGTATTGCGTCAGAAGCGTCAGCACGACGGTCGCGACCAGCAGGAGCATGGCACCGGCCGAGGCGACGCCGAGCTCGTTGCGTTCCAGGCCGAGCTTGTAGACCAACGTCATGACGACCTCGGTCGAGCCGTTCGGGCCGCCGTTGGTGAGCAGGTAGATCTCGGTGAAGACGCGCAGCCCGCGGATTGCCGCCAACGTGAGCACGATCCCGAACACCGGGCGCAGCGCGGGGAAGGTGACGCTGGTCAGCCGCTGCCGGATGGACGCGCCGTCGACCTCGGCCGCCTCGTAGAGCGTGCGGTCGACCCCGGCCAGCCCGGCCAGGAAAATCATCATGTCGTAGGGGGCGCTGCGCCAGATGCCGACGCCGAGCACGCTCAGCAACGCGGTGTGCGGCGAGTCGAGGTACTGCGACGGGCCCAGCCCGAGCCAGCCGATGACGGAGTTGAGCGCGCCGTCGGCCGCCGGGTAGTAGATGATCCGCCACAGAGCCGCGACCACGGCCATCGCGGTGACCGTGGGCAGGAAGACGGCCGTCCGGACGATCCACAGGTGACGCGCCGTGCCCTCGAGCAGCAGGGCCAGGATCAGGCCGACCAGCATCGAGCCACCGGTCTGCGCGACCGCGATCACCGCGGTGTGCCAGCAGGCGGACAGGAATGAGCCGTCCGTAAGAACGGAGCGGTAGTTGTCCAGGCCGACCCACTGGTCGCCGAGGTAGGGGCGGACGTTCTTGAAGCTCATGCTGATCGCCCGGATCATCGGCACGAACTTGAAGACCGCGAACAGGATCAGCGCCGGCGCCAGGAACAGCCAGGCCGAGTAGTGGCGGCGTACCGAAGAAAAATGCGGCCGCGCCGGCCTTCCGGACGCCGGGGCGTCCGAAGTGGCCGGCGCGGTCGACGTCAGCGTCATTACGCCTTCGCCCCTTGCTTGGAAAGCTCGTCGTTGAAGGTGCCGGCGAGCTTGTCGAGCTGCGACTTCACGTCCAGGGAGCAGTTGGACGCGATCGCGTTCAGGGTGTCGGCCGAGTCCTGGCGGAACGGCGCCCAGTCCGGCACGGCCGGTGCATAGTGTGCGTGCTGCTGGAGCAGCTGACCGTAGAGCGTCCAGCGCGGGTCGTGCCGTACGTCATCGGTGTTGACCTTGCTGTTGACCGGCGACCGGACCACGTTGCCGTCGGTGGTGCCCGCCATGCCGATCGTCTGGCCCTCGACCGAGGTCGCGAACTCGGCGAACTTCAGCTGCCCGGCCGGGTTCTTCGAGCCGGCCATCAGATAGACGTTCTCGCCCTCGCCGAGCGTGGCCGGCGACGTGCCCTGCGGTCCGGCCGGCAGGGCGACCACCTCGTACTTGTCCTTGCCCAAATTCTTGTCGAAGCGGGCCATGTTGTAGGGCCCGGTCAGATAGATGCCGCCCTTGCCCGACTCGAACAGCGGGTGCGCGTCGGTCGTCTGCGCGGTGATCGAGCCCGGCACCACGGTCTTGTCGGTGCAGAACTGTTTCTTCAGCTCGTCGACCGCGGCCACCGACTGCGGACTGTTGATCGCCGGCGTGTACGCCCCGGGCTTGCCGCTGAGGAAGTCGCCGCCGTTGGACCACAGCCAGGTCGAGAAGTACCACGACATGTACCCGCGCTTGGTCGAGCCGGGGATGACGTAGCCGTACGTGTCGGCCTTGCCGTCGCCGTCCGGATCCTTGGTCGTGAACGCCTTGGCCAGCGCGTCGAGATCGGCCCAGCTTTGGGGTTCGGGCAGGCCGACCCTGGTGCGCCAGTCCTTGCGGATCAGCAGGGCGTACGACTGCTGCGAGAACGGTACGCCGTAGATCTTGCCGTCCGAGGCGGTCGCCGCCTGCCACGACGACGCGGTCAGGTCGGCCGCGCCGGTGAAGGTGCTCTTGTCGACCGGCGTGACGATGCCCTGCTTCACCAGCGTGCCGACCTGGTCGGTGTCGTTGATGACGATGTCGGGCAGGTGCTTCTGGGCCGCCGCCTGCTGCAGCTTGGTCTCGAAGTCGTCGAACAGCGCGGTGACCTTGGCCGGGATGCCGGTCTCGGCGGTGAACTTCGCGGCCAGCTGGACGTCGGTCTTCTCGGTGTTCGACCCGGGGGGCTTACGCACCCAGATCTGAAGCTCGGCCCTGGCGTCGGCCTTCGGCTTGTCGCTGCCGCACGCCACCAGGCCGCCGGCCGCGACGACGGCGGCCACCGCCACCGCGAGCGCTCTCCTCCCAGCCACGTGCCTGCCTCCCGTCTAAGTATGTGGACGTAATTTGCGTTTGTGGAACCTGAGTACGCACAAGCTAACCGCCGGTATGATGACCGTCAACAGTCCCGAAACAATCGACCACGATGGTTGGGATCCATGTCTGAGGTATCACTGGCCGTAAATGACGTGTCCCCGGTCAAGTCGGCCGAGCGCACCGTGAAGATCCTGGAGACGCTGGCCGCCTCACCGACCCGGCTCACCCTGTCCGAGCTGCAGGAGCGCATGGGCTACCCGCGCTCCAGCCTGCACGCGCTGGTCCGCACGCTGCGCGAGCTCAAATGGGTCGAGGCCGACGAGAGCGGCTCGGCCTTCGGCGTCGGACCGCACGCGCTGCTCTCGGGCACGGCCTACCTCGACCGCGACCCGGCGCTGCGCTTCGCCTACGAGACCCTCGAGGACCTGCGCAGCGAGATCGGCTACACGATCCACTACGCCCGCCGCGACGAGGCCCACGTTCTCTACCTGGCGAGCCGCGAGTCGCGCGACACGGTCCGGCTGGTCCAGCGGGTCGGCCGCCGCCTGCCCGCCAATGTGACAGCGCTTGGCCAGGCCCTGCTGGCCGACCTGACCGAGGCCGAGATCGACGCCCTGCTCCCGGCCGACCTCGAGGGGCTGACACCGCACAGCATCACGGATCGCTCGGCGCTGCACGCCGAGCTTGATGCCGTACGCAAGAGGGGCTGGGCCTTCGAGCGCGAGCAGAACACCGAGGGCGTCGCGTGCGTGGCCGTGGCCGTGGGTTACCGCATCCCGGCCTCGGACGCGATCTCCTGCTCGATGCCGGCCCACCTGGCCACCGGCGACCACGTCGAGCAGGTCGTGGCAGCGGTCACCAAACACACCGAGGCCCTGGCCCGAACCCTCCGCCGCGACGGCATCCGCTAGTCCGCCCGGACTTTCCGGCGCCGGCGGACGCCGCGGGCGAGGACGCGCCCGCCGACCCTGGTGCGATTCAGCCGGCGCGACGCGGCCAGGGCACTCTCGCCGGTGGAGAGCAGGTCCTGCAGGGCCGCGTGCCGAAACTGGTAGACCGTTCCGGCCTGCCGCAGCACCTGACGCTCCGAGGCGATCCGCAGCAGCGACATGAAGCGGACCGACCGGCCGCGCAACGCCGATCGCATCTCGGCGACGGCCAGGGCATAGGCCGGCCCATGCCCGATCACGAGCCCGGACGCCAAGGCGGCCATCAGCCCGAACGGCGCACCGCACGCGGCCCCGGTCATGAGCCCGATGACCATGCCGCCGGCCACTCCGAACACAATGCTGCGGCGACGATCAACGCGGTGGGAGTGGGCCGGGTTGACGGCGTCCGCGGTCGGCACGGGCTTGCGCCAGAGGTTCAAGACCAACGTGAGCCCGACCACCAGCGTGCCCAGGAGCCCGAACGCAGCTCCGATCCGGAAACCGAACAGGAGGCCCTGCACGAGTCCGTCCGAAGGCCCGTCCGCAGACGCGATCACGAGCCCGATCACGAGCCCGCCCAGTAGTCCCATCGCGAGTCCGCTCACGAGACCGCTCGTGAGAGCGATGCGCACGATCGTGTGAAATTCCGGGCGCGTCGGCCGGCGCACCGTGACCGTCTGGGGTTCGTTTCCTCGCCGGCCGGCCAGCCCGCCGGCGAGCCGGCCGGCCAGGGAACCGACGAGAACGCAGACGACCGCGACCACCAGCCCGAACATCGGTCCGTTCAGGTGTTCCGACGCAACGGCGCCCAGGTAAGTGCCGACAACCGTCCCGACCAGCCCGACGGCGACACCGCCGGCGAGTGCCCGCCGGGTCGGCCGGCACGCGGTCATCGCTTGCGGCTCGCTCCCTCGCCGCCCCGCGAACGCGACCGCGAACGTGAAGGCGGTTCCGCCGACGAGACCGCTCTCGAGCCCGGCCGACAGGCCGCCCGCGAGGCCGCCGACCAATCCGCTCGCGAAGCAGAGCACTGTCTCCGGCACACGGCGAACATGCGGCATCCAGGCCGGGAGCTCCCACCAGTAGATGTCCCGGTTGTGAGCCATGCGGGCAGCGATCCAGGTCAGCCAGTAAACGGCGTATGCGTGCTCGTCGGGGTCGGGGTAGGCGAGGGTGAGCACGCGGATCAGCAGATGCCGTCGCAAGGCCTGCGGGTTGGGGTAGTGAAGCAGGTCGGTGGGAGTGGCCTCAGTGGTGGTGTAGGTGTCCCGGGCCAGATTCAGGGCGAGAGGGTCGCGCAGAGTCCGTGCGGCCACGCTCTCGGGGTGCTGCCGGAGATGGTCGGTGACCTTCTCCCACGCTTCGCGGCGGGCACCGACCTGCTGGTTGAGCAGGAACGTGCAGGCGTCCTCGATGTCGACGGGCAGCAGGTCGACGACCGCGGCGTTCCACAGACGGTGCGAACCGGTCGCCGCCCGGTATTCGCCGGGCCGGCTCGTCAGCACGATCGGCAGTCCCAGCGCGGCCTCGTCGATCGCGTGCAGCGCCGGGCCGCGCAGGTCTTCGGGCAGCTCGTCCAGGCCGTCCAGGAACAACGCGATCCGGCCGGTGCGCAGCAGTGTCGCGGCGGTGTCCCGGCCGGCATAGCCGGCCAGACCGGGAAAATCGCGGTTGAGCACCGTCGCGATCCAGTCCGGCAGTGCCACCTCCGGCTTCCAGCTGCCCATGGTCAGCCACATCGGAACCGGTTCGGCGTCCCCCGCCGATCGATGGGACAACACGTCGATCAACAGCAGCAGCATCGCCGTGGTCTTACCCGCTCCGGGGCCGCCCAGGATCACCACCCGGCCCGGCGCCGGCAACCCCGTATACAGCTCGCGAAGCCTCGTCACCTCGCCCTGGGTGAGCAGCGCCGGCCGGCCCTGACCAGTGATCAGTTCGGCCGCCGGTGCCGCCACCTCCGAGCCGGCCCAGCGCCACGCCACCAGAGCCGGCGCCGGCGTCGTGACCCGGCGGGCTTTGGCTTGTTTCCGCCACACCGACAAGGTCTCGCGGGCCAGATATTCGGCGGCCCGGCCCAGACGCCCGTCGGCGGTCTCCGCCGACGGGAGACGTTTCGGCCACAGAGCCGCCACGGCCAGCATCAACGCGGCCACGCCGGCCAGGCCGCCGATGACGTTCGCGCTGCCGACCAGGTCCTTGCCGCAGTACATCCACCCCACTGCCGCGGCGCATGCGGCCAGCGCCACCACGATCAACAGTTTTCGCACCGACGAGGTCACAGCTGTCCATTATGACCCAGATTGCGGGGCAGCTAGCCCATGCGCTGGGAGAGCGGCCAGTCGCACCACCAGCCGCCGACGCGGTTGAGTTCGGGGTCGTTCCGGAAGTCGGGCTCGCCCAGCTCGGCGATGCGCTCGGCGGCGAAGATCTCGGCGTCGTCCTTCGGGTAGTAGCCGATCGCCTCGCCCTCGGCCAGCGACCACCAGCGGCGGGTGTTGCGGCTGACGCCCCACACCAGGCGGAAACCCGGGCTGGGCGCCGACAGGCACGCCTCGACCAGGCGAGCGCCGTCGTCCGGGGAGAGCCAGGTGGCCAGGCCGCGGTTGGCCGGCGGGACCGGGAACCACAGGCCGACCCGGACACAGATGATGTCGAGGCCGAAACGGTCGACGTAGAGCCTGGCCAGCGCCTCGATGGAGGCCTTGCTCCAGCCGTACAGGGTGTCGGGGCGCGGCGGCAGGTCGGCGGGCAGGCCGTCCGGGTAGCGGGCGTCGTCACGGGCGTGGAAGCCGGCGGCGTGGGTCGACGACGCGATCATCACCCGGGTGATGCCGTGCTTGCGGGCCGCCTCGAGCAGGTTGTACGTGCCGAGGGCGTTGGCGCGCAGCACCTCGCCGGCGTCGGCCTCCTTGCTCTGGCCGCCCAGGTGCACGATCGCGTCGACGCCCTCGCATGCGGCGAGCACCGCGTCGTGGTCGGCGAGGGACGCCAGCACCACCTCTTCCGGACCCGTGCCGTCGAGGCCGGACGGCCGCACCACGTCGAACAGGCGCAGTGTGCGCCCTTCGGCGGCCAGCCGCGGCCGCAACGACGTGGCGACCTTGCCCGCCCCGCCGGTGATGAGAATGCGCTGCGCCATCGATGCCTCCCGATGCTCGGACCCGACGGGCAGCGAGCATAGCAGGGATCCGCGTACGTAACAGTCGTCCACATACTTGGACTTGACCGACGACGCCGCTCTCCCCTAGCGTGAATCGAATCCATCATCAAGACTAGATCCACATATCTGGACGGGGTGCTCATGCGGAGGATCGGGTTCATCGGGCTCGGCGTGATGGGTGCGCCGATGGCGGAGCGCCTGATCAAGGCCGGCTTCGAGGTCACCGGCCACACGCGCCGGCCGGCCGGGCTCGACCGGCTGGCCGCGGCGGGCGGGCACCCGGCGAGCAGCATCGCCGAGGCGGTCCACGGCGCCGACGCCGTGATCACGATGCTGCCCGACTCCCCGGACGTGGCCGAGGTGGCGCTCGGGGCGGACGGCGTGCTCGCCAACGCGACCGCCGGCACCATCCTGATCGACATGAGCACCATCCGCCCGCAGACCGCGCAGGAGATCGCGGCGGCCGCGGCCGAGCTGCAGGTCGACGCGCTGGACGCGCCCGTCTCGGGCGGCGAGCAGGGCGCGATCGAGGGTGTCCTCTCGATCATGGTCGGCGGTCCGGCGGCGGCCGTCACCCGGGCCCGGCCGCTGCTCGAGCACCTCGGCACCACGATCGTGCACGTCGGACCGGCCGGTTCGGGCCAGCTCGTCAAGGCGGCCAACCAGCTGGTCGTGGCCGGCACGATCGAGCTCGTCGCCGAGGCGATCGTGCTGCTCGAGGCCAGCGGCGTCGACCCGGAAGCCGGGCTGCGGGTGCTCGGCGGCGGGCTGGCCGGCAGCACCGTGCTCGACCGGAAAGGCGCGGCGATGCTCGAGCGGCGGTTCACCCCGGGCTTCCGGGTCGACCTCCATCACAAAGACCTCGGCATCATGCTCGACGCCGCCCGGGCGAGCGGCACGATCGTCCCGCTCGGTGCGGTGGTCGCCCAGCTCATGGCGGCCCTGCGAGCACAGGGCGACGGCGGGCTCGACCACGGGGCACTGCTCCGAGGGGTGGAACGGCTGTCCGGAAAGGTGGACGCCCGATGAACATCCGCGACCGGCTTTCCGCCGGAGAAACCCTTTTCGGTACGTTCCTCGGGCTCGGTTCGTCACTGGCCGCCGAGGCGTGCGCGGTCGCCGGCTTCGACTGGCTGCTGGTCGATCTCGAACACGGCGGCGGCGACGAGCGCGCACTGCTCCAGCAGCAACTGGCGGCCGAGGCGCGCCGGGTGCCGATGCTCGCGCGGGTCGAGTCGGCCGAGCGCATCCGCACCGGGCGCCTGCTCGACACCGGGGTCGCCGGCATCATGTTCCCGCGGCTGGAGTCGGTCGAGGAGGTCCGGGCGGCGGTCCGGCACCTGCGTTACCCGCCCGAGGGCGATCGCGGCGTCGCCACCTACAACCGGGTGTACGACTTCGGGCTGCGCCCCGAGCGCCTGGCCACCGCCAACGACGGCATCGCCGGAGTCGTGCAGATCGAGAGCCGGCGCGCGGCCGACGTGGTGGCCGGGATCGCCGCCGTGCCCGGGGTCGACGTGCTGTTCGTCGGGCCCCGCGACCTGTCGACCGATCTCGGGTGCCCGGGACGCTTCGATCATCCGGACTTCGTGGCCGCGCTCGACCAGGTGCTCGCCGCGGCCAAGGATGCGGGCATCGCGGCCGGGATCCTGGCCGGCGACGCTGTACAGGCCGCGGCCTACCGTGACCTGGGCTTCCGCTTCGTCGGCGTGGGCTCGGACGCCTCGCTCCTGGCCCGGGCGGCGGCCGATGCGGTGACACGACTCCGCTGAGAGCGACGTCCGTGACCTGGGGTGTGTCTGTTACTCCTATGATCAGCCGGTGACAGGGCACGCCCCCCAAGGGGCAAAACTCGCGGTGGTGGTGGGCGCGCTCGGCGTCGTCTTCGGCGACATCGGCACCAGCCCGATCTACACGCTGCAGACGGTGTTCAGCCCGGCGGATCCGCATCCGGTGCCGGTCAACGCCGACAACGTGTACGGCGTCGTCTCGCTGATCTTCTGGTCGGTGATGATCGTCGTTACCGGCACCTACGTCCTGCTCATCACCCGCCTCGACAACGAGGGCGAGGGCGGCATCATGGCCCTCATCACGCTGCTGCGCCGGTCCGGCGCGCGGAACGGCAAACTCGCCCTGATCATGGCCGGACTGGGCATCTTCGGTGCCTCGCTGTTCCTCGGCGACAGCATGATCACACCGGCCATCTCGGTGCTCTCCGCGATCGAGGGCGTGAAGGTCGTCGCGCCGAGGCTGGGCGAACTCGTCGTCCCGATCACCGCCGTCATCATCATCTGGCTGTTCCTGGTCCAGCGCCGGGGCACCGCCGCGGTCGGCCGGCTGTTCGGGCCCGTCATGATCGTGTGGTTCGCCAGCATCGGGGCGGCCGGGATCGGCGGCATCCTGAAGCACCCGGCCATCCTCAAGGCGCTGTCCCCGACATACGCGGTCGGCTTCCTGGTCGGACACTTCGACATCGCGTTCTTCGCCCTCGCCGCCGTCGTCCTGTCGATCACCGGCGCCGAGGCCCTGTACGCCGACATGGGCCACTTCGGCCGCAGGGCGATCGTCCGCGGCTGGCTGCTCCTGGTCCTGCCGGCCTGCACGCTCAGCTACTTCGGGCAGGGCGCGATCGTGCTGCAGGACCCGGCCAAGCTGAGCAGCCCGTTCTTCCTGCTGCTGCCCGCCTGGGGCCGGCTGCCGATGGTCTTCCTGGCCACCGCCGCGACGGTCATCGCGGCCCAGGCGGTCATCACCGGCGCCTACTCGGTGACGGCGCAGGCGGCCCAGCTCGGCTACCTGCCCCGCCTGCGCGTGCAGCACACGTCCGAGGCGACGATGGGCCAGATCTACGTACCGTGGATCAACTGGCTGCTGCTCGTCTCGGTGCTCACGCTGGTGTTCGCGTTCCGCACCTCGGCCGCGCTGGCCGCCGCGTACGGCATGGCGGTGACCGGCACGATCACCATCGCCACCCTGCTGTTCTTCTTCGTCGCCCGCCAGCGCTGGCACACCCCGAAGTGGGTGCTGATCGCCGGCGCGACCCCGCTGCTGCTGGTCGACCTGATCTTCCTGGCCGCCAACCTGACGAAGCTGGTACACGGCGGCTGGCTGCCGCTGCTGATCGGCCTCACCGCGTTCACGGTCATGATCACGTGGCAGCGCGGCCGGGCGATCGTCACCGCCGAGCGCAAGAAGCGCGAGGGTTCGCTGCGCGAGTTCATCGAGGAGCTGCGCGACAACCCGTCGGCGACGGTCCGGGTGCCGGGCACCGCGGTCTTCCTCAACCGGGGCAAGGAGACGGCGCCGCTGGCCATGCGGGCCAACGTCGAACACAATCACGTACGCCACGAGCACGTGCTGATCATCGCGATCCAGACCGATCCGGTGCCCCGGGTGCCGTCCGACGAGCGCATCGTGGCCGACGACCTCGGCTACGCCGACGACGGGATCAGCCACGTGACGGTCCGCTTCGGCTACATCGAAACGCCGAACCTGCCCGCGGTGCTGCGCGCCCTCGACCCCGGCTCGACCGAGGGCCGCCTCGACCTGGAACACGCCTCATACTTCCTGTCCAAGATCGAACTACGCCGCGGCGAGGCCTCAACCATGGCCGACTGGCGCAAACGCCTGTTCATCGCCACCTCCCACATCACCGCCGACGCGGCCGAGCACTTCGGCCTGCCCCGCGAACGTACGGTCATCATGGGCTCGCACATCGAGGTCTGACCCGGGGACAGCGCGTTCGGCATAGCGCGTCCATTGCTTGAGCTTTGTCGAACCCGGCAGATTGGATTGTCCCCGGCACTGAACCGCGGTAGGGCAGCACCGACAACGGCCCACCTCGACCGCGAGGCCGCCCGTCGTCAACCTGCGCCCAGATCCCATCATCGTTCCACCGCCGCAATCGTTCGTGGCAGGTCTTCCACCGCCCACACCCTCTCGGCAGGTCCCGTGCGCAGCTTCCAGAGGCTCCCGTTGATCACCTGGCGGTGATTGCGCCACCGGCCGTTCCGGCAGCAGCAGTTCGGTCACGGCCCGCGCCTTGTCCGTCAATTCACCCCGCCGACCACTCCGGGACATCGACCAGAACTCATCGTCCGGACTTGGCCTAGCCGGTTCGGCGGCGGGCCCGGGACGCCCGCAGATTGCTGACGTTGCCGCAGGTCTTGGTGTCGTGCCAGACGCGGGAGCGGTTGGGCGAGGTGTCGTAGAAGCACACCCCGCAGGCCAGGTTGGCGCAGGTCTTGAGGTGGGGCCAGGTGCCGCGGGCCTGAGCGAGGAGGATCTCGGCGGCAACGAGTTCGGCGATCGCCCGGCCGTCCTCACCGGCCGGCCGGTATTGCATTTGGCCGTCGGGGCCGGCCTTCAGTTTCAGTTCGCCGCTGTAACCGAACCCAGCCGTCGGCTCACCTTCGCTCGGATCGGCCCCAGCCCGCTCGGCATCCGGCCCGTCGGCCCCAGCCCGCTCGGCATCCGGCCCGTCGGCCCCAGCCCGCTCGGCGCCCGGCCCGTCGGGCCCAGGGCGACGCGCTGGCCGATTGGCTTGCGACCTTCGGCGTACGCCTGAAGGCCGTCTACCTGACGCACGGGCACGCCGATCACTGGCTCGCCACGGTCCGGCTGCTGGAGCGGTTCCCGTCGGCGCGCGGCCACGCCACCCCGGCGACCGCCGCCCGCATTTCGGCGCGGGCTCCCCCGGCCCGCTCTGGGCGGCCCTGTTCCCGGGTCAGCTTCCGGCATCGCCGCTCGACTTCGAGATCGACCCGGACCCGTTCACCATCGACGGCTCACCGGTCGTCCCGATCGAGGTCGGTCACAGCGACACCGGCGACATCAGCGTCCTGCACGTGCCCGAACTCGGCCTGGTCGTGGCCGGCGACGTCGTCTGCAACAACGTCCACCTCTACCTGGCCGACGCCGCGGACGGTGGTGCCGCCGCCTGGCGCGACGCCCTCGACCGCGTCGCCGCCCTCCACCCCCGCCACGTCGTGGCCGGCCACAAGGACGCCACCCGCCCCGACGACCCGGCCGACATCGACGAGACCCGCCGCTACCTCGACGAGGCCATGCGGATTCTCGAGTCGTCCGGGACCCGGTTCGAGTTCTTCACCCGCATGGTGGAGCGCTTCCCCGGCCGCGTGAACCCCACGACGACGTGGCTCTCCTCGTTGCGCCTCCGGCCCACTCAGGACGTCGCGGCGTCGTAGCGTGTTCCGCGTCCGGCCGATGCCGGATGGACTCACGGCCCAGCGCGCGGCCGACGACACGAGCAGGATCGCGGTGACCGTTAGGGCGATGGCGGCTCCGGCGGCGATGTTCCAGCGTGCCGACGCGTACAGGCCGAAAAGCCCGCCGGTGACGGCGAGGAGGACCGCCAAGCCGGTCATCGCCGGCCGGCGTGAGGTCCACTGCCGGGCGGCGGCCGCCGGGGCGACGATCAGCGCGATCGCGAGGATCGTGCCGACCGCCGGCACCACCGTGACCACCGCGACCTCGATGGTCAGCAGGAGAACGACGTCCCAGATGCCGGTGCGGAAGCCCGCCGCGCGGGCGCCGGTCGGGTCGAAGCCCACGAAGGCCAGCGGGCGGGCGCACCCGGCCAGGACTCCGGCCACCGCGACCACGACGATCGCGGTGACGATCAGGTCGGGGCCGCTCACGGTCAGGATCGAGCCGACCAGCAGCGAGGACAGGTCGCGGCTGAAGCCGCTGCGGGTGGCGACCAGGCCGGCGCCGAGCGCGAACCCGGCCGACAGCAGGACCCCGGTCGCGGCCGAGGCGTTCTGACCGGGGCGGCGGCTCAGTGCGGCAACACCGAGCGCCACCACCGCCCCGGCCACGATGCCGCCGGCCAGCACGTCGACCCCGATCAGGGTGGCGGCGACCACCCCGGGGAACGTCGCGTGGGTCAGCGCCATCGTGAAGAACGACAACCGGCGCAGCACGACCTGCACCCCGACGGACCCGGCCAGCGCACCGGCCAGCACGACCTCGGCCATCGCCCGGTGAACCGCGTCATCCCACCAGCTCACCGGGCGCCCCTGGAGGTCAGGCGCACCGGGAGCAGAACGAGGTAGGCCGCCACGAGCAGCAGCACGACCGCCGACGCCGAGGTCAGCGCGATGCCGTGGTCGACCGAGGCGATCCAGCTGATCAGCAGGCCGCCGTAGCCGGCGAGCAGAATCAGCACGCTGCCGACCACGGCCATCGCGGCCGGGTGGCGGGTCACCGAGCGGGCCGCGGCGGCCGGCACGATGAGGAGGGCGACGACCAGGAACGTGCCGACCGCGCGCACCGCGGCGACGACCACGAGCGCGACGATCACGTTGAGCCAGAGGTCGAGCAATCCGATCCGGAAGCCGGCCGCCCGGGCCCCGGCCGGGTCGAACGCTCGGAACAGCAACGCGCGGGCGGCGAACGCCAGCATGCCCAGGATGACCGCCGCCAGGGCGGCGGTCTCGGCCAGCTGCTGCGGGGTCACGGTCAGGAGGCGCCCGAACAGGAAGGCCGTCAGGTCCGACGTGTACGTCGCCCGGCGTGACACCAGCGCAACACCGATCGAGAACATCGCCGTCAGGACGACGGCCGTGGACGCGTCGTCGGAGAGCCCCCGCCCGCGGCTGAGCGCCGTCAGCACGACCGCGGTGGCCAGCGCCGCGACCAGGGCTCCGAGGACCACCCCGTGGAGGCCGCCGGCCAGGAACCCGACGACCACGCCCGGAAACACCGTGTGGGTCAGCGCGTCGGAGACGAACGACAGCCGGCGGACGAAGACGAAAACCCCGACCGGGCCGCCGACCAGGGCGAGAAGGGTCAGCTCGGCGAGGGCCCGGGCCATGAACGGTACGGCGAAAGGTGTGATCACGTCTGCACCGGCACGGGTGGCACGCCGTACGCCCGGGAAAGCGTTTCCGCGGTGAGGGTGACCCCCGGTGGGCCGGCCGCCCATTGGCGGCCGTTGACGAGGCAGACCACGTCGGCCAGTTCGCGGGCGAGCGCGAGGTCGTGGGTGCTCAGCACGAGTGCCGTGCCGGCCTCGGTCACCGCCCGGAGCACCCCGAGGATCGTCTCCTGGCTGACCACGTCGATGCCGTTGAACGGCTCGTCGAGCAGCAGCAGCCGCGGCTCGGCGGCCAGGGCCCGGGCGAGCAGAACCCGCTGCCGCTGCCCGCCCGAGAGCACCCCGAACGGGCGTCCGCCCTGGTCGCCCAGCCCGACCCGGTCGAGCGCCTCCCGCGCCGCCTGTCGGTCGGCCGGGCCGGTGGGCCGCCACCAGCCGATCCGCCGGTAGCGTCCCATCAGCACCACCTGCCGGGCGGTGACCGGGAAACTCGCGTCGAGTTCCCCGACCTGGGGGACGTAGCCGCATTCTTCCCGGCGCGGCACCACGGCGGTGCCCCCGAGCACGTCGGCCAGCCCGACCATCGACTTGATCAGGGTGGACTTGCCGGCGCCGTTCGGGCCGACCAGCACCAGACGCTCACCTTTCCCGAGCGTCAGATCGACGCCGGTGAGCACCCGGGTGCCGCGATAGCCGACGGTCACGTCCGCGTAGCGCATCTCAGCCTCCCAGCGCCGACACGATCACCTGGGTGTTGTGCTCCTCGGCGCCGAGATAGGTCGCGCCGGGGCTGCCGGCCGGGCCGAGGCTGTCGCCGTACAGGGCGTCGTCGCCCCCGATCACCTTGACCGCGGCCTGCCGGGCGATCGCGTCGGCGGTTTTCGGCGGCAGCGAGCTCTCGGTGAAAATGGCCTTGGCGCCGGTCGCCTTGATCTTCGCGACCAGATCGTCGAGCTGCTTCGCCGACAGTTCGGCCGAGGTGTCCATGCTGGGGATCACGGATCCGACGAACTGCAGGTGGTAACGGTCGACGTAGTAGCCGAATGCGTCGTGATTGGTGACCAGCTTCCGGTCGTCGGCGGGGAGCCGGGCGAAAGCCGCGACGTTATCGGCATCGAGGTGGTCGAGCTGGGCCGCATAGGCGGCCAGGTTCCTGGCGTACGCATCGGCGTGCCCCGGATCGGCGCTCGCGAGACCCTTCTCGATGTCGGTGACCATGATCTTGGCGTTCCGGGGGTTGTGCCAGATGTGCGGGTCGCCGTCCGTGGTCTCGTCGTCGCCTTTACGCAGCGGCACACCGAGGCTGGAATCGACGACCGGACCACTGAAACCGGCCGACTGAATCGTCTGGTCGAGCCAGCGTTCGAGGCCGACACCGCTCTTCACGACCAGCTTCGCCTGGCTGATCGCCCGGATGTCGGCCGGGGTCGGCTCGTATTCGTGCGGGTCGACGCCCGCCTTGATGATCTGGGTAACGGCCACGTCGGCGCCCCCGATGTTGCGGACGAAGTCGGCGACCTGCGGGGTGGTGGCGACGACCGCGAGCGTTGTGGCGGCGGCGCTGTTTGCGGGGTGGCCGCAAGCGGCCAGGCCCAATAACAGAGCCGCGCTCAGGATGATTTTTCGTTTGGTGCCGGCGTGCATCACGGTGGGGACGATAATCGTTTACAAAATTATCGTCTAATGGCGAGATAACTATGTGGGCGCGTTATTCAGCACCTATTCACATATCGCTACCGGTCGGCGTAGACGAACCGTTCGACCGGCGAAACATCGTTCGCCTGATAGCGCTCGGCGTATTCGGCCGGGCCCGCCTGTTCGCGCTCGGTCCAGCCGTAGTCGCGCAGAAAGCCGGCAACCTCGCCCGGCCGGAGCCCGAAATGCCAGATCCGCTGCTCGGTGACGAACCGCCGGCGCATGGCCCCGGCGCCGAACTCGTCGGTGCCGTCGAGGAAATCACGCCGGATGTAGGTGAAAATGAGCCGGCTTCCGGCCGCCTGCCCGGCCAAGGAAGCCAGCGTTCCGCGTACGCCCTCCTCGGTCAGGTACTGGGTGACGGCTTCCCAGACGACCATCGTCGGTTCGCTGCTCATCCCGTTCAGCTTCGCGGCAAGATCACCCTCTTCGAGGTCGGCCCCGATCAGCGTCGTACCACTCGGCGCCCCGCCGTAGGCCGCGGCCAGGCGGCGGCGCTTGAGGTCAATGTTGGCCGGCAGGTCCACCTCGAACGCGCGGGCACCGGCCGGCAGCACCAGCCGGTAGGGCCGCGTGTCGAGCCCGGCCCCGAGGAACAAGAACTGCCGGATCCCGTCCCGCAGCGCGGCGCGGACCTGGTCGTCGGCGTACCGCTTGCGGCACAGCATGCTCGCCCAGAGGCCGGGCGCCTCCCGGTCGGTGGCGTTCCTGAGCAGCGCGTAGGCCGGCTTCCACCGGCAGAGGCGGGCAATCACGCGCGGTCCGGCGGGCAGAATGCGGGCGGCGTCGGGATCGTCGAACAACCGCTGACCGGGCGGCCGCGCGTGCTCACAGGCGGCAATCACCATAGGACCGAAGGCGGTCTGCGCCGCGGCGGGCCGTTTCACATGGTTGACCCTAGGTCGTGAGGGCAACGATCGTGGCCGATGTCCCCGTCGGCCGGGACGTGGTCGCGGCGTGCCCGGCCGGGTCAGGGCTCCGAGCGGCGCGGCCGGAAAGGGCCGGGGTAGCCGTTCTCCCACTTGGCCCAGACGATGCGCCGCCCAGCGCCGCCACCCCGTCCGCGGCCCGTTTCGGCCCGCCACGGCGTCTCCCACCCGGTTTCCGGCCCACCTGCCTCACCCGGGCTTCCGGCCGACGCGACATTCCCATCGCCTTCCAACCGCCGCACCGCCTCCCTTACCGCCTCCCGGCCGACGCCACATCCCCATCGCCTTCCAACCGCCGCACCGCCTCCCTTACCGCCTTCCAACCGCCGCGCCGCCTCCCTTACCGCCTTCCAACCGCCGCGCCGCCTCCCTTAACGCCTTCCAACCGCCGCGCCCCCTCGCCCACGGTCTCCGGCCGGCGCGCCTCTCCCACGGTTTCGGCCGGCGCGACGGCCACCCACCGTTTCCGGCCGGCGCCCGGTTTCCGATCGCCGCGCCGCCTCCCCCACCCTGTTTCGGGAGGGGTCGATCTAAGCGCTTCGGTCCGACAACTTCGCGCCGAAATCCACAGTCCGCGACCTTATTGCGGAATGTAGCGGAATCGGCACGGAGGGTTCACGACAAACGCTGTGGCCATGTCAAGTCGCAATAATTCGCATGTGGATATGTGGTCGCGTCGGCAGGCCGTACGGAAAACGGCCTGTGGATAAAGGCGGCGCCCGCCGCCGGACCGGTATTTTGGAACGGCGAATACCAGCCGACTGGAGCTCTGAGTGAACCCACCGGAAGTGATCGAGAGGGTGGCGCTGCCCGAGGCGCCCCAGACCGTCGCGCCCAAGCGTCGGCGGCGGATCGGGTCGCTCGAGGTGCTGGCGGCGGCGCTGGTCGTGCTGGTGCTGTTCCGGGGGCCGCTCGGCGGGCTGGTTTCCGGGCAGCGGGCGCAGACGTGGACCACGGTGTTCGTGTCGGTGCTGGTGCAGGCGGCGCCGTTCCTGGTTTTCGGGGTGGTGCTGTCGGCGGTGATCGCGGTGTTCGTGCCGCGGGCGTTCTGGGCCAAGGCGTTGCCCCGGCATCCGGCGCTCGCGGTTCCGGCGGCGGGGCTGGCCGGGGTCGTGCTGCCGGGCTGCGAGTGCGGGAGTGTGCCGATCGCCGGGTCGCTGATCCGGCGCGGGGTGACTCCGGCCGCCGCGTTGGCATTCCTGCTGGCGGCGCCGGCGATCAACCCGATCGTGCTGACGGCGACCGTGGTGGCGTTCCCCGGGCGGCCCGAGATGGCGATCGGGCGGGGCGTGGCCAGCCTATTCGTCGCGGTGGCCATGGGTTGGCTGTGGATGCGGCTCGGGCGCGATGAGTGGATCAAGCTGCCTCATCGGCCCGATCTCGACGATTTGTCGCGCGGCCGGGCGTTCTGGTCGGCATGCCGGCACGACATCCTGCACGCGGGCGGGTTCCTGGTCGCGGGAGCGGCGGCGGCCGCAACGATCAACGTGTTCGTGCCTGGGGCGTGGCTGCAGAGCGTGGCCGGGCAGCCGGTGATCTCGGTGATCGGGCTGGCACTGCTCGCGGTGCTGCTGTCGATCTGCAGTGAGGCCGATGCGTTCGTGGCGGCGTCGCTGTCGCAGTTCTCGCTGACGTCACGGCTGGTGTTCCTGGTCGTGGGGCCGATGGTCGACCTCAAGCTGATCGCGATGCAGACCGGGGTGTTCGGGCGGCGGTTCGCGTTCCGGTTCGCGCCGGCCACGCTGGTCGCGGCGATCGTGGTCGGTGCCGGGTTCGGGGCGGTGCTGCTGTGAGCAGGTTGAGCCAGGCGGTCGTGATGCTGCTGCTGGGCGGGTCGCTGCTGAAGGTGACGCTCACCGATGTCTTCCTGCGCTATGTGAAGGCCGGCCTCAAGCCCTACCTGATCGTCGCCGGGGTGCTGCTGATCGCGGCCGCGGTCATGACCATCTGGTACGAGTTGCGCCCCCCAGCGCATGCGCACGACGATCACGACGACGACGGGCACGGCCACGGGCATCACGAGCCGAAAATCGGCTGGCTGCTGGTCCTGCCGGTGCTCGGGCTGCTGTTGGTGACGCCGCCGGCCCTCGGGGCCTACTCGGCCGGGCAGGCGGGCAGTGTGGCGCTGCAGTCCGGCGACTCAAACTATCCGCCGCTGCCGCCAGGCGATCCGGCGCAGGTCGGGCTGCTCGACTATGCGTCGCGGGCCGTGTTCGACGGCGGGAAAAGCCTGAACGGGCGGACGCTGCAAATGTCAGGATTCCTGACCAAGGGATCGGACGGGCATCCGATGCTGGCCCGAATCGTGCTTACATGCTGTGCGGCCGACGGGCGGCCGATCAAAATCGGGCTCGACGGCCCGGTCACGGTCGACGCGGCGGCCAACAGTTGGGTGCAGGTGATCGGGACATACAGCACGCACGTCGGCAAGGATCCGGTAAGCAAGTCGGAGGTGGCCTTTGTGACGGTCAAGAGCTGGCAGCAGATCGCGGAGCCGCCCCAGCCGTACGCCTGATCAGCTGAGGTAACACGCCTGGCTCGCGCTCAAGACGCCCGGCCAGGTTCCGTGGTCGACGCGGCCGCCGGCCCGGAAGGGATCCGCTGGCGGCCCGGTTCAAAGCAGACGACGGCCTGAACCCGAACCGCACGCCGCCCGCCACGCGGAACTGAACCGCGCGCCGCCCGCCGCGCGGACCCGAACCGCGCGCCGCCAACCACGCGGACCCGAACCGCGCGCCGCCAACCACGCGGACCCGAACCGCACGCCATCCACCGCGCGGACCGGGAGCGCACGCCGCCCGGCGCGGCGCAGCAACTCCGCCGACGGGCGCGGCGCCGACGACAGCGATGACCGTCAACCAGCGAGAGCGCGCGGCGGTGCTTGCAGTGGACAGCGTCGTTACGGCAGAGCGCATCGGCACGGACAGCAACGAAACGCGGCCAACACCGGCAAAGCGGCCCCCACGGCCGGGTCAGCGGACCGCGCTCAAACGCAGGTCCCGTCACAGGGTGCGCAAATCCAAGGCGTGCCGGAGGAAGGACTGCTGGGTGCCCGTCGACCACGACAGGACGCCCGCCCGGTACGCGACAGCGAAGCAGTCCGGGCTCAGCTCCACTGTGCGGCGGGTCTTGATCTCATACATCAAGAGCTGAACGTTTCCGGTCAGCTCGGAGGTGGGGGTCAGCTCGGCGAAGACCTCGAACCTGTCCAGCACGGCCACGTCGGAGATTGCCGTTTCGGCGTTGCCGGTGGCTACGACGTGGGGAACGGAGCCGTCCGGGTGGACGAGTTGGATGCGGCTGTCGCCGGCCTTGGTGATCGACACGAGTTGACACCAAGTCGGGCTGCACGCGGTCACGCCGCGGCTCGCCTGCGGGACCGGCACGTTCCGGCCTGTCGTCAGGTTACGCAGCGTGGTGGTTCCGGCCGAGCTGACCACGCCGTTCGACAACCACGGCCAGCCGGCCAGGGACCAGGTGCCGGGCTCGACGCGTACGTCAATTGGCCCACCACCCACCGCAACCGAACGCACCTGCGTGGTGTCGTCCGGACCGGCCGCCACCCAGTAGACGCGGCCCGCCGCCGTCACCAGATCGTATTGCGACTGGTAGAACCGCGCGTCCCCCGTGTCGGCGGTCAGCCGCCGGGCCGGGCCCCCGCGCACGTCGGCCGCCCAGATCTCCTCGTGGCCGTGGGTAGTGCTCTCGACCCAGACGAGCAGCGTGTCGTCGAGCGCGACCGCCGGGAACGAAGGATCCTTTTCGGTCATTACCCGTCGGATTTCGCGGGGCTTGCCGTCCGCCGGCAGGCGGAGCAGACGCAGCGCCTTGCCGTCCTTGGTGCGCGCCGAACCGACCGACTCGGTGGCGCTCAAGTAGATCAGCGGCTCGTAGTCGGTGCCGTCGGCCAGCGTCTGGTTGATCGTGGCGTGTTTCGCGGCGGGCCACACCTGCGCGACGGTCTGCAGCGGCGTCGGCGGCGTGTGCAGGTCGAGCGGCGCGACGAGCAGGGCGGCACTCGCCGCCAGCGCAGTCAGCAGCGACACCCGCCCCCGCAGCGCACCCCACTGAATCACAGACCCCTCCCCCTCAGCGCGACGAATGCTACTGGGTCGGTCACGGTCGCTGCCGGGTTGCGCTTGCGGAGGTACGCGGTGAGCCGCAACAAGCGCAGAGGGACCGAAGTGGGCCGCCGCTCATTGGTTCGCCCGGCGACCGCTCACGCAGCCGCCTGCCCGCCGGGGTCGCCCTCGAGACGCCCCGCCAGGCCGCAGGCGTCACCACGGCATCGCCGCCGGCCCCGGCCGCCAGCAGACCGCGAGCGCCACCACGGCATCGCCGCCGACCCCGGCCGCCAGCAGACCGCGAGCGCCACCACGGCATCGCCGCCGACCCCGGCCGCCAGCAGGTCGCGGGCCGGCATCACCGCACGGTGCGGGTGGGCGTCGTCGAGCAGCGCCCGGGTCTGCGCGGTCCGGAGCCCGCCGAGAAGCCGGAGCCGGCCGAGAACGTCGTCATCCGCCGGCGGCGACGATCGTCTGGAGGAGTTGGCGGAGTTGCTGGGCCTGCTGTTCGGTCAGCCCCGCCAGCAGAGTGCGTTCCGCTTCGTCGCTGGCGGCGGTCGCGTCGACCAGGATCTGTTGGCCCTTCGGCGTCAGTTCGACCACGTTGCGGCGGCGGTCGCCGGTCTGCGGGCGCCGCGTCACCAGGCCTTTGGCCTCCAGGCCGTCGAGCAACGCCACCATTGTCGTGCGGTCGACGCCCAGGCGCTCGGCCGCCTCCTGCTGCGACGGCGGCTCGTGGTCGGTGAGTACGAGCAGGACGGCCAGTTCGCGGCCGTTGATGTCGAAGGGCGCCAGCGCGGCGCTGTTGAGCTGGGCCATGCGCTGCTGCGCGTGTTTGAACAGGTAGCCCAGGCGGCTGCTGGCACTCGACACCCCCGCATCATAGCGTCTAACCTGATCGTCAGTCTTACTGACGATTTGGAGTTCTGATGATTCTGGTGACCGGTGGTCTGGGCTTTATCGGTACGCACACGGTGCGGGCGCTGCGGGAGGCCGGCGAGGAGTGTGTCGTCGTGCAGCGCAGCCGGCCCGCGTCGGCCCTCGTGGAGCAGGCCGACGTCGGCGACCTGGACGCGCTGCTCGACGTCGGGAAACGTCACCGCATCACCGGGATCCTGCATCTGGCGGGTTCGATGCCGTGGCCGCCGGGCGCCGCACCGCCGGTCGGCGGCGCGCGGCGGGCGCTCGGCGGCCTGCTCAACGTCGTGGAGGCGGCGCAGGCCTGGGGCGTACGCCGGGTGGGCGTGGCCAGCACCATCGGGGTCTATGCGGGGGTCGCGAACGGGGGCGCGCTGACCGAGGACATGCCGCTGACGATGGACGCACCACACGTCATCCCGGCGTTCAAGAAGGTCGGCGAGTTGCTGAACGCCTACCTCGCCGGCACGACCGGGCTGGAGATCGTCAACTACCGGATCGCCGGCATCTGGGGGCCGGGCCGGCGACCCGGGCCGTTCGCCGCCGCCGGGCATCTGGTGCTGGCGGCCGCCGAGGGGCGCGCGCCGGATCTCGACAGCCTGGCGGTGGCTCCGCGGGCCGGGGACGCGAGCGACCTGTGCTATGTCGAGGACGCCGGGCGGGCGCTCGCGCTGCTGCACCTGGCCGATCGGCTCGACCACCGCACCTACAACGTCGGGTCGGGACGGCCGACGAGCAACGCCGAGGTCATCGCCGCGATCCGGAAGGTCGTGCCGGGCGCGCGGGTGGACCTGCCCGAGGGACAGAACGGGCCGCCGCTCTTTCTCGACATCGCCCGGCTCCGGGAGGCGACCGGGTTCCGGCCCGCGTACGACGTCGAGCGCGCGACCGCCGACTACCTCGAGCGCCTGCGGGGTCCGATTGCCGCCAGACGACCATGAGGGCCGACCGGCTCATCGCCATAGCGAACACACAGTGGCGGCCAAGGTCGCACTGGTCACCGGCGGGAGCCGCGGCATCGGGGCGGCGGTCGCGCTCGAACTCGCGCGGATGGGAGCCGACGGGATTTCGAGCGGACCGTCGCGGTCAACATCCGGGTGCCGTTCGTCGCGTCGCAGGCCGCCACCGACGGGGCACATCATCAACATCGGCAGCAACATGGCCGAGCGGGCCGTCTTCCGGGGTTCTCGCTCTACGAGATGAGCAAGACGGCGCTGATCGGGCTGACCAAGGCGCTGGGTCGCGAGCTCGGGCCCCGCGCGACCACGGCAAGCCCCGGCCCGACCGGCACGACTCCAATCCGGCTTCCTCGCCCGACGCGTCGGTAATCGCCGGGCTGACCGCGCTCGGCCATTACGCGCAGCCGGCCGACATCGCGGAAGACCGTCAACGTCGACGGCGGCTTCACCATTTGATCCTCCAACTAGGATCCCGATCATGGCTTTCGGTGTGCGGGAAGTGACGGCGGGAGACGCGGAAGCGGTGGCCGGGTTGCTCGGTGAGCTGGGCTACCCGTCGACCGCGGCGGAGGTCTCGCAGCGGCTCGAGATCTGGATGGACGAGCCGTACAGCCGGGTCCTGCTCGCGACCGACGACGACCGGGTGGTCGGGTCGATGTCGGTGCACGCCCTGCCCCACCTCGAGCGCAACGGGCGCTGGCTGCGCATCGAGAGCCTTGTCGTGACGGCCGGCGCCCAGGGGACCGGCGCCGGCCGCCGCCTGATCGGGGCGGCCGAGGAACTGGCCCGCTCCTGGGGCTGCCACGCGGTCGAGGTGACGAGTTCGCGGAGGCGGGAGGGCGCGCACGCGTTCTATCGGCGGCTCGGGTTCACCGACATCTGCGGTCGGGCGGGCCGCTTCTGGAAGGATCTGTAGGCTTGGCGCTCACCGCTCCAGGGGAAGGGCCACCTGACCGGCGAAGCGCGGCGCTTCGGCCTCGTCGAGCATGGCGGCCGCCACCGTTGCCCGGCTCACCCGGGCCGGGAACAGCCGGCGCGGCGCTTCGGCCAGCCCGGCGGCGCGATAGGCCGGGCTGAGAGGTCCCGTCGACAGCGGCCCGGCGTGGAAGACGGTGCCGCCGAAGGCCAGGATCGCCGCGTCCGCTTCCACCTTGTCGGGCAGGCGGGCGGCCATCGCCTTCAGCATCGTGCGGGTCAGCCGGCCGGCCGCGGCGGCCGACGGGCCGGTGCCGAAGGCGCCCAGCCAGACCACCCGGCCGGCTCCCGAGGCGACGACGGCGCGGGCACCGTCGGTGAGGACGCCCGGGCGTTCGCCTTCGGCGACACCCAGGGCGGAGACGATCGTTTCGGCGCCGGCGAGGGCGCGGGTCATGCTTTCCGGATTGCGTACCTCTCCGGCAACGCCCCGCAAGCGTTGGCCGTCAAGGGAAAGCGACGACGGATTGCGTACGTCGCCGGCAACGCCCCGTAGGCGTTCGCCGTCCAGGGCAAGGGAGGACGGGTCGCGCGCGACCGCGGTCACGTGATGGCCGCGGGCGAGCGCCTGCCGTACGACTTCGCGCCCGGTCCGCCCGGTCGCCCCGAGCACAGTGATGTTCATGCCAGGACTGCCACGGCGGGCTTGTGGAGAGCCGGCGCGGTCGCCAGTATGTCGGGGTCGCCGGGCCGCCACGGGCTGCCGTCTACGCGGGTGACCACGCCGCCCGCCTCGGTGATCAGCAGGGCGCCCGCCGCCACGCCGGGGATGACCGGCGCGAACTGCCAGAAGACGTCGTTCTGGCCGCTCGCCACCAGCAGCATCGGGAACGTGGACGGAACGGTCGCCTTGACCATCAGGGCCTCGGCCAGCATCGCCGTGATCGAGTCGCCCAGGCGGTGGTAGGTGCCGGTCTGTGCGGCCTCGGCCTGGCCGGTCACCGTGATGGCGGCATCGAGCGACGTCTTCGCCGAGGCGTGGAGCGGCCGGCCGTCCAGGAACGCGCCGCCGCCGCGCTCCGCGGTCCAGGTGTGGTCGCCGACCGGCTGGTGGACGACGGTCAGCACCGGGTCGAAGGCGCGGAGCAGGGTGATGCTCACGCACCATTCCGGCAGCCCGTGTACGTGGTTGACGTTGCCCTCGACCGCGTCGACCACCCACCATTCGCCGTCGTCCGGGAGCGGCCGGGTCTCGTCGTCGTCGGAAATCCAGCGGGCTTCCGGGCGTACCGAGGAAAGCGCCGCCCGCAGCCCCTGGCTCGCGGCGTCCTCGTTGCGGTGAGCGGCGGCGAACATGTCGTCGCGGCCCGAAGGGCGTGCGTCGGGTGAGTAGATCGCGAGGAGCCGGGCGCCCGCCTCGCGGGCGACGGCGGTGACCACCGGCAGCAGATTCGTCATGGGAAAGACGCTAGGAGCGGGTGGCACATGACGTCCAGTGCATGTTTGGTAGGGCATCCATTACCGTGGTGCATGTGGATCTGAATCTGCTGGTGGCGGTGGATGCGCTGCTCGAGGAGAACAGCGTGGCCGCGGCGGCCGAACGGCTCAACCTGTCGGCGCCGGCGATGAGCCGCACGCTCGCGCGGATCCGGCGGGCGACGGGCGACGACATCCTGGTGCGGTCGGGGCGCTCGATGGTGCCGACCGCGCGGGCCCTGGAGCTGCGTGAGGAGGCGCGGGAGCTGGTGCGCCGCGCGCGGAACGTGCTGACGCCGCCGCGGGAGCTGGACCTGGCGACGCTCGACCGGCACTTCACCGTGCGGGGGCACGACGCGCTGCTGGGGGCGTTGGCGCCGCCCCTTCTGTCGCACCTGAGCAGGACCGCGCCGCTGGTCACCGTCGGCCTGCTCGCCGAGACCGATACGGATCGTCCCGACCTGACCCGCGGGCACGTCGATCTGGAGCTCGGCTCGAGCGTTCCCGATCGGACCGAAATCTCGTACGAGGTGCTCGGCCGGGACCGGATGGTGCTGGCCCTCCGGAGCGGCCACCCGATGGCCGACCGGCGGCTGACCCTGCAGCGGCTGTCCGAGATGGACCACGTGACGATCTCGCGCCGGGGTCGGGTCCGCGGCGTCCTGGACGAAGCCCTCGCGGAACGCGGCCTGCAGCGGCGTGTCCTGGCCGCACTGCCGACCAGCGCGGCCGCCCTGACCGTGGTCGCCGGGTCGGACGCGGTGGTGGTCGTGGCGGAGCGGGTCTGCGCGCCGCTGGCGGCACGGCTCGGGGTGGTGACGCGTCCGGCGCCGATCGAGCTGCCGCCGGTCGAGGTCGTCATGACGTGGCACCACCGGCACGACAGCGATCCGGCGCACGCCTGGCTGCGAGGCGAGGTGCGGGCCGCGCTGGCACCGTGACCGGGACGGCGTACGAGAAACTCAGCGTGAGCGGGTCGCGAAGAGGGCGTCGGCGTAGCCGGTCCAGAGCTTCCACATGTCGAGGCCGGGGTCACGCAGCCAGTTGAGCTGGACGCCGTCCATGAAGGAGTAGACCTCGGCCGCGACCTGGGCGGCCGGCCGGTCGAAGCCGTCGAGCAGCGCGCCCATGTCGGCCATGCCGGTGCGCAGCCGCCGGGCGAAGAAGTCGTGGGCCGGGTGCGACGGGTCCAGGGCCTCGGCCGCGAGCACCGTGTAGAGCCGGACGATCTCGGGCTGGCTCAGGTTGCGCCGGACCACGGCGTCCAGCAGTTCGCGGGCGTCGGGGCGCGGGTCGCGGGTCAGCTCGTGGCGCAGGGCCGCGCTGTCGCGGTCGTCGCGGCCGGCCAGCACGTCGAGCAGCAGCCGCTCCTTGGAGCCCACGTGGTGCAGGACGCCGGCCCGGGTCAGCCCGGTCGCCGCGGCGAGCGCGCTGATCGAGAAGCGGTGGTAGCCGTTGGCCGCGATCAGGGCGGTCGCCTCGTCGACCAGCTGGGTGCGCCGCGCGTCGGCGGTCAGCCGCACTCTTCTGCCTGTCATGCCGATCTCCTTGCCGCGCCCGGACAGTGATCGTATGGTGAAGCTACTACCTACACCACTGTAAGTAAGGATGACCGCGATGGCGTTCGCTGATGCTCTGGCCCGGGTACGCGCGGGTGCCGACCCGGGCAAGGAGGCCGAGGCCCTGCTCGCCGAGCTGACGCCGGAGGAGAAGCTCTGGCTGCTCGACGGCGACGACGACTTCTGGCCCGGCCTGGCCGAGATGTCGGCCGGCTACAACCTGCGGCCGCTGCTCATGGGCGCGGTCGACCGGCTCGGCATCCCCGGGCTGCGGTTCAGCGACGGGCCGCGCGGCGTGGTGATGGGCAAGTCGACGGCGTTCCCGGTGTCGATGGCCCGGGGCGCCACCTGGGACGTCACGCTCGAGGAGCGGGTCGGCCTGGCGATCGGGCGGGAAATGCGCGCCCAGGGCGCCAATTTCTTCGGCGGCGTCTGCATCAATCTGCCGCGGCACCCGGCCTGGGGCCGGATTCAGGAGACGTACGGCGAGGACCCGCTGCTGCTCGGCGAATTCGGGGCGGCCCTGGTGCGCGGCGTACACCGCAATGCGATGGCGGTCGCCAAGCACTACGCGCTCAACAGCATGGAAAACGCGCGTTTCAAGGTCGACGTGCAGGCGTCCGACGAAACGCTGCACGAGGTGTTCCTGGCGCATTTCCGGCGGGTGGTCGAAGAAGGCGTCGACGGCATCATGACGTCCTACAACTCGGTCAACGGGGAATGGGCCGGGCAGAACGCCGTGCTCATGGAGGAGATCCTCCGCGGCCGCTGGGGCTTCGAAGGGGTGACCGTCTCCGACTTCATCTGGGGATTGCGCGATCCGGCGAAGTCGCTGCGGAACGGCCTCGACGTCGAGGAACCGTTCCGGCAGCAACGGGCCGCACAACTGCCGGCCCTTCTGCGGTCGGGCGAGGCGTCCTGGGACGACGTCGACCGGGCCGGGCGACGGATCCTGCGGACCCAATTGGCGTTCTACGCCTCCGATCTGGAGGACGAGCCGGCGCCGTCGGTGGTTTTCTCGGCCGAACATCGCGACCTGGCGCGCGAGGTCTCGCGCGCCTCGATCGTGCTGCTGAAAAACGATTCGGTGCTGCCGCTGCAGGCGTCCGAACTGTCGTCGATCGCGGTCGTCGGACGATTGGCCGACGTGCCGAACACCGGCGACCACGGGTCGTCCGACGTGCGCTCCCCCGAGGTCACGACGGCATTCCAGGGCCTTTCGGCCGCGCTTCCGGGCGTACGCGTCAAGCGCGCGAGCGAAGACGGCGCGCAAGCCGCGGCCGATGCCGCGCGTGACGCGGACGCCGCGATCGTGGTCGTCGGTTACACCGCGGTCGACGAGGGCGAATATGTCGGCGACGACGCGACCGCCGACCCGGCCCTGCTGGCGCTCTATCCGCCGGCGCCGTCGGCCGAAGACCCGTCGATGGCCAACGGCGTGATGGTCGGGGCGATGGGCGGCGACCGCGCGAGCTTGCGCCTCCTGCCGTCGGATGTCGAACTGATCCGGGCGGTGGCCGCGGTCAATCCGCGAACCGTGGTCGTCATCGTCACCGCGGGCGCCGTCATCACCGAAGAATGGCGGTCGTCGGTTCCGGCCGTACTGATCGGCTGGTACGGCGGCGTCTCCGGCGGGCAGGCCCTGGCCGACGTGCTGCTCGGTCTCGCCGACGCCTCGGGACGGCTGCCCTATTCAATTCCGGTCGACGAGTCGCACCTGCCGTTCTTCGACCGGGACGCGACGTCGATCGTCTACGACAAATGGTTCGGTCAGCGGCTGCTCGACCGCGACGGGATCGAAGCGGCCTTCCCGCTCGGATTCGGATTGTCCTACACCAGCTTCGCCATTTCCGAGGTGTCGGTGAGCACGGTCGCCGACGAGTCGTTCACGGCCACGGTCTCGGTGTCGAACACCGGGTCGCGGGACGGCCGGCACGTGGTCCAGCTCTACGGCGTCGTCGACGCGGCCGACTTCCCGCGCCGGGTGCTGCTCGGATTCGCGCCGGTTTCGCTGGCCGCCGGAACGTCGGCGACGGTAACTGTGCGTGGTTCGGTGCGACCGCTGCTGCGCTGGACCGGTGACGGCTTCACGCCGGCCGCCTCCGAGGTCGTTGTGGAGGCGGCCGGCTATTCGGGCGATCCCGCTGCGGCCACCGTTCCGCTGCACTTGTAACCTCCGGTAGCTCTCGCTACCCCCGCCCGGAGGATCGCCGTGGAATCGTGGGACACCTTTGCCGTCATCGTCGGCGGCGCCGCCGCCGCACTGCTCGGCCTTCTCTTCATCGCCATCTCCATCCGCCTCAACGTGTTCGCCTCCAACGTCGAACTGCGCAACCGCGCGGCCGGGACGCTGACGCTGTTCGGGATCGTGCTGCTGCTGGGCCTGCTGCTCGCGATCCCGGGGCAGCCGCACCGGGTGCTCGGGGTCGAGGTGGTCGTGCTGGCCGCGCTCGGCGGACTAGGGCTGTTCCTGCTCGACTGGCGGGCCGGACGCAACCGCGGCCAGCAGATCATCGGGCGGGTGCTCGAGATGGTCTCGCCCGACACGGTCACCACGGTGCTGCTGCTCGTCGGCGGCCTGCTGCTGGTCTTCCGGGTGCCGGCCGGCATGTACGTGCTGGTGGCCCCGGTGATCACGGCCTTCGTCGGCGGGCTGACCAGCGCGTGGCTGTTCATGACCCGCGTACCGGAGCAGCCGTCGGCCCCGGCCGCACCCGGCTCGTCGTTCCCGAAGGCCGCGCTGTAGGCCGCCCGGCGCCGCTGCTGGTCGTGCTGTCGGTCGTGTGCTCACAGGCCGGCGCGGCCATCGCCCGGACGCTGTTCGACTCGCTCGGCGCGCCCGGGGTCCTGGTGCTGCGGATGGGCGTCGCCGCGGTCGTGTTCATCGTCGTGGTGCGGCCGCGGGTCCGCACCTGGCCGGCGGCGGCCTGGCGGGCGGCGGTTCTGCTGGGCTGCTTCGCGGCCGGGCTGACGTTGCTGTCGTACCTGGCCTTCGCCCGCGCCCCGCAGGGCATCGTGGTCACGCTGTCGTTCGTGGGGCCGCTCGTGCTCGCGCTGGTGCAGACCCGGCGGGTAGGCGACCTGGTGTGGGCACTGGCGGCGGGCGCCGGGGTGGTGCTGCTGGGGCTGCGGGCCGGCGTGGACGCCCCCTGGGAGGGTCTGCTGCTCGCGCTGGCCGCCGGGGCGTGCGGGGCCGGCTACATCATGTTCACCGCCCGCCTCGGCGGGGCGGTCCCGGGCCTTGGCGGGCTGGCGGTCGCGTTCGCCGTCGCCACACTGCTGGTGCTGCCCTTCGGAGCGGCCGGCGCGGGACACGCCTTCCAGCACCCACGGCTGCTGGCGGGCGGGATCGTGGTGTCGCTGCTGCAGTCGATCGTGCCGTACGCGCTCGAACTGGTGGCCCTGCGTGCCCTCTCGACCCGCGTCTTCGGGGTGCTGATGAGCCTGCAGCCGGCCGGGGCGGCGATCGCCGGCTTCCTGTTCCTGGGCCAGCGCCTCGGGCCGGCCCCACTGGTCGCGCTGGCGCTGGTGACCGCGGCCGGGGTCGGCATCACCCGGCAAGGCCGCTAGCACGGGCGTCGATCTCCAGGCTGCGGCCACGAGGCGATGCGCGGATGCTGCCGGGGTGACGGATGCGGGCGTTCGTCTCGCATGCCGGCCCGGTCGAGCTGGAGCGGTGGGACTGGGCCGCGGGCAACTCGTGGTGCGGATGTCGCGGTGGTGGCTCAAGCGGCCGGCACGCTCACCGAGCCCGGCATCAGCCCGGCCGACTGCACATCGGGCGACAACCACCCGACACCCCCGTCTCGGCCGGCTACCTCGCTCTCGAGCTGGAGCTCACCACGCCGCGGGGCCTGAATCCGGGCGCTCAGCCGTTGCCGCCGCCTCCTGGAGACCATAGGTTCGAGTCATGTCGCCGCTGGTGGGTGGCTTTCGGCTGGAAGAGGCGGTCGCCGACGTGTTCGGGGACCTGCGGCTCGCCGCTGTCCTGAAACGGCTGCTCGGGCACACGCGGCGGCTGACCGGGTCGGTCGCTGGGAGCGTCTCGCTCGTCGACGCCGGGCACGGCAGCTATGTCAAAGTGGCCGAATACGGCGACTTCTGCCGGCTCGGTGACTCGTTTCCGCTCGACCAGGGGGCGACCGGGCAGGCGTACGGCGAGCGGCAGCCGGTGGTGATCGCGGACTACGGGCGGATGCGGACCAATCACCTCCACGGCCGGCATCCGGGGCGTAAAGGGCCGGCGGCGGCCGTGCCGATCTGGTGGCGCGGGGACGTCATTGCGGTCAACGTCGCGTTCACCGGGCAGGGCGGGCGGTTCTCGACGCAGGAGGTGGACGACCTCGAGGCGCTGACGCAGAGTGCCGCGGCCGCGATCATCGAGTCGCGGCGGCGGGAGGCGTCGCCGGCCGCGGAGGTTCGCCGGCGGTTCGGGGGTCAGCAGGTCGTCGTCACCGAGGTCGGCCTGGTGCGGCCGGTCTCCCCGGAACTCACCCGGGCCGTCGTCGGCCTGGTCGATGCGGCGGCCCGGCGACGGCCGCATCCGCGGCTGCGCGTGGCGGTCGTCTATCGGCCCGGTGGCCTGCGGGTGCTGGTCCAGGACGAGGGCGCCGGTGAGCCGGACCCGCTGGGCATGGGCGCGGCAAGCTGGGACGAGCTTCTGCGACGCGCCGCCGGGGGCGGCGTCACGGTTCAGGAGGTACGCGGGTGGGGCGTGCTCGTCCGCGCCGACCTTCCCTATGCACTGGGAGCGGACGTGATCACGCCCGATGGGAACCAGGAGGGCGACGAGAAAGGAGCGGGCCGGGGCACGCAGCGGGACGACCGGCCGGGCACGCGCTGGGAAGCGGGACACTCTGCTGAAACGGTCGGCTCCACGGCGTACGAAAAGAAAGCGGGACCCTTCACGCCTCGAGAAACCGAAGTCCTGGCTTTTCTGAGCCAAGGACTCACCGACCGCGAGATTGCCGCCCGGCTGGTTTTGTCGGCCAAGACCGTCGAAAAGCATGTCGGGGCGATCATGCGAAAGACCAGGACGACGAATCGGACCGCCGCGGTGATGACCGCGCTGCGCAACGACTGGTGAAGCCGGGGGATTTTCCCCATACCGGTGGGCGATCGGGATGGCTTCACTGGGGAGCATGCCTGTCGTCGCGATGAAGGAGATGCTCGACCGGGCGCTGGCTGAGCGTTACGGCGTGGCCGCCTTCAACATCATCAATGATCTGTCGATCGAGGCGGTGCTGGCGGCCGCCGTGCAGGAGCGCGCGCCGGTCATTCTGCAGACGTCGGTCAAGACCGTGCGGCAGTACGGCCGGCCGCGGCTTTTCGGCATCTTCGAGGCGTTGGTCGAAGACGTCGATGTGCCGGTCACCTTACATCTGGACCATTGCCCGGATCGGACGGTCATCTCCGACTGCCTGGCCGGAGGTTGGAACTCGGTCCTTTTCGACGCCCACGAACTCGACGTCGCCGAGAACCGGCGGCAGACCACCGAGGTCGTCGCCGAGGCGCGCCGGACGGGTGCGCACGTCGAAGGCGAGATCGAGGGCATTCAGGGCGTCGAGGACGACATCGGATCGGACGACGCGTCCACCGTTCAGAGCCTGGAAACCGCGGTCGAATTCATCACCACGACCGGCGTCGACTGTTTCGCGCCGGCGATCGGCAACGCGCACGGGCAATACAAGCAGGCCCCCATTCTGAACGCCCAGCGCGTCACCGACCTGGTCGAGGCGACCGGCATTCCGATGGCCCTGCACGGCGGCACCGGGCTGTCGGACGAACAGTTCACCGACCTGATCGCGCGCGGCTGCGCCAAGGTGAACATCTCGACCGCATTGAAGGAGACCTTCATGAAGTCGGGGCTGCAATTCCTGCGTTCGTCCGCCGAGAACGACAAGTGGGATCCGCCGTCGCTGTTCCGGCATCAGCGGGCCGCGGTCGCCGACATGGCGGCGCGGCACATCCGGCTCTTCGGCGGTTCGGGGCGGGCCTGGTGAGCGCCCTGATCTTCGACTGCGACGGGGTGCTGGCCGATACCGAACGGTATGGCCATCTCCCCGCTTTCAACGCGACCTTCGCCCAGTTCGGCCTGGGCGTGCAGTGGAGCGAACAGGAATACGGCGAGAAGCTGAAGATCGGCGGCGGTAAAGAGCGAATGGCCAGCCTGTTCGACGATCCGTCGTTCGCGGCCGCGCACACGAAGGACGAAATCGCCGCCTGGCATCGGACCAAATCCGCCATTTTCCAGAAGCTGGTCGCGGAGCTTCCGCTTCGACCGGGCATAGCCCGGATCATCGCCGAGGCACTCGAACAGGGATGGACTGTCGCGGTCGCATCGACCTCGGCCGAATCCTCCGTACGCGCGGTGCTCCAGCACGCCGTCGGCCCTTCCATCGCCGCCCGCGTCCCGGTTTTCGCCGGTGACATCGTGCCGGCCAAGAAGCCGGATCCCGCGATTTATCAGCTGACCGTCGACGAGCTCGGCCTGGACCGGACGGACACGCTGGTGATCGAGGATTCGCGGAACGGGCTGCTCGCCGCGACCCGGGCGGGACTGCGCTGCCTGGTCACGGTCAACGGTTACACGAAGGACGAGGACTTCACCGAGGCGATCCTCGTCGTGCCCGAGCTCGGCGACCCGGACCGGCCCCCGGTCTCGTTACTGGCCAATCGAGGTGCGGCGCGTCCGGGGGCCTATCTGACGCTGGACGACCTGCGCGCATGTTTGAGAGACGGAGACCGGCGATGACCGATCTGGAACGAACTGAATTCGTGGTGCGGACCATCGCCGAAACCGCGATCGCCAACGAGAAATACTTCGGCGATCTCGACTCGGTGGTCGGCGACGGCGACTTCGGCTATTCGCTGGCCCGGGGCTTCGAGAAACTGCTCGAGGGGTGGGACGGGCTCGATCGTACGGATGCCGGCACCTTCCTCAAACGCAGTGGCATGGTGATCGCCTCCCGGATCGGCGGCACGTCCGGTCCCCTGTGGGGGACGGCCTTTCTGCGGGCGGGCGGCGCGGCCGACTCGGGTGTGGTGGCAATGCTCCGGGCGGCGATCGAGGGCATCAAGGCGCGTGGGCAGTCCGACGTCGGCGACAAGACGCTGCTCGATGCTCTGGTGCCGTTCACCGACCGCCTTTCCGAGGAATTGGACGGCGGCACCGACGGCGCCGATGCGTTGCGGGCGGCCACGGCGGCGGCCCGGGAGGCGGCCGACGCGACGGCCGGCATGGTCGCGAAGCGGGGACGCGCGGCGTACACCGGCGAACGCAGCCGGGGTTCGGTCGACGCGGGCGCGACGGCGGTGGCGGTCATCGCCGAACGGATCAGCGAGACCTGGCAGAAGTAGGGAGCACTGGCGTGAAGAAGTTCGTCAACGATCCGAAACGGTACGTGCCCGAGATGCTCGAGGGGATCGCCCTCGCCAACCCGGACACCCTGCGATACGTCCCCGACTACAACCTGATCATGCGGGCCGGCGCGCCGTCCGCCGACAAGGTCTCCATCGTGCAGGGGTCGGGCTCCGGGCACGAACCGGCCCACGTGATGGCGGTCGGCAAGGGCATGCTCGACGCGGCCTGCCCGGGTGACGTGTTCGCCGCTCCCCCGATGGACTACGTGTACGAGACGGCCAAGCTGCTCAACTCGCCCAAGGGCGTGCTGCTGCTGGTCAACAACTACACGGGCGACCGCATGGCGTTCGACATGGGCAAGGAGATGGCCGAGGCCGACGGCATCCGCGCCGAGATCCTCACGATCAACGACGACGTGGCGGTGCAGGACTCCACGTACACGGTGGGCCGCCGCGGCGTGGCCGGCAACTTCTTCGTCATCAAGGCCGTCGGGGCCGCCTCCGAGCAGGGCGCCGACCTCGACGAACTGCTGCGCATCGGCAACAAGGTCAACGACGTCACCCGCACCCTGGGCGTCGCGCTGACCGCCTGCACTCCCCCGGCCAAGGGCTCACCCCTGTTCGAACTGGGCGCCGACGAGATCGAGTTCGGCGTCGGCATCCACGGCGAGCCCGGCCGCGAACGCCGCAAAATCAAGGAAGCCGACGCGATCGTCGACGACATGCTCGACGCGGTCGTCACCGACCTGCCCTACCAGAGCGGCGACCGGGTCGCCCTGATGATCAACGGCCTCGGGGGTACGCCGATCAGCGAGCTCTACATCGTCTACCGCCGCGCCCACCAGCGCCTGGCCGAACGCGGCATCACGGTCGGCCGCAGCTACGTCAACGAGTACTGCACGTCCCTCGACATGGCCGGCGCCTCCCTGACCCTGGTCCGCCTGGACGACGAGATCGACGGCCTGCTGGCCGCCCCGGCCGAGGGCGCCTTCCGCATCTTCTGACCACGGAGCGGCCTTCACTCTCGACAGCGGTGATGTTGGCTGTCGAGAGTGCCGGTGGCCGGTACGGGCACAGCGGTGGCGGCCGCAGGCTGCAACAACTCGTGCGCCGCGGGAAGCGCGACCCGGTCCGGCTACGCCGGCCACCTGACCGACCGGTTTCCGCAGCGCCGTTTCGCGTTCGACCAGTTCGGGGCCGTCGGCGATCCGCCCGCATCACGCAGGCGGGTGGGCGCCGCAGGCTCATCCGGACCGGCTGCCGGCGACCTGCCACCGTAAGGCCCAGTTCGGGCCGCTACGGATGTTCACGATGGCGAACTCGAACCATCGCAACCACACGGTCCTGGCCCGTAAGATTCAGAAATACCTGCGCTGGCGTAACGCCAACGCCCGCCAACACCGCAGGGCCCAACCCCCGCCTGACGACTCGCACCCGGCGGACGTTCATGGGCAGCGCGCTAGCTGTAGTGACCACGAGGGTTGTTGACGCGGCGGCGTGGCGACTTGAGAAGTGAGAAGACCTCCGGCGAGGTGGAAGTTGCGACGCTTTCACCAAGACCGGAGGTCCTCATGGCCCACCGTAATGCCCGTCTGACTCTGCACGGCCGACGCCTGCTGATCCAGCGT
This sequence comes from Actinoplanes sp. NPDC051343, assembly GCF_044455125.1. Taxonomy (NCBI): domain Bacteria; kingdom Bacillati; phylum Actinomycetota; class Actinomycetes; order Micromonosporales; family Micromonosporaceae; genus Actinoplanes; species Actinoplanes sp. NPDC051343. Next base: position 171,136 of record NZ_JBITEL010000011.1, read on the forward strand.
GTCGTCACCGACCACCGTCCGGTCGCCCACGTAGTCACCGAGCTGGGCTGCTCCCGCGCCACCGGCTACAAATGGCTGGCCCGATGGCGCGCCGAAGGCGACACCGGCCTGCACGAGCGACCCAGCACCGCCCACCGCCTCCCTCACCAAACCAGCCCTGAGCTCGAAGCACGCGTGTGCGCGCTGCGCACCGAACTCAAACGCGGCCCGCGCCGGTTAGCGTCACTGCTGGACATGCCGGCTTCCACCGTCCACGCCCTGCTGACCCGCCACGGCCTGCACCGCCTCACCTGGCTCGACCGGCCCACCGGCCAACTGATCCGCCGCTACGAACGCGACCGGCCCGGCGAACTGATCCACGTCGACGTCAAGAAGATCGGCCGGCTACGCGACGGCGGCGGCTGGCGTGTCCATGGCCGCGACACCCTCGAACACCGCCAAGCCCGATACCGCACCCGGACCGGCTACGCATACGTGCACGCCGCGATCGACGACCACACCCGGCTCGCCTACGCCGAAATCCACCCCGACGAGAAGACCGGTACCTGCGCCGGGTTCCTGCACCGCGCCGCAGAACACTTCGCCCGCCTGGGCATCCCCGCCATCGAACGCGTCATGACCGACAACGCCCTGGCCTACCGCCGAGGCCACGCCTGGCGCGACGCCCTGACCGAACTCGGCGCTCAAGCCCGGTTCACCCGCCGCTACCGGCCCCAAACCAACGGCAAAGCCGAACGCTTCAACCCGACCATGGCCGACGAACGAATCTACTCCCGGCCCTTCACCAACGGCCAGGACCGCGCCGACGCCCTCCCCGGCCGGCTCCACCAATACAACTACCACCGAACCCACACCGCGCTCGGAGACCAGCCACCCATCAACCGCGTCAACAACGATCCTGGTCGCTACAGCTAGCGCTGCGGCTGGACGGCGATCAGGTGGCCGGCGTAGCCGAGGAGCGCCACGATCAGCAGCGTCGCGGCGGCGGCGAGCAGGAAACGGCGGGCTCGGCGGACACGGGTGCCCGGGAGGACGGCCGCCACCACGGAGGCGGCCAGGCCGGCCAGGGCGACCGGGTAGAGGACGTGGGCGTTGTGCCGGGTCAGCGGGAGGACCGAGTTGGCGCTGTAGAGGGCGACGATCAGGGCGGGCAGGCCGAGGAGCAGGGCGCCCACGGTGGCGATCAGATTGAAGTTTTCCTGGGCGCGGGCGTCGCGGGTCACCGCGATGGTCGAGGCGGCGTTCAGGAGGCTGTGGGTCAGGGCGGCCTCCTGCCCGGCCAGCAGTTCGGTCTGGCGGCAGTGGCGGATCGCGGTGTCCAGGGAGACGAACCAGGAACGGCGGTGGCCACGGCGGTGCCGGCGGTCGATGACGGCGGTCGGGTCGGCCAGGTGGCGGTGGGCGTGAAACGCGGCCGGGTCGGTGCGCCACGACCACAGGCCTTCGCGGGCGGCCTCGCGGGCCTCGTCGCCGACCCGGCCGAACATCGCCGAGAGTTCGACGATGCCGGCCAGGATCGGCTCCAGCTCCTGGCGGCGGCGCCCGCGCAGCGTGTCACCGAGCAGGCGCTCCAGCTCGTAGCGGAAGCTGCGCAGCTCGGCGACCGAGTTGCGGGAGAGCTCGGCCAGCTGCCGGGCCTGACGAGTGGCGTCCTCCTCGCCGTCACCGGCGGACGGGCGCATCCTCGCCTCGACGGCCGCCGTGATCAGCGGGGTCAGCGCGGCGTGTTCCTCGATCGGCGCCCAGGCGTTGCCGTCCGGGCCGTCGCCCTGCCACAACGACCGTACGACCACGACGACCTCGGCCGGCCGCCCGGGCCGGCCGAGGATGCAGGCCTGGCCGACGGCGACCAGGCGGGCACCGGAATCGGGCAACACGAGCAGGAGGGGAACCGCGCGGAAACCGGCGCCCGGCGACAGCGGGAGGTATTCGGCCGGCGGAATCGCGCCGGCCTCGGCAGGAGAGTGGACAATGACCGGCACGAATGGACTTTAGGCCAGCAGAGGCAGGAGCGCGTCCAGCGTCATGGCGGGGCGGTCGAGGGTGAGACCGTGGTAGCCGAGGGCTCGGGCGGCGGCCACCAGGTCCGGGTCGTCGTCGATGAACAGGCAGTCGTGGGGTTCGAGGGCGATCAGGCGGGCGCCCTCCGCGTACATGCGGGGGTCGGGTTTGCGGCAGCCCAGAACCTCGGAGATGGCGTAGCCGGCGAAGTAGTGGCCGAGGCCCAGCTCGTCGAAGGTGGCGGCCATCCCCGCCCAGGTGTCGGACACCACCGACATGCGGATGCCCCGCGCGGAAAGCTCGTCGAGCACCGGCAGGACGTCGGGGTAGAGCTCGACGAACGGACCCGCGGCCGGGGTGTCCAGCTCGTGCAGCAGATCGGGGGACGGATCGTCGATGCCCATCGCGGCCAGCATCACCCGGTGATAAGCGTCCCGGGAAGCCGTACGCGGAGACGAGTCGAGGAAGTGCTGCCCGGCCGCGATCACTTCCGGGGACACCGACCGGGACGGGTGGTGGCGGGCGACGATGCCCTCGAAGTCGCGGCGGGGGTTCCAGCGGCCGCCGACCGGCCGGATCAGCACGCCGCCGGCGTCGAACAGGACGCCCCGCATCAGGCCGGGGTCAGGGTGTCGTAATCGACGGGCGGGCCGTCCGAGGACCAGCGGGCGCCGGTGACGATGCCGTTCCGGGTGCGGGCGCCCGGGGGCAGGCCGTCGTAGGGTTCGACCAGCAGCGCGTCGAGGATCTGCCGGGCACCGGCCAGCGACCCGCGCAGGCTGGTCGAGCGGAGCTCGCGGTTGAGGAGGCGGGCGGCGTCGCGGACGCGCGGGTCGGCGCTCGACTCGCCCGCGTCCAGGGCCGTTTCGATGCGGGGCCACAGGCGCCAGCTTTCCTGGTCGAGCAGCAGGCGGGCGGCGCGGTCGAGCGCGGCGCACGCGATGTCGACGGCTGACTCCTCCCCCAGCTCGGCGGCCCACGCCAGCTCGTCGGGCCCGGGAAGGAGCGCGGGCGTTTCGTGACCCGCCACCGCGTACAGCATCGCCAGTGCCGTCTCCCGGCCGTCACCGAGATAGAAGTTGCCGGCGGCGGTGCGCAGCGGCGGGAACCGCCGCGTGAGGTGCGCGGCGCGGCCGAGCGTGAGGTCACCCGCCTGCCGCGCGTCGCTCACCCGGCAGAGGTACGACCGGTGTTCGCGCGCAGCGAACATCCACGCCCGGTGTTCGTCGTCGCCGACCGGGAAACGTCTCGTGGCCGGGCCGCTGAGCAGGCGCGCGGCGACCGAATAGGGCACGCCCAGCTCGGTGGCCAGGGCCCGGACGGCGCGGCGCCGGGCCCGGTCAGGTACGGATCGGCGGCTGCGAGTAGCGGTCATCGTGGTCCTCCCTCACGTCATCGTAGGACGAACTGTTGTAGCTTGAGGGGGCAGCAGCGCCTGCACGAGCGTTGCGGGATCCCCCACGCGGGTCCCGCGTTCACGCCAAGAGGCTCCGACTCAGCGCATGCGTTTTCTCCTGTCCGCTTGCGTTCGCCGGCGGGGTGCGTGGGGCTTCGCCGCGAGGGACGTGAGTGTCATGTTCGAGCGGTTCACCGACCGGGCGCGCCGGGTTGTGGTCCTGGCCCAGGAAGAAGCCCGCCGGCTCGGCCACAACTGCATCGGCACCGAGCATCTGCTGCTCGGGCTGCTCAGCGAGGGTGAGGGCGTCGCGGCCAAGGCGCTGCAGGGGCTGGGCGTCTCCGTTCAGGGTGTGCGCGGGCAGATCGACCGGGGTTCCGAGGAGCCGGGCGGGCACATCCCGTTCACCCCGCGGGCCAAGAAGGTGCTGGAGCTGTCGCTGCGCGAGGCGCTGCAGCTGGGGCACAACTACATCGGCACCGAGCACATCCTGCTCGGGCTGGTGCGGGAGGGCGACGGGGTCGCGGCCCGCATCCTGGGCGCCGACCTCGGCCAGGTGCGCCGGCAGGTGACCGAACTGCTGGCCGAGCCCGCGCCGAGGCCGGTCCAGGCGCCCGGGCTGTCGCCGGTGCTCGATCAGTACGGCCACGATCTGACCGCCGACGCCCGCACCGGAAAGCTCGACCCGGTGATCAACCGGGAGCCGGAGATCGAGCAGGTGATGCGGACTCTTTCCCGCCGGATGAAGAACAACCCGATCCTGATCGGCGAGCCCGGCGTCGGCAAGACGGCCGTGGTCGAGGGCCTGGCCCACGCGATCGTGGCCGGCACCGTGCCGGAGACGTTGCGGGACAAGCACATCTTCAGCCTCGACATGGCGTCGATGGTCGCCGGGGCCCGCTACCGGGGCGACTTCGAGGAGCGTCTCAAGAAGGTGCTCAAGGAGATCGGCAGTCGCGGCGACATCATCCTGTTCATCGACGAGATCCACACGCTGGTCGGGGCCGGGGCGGCCGAGGGCGCGATCGACGCCGCGTCGATCCTCAAGCCGATGCTGGCCCGCGGCGAGCTGCAGACGATCGGCGCGACCACTCTGGACGAGTACAAGAAGATCTTCGAGAAGGACAAGGCCCTCGACCGCCGCTTCCACCCGGTCCAGGTCGGCGAGCCGTCGCTCGCCCACACGATCGAGATCCTGAAGGGCCTCCGGGACCTCTTCGAGGCCCACCACCGGGTGACGATCACCGACCGGGCGCTGGTCGCCGCCGCGACGCTGGCCGATCGGTACGTCGCGGACCGGTTCCTGCCCGACAAGGCGATCGACCTGATCGACGAGGCCGGCGCGCGGGTGTGCCTCCGCCGGTTGAGCGCGTCACCCGACGAGCGGATCGCCGTGCTGCGCCGGGAAAAGGAGGCGGCGATCGACGCGCAGGACTTCGAGCGGGCCGCCCAGCTACGGGACCAGGAGAAACAGTTGCCCGCCCGGGTGGCAGAGGTCCTCTTCGAGGAGGTCGACGAGGAGCAGATCGCGGCGGTGCTGGCCAGCTGGACCGGCATCCCGGTCTACAAGCTGACCGAGGAGGAGACCGCCCGCCTGCTGCACATGGAGGAGGAACTGCACAAGCGGGTGGTGGGCCAGGAGGACGCCGTGGCGTCGGTGTCGAGGGCGATCCGCCGTACGCGGGCCGGCATCAAGGATCCGAAGCGGCCGTCGGGGTCGTTCGTCTTCGCCGGCACCTCGGGCATCGGGAAGAGCGAGCTCGCGAAGACGCTGGCCTCGTTCCTGTTCGGATCCGAGGACGCGCTGATCCAGCTCGACATGTCGGAGTTCCACGACCACGCGACGGTGTCGCGCCTGGTCGGTGCCCCGCCCGGCTACGTGGGCCACGACGAGGGCGGGCAACTGACCGAGAAGGTACGCCGCAAGCCCTTCTCGGTGGTGCTGTTCGACGAGATCGAGAAGGCCCACCCGGACGTCTTCAACACCCTGCTGCAGATTCTCGAGGACGGCCGCCTGACCGACGGCCAGGGCCGGATCGTCGACTTCAAGAACACCGTGATCATCCTGACCACGAACCTGGGCACCGGCGGCGCGGCCTCGGTGGGCTTCGAGACGGCCGCGGTCTCCGGGCCCGACCCCGCACGCATCAACGAGGCGTTGAAGAAGCACTTCCGCCCGGAGTTCCTCAACCGCATCGACGACACGATCGTCTTCCACCAGCTGCGGCCGAACGAGATCCTCGAGATCGTCGACATCTTCACCGCCCGCATCGAGTCCCAGCTCAAGAACAAGGACATGGGCCTCGAGCTGACTGCGAACGCCAAGGACTACCTGGCGAGGAAGGGGTTCGACCCGGTGCTGGGGGCGCGGCCGCTGCGCCGCACCATCCAGCGCGAACTCGAGGACACCCTGTCCGAGCAGATCCTCTTCAACGAGCTGCGCCCCGGCCAGACCGTGGTCGTCGACTCCGACGGCGACCGGCTGACCTTCCGCAGCGCCGACCTGACGCCAGCCTGACTCAGCCGACGTCCGGCCCCGCATATTGAACACCCCTGAACAACTCATAGGTGGCGTCGGGCGCCGGGATCTGATCCCCGGCGGCCGGCGGCTCCGGTCGCGTCGTGCTGCCGTAATCGGTGTAGGCAGCCCGGTAGGTTGCCGCGGCGAACCTCCCGCCGGCCGGAACCTGGACGGCGAGCGACGACAATCGTCCCTGCCCGTCGAGCGCCGCGGTGAACGGGACCTCCCGGGCCCCGCCACCCAGCGCGGCGAAGTGGTCCCGCCGGAGGAAGGTGAAGCCGGTCATCGAGGTCATGTCGGTCGTGCCGGAGATCTGGCCCGGCCCGGTCGTCCGAAGGTCGATGACGCCTGTCATCTCGTCATCGCCGCCCGAGAGGGCGAAGTGGAAGGGCACCGACGACCGTTGCGGAATCGACGCGAGCAGGGTCGCCTGAGACGGTTTCACGCTGGTCGGCAAGGCGGCCGGCGCGGCGTGGCACCCGGCCAGGGTGAGGAGCAGAAGCGCGGCCGCCGCGGGCTAAGAACGAAGATGCATCGTTGGGGCGCCTTTCGATCACTGGAGGGATCAAGATATTGAGGCGGACCTCTGCCCCCGGTGATCGCGGCCACACCCGGGCCTTTCCCCGCAACGCGGGTTTATCCCGGCGCCGCGCCCTAGCTTGGTCGCATGTCTGATGTGACGGTCGTGCTGGTGCACGGCGCCTTCGCCGAGTCGGCCAGCTGGTCCGGCGTCATCCCGCTTCTGCAAGCGGCCGGCCACCGGGTGGTCGCCGCCCCCAACGAGTTGCGGAGCCTCCCCGGCGACGCCGCCTCGGTGTCCGCTGTGGTCGCCTCGATCGACGGCCCGGTCGTGCTGGCCGGCCACTCGTACGGCGGGTCGGTCATCACCAACGCCGCCCGCGGCCACGACAACGTGCGTGCGCTGGTCTACATCGCCGCGTTCGCCCCGGCCGACGGCGAGAGCGTCGGCGACGTGCAGGGCGAAGGCTCGGGCAGCACGCTCGGCGAGACCCTCGCGCCGGTGCCGCTGGCCGACGGGACCAGCGACCTCTACATCCGGCCCGACCGGTTCCGCGAACAGTTCGCGGCCGACCTCCCCGAGGAGCAGGCCGCGCTGATGGCCGCGACCCAGCGACCCGCGCGCGACGTCGTGCTCACCGACAAGTCGGGGACGCCGGCCTGGCAGACCCTGCCGTCGTGGTTCCTGCTCGCCGGCGCGGACCGGAACATCCCGGTCGAGGTGCAGCGCTTCATGGCCGAACGGGCCGGCGCCCAACAGATCGTCGAGGTCGAGGGTGCCTCGCACGCGATCCCGGTCGCTCATCCCGACCGGGTCGCCGACCTGATCCGGGCCGCGATCACCGCGGAACTGTCGTAGGGGGCCATTACAAGTCCGGGCCCATGACGACGACATGGGGGGCCGTCTTCGGTGACGGCTGGAACGGTTCTCTGATCAACCCATTGACTCGGGCCGAAGCGGCGGCCCGGGAGTCCTCCACCTGGCACCGCGTCGACGGGCGCCGCCGGCACTCGGCCGAGCCGAAAGGAGACGCCGGCGACTCCACGTCCGGATCCGAACCGGCGTCGGCGCCGCGCTTCTCCCTGCCCGCGTTCGGCCAGTGGTCGGCGCTGCTGGAGCGCGCCGGCACCGGCTGGATCGAGCTGACCGACGCCGGCGCCCACGACCTCCCGACCGCCCGGAGCGACGAGTCGCCGTGGCGCACACCGCGCCCGCTCGCGTCGGGTGGGGTGGCCGGCTCGCAGCGGACGATCAGCGGACGGTGAGCCGCAGGACCCGGGCACCGGCCTGCCAGGCCCGGCGCAGGTCGGCCGGGTCCGGGTCACCGTGCTCGTCCGAGCCGATCCGGTTGAAGCGGGCGAAGCTGCGGTTGTCGCGCGCGATGACGGCGTAGTCGGCCACCACCGCCTCCTCGTCGGTGTGGACACTGACGTCCGCGGTGCGCAGCCGGCCCAGGTAGCGGACCTGCACCGGCTCCCCCGTCCGCAGGTTGCGGGCCCAGCGGAACGGCGTCCCGACCAGCAGCACGCCCTCGTGACGGGTGTAGGCGACCGGAACGGCGTACCGCTTGCCGGACCGGCGGCCGACCGCGTAGATCGTGACCAGGCGCCGGCCGATGCCGCGGGAGACCACCGGCGTCCGCAGGAGCCCGTTGACGAGGAGGTTGGCCGCACCCTGCAGAAGCATCGTCTGCGGCCGCCCGCTCGATTCGGCGGCGTTGTCCATGCGGTGACTGTCCACCGGTCGGGCGGCCACCGCAAGAACCGCCCGGCAACTCAGCGGCCCGAGCCGGTGAGGGCCCGGGCCGCCGCGGGGGAAATGCCTACGCGTTCGGGTCGAAGGGTATGCCGGCCGGCTTGGAGACGCCGAGCAGGTACTCGAACGAGCCGTCCTTGATTTTGATGGTGGCGGCGCCGAAGTCGGCGTTCATCAGCCGGTCGCGCAGGCCGGTGCTCGGCCAGCCGTCCCAGCCGACCAGCGGCGGATAGAACCAGTAGTGGTAGTAGTTCTCCGGCGGTTCGTCGCTGGTGTTGGCGAGCCGGAAGTAGTGGGTCGACAGGCCGTCCTTGTGGTAGACGACCTTCGGGTGGCTGCCGTCGAAACGGACCTGCGACCGGGGGTACGTGACCTGGCTGCTGTGCTGGGTCGTGGTCACGTACTCGACCTGGTTGGTCGCCTGGTCGACCCAGGAGATCACGTGCTCCCAGTCGTGCTTGTGGCCACCCAGACCGCTGCCGGCCACGGCCTGGTCCTTCTCGAAGTACGAGGCGTAGACGATCGCGCACCAGCCGTTGTTGCACTTCGAGCGGGCGTACGTCTGCGAGTCGTCCAGATCGGACTGGTCGTGGCAGTGGCCGTTGACCGCGCCCGACGGGTTGAGCCCGGGCGCGATCGTGCCGTCCGCGCCGATCGCCGACGTGGCGTAACAGCCGTCGGTGTCGTAGTCGTAGGCGGGCGAGAACGACTGCTCGTAGCCGCCCGCGTTCTGCGGCAACCGGCCCGGCGGATCGGCGAACGCCGGGGTCGCCGGCAGGACGATCAGGGCCGCGGCCAGCGCCACCCCGATCGCCAAGCGCCGCTTTCTCACGGAAGGGTCCACTTCTGGTTGGCCCCGGCGGTGCAGTCCCAGATCTGCAACTTCGTGCCGTCGGCCGACGACGGGCCGGTCGCGTCCAGGCACTTGCCGAGCGAGCGCAGCGTGCCGTCGGAGGCCGCCGCCCACTGCTGGGCGGTGGTGCCGTTGCAGTCGTAGATCTGCACCTTGGTGCCGTTGGCCGGGTTGGCCGCGTTGACGTCCAGGCACTTGCCCAGCGAACGGACCGTACCGTCGGTGCCGGCCGTCCACGACTGCGCGGTGGTGCCGTTGCAGGTGTAGAGCTGGACCGCGGTGCCGTTGGCCGGGTTGGCACCCGCGACGTCCACGCACTTGCCGCCGTAGCCGACGATCTGGCCGGTGTGCGGGGCGCCACCGCCGGTGCCGCTGGTCGCGCCGGCCCACAGGTACGTGCCGACCGTCTTGGCCGGGAGGGTGGCCGAGAACTGCTGGCTTCCCACGCGTACCGAAATCGGCTGCGACGCAGCCGTCTGGTTGACGACCACCGTGACCAGGGTCCCGTCCGGGTTCTGGAAGGCGACGTTGGTGGTGCTGCCCGACGAGCCGTTGTTGGACGACACCCGCTTGGCACCCGGCTGAACGAACTTCGAGAACTGGGCGATCATGTTGTAGTCCGGCAGGGCCCAGAACGTGTCGGGGTTCGAGGTGCTCTGCACGAGCATCGTCGGGTCGGGCACGCCCGGCCATTTGGTCGGCGAGTGGTTCTGGTCGAGCATCGACACCCAGCCCTCGTAGAGGGTGGCCGAGTTGCGGAAGTACTGGACGAGGCGGTCGGCGCCGGCCGTGCCCCAGACCGAACGCTCGGTCATCAGCACGTCCTTGTCCGGGTACGTCGCCTTGACCTGGGCCATTGCGGACGGGTCGCCGCTGTAGTCGTGGAACGCGATGCCGTCGACCGACGAGTAGGCGTCACTGTGGCTCGTGCCGGTGCCCAGCACTCCCTGCGCGTAGGAGACGCCGTCGCTGAAGTTGTGGTCGAACGCCCAGATCTTGGTCGATCCGAGGGCGTTGTTGTTCAATTCCGTCTTCAACGCGACGGCCAGCTGGCGCTCCTGGTCGGCGCTCACCAGGGTGCTCGGGTACGCCCCGGAGAACTTGGGCTCGTTCTGCAGCGTCATGCCGTAGATCGGGATGCCCTGGGCCTGGTACGCCTGGACAGCCTTGCGGTAGTACGTGGCGAGGGTCGGTATCGCGCTGGTCAGCAGGTTGCCGCCGATCAGGCTGTTGTTGTCCTTCATCCAGCCGGGCGGGCTCCACGCGCTCGCGAAGAACTTGACGTTCGGGTTGATCGCGCGCGCCTGCTTGAGGACGTCGATGATGTGGTAGTTGATGTCCTGCTGGATGGAGAACCGGCTCAGCGACGGGTCGGAGGCGCCGTCGTCGTAGGAGTAGAAGGCGTGCGACGTGAAGTCGGCGGTGCCGAAGGTGATCCGGATGACGTTGAAGCCGGCCCCGTTGACCGGGTCGACCAGCTTGCGCAGCGCCTGGTCCCGCGCGGTGGCGCTCATCCGGGACAGGTTGTAGATCGTGGACTCCTCGAGCGAGGACCCGACCCCGAGCATGCTCTGATACTGCGTGTTGGTGTCGACCGTGATGCTCGGCGTGCCGGACGCGGCGGTCGTGGCGATGTCGGCCTGGCGCGACAGCTGGTAGGGCGTGCCGGCAAGCCCGGTGGCGGGGTTGCTGTACCAGTTGGCGTTCTTCGGCTCGTAGCCCGAGGTGCGGGACTCGGAACTGAGATAGACCTGCACCGACGTGGCGGGCGCCGCATCGGCCGCGGGAGCGGCGGACAACGCGGCGAAGGCGCCTAAGGCGGTGGCGGTCAGGACGGCGGTTCGGCGCATCGACCCGGCCCTCTCGGAGAGTAAGTTCAAGGCTCGATATAACTGTCCCGAAATCTTGGCGTGCCGAGCGAAGATCGTCAATGGCCATCCGTAAAGATGGTGAACAGATTCCGCTCAGCGGCCCGGTCGTTGATGTGGGCGGCGCGGTGTTTGCGCAGGCCGGGGTGCATCGCCGTCCGCGCGGAGGGCCACCGGATGGGGCGGCGGGACGTCGAGGCGGCCGCGAGAGGACGCCGGCCCAATCGCACGGTCGGCCCGCACGACGGTGTCGGCACCGCCGCGTTCTCCGACGCGGCCTGTCTGCGGTCCGGCGGATCACCTGCTTCCCACCTGCCAAATTGCAATTTTGCGAGGTAGCAATCTGGCCCAGATCCTTTATCGAGGGACGCCTATTCCGGCCGGTTAGCCTTACTATCCACGACTGCAAAAACGCACGCTACAACGGAGTCCTGATCGAGCGGCCCGTCCGGGCGGCAATGCATTCGATCGATATTCCCTGGCCACCGGCGTCGCCATGCACGCCGGATGATCAGCAACCTGAAATACCTGTCCGCCGGGCCCATCGATCGCGCTCACTGCCGGTCCACGGCGGACACTCGGCGGGACATCTACACCAAAGGGACCCGCGGCCCTAAACCAGATCCCTTGCCGCAGCCATGAGGGTGTCACGCGTGATGACCACGATCGACTCGTACGGAGCAACGCCGGCGTCCGGCGGCAGATGGTCCCGCATCTCCCTGGTGCGGTCGGTGCCGACGACGGCGAAGTTTCCGTCCCTCAATTCAAAGATGTCCGGGCAGGTGCAGCTGGACGCTGAACCACGAGCAGCGGGCGTAAGGCCGATCCTGCGGACAACAGGGCTCGCAGGAAGAGGACCTTTAGATTTCCGGGCGTTACTCACGATCACACTTCTAACGGAAAGAACGACGGCAGCCCAGATCTGGCCGATCTCTCGGGTGGATGAGAAGCAGACACGCCATGCGCCCGAGGCTGCAACCTGGAGGATGCGATGGCACTCAGCGGTTCGTCCACGACCCGGCCTGCCACCACCGCGCAAGTGGTGTTCCGAGCGACCGTCGCCGTCGTAGTACTGACGGCGGCCGTCGTCGTCGTAGGCGTGGGCCTCGCAGCGGTTTTGAGCGCTCGTGGCGACACTGCGACCTGGACTCGTTGGAGCGACGTCGGGCAGGCCTTCGGCGTAGTGAATTCCGTCGTTTCGGCGTTGGCGGTGGCGGCCGTGTTGACCACCTGGGTGTTCCAGCGGCAGGAGATGCGCGCACAGTGGACCGAGCTGGCCGAGCAGGGGCGCGTTCTTCGCGACACTCAGGCAGCTTTGCGCCGCAGCGCCGACGTCGATGTCCGAAAGATGCATGTGTCGCTCATTCAGATGGCGCTCGATCGGCCCGATCTCGCCGAGGTGTGGCCAGCCTTCGGCGCCCCCGACCCAGCGACGACAGCCCAGCACATGTACGCGAATCTCATGCTCCAACACGCTTGGCTTCTGTACACGGCCGGGGTTTCCAACGAGGAGGAGCTACTCAAACTCCTTCGCCATTTGTTCACAAGTTCGAAGGTCCGAGCGTACTGGCGGGACACCGCCGACGCGCGCATGAGCCTATACACCGATGGGACCGAGGAGTTCAGCCTCGCCATGGCCGCCGACCGAATCTGGGCCGAGTATCAATAAGCCTGGGTTGTCTCGAACAACTGGGAGCGCTCCCAACGTTTCATTGAAACCCCTCGATAGAAGCGGTAGGGTGGCGTCGATCAAACCCGTCCAGCCAGGGAGTCTGCTATGCGCCGCGCCTTGTTCGGGATTGTTGCCGCAGGGCTGTTGCTGGGGGCGGCAGCCTGCGGGAGCACCGGCGGCCCCACGCCCCGCGCGGGGACGGCCGCGGTCACGCTGGCGCCTGAGCAGCTGGCGACCAAGGCCTCCTGCGAAGCGATCGGTGACGTCTACACCAGGAACATGGGCGCCTTCGCCTCCTCGCTCAGCAAGGTGCCCGCCAGTGGCGACACCGCGCGCAAGGAAGCACAGCAGAAGCTCACGGCGTTCGGGTCGGCCGTTCTCGGCGCCACCAAGGGCAGCACCGACGCGGAGATGCGGGCCGACGGGAAGCGGGCGGCCGGGCAGTTGCAGGCCGCCGCGAAGAACACCGGGTTCTTTGCGAAGATCAAGACGACGGACGACGTGAGCGCCGTGCTCGGTCCGACCATGAAGGAGTGGCTGGCGCCGGTCACGCACCACTGCTCATAACATCGGTGGTTTGCGCCGCTACCAGTCGCTCCGACCGCCGAGCCGGCGGCCAAGAGGGCGTAAACATAGGATGTATCCGTTGACATCGACGAAACACTTCTCCTATTTTGCGAAGACTGCCGTCTCCGTTCGATAGATGGGTGTCAGTCGTGTCCCTCGAACCGTCCCGTCGGGACTTCCTTCGCATGACCGGCGCGGCCGGCGCCGGGCTGGCCGTCAGCAACGCGCGCCCCGTGGCCACCGCCGCCGGCCATGAACAGCAGGCGGACGTCCTCTGGTACAAGACGCCGGCCGCCGAGGCCCGGATCATCCAGGAGGGACTTCCGGTCGGCAACGGCCGCCTGGGCGGTCTGACCGGCGGCGATCCGGCCGCCGACTTCCTGTACGTCACGGACGGCTCGTTCTGGACCGGCGACCGCAACGACACTTTGCAGGACGACGGCCAGTTCCCGTACGAGGGCACGCACTTCGGCAGCTACGGCCTGCTCGCCAAGGTGGGCATCAAGATCCCCGCCCACGCCGAGGTGACCGGCTATCGGCGCCAGGTCGACCTGAGCACCGGCGTGGTCAGCGCGTCCTACCAGGTCGGCAAGGTGGAGTTCCGCCGCGAGGTCTACGCCAGCCACCCCGACGACATCGTGGTGCTGCGGCTGACGCAGTCCGGTGGCGGAAGCTACAGCGGTTCGGTCACGCTCGAAGGGACGCACGGCGAGGGCACGCACGGGGAGACGACGAACGGCGCCGACCTGACCGGCACGCTCAGCAACGGCCGGAAGTACGCCGCGACCGTCGCGCTCAAAGGCACCGGCGGCCGCGTCGACGGGCTCAGCTTCAGCGGCTGCCGCGAGCTGCTGATCATCGTGAGCGCGGGCACCGACTACCACGCCCGGGGAACCGATCCGCTTGCCACCGCGAAGAAGAACGCCGCGACGACGAAGAGCGCCGACCACCTGAGAAAAGACCACGTCGCCGACTACCAGCGCCTGTACCACCGCATGTCGATCCACCTGGGGCAGTCGAGTTCCCTGCAGCGCGGCCTCGACTCGTGGTCGCGGCTGGCCGTGCGCTACACCGACACGAGCACCCCGGACCCGGAGCTGGAGGCCGCGTACATCCAGTTCGGCCGGTACCTGACGATCACCGGGTCGCGGGACACGCTGCCGATGAACCTGCAGGGCAAGTGGGTGCACAACAATTCGCCGGACTGGTTCAGCGACTACCACACCGACATCAACCTCGAGATGAACTACTGGCCGACCGGGCCGGGCAACCTCGACGAGTGCGCGGAGGCGCTGGCCGACTACTGCGTCGCCCAGCTGCCGTCGTGGACCGACGTGACCGGGCGGCTGTTCAACGACTCGCGCAACCGGTTCCGCAACAGCAGCGGCAAGATTGCCGGTTGGGCGGTCGCCTTCTCGACCAACATCGACGGCGGCAGCGGCTGGTGGTGGCACCCGGCCGGCAACGCCTGGCTGTCGGCCACGCTCTGGCGGCACTACGAGTACACGCTCGACCGGGCGTACCTGCAGAAGATCTACCCGGTGCTGAAGGGTGCGGCCGAGTTCTGGCAGTCCCGGCTGATCCCGATGACCGTGGACGGCCGGGACGTGCTGGTCGACGACAACGACTGGTCACCCGAGCACGGGCCGCAGGACGCGAAGGGCATCACGTACGCCCAGGAGCTGGCGTGGGAGCTGTTCCGCGAGATCGGCGTCGCGTCGGCGACGCTCGGCGTCGACGCTTCCTTCGCGGCCGATGTCAAGAAGCTCCAGGAGAAGCTGTACCTGCCGAAGGTCAGCCCGGCCAGCGGCTGGCTCGAGGAGTGGATGAGCCCGGACAACCTCGGCGAGGTCACCCACCGGCACCTGTCGCCGCTGATCGGCTTCTTCCCGGGCGACCGGATCGCGGCCGACACCAGCCCGTCCGCACTGCTCGCAGGGGTGCGCGCGCTGCTGACCGCCCGCGGTGACGACAGTTTCGGGTGGGCGTGCGCGTGGCGGTCGCTGTGCTGGAGCCGGCTGAAGGACGCGGACCGGGCGTACAAGCTGTTCCTCACCGTGCTGCGGCCGTCGATCAGCAACGGCAACGGGACGTCGGCCAACTTCTTCGACATGTACAGCCAGGGCAGCTACACGATCTTCCAGATCGACGCGAACCTGGGCGGTACGACCGCGGGGCTGGAGATGGTGCTCTACTCGCGGCCGGGCGTCATCGAACTGCTGCCGGCGCTGCCGGCGGCATGGGCGGCCGAGGGCAGGGTGACCGGCATCGGTGCCCGCGGCGGCTTCAAGGTCGACGTGGCCTGGAAGGACGGCAAGGTCACCAGCGCGACCGTCCACAGCGTCGGCGGCACCAGCACCGTCCTGAGGGCCGGTGCGTGGAGCCGCACGATCACGCTGAAGCCGGGTGAGGCGGTGACCGTACGCCCCTAGAGATCGCCGAAGAGGGCCGCCTGGACGACGCGCTGGGCGGCCATCGCATCCTGCCGTTCCTGCGCCTCGGCCAGCGCCGTCTCGTCGAGCCGGTCGAGGGCACGGTAGATCCGCTTCAGGATTTCGATCGACGTGCGGGCGGCGTCGACGCTGTCCTCGCGGAACGGGAACTGGTCGAGTTGCCACACGCCGTCCCAGTTGTTCTTGCGCAGCACGTGAAAGAACTCGAAGATCTCGGTCAGGTGCACGGTGCCCACGACCAGGTCGTCGTCCCAGCCGCGCAGGTTGTCGTTGACGTCCATGCCGTACAGCCGGCCGTGATCGATGATCAGCTGGGCCGCGTCGGCGGGCGATTCGCCGCCGTAGAGGCTGTGCCCGAAGTCGAGCAGGATGCCGACGTTGTCGAGCCCGATCTCCTGGATGCCGAGCAGCGACCGCGCGGCCGAGTCCCAGGTCATCTTCACCCGGGGCTCGCGCGGCTTGTACTCGATCGCGAACTTCAGATCCGGGTGCGCCCCGGCCAGCTCGCGCATGCCGTCCACCGCCAGCTTCCACAGCGTGCGATGGTCGACCTGGAACGGGTAGTCCCACCCGTCCTGCCCGGGCCAGATCTTCACGTACTGGGCGCCGAGCTCGCGAACGATCCCGGCCGCCTCGTGCATCAGGTCGAGCGCGGCCTTGCGGGCCGACGGGTCCGGGTTGGTGAACGCGCCCCGGCTGAACTTGCGCAGGTAGATCTCGGGCGTGATCCCGATCGCCGTCAACCCCTGCGCCGCCAGCGCGTCCTTGACCTCGCTCAGGCCCACCCCGGGCGTGAACGGGTAGTTGAGGTCCACCACCGACAGGTCCTCGACCTGCCCGGCCAGCTCGATCGCCTCCAGGGTGGTGCGGGCGGGACCGTAGCCGTCGGTCGCGTACCGGTCGACGTAGGTGGCGAAGTGCCAGAGGCCGGCGCCGAAGCGCGGGTACTCGGTCATCACATCTCCTTCTTCTGCAGCGTGCGGTGGACGGCGTCCCGCCAGGCGGCTCGTCGGGAGGCCGCATCGGACGAGGGGCCGGGCCGGAAGTCGTCGTAGTCGACGGCGGTGGGCGGTCCGGCGTCCGGCCAGAGGCCGGCCGCCCGGCCGGCCAGGTGGGCGGCGCCGAGGGCGGAAAGGTTCCCGGTGCGGGCCCGCTTGACGGGTACGCCGAGCAGGTCGGCCTGGATCTGCATGAGGTGGTCGTTGGCGGCCGCTCCGCCGTCCGCCAGCAGGCACCCGCCGCTGCCCATCGCCTCGACGACGTCCGCGACCTGATGGGCGATCGACTCGACGGCGGCCCGGGCGAGATGCGGGGCGCGGGTGCCGAGCGTGAGCCCGGTGATCGTCCCGGTGGCGGTGTCGTCCCACCAGGGGGCGGCCAGGCCGCCGAACGCCGGGACCAGGTGAACTCCGTCGCTGCCCGCCTCGACGGCCAGGGCGGCGATCCGGTCCGGGTCGGTGCCCAGCAGGTCGGCCACCCAGGCGACGGTCGAGCCGCTGGAGCGGATGTTGCCTTCGGCGGCGTGCCGCACGGCCGGGTCCGCCCAGGCGATCGTGCGGCAGACCCGCGGGTCGAGGGGTTCGCCGCCGGTCAGCCGCATCACCGACGAGCCGGTGCCGTAGGTGACCTTCACGCCGCCGGCGGCGCGCGGGCCGTGCGCGAGGAGCGCGGCGTGTGAGTCGCCGAGGACGGCGGTGACCGGCCGGCCGGCGAGGACCCCGCCGGCCGGGCCGATCCGGCCGAGGTCGCCCGCGGACGGAATCAGCTCGGGCAGCGCACCGGCCGGTACGCCGAACAGGTCGAGCAGTTCGGCGCTCCAGGTTCCCGTGGCCACGTCGAGCAGCTGCGTGCGGGACGCGTTGCCCAGCTCGATGCGGTGGGCGCCGGTGAGCGCGTGAAGCAGCCACGCGTCGACGGTGCCGGCCACCGCGTCCGGCGTACGGTCGAGCAGCCACCGCACCTTGGCCGCGCTGAACATCGGGTCGAGCGGCAGTCCACTGATCTGAAGGATCCGGTCGGCGTACCCCTTCTCGCGCAGCCCGTCGCAGACGGTGTGTGCCCGCCGGTCCTGCCAGCCCAGCACCGGGCCGGCCGGCGCGCCGGTGCGGCGGTCCCACACCACGGCCGACTCCCGCTGGGTGCTCAACCCGACCGCGACGACCGCGGCCGGGTCGAGGCCGTCGAGACAGCCGGCGGCGGCGCGCCGGACGCTCGCCAGGATCTCGCCGGCGTCCTGCTCGACCCAGCCCGGCCGCGGGTAGCGGATCGGGACCGGCGCGCCGGCCGACCGCACGACCGCACCCGACGACGAGACCAGCAGACATTTGGTCGCGCTGGTGCCCTGGTCGACCGCGAGGACGTACCGGTCAGGCATGGGCGCGGGCCAGCGAGACGGCCGCGGCGCGGATGTCGGTCGCGGTGAGGCCGAAGTGCTCCAGGAGGAAGGCCGTGCTGCCGGTGGGGGCGAACTCGCGCGGCACGCCGAGCATGCGCATCGGCACGAGAGAGTCCGAGGAGACCACGACCGAGGCGACCGCCGCGCCGAGGCCGCCGGTCAACGTCGCCTCCTCCGCGGTGACGATCGCTCCCGTCTCCCGGGCCGCCGCGAGGATCGCCGCATGGTCGAGGGGCGCGATCGTCGACATGTTCAGCACCCGCACGGACACCCCTTCCGCCGCGGCCTCGTCGGCCGCCTGGAGCGCACGCGAGACCATCGTCCCGGTGGCCACCACGGTCACGTCACTCCCGGAGCGCAGCAGCCCGGCCCGGCCGAAGGTGAACGAGTCGGTCACCTCGGGCACCTTGAACCGGCCCACCCGCAGGAAGACCGGGGTGGCGGCCCCCGCGGCCCAGCGTACGGCCGCGCGGGTCTCGGCGGGGTCGGCCGGCACCACGATCCCGAGCCCGGCGATGGCCCGCAGCCAGGACAGATCCTCGATCGAGTGGTGGGTCGGGCCGAGTTCGCCGTACGCCATGCCGGGGCTCATCCCGCACAGGACGACCGGGGCGTGGCTGTAGGCGACGTCCGCCTTGATCTGCTCGAGGGCCCGCCCGGTCAGAAACGGTGCCGCCCCGCAGACGAACGGGATGTACCCGCTGAGCGCCAGCCCCGCCCCGACGCCGACCATGTCCTGCTCGGCGATCCCGACGTTGATCATCCGGTCCGGGAACTCGGCGGCGAAGGCGACCAGGTTGCTCGACCCGACCGAGTCGTTGCAGACGGCCACGATCCGCTCGTCGGCGCGGGCGAGCGCGGTGAGTTCCTCGGCGAAGGCGACCCGGCAGTCGAAGACATCGGTCATCGAGCCAGCTCCGCGCTGCCCAGGACGATCTGCTCCGCCGTCGGCACCTTGTGATGCCACTCGACCCGGTTCTCCATGAAGGAGATCCCCTTCCCCTTGATCGTGTCCGCGATGACGCAGGTCGGCCGGTCGCCACGCGGCGCCGTGAAGGCATCGAGCAGGGCCAGATGATCGTGGCCGTCGAGGCTGACGACGTCCCAGCCGAACGCCCGCCACTTGGCGTCGAGCGGGTCCAGGGACACCGTGTCCTCGGTGCGGGCGCCCTGCTGCAGACGGTTCCGGTCGACGACCGCGGTCAGGTTGGACAGGCGGCGGTGCCCGGCGGTCATCGCCGCCTCCCAGTTGCTGCCCTCCTGCAGTTCTCCGTCGCCCAGTACGACGTACACCTGGCGCGCCGAGCCCGCGAGGCGCGCCCCGACCGCCATGCCGACACCGACCGGAAGCCCGTGGCCGAGAGGTCCGGTGTTGGTCTCGACCCCGGGAACCTTGGTGCGGTTGGGATGCCCGTTGAGCTCCGAGAGCGTCCCGGCGAAGGTGTCCAGCGACGAGGTGCCGAAGAAGCCCGCCGCGGCCAGGGTCGTGTACAACGCCCCGGCGGTATGCCCCTTGCTGAGGATCAGCCGATCGCGGTCGGGCCAGTCCGGCCTCGCCGGGTCGACCCGCAGCACCGCGAAGAACAGCGTGGTGAGGATGTCCAGGACGGACATGTCCCCGCCCACGTGGCCGAGACCGGCCCGGCCGATCATCGCCAGGTCGGTGCTGCGGGACCGGTTGGCCCGGGTCCGCAGCATCTCGCGGCGGCGGTCAGGCGAAGCGCCGGCGAACTCCTGGCGGAACTGCTGCCAGGCCGCTACGGCCTCGGGGTCGGGGACCAGCATGTGCGTCCTTTCCACAAGGAGGGGTTCAGGAACCGCTGACGGCGAAGTTCGTGACCTGTTTGGCGTTGTCCGCGTTGACCAGCACGCAGTCCACCGACTGCTTCTCCGGCTGCGACGCCTTGCCGCCGGCCTTCAGGTACGCGTCGGCCTGGTCGACCGCCATCTCGGAGATCTTGCTGGCGGGCTGCAGGACGGTCGCCTTGATGCCGTCCTTGAGGATCGAGCTGACGACGTCCGGGCTGCCGTCGAAGCCGACGACGATGATGTTCTTGTGGCTGCCGGCCTGCACCGCCGCGTACGCCCCGAGCGCCATCGTGTCGTTGCCGGCGATGATGCCCTTGATGTCGGGGTGGGCCTGCAGGATCGTCTGGGTCTTGCTCAGCGCCTCGGCCTGGTCCCAGTTCGCGCTCTGCTGGGCGACCATCTTCAGGTCCGGGAACTGATCGAGGATGCCGTGGTAGCCCTGCGACCGGACGCCCGCGTTGGTGTCGGTGGCCTTGCCGGTGAGTTCGGCGTATTTGCCCTTGTTGCCCATCAGCTTGGCGAACTCGCTCCCGCCCAGGCCGGCGCCCTGTGCGTTGTTGGAGACGATCTGGGCGACCGCGATCCCGGTCTTGTTGATCTCACGGTCGATCAGGAACGTCGGGATCTTGGCGTCCTTGGCGCGCTGGATCGCGGCCTCCGAGGAGTCGGCGCCCGCGTTGTCGAGGATGATCGCGGCGGCCTTGCGGGAGATCGCGGTGTCGATCTCCTGGCTCTGCTTGGTCGGGTCGTCGTCGTGGCTGAGCACCAGCGTGTCGTAGCCGAGCTTCTTGGCCTCGGCCGCCGACGCGTCCTGCTCGGCCTTGAAGAAGACGTTGTCCGGCGACGGCGTGATGATCACGATCAGCTTGGAGGCGGCCGGGGTGGCGGCGGACGACGACGAGGAGTCGTCCGATTTGTTCCCGCAGGCGGTGAGGGCGAGGGCGACGACGACAATCGGAACGAGGGGACGGAATCTCATGAAGAAGCGCCTTTCTGAAGGGAGGTGAGGCCGGACTGCAGGCGCTGCTGGGCCTGCTCGGTGATGACGGCGAGGACGATGACGGCGCCCTTGACCACCGACTGCCAGAAGGTGGAGACCCCGACGAGCACGAGCCCGTCGCTGAGGAATCCGATGACGAACGCGCCCATCACGGTGCCGACGACGGTCCCCCGGCCGCCGCTGAGCGCCGTGCCCCCGAGTACGGCCGCCGCGATCGCGTTCAGTTCGTAGGTGGTGGCGGTGTCGGGGTAGGCCGCGCCGAGTTCCGAGGTGAGCAGCAGGCCGGCGAGGGCGGCGCAGCATCCGGAGAGCACGTACACGGCGATCTTGACCCGGTTGACCCGGATGCCGGCCAGGGTGGCCGCGCGTTCGTTGCCGCCGACCGCGAAGACGCGGCGGCCGAACGGCGTGCGGGTGGTCAGCACGATCGCCCCGGCCGCGACCACCACCATGATCCAGACCGCGACCGGGATGCCGAGCAGGCTGTCCACGCCGATCCAGTGGAATCCGGTGTTGCCGCGCGCTTTCGTGCCGGCCAGGTCCGGGAAGGTGCCGCCGTTGCTGAGCAGCTGGGCGGCGCCGCGGGCGACGTAGAGCATGCCGAGGGTGGCGATGAACGGTGCCACCCGGAACCGGGTGACCAGCAGCCCGTTGACGGCACCGACCAGGGCGCCGACCACGATCCCGACGACGATCACGACGGCGACCGAGAAGAAGATCGTGCCACCGCCGACGTGCAGGCCCTTGAAGAGCAGCCCACCGGCGATCATGCTGGCGAGCCCGGCGATCGAGCCGACCGACAGGTCGATGCCGCCGGTCAGGATGACGAAGGTGACACCGATCGCGAGGATCGCGTTGATCGCCACGTGCTTGGTCATCAGGATCAGGTTGCTCTGCGTCAGATACTCCGACGAGATCGCGCTGAAGAAGATCACCAGCAGGATCAGCACGACCAGCGTCCGGCCCCGCAGCAACAGAAGAGCGGCGCGGGAAAGCTTTGCTTTCCGGTCCGGGTTCCCGGTTTTTTCGTACGCCGTGCCGGCCCCCGCCGTCCCAGGCACAGCGTCCTGAGGGCCCGATTCATCCGGGCCGCCCGGCGCCGAGCCCGGGTCATTGTCCGCGGCCCGATGCCGCGCGGTGCGATCAACCATGGCGAGCTATGCCTCCGGGCCGGAAGGAGCGGTGGAAGATGCGGACGGACCGTCAGGAGCAGGCGCCGCACCCGCGGAAGGACCGTCGGGAGCAGAAGGCGCCGCACCCGCCGAAAGACCGTCGGGAGCCGCAGGTGCCGGGGATGCCGACGGCGCTGAGACGGCGGCCAGGACGCTGTCCGAGGCCGAGGCGCGCACGAGGGCTTCCTCGGTGGCCTCGGCCCGGCTGAACTCGGCGGTCAGCCGGCCGCGGGCCATTACCAGCACGCGGTCGGCCATCGCCAGGACCTCGGCCAGTTCGGACGAGATGAACAGGACCCCGTATCCCTCGGCGGCGAGCCTCGCCATCAGGTCGGCGATCTGAGCCTTGGCGCCGACGTCGATGCCGCGGGTCGGCTCGTCGAGCAGCAACACCACCGGCGATGTGAGCAGGGCGCGGGCCAGCACGACCTTCTGCTGGTTGCCGCCGGAGAGGGCGGTGACCGCGGCGGCCAGCCCGGGGCTCCTGATCGCCAGCTCGTCGACCTGGGCGGCGGCCGTGCGGCGCTCGCGGTCCCCGCCGAGCAGGCCGCCGCGGGTGAACCGGCCGATGGTCGCGATCAGAATGTTGTCGCGCACCGACATGGTCGGGACCAGCCCGTCGCGCTGCCGGTCCTCCGGCACCAGCGCGAGCCCGGCCGCCAGCCGCGCCTGCACGGTGCCCTTCGGCTCGGCGACACCCTTGATCAGCACCTGGCCCGAAGCGGCCCGGCGCACGCCTATCAGGCACTCGACCAGTTCGGTGCGCCCGGCGCCCATCAGCCCGTAGATGCCGACCACCTCGCCCGCCCGGACCGCGAGCGAGACGTCGTCGACCAGCGGCCGCACCGGTCCGGGTGCGGTCAGCCCGCGTACCTCGAGAAGCGTGTCGCCCAGCGGCGCGGTGTTGTGGGTATAGAGAGTGCTGGGATCGCGCCCGACCATCTGCCGCACGATCCACGCGGTGTCGGTTCTGCTCATCGACTCGTGGGCGACCAGGTTGCCGTCGCGGAAGACCGTCACCCAGTCGCCGATGCGCCGGAACTCGTCGAGCTTGTGCGAGATGTAGATGACCGTGACGTCCTGCGACCGCAGGTCGGCCATCACGTCGAACAGCACGTCGACCTCGTGGTTGGAGAGTGCCGAGGTCGGCTCGTCCATGATCAGCACCCGGACGTCGGTGAGCAGTGCCCGCCCGATCTCGACCAGCTGCTGCTGCCCGATCGGCAGGTCACCGACGAGCGTGTCCGGGTCGAGGTTCTGGCCGAGGCGCCGCATGACCTCGCGGGTGCGGCGCTTCTGCGAGCGGTCGTCGACGAAGCGGCCGCCCCGGCGCAGCTCCCGGCCGGCGAACATGTTCTGCGCGATCGACAGGTTGGGAAAGAGCGACAGCTCCTGGTGGATGATCCCGATGCCGAGCGCCTGGGCGTCGCGCGGGCTCCCCAGCACCACCGGCGACCCGTCGAGCAGGATCTCGCCGCTGGTCGGCTGCTCCGACCCGGACAGGATCTTCATGAGCGTCGACTTGCCGGCGCCGTTCTCGCCGACCAGTACGTTCACCTTGCCGCGGTAGGCCGTGAACGTCACGTCCTTGAGCGCACGCACCCCGCCGTAGTTCTTGGCCACGTGGTGCGCTTCGAGGATCTCCATCACGAGACCTCGAGCGAGGCCGGCACCAGGAAGATCGTCCCGGGCGCCAGTGCGGAGAACGCCCCGGCGAACGTGACCTTCCTACCGGTGATCGTCTTGAGGTCGACGTGCGCGATCACGTCGGTCTTGGCGCGGTCGTTGAGTTTGTTGGCCACATCGGCGTACGCGATCTGGTTGGTGAAGTCGCCGAAGGCGATGAAGCCGACGCCGTCCCGCAGCGCCGTGCCGGCGATGACCGGCCCGGTCGCGATGGTGACCGCGAGCGGCTTGCCGCCGGTCCGCGGCACCTCGACGGTCATCGGCCCGGTCGGCACCGACGTGTCGACCTTGGTGACCGTGCCGGTGCCCTTGACCAGATAGGCGAACGGGCTGCCGGTGCCGGCCTGGTGCCCGTACTGCTTGCCGGCCGCCTCCGGGTCCTGCGCGATCGCCGCCGCGACCGTCGTGACGTCGACCGCCTTGCTCTGCACGGTCGGCACGATCTTGCTGGCCCAGACGCCGTCGACGTAGGTCTTGGCGTCGAACGCCTTGGCTCCCCCGGCCGCGGACCCGGACTTGTCGCTCTCGTAGGAGTAGACCCCCGGCACCTTGGCGCAGGCGGCGAGCGAGAGCAGGAGCACCAGGCCGACGGCGGCCCGGAGACGAGTGCTCAACATCATGGTGAATATCCATTCATTGGCGACTGGACATGCAAGTACTGTGAACTCCTGATGTCGGCGTTGTCAACGGGGTGCTCGTATTCGCCCCACCGGCTCTCCGGCCGGGAGGGTCGGCCCGGCTACGCTTCGTTGACGAAAGTGGAGGAGGCGCCGTGAGCCCGAGGCTCGACGCGAACGCGGGAGCGGATCCGTACTCGGCCGCTTCCGATCACATCCGGCTGCTGACCAAGGTCGCCCGGATGTACCACGAGCGCGGGCTGCGCCAGCCGCAGATCGCCGAGCATCTGCACATCTCGCAGCCCCGGGTCTCCCGGCTGCTCAAGCAGGCGGTCGCGGCGGGAATCGTCCGCACGGTGGTGATCACCCCGCGCGGCGTGCACTCGGAGCTCGAGGAGGCGGTCGAGCAGCGGTACGGGCTGGCCGAGGTGGTGGTCGCCGACAGCGACGGCCAGGCCGACGAATACTCGGTGACCCAGGCGATCGCCGCGGCCGCCGCGATCTACCTCGAGACCACCCTGGCCCGGAGCGACCGGGTCGGCATCTCGTCGTGGAGCGCCACCCTGCTCGCCACCGTCGACGCCATGCACCCGGCTCCGAGCCTGGCCGCCGAGCGGGTCGTGCAGATCCTCGGCGGCGTCGGCACGAGCGCCGCCCAGAGCCAGGCCACCCGGCTCACCGGCGGGCTCGCCCGGCACACCCGGGCCGAGGCGGTCTACCTGGTCGCGCCCGGCCTGGTCGCCAACGCCGAGATGCGCGACGCGCTCGTCCGCGAACCCTCGATCGCCGCGGTCATCGAGGCCTGGCAGGACCTGACGGTCGCGCTGGTCGGCGTCGGCAGCCTCGAACCGTCGACGCTGCTGCGCCAGAGCGGCAACGCGATCGCCGACGAGGAGGAGCAGCGGCTGCGCGAGCTGGGCGCGATCGGCGACGTGTGCATGCGCTTCTTCGACGCCCACGGGCAGCACGTCGACTCCGGGCTGGACGACCGGGTGCTCGGCATCAGCGCCGAGACGCTCAAGAAGGTTCCCCGCCGGGTCGGTGTCGCCGGCGGGGAACGCAAGTGGAAGGCGATCCGCGCCGCACTCGGCGGCGGATGGCTGAACGTGCTGATCACCGATCAGGCCACCGCCGCCGAGCTGGTCCGGGATTAGCTCACCATCAGCCTCATACGGTCGTAGCGGGTGAGCGGGAACTGCCCGTCGTCGGTGCCCTGCAGGATGATCGAGATGGTCTGGCCGCGTTGCGCGTCGGCCGGAATCTCGACGGTGGACCCGGCGATCGCGACGGCGCCGGGATAGGTGCCCTCCTCGCGGTACTGCCACCAGGTCGTGGACACACGATCACCGTCTGGATCATGCGTACGGGAAGAAAGCGTGACCGACGCGCCCGGCCTTACCCCCAGGTAGTCGCCCTGCACGATCTTGACGCTCGGCGCGTGGTTGACCTTGCGGTAGTCGCCGGTCAGCGTCCAGCTCATGCGGGCCGCGAAGTCGTTCTGGGCCGCGCCCGCCCAGCGTAGCGTCGTGTTCGGATCGGTGACCATCGTCCACAGGTCGGGCGAGGCGGTGGTCTGGGTGGCCTGTCCGCCCCAGCCGCCCAGCGCCGGATCGGCGGGATTCTGCAGGCCGGTGTTCAGCAGTGGGTTGAACGCGACGTTGTCACCCTCGGACAGGAAGTCGTAGGGGCCGAGCGGCTTGCACCAGCCGCCGGGAGCCTTCGCCGGGTCGCCGAAGATGTCGAGCGGGTCACCGGGCATCGACTGGCCGTCCAGCCAGGAGCGGTAGAGCTTCCCGTACGGTCCGATCTGGATGTTCTTCTTGATCCAGTCGCCGGTGAAGTAGACGTGGTCGGCGGGCAGGCCGCGCGTGTTCCCCTTGCCGGCGTTGCAGTTGTAGCCCCAGGTGGCGTAGCCGGCCGACAACTGCTCGACCTTGAGCGCGGGCCAGTTCGGGGCGATGTAGTTCGCGTAGGTCTCGTCCTGGAAACCGCTGGCCAGGATGACCGCCTTCCGGCTCACCCGTGCCTTGATCCGGGCGTCGTGCGGATAACGCTCCTCGATCGACTTGAGCGCGCGGGCGATCGTGTTGGTGCCACCCCAGGCCTGCAGATAGACCGGCCGCGGGTCGTGGTCGAGCAGCAGGTCGCGGATCAGGTTCGAGCCGGCGGTGTCGTGCGACATCTCGCCCTCGAAGTCGACGTTGCCGACCTTGACCGTCGTCAACAGGTCGGCCGGCTTCGGATAGGCCGGATCCTGACGGCGCAGGTTCGGATAGACCCGGGCGTACGCGGCGAGCGCCTGATTCTGGATGGTCCGCGTGCCGGTCCAGCGCCACGACGTCTGCGGCGTCGGGTATTCGCGGCCCGGCAGGAAGAACTCGGTGCCCTTGCCGTCGCCCGCCCAGTGGAAGCGGCTGGCGGTGTAGACGATGCCCTCGGTGTCCAGGTCGTCGGTGTAGAGCAGGTAGCGGATCAGGGAGGCGTAGTCGTCCTGCTCCATGTCGGTCGTGACGACCGTGCGCGGCTTCCCTTGCCTGTCGTTTGCCGCCGCCTTGTCACTTGCCGCCGCCGGGACCGCGACCGCGAGCACCGCGCAGCCGGCGAGCGCGGCCGTCAGCCCGAGCGTCGGGGAAGAGATGCCATGTGAACCCCTTCGCGTGTGAATGTCTATTCACTCTTGAATGGAACTTCACTCGGCATCTAATGCGCCCCGATCGATGGCGTCAAGATTTCGTTCTTCATCAGTCCGTCACAGTCCACTCCGCGGTCGGGTAATAGCGGCCGAGGTGGAGAGTGATGTAGAGGTTGGTGGGCACGCCGAGCGGCAGAAAATCGAGGATTTGATCGACCTCCGCACCCGGGCCGAGCATGGACGCCACGTCCGGCCGCATCCGGGAGGGACCCACTGGGTCGCGCTCGCGGGATTCCAGCCATACATCGGTCGCCAGCGAGCCGTCGAACGGCATCGTTCCCACGTTACGCAGCTGGACCACAAAGGAGCTCACGCCCGCGTCGCTACCGCGCACGACAAGCAGCTGCGCCGCGAACCCGAAGTCCCCGGAAACGTTGAGGGGAGTGCCGAGCGCAACCGGCCCGACCATGGGCGAGAGATCACCGAAGGCGTCCGCGAAGGCCCGCACATTGATCTCCGGCATGTCGACCGTACGCCGGTTTGCCGCCAACGCCCGGTCGAGGCGCTCGGTCCGCTTGCGCTCGAGCGTCCCCTGCGCCACGACGACCAGAGCGATCAGGATCCCGGCTATGCCGGCCAGCGCGGACACGGAGCGGAGCCACGGATACGTCGCCCTCCCCCGTCGGTGGACCGGTTCCTCAGCTCTGGGCTGACCGGCTTCCTGGGCTGTGGGCTCACCGGCCTCTTCGGCTCTGGGCACGCCGGGTTCTTCGGCTCTGGGCACGCCGGGTTCTTCGGCTCTGGGCTTACCGGGTTCGACCGGGGTGCTTGTCTGCGGAATGGCGCCCTTGCGCCAGAACCCTCGCGCGGCAAGCAACCCGGCGGCGGCTACCGAGACGGCAAGCGGCGTTTCGCGGTGGGCGCCGAGCTTGCCCATCAGGCCGAGCACCACCCACAGGCCGACGGCGACGGCCAGCGCGGCCAGGAACGGCCAGCGCACCAGCCGGTGCGGCGTCGCCGGTTCCCGGGGAGCCGTCGGTCCCGGTGGAGCCGCCGGTCGCCCCGGCCCTGCCACGCCGGTCCGCTTGCGCCGGGTGACCGTGACGGCGACCGCAGCCGCCGTCACGGTCACAGTTACGGCAAGCAGGACGATCAAGCGGCGGCGCTGCACGGTCACGGGCCGCCGCATCGGCCGCGGCGGCCCCGACCTGACGAGATCCGACTACCAGACCTGGACCCGCTCACCCGGCTGGGCGAGCGGGCCGGCCGGGCCCTCGGTCTTGCGGACGCCGACGAGGTCGACGTCGAGGATCGCCGGGGTGCCGTCGGGCTCCTCGAACTCGGCGTCGACGATGCGGGTCGGCGGCAGGTCGCGGCCGGAGACGGCCGCGATGCGGACCGCGTCGAAGCCGCTCGTCGAAAGGTAGACGTGCTCGCCCTCGTCGACGATCGAGGCGGTCACGTCGGCCCGGACCGCACCCTGCTCGCCCTCGAACGGGGTGGCGCCCGGCCCGTAGACGTTGTCGCGGATGTAGACCGGCTGCTTCACGTCCTCGAACCGGTTGTGGTCGCCCAGGGCGGGATCGCCGGCCCGCGCGATGAAGTCCGCCAGCGACGTCGTGTGCCCGTTGTAGAAGGCCGTGCCATAGCCCGCCGCTTCTCCGTCGCGCGAGCCCGGCCCGTACGCCGAAGCGATGTCACCGCCCAGAAAGACGTTCCCGACGTAGCGGTCGTCGCCGGCATGAATCGCCGCGTAGCCGGCGACCTGCGTGCTGTGCGGCCGGTGGTAGGGCGTCGGGCGTTCCGGCACCGGCACGACGACCAGCGTTCCGCAGACCAGGTTGCTGACGAACGCACCGCCCTGGCTCATCAGCTCGATCGAGGCCGGTGAGCCGAACACGTTGTGCTCGAGCAGGTAGGGGCCGTGGCTGACCTCGACGTAGATGTCGCGGTTGTTGCCGTAGATGAGGTTCCGCGACACCCGGGTGCCCTGGGTCTGCCAGTCGAGCCAGATGCCGAGCGTGGTGTCGTGGATGCGGTTATGGCGGATGACGACGTCGATCGCGGCGTGCAGCTTGATGCCGGCGATCTCGTGGCCGTAGAACTCGCGTTTGACGGCGATGTTGTAGATGTGGTTGTCCTCGATAGTGGAGAACACGCAGCCCAGGTGGCCGACGATGGCGTTCTGTCCGCAGTCGTAGATGGTGTTGCGGCGCACAACGTGTGAGCCGATGTGCTCACGGTCCCAGCCGATCTGCCGGGCCGCGAACACCGACTCGAGCTGGTACTGGTAGCCGGGCTTGTCGCCGCGGTGGGCCGCGAAGTTGTCGCCGGTCGACGCCTCCTTGCCGAGCGAGACGGCGGAGCATTTGGCGTCGTGGATGAGGTTGTCCTCGATGATCCAGCCCTTGGCCCAGTTGGGTCCGATCAGAGCGGGCTGGTCGGCCGTCGGCGGGGTCCAGGGGCAGGCGGCTTGCGCGAGTTCGAAGCCGCGGACGGTGATGTAGTCGAGGTGGTGTTCGGTCGGGTAGAACACCGAGCGGCGTACGTTGATCTCGGTGGTCTCGGTGTTGGGGTCCGCGCCCTGGAAGTTCGCCCAGATCGTCGTGCTCTCCTCCTCGACCTCCGCGTGCCAGACGTACCGGGTCTGCTCGACGTCGTGGACGCCGACGGTCGTGCCGGTCCGGTCGTCGACCACGGTGGTCCGTTCGGCCGGGTTGCCGACCTCGTCGCGGCTGCCCACCTCGTAGAAGCTGCGGCCGTTCAGGTAGACCTCGCCCAGGTGGATGCCGCTCATCGGGCGGACCACCCAGTCGCCCCACACTTCCTCGGCGTACGGGTTGAAGTCGCCGAAGAGCGCGTTGCCGACGACTGCCTTCCAGACCGTGCCGCCGTCGCTGACCCAGCCGGTGATCCGCTCCGAGCCCTTGATGACCACGTGCTCGCCTTCGGCGGCCTGGTAGGTGATCCGGCGCGTGTCGCTCAGCCCGCCGTGCCGCGGCTTGACCCACTCCCGGTACTCGCCGGCGTGGACCACCACCGTGTCTCCCGGCTGAGCGACGGCGGCCGCGCGGTTGATGGTGCGGAACGGGGCGGCCTGATCGCCGGAGGAGGAGTCGGAGCCGGTCGTGGCGACATGAAAAACACTGGTCATGCCTTCGGACTCTAGAATCTAAGCGCTTAGAATGTAAGCTTTCGGGAGGAGAGCGTTGGCCAGGTCACCGACCGTCTACGACGTCGCCCAGGCGGCCGGCGTCTCGATCGCCACGGTCTCGTTCACCTTCAGCCGGCCGTCACGGGTGCGGCCCGCGACACGCGAGGCGGTTCTCGCGGCCGCCCGGGCCCTCGGCTACGTCCCGAGCGCCAGCGCCCGCGGGCTGGCCGTCGGGCGCACGAAGTCGTTCGGCCTGATCTTCTGGGACGGCAGCACCCCGCCGCCAGGCCCGTTCGACGAGGTCAACGCCGGTCTGCGCCACTTCCCGCGCTGGGTCCACGAGGTGCAGTACGGCATCGAGCGGGCGGCCTGGCGGCACGGCTACGCGATCATGGTCGGCGACGGCGACGCCACCGACGTCGACACCACCGCGGTCGACATCGCCGGCCGGGTCGACGGCCTGGTTCTGCTGCCACGCATGCTGAGCCCCGAGACGCTGATGCGCGTCGCCGAGCGCATCCCCGTCGTGTCGGTCACCGAGGGCGCCGCCGACCCGCACCTCAACAGCATCACCGTCGACAACCGGCAGGGCATGACCGACCTCGTGCGCCACCTGGTGGAGGTCCACCACATCCGCTCGGCGACCTTCGTAGGCGCGCCCGACACGGCCGACTACCGGGCCCGCTTCGCCGCCTTCCGTGACGTGCTCGAGCAGGCCGCCCTCCCGGCGCTCGACGACGCGGACCGCCCCGACGCGTACGTCTGCCGGACCGACGCCGATGCACTGGACCTCCTCACGGAGCTGCGAGGCAGGGGCATCCGCGTCCCCGAGGACGTCATAGTGACCGGCTTCGACGGCCTCGCGGCCGGTCTGATCTCGCAACCGACGCTCACCAGCGTGCGCCAGCCAATGTACGACCTGGGCGTCGCCGCAGTCGACCTGCTGCTCAACCGCATCGCCGACCCCCGGAGCCCGGCCGAGCACCGCCGGTTTCCGGTCGAGCTCACGGTCCGGCACAGCTGCGGCTGCCCCGCCTAGCCGATTTCGGTCGCCGTCACGACTCGTCCCTGGTAGCCCGGAAGCGGCCGGCGGACAATCCGGGGCGGTGACACAGTTGCGGGTGCTGGGTGATGTCGAACTCCACGTCGGCGGGCGGGAGGTCGAACTCGGCCATGCCCGGCAACGCGCGGTCCTGGCTGTGCTCGCCGTTGAGGCCGGTCGCCCGGTTCCGGTCGCCGCCCTGGTCAGCCGGCTGTGGGCGGAGCAGCCGCCGGTACGCGCCGAGGGCGCCCTCTACAACTACCTCTCGCGGCTTCGCCGAGCCGTGGCCGGGTGCGACGACCTTCGGATCGTCCGGCGGGCCGGCGGCTATCAACTGTCCATCGAGCCGTCCCTGGTGGACATCTTCCGCTTCCGGCAGCTGGTCGACGAAGCTCGGAACGCCGGGACCGCGCCGGTAGCCCTCCTCGACGAGGCGCTCGCCCTGTGGCGTGGCCGGCCGTTCGGCGAGCTCGACACGCCGTGGTTCGATCAGGTACGCGAGCAGTGGGAGGCCGAGCGGCGGGCGGCCGGGCTGGACCGAGCGGACGCCCTGTTGTCGCTCGGCCGGGCCGGGGAGACGCTGGCCTTCCTCCGCGCCGCGGCCGCCACCGAACCGCTGGACGAACGCGTGGCCGAGCAATACCTGCTGGCCCTCTACCGCTGCGGGCGGCAGGCCGACGCGCTCGTGCACTACGAGACCCTGCGCCGCCTGCTCGCGGACGAACTGGGTGCCGGCCCCGGTCCGGCGCTCCAGCGGCTGCACCAGCGGATCCTCACCGCCGACCCGGGGCTGGACATGCCCCGCCGTACGGCGCCCGTGCCGCGTCAGCTGCCGGCACCGCGCCCGTTCAGCGGTCGCGCCGCCGAACTCGCCGCGCTCGACGCCCTCGTCGAACTCGACGGCGACCGGCAGGCCACGGTGGTGATATCCGCCCTGTCCGGAACGGCCGGCGTGGGCAAGACGTCGCTCGCCGTGTTCTGGGCGCGCCAGGTCGCCGACGACTACCCGGACGGGCAGCTGTACCTCAACCTGCGGGGCTTCGACCCGGGCGGTGCGGCGTTGAGCTCGTCCGAGGCACTGCACCACCTGCTCGACGGGCTGGGCGTCCCGGCCCCGCGCATACCGCGTACACCCGAAGCGCAGCAGGCCCTCTACCGTTCGCTGACGACCGGCCGGCGGATGCTGGTGATGCTCGACAACGCCCGCGACGCCGACCAGGTACGCCCGCTGCTGCCGGGCACCGCCTACGCGGTCGTCCTGATCACCAGCCGCAACGAGCTGACCGGGCTGGTCGTGGCCGACGGCGCCCAGCCGCTGGTCATCGGCTTGATGAGCCGCGCCGACTCGTACCACCTGATCGTCGACCGGATCGGGCCGCAGCGGGCCGCCGCCGACCCGGGCGCGACCGACGACCTCATCCGCTACTGCGCCGGCCTGCCGCTCGCCCTCGCCGTGGTCGCAGCGCGCGCCGCGACCAACCCGCGGCTGTCCACGGCCGACCTGGCGTCCGAGCTCAGCGACTCGCGGCAGCGGCTGGACGCGCTCGCGACCGACGACCCGAGCACCGACGTACGGGCCGTGCTGTCCTGGTCGTACCGTGCGCTGACGCCCGGCGCGGCCCGCCTGTTCCGCCTGTTCGGCATGCATCCAGGCCCCGAGATGTCGGTCGCCGCCGCGGCGAGCCTGGCCGGCCTGCCGATGGCCGAGGTGCGCCGGCTGCTGACCGAGCTCACGCGCAACAACATGATCGACGGCAGCCGCGTCCCGGGCCGGTACGCCCTGCACGATCTGCTGCGCGCCTACGCCGAGCAGCAGGCCGCGGACGACGAGGACGCCCGGCGCCGGATGTTCGACCACTACCTGCACACGGCGTACGCGGCCGCCCGGATGCTCTCGCCGCACCGCGCGGCGATCGCCCTCGACCCGACCGCGGACGGCGTGCTGGTCGAGTCCTTCGCCGCTCGCGACGAGGCACTGGCCTGGTTCCGCCGGGAACGAGCCGTGCTGACCGAGGTCATCGCAGCGGCCGCCGCCGCATCGGCCGACCGGCACGCCTGGCAGATCGCGTGGTGCCCGGTCGAGTACTTCGATCGTCAGGGCCACTGGCAGGACTGGGAGGACACCCAGCGGATCGCGCTGGCGTCGGCCCGGCGGCTCGGCGATCCGGAGGCCGAGGCGGTCTGCTGCCGGCTTCTCGGGTACGCGTGTGCGCGCTCCGGCCGGCCCGATGAGGCCCGCGCCTACCTGGGCGAGGGGTTGCGCTTCGGCGAGCAGAGCGGTGACCTCGTCGGCCAGGCGCGGGCGCACAGCTACCTCGGGGTCCTCAACGAGCGCGAGCACCGCTACAACCTGGCGATCGAGGATGCCGACCGGGCGCTGGCGCTGTACGAGGCGGCCGGCTACCGGGTCGGCGTGGCTTTCGCGTACAACACGCTCGGCTGGTACCGGGCCCTCGACGGCCGGCCCGACCTCGGACACTGCCGGCGCGCGCTCGAGCTGCACCGGGCGCTCGGCAACCGGGCCGGCGAGGCGGCCACCTGGGACAGCCTCGGCTACCTGGAACACCACCGCGGCGACCACGAGCGGGCCGAGGAGTCGTACGCCCGCGCCCTCGTCGTCTACCGCGAACTCGGCGACCGGCCGGGCGAGGCCGGCACCCTGACCCGGCTCGGCGAGCTACGGATCGACGCAGGTCGGCCCGAGCCGGCCCGGACGGCCTGGTCCGCCGCGGTGGCCATCCTCGACGAGATCGACGACCCGGCGGCCGAACAGCTTCGCGCCCGGCTCCGTGAGCTCGGCTGACCTGCGCATCAGAGGTTTCCGACAGGTTCGGGAGGGATCCGCCGGGGAGCATCGTGCGCGTCCCATCGACAGTTCCCGGGGGGAAACCACGATGAAGCTCAGACTGATGCCCGTACTGCTCGCGGCCGCGTCGGCCGCAGCACTCCTGACGCCGGCCGCGGCGGCCGCCATGCCGCCCTGCCAGAGTGCCAACCCGCCACCCATCTGCGACGGCGAGGGCGGTGGTGGCGGCGGCCCGGTGTGGCCGCCGACCACCGTGGACGTGACCGGAACCTTCACCTACCAGGACACCGGCGGCCCGAGGCCGATCGCCTTCGCTCAGGTCGAGGTCTGGCGGTTCGAGCCACGCACCCTCGGGATCTGGGGCTGGGCCAAGGACTTCACGATCGCCACGGACGCCAACGGTAAGGTGTCCGCCCGGTACGGCTTCGACGAGCCCGGCGTCATCTACGCGTTGCGGATCTTCGCATCCAACTACGCCGCGGTCGTGTGGCCGGACGACGCGCACACCGAGCCGTTCCGAGAGCAGCCGGGCGAGCCGGACGGCCAGGTGATCGAACGCACCGTGCAGCAGGCCGGCGACGTCCTGGACTTCTCGTACGCGTTCACCGACAGCTGGAGCAGCAAGCACTTCAACCTCGCCGAGACCATCCGGCACGGCTACGACTTCGCCGCCGCCCGTCGCGACCCCGCCGAGTCCGATCCCGTTCCCCGGGTCGCCGTCCAGCCCACGACGTGGACCCGTACCTGGTACAACGCGCCGGTCGACACCATCGCCGTCAACGAGAACGACGTCATGATGGATCTGGACGCCCTGCACGAGTACGGGCACTTCCTGGAAGAGCAGATCGGCAGCCTTCCCTGGATCGTCTCGTCGCACCAGCTCTGCTCGGCGAGGCTGCCCGCCGGCGAGGTCATCAACGGTCCCGGCGGCGACATCGTCGACAGCCCGGAACTCGCCTGGATGGAGGGTTTCGCCGACTGGTTCGCGCAGGCGGTGGCCCGCGCCGATCCGGGCGCGGGACTGACCGCCGGGAACGGCACCCCGACCACCGGCCGGCTGGAGAACCCATCGTGCCCGGAGGCCGGCGACTACATCGAGGGCAACGTGGCCGGGGTCCTCTGGGACCTGACCGACGGCCCGTCGGCGGCCGAACCCACCGACACCGTCTCCGACCGCGAGACCGCGATCTTCCAGATCATGGACCACGAACTCGACGTCGCGCCGGGCGCCGGCGACTGGCCCGAACTGCGGCGCCTCCGCTCGGCCTGGATCGCCCGCGGCCTCGGCCAGGCCGCGTTCGACCCGATCCTCCTGCTCAACAACATCCCGATCCCGGTCGTAGCGCCGACCCAGACGCCGACGGGGCCCAGTCAGAAGGTCTGCGACAAGAAACCGTGGACGCCCGGCTGCGACTGACGATCACGCCCGCGAGAGGTGCTGCCCTGACAGCACCTCTCGCGGGGCGGGCCGGTCACGACGCGGGCCGGTCACGACGCGGGCCGGTCACGACGCGGGCAGGCCGTCCAGCCGGGCCAGCACCTGCAGCATGACCTCGTCGGCGCCGGCCCCGATCGACGTCAGCCGGGTGTCGCGAAGCAGGCGCGCGGTCCACGACTCCTCGAGGTAGCCCATGCCGCCGTGGAACTGCAGGCACCAGTCGGCGATCTCGCGGATCAGCCGGCCCGCCTTGAGCTTGGCCACCGTGGCGGCCCGGGTGACGTCCTCTCCCGCCATGATCGCCTCGCACGTCTGGAGGTTGTGGCTGCGCAGCAGGTCGACCTCGGCCTGCAGCTCGGTCAGCCGGAACGCCACGTACTGCCGGTCGGCGAGCGGCCGGCCGAAGACCGTCCGGTCCTTGATGAACTCCCGGGTGCGGTCGAGCGCGTGCTGGCACTGGCCGGCCGTCGTGTACGCCGCGAAGACCCGCTCGACGACGAACTGCTGCATCTGCTGCTGGAAGCCGCGGCCGACCTCGCCGATCGTGTTGGCCACCGGCACCCGCACCTCATCGAGCTCGAGCTCGGCGGTGTCGGAGCAGCGGTTGCCGAGCTTGTCGAGCGTGCGCACGACCGAGAACCCGGGTGATGACGTCGGCACGACGATCTGTGACATGCCGCGGTAGCCGCCCTCGTCGGAGGTGCGGGCGAGCAGGCACAGCCAGTCGGCCTGGGCGCCGTTCGTGATGTACATCTTGCGGCCGGTGATCACCCAGTCGTCGCCGTCGCGGACCGCACGGGTGCGCAGCCGGGCGACATCCGACCCGGTGTCCGGTTCGGTGACGGCGATCGCGGCAACCGTCCGCCCGGCGATCGCCGGGGTGAGAAACTCTTCTTTCAAAGCTGGACTGCCGTACTGATGGAGCGACGGGGTGGCCATCATCGCCTGCACGCCGATCGCCATGCCGACGCCGCCCGCGTGGATCCGCCCGTACTCCTCGGCGGCGACCAGCTGAAAGCTGTGGTCGGCGCCCTCGCCACCGAAGGCCTCGTCGTATTCGAGGCCGAGCAGGCCGAGCGCGGCCGCCTTGGGGAAGAGATCGTGCAGCGGTGCCCGCCCGGCCTCCTCCCAGGCGTCGACGTGGGGGTTGACCTCGGTGTCGACGAATCGGCGAACGCTGTCGCGGAACGCGCGGTGGTCCTCGGTGAGCCGCATGGGTCGAAGTTAGCGACGCGGCGCCCAAGAAACAAGCGCGCTTGCTTGTTTTTCCGAGGCGTGCCAGGGTTTGCCCCATGAGTTTTCGCGTCGGCAACTGCTCGGGCTTCTACGGCGACCGCCTGAGCGCCATGCGCGAGATGCTCGAGGGCGGCGACCTCGACGTGCTCACCGGCGACTACCTGGCCGAGCTGACCATGCTGATCCTCGGCCGCGACCGGGACAGGGACCCCGACGCCGGTTATGCGAAGACGTTCCTGGCCCAGCTCAAGGACTGCCTGGCCCTGACCCTCTCCAAACACGTCAAGATCGTCAGCAACGCCGGCGGGGTCAATCCGGCCGGTCTCGTCAAAGCCATCCGGTCAATCCACGCCGAAGCCAACATCGCGCTGGTCCGCGGCGACGAGCTCGGCGTTGGCGCGCACGCCTACCTGGGCGCTTTCGGCATCGCCGAGGCCCTGCGGCACGGCGCCGACGTGGTGATCACCGGCCGCGTCACCGACGCGTCGCTGGTCGTCGGCCCGGCGATCGCCCACTTCGGCTGGTCCCGCACCGACTACGACGCCCTGGCCGGAGCCACGGTCGCCGGCCATCTGCTGGAGTGCGGCACTCAGTCGACCGGCGGCAACTACGCCTTCTTCCGGGAGATCGCCGACCCGCTGCACCCCGGCTTCCCGCTGGCCGAGATCGAGCCCGACGGCAGCAGCGTCATCACCAAACATCCGGGCACCGGCGGCGCGGTCACGATCGGCACGGTGACGGCCCAGCTGGTCTACGAGATCGGCGACGCCCGCTATGCGGGCCCCGACGTGACAACCCGGCTGGACACGGTCGGTCTTTCGGCCGCCGGCCCCGATCGGGTCCGGGTCTCGGGCGTACGCGGTGAGCCCCCTCCCCCCGACCTCAAGGTCTCGCGCACCGCCGTCGCAGGTTTCCGCAACGAGCTGACGGTCGTGCTGACCGGCCTCGACATCGACGCCAAGGCGGAACTGTTCCGGCGCCAGTTCGAAGCCGCCACCGTGGTCGCGCCGTCCACCGTGGACTGGACTCTGACCCGGCTCGACCGCCCCGACGCCCCGACCGAACACCAAGCGTCCGCCCTGCTCACCGTCGTGGCCCGCGATCCCGATGAGCGTGTAGCCGGCCGCGCGTTCGTCAACCCGGCGATCGAGCTCGCCCTGGGTTCCTACCCAGGCTTCTTCGCCACCACCCCACCCGGCCGCGCCCAGCCCTACGGCGTCTTCAAAGCCGGCTTCGTGCCCCAGCCGGCCGTCACGCACGAGGCCGTTCTCGCCGACGGGCAGGTGTTTCCGATCCCCCCGCCGCAGGCGACTCAGCCCCTCCAACCGCTGACCGGCGTGGCCCCGCGGCCGACGCCCGTCGCCGACGAAACCGGCATCGCCGTGCCAGCGCGGCGGGTGCCACTCGGGACCATCGTCGGGGCGCGGTCGGGAGACAAGGGCGGCAGCGCCAACGTGGGACTGTGGACGCGCGGTGACGACG
Organism: Actinoplanes sp. NPDC051343; assembly: GCF_044455125.1. Taxonomy (NCBI): domain Bacteria; kingdom Bacillati; phylum Actinomycetota; class Actinomycetes; order Micromonosporales; family Micromonosporaceae; genus Actinoplanes; species Actinoplanes sp. NPDC051343. The sequence continues at coordinate 209,211 of NZ_JBITEL010000011.1, forward strand.
CGTACGCCTGGTTGGCCGCGAGTGTCACCGAGCGCGAGATCCGCGCCCTGCTCCCGGAGGCCGTCGGCCTTCCGGTCACCATCACCTACCTGCCGAATCTCCGGGCGATCAACGTGGTGATCGACGGGCTGCTCGGCGAGGGCGTGGCCTACAACGCGCGCTTCGACCCGCAGGCCAAAGGCCTCGGCGAATGGTTGCGCTCCCGGCTGGTCGACATCCCCGAATCGCTGCTCAAGGAGGTCACCGCGTGACCGCCACCCTCGACCACCGTCGCAGCACCCTCACCGTCCCGCCCGACACCCCAGATCACCGCCTCAACGCGGCCGCCCAGCACCGGCCCGGTTCCGCCGGGCAGTGCGGGCGTGGCGCGCTGCGCGCCGGCCTCTTCCAGGAGCGAGCATGACCATTTTGCGGTCCATGTTGGACGCCTCGTCCGAAGAGGCGCAGGCGGCACGGAAGGCGATGCTGGAGGCGCTCGATCAGATCGCCACCGAGAGCGCTCGGGCGGCGGCCGGCGGGGGCGAGAAGGCCACTGCCCGGCACCACGCGCGGGGCAAGCTGACCGCCCGCGAGCGGATCGAACTGCTGCTCGACCGGGATGCGCCGTTCCTGGAGCTGGGCGCGCTGGCCGGGTACGGCACGGACTTCGCGGTCGGTGGCAGCGTCGTGGCGGGCATCGGGGTGGTCAGCGGAGTCGAGTGCCTGCTGGTCGCCAACGACCCCACGGTCAAGGGCGGGGCCAGCAACCCGTGGTCGCTGCGGAAGACGCTGCGGATGCACGAGATCGCGCTGGCCAACCGGCTGCCGGTGATCTCGCTGGTGGAGTCGGGCGGTGCCGACCTGCCGACGCAGAAAGAGGTGTTCATCCCGGGCGGGGCGGTCTTCCGCAACCTGACGCGCCTGTCGGCCAAGGGGATCCCGACGGTGGCGCTGGTGTTCGGCAACTCGACCGCGGGCGGCGCCTACCTGCCGGGGATGAGCGACTACGTGGTGATGATCGAGAAGCGGTCGAAGGTGTTTCTGGCCGGACCGCCGCTCGTGAAGGCGGCCACCGGGGAGGAGTCGGACGACGAGTCGCTCGGCGGCGCGGAGATGCACGCGCGGGTCTCGGGCCTGGCCGACTTCCTCGCCGCGGACGAGCCGGACGCGATCCGGATCGGGCGCCGCATAGTAAGACGGCTCAACTGGCAGAAGAAGGGCGCCCGACCGGCCGAGGTGCGGCCGCCGCGCTATGCCGCGGACGACCTGCTGGCGATCGTGCCGCCGGGGCTGAAGGCGCCCTTCGACCCGCGCGAGGTCATCGCCCGGATCGTCGACGACAGCGACTTCGACGAGGTGAAACCCCTCTACGGCAGTTCGCTCGTCACCGGCTGGGCGCAGCTTCACGGCTACCCGATCGGCGTGCTGGCCAACGCGCAGGGCGTCCTGTTCAGCGAGGAGTCGCAGAAGGCGGCCCAGTTCATCCAGCTGGCCAACCGCTCCGACACTCCCCTGTTGTTCCTGCACAACACGACCGGCTACATGGTCGGCAAGGAGTACGAGCAGAACGGCATCATCAAACACGGCTCGATGATGATCAACGCGGTGTCCAACTCGACCGTGCCGCACCTGTCGGTGCTGCTCGGGAACTCGTACGGGGCCGGGCACTACGGGATGTGCGGGCGAGCGTACGAGCCGCGGTTCGTCTTCGCCTGGCCGAGCGCCCGGTCGGCGGTGATGGGCGCGCAGCAGCTGGCCGACGTGACCTACATGGTGTCGAAGGCGTCGGCGCTGGCCCAGAACAAGCCCTTCGACGAGGACGGCGCCCAGGTCGTACGGCAGATGATCGAGCAGCAGATCGAGGCCGAGGCCATGCCGATGGTCCTGTCCGGTCTCGTCTACGACGACGGCATCATCGACCCGCGCGACACCCGCGACGTGCTCGGCGTCGCGCTCTCCGCGATACACACCGCGCCGGTCGAGGGCACCGGCACCTTCGGCGTCTTCCGGATGTGAGGGTTCGATGATCGCTTTCACCAGCGTGCTCGTGGCCAACCGGGGCGAGATCGCCCGGCGGGTCTTCGCGACGTGCCGCCGGCGTGGCCTGGCGACCGTCGCCGTCTTCTCCGATCCGGACGCCGGGGCACCGCACGTGCTCGACGCCGACAGCGCGGTCCGGTTGCCGGGCTCCTCGGCGGCCGACACCTACCTGCGCGGCGACCTGATCATCGGGGCCGCGCTCCGAGCCGGCGCCGACGCGATTCATCCGGGCTACGGGTTCCTCTCGGAGAACGCCGACTTCGCCCAGGCGGTGATCGATGCCGGACTGGCGTGGATCGGGCCGCCCCCGTCGGCGATCCAGTCGATGGGCTCGAAGATCGAGTCGAAGTGCCTCATGGCGGCCGCCGGAGTCCCGGTGCTGGAACGACTCGACCCCACGATGGTGACCGAAGACGATCTGCCGCTCCTCGTGAAGGCGTCGGCCGGGGGCGGCGGGCGCGGCATGCGGGTGGTCCACGACCTTGCGGCACTGCCCGAGGCCGTCGCGTCGGCGGAGCGGGAGGCGGCGGCCGCGTTCGGCGACCCGGCGGTGTTCTGCGAGCGCTACCTCGAGGACGGCCACCACGTCGAGGTCCAGGTCATGGCCGACGCCCACGGCACGGTGTGGGCGCTCGGCGAACGCGAGTGTTCCCTGCAGCGCCGCCACCAGAAAGTGATCGAAGAGGCACCCTCGCCGCTTGTCGACCACCTCGGCGGTGACCTGCGGTCGCGCCTGCTCGCCGCGGGCCGCGACGCCGCGGCCGCGGTCGGCTACCAGGGCGCGGGCACGGTCGAGTTCCTCGCCGACGACAAGGGCGGCTTCTGGTTCCTCGAGATGAACACCCGCCTCCAGGTCGAGCACCCGGTCACCGAGGCCGTGACCGGGACTGATCTGGTCGGGCTTCAGCTCGACGTGGCCTCCGGTGCGCCGCTGACCGGCCCCGAGCCGACGATGACCGGCCACGCGATCGAGGCCCGCCTCTACGCCGAGTCGCCGCTCGACGATTGGCGACCCCGAACCGGCAAGGTGATCACTTTCGACATCCCGGCGGCCACGTCCCGCTTCGCGGGCCCTCCGCTTCCGGGTGTACGCGTCGACGCCGGCATCGCCGACGGCACCGAGGTCGGCGTCCACTACGACGCGATGCTTGCCAAAGTCATCGCGTACGGGAAAAGCCGCGAGGCCGTGGCGCGGCAGCTCGCCGGAGCCCTGCGGCGCTCGCGCGTGCACGGCGTGCCGACCAACCGTGACCTGCTCGTCGTGAGCCTGCTGCACCCCGATTTCCTGGCCGGCACCGCCGGCACCGGCTTCTATGCGGCCCATCCGCCGGCGGCGCTGCTCGCCGCGCCCGGCCTCGATCCGGACGTCGCGGCGATCGTCGCCGCACTGGCCGACGTGGCGCACGAGCGCAGTTCGCTGCTTCCCGGCCTCCGGAGCGGCTTCCGATCAATTCCGGCCGGCTACCAGAGCCGGGCCTACGCCGCCGGGGAGCGCTCGATCGAGGTCCGCTACCGGTTCGAGCGGGACGGGGTGGCCATCGAGGGGCACGACGGCATCTCGGCGGTGTCGTTCGACGCTACTTCGGTGCTGCTGTCCTCGGACGGGGTGCAGCGATCGTTCTCGGTCACGCGCTTCGACGATCGGGTCGTGGTCGACGGTCCGCTCGGATCGGTCGAGCTCACGGTGATCCCCCGGTTCGTCGACCCGGCGGCGGCGCTGCCCGCGGGGGCCTTGATCGCGCCGATGCCCGGTACGGTCGTGCGCATCGCGGCTTCGGTTGGCACAACGGTGACGACTGGCCAGCCGTTGCTCTGGCTGGAGGCGATGAAGATGGAGCACGTCGTGCGGGCCCCGGCGTCGGGCGTGCTGACGTCGCTGCCGGTCGAGGTGGGCCGGCAGGTCGCCCAGGGGACTCCGCTGGCGGTGGTGGATGGCAACGAAGCCTGACCGCAGCCCGACCGACACCGCGCCCGCGGAAGCTGCCCGGTCCACCGCGCGGCCGCCTGCCGACGGTGCTCGGCCTGCCGGGCCATCACCCGCCGAGGGCACCGGGTCCACCAGGCCGTCACCTGCCGACGGGGCGAGGTCGGCCGGGCCGTCCACCCGGTCTTCCGCGCGTCTCGTGGGCGAATTCAACTTCCCGGCGGCCGGGGCGGCGGGCGGCCCGAAGCAGGATCGGAGCCGGGCGACGCGGCTGCGGCTGCTGGAGACGACGATCCGGTGCCTGGCGACGCACGGCTGGGAGGTGTCGACGGTCGGGTTCATCGCTGCTGAGGCCGGGATCAGCCGGGGTGCCGTGCAACATCACTACCGCACCCGGGAGGACCTGATCCTGGGTGCGCTGGAGCACATGTTCGCCTCCCGGGTCGCCGTGCTCGACGCCCTGCCCGAGCCGCCGGGCAGCGGGCCCGCGCGGGTGCACGCCGTCGTCGCCGACCTGGTCGAGGCGGTCGGCGGGGAGCTGTTCCGGGCGGCGCTGCAGGTGTGGACGGTCGCGGCGGCCGACCCCGAACTGCGCGACGCCGTGGTGCCGCTGGAGAAGCATTTCGCCCGCGAGGTGCACCGGCGGGCGGTGCGGCTACTCCGGGCCGACGACGGCGACCCGGAGACGCGCGGCCTCATCCAGGCCACCCTCGACCTGGCCCGGGGCCTCGCCCTGGCCGACGTCCTGACCGACGACTCCCGCCGGCGGGCCCGCGTGGTGCGCGCCTGGTCGGCCCAGCTGGCGACCGCGCTCGCGTAGGCCTCACACCGTCGGCGCGGGGCGCTACCCGCGGCCCGGACCGCCACCCGCCGGCCCGGACCGCCACCCGCCGGCACGGAGCGCTACCCGTAGGCGCGGGCTTGCAGGCTGAACAGTTCGGCGTAGAGGCCGCGCGTGGACATCAGCTCTCCGTGCGTACCGTGTTCGGCCAGTTTTCCCTGGTCGAGGACGACAATGAGGTCGGCCATGCCCACGGTGGAGAAGCGGTGGGAGATGAGCACCGTGATGCCTCCGTCGTCTCGGCCTACGCGGCCGGCCGAGGAGGCGTAGCGCTCGAACAGGTCGTGTTCGGCCGCGGCGTCCAGGGCCGCGGCCGGCTCGTCGAGGATCAGCAGCAGCGGATGCCGGCGCATCAGGGTGCGGGCCAGGCCCACCGTCTGCCACTGGCCGCCGGACAACTCTGTGCCGTCGGCGTAGGCGTGACCCACGTAGCCGTTCAGACCGCCGGGGACCGTGCGCACCACCCGCTCCGCTCGGGCGCCTTCCACGGCCGCGCCGACCGCCGACGGGTCGCCGTTGCGGGTGATGTCGCCGTGCCCGATGCTCTCGCCGAGGGTCAGCTCGATGTGGTGGAAATCCTGGAACAGCGTGGCGACGCGGGAGCGCCAGCGGGCGGGGTCGATTGCGGTCAGGTCCTCGCCGTCGACCAGGATCCGTCCGCCGGTCGGTTGGTAGAGGCCGCACAGCAGCTTGACCAGAGTGGATTTGCCCGCCCCGTTCTCTCCGACCAGGGCCACCACCGACCCGGCCGGGATGTGCAGCGAGACCTCGGACAGCACGGGCCGTTCCGCGCCGGGGTAGGTGAACGACACGTCTTCGAGCGTGATCCCGCGGGCCGGCTTCCCGGGAACCGCGACGTCGGTCGCCGCCGGAGCGACTTCCGACAGCGTCCGCAATTCGCGGATCCGGTCGGTTGTCCGGCCCGCGATCTGCAGTAGTGACAGCACCCCGAGGAAGCCGGCGACCTGCACGCTCACCTGGACCGCGAGGGTGATGACCAGGACCATGTCGCCCACCGAGGCGTCCCGGTGCAGCTCCAGCACGACCGCGCCGCCGTAGCCGATTGCGAAGAACCCTTGGCCAAACGCCCGGTACACCGCCGCTCTGAGCTGGGCGCGCCACATCGCGGCGGTCACGTCGTCCCAGGCTTCGCCTCGGCGCCGGAGGATCTCGTGCCCGGCGCCGGACAGCCGCAGCTCCCGGACCGGCCCGGTGCTGGTCGCGAGTTCGAGGAGGTGCTTGGCGAGCCGGAGGCGCTCGGCCGTCCGTTCCCGGGCGTCTTCCACCGTGGACTGCGCCTTGCGCTCGAGCAGCACCGGCACCGCCGCGCACAGCGGCAGCACCGCGAACAGCGGGCTGACCAGCGCGAGCAGGACGACGGTGACGGTCATCTGCAGGAGCAGGCCGGCGAGTTGCAGCACCCCTTCCAGCGACCGGGTGGTGGCGAACAGGCTGTCGCGGATCAGGTCCACCTTGTTCGCGACGTCGGGACGGTCCAGGTGTTCGATCCGGGGCGGCCCGTTCACCAGGTCCATCAGCTCGCCCCGCAGCCGCATCTCCTGGCCTTCCGATATCCGGGCGAGATCGAGGTGGCAGAAGTGGCCGAGCATGATCTGCGCGACGAGCGCCACCGAGGCGAGCACCGCCGCCGCCAGAGCCGGCCCGGCGCGATGGCCCAGTACGGCGTCGGTGAAGTCGCGCAGGGCCAGGGCGGCCACCGGCGCGGCGACGTAGAGGGCGAGCGCGAGCACCGTCGCGCGCAGCAGGCCGACCGCGTCCACCCGCAGGCCCAGGGCGTACAGGAAGCGCACCGCGCGGAACATCCTCATGCGAACCTCCGTGCCTGCAACTCGAACAGTTCCGCGTACTGGCCGCCCTCGGCCATGAGTTCCTCGTGGCTGCCCTGCTCGCTGACCTGCCCGCCGTCGAGGACCACGATCCGGTCGGCGCGCCGCACCGTGGAGAACCGGTGCGAGATGACGACCGTGGTCAGCCCGCGGGTGAGTTCCAGGAACCGGTCGTAGAACGCGACCTCGGCGCGCACGTCCAGCTGAGCGGTCGGCTCGTCCAGGACGAGCACCGAAGCGCCCGCCTGCACGGCGAACAGGGCGCGGGCCAGGGCGATCCGCTGCCACTGCCCGCCCGACAGATCGACGCCGCCGGAGTAGCGGCTGGACAGCACCGTCGCGAGCCCGTCCGGCAGCGCCGCGATCACCTCGGCGGCGCCCGCCCACTCGATGGCCCGGCGCAGCGCCGCCGGGTCCCCCATGTGCGCGGGTGCGCCGAGCCCGATGTTGGCCGCGGCGTCGAGTTCGTAGCGGGCGTAGTCCTGGAAGATCACGGCCAGGCCGCCGCTGTCCACGCTGATCTGCCCGGCGGTCGGCTCGTACAGGCCCGACAGGAGCTTGACCAGGGTGGTCTTTCCGGCGCCGTTCAGGCCGACGATCGCGGTCGACGTGCCGGCCGGGAACTGGAGGTCGAGCTCGTGCAGCACGAGGCGGCTGCTGCCCGGGTAGCGGAAGCTCACCTTCTCGAACGCGATGCCGCCGGCCACGGGCACCGGTCCGGCGGCCGGCGGTCCGGCGAGCCGTTCGATCTGAAGCATCGCCTCGTATGCGCGCATGCCCTCCTGCGTCTGCGGGTCGGCTTCCGGGAAGTACACGCCGAACCGCAGCGGGATGAGGATCGCCTGCAGGCCCAGGGACAGGCCCAGCACGCCGAGCCCGCCGCGGCCGACGGTGTCGCGCAGCATGACCAGTACGGTCAGGGCGCCCGCCAGCACCACCACGCTGTACCCGGTGAACGGCGCCAGGCGGATCCGGCGGCGGGCGAGCCACAGTGGCCGCAGGTACGCATCGGCCTCCCGGTCACCGCGTTCCCGCCACCACGGCAGCGTGCCCAGCACCCGGATCTCCTTGGCCGCGGCCGGCGAACTGCCGGTGTCGAAAACGTAGTGGGTCTTGCGCCGGGCCGCCGCGGTCCGGCTCCTGAGCACCGAGTACCGGGTCTGCGCACCGCGCTCGCCGAACCGGGCGACCAGCGCCGCCGCCGTGATCACCAGTGCCGCCACCGGCCCGAGCAGCACCCCGGTGATCGCCACGCCGCCGGCGAGCTGCGCGTACCGGGCGACCAGTGCGATCAGCCCCGCGACGGCGGCACCGGGGGTGGCGGAGTACTCGACGAGGCCTCGGCGGGCATCGGCCATCCGGTCCAGGACGTCCGGATCTTCCAGCCGGTCGAAGGGCACCTCGGTGAGGGTGGCCCGCATGAGCCTGCGGGCGCACGCCTCGTCCACCCGCCGGCTGATCAGCTCGGTGAACGCGGCCTGGAACGGCGACAGGACGGCCTGCAGCAGCAGCGCGACCGCGGCCGGCAGAATCGCGGCCCAGATCCCGGCGACCGCCACGCTGGTGCCGATCACGAAACCGAGCGGTAGCAGGCCGATCAGCAGGTTGAGCGTGATGGCAACGACGGTGACCCGGCCGGCCACGGGCAGCAGCCGGACGATCGACCGCCAACTGGACGATGAAGACATTGTTCCCCTGGTCAGGCAGACGCGACAGGACACCGGTCCGGCGGTACGCCCTGCACTGACCCCAGCGGGGCAGGCAATGAGGCCGCGGTTACAGCAACCGCGGGACCGCCGCTAAGCGGCGGCGAAAGTGGGGGAACCCATGACGTCACCCTACCGGTCCGAGACCGGCCAGACGTACGCGAGGTCGTCCGGCACCTCGGTGAACAGCGCCCGGTAGTGGTCGGGGTCCTTGCGCAGCAGCGCCGACCGGTGGCTGCGGTGCACGTCGGGATCGCCGAGCCAGGGCGGCACCTCGCCGGCTTCGGCCAATTCCGCCTGGGTGCGAACGGCGTCGGTGCCGAGATCGGTCACCAGGGTCTTCGCGCACGTGTCGGCCCGGCCGGTCGCGCACCAGACGCCGCAGATGTCGAGCCCGTACCGGACCAGCGCCTCCTCGTACCCGCGCCACATCTTCGCCGCCGGGTGGTGGCGCCAGCCGTACGTGGGAAGCGTGATCGCCCGCAGCACCTGGATCGCCTCGACGCGCTGCTTGCCGAGCCGCCGCGCGTCGAGCACCGCCGCGCTGGCGAGGAAGTCCGGGTACGGGAGAAATGTCTGCACCCGCCGCTAGTTCCCGGAGGCGCCGGTAACTAACAGCGCAGCCGTGGGGCCAGGCCGTCGGAGGACGTACGGCGGTCACGGTACGTGTTTTCCAGGAAGTCGAGCAGCCGCTGCACGTCACCGTACGTGGAGGCGAGGCCGAGCGAGACCCGGATCGCTCCGGCGGTGGGAAGGCCCAGCATGGCGAGGTAGTCGTCCACCGTGCGTACGCCCCAGCGCCGCGACCCCCGGAGCCGGCGCCGCCCGATCTCGAATGCGCCCTCCCCGGCTCCGGGGTTGCAGAAGCACCCCGTGCGCAGCGTGATGCCGGCCGCGGCCGCTTCCCCGGCGACCAGCCGCTCGTCGACGATCTCGCCGTCCGGGCCGAGCAGGTTGAACGCGACCGTGCCGCCCCGGCCGACGACGTCGGGCGGCCCGTAGACGCGGACCAGCGGGTGGCCGTTGGCGTGCTTGAGCCGGGCCAGCGAGTCGAGCAGCCAGCCGGTCAGGTCGTGCACGCGCGACCGGATCAGGTCGGGGCCGACGCTTTCCAGCCAGTTCAGACCGAATTCGAGGTCGGGGATGCTGAGGAAGTTGAGCGTGCCGTCCTCGAACGCGGTCTCGTCGGTGGCGAGTTCGTGCCATTCGGTGCCGACGCTGACCGCGGTGATCGTGCCGCCGGCGAACCACGGCCGCCGGAGCCGGGGCAGGGCGTCCCGGCGGGCGACCAGGCAGCCGACGCCGGTCGGGTAGCCGAGCACCTTGTACCAGCTGATCGGGACGAAGTCGGGTTTGACGGAGTCGAGGTCGAGCCGGTTCGTCGGCAGGAACGCGGCCACGTCGAGGAGCACGTCGTAGCCCGACTTGCGGGCTTTTTCCACCCACGTCAGGGGATGTTGGACACCAGTGAAGTTGCTCTGCGCGGGAAAGGCGAACAAGCCCCTTTTCCGGCGGAGCGCATCCTCCACCACCTTGTCCGAAGTACGGAGATGAGGCGGCTCAAGCGGCAGATATCGGCGCCTCGAGCCGCCCCGCCGCGCGAACTCCCGGATCCCGTTGACCGAATTGTGGTTGTCGAAGGTCATGACCAGATCGCGCCCGCGCCCGAACCGATAGGACTCCCCGACCAGACGGCAGGCCGCCGACGCATTCGCCGTGAAGATCACCGCATATTCGTCGGCCGGCGCATTCAGGAAACGCAGCACGGCCCTCCGGGCCGATTCCACCAGGCCGGTCGAGGCGGCGGAGGCCGGGTTCTCCGAATGCGGATTTCCGTACGCCCGTCCGCGCACCCGCTCGTAATGCGCCCGCAACTGGGACTCGGCATAAACACCGGCCCCGGTGTAATCCAGGTAGACCTCGCCGTTCGTGTCGAGATGGGCGTACTCGGTCGCGCGCAGTTCGTCGATGCGCGAGGTCGCCGCATAGCCCGGGTACCGGGCCAGGAACTCATCCACGCGGGCACCGCCTCCGCAGCACCAGCAGCGCCCCGCCGAGGAAAACCACGGTCATCCCGGCCAGGATCACCCAGTCGACCCCGGTCGCCCGGTCGAAGCTGGCCCCGTACGAGGTCAACAGCGGCGGCCCGAGCGGCGAACCCCCGTCCCGCCACAGCGCCGGCAGCCCGGCGTCGTGCCCGAGCGCCTCGAACGACCACCGGTTCGACATCGCATAGCTGATCCAGCGGCCGACCGGCGCCATCACCGGCACCGGCAGGATCGCCCCCACGAACAGCACCTGCGGAAAGCACAACATCGGCAGCAGCAGCGTCGCCTGGGCCACATCGGACACGCTGGCCGAGCAGAGAAGGCCGAGCGCCAGCGCGCAGGCGGAGGCGAGGAACGCGGTCAGATAGAGCCCGGCGAAATCGCGGGCCGGCAGCCGGTCGAGCGCGCGGAGCACCGTCAGCAACAGCAGATCGGCGAGCGCCAGCGGCGGCATCAGCAACGCGACCTTGGCCACCAGATAGGCACCGAGGCCGACGCCGCCGAACACCTCGCGGCGCAGGATCGGCAGTTCGGCGCAGATCTGCAGAAGGCCGTAGGTGAGCCCGAAGAAAAAGACGCCGAACGCGATCCAGAACAGAATCATCACCGTGGTGGCCGGGTCGGGATGCCGGAAATCGAACGCGCCCGCCCGGAACAACATCAGGAACATCGCCAGGATGACCAGCGGCGACCCGACCAGGATGGCCAGCGTGAGTCGATTCGCCCGCAGGATCGCGACGTTACGCGCGGTCAGCAGCGCGGCCTGCCGCAGGGCGCCGGGCGGCCTCGGGCGCACCGGCGCCGAAACCGCCGCGGGCGATGGGAGCGGCGCTTCGAAAGCCGGCGCCCCGGCGAGCAGGCCGTAGATGTCGGCCACGTCACCGGCCCCGAAATGCGACAGGGCTCCCGACGGCGTACCGGCAAAGACCAGGCGCCCTCCGGGCGCAAGAACCACGACGGTGTCACATCGGGCGACATCCGCCGGGTTGTGCGTCGTCAGGATCACCGGTACGCCGTCCGCTGCGACCCGCCCCAGCAGGCTCAGCAGCTCCGTCGCCGCCGCCGGATCAAGCCCCGACGTCGGCTCGTCCAGGAACAACGCCCGCGGCCGCGCCAGCAACTCGACCGCGATGCTGGCCCGCTTGTGCTCCCCGCCGCTGAGCGACCCGACCCGGGTGCCGGCCCGGCCGGCCAGCCCCAGCACGTCCAGCACCTCGGCGACCCGGCGGTCCACCTCCTCCCGCGTCGTCGCCGCGGGCAGGCGCAACCGGGCCGCGTACCGCAGGGTGCGGGCCAGCGGCAGCTGCTGGTGAATGATGTCGTCCTGCGGCACGTAACCGACCGCGTCGTCGGGCGCCGGCCGCTCGTCGTGCCGCACCGAGCCCGAGACCGGCGGTCGCATTCCGGACAACGCGTCGAGCAGAGTCGTTTTTCCCGCGCCGCTCGCCCCGATAATTGCTACCAGTTCACCCGGGCGAACGGAGAGTGACACATCGTCGAGGGTGCGCCGACCGCCCCGCACCACCTGCGTCAGGCCCCTGGCCTCGATTAACAGCCCGGGTCGCACCGCGGCCCGCGAATCGTCCACAACCGCCACGCGGCCACGATACCGGTCAATATCAACCCGTGGTGATCACGCCGGGCGCGCGCCCACAGGGTGGTTGCGTAGGATTCATGGCCGCACGCAAACGACGGGAACGAGGAGCACCATGCCGCTCACTCCGGCTGACATCCACAACATGGCCTTCAAGAAGCCGCCGATCGGCAAGCGTGGCTATGACGAGGAAGAGGTCGACGCCTTCCTCGACGAGGTCGAGCAGGAGCTCATCCGACTGCTCGAGGAGAACGGCGCGCTCCGCGACACGATGCAGCGCGGCGGCGGGGGCGGTGGCGGCGGCAGCGCGGCCTCGACAATGGTGCTGACCGGCGAATTCGCCAGCCTGGTCGGCGAGCTCGAGCGGCTGCAGGAGGCCCGCGACCGGGCCGAGGCCAACGCCCGCAACATGCAGGCCCAGCTCGAACGGGCGCGCTCCGAGTCGCGGTCCCAGTCCGGCGCGATGCCCAGCATCGGCGACGACGACCGCAACGCCCGCGTGCTGCAGATGGCTCAGCGCACCGCCGACGACCACATGCGCGACGCGGAGCGCGAGGTCGAGGCCCTGATCTCGCAGGCCCGCTCCAAGGCCGAGCAGATCACCAGCGAAGCCGCCCTCAAGGCGGGCACGATCGAGAGCGACGCCCGGCGCACCCACTCCGAGGCGATCGCCAGCATCAGCGCCAAGCGGGCCGCCCTGCTCGACGAGATCGACCGGCTGGGCCAGCTCGCGCAGAGCTACCACGCGGCGCTCAACAGCCACGTCACCCAGCAGTTGCAGGAGCTCAACAGCGTCCCCGACGCCCCGCACTGATTTCGTCGCCCGGGCCCGACGGGCCCGGGCGCCTTTCGTCATGAACAGGTGAGCGCCGGTACGGACGAGCTGCCGCCGTTGGCGATGAAGCCGAACTGGGTGCTGCCATGGGCCGCGAGCGACCCGTTCCAGGTGGCGTTGCGTGCCGTGACCGCCGCGCCGCTGGTGGTCAGCGTGGTGCTCCAGGACTGGGTGATGCTCTGGCCGCTCGGGAGCGTCCAGGAAACCGTCCAGCTGCCGATCGACGAGTTACCCGCGGTGACCGTCACCTGGGCTTGGAAGCCGCCCTGCCATGAGCTGGTGACCTGGTAGCTGGCCTGGCAGGCCCCTTGGTTGTCGCCCGGCGGGCTCGTCGGGGCCGTCGTGGGCGGAGTGGTCGGGGCCGTCGTGGGCGGAGTGGTCGGGGCCGTCGTAGGCGGAGTGGTCGGGGCCGTCGTCGGCGGGGTCGTCGGGGCCGTCGTCGGCGGGGTCGTCGGCGGGTTGGGGGCGCCGTTGGCCAGGCTGTAGGCGAGGTCGGGCTGGAACGAGCCGGCCGCGTACTTGCAGCCGTCCGCCTCCCCCGGCGGCTTCACCCAGAGATAGGCGTCGACGTTGGAGTCGTTGGTCGCCGTGGTCGGGTACTGCCCGATCCGCCGATCCGTGTTGTCGTCGCCGCACCAGTCGCCGCTGGCCCCGCCGTTCCGGCTGGTGTCGATGATCTGGTGCTTGTTCGCGATGCCCTGCCCGGCCAGCGCGCTGCTGATCGACCGCCCGTACGCGGCCTCACCGCTGGTCGGGTTGAAGTTCGACACGTTGGTGAAGAACCCGTCGGCGTCCGCCACGCCCGCCGCGGCCAGCCGGTTGGCCTGCTCCCCGGCGCTGTTCCAGGTCGAGTGCCCGGCGTCCAGGTAGACCTTGGTGTTGGGGTTGGCCGCCTTCAGCGTGCGGGTGGCCGAGTGCAGCGCCTGGTTCCGCGCGCTGAGGTCACTGGCACTGAGGCACGTCTGCAGCGCGATCGAGTCCGGCTCCAGCGCCACGATCACGGTCTGGCTGCCCAGCCCCTTGGCGATGTTGCCGATCCACGTCTGGTAGGTCGCGAGGTCGGGCGCGCCGCCCGCGCTGGCGCCGCCGCAGTCCCGGTTGGTGATGCCGTAGACCACCAGCGCCGGAATCTGCCCGGCGCTCTCGGCGGCGCCGACATAGGCCGAGACGTCCGCCTGCACGGTGCCGACGTTGAACGACGACACCCAGTGCGCAGACGGCTGACTGACAATCTTGTCCCGGATGACCGCCGCCCGGGAATCGTTGGGGTTGGCCGCCACCCACCGGGCCGCGGCCGTATCGGGATCGCGGTAAAGCGCGCCGCTGAGGGTCCCGGCACTGGCGACTCCGGTGGTGAACCAGACCGCCCCGGCCGCGACGATCGCGGCCGCCGAACCCGCAACGACAGGAACCAGTCTGCGGCGCGTACGTGAATGGGGAGAGGGGGATGAAGACACGGGCCTTCCTTCCGGTGACGAGGGAGGGTGCCGCTGTGTGGGAGCGCTCCCACGCCGTAAGCCACGGCTGACGCATCCACAACTCACGATGTATTGAGTCGGCGGCGTCCGCCGCCCGGCAAATCCCCGCCCCGATGCCCCACTTTCGGCACGCCTCCAAACCGGCGAAGCCATCGCCGCACGGCTCGCCGCTTCCCAAGCGCACGTTGCCCGCCATTCCGGCGCGGCTCGCCGCCTTACGAGCGCGCTGGGCCTGCTATCCCCGCGCGGGGCTCGCCGCCTTACGAGCGCGCTGGGCCTGCTATCCCCGCGCGGGGCTCGCCGCCTTTCGAGCGCTCTGTGCCTGCCACCGCGGCATAGCTCGCCGCCTTGCGGGCCCGCTGCGCCTGTTATCCCAGCACGACTCGCCGCCCTTCGAAACTCTGCGCCGCTATTTGCCGCGCGACTCGCCAGCCCACACCGTCCGACGTGGCGCCGTGCCGGCCCACCCGACGTAGGGCGCCCGCAGCGGGCGGGTCACCGTCCCCCCACCCGTTACTGGGTGGGTGCTTAGCCAAGCAGACCCCGCCGACATTTCTCAGCCGTTGTCCACAGTCGGTAGGACGTCGCAGGTGGCATGCATGAGGCCAAGCACTACCTCCCTGGCATCCTAGGATCCTGGGTTGATAGCGGCGATCGAGGATGCCAAGGGCACCGCAGCAGCCCGGCCCGCCCACATCCGGCGTGCCGATCGAGCCGCGTGAACATGCCGAAACCGATAGACCGGCGGCTCGTCTGTTGGCGCGGCCTCGGGACAGCAAGGGCTGACACGTAACCGGGGCCGGGCCGCTGAGCAACCTCAGCGTGCCCGGCCTCGTTCAATCCCCCGTGAGCGTTCCCCCGCGGCGACCTTAGCGGCGTTCCCCCATGGCACTTCCCGTCGACGCTCCCCGCAGCATTTCGGTCAGCGTTCCCCGTGCCGCTGCCAGGCCGCTCTCCCCCGTGAGCTTCCGGGCCGGCCTACCGACAAAGCAGCCCGCCCGACCAGACCAGACCAGACCGGCCTCCCCACGAGACCGGGTCAGCCTCCCGGCAGGACGACGCCGAGTTTCCCGGCAAACCGGCCCCGGTTTCCCGGCAAACCGGCCCCGGTTTCCCGACAAAACCAGGCCCGGCTTCCCGGCAAACAAGGCTGAGCTACCCGACAAGACCGGGCCGACCTCCCGACAAGGCCGGCCGGAAGTCACATCAGGCGGTCGGCGCGTCCCAGAAGACGTAGACGGCCTTGTACGGCACCTTGACGACCTGGCCGTCCGTGCAGCTTCCGGCCGGGGCCACGCCTCCCGAGGTGTACAGGCGGTTGATGTAGTCGGCGTTCGTCAGGATGCCGCTGCCCGAGTGGGTTACCACCTTGAGCAGCAGCTCCGGGATGGTGCCGGCCCGGTCGTTCTGGCCGGCCTTAGTGGCCGTGACGAGCGAGTTGTCGCGCAGGGACTGCCAGCTCGGCCCGGCGAAGTGGTGGATCCGGCCGCCGGTGCCGATGAGCTGCGCCTCCGGGACCGAGCTGGCGGTGTAGCCACCCGTTGTCGCTCCCGTGGGCACGACGCAGGTGTAGTTCTGGGTGCCGGCCGTGACCACGTAGGCCCCGATCGGCTTGGAACCGGTCGGCGGCTTGATCGCGGCGGGGATGCCGGGGATCGGCACCGCCCGGGCGTCCGGCCCGGCCGGGGCCGGGGCGGCGAAGCCCGACGACGCGGCCGGAGCGCCGACTTCGGCGGCCGACGCCGAGTAGGTCACGGCGGCGACGCCCCCGGCGACGACCGCCATGCCGGCCACCGCGAGAGCGCGCACGCGGGACCGCTTGGTGTTGAACATGAAATCCCCCCACATACCGATGGTGGGCACCGCGCCCACCGATCGGTCACACGGGGGGCCGCGAAACATCGATCAGCGTTACCGTCCAGTAAGGCCTTTTGTCCATTCCGGATTGCACGATCGTGCCGTTCGTTCCGGCTATTCGATCCAGTTCGATTGTTATTCGATAAACGCGCCGACGTGGATATGTAATGCATCCACCGGCTAGCCGGTCACGTCGAACGGCAACAGCAGGTCTTCCCGCGGCATACCGCGCGGCGTGATCGCCAGTCTCAGTTCCCACGGCCCGGTCGTCATCAGATGCACCGCCGACACCGTGTAGTGCCCTCCCCCGGCCGCCGTCGCCGCCACCTGCGGCGTCGCGTACCCCATCAGCGGCATGCTGGCCTGCGCCAGTATGAAGGCGCCGGGAGCCGCCGAGATGTCGAGATCGGTCGTGCCGAGCCGCGGCGACACGATCGTCACCGTCACCGAAGGGGCATGCAGCACCAACGGCCCGGGCGGTGACGGCCACACGAGCCAGCCGATCACCGCGAGCAGGACCGCACCGGCCAGGGCCGGAAGAGCCTTCACCCGGTCACCTCCAGCACCGCCGGCACGGTCAGGATCCGGTAGTCACGCTCCGCCTGCATCCACAGCAGATAGCGCCCGGGACTGCCGAACGTGAAGGTGAACGAGAGGGACGGTCCGTAGGCGGCGACGGTCTCGTCGGCCGCGCTGTCACCGTTCACCGGCATCAGGCCGCCCATCGACTGATCGCCGGACGACGACATGCCGGGCATGTTCATCCCCGGGGTCAGGTCGCCCATCGAGTGCGCGTGTGCCCACACCGGCGCCCGCTGCGCCGCCGGACCGACCGGCACCCCCGCCGGGACCGGCCCGACCACGATCAGATGGCCGAGCATCCCCAGCCACGGCTGCAGGGTCGCGCTGGTGCCGAAACCGACGGTCAGCGTCACGGCCGCCCCGGCCACATTGCCGGAGGCCAGCACGGAGACCGGCACCCCGGAGACCGTCGTGGTCACCCGCCGACCGGCGGTCACGCTGATTTTTTCGTACGCGGGTGGGCCGCCCGGAGAAGCAGCGTCCGCGTCGAACCCGTCGGCCGCCCGCACCAGCTGCACGCCACCTCCGCGCCGTTCCAGCTCGGCCGACAGTGCATAGTGCCCGTTCGCCGGGGGAACGAAATGCACCCGGTACTCCCCCGGCGCGACCCGGATCGGGTGCAGATGCCACAGCTCGCCGTCCGGCCCGACGATCAGCAGGTGGATCAGGGCCTGGTCGTGCACGACCAGGTCGTCGACCGGCAGCCCGGTCGAGGCGTCGGTCAGCCGCAACGACAGGTCGTCGCCCGGCCGGCGCGACACCGTCACCAGCACCGGTGGCCGCGAGTAGTCGGCGATCAGCGGACGGCTCAGAGTGTACGGATCCTCGGCGTTACCGACCGTCGCGTCGGTCTGCAGGCCCGGCTGCGGCGGCAACGGCAGCGACGCCGACAGCACCGCCCCGGTGACCGCGACGGCCAGTCCCGCGACGAGCCCCGCCCCGGGCAGCAGCACCCAGCCGGCGCGGCGCACCCGCACCGCGACCACGATCGCGACCAGCAGGAACATCCCCGCGGCCAGGAACCCGCCGTAGATCGCCTTCTCGGCCGGCGACACCGCCTGCCCGGTCACCACGAACGGCACCCGGGCCGTCCGCTCGCCGTCGCTCACGGCCAGCTCCCACGGCCCGGCCCGGGACACGTGCACGGTCGCCCCGTAACTGCCGGGAGCACCGTCGAGTGCCAGTGTCGCGCTGCTTGCGGGCGTACCCCCGGAAGCGGGAGTCAGGGTGAGCGTGAGCGAACCGCCCGCCGTGCCCGCGTGCGTGATCGCCTCGACCCGCAGCGGACCGGGCACCGAGGTGACCCGGCGCAGGATCAGCGTGAGCTCGCGGTCGCCGAGCGTCTGGGCGACCGCGACGTCCCCGCCCGGCGCAGCGCTGTCGGCCGCCGCCGGCACCGCGGGAAGGAGCAGCAACATCACGAGTGCCGCCGTCAGCCAACGAAGTCTTGTCATCGGAACCGATGCTAGGCAAACGACTCGGCGGGCGACCGCCTAGGCTCGAACCTCTACAGGAGGGAGTCCGTCGTGGACCTGCCGCTCAGCCGGGGCGCGTCCGTCACGAGCCGGGCCGCGCCGGTCACCGCGAGCGTGCGGACGGCACAGACCGGCGCCTGGTCGGTGCTGGCCGGCACGCTGATCACGCTGTTCGGCCTGGGCTGGGACATCCAGTGGCACGTCGAGGTCGGTCCGGACACGTTCTTCACGCTGTCGCACCTCGCGCTCTATTCGGGCAGCGCGATCGCCGGCATCGGCAGCCTCACGATGGTGCTTCTTTCTACCGCGGCCCAGCGGGCCGGTCGCGGTTTCCCGCCGTACGCCGGTGGGCCGCCGATCCGCGTCTTCTCCGGCGCGTTCCACGCCCCGCTCGGCTACCTGATCTCGGGTTCGGGTGCGGCGCTGTTCCTGCTCTACGGCCTGCTCGACCTGTGGTGGCACTCGATCTACGGCTTCGACGCCGTGCTCAACACGCCGTCGCACGTCGCGCTCTTCCTGGCCGTCTCGATCACCATGACCGGCAGCGTCGTGGTGTGTGCCGCGGCGCGCGATCAGCGCTGGGGCCGGGCCGGGTTCCTGCTCGCCGTGCCGATCCTGATCATTTTCGGCCCGATCGCGTTCAACGGGCTGAGCCAGGTGCCGCTGCCGATCGACCCGGTGCTGCTCGGCATCATCCTCTGCGCGCCGACCCTGCTGATCATGTCGGCCGCGCTGCTGGGCCCCGGGACGGCGATCCGGATCGCGGTCGTGCTCGAGGTTCTGCAGGGCATCCTCTGGTGGTTCTCGCCGTGGGCGGCCGAGGCGTACGCCCGGGCGGTCGGCCTGCCGCTGCGCGACGTGGTCTCGGCCGCGCCGCCGGTGCTGCCGAGCACGATCCCGATGTTCCTGATCGTCGCCGCGGTGATCACCGAGGGGTTCTTCGCGCTCGCCCGCTCCGGCCGCCTGCGCCCGGTGTGGCTGATGGTGCTCGCCGGGGCGGTTGCCGGGTTCGTGGTCGGCGGCGGCCTGGCCCTGCAGACCATCCTGACCGACCCGACGCAGCATCTGTCCGGCACCGACGTGCTGTCGCTGATGCTGCTCGGCCTGATCCTCGGCCCGCTCACCGGCTACCTGGGCTGCCGCTTCGCGGTGATGCTGCGCGCGCCGTCCGTACCGGAAGGGGCCGGGACCGCGTCGCACGCGGTTCCGGCCCCGCCTTCCCCGGGTGCCGTCGCCGGGCCCGAGCCCGCCGGTGCCGGCACCGTGGAGGAAAACTGATGAGGTTCGCTGTCGCGGCCCGCCGGGCCGCCGCCGCCCTGGTGGCGGTGGTCGCCACCCTGGCCGTGGCCACGCCGGCCCTGGCCTACCCGCCGGTCGACATCGTCCACACCGAGCAGGTCACCGCCGGTCCCTATCATCTGACCGTCGGCTTCTCGACCTGGCCGGTCCGGGCGATGCGGTCGCTCGACTTCACCTTCATGCCGGACGGCGGCATCGCCGGGAAATCGGGCTACCTGACGATCGGCGGCCCGGCCACCGGGGACGACGGGCGCCGCTCGCACCTCGTGCGGCACCCCCGCAAGCGGGACGCCTGGGGGCTGGACGTCCGGGCCCTCGACCATCCCGGCACCTACTCGTTCGGTTTCGCGATCGACGGGCCGCAGGGCCACGGAGAGGGGACGCTGGCTGGCGTCGAGGTGCTCAGCCAGCCCGGTCCGCCGCTGGCGATCAGTTGGACGGTCGGGTCGCTGCCCGGAATCGCCCTGATCGTGCTGATCGCCGTCGCGTGGCGGCGGACCCGGCCGGCCAAGCAGCCGCTGTTCGCCCAGGGCGTCAGACGCACTTCGTGATGTCCGCGACCGCCGTCGCCGCGGCGGCGACCGAGCCACC
This sequence comes from Actinoplanes sp. NPDC051343, assembly GCF_044455125.1. Classification (NCBI taxonomy): domain Bacteria; kingdom Bacillati; phylum Actinomycetota; class Actinomycetes; order Micromonosporales; family Micromonosporaceae; genus Actinoplanes; species Actinoplanes sp. NPDC051343. Next base: position 229,307 of record NZ_JBITEL010000011.1, read on the forward strand.
GTTGGCGCTGTTGTAGACGTACCACTTGCCGCTGCCGCCCGTGTTGGTGCCACAGAGCTTGTAGGTGCCGTCGGTGTTGTTGACGAACCCGAGCTGGGTCTTGTCGGACATGGTCGCGGTCTGCGTGCTGGTACCCGAGCCGATCTTCAGCACGAGCCCGGTCTTCGGGTCGGTGGTGTTGCTGACCGAGTCCGGGAGGGTGTTGCCGTTGTCGGTGTAGAACTGCTCGACCGCGCTGACCGCGCCACGCACGTCCGACTGGGCCGACTTGTCGGCCGCGCCCTTGCGGTAGTTCAGGTACACCGGCACGGCGATCGCGACCAGGACGCCGATGATGACCACGACGACAAGGAGCTCGATGAGGGTGAAGCCCTCGTCGTTCTTCTTCGTGCGGAGCCGGTTGATGACCTCGTGCATGGGGGTGCCTCCGTTTGAGCGTCCGCGGTGGGGAATTCCGCCTTACGCAGGGTTAATCGGAGCGCCGCGCCGGAACTTGAGCAGTTCTGCTCCGGTTCGGGAACCGAAAAACTGCGTTGCTGCTCCCGTTCCCGTGGGCGACAGTGTCGGCATGACGTACTGACAGAAGCTCCCTCGTTCATCACTTGGCCCCACATCAAGGGATCGTTTTGTCTTCTGCGTCCGTCACCGTTTTCGCTTCACCGTCCAGCTGGATCGAGTCCGACGCCGTGGCCCAGTGCCATCAGGTCGCCGCGCTCGACGGCATGATCCACGTCGCCGGCATGCCCGACCTGCACCCCGGCAAGGGCGCCCCGATCGGCGCCGCCATGCACTCGTCGGTGCTCTACCCGTTCCTGATCGGCTCCGACATCGGCTGCGGCATCGCGGTCTTCCCGATCCGCCTCAAGCGGGCGGTGCCCGAGAAGCTGGCCGCCCGCTTCCCCGACCTCGACCAGCCGGTCGAGCCGGCCGAGTTCGGGTTCGACGAGCCGGTCCCGGCCGGCTACCGGGACAGCCTCGGCACCGTCGGGCGCGGCAACCACTTCGTCGAGCTGGCCCGCGTCGAGGGCGACGGCGACCTGGTCCTGCTCGTGCACAGCGGCTCACGCGGCCTCGGCGAGCGGATCCTCCGCGCCCACACCTCGGTGCACGGCGCCGGACCGGCCGCCGACCCGGTGGCCTACCTCGCGGCGCACGACGAGGCGGTCCGCTGGGGTTCGCTCAACCGGCGCCTGATGGCGGCCCGGGTGGCGGCGGCCGTGGGCGCCGAGCCCACCGAGCCGACCGTCGACCGCTGCCACAACCTGGCCACCGTGCTCCCCGACGGCACCTACCTGCACCGCAAGGGCGCCGCGCCGGGCGACGGCGGCGAGGTGCTGGTCGCGGGCACCCGCGGCACCCGCTCGGCGCTGGTCACCACCCACGCCGGCCCGGAGGCGGGCTGGTCGGTGGCGCACGGCGCGGGCCGCAAGATGTCCCGGGCCGACGCGTTGCGCCGCGGCAAGGCCAAGCACACGGTCGAGGAGCTGCGCCGCACACCGGTGGGTTCGATCGTGGTCTGCGGCGACCGGCAGCTGCTCTTCGAGGAGGCTCCCACCGCGTACAAGCGCATCGAGCAGGTGATCGGCGATCTGGAGTCGTTCGGGCTGGCCACGCCGGTCGCGTACACGGTTCCGCTGGTCACCTACAAGACCGCCGGCAACCCCCGGAACCGGGACGGCCGCCGATGAGCGCCGAGCTGTTCCTGTCGGCCGGGCGGGGGCCGCGGGAGTGCACGTGGGCCCTCGGTCACCTGCTGCACCGGCTGGAGTCGGCAGCCGCCCGCAGCCGGCTGACGGTGGAACGGCTCGAGGTGGTGCCGGGCGAGGGCCGGGAGACCTACCGGTCGGTCCTGGTCCGGATCACCGGGGCCGGCGCCGCCGAGTTCGCGCCCGGCTGGACCGGCACGCTCTGCTGGCAGGCCCCGAGTCCCTACCGCACCGGCTACGGCCGGAAAAACTGGTATGTGACCGCCGGACCGCCGCCCACGCCGGCCCGGGTCGCCGTCTTCGCCGAGGACGACGTGCCAGGTGTCCGTGCCGGGAGCCGCCGGCGTGACGGCCCCCGGCCCCCCGATATCGGACGTCCCGCCTGAGATCAGGACGCTCAGTGCTTCTCGGCCAGGAAGTCCAGCGCGACGGTCGCGAAGAGCGGCGACATGAAGCTGCTGTAGTGCGTGGTGCGGGGCAGGATCGCCAGGCCGTGACCGCCCGCCGGCCGGCCCTCGCCCTGCCATCCGCCGTCCCGCTTCCCGCCGTCGAGCAGGCCGAACACCTCGACGAAGTGGCTCGGCGGGCACAGGTCGGCGTCGCCCGCCACCACCAGCGTCGGCACCTGCAGCGCCTTGACCTGCTCGGTGAAGTCGAAGTCGACGGCCATCGCGGCACCGATCTTGTCGAGCAGCCGCGGGAAGTCCTCCGGCCGCGGCGCCACCCGCTGGTACAGCTCGTACATCGGGGTTTCCTTCATGAATTCGACCGCCGCCGCGCCGACCTGCCCCTGCTGCGCGAGAATCTCCGGATATGTCGCGCCGCGCCGGATTCCGGCGGACGCCGACACCAACCGGCCGATCTTCTCCGGGGCCTGGAAGGCCACCTGGTAGGCGACGCCACCGCCGAGCGAGTAGCCGACGACGTCGGGCCGGTCCAACCCCAGCTGGTCGATCAGGGCGATGATGTCGCGGGCCATCTCCCGGATGTCGAGGGGCCGCTCGATGTCCGCGGTACGACCGTGTCCCTGCAGGTCAGGAAGGATGACCGTGTGATTCTCGGCGAACGTGGACAGGATCGGGCCGAACATCTCACCCGAGCCGAGGCCACCGTGCAGGAGGACCAGCGGACTGCCCTGACCGTGGGTCTCGTAGTACATGTGGAGGCCGTTGACGTCGGCGTACATGGCTGACTCCTCTTCGTTGTTGCCAGGAAAGACCGGGCCCGCCGCGGAAACTCATCGCGGCCCTCGCGATATTTTTTGCCAAGATCTAGCCAGAGGAGTCGAGACATGCGGATCGCGGTCACCGGAGGCACGGGCAAGCTGGGCCGGGCGGTGGTCGCCGGGCTGCGCGAGAGCGGCGATCAGGTCTTCAACCTGGACGTGGCGGCCCAGCGACCGGACATCAGGGTCGACCTCACCGACTACGGGCAGACGCTGTCGGCGCTGACCGCGGTCGACGACAGGTACTCGTCGCTCGACGCCGTGGTGCACCTGGCCGCCGTGCCGGCGCCGGGCGTCACGACGAACGCGGCGACGTTCCACAACAACATCACCGCGACGTACAACGTGTTCGCGGCCGCGGCGGCGGCCGGCATCGACAACGTGGTGTGGGCGTCGAGCGAGACGCTGCTCGGCATCCCGTTCGAGACGCCGCCGCCCTACATCCCGCTCGACGAGGAATATCCGGCCCGCCCGGAGTGGCACTACGCGCTGGCCAAGCACCTCGAGGAGACGATGGCGGCGCAGTTCTGCCGGTGGCACCCGGCGCTGAAGATGATCGGCCTGCGGTTCTCCAACGTGATGGAGCCCGCCGACTACGCCGAGTTCCCGTCGTTCGACGCCGATCCTCATGCACGGAAGTGGAACCTGTGGGGCTACATCGACGCGCGGGACGGGGCTCAGGCCGTACGGAAAGCCCTTGATTATTCGACGCCGGGCGTCGAGATCTTCATCATCGCGAACGCGGACACGGTGATGAGCCGGTCCTCGGCCTCGCTGGCCGCCGAGGTCTACCCCGATGTGCCGGTCACCCGCGAACTCGGCGAGCACGAGACGCTGCTGTCGATCGAGAAGGCGCGGCGGCTGCTCGGCTACGAACCTCAACACAGCTGGCGCGATGCCGATCACTTGTGACCAGCGGCACGGGCCCCGTTCTTGAAGTTCCAAGATCGGAGGACGACTCTTGTCTCTGAAACTTCAACAACTTTGGAGGCGGGGATGACCTCGATACGAACTCGGGTCACGGTGCCCCTGCGATTCCCGGACGGATACGCGACGAGCGCGGAGGTGTTCACCTTCACCGGCCTGGCCGACGGACGTGAGCACCTCGCCCTCGGGCTCGGCGACTGGCGTACCGCCCTGACCGGCCCCGCCGGACCCCTTGTGCGGCCGCACAGCGAGTGCCTGACCGGCGACGTCTTCGGCAGCACCCGGTGCGACTGCGGGCCCCAGCTGCGGGAGGCGGCCGAGCGGATCAGCGCGGCCGGTGGCTTCCTTCTCTACCTGCGCCAGGAGGGCCGGGGCATCGGGCTGTACGCCAAGCTCGACGCGTACGCGCTGCAGGACACCGGGCTCGACACGTACGAGGCCAACCTGGCGCTCGGCCACGCCGAGGACGAGCGCGACTACACGGTGGCGGCGCAGATGCTGCTTGTTCTCGGCGCCGGCCGGATCCGGCTGCTGTCCAACAACCCGGACAAGGCCGCGCAGCTGTCGTCGCTCGGCATCGAGGTGACCTCCCGGGTGCGCACCGGCGTACACCTGTCGGCGGCCAACTCGCGCTACCTGGCCGCCAAGCGGGACCACACCCACCACCTGCTGGATCTGGGTGCCGCATGAGCCATCGCCATTGGCTTTCCGTCGCCATCGAACACTCCCGGTTGTCGCCGCCGGCGCCCGACCACTACGCCGTCGGCGCGGTGGTCGTCGGCGCCGACGGGCGGGTGCTGGCCACCGGCTTCACCGGCGAGACCGATCCGCACTACCACGCCGAGGAGGCCGCGCTGGCCAAGCTGACCGGCGTGGACCTGTCCGGAGCCACCCTCTACAGCTCGCTGGAGCCGTGCACGACCCGGCGCTCCCGCCCACGTTCCTGCGCCGGCCTGATCGTCGACGCCGGCATCCGCCGGGTGGTGTTCGCGCTCCGCGAGCCGCCGGTCTTCGCCGACGGCCGCGGCATCGAACAGTTGCTCGCCGCCGGCGTCAAGGTGGTCGAGCTTCCCGAGTACGGACGGCTGGTCGCCGAGATCAACGAGCACGTGCTCGGTCGTACGCCTGTCACTTCCCAGGAGGATCGCTGTGAGCGAGCCGCGCTGGCTCGATGACGATGAGGCAGCGGCCTGGACCAACCTGGTCCGGGTGCTGATGCTGCTGCCGGCCGCCCTCGACCGGCAGTTGCGGGAGGAGGCCGGGATCCCCCACCCCTACTACCAGATCCTGGCCAACCTCAGCGACCGCCCGGACCACGCCATCCGCATGACCGACCTGGCCCGCCTGGTCGGCACGACCAGCAGCCGCCTCTCGCACGCCGTCGCCAGCCTGGAACAGCGCGACTGGGTGCGGCGAGAGGCCTGCCCGACCGACAAGCGGGGCCAGATCTGCCGCCTGACCGACGAGGGGATGGCCACGCTGGTCGCCGCCGCCCCGGGACACGTCGAGGAGGTCCGGCGCCTCGTGTTCGACCGCCTGTCGCCGGACGAGGTGGCTCAGCTGAGCACCCTGACCGCCAAGCTGGTGACCCCTCGGTCCTCCGCGCCGTAGCAGAGCCTTGCGTGTCGCGGCACCGCGACGAGATCGCGTTCTAGCTGCCGGCTATCTCGGCGAAGACCGCTTTGAACGTCGCGAAGCGGTCTTCGCCGACGGCCTCGGCGTAACGCCGCTCCATCTCCCCGATGAACGCGCGCGCCTTGGTCATCTGATCGAGGCCCAGCTCGGTCGGGACCACGAGCTTGGCCCGCCGGTCGGCCGGATCGGGCCGCCGGGTCACGTACCCCAGCTCCTCCAGCTCGTCGACCAGCGTGCCGATCACCTGCTTGTGCGCGCCGGAACGCTCGGACAGCTCACTCGCCCGGGTGCCGTCACGATCGAGGTAGGCCATGACCGCGCCGTGCCGCGGCCGCAGCCGATCATGCCCCTGGGTGGCCATCTGGCCGAACAGCTGCCGCTGGAAGCTCGCCAGCAGGTGGGCGGAGAGAACTCCCACGTCAGCCATCGCACCCCTTCCCTCACGGGAATGCTATCGGGGCGCTTTCCCGGCCGCGCGCGCCTGTCCCGGTACGCCTTCCCGCCCGCTCACGTACTGTCACTTCGCCGACTCCACCCGCTTGCCGAATGGCCCACAATGACCGGATGTCGCCGACCGGGTCCGATTACGTGGGCTGGCTGCTCCGTGCCAACCGCACGCTCGGCCCCGACCGGCCGCTGCGCTCCGGCCGGACATTCGCCGCCGCCTTCCGGCCCGGGCTGGCGCCCTCCCACATCACCCGGTGGGAGACCGGCGGCCTCCTGGCCGGCCGCGCGACCGTACGCCGCTACGAACAGTTGCTCGGCCTCCCCGCCGAGTCCCTGGTGACCGTGCGCGACGCGCTGTACCGCACGTTGCCGGCCGCCCGCCGCCCGTCCCTCAGCCCGGCCGAAACGTCGGACGGCCGCCTCCACGAACTGCTCGAGGTCGCCACCGCGCCGGGCCCGCTGACCGGGCACGAGTGGGGCGAGCTCACCGAGCTGGTCGAGGCCCGGCCCGGCCTGGTCCTCCACCCGCCCCGGCTCTGGCAGACCGTGGCCGGCAAGCTGCTCGACGAGCTGACCCGGCACGAGGGCACCGGCTGGCTGCAACGCCAGGAGGCGGCCAGCCGCCTCCTCGAACACCCGACCGCCGGCCCGCACGTGGTCCGCACCTGCCTCGACCTGATCGAGGACCGCACGAGTCCCGCCGTGGTTGAACCGATGGCCCTGCTCGACGTGCGCTCCGACCCGGTCGGCAACGCGTAGGTGCTGAGAAATCTGGAATCCCCGGCCGGTAACCGCCACCACCGCGGTGCCCTCCTCGCGGTGGTCCGCAAGATCGAGGACGGCCACTTCGAGGGGGAGCAGTGGGCCCGGCTGGCCCGTGCCCTGGCCGAGGCCCCGCCCGACGGCGACGACGGCCGCCTGGCCGCCTCGGCCCGGGCGGCGCTCGCCCGACGCTTCGCCGGCGTGGCGTCCGAACCGGCCCGCGTCCCCGTTTCATCGGACGCCATCGGTGATCGCGTGGCCGCAGCCGTCGGCGTCCACGACCCCGTCCTGTCCGCTCTGGTCGGCCAGGCCCTCGGCACCTCGGTCGACGAACGCCTGGTCGCCGCCATGACGATCGCCCAGTCCCCGCACCGCGACGGCGTAGCGGCCGCGCTGCTGGCCGAGGCCCGGCGCGACCTCACCGGACGCAGCGGCAACGACGTATCCGCGATCCTCCAGGCCCTCACCCTCATCGGCACCGACATCCACCGCCCCCTGCTCTTCGACCTGCTGGCCGAGGGCGGCCACGACGACCGCATCCGCCAGGCCGCGGCGTGGGCCACCGCACACTGCCCCGGGCGCTTCACCGGCCGGCAGTGGCAGCGCATCCTGCACCGCCAGGCCACGGCCTGGCAGAACCGTCCGGTAGCGGCCAACGAGTCGGTCCTGCACGGCATCGCGTACGGCGTGGGCACCGACCGCCACCGCGACCTGCTCTCCCGGATAGCCGCCGACGGCCGCCTGCCCGCCGTGGCCCGCACCACCGCCACCTGGCTCCACACCTGACCGGCCCCCGGAGGCGACCTCGATCGCCGCCCGCCCGTCGGCGACGGCCCCGTTGCAACCGGCCGGAGGCACTGCAATCGCCGCTGACAGGTCCGGCCCGAGCCCGTATTTTCGTTCCGGCGGCGGGACATGGCGGATAGGTCCCGCCGCCCGGCTTTCGCGCCCCGCACAGGCACCGTCGTGGTCGCGGTGGTCGTTTTGAGTTGACTCTCCCGCGCCGGGAGTTGCCCGGCTCCCGGAGCCTGCCGCGGCGCGGCGCGCGTTCAGGCCACGGCCACCGGCCCGCTACCCGGCCGTCAGTCACGATCCGGCCGGATGGTCCACCCTGACCTCACCGTCGACCGGCACGATGATCGCCGCAGCCACCCACCGGCCAGCCGGCTCACCGGCCCGCCGGGTCGCCGGCCCGCCGGGTCGCCGGGTCGCCGGGTCGCCGGGTCGCCGGGTCGCCGGGTCGCCGGGTCGCCGGGTCGCCGGGTCGCCGGGTCGCCGATGAGAGCGTCGAGCGGTGCGCGACGGCGTTACCCGCGCCGGAGCCGATCCGGTCAACGTCTACTATGGACGGGCGCCGGCCTCCCGGCCGCGACGGTCCCTCCTTCGAGCGACGGCCTACGCAATTCGCGGTCGCCTGGACCCCGTCGCAGCCAGGTCGATGGTCGGCAGCGCGGCGTCGCCGGCCGTTCCGGCGCCCCGTCGGGAGTTGCGTCTCCCGAGGTCCCCGGGGCAACCGATGGGCCGGCGACGCTGCGCGAACGCCGGGTGGGGCCGCGCCGGAGAGTGGAACGGCGCGCGGACGCCTCTGGACCGGTGCGGCCGCGCCGGAGAGTGGAAGCGGCGTGCGGACGCCTCTGACGGGTGCGGCTCAGCGCGTACGGGATTTGCCGTGACCTGATCGCCCGGACCGAGTTTGTCGGACCCTGGTTCTAGGGTGACCGGCATGACTTCCTTCGCATCGCCGGGGCCGCTGACCTCGCTGGCCGGGCTCGACGCCCGCGTGCTGGCCGACCTGCCGGGCGATCCGGCCTCGCTGTGCCGGGTCGCCTCGGTACTGGTGATCCAGCCGCACGACGCGTCGGCGGCCGGGGTGGCCGAGGCGCGGCTCGACGAGAAGCAGATCCGGCCGGCGTCCCGGATCGTCTCGGCGTTGCTCGCCCAGCAGGACGCGCCGCTGACCTCGCCTCGCGAACCCACCGCGCGGGTGGTCGGCACGTGCCGGCACTTCGCGGTGCTGAGCACGGCGCTGCTGCGTCATCGGGGCATCCCGGCGCGGGCGCGCTGCGGCTTCGCGACCTACTTCCAGCCGGGGCAAGGGCTTGATCACTGGGTCACCGAATATCGGGACGGTGACCGGTGGGTGCGCATCGACTCGGAAGCCTTGCCGCTGCCGGTTCTCGAGCGGCCCGACGATCTGCGGCCGGGCGAGTTCCTGACCGGCGCCGAGGCCTGGGCGGCGCACCGGGCGGGAGAGATCGACGCGGCGACGTTCGGTGTGGGGCACCGAGAACTTCGGGCCGGCCGAGATCCGGGGCAATGCGATCCGGGACCTGGCCTCGCTCAACAAGCTCGAGACCCTGCCGTGGGACGAGTGGGGCCGCATGGAGGCGTCCTACCAGGGCGAGACCGGCGCCGACTACGACGAGCTGATGGACCGGATCTCGGCGGTCGACGACCCGGAGGCGCTGTACAACGAGGTGCCCGAACTGCAGGTGCCGGCGTCGCTGACCCGCTGAACCGGGGAAGCGCTTCCCCGGTATAACCCGGGCTGACGCTGGAACCTATTGACAAAGTCCGAAGATGACACGAATGTTTCGAGAAAGCGCTCCCCCAGCGCTGAGAGCAACCAGGCCGCAATCCCCGAAACCCGGCCAAGGAGCATTCATGTCCACCGCCAGATTTCCCCTGCCCCGATCCTGGCGGCGACTCGCGATCGGCGTCGCCGCCCTGCTGCTCGGCTACCTCGCGCTGGTGACACCCAGCGCGCACGCCGCTCTCGCCCTGCTCTCGCAGGGCAGACCCACCACCGCCTCATCGACCGAGAACGCCGGCAGCCCGGCCTCGGCGGCAACCGACGGCAACGACGGCACCCGCTGGTCCTCCGCGTTCACCGATCCGCAGTGGCTGCAGGTCGACCTCGGGTCGGCGCAGCAGATCACCCAGGTCGGCATCCATTGGGAGACCGCCCGCGCGGCGACCTTCAAGATCCAGGTTTCGAACGACGGCAACACGTGGACCGACGCGTCACCGGTCACCAACGGCGTCGACGGCACGCAGACGCTGCCGGTGACCGCCACCGGCCGCTACGTGCGGATGGACGGCCTGACCCGCAACACCCAGTACGGCTATTCGATCTGGGAGTTCCAGGTCTTCGGCGGATCGGCGCCCACCTCGTGCTCGACCGGCAACAGCGCCCAGGGCCACCCCACCACCGCCTCGTCGACCGAGAACGCGGGCACGCCGGCCACGGCGGCGACCGACGGCAACGACGGCACGCGCTGGAGTTCGGCCGTCTCCGATCCGCAGTGGCTGCAGGTCGATCTGGGCTCGGCGCAACAGGTCTGCGGGGCCGATCTCCACTGGGAGACCGCGCGCGCGGCCACCTTCAAGATCCAGATCTCGAACGACGGCAACACGTGGACCGACGCGTCGCCGGTCACCAACGGCGCCGACGGCAACCAGTCGGTCGTGGTCAGCGGGACCGGCCGCTACGTACGGATGGACGGCCTGACCCGCAGCACCCAGTACGGCTATTCGCTGTGGGAGTTCATCGTGCACACGGTCGGCGGCCCGACCACGCCGCCCACCGGCGGTGACGGCGGCAACGGCAACTGCCCCTGGGTGGGCTCGACCGCGCCGGTCGCCACCCGCGTCGCCCAGGTGCTGAGCCACATGACGATCGACCAGAAGGTGCAAATCCTGCACGGCAACAACAACCCCTCGCCGTACATCGGGAACGTGACCGGGATCCCGGCGCTCTGCATCCCCGACCTCGGCCTGCAGGACGGACCCGCGGGCGTGGGCGACGGACTCGACGGGGTCACCCAGATGCCGTCCGGCACCGCGACCGCGGCGACCTTCGACCCCGACTACGCCCAGCAGTACGGCGCGGCGATCGGCGCCGAATTTGCCGGTAAGGGCGCCAACGTGGCCCTCGGCCCGACGGTCAACATCGTCCGCGACCCGCGCTGGGGACGGGCGTTCGAGACCTACGGCGAGGACCCCTACCTGTCCGGGCAGATGGCCACCGCCGACGTGAAGGGCATCCAGAGCCAGGGCGTGATGGCGTCGGTCAAACACGCGGCCGTCTACAACATCGAGCACCCGGCCGGCACGGTCACGGTCGACGAGCGAACTCTGCAGGAAATCTATCTGCCGGCGTTCCAGACCGCGGTCCAGCAGGGCGCCCCGGCCTCGGTGATGTGTGCCTACAGCGTGGTCAACACCGTGCCGGCCTGCCAGAACCCGGCACTGCTCAACGTCGGCCTCTATCAGCAGGCGGGCTTCGGCGGTTTCGTCGAGTCGGACTGGGGCGGCACGCACTCCACGGTCGAGTCGGCCAACGCGGGTCTGACCATGGAAATGCCGAACGGGTACTTCTTCGCCGACTTCCTCAAGCAGGCGGTGCAGGCCGGCACCGTCACGAGCCAGACTTTGGACACCATGGTCAGCCGGGTGCTGACCCAGATGTTCGCGTTCGGCCTGTTCGACAAGGCGCCGAGCGGAAGCCTCGGGGCGAACGTCACCACCCCGGCGCACGTGCAGGTCGCCCTGCGCGGCGCCCAGGAGGGCACGGTCCTGCTGAAGAACACCGGCATCCTGCCACTGTCGACCGGCGGGCTGTCGTCGATCGCGGTGATCGGCATCGACGGCGGCGCGGGAACCCAGACCATCGGCGGCGGCTCGGCGACGGTTCGCAGCTCGGCGACGGTGTGGCCGCTGACCGGCATCCAGAACCGGGTGGCCGGCACCGGGGTCACGGTCGCCTACGACGAGGGCACCAACCAGTCGTCGGCGGTGTCGCTGGCCCAGAAGAGCAGCGTCGCGATCGTCTTCGCCAGCGACAACTACGGCAACGAGGAGCACGACAGCGACACCATCAACCTGCCGAACAACCAGGACGCCCTCATCTCGGCGGTCGTCGCGGCCAACCCGCGTACGGTCGTGGTGCTGAACAACAACGCCGGCATCGCGATGCCGTGGCTGTCGCAGGTGCCGGCCGTCTTCGAAGGCTTCTACGACGGCCAGCAGTGGGGCGCCGCGATCGCCGGGCTCCTGTTCGGCGACGTGAACCCGTCCGGCAAGCTGCCGATGACCTTCGCGACCTCACTGTCGGCGGTGCCGGCGTCGACCGCCGCGCAGTGGCCGGGCGCCAACGGCAGCGTGCAATACAGCGAGGGCCTCAACGTCGGCTACCGCTGGTACGACGCAAAGAACGTCACGCCGATGTTCCCGTTCGGGTTCGGCCTGTCGTACACCAGCTACACCTTCAGCGACCTGCACGTCAGCGCGCTGAGCAACGGGGTCGCCACGGTGACGGCGACCGTCCACAACACCGGCTCGCGGGCCGGGACCGAGGTCGCCCAGCTCTATGTGGGCAATCCCGCCTCGGACGGGGAGCCGCCGCACCAGCTCAAGGGCTTCCAGCGGATCACGCTGGCGGCCGGGGCGTCGGGCACGGTGACGTTCCAGGTGCCGGCCCGGGATCTCGCGCACTGGGAAACCTCCTCCCACTCGTGGAAGACGACCGCCGGTTCCTACCAGATCCTGGTCGGCGACTCGTCGCGCAACCTCCCGCTGACCGGGACCCTGTCGGCACCGGCGTCGGTTTCCGCGTTCACCGCGGCGGCCGCGCCGTCCGCGCTGGTCAACCCGCACGGGATGAGCTCGCCGGCCGGCCAGGCGGTGAACTGGTCCGTCACCGGCGGCGTGCCCGGCCGCACCTGGTCGGCGGCCGGGCTGCCCGCGGGCCTGGCGATCTCGCCCGCCGGCGTGGTCACCGGCACGGCAACCATCCGTGGCACCACCACCGTCCAGATCACCGCGAAGGCGTCCGACGGCACAACGGACAACATGACCTTCGTCTGGACGGTCGGCTGACCGGGCGGCACGGGGCCGGGCCGGGAGTTTTCCTCCCGGCCCGGCCCTGCGCGTGGCCTCGTCAGCTTGTTCCCGCCCGGGCCGCCAGCCACCCGGCCATCCCGCGGACGCCGTAGCCGATGGCCCGCTCGTCCGGGTCGAAGGTGACGAAGTGCGGGTAGCTGGTCTCGATGCCGGCACCCGGCCGGCGGACGCCGAGGAAACTGAACGTGCCCGGGATCCGCCTGAGGAACAACGAGAAGTCCTCGCCGCTGTAAGGGATCGCCGCATGCATCACGGCGGTCCGGGGGCGACCGACGGTCCGTAGCAGATATCGCCGCAGCGCCAGCCCGTCGCGCTCCGGGGTCACCAGGGCGGGAAACGGGTCGTGGGGAAAGACCGCGGGGCCGAGCCGCTCGACGGCTCCGCGCACCTCGGCCCACCGATCCTCCGGCCAGCAGCGGTAGGAGAACCGCACGTCGACCCCGCCGTCGACCGGCACCGGCTGGGCCTGCATGAAGACGAAACGCTCCAGCGGCCCGTGCGGCGTCTGGATCTCGGCGACCAGGCGTTCGAGATCGGCCGGTGTGCCCGGCCGGGCAACCGTGCCGAGAGCGTTGATCCGAGCCGCCAACCGGTCGGCCCGCGCCGCCGCGTCCGGACCCGCCAGGCTGATGCTCCCGCGGTCCTGACCGGGGAGCCCGGTGCCCGGCGCCACGACGAACTGGCCGACCGGGAACGGCCCGCAGTGCAGGGCGTGGATCTCGCTGGGCCGGAAGCGGTCGAGCACATGATCGGCGAGCATCGCGGCGGCGCCGGTCAGCGACTCCTCACCGGGCTGGAACACGAACACGACCCGGCCGGCGAGCCGCTCACGCAAGCGCGCCAGCACCTGAGCGATGCCGATGCCGACCGTGGTGTGGATGTCGTGCCCGCACACGTGGGCGAGCGTGGTGCCGCCTCCGATCTGTTCGTCCGGCGGCACCGCATCCATGTCGGCGCGGTAGGCGACGGTCCGGCCCGAACGCGCGCCGGACAGGACGCCGACGACGCCGTGACCGCCGATGCCCGTGGTCACGCTCAACCCGGCCGCACGGAGCCAGTGCGCCACCACGGCGGAGGTGCGGGCCTCCTCGCCCGCGACCTCGGGATGACGGTGGATGTCGCGGCGCAGCCCGATCAGCGCGCCGGCGAAGCGTGCAGCCGTCGCGTCGACCGCCTGCTCGAACGACCGGCGGCCGGTCGATGCGGAGCCGGTGCTGGGCGCCAGCCATGCCCCGGCCAGACCGGCCGCGGCTCCACCGAGCACGGTCCGCCGGCTCACCGAACGATTTTCCATTGCGTCTCCCCCGAAGAAAGGCTGTCCGACGGGACCATCCTTTCCAGTCGGGCTACCGGGGCGCAGTGATGCCAGGACTACTCTTCCGGTGGGGTTGTCCCTACCTTGGAACGCGGCTGAGCTCGGCCGCCCGGCGGGTGCCCTGCCGGCGTACTACGTCATCAAGGCGGTGCGGCTATGAACCGAGACTGTTCGATTCCGGCGTCTCGCGCCGAGCCGCGGGTCCGGGCCACCGATCAGGCGTACGGGCCGGTGGGGTCGGCGAAACGCACCGGCGCCGCCGGGGCGGACATCCGGTCGAGGCGCGCGAGGACCATGTCGCAGCTGCGCAGCACGACCTCGGCCGCGCGGCGCTGGGCCGGGAGCAGCATGCGGCCCTGTGCCTGGGCACGCCAGCGTTCGGCCGCCGCGTGGGCGGCGTTCCACGTGTCGGAGGCCGACGCGTCCGGGGACATGCCGAGCCGCTCCCCCACGCTCGTGCCCGAGCCGCCGAGCAGCATTTTCGCGTCGATCGCGGTCTCGCGGGGAAGGTTGACCCGGCCCGAGCGCAGCGCCGACAGCAGCCGCAGCTCGCGGAACTCGTGCGCCTCGGCGACCAGCAGCTCGAGATCGGCCAGCAGCTTGCCCGCCGGCGGCACCTGCTCGGTGCGGAGCAGGTGATCGAGAACGGTCAGCGCCGACCGGGCTCGCAGGGCCGCACGCCGGGCGGTGAACAGCTCGGCGATCGAGGCCTGCAGATCCTTCAGCCCGCTGTGCTCCTGCAGCCGCTCGCCGAGCGTCGCCGGGGTCTTGCAGCCGGTGCGGGTCAGCGTGATCGCCAGCCGGATGCCACCCAGGCCGAAGCGCTGCAGCAGTTGCACGCGCTGCTGGGCGCCGACCGGTCGCAGCGCGTCGGCCGCGGTGAACCGATCGGTCGACAGCAGACAGGGGTCGGCGGAGGCTCGCGGCAGCGACGCCAGCACCGAGAACGCCCGGAACTCGTCGTCGCGCAGCGTGCGGCCGGCCTGGGCGATCAGCGGCGACACCGCCAGCACGTCCTGGCACAACGCGCCGACCCGGGGCTCGCGCCGCCGGCGGCGGGCGGCCTGCTTGGCGGTCAGCAGCGCGTCCGGACGGCCGCCGCCGGTCGCGTCGGCGAACGACAGCACGACCATCGTGTGCACCGGGAACACCGACGGCCCGCGTACCCCTCGGGCCGCCTGCAGGAACTGCAGGTCGGCCTCGGCCAGCTGGGGTGTGACATAGAGGACGGCGTCGGCCTCCTCGAACACCCGGGGCAGCGGCAGGTGCGTGTCGATCAGCTCGGTGCGGCGCAGCACCCGGCTCGGCCATTCGACGACGGCGCGGCGGGTCCCGCCGGGAAGACCGGCGGTGCGTCCGTCCGGGCTGAGACGCAAACCTTGCGCTTCGCGCATCATCTGCATTTCGTACGGCGTACCTCGCCCGTCCTCAGTGAAGGCACGCGGTTGGGTGCCGTCGCGGTAGGACACCGAGGCCAGCGGCGGTTCGACGGGCGCGAGGTCTTCCCCGATCAGCGCGTTGACCAGGGTGGACTTGCCGCCACGCTCCGGACCGGCGACAGCCAGCCGCAGCGGGTCGGCCAGCCGGTCGAGGGTGCGCCGGAGCAGGGCGGCGGCCGGCGGCATGCCCCGGTAGACGTGGGCGGCCTCGTTGAGCAGGCGGTACGTACGCTGCTCGAGCTCCTCGTCGTCGATCATCCGGCCGCCCGGCCGCTGAGCGCCTGGGCCTGCTCGTAGAGATGCGCCAGCGACTGCAGCTCCTGCTGAACCCGGCGGGCGTGCTGCTCGCGGGCGGCGACGTCCTGGTCGGCCGCCGCCTTGGCGTTACGCAGCGACTCCATGACGATCTCCTGCAGGTCCTCGGTGACCGCGGTGAAGTGGTCACGGAGCGCGCGCTGCACGCGGCGTACGGTGTCGCGCGCCTCCTTGTTGAGGCGCACGAAGACGTCGTCGACGTGCCGGGCGACCGCGGTCCTCGCCTCGGCCTGGCGCTTCTTGAGCAGTGACTTGCTCTCGTCGCGGATCGTCTTGCCACCGAACAGCGCGCCGCCGCCGATCGAGATCGGGTTGATCAGCGACATCCCGGCCAGGCTGGTGACCAGGCCGAACATGACGACACCGCCGTACGACCCGCGGAGCCCGATGAAGAGCTTCTGGCCGGGGCTGAACCGGGCGACCGGCGGTGCGTCGAGGCCGGGCACGCCGTCCGTACGCTCATCGGCCGAGACCAACGCCGGCGGCGGAAGCACCTCTCCCGCCTCGGGCGGGAACTGTTCGGCGACCTTGCGTGCCATCCACTCGGTGCGCTCGGCGAGCCAGGTCATGCTGGTCTCGGCCAGCTCCTGCAGGGCCTGCCGCAGCCAGGGCTCGAACTCATCCCAGGATTTGGCCGGATCGGCGGTCGCGAAGAACTCCTCGACCTCCGACATCACCGCCCGCGTGCGTTCGCGCAGGTCGTGCTCGATGTCGGACATCAGGTCGCCGACCTCGTCGGAGAGCGTGTTCTGCCAGCGGACCGCGCATTTGCGCAGGTTGTCGAGGCGCCGCTGGGTGGTGTGGAGGCGGGCGACGGCGTCGGGCATGCCCGCGTTCTGCTGGGCCGCCAGTTCGTCGCGCAGCGGGACCGCGAGCTCCTCGATCGCGATGCGGCCGAGCCGGCTGACCGTGTCGCGGGCCAGCTTGTCGTGCTTGGCGGTGCCCATCCGTTGCAGGTGGACGATCAGATCGGCGAAGCCGGACTCGTTGTTGAGCGCGGTGTCGCCCGCCTGCAGAGCGTGCAGGCGCAGCGCCGAGGAGACGGCGGTGGTCGCGGTCGGGACACCGGCCCGCGCCAGCCGGGTGCGGCTGTCGGCCAGGTTGCGCCGCCAGTCGATCGCGTAGTCGGTCTTGGTGAACACGACCAGCAGGCCCGGGAAGAAGCGGGCCAGGTCTTTCAGCACCTCGAGCTCGGCGTCGGTGATCTCGCGACCCGCCTCGCAGGTGTAGAGCACCAGGTCGGCGCCCGCGCAGGTGGCGAGGTCGCTGGCGACCCGGACCGCGCGCTCGGCCGAACCGGGCAGCCCGGGCAGCGCCGGGGTGTCGATCAGCACGAGACCGCTCGCCAGCAGCGACCGCGGCACCATGACCTCGGCGTGCACCGGGGTGCCGGCCGGGAACTTGGCCGCCGCCTCGGCGATCGCCGGCTCCAGCCGGTCGAGGTCGAGCGGCAGACGGTCCTGCATGCCGACCTCGGCCGTCCAGTCGGCGCTCGGCGAGCCACGCCGGATCAGCTGGGCTCCGGGTGCCTCGGCGTGCCGGACCACGGTCGGCACGCCGGTGCCGCCGTCCGCGTGAACGGCGCAGACACCCGCGTTTATCAGTGCATTGATAAGCTGGCTCTTGCCCTGGTGGGCGGCGCCGACGACCAGCACCCGCAACTCGGGGCGCAGCAGTTGGGCACGGCGCCGCGACAGCCACTCGGCGACCTCGGACCGGCCGTGCTGCGTGCTGGTGCGGATCGTGGAGTCGAGGACGTCGATCCACAACAGGGCACCGGCGGCCCGCAACGGGTCCGGCTCCGCCCTGCTCGGCGGAGCCGGGGCCGGCGGGACGAGGGAGGTCGGACCCGCATACGCCGTGGGTCCGGCCTTCCAACTCGTCATTCGCGCCCGCCAGCCTCTCGTCGTCAGTGCCGCCCGACGCCGGGGGCGCCGCTGGCACCCTACAGGTGCAGCCCGCCCAGCAGGTCGTGCGACGAGTCCTGCCCAGCGGTCGAATCGGCCGACGTGTCCGAGTGGGTCACGCCGCCCAGCAGGCCACTCGTGACGTCGTGCCCGGTGGTGGCGACGCTGCTCACGGTGTTGTGCAGGTCGTTGACCGGGTCGTGCGACAGCACGTGGCCCAGGTCCGGCTTCACGACGGACCCGATCGAAGAGGTTGCCCCGCCGACCACCGGGACGTCAAGGCTCGGACTGTGGTCAATCGGGAGCGAAGCGGGCAGATTCGTCACGGTGTCGAGCGTGCCGTCGAGGAGACCTGTCACGTTTCCGTCGACTCCGGGAGCGACGTGATCGAGGCCCGGGACCACATTGCCCACCGTGTCGGTCACGCTGTGGTCGACCGTCGGCACCACGCTGTTGTCGAGGTGCAGCGCCGGGTCGTTGACCGCCGAGACCCCGCCCAGCCCGACCGGGATCGAGGAGGTGAGGCCGCCCAGGCCGGCGACGCCCAGCGTGTTTCCGGAGAGCACGGAGCCGTTGACGACGTCGCCACCGGCGACGCTGACCACGGCCGCGTTCACGCTGCCCAGGGTGTAGTTGACCTCGCCGACGATGCCGGCCGGGGTGACCGCCACCTGCGAGGTGATCGACTGCAGCTGCGAGACCGCACCGGCCACGTCCAGATTGGCCACACCCGTGGTCAGGTCGTCGACGCCGGCCAGGCCCTGCAGGCCGGTCACCGGGGCCGAGTCGACCACCAGCGGGATCACCTGCTGCACATCGGCGGCGGTGATGTCGCCCAGGCCGGCCGCGTGCAGCGCCGACTCCGGGTCGAGCTCGAAGGCGGAACGGGCGGCGGGGTCGTAGATCAGGTTGAGGACGAAGTCCTGCAACGTGGGGGACGTGTCCATGGGGCTCCTTCGACTGTGACTGTCGTTTCTGACTGTCGTTCTCCAACCCGGGCGGGTCGCCCAGGTGAGTTGCAGCAAACGTACGGACGGGGGCGGCCCCGGGCATCGGGGTTGGTGCCCCCAGTCGTACCGTGGCCGATCGGTGGTCGGAGCGCGGGTTCCGTTAGGGGGTTAGGGGATTCAGGGGCCTCGTTTTTTGGGGGACGATCCCGGTGCCGACTTCTGGTACGAACATGGGGTCCTACCTGCCCGAACGACACTCACCGCGGTCACCCTCGGTGGTGGAGGAGTAACGACGTGCCCTACGTCCTGGGGATCGACATCGGCGCCGGCACCACCAAGGCTGCCGTGAGCCGGCGCGCCGACGGCACCGGCCCGGGCTGGGGCCCGGCCCAGCCGGTCACGCTCGGCGCCCGCTCGCGCACGGTCGGCTCCGCTCTGGCGATGACCCCCGACGGCGACGTCGTCCCGGCCGATCTGCTGCGGCCGCCGGCCGACGGCGTCGGCGGCTATCTGCACCGCGTCGGCGACAGCCTGCCGATGCTCTTCGGCGGTGACTACTTCCCGGCACACGGCCTGGTCGCGGCGATGGCCCGCTGGGTCGTCGACCGGGTCTGGCAGCAGCTCGACGAGCCGCCCGAGCGGGTCGCCGTGGCCTACCCGTCGGGCTGGGGCAACGGCCGGCTGCACCTGCTGCACTCGGCGCTCGGCGAGGCCGACCTGGCCCAGACCGCCCTGGTCACCCGGGCCCGCGCGGTGGTCGAAAGTCATCAGGCGGCGGGCCGGGTCCCGCCCGCCGGGGGCATGCTCCTGGCCTATCGCATCGGCGGCTCGACCTGCGAGGTGACGCTGGCCGTGCCGCACGGCCCGGGCCGGCTCGAGCTGCTGGGCAGCGCCGAGCTCGACGAGATCAGCGGCTTCGATCTCGACGACGCCGCGCCGGCCGACGCCCGCGCCGTCATCCAGTCCACGGTCGACCTCGCGGTGCACACCGTGCGCAGCCTCGGTGCCGCCCCGAGTGATCTTTCCGCGGTCTTGATCGCCGGGGGCTCCGGGGCCGTATATCCATATGTGTCCGATCTGCTGTCCGCCGCCTTCCCGGTGCCGGTCCTTCGCGACCCCGACCCGGCGATGACGGTGGCCGCGGGGGCCGCGCTGACGGTCCGGCCGCAGGTCCGGCGTCCCGCGCCGCCACCGGGCGCCGCCCCGGGCGGCCCTATCGCGCCGGAACTCCCGGCGCTGCCCGAGATGCCGGGCGCGGGTGGGCTGCCGACCGACTCGTGGCCCGAGATCGCGTCCGGCGGGGTGACCCTCCGGCCGCCGCGTCCGCCGGTCGCGGTCGCCACGGTGCGGGCGGGCGGACGATGAGCGCCCCGACGATGACCGGATCCACGCCCGTCTCCGACGCGGTCAGCCTGCTCGGCCAGGTGATCGCCGACCCGATGGCTCCCCGGCAGGCCGTGGTCGGCGCGCCCGGCGGCTTCGGCAAGACCCGCCTGCTGCACGATCTCGCCGCAGCCTGGGAGCGGGCCGGGGTCACCGTGCTCAACCCGTGGCGGCCCGCCGAGACGACCGGCGAGCAGGTCATGCTGGCCGACGATGCGCACCTGCTCGACCCCGCCCGCCTGGCCGACCTGCTGGCCTACGCGGAGCGGCCCGACTCCCGCATCGTGGTGGCCTACCGCCCGTGGCCCCGCCCCGAGGGCCTGTCCGCGCTGATCGACCTGCTGCGCCGGTCCCGTCGCCCGGTGACCCTGCCCGCGCTGACCACCACGCAGATCCACGACCGGCTCGCCCGCGCCGTCCCCGAGCCCTCGGCCGAGCTGGTCGCGGTGGTGGCCGCGCAGACCGGCGGCGTACCACGATTCGTGACCCGGGTCGCCGACGCGCTCACCCCGGCCGACGCCGCCGCCGGCCGGGTGCCGGTGGCCGCGCTGACCCCGTTCGCCGCCGACCTCGACGAGCTCGACCACGACCTGCGCACCCTGCTGCTGGCCGTCGAGGCCGGGGCCGGGCTCTCTTTCGACCTGGTGGCGGCCCTGCTCGAGCGCGACGCCGAGACGGTCGCCGGCCTGGTCGACGCGGGCCGGGCGACCGGGCTGCTGGCCGACGACGGCACGCTGGTGCCACTGGCCCGGCAGGCGATCGCGGCGCTCGGCCCGATCGGCCATCGCATCGACGTGCGGCAACGTCTGGCCGCCCTGCAGCTGGCCCGCGGTGGCCCGGTGCTGCCGCTGGTCCGGCCGCTGCTGCGGGCGGTGACCGACGGCGCCGGCCTGGTGCCCGGAGCGGCCGGCGCCGGGCTGAGCCACAGCGGTCTCGGCCACGTCTACGAGGCGGCGGGCGAGGAGGCGCTGGGCGACGACCCCGAGCTGGCGGCCCGGCTGTTCGCGGCCGCGGCCGGGGCGGGACGCATCACGGCCACCCGCCGCGCGCTGGCCACCGCGCTCGCCGGCGACCTCGACGAGGCGTCCCGGCTGGCCGACCAGGCGCTCGCCGCGGGCACGCCCGAGCAGCGGGCCGAGGCGGCGTACGTGGCGGCGGCCGTGCTCACCCAGCGTGGCCAGACCGCGCAGGCGGCCGCGCTCTACCAGTGGTCGACCTCCGCGGTCGCGGCCGGCTTCGGCGCGGTCGGGCTGATCGGCCTGGGCCGGCTCGCCGAGGCCCAGAAGCTGGACCTGTCCGGCAGCGGCGAGCCGCCGACGTCGCTCAGTGCGGCCGCGGCCCTGATGGCCCGCGGCATGACCGAATCGGTCAGCGGCACCCCGACCGGGGCGCTGTCGGCACTGTTCCAGGCGACGACGATGATCGAGCCGTCCGGCGCGACCGTGCTGCTGCCCGACAGCCCGGCCGCCCTCGGCGCGACCGTGGCCCTGCACAGCTCCGACCTCGACACGGCCGACGCGCTGCTGGCCCGGGCGGTGCGCGCCTCGACCGGCGGGGCGCTGCTGGCCGACCGGCACCGGCTGCTGCAGTCCTGGGTGCTGATGATGCGGGGCCGGGTCACCGAGGCCCAGCAGTCCGAGGGCGCGGCCGTCGCCGGCCGGCACGGACGCGACCAGCTGCTCGCCTCGGCGCTGCAGATCGGTCTCTCCCGCCGCTCCAGCGACCTGGTCGGGCTCCGGAGCGCCTGGCCCGACGCCTGTCACGCGCTGATCGGCCAGCCGGTCGATCTTTTCACGTTGCTGCCGCTGGGCGAGCTGGCCGTGGCGGCGGCCCGGCTCGGCGAGCAGCACCGGGTCGCCGGGCACCTGGCCGAAGCCGATCTGCTTCTGGCCGGGCTCGGCGACCCGGTGCTGTGGAGCGCGCCGCTGCGGTGGAGCCGGCTGCACGCGGCGATCCTGGCCGACGACCACGACGCGGCGCTGCGGCACGCGCAGACGCTGAGCGGCATGCGCGGCTTCAGTCCCTATGTGGAGGCGGTCGCCGACGCGGCCCTGCAGTGGCTCGACGTGCTGGCCGACCGGGCCGACCCCGACGCCGTGGTCGCGGCCGCCCGCGGGCTGAGCACGCTCGGGCTGGTCGGCGACGGGGCACGGCTGGTCGGTCAGGCGGCGATCCGCACGTCCGACCGCAAGGCGATGACGCTGCTGCTCGACTGCGCCCGGGCGCTGCAGGAGCGTACGGCCGGGCCGCGCGAGGCCGCGCCCGCGGCCGGAATCCGCAGCCGGGCCGCCGAGGGCGGCCCGCAACTGCTCAGCGAGCGTGAGCGGGAGGTCGCCGCTCTGGTCCTGGACGGCTTGACATATAAACAGGTGGCCGAGCGGCTCTACCTCTCCGCCAAGACAGTGGAGCACCACATGGCCCGCATCCGGCAGCGCCTCGGCGCCACCGACCGGCAGGAGTTGCTGACCCGGCTGCGCGCCCTGATCGGCTCGGGAGACGATCGATGAGCACCCGCACCAAGGTGATCGCCGGGCTGGCGCTGCTGGTCGCGCTCTGGGCGGCGGCGGCCGTCCCGGCGCTGACCGAGGCGGTGCAGGTCATGTCGGCCCGGGTAACCGCCAACCACCTCGGCCGGCCGATCGGCGCCCTGGTGCTGTCGCTCGAGGCCGAGCGGCGGCTCTCGGCCGGCGACCGCGCGGCGGGCAGTGAGCTGGCCGCTCAGCGCGGGCACACCGACCAGGCCCGGCAGGCCCTGCAGGCGGCCCGCGACACCTGGATCAAGTCGCTGGCCGGGTCCGACTCGCTGCGGCAGGCCGACGACCTGCTGAGCCGCACCGGCGAGCTGGCCGGGGTGCGGTCGGCGGTCGACGACCGGCAGCTCAGCCACGACCGGGCCGTCGATGCGTACACGGCGCTGATCGACCCGGCCGGCGTCGAGACCCCGACCGTCTTCCCCGACCAGCTGGCCGGCTCGGCGGCCGGGCTGTCCGCGCTCAGCCGGTCGCGCGAGCTGCTCGCCGAGGAGGACGCGCAGCTGGCCGCGGTGGCCGGGGCGACCAAGCTGACCGACGCCGACCGGGTGCGCCTGTCCACACTCGCCGGCGCCAGGCGCAGCCTGTTCGCGTCGGCCGGCACCGACCTGCCCGCCGATTCGCTCGACCGCTATCGCGAGCTCGCCGGCGACACCGGGCTGACCACTGTCGAAAGCGCCCTGCTGCGCGGCACGGGCGAGCCCGACACCGCGGCCTGGTCGGCGGCGTACAACCGGCTGAACACCGCGCTGTGGGAGCTGCAGAACTCGGCGAACCGCGAGGCGGCCGGCGCGGCGACCGCGCACGCCGTGCTGACTGTCGTGCGGGCCGGGGTGGTCGGCGGAGTCGGCCTGATCGCGGTCATCGGCGTACTTCTTGTCGCGCGGCGGTCCGGCAACCGGGCGACCACCGGCGGGGAGAAGCGGCGGCCGGCCGCCGGCCGGGCCGGCGACGACCCGCGGCCCCGGCTCGACCCGCTGCTGCGCGATCTCGAGCGACGCAACCAGGGCCTGTTGCACAGGCAGTTGCGGCTGCTCGACACGCTGGCCCGCCGGGAGTCCGACGACGAGACGCTCGGCGACCTGTTCCGGGCCGACCACCTCGCCAACCGGATGCGCCGCAACCTGGAAAAGTCGATCACCCTCGCCGGGGGCACGCCGGGCCGCCGCTGGCGCCGCCCGGTCCCGCTGGCCGAGGTCGTGCGGGCCGCCGCCTCCGAGATCACCGAGTACGGCCGGGTCTCCACCTCCCAGGTCGAGGCGGTGCAGCTGGACGGGGTCGCGGTGACCGACCTGATGCACCTGCTGGCCGAACTTATCGAGAACGCGACAACGTTCGCACCGGCCGAGACCCGGGTGCGGGTGACCGGCGCCAACCTGGCGACCGGCTACCGCCTCACGATCACCGACGTCGGCCCGGGCATGACCGAGGACGACCTGGCCACCGCGGCCCAGGTGATGGCCGACCCGGTGCCGCCGCCCAGCGGCACCTGGTGGGGGCTCTACTCGGTGGGCCGGTTCGCCGCCCGGCGCAACATCACGGTGACCCTGCACAACGGTCTCGACGGCGGGCTGGCCGTCGAGGTGACGGTGCCGGCGGCGCTGATCAGCCCGGCGACCGACGAGGAGCCGACCCTCGGCAACCCGACGCTGGACGATCCGACGCTGGACGACCTGGAGTCGGTGATCAACGGATGACTGTCTCGGATGAGGCGTGGTACGACGAGGACGCGGGCCCGCTGGTCCGCCTGTACGCCCGGGTCGGCAGCCGCGGTCCGGTGCTGCGCGACGGCCTCGAGCTCAGCGCCATCATCCTGCGCGACGGCGACATCCCCGAGCCGGAGGGGCTGTCGGCCGACCAGCAGACGGCGCTGCGGCTGTCGCGGCGGCCGATCGCGCTGTCCGAGATCGCCGTGCACCTCGGCCTGCCGATCGGGCCCACCCGCCTGCTCCTCGGCGACCTGCTCGAGGCGGGCCTGATTCACACGCGCTCGCGGGCGGAGGACAATCGCGACTCGTCCCCCGCCGTGCTGCAACGACTCCTCAGTGGACTGCGGTCCCTCTGAGGCGCTGGAGGCAACCGATGAACGAGACCGAGACCCGGCCCCGCCGGTCGCTGGTCGTGGTGCTCCTCGACGGAGTGCTACGGCTGTTCGCGGCGCTGCAGGCCGGTCCGACCCCCAAACCCAAGGTCAAGGAGGCCGGCGGGCGTCGAGGCGTCGGCCGCTGGGCTCTGCTCACCGGGGTGCTGGCCGCACTGGCCGGCACCGCTCTACTGGTCGTGGTGCTGGTGCGTGCCCCCGGCGACCCGACCCCGCCGCCCGACCCGGCGGCAGCCTTGCCCGGCCTCCGGTCCCGGCCGGCCGGGCCGAGCGCCGCCGGGTCGGCCACATCCGCGACGAGCGCGCCCGCCTCACCGTCCAGCACGTCGGCGAGCAGCACCGCGGCCACCGCCGGTCAGAGCGCGCCGGCCACGTCGGTGACGTCGTCGATCGCGCTGCCCGGCGCCCCGATCATCACCGAGAACACGTCGGTGCCCCTCACCGCGTCCTACAAGACCGCGTCGGCCACCGCCGGACTGCTCGGCTACCAGATGACGGTCACGGTGGCCAACCCCGGAGCGGCGCCGAAGAACGGCTGGACGCTGAGCGTGACCCTCCCCCGGCCGACCCTGCTGGTGTCCGGGGTCAAGGGTGCGACCGCGAAGCAGAACGGCTCGGTGTGGACATTCACACCCGACTCGACCACCTCGACGGTGGCGGCCGGCAAGTCCGTGCAGGTGGTGTTCGGCGTCCACGGCGCAACCCTGATCGATGCGGCACCACAGGACTGCCGCATCGACGGCAACCCCTGCAGCAGATAGGCCGGTCGTCCGGCCGGCCCGGACCAGCCTGGCGGGTCGGAACGTCCGGACCGAGGTGCGGCGGGCGCGCGGCGACGGCGTTCACACGGCGGCGAGGCAAGGCCGAGGTAGCACCGGCGGTTGGGGCGCCCTCTGCCGTGGTTGCGGATGGAGGCGCCGGCCACCCGCGGTTGCGGGCCCCAGCCTCGGCCGCCACCTGATTGCCCGCCCACCAAGCTGCGGGCGTGATCCGCCACCCCGGGCTGGTGCCGGCCGAACTGCCCGGGGTCGCGGACCGGCCCAGGCCGCCCCAAATGCATGCGGAGTGCACTTCGAATTCAAAGCAAGTAGGATCATGGGGTGGTTGAACCGGGGCCCGGCCTGAACTCGCAGCAACTCGGGGCGTACTTCGCTCTGATGGAGGTCAGCAGCCTCCTTCAGTACGCGGTGGACGAGCACCTGCGCGCCGACGGCGACCTCAGCTACGTGCAGTTCGAGATCCTGGCCCGGCTGGTGGACGCGCCCGAGGGCAGACTACGAATGACGGACCTGGCCGATGGCGTCGTCTACAGCCGCAGCGGGCTCACCTACCAGGCCGGGTTGCTCGACAAGCGCGGCCTGATCACCCGCTCGCCGTCGCCGGACGACGAGCGCAGCGTTGTCGTGACCGTCACCGACGCCGGCCGGGACCTGATCGTCCGGGTGCTTCCCGGGCATGTCGACCGCGTCCGGCAGCTGCTGTTCGAACCGTTGACCGGCGAGGATCTTGCCGCCCTCAGCACCGTTCTCGGGCGGGTTCGCGACCATATGCGCGCCAACCCGCCACGCTCGGCCAAAGCCCGTACCGGCCGTAAGCGAACCGACTGAAAAGGCGGAGTGGGCGATGGACCGAGCATTGCTGGCGGATTTTCTCCGGGCCCGCCGCGAGGCGCTTCAGCCGGAGGAGGTCGGGCTTCCCCGGGGCCCCCGGCGCCGCACCGGTGGGCTGCGGCGTGAGGAGGTCGCGGTGCTGGCCGGCATGTCGGCCGACTACTACAGCCGGCTCGAGCAGCAGCGCGGTCCGATGCCGTCCGAGCAGATGCTGGCCGCCCTGGCCCGCGGGCTGAAGCTCAGCCCGAGCGAGCGGGAACACCTGTTCGCCATCGGCGGGCACTCGGCTCCGCGCCGCGCTTTGCCCGACGAGCAGGTCAGTCCGGCCATGAGGCGCATCGTCGACCGCCTTTCCGACACGCCCGCGATGGTGTTCTCGCGGTTCGGCGAGACGCTGTTGCAGACCCGTTCGGCGGTGGCCCTGTTCGGCGACTACACCCGGTTCACCGGCATGTCCCGCTACCTGGTCTACCGCTGGTTCACCGACCCGGCGCAACGCGCCCTGTATCCGCCCGAGGACCATGCCATCCGGGGCCGGGTGTTCACGGTGGACATCCGGGCGGCGTACACGGCCGATCCCACGGGCACCGCCGGCGAGATCGTCGAGGCGCTGCTGGCGGTCAGCCCCGAGTTCGCCGAGGTCTGGCGGCTGCACGAGGTGGATGTCACCCACCACCTCGATCTCAAGCGGTACCGGCATCCGGTGCTGGGCGAGCTGGAGCTGCACAGCCGGCGCCTGATGGACCCCGACGAGGGCCAGGATCTGCTGGTCTTCATGGCCGAGCCCGGCTCGCCGAGTGACGAGAAGCTGCAGCGCCTGATCACCCCGTTATCCACGGACTGATTGTCAGTGGATAACCGCGACATTCATCCGGTTCCCGGTTCGCGCCACGCTTGAGTGGTCGCACAAGGGGAGGCGGTGAGGACGTGGACCGGGAGTTGCCGGCGCATTTTCGCCGGGCCGGTCAGAAGGAGCCCGGGGCACCGGACGATCACGCCGTACCGGTCATGACGCGCATCGTCGAGCGTCTGTCGGATTACCCCGCGATGGTGTTCTCCCGCTTCGGCGAGGTGCTGTCGCAGACCCGTCCGGCGGCTGTCCTGTTCGGCGACTACACCCGGTTCGGCGGGCCGTCGCGCTATCTGGTCGAGCGCTGGCTCATCGACCCGGCGGCGCGCGAACGCTACCTGGTCGAGGCGGGCGTCCCCGGCCACCACCACCTCCGGCGCTACAGGCATGCCGAACTGGGCGGGCTGGAGCTGTACCGCGCCCCCAGCGATGAGAAGCTCCGCCGGCTGTAGGTCAGCTCACACCGCGCTCTAGTTGCTTCCAATTCGAAGCGTGCTATGGTCCAAAAGTGCTTCGAATACGAAGCACAAACAAAAGATGAGACGAGGGCTTGCGATGAAGGCAATGCGTTTCCACGAGTACGGCGACCCGGGCGTCCTGCGTTACGAGGACGTCGAGCAGCCCAGCCCCGGAGTCGGGCAGGTGTTGATCCGGGTCGCCGCGACGTCGTTCAACGGCGTCGACGGCAACATCCGCGCCGGTTTCATGCAGGGTCCGATCCCGGTGACGCTGCCGCACACGCCGGCATCGACGTGTCCGGCACGATCGCGGAGCTCGGGGAGGGTGTGGGCGGTTTCCAGGTCGGCGACCGGGTCGTCGGGTTCCTGCCGATGGCGGACGACGGCGCGGCCGCGGAGTACGTCGTGGCTCCGGCCGAGATTCTCGCGCCGGCACCCACCAGCGTCCCCCTGGTCGACGCCGCGGCGCTGCCGACCGTCGGCCTTACCGCGTGGCAGGCGCTGTTCGACCACGCGAAGCTGGCCGCGGGGCAGCGCGTGCTGATCAACGGCGCGGGCGGCGCGGTCGGCGGCTACGCCGTGCAGCTGGCCAAGAACGCCGGCGCCTACGTGATCGCCACGGCCGGCCCGCACAGCGCCGACCGGGCCAAGGCGGCCGGCGCCGACGAGATCATCGACCACACCACCACCACCGCGGTGACGTCGGCGACGGCCCCGGTCGACGTGGCGCTCAACCTGGCACCGATCGAACCGGCGCAGCTGGCCGCGCTGCTCGACCTGGTCCGTGCGGACGGCGTGCTGGTCAACACCACGGTGTGGATGCCCGCACCCAGCGACGAGCAGCGCGGCGTCCGCGGCATCGACCTGTTCGTCCGCAGCGATGCCGCCCAGCTGGCACAGCTGGTCACACTCATCGACTCCGGCCGGCTGCGCGTCGACGTCGACCAGCGGGTCCCGCTGGCCGAACTGCCGGCCGTGCACGCCCAGGCCGCCGCCGGTGCGCTGCACGGCAAGGCCGTCATCGTCGCCCCGACCGCCTGACAACCTTCCGGACAGGAGAATTCTCGATGTCTCACGACAAGGTGATCGCGGTGCTCGGTGCGACCGGCACTCAGGGCGGCGCCGTGGCGCGGGCGCTGCTGGCCGACGGCGAGTTCGGCGTACGGGCGGTGACGCGCAACGCCGCATCGGGCAAGGCGCGGGCGCTGGCGGGCCTCGGCGCCGAGGTGGTCGAGGCCGACCTCAGCGACGAGGGCAGCCTCCGCGCGGCGTTCGACGGGGCGTACGGCGCGTTCCTGGTCACCCCGTACTGGGAGCACCGCTCGCCGGCCCGGGAACTGGCCGAAGTGGAAAACCTGATCAGCGCCGCCAAGGCGGCCGGCCTGCGGCACGTGGTGTGGTCGACGCTGGAGGACACCCGGGAGGTGATCCCGGCCGGTGACGACCGGATGCCGATGATCGAGGGCGGTTACCGGGTGCCGCACTTCGATGTGAAGGGTGGCTCGGCCGACGCCTTGTTCGCCAAGTCGGGCCTGCCCACGACGTACCTGCTGATGTTGAGGCCGTGCGGCAGGTGCTGCGGCGACCGACCGAGACGATCGGCGTCACGATCCCGGTGGCCAGTGACCATCTGACCGGCGAGCAGATCGCCGCGGCACTCGGCACGGTGATCGGCGAGCCGGTGGCCTACCGTCCGCCGACCCACGACCAGGTCCGCGGTCTCGGGTTCCCGGGGGCGGACGAGCTGGGAAACATGTTCCAGTACTACGCCGAGTACCCCGGGTCGTACCTGGGCCGCCGCGATCGGCGAAGTCGTGGACCCGACCGGCCTGTTCGCCGGTGACGTCGCGGCAACCCGCGACCAGGCCTGAGTCATCGAGCTCCGGGTGGTGGGCCAGGGACTCACCCTGGGGCGAACGCCCGGGCCCGCCACCAGGCTGACCCCATGAGACGACGACTCATCATGCTGATGGCGGCCGCCGTGCCGCTGTCGGCGACGTTCCTTCCGGCGGCGGCCGGCGCCGCGGGCACCCGCTGCGCCGCCCTTCCCGTTGCGGCCCCTCCCGGCGCCACGGTGGAGGCGGTCACCGCGACCGCCCAGCCGGCCGGCACGGTGTCCTTTCCCGACTCCCCGATTCCCGGGCAGCCGCCGGTGACCGACGTCCCGGCGCGCTGCGAGGTCACGGTCACGCTCACCCACCCCGGCGGCAACGACCATGTGCATGTGAAGATCGCGCTGCCGCAGGACCCGAAGCGGTGGAGCGGCCGCTTCCAGGCGACCGGCGGCAGCGCGTACCTGGCCGGTGACTTCGGGTTTCCGCTGGCCACCGGGGTCAAGGCGGGCTATGTCACGGCGGCCACCGATGCGGGGGTCGGCGGCGATCCGGTCGACGTCAGCGGCTGGGCCCTGGACGCCGACGGCCGGCTCGACACCGCGCTGCTGACCAACTTCGCCTCCCGGTCCGCGCACGACATGGCACTCATCGGCAAGGACGTAGCGGACCGGTTCTACTCCCGGCGCGTCACCTACTCCTACTGGACCGGATGCTCGACCGGCGGCCGGCAGGGCTACCAGGAGGCTCAGGCCTACCCCGCCGATTTCCAGGGCATCCTCGCCAACGCCCCGGCCATCGACTGGGACCGGTTCGCGATCGCCACCCTCTGGTCGCAGGCGGTGTTCAACGAGACCAGCACCCACCCCTCCCCCTGTGTCGTCGACACGTTCACCAAGGCGGCGATCGCGGCCTGCGGCAACGACGACGGATACATCGAGAACCCCGCGGACTGTCACTGGGACGCCCGCCGACTGGTCGGCAGGAAGGTCGTCTGTGACGGGCAGACCATCACCATCGACCGGGCGACCGCCGAGGCCGTGAACCGGATCTGGGCCGGGCCGCCCCAGCTCGGCTACGGCCCGAACAAGGGCGCTTCGCTGGCCGCCCTCGGCGCCGCCAGCTCGCCGTTCTTCGTGGCCGACACCTGGGCGAAGTACTTCGTCACCCGCGATCCGGCCTTCGACCCGAAGGAACTCACCTACCGCACGTTCGACCGGCTGCTGCGCTCTTCCGAGCGCCAGTTCCACGACATCATCGGCAGCGACGATCCGGACCTGTCCCGGTTCGCCCGGGCCGGCGGCAAGCTGCTGAGCTGGCACGGCCAGGCCGACGAGCTGGTACCGACCCGGGGCACGGTCACCTATCGCCGGCAGGTCAAGGGCAGCGACGTCGACGACTTCTACCGCCTGTTCCTGCTCCCCGGTGTCACGCACTGCGGCGGCGGCACCGGCCCGCAGCCGACCGGGGACCTCGATGCCCTGGTCAACTGGGTCGAGCACGGCCAGGCACCGGCCACTCTCCCGACCACGCTCACCCACAGCGACGGCACGGTCGTGACGGGCGCCGTGCGCCCGGTGCACTAGCTTCCGCGTACGGGATGGGGCCCGGGCGTGATCGCCCGGGCCCTGCCTGGACCCGGCGGTCCAAGAAGTAAGGTGAGTGGGTGACCGGACTGACCACCAAGGGGGCGGCGACGCGCGAGCGGATCGTGCGGGCCGCCGCCGACCTGATCCTCGAGCGGGGCGTCGGCGGGATGACGCTGGACGAGATCCGGGCCGGGACGGCGACCAGCAAGAGCCAGCTGTTCCACTACTTTCCGGGCGGCAAGAGCGACCTGGTGGCGGCGATCGCGGCCTTCCAGAGCGAGCGGGTGCGTGAGGCGCAGCGGCCGTGGATCGACCGGCTCGACTCGTTCGAGGCGTGGCAGGGGTGGCGGGACGCGCTGGTCACCTATTACCACGACCTCACCCACAAATACTGCTCGATCAGCGCCCTGGTCAACGAGGTCGCGCCGAGCGACCCCGGGCTGGCGGCCCAGGTCAACGAGCATGCCGAGGCCTGGCACGCGATCCTGGTGGACGGCGTGCGACGGACGCGGGAGGCGGGCGATCTGGAGCCCGGCGCCGACCCGGAGTGCCTCGGCACCGCGATCTTCGCGGCGCTGCAGGGCGGCCTGCTGGTCATGCAGACGCGCGATTCGATCGAGCCGCTGGCCGCGGCGCTGGACGGCGCGCTCGACATGCTCCGCTTTCACGCCTCGCTTCAAGCCCAGGGCAGGCTCGACCGGGTCTGCCAGTAGGCCTGCGGCTCCTCGGCCATCGCCGACAGCTGTTCGGCGTGCGCGGCGGTGAGATGCAGCGACTCGGCGGCCAGGTTGGCGGCCAGCTGCCCGGTCGTCGCGGCCCCGGAGAGGACGATGCGGGCCCACGGCTGCCGCAGGACCGCCGCCAGCGCGACCGCATCCGGCGTACTGCCGAGCTCGGCCGCGACCGGGGCGAGCGGCCCGTCGGCCGCGGCCAGCCGCCCGTTGGCCATGGCCTCCTTGACGATGACCAGGCAGCCGGCGTCGTGCGCCTCGGCCAGGGCGGTTCCGGCGCTCGGCTCGAGCGGGTTCCACGTTGCCTGCACGCTGCGGAAGAGCGGCATGCCGCCGACGGTGACCTTCAGCGCCGCGCGGATGACCGACGCCTGCGACGGGCCGCTGGTCGAGAAGCCCACCGCGACCCCCTCCCCGGCCAGCTCGGCGAGTCGCCGGTGCAGCGTGGTGTCGGTGAGGGCCGGGCTCGCCGGGGTGAGCGAGTGGATGTGATAGATGTCGAGGTGGTCGCCGAGGAGGGCGCGGGACTCGCCGGCCTGCCTCTCGAACGTGGCCGGCCCGTGGTCCTTGACCTCGTGGACCTCGGCGTCGAGACGCCAGTCGCCGACATAGGTGTAACCCCACTTGCTGCCGACCACCACATCGGGCCCGACCGGGTGGGCGGCGAGCCAGCCGGCCAGGAACTCCTCGGCCCGCCCGTAGGACCGGGCCACGTCGAAGTAGCGCACGCCCGCCGCGTACGCCGAGTCGAGCAGCTCGCCGACCCGCGCGCGCATGGCGTCAACCGTGCGGTCGGCCGGCAGGTCGTGGGCCCGGCCCAGGTTGATGTAGCCCGGGCGGCCCACCGCGGCCAGCCCGAGCCCGATGCGCGGGGCGCCCGCCAGCCGGTCGATCATCGTCATGCCGTCCATCTCATCACGGCGGCCACCGGGCTAGTTTGGGACTGTGGACAGCCGAGCGGTCTACCCGGGCACCTTCGACCCGTTCACCGCGGGGCACCGCGACGTGGTCGACCGGGTGCGGCGGCTGTTCGGGCAGGTCATCGTGCTGGTCGCGGTCAACCCGGACAAACCGCCCGGCGAGACTGTGGACAACCGGGCGGTGGCCGTCCGGCGCGTGCTACCGGAGGACTGGTCCAATGTGGCCGTGGAAGCCTGGGCCGGGCTGACCGCCGACTACTGCCGCATCCACCGGGCCGGCGTGCTGGTGCGCGGCGTCCGCAACCAGGCCGACCTGCGGCACGAATACCCGCTGGCCGTGCTCAACGAGGAGCTGGGAGTCACGACCCTGCTGGTGCCGGCCCGGCCGGAGCTGGCCACGGTCTCGTCGACGGCGGTCAGGCGATCACGAGACGCGCGATCGCCCCGTCCCGCACCGTGAACCGCTGTTCCAAGTCGGCCACGCCGCCCGGGAAGTTGCCCTCGAGGCGGATCGCCACGATCCAGTCCTCCCCGTCCCGACGGGAGCCGGTCACCTCCGTCGTATAGGTCCACTCGGTCGATGCCTGGTGCCGCCAGGCGCTGATCTCCCGCCGGCCCCGGAAGGTCCGGCCCTCGTCGGTGACGGCGGCGTCCGGGGCGAAGGCCCGGGCCGCCGCGTCGTCGTCCTTCGCCGCGTGGGCGGTCAGGTAGGCCCGCACCGCGGCGGGCAACTCGATCTCGGTCATGAGCCGAGCGTGCCCGCTCCCGCGCGGCGAGGGTCAAACACTGGACTCTGCCCCCGGGGCAGGGTGCAGACTCTCCCCCGTGTTGACGATCGGCGAGTTCGCCCAGCTGACCCACCTGAGCATCCGCACCCTGCGGCGCTACCACGAGGCCGGCCTGCTCGAACCGGCGCGCGTCGAGAAGTCCACCGGCTACCGCTACTACGCGCCCGACCAGATTCCGTCGGCCCAGGTCATCCACCGGCTGCGCGAGCTCGACCTGCCCCTGGCCGACGTCAAGGCGGTGCTCGCGACCTCGTCGGTGGAGGAGCGGGCCGGTCTGGTCAGCGAGCATCTGCAACGCCTGGAGGGCCAGCTGGCCCGGACCCGGGCCGCCGTCGCCTCGCTCCAGCGCCTCCTGAAACCCACGGCCGGGCTGTCGCCCGAGGTGCGGTCCGAGCCGGCGACGCCGGTCGCGGCCATCGAGGGTACGGTCGGGGAAGCCGAAATCCTGTCCTGGTATGCCGGAGCCATGGCCGAGCTGGACGCGGCGGTCCCGGCCGCGACCGGGGCACCGGGCGGCCTCTACGACAACGAACTGTTCACCGAGGGCCGCGGCCGCGCCCTGGTCTACCGGCCCGCCCCGGCCCCGATCCCGGCGATCGGCCGCGTCCACCAGGTCACCCTGCCTGCCGTCGAGCTCGCCGTCGTCGTACACCCCGGCGACCACGACACGATCAACGTGACCTATGCCGAGCTCGGCCAGTGGGTGGCGACCCACGCGCTGGCCGTGGCCGGGCCGGTGCGCGAGCGCTACCTGTGCGGGCCGCGCGACACCCCGGACGCCGCCGCTTGGCGCACCGAGATCGGCTGGCCAGTCTTCCGCCTCGCCGGACCGGCCTAGCGAGCACAATCCGCACGACTCCGGCCGGTGCCAGCCCGAGCGGGGGCCGGTGTCAGCCTGACCGGGAGGACGGCCGTTTCTGCGGTTGGGGGCGGTCCACCGGCGTACGTCTGGAAAGCGCCAGTGGACCGCCCGCCGGAAGCGAAATCAGGCGACCAGGGGCCGCAGGGCCTCGCCCGCCAGGGTGACCCGGCCCGGCACGTGCCCGTTGACGATCATGTTGATGCAGATGCCGTCGATGCCCTGATCGAGAATGTTGGTCTTGATCTGGTCGGCGACCTGGTCGGCGAGGCCGATGAACGCCCGGGCGCGCCGGGCCTCCGGGATGCGCTCGTTGAGTTCCTTGGCCTCGGCCTCGTTCTCGGCCACGAAGACCGACGCCAGGTAACTCGTCGGCAGCGTCGACGGGTCGCGGCCGGCCTCCTCGCAGCGCTGGCGCAGGGCCGCGACCTTCTTCGGAATGTCGGCCAGGTCGCAGATGATGTTCATGTGGTCGGCGAAGTGCGCGGCCAGCCGGAACGTCTTCTTCTCGCCCTGCCCGCCGAGCATGATCGGGATCTTCGGCCGGATCCGCGGGTTGTTCATCGCGTTTTCGACGTGGTAGTGCTTGCCGCTGAACGTCGGGTTCTCGCCCTTGAGCATCGGGGCGATGATGTTGAGCGATTCCTCGAGCTTCTCGAACCGGTCGGTGAACGTGCCGAACTCGTAGCCGAAGTTGTCGTGTTCGAGCTCGAACCAGCCCGCCCCGATGCCGAGGATCGCCCGGCCCTTCGACACCACGTCGAGGGTCGTGACCGCCTTCGCCAGCATCGGCGGGTTGCGGTACGTGTTGCCGGTGACCAGCGTCGAAAGCTGCACCGACGAGGTGGCGGTGGCCAGCGCGCCGAGGGCGGTGTAGGACTCGAGCATCGGGCTGTCCGGCGTGCCGATGCCGGGCAGCTGATAGAAGTGGTCCATCACCAGCACGGTGTCGAACCCGCTCGCCTCGGCCTCACGGGCCTGCGCGATCACGGTGTCGAAGAGGTTCTCGACCGGCGTGCCGGGATAGGTGAAGTTGGGGATCTGGTAGCCAAGACGGATCGTCACGTCTACTGAACGTACTCGCCCGCCCGGCTAAGCGCCGACGACTCGGTCGCGGCCACCGCGCTTGGCCGTGTAGAGGTGCTGGTCGGCCCGTTCCAGCAGATCGCTCACGGCGTGCGGGCCGTCGGTCGCGGTCGTGACGCCGATGCTGGTCGTGACCGGCAGCCCGTGGGTGACGGCCGACCAGTCGTGGCCGCGGACCTTCAGCCGCAGCTCCTCGCAGCGGAGCTGGGCCTCGCGGGCGTCGGCGTCCGGGAAGATCAGCAGGAACTCCTCGCCGCCCAGCCGGGCCGCGATCGTACGGCCGATGGCGGCCTCCGCCAGCAGCTGGCCGATCTGGCGGAGCACCGTGTCGCCCGTGTTGTGGGACAGCGTGTCGTTGATGCGCTTGAAGTGGTCGAGGTCGACGATCGCCAGCGAGATCGGGGTACGCCGGGTCGCCGCCTCGGCCAGCAGGGCGGGCAGGCGCTCGTCGACGTAGCGGCGGTTGTAGAGGCCGGTCAGGGCGTCGCGGTGGGCGAGCTCGCGGAGCTCCTCGCTGACCCGGCGGGCCTCGGTGGCGTCGTACGCGGCCTGCAGCGCGTGGGCCCGGGCCTCGCGCTGGGCCGAGTGCAACGCGGTGGCCTCGGCGTAGAAGACCCGGTGCTCCTCGTACGCCTCCCGGTAGCGGCCCGTGTCGGCGTAGAGCGCGGCCTGCCCCTCCCGGGCCTGGGCGCGGATCAGCCGCAGGTTGCGCTCCTCGGCCATGGCCGCGCCGGCGTCGAGGGCGACCTGCGCCTCGGCGTAGCGGTGCCCCAGGCGCAGCGTCTCGGCCATGGTGAGCAGGCAGGTGGCGAGGGCGTCGCCCTCGTTGCCGGCGACCCGCGAGCCGGGTTCGAGGACGGGGGCCAGGGTGACCGCGGCCCGGTCGTAGTCGCCGCTCATCATCTCGACCCGGGCGATCGTGTCGAGCTGACCGGCGCTGAGCGGGAAGTCCTGCTCGGCGGCGACCTCCCGCATCTGCCGGCAGTACTGCAGTGCGAGCGGTTCGTCGTCGCGTTCGAAGGCGGTGTACGCCATGTTGTTGAGCACCTGGGCGATCAGCTCGCCGTCGGCGAGGGCCATCGCGATGTCGAGCGACTCGGCGAAACGGCGGTCGCCGTCGGCCGAGTGGCCGTTCTCGTCGAGGGCGATCGCCAGGGTCAGCAGGTGCCGGGCCCGGATGCCGAGCTCGGCGTCCTCGGGCAGGCACGACAACCCCTGCAGGGCGTGGGTGTGTGCCGACGAGACGTCGCCGACCAGGCGGTAGAAGAGGGAGACCTCGCGGTGGGCGCGGGCCAGGAGGTACGAGCTGCCCTGCTGCTGGGCCCACGCCAGGATCTGGTGGGCCTGCCGGCCGCCGTCCTCGATCTGGCCCTCGCGCATCATCACGCAGATCACCAGCAGGCGGCACCGCTGAACGAGGTCGGCCTCGCCGAGTTCCTCGGCCCGCCGCATGATCTCGGTCGCCGGTTCGGTGAGGGTGCGCAGCGCGGAGACCGGCCGCCCCTCGAGTTCGGAAACGGCCGCGGCCAGGCGCGCAACCTCGCCGTCGGCCGGGGCCATGGCAGGCCCAGCCGGCGCTATCGCCTCAGTCGTCACGTCTCGCCTCCGCCGCCTCCTGGATCGGGCTGCCACTTGATCGGCTCCCGCGGCGCCGGCTGAAGGAAACTCCGGCGGACAATGCCTCTGTGGTGATCGAGGCGGATGTCGCGGTGGTCGGGGCCGGCATGGCCGGCGTGTCGGTGGCGTACGAGCTGAGCGGCCGCCGGTCGGTGGTGGTGCTGGAGCAGGAGGGCCAGGCGGCCTACCACACCACCGGCCGGTCGGCGGCGATGTTTCTGCAAAGCTATGGCGGCCCGGAGGTGCGGGAATTGACGGCCGCGAGCCGTGCCGTCTTCGACGAGGCGGGTCCGCTGCTCAAACCGCGGGCCCTGGTCTGGGTCGCCCCGGCCGATCAGGTCTCGGAGTTGTCGGAAATGGCGGACCGGCTGCCCGGCCTGCAGCCGCTGACCGGCCCGGAGGCCGAAGCCCAGTGCCCGCCACTGCGAGCCGGATGGTGCGCGGCCGCGCTGATGGAGCAGAGCGCCGAGGAGATCGACGTCCTCGGGCTTCACCAGCACTATCTGGGCAACGCCAGGCGCCGGGGCGCCCGCATCGTCCTCGGCGCCCGGGTCGAGGCCGCGGACCACGACGGCACCCGGTGGCATCTGTTCACAGAAGCAGGCCTGGTCAAGGCCGAGGTGGTCGTCAACGCCGCCGGCGCCTGGGCCGACCAGGTGGCGTCCACCCTCGGAGCGGAGCCGATCGGCCTGAAGCCCCTGCGACGGACGGCCGCGGTCGCCCGCGCCTCGGACGTCGACCCGGCCTGGCCCCTCGTCGCCGACGTCGGCGAAACGTTCTACTTCCGCCCCGAGGGCGCCAACATCCTGCTCTCCCCCGCCGACGAGATCCCGAGCGAGCCCGGCGACGCCCACCCGGACGAGATCGACGTCGCCCTGGCCCTGGAACGGGTCAACGAGGCGACCACGCTACGGCTCCGGAGCGTGGTCACGGCCTGGGCCGGCCTGCGTACGTTCACCGCGGACCGCAACCCGGTGGCCGGCCCCGACCCGGCCCGGGAGGGTCTGTTCTGGCTGGCGGGCCAGGGCGGCTACGGCATCCAGATGGCACCGGCGCTGGCCAAGCTGGCCGCCGGGGCCGTTCTCGGCGAAAGCACCGTCCCGGGCGCGCTGAGCGTCCAGCGGTGGCGCTGAAGCGCCGGCGCCGGCCGTCCGGCGGTGACGCTAGAGCGCCACGAAACGGAGCCCCCTCGCGACCAGGGCCGGGATCACCGCGTTCAGCGCCTGGTAGGTCTGTGACCGGTCCCCGCCGCCGTCGTGACAGAGCAGGATCTGGCCGGGCCGCGCCGCGAGCAGCTTGCTCTTGATGTGCGGCACGCCGGGCCGCGACCAGTCGCGCGGATCGTCGCTCCAGTCGAGCGGCACCAGCCCCGCCTTGGCCACCTCCTGCAGCACGGTCGGCGACCAGTCGCCGCCGGGCGAGCGGAACAGCTTCGGCGCGTGCCCGGTGGTCTTCTGGATCTTGGCCTGGGCCCGCTCGATCTCCTTGCGCACGACGTCGTGCGACTTGCCGGCCAGCTTGGTCGGGTGACTGTAGGTGTGGTTGGCCAGCTGATGCCCGGCATTGCTCACCGACTTGGCGACGGCCTCGTGCCCCAGCACCTGGTTGCCGATCATGCAGAACATGGCCGGCACGTGGTACCTGTCGAGGAGCCGGAGGATCTTCGGCGTCCAGATCGGGTGCGGCCCGTCGTCGATGGTCAGAGCGATCGCGTCGGCCGGGAACGCCGGCGCGCCGGTCATCCGCCGATAGTCGCTCAGCGTGAAGATCGGCTTGTGCTGCACCGGCAGGCCCACCACCGGGGCTTTCTCGGTCGGCGGGGCCGGGCGCGGCCGCACGACAGCGCGCGTGACGGGCAGTTCGCCCGCCGGCCCGGCCGGCTTCGATGCCGACATCTCGAAATCGGCGGCTCCGGCCAGGAGAGCAAGTCCGGCCGCCGAGGGTACGGCGACGAGCACGCGCCGCCTCGCAACGGGGTGCTCGTCCCCGTACTCCTTGAGGCGACCCACCTGCCGCCCGGCCGCCCGGCCGCCCCTGGTCTGCCTGAGCCGGTCGAGCCGGGCCGCCGCCATCCGGCCGCCCCGGCTGGCGCGAAGCCGCTCCCGGCTCCGGTCGCGCACGGCACCGAGCCGTTCGCGGCTCTGGTCACGCACGGCCCTCAGCCGTCTGCCGCTCTGCCGGCGCAGAGCACGCAGCCGCTCGTTCTCCTTCAGTCGATCGAGGCTCCTGCCGCCCACGTCCTTGAGCCGATCGAACATCCGGTTTCACCTCCCGCTCGGGTCCGGCGGCCCGTCCCACGCAGCCCGCCGGAGGAACCGATTAGTCGACAGCGGGCGACCATATCAGGACCCGTCAAAGCGGACCCAAACGCATTTACCTACTTAAGTAGGGTGTTGCTCACACTGTGTTTTCACCGTGGTCTCACTGCCCCCGTCCATACGCTGCCGGAGCAGGGAACGCTCAGCCCGGTGACCGGAGAGGTTCGTTCATCTTCCCCGGCGAACGCAGCGCCTCGCCGCGGGTGGCGCGAAAATGGCAGGCCCACATGGCGACCGCGCGGCCACCAACGGGGCGAATTGCGACACCGCGTCGTAGACGGCGCCTCGGCGAAACGGGCCCGGTGGCAGCCTGGATCTGGTTGGGCCCGGGAAGCCGCCCAGCGGCCGTCCGCCAGCGCGGCGTCCACCTCGCCCTGACCGGCGGGACACGGGCCGGCTCCATCGTCGTAGCGGCAACCCACCCGGGATCATGGCGCCGGCACGCGGTCAGCGGATTTTCTGGAGCGCCTCCAGCAGGCGGTCGACCTCGTCGGCGGTGTTGTAGTGGTAGATGCTGGCGCGCACGGCGCCACCGGAGTCGCGGAGGCCGGTCGCGGTGAAGAACTCGACCGCGTAGTAGTCGCCGTTCGAGACGCAGATGCCCTGGTCGCCGAGGATTCGTGCGGTTTCGGCCGGGCTCTGGCCGGCCACCCGGAAGGCGAGCGTCGGGCAGCGGTCGGCCGGGGCCGGGACGACGGTCACGCCGTCGATCTCGGCGAGCCCGGCGGCCAGCTTCGCCGCCAGCTCCTTCTCGTACGCCGCGACGGCCGTCATGCTCCCGACGAGGCTCTGCCGGCGGGAGCCGTTCCGGCCGGCGAGCGCGGCCAGATAGTCGACGGCGGCCGTGATGCCCGCGAGCAACTCGAAGCTCAACGTGCCGTACTCGAAGCGGTCGGGCGCCTGGGCCGGCGACGGCACCAGCTTGACCGGGTGCAACGGCTCCCAGATCTGCGGCTCCGCCACGACCGCGGCGTAGTGCGGGCCCGACCACTTGTAGGCGCTGGTCACGTAGAAGTCGGCGCCCAGCGCGGCCACGTCGACGGGCAGATGCGCGGTGGCGTGCACGCCGTCGACGTAGACCAAGGCGCCCTCGTCGTGCGCCAGATCGGCGATCTGCCGGACCGCCGGGATGGCGCCGTTGGCGTTGCTCGCGGCGGTGACCGCGACCAGCCGGGTGTTCGCATTGATCAGCTCACGGTATTGGCCGGTCGGCAGCCCGCCCGTGGTGACGTCGACGTCGGCCCAGCGGACCCGGGCACCGGCGTGCCCGGCCGCCTGCACCCAGGGGCGCACGTTGGCGTCGTGGTCGAGCCGGGACACCACGATCTCGTCCTGCGGGCCCCAGCCCTGGCTGAGCGTGCGGGCCACGAGGTAGGTCAGGGCGGTGGCGCTCGGGCCGAAGACCACGCCCTGCGGGTCGCCGCCGACCAGGTCGGCCACCGCGGCGCGCGCGGCCGCGACGATCTCGCCGGAGCGGCGGGCCGGTTCGAAGTTGGTGCCGCGGTTGGAGACGGCGGTGCGCATGGCCCGGGTGATGGCCGCGATCACCGGCTCGGCCGGCTGGGTGCCGCCGGCGCCGTCGAAATGCACGAAGCCCTCGGTCAGGGCGGGGTATTCGGACCGGATGCGGTCGACTTCAAGGGGCATGAGGGGACTCTATGGGTAAGGGGGTATCCAGAGAGTTCCCCCCGATCGTGAGGATGCGTTTTGTCTGACCTGCCCGACCGGCTCGTCGCCATGCTGCAGGCGCCGAGCACCGGCCTGATCGCGACCACCAACCCCGACGGCTCCCCGCAGCTGACCGAGGTCTGGCTCGACACCGACGGCAAGAACGTACTGGTGAACACCGTGCAGGGCTTTCAGAAGCTCAAAAATGTCGCCCGCGACCCGCGCGTCGCCGTCAGCGTCCTCGACCGGGCCGACCCGGCCGACTACTACTCGCTGGCCGGCACCGTCATCAGCACCGACACCGAGGGCGCGGCCGAGCACATCGACCGGCTCTCGCACAAGTACACCGGCGGGCCCTACCCCAACTACGGCGGCCGCCCGCAGGTGCGGGTCCTGCTGACGATCCGGGTCGACCGGATCGTGCACGCACCCTGGGCCTGACGACCACTAGCGTGAGGTGATGCGGCTTCTCGACGACGTGCCCGGGCGGATCGCCCGGGCCCGCGCCCTTCAAACGGCCATCACGACGGGCACGGTCTCCGGGTCCAAGGTCCTTGACGCGTACGACGAGGCGAGCGCGACCCTCGTCGACGGCGCCCATCGCGCCAAGCTGATCCAGCAGACCGACCCGTCGGCGGCGACGCGCTCGGTCGCCCGGCAGGCGGCCGAGGAGCTGCACGAGGCCCTGCTCGCCCTGTCGCTCGATCCGCCGGTCTACCAGGCCCTGTCGGCGATCGCGCCGGACGACCCGGTCGCCCGGCACTACCGGGATCGGGTGGTGCGCGACATGCGGCGCAACGGGCTCGACCGGGATCCGGCGACCCGGGCCCGCGTGCGGGAGCTCCAGCTGATCCTGCACGGTCTCGAACAGGACTTCGAGGACGCGATCCGCTCGGACGAGCGTTCGGCCGCCGTCCCGGCCGCCGACCTGGCCGGCATGCCGGCGTCCTATCTGGCCGCCCACCCGCCCGGACCCGACGGCCTGGTCGTCCTGACCACGGCCCAGCCCGACTACCTGCCGATCCAGCGCTTCTGCCGGTCCGCGGCCGTACGCGAGAAGATGTGGCGGCTGTTCCAGGAGCGCGGCCGCCCGGCCAACGTCCCGATCCTGCAGGCCCTGCTGACCACCCGGCTCGAACTGGCCCGGGTGCTCGGTTTCGACTCGTTCGCCGACTACGCCGCCGCCGACAAGATGATCGGCACGTCGGCCGGCATCACCGCCTTCATCGATTCGGCCGCCGACGCCTCGAAGGCCGCTGCCGCCGCCGACTACGCGCGTCTGCTCGAGTTCTCCGCCCGCACCGAACTCGACCCCTGGGACGTGCCGTACCTGATCGAGCAGGTCCGGGCCACGTCGTACGGTTCGGACAGCCGCGACCTGCTGCCCTACTTCGAGTTCGGCCGGGTCAAGGCCGGCATCATGGCGCTGCTGACCTCGTTGTTCGACGTGCATTTCACCGAGACGTCGTCGGCGTCGGCGTGGCATGGGTCGGTCGAGACGTACGAGGTGACCGACGGGTCGGGTGCGCTCCTCGCGCAGGTGCACCTCGATCTGCATCCCCGCCCCGACAAGTACGGGCACGCCGCCCTCTTCGCGATGGACGCCGGCAAGGCCGGCCGGCGGTTGCCGTCGTGCGCGTTGGTCGCCAACTTCCCCGGGCCCGGCGATCTGCTGATGCCGGCCGAGGTCCGCACGTTCCTGCACGAGTTCGGCCACGTCATCCACTACGTCCTGGCCGGTCGCGGCCACTGGTCGGGCCTGAACGGCCTCACCGTCGAGTGGGACTTCGTGGAGACGCCGTCCCAGTTGCTCGAACAGTGGTTGGCCGATCCGCGGACGGTGGCCACTTTCGCCGTACACCAGGAAACCGGCGACCCCCTGCCCGCCGCCGCCGTCGAACGTCTCCGGGCCGCCGAGGCCTTCGGCCGAGGTCTGGAGACCCGCCGTCAGCTGGTGCTCGCCACCCTGAGCCACGACCTGCACTCGGCGACCGGCCCGTCGACTCCGCCATCGGACATCGCCGCGGCCGCCCACCGGGGCCTGCTCCCCTACCGCCACGTGGACGAGGTGTGGCAGCACCTGAGTTTCCTGCATCTGGCCTGGTACTCGGCCTGCTACTACACCTACCAGTGGTCGCTGGTGATCGCGAAGGACCTGTTCACGGCCTTCGCCGGTGACGATCCCGGGGTGGCGCACCGCTACCGCGACCAGATCCTCGTGCCCGGCAGTTCGGCCCCGGCCGCGACTCTCGTCTCGAACTTCCTGGGCCGCCCCCACAACGCGGACGCCTACCGGGCGTGGCTCACCACGCCGAGCTAGGGCTCACCCTTCCCTTTGTCCTTGTCCTTGCCCTTGTTGTCGTTGCCGGGACCCTTGCCCGGCTTGTCCTCGATCACCGGCTTGGGCGGGGCGGCCCGGGTGGCAACCGTGACCGGCGCGGGCAGGGTGGTGCGGCCACGCAGCGACAGGTCGGAGCGGCACGCCACGCCGTTGAGGGTGAAGGTGTCGGGCAGCATGGTGGCGTCGGAGTACGAGGCCTCGAATGTCGTCTCCAGCGGATGCCCGGGGGCCAGAGCGGTGCCGTCGGCCCGGACGTCGGCGCCGGACTGGTGCCAGGTGGCGTTGGAGCCGTGGAGCAGGTGCTGGCCGGTCGGCAGCCGGAACGCGAGGCGCCAGCGACCGACCGCCGCGGAACCGTCGTTGACCAGGGTGACCGCGGTCGAGGCGCGGCCGCCGGAGACGTCCTGGACGGCGTAGCGGACCGTGCACCGGATCGGCGCGGCGGTCGCGCTGGGCCGGGGTCCGGCGGCGGCCGCCAGGGCGGGCGGGTCGGGGCGGGACAGCCACCACGCGAGGGCCGGGCCGGTGACCAGCAGGGCGGTCGCGGTGGCGATCGCGGTGCGCCGCACGGCCGGGCGCCGGAAGTCGAGGCGTTGCGATGCCGGGCGCGTCGGGCCCGGACGGGTGGAACCGGACCGGGCCGCAGCGGTCTCCGCGCGGCCGACCGGCGGCACGGCCACCGTGCGG
Organism: Actinoplanes sp. NPDC051343; assembly: GCF_044455125.1. Lineage (NCBI taxonomy): Bacteria > Bacillati > Actinomycetota > Actinomycetes > Micromonosporales > Micromonosporaceae > Actinoplanes > Actinoplanes sp. NPDC051343. Next base: position 273,208 of record NZ_JBITEL010000011.1, read on the forward strand.
CGCTGCTCCGGCTCCTGGGCGGCCGGCGGTGCGGGAACGGCGTCCTCGCCCGCGCCGCCTCCGAAGAGGGCGGACAGCGGCGATGCGAGGGGCAGACCGGCAATGCCGGCCAGGGCGTGGGCCGCGGCCTCGGCCGACGGCCGGTCCGCCGGAGCCTTGGCGAGGCATTGCCGGCACAGCTCGGCGACCTCCGCCGGCATTTCCGGTACGGGCGGGAGCGGCGCCGGCTCCTGATACCAGTGGGCGCGCAGCATTTCCGTCGTGGTCGACGCCCGCCAGGGCAGCCGCCCGGCGACCATCATGTACAGCAGCAGCCCCAGCGCGTACACGTCGGTGGCGGGCCGCACCAGGCCGCCGGCGAGCCGCTCCGGCGCGAGGTAGGCGGGGGTGCCCAGCACCAGGCCGGGATCGCTGTCGCGGTCGCCGACGGCGGCCGAGATGCCGAAGTCGACCAGTTTGACGCCGTTGGCCGTGACCATCACGTTGGCCGGCTTGACGTCGCGGTGCACCACGCCGCGGGCGTGTGCCGCCGCCAGCGCCGCCGCGACCTGGGCCGCGATCAGCACCGCGACCCGCCACGGGAGCGGGCCGGCGCTGAGCAGGGCGTTCACCGGGCGACCGGCGACCAGTTCCATCACCACGTACGGCAGGCCGGACGCCTCGCCGTAGTCGTAGACCTCGACCACGTTGGCGTGCCGCAGGCCGGCCGCCGCGCGGGCCTCGGCGTAGAGCTGGTGGAGCAGTGCGGGGTCGGCGGCCACGTCGGCCGTGAGGACCTTGACCGCCACCTCGCGGCCGAGGACCGCGTCCGTGGCCCGCCAGACGACCGACATGCCGCCGGCCCCGAGCCGTTCGAGTAGGCGGTACCGGGCCGCGATGGTCTGACCGACGTCCATGGAGGTCCGGTGCCCGCCGCCCGGTCACGTCAAACGCGCGCCGGGGCTCCCAGGGCGCGACCGGCTTCGCGGGCCGCGTCGAGCGCGCCGCGGTGCATCTCGGCCGCCAGGTCGGCGAAGGGTTCGAGGTCGGGCACGACGCCGACCAGGGTGAACTCGCGCTCGACCACGGTGAGGTCGGCCGCCCAGATGTCGCCGAGGACGCGTCGCAGGTACGGCGTGGAGTGGTCCCAGCCGTGCCGGGGCGTGCCCTCGCCGTACGCCCCGCCGCGCACCGTGGCCAGCACGACCGGCTTGCCGGCGAGCATGCGCCGGGCCTCGGTGGCCCGCGGGTCGGTGAGGATCAGGTCGAAGTAGGTCTTGATGTGCTGCGAGACGCCGTAGTTGTAGAGCGGCACCGCCAGCAGGATCGCGTCCGCCTCCAGCAGCTCGTCGACCAGGGCCGAGGCGAGGGCGACCGCCGCCTTCTGCTCCGGCGTCCGGGCGTTCTCGGGGGTCTGCGAACCGGACACCGCGTGTCCCCAGGCGTCGGCCGGCAGCACGTCGACGCCGATGTGACGGCGTACGACCCGGTCGCCCGGGTGGGCGGCCAGCCATTCCTGCTCGACGATGTCGGCGATCTCGCGGCTGGCCGAGCCTTCGACGCGGATGCTGGCATCCAGTCGGAACAGCGTCATGGTGGTCTCCTCAGTCATGTTTCAAGCTTGAATCAAGCGTGCGTCTCTTCAAGCTTGAAATCAACAGTGAAGTGACCTCGTTCACCTTTGAAGTAGGCTGTCGCGGTGCCGGAAACCGAACCTCGTTGGCTGAACCGGGCCGAGCAGGCGGCGTGGCTGTCCCTGACCGGGATGATGATCCGGTTGCCGGGAGTGCTCGACGCGCAGCTCCAGCGCGACAGCGGACTTACCCTGTTCGAGTACTTCGTGATCAGCAACCTGTCGATGGCGCCGGACCGCACCAGCCGCATGAGCGAGCTGGCCTACCTGGTCAACGGCTCGCAGTCGCGGCTGTCCAACGTCGTCAAGCGCCTCGAGGAACGCGGCCTGGTGCGCCGGGAACCGTCACCGGAGAACGGCCGGCACATCAACGCGATCCTCACCGACGAGGGCTTCGAGGTGGTGCGGCAGGCCGCACCGGGCCACGTCGCGGCCGTACGCCATTACATCTTCGACGCTCTCGAGCCCGGTCAGGCCGAGCAACTGCACGACATCGGTGACCGCATCGTCGAACGCACCGACCCGCCGTCGATTTTCCCCCGCATCGACCGGCTCGGCCGCGTCATAGGCTGACGGCGTGTATTCGACCTCGGTATCCCGGCACATCGACGCCCCGCCCGCGACCGTCTATCGCGCACTGCTCGACCCGGACGCGATCGCGAAGTGGCGCGTGCCGGACGGCATGCGCAGCCACGTACACCAGTTCGAGGCCCGGGAGGGCGGCCGCTTCCGGGTGTCGCTGACCTACGACACCCCCGGCAGCGCCGGGAAGTCGGCCGAGCACACCGACACCTACCACGGCCGGTTCCTGTCCTTCGTCCCCGACCAGCGCGTGGTCGAACAGTTCGAGTTCGAGACGGCCGACCCCGCCCTGCAGGGCACGATGACGATGACCACGACGCTGGCCGCCTCCGGCGCCGGCACCACGGTCACGATCCTGCACGAGGGCATCCCCGACGTGATTCCGGCCGCCGACAACGAGACCGGCTCCCGCATGGCCCTGGACAACCTGGCCCGGATCTGCGTCTCACCGTGAGGGAGGCTGGTCCGGCCAGGGCACGGCGTAGGCCGGATCCGCTCCGCCGGTGATGCGGGCGAACCGCAGCAGTTCCCGGACGATGCCGGCGTTCCCCATCGCCCAGCCGGCCTGGGGTTGCAGCGCGCTCGGCGTCTCACGGTGCTCGTGGTTGGACCAGCGCACCCCGGCGCCGTCGACGGTCGCGCGGGCCGCGAGGTCATCGACCAGCGTGCCCGCGAAGCCGAGTGACTCGCCCTGCTCGACGTGCCGGTCGCAGGCCAGCGCCAGGACCCCGGCCGTTCCGCAGCAGTGGCCGTTGTTGTCCCAGAAGCCGGGGCGCAGGCGGCGCGGCAGGCCGGAGGTGGTGACGGTGTGCCAGCAGCGGTCGCCGAGCGCCGCCCAGGCGGTGTCGGCGGTGAGAGCCCCGAGCAGCCGGAACGCCTGGGCATCGCCCGCGGGCCCGTTGCACCATCCGTAGCTGTAGCGCTCGATCAGCTCGGGCAGATGCTGCGGGTCGGAGTGCGGAACGAGAAAGCCCGCCGGCCCCGCCTCGTCGCGGGACACCACGTCGGCCGCCCCCGCCAGAGCCATCCCGGTCAGGTCGTCGCGTCCGGCGGCGGCGCCCACGGCCGCCAGCGCGTACACGATCCCGAGGGTTCCGTGCGCCATGTGGTGCGACCGCGGCGGGCTCGGGCGGACCGCCCAGTTGACGCCGCCGGGCGTCGGGTCGGCGGCGTCGAGGTAGGGCTCGGCGGCGAGCACGGCCAGGTCGAGGTCGCCGGTCTGCAGCGCCCCCAGCGCGATGCCGGCGTTGCCGAAGAGCAACTCGAACATCGGCCCCCAGCGCTGCCCGTCGAACCGCGAACGCACCAGGCTCAGCGCGCGGCCGGCCGCCCGGCCCGACGGCTCGTCGCCGAGCAGGCGGTGGGCCGCGTGCAGGGCGACCGCCATGCCGGTCAGCCCGAAATAGAGCGAGCAGTCACCCACCTCGTCGACGGCCGCGGCCAGGGCGGTCGCGCTGCGCAGCGCGGCGTCGCCGTACCGGTCGTCGGAGAAGTGCCGGTGACCCTCCAGCAGCGCGAGCACCACCCCGGCCCGGCCGCTGTAGAGCGTGTGGTCGGCCTCGTCGAGGGTTGCCGGGCCGATCATCCAATCCAGGGCGCCTACGGCGAGAGCTTCGGTCACCCCCTCATCACACCAGACCGGCCCGGGTGATGAGTTGGCGCGCCCGCACCCGAGCGCCACCTCGCCGGCTCACCGGATCCGTAGCCGCAACCGTCCACATCGGACCCTCGCACCCTCACCGGGAAGGTCGAGTGCCCACGAATCGGTGACGAATCCGGCGAAACAACGGACCAGCCGTACAACTCGGCCTCGGCTCACTCCCGGGTTTGTGCCGCGTTGCCGGGGACTTACTCCATCCGGTCCCGGATTCGCCGACGTTTGCCCGGTCTTCGGTGGGAGGAAGCGTTGTTGCGATTTCTGTCGGCAGGGCACCGGTCCGGCGCGCGGATCAGCAGTGGTGTTCGTCGCTCGCGCGGCGACCCGGCCGTCCACTGTGGCCGATTTCGCCCCGGAAAGCACAGCGTCTCATGCCCGCCCAAATGCGCTTGGTAACGGCAAATCGGGACAGTCGCCAGAGATTGACCTTGGGCGCTAAGATCACGGCCCCGCGGGGTGGACCATTGCAACGCGAAGATATATCTGTTTCTGTCAGCATCGGGCCCGGCGTGGGCGGCCTCGGCGTCGAGGCTTACCGACAACCGCCCGCGTCTAGAGGAGTCGATGCATGTCAACAGTGACCGAACGGCCCAGCGGCCCCGGTTTCACGCCGGGGCCTCCGCCGGGTCCGGCCACCGGTGACGGCAGGAAGCCGAAGAAGCGCCACAAATCGCCGCTCTGGGCCAAGCTCGTGACGGTCCTCGGCGCGGTTCTGGCGCTGGTCGCGACCAGTGGCATCATCGGCGCGAAATACTTCCTGGGCCAGCTGACCGACAACATCCAGACCACCTCGAGCGTGCTCGGCGACTCCGCGACCGGCAGCAACAGCAGCGGCGGCACCCCGGCCGGCAAGCTGCCCGACGGCGCGATCAACCTGCTGCTGCTCGGGCTCGACACCCGTGCCGAATGGGCCCAGCAGGGCATCGACTCCCGCTCCGACACGATCATCATCATGCACATCGCGGCGACGCACGACTCGGCGCAGATGATCTCGATCCCGCGCGACACGAAGGCCGAGATCCCGGCCGATCCGTCGATCGGTTTCCGCGGCCAGAGCGACAAGATCAACTCGGCGTACCAGGTCGGGTCGCAGGGCGGCCGCGGCTGGCAGGGCGGGGCCAAGGAGGCGACCGCGGCCGTGCACAAGCTGACCGGCATCTCCTTCAACGGCGTCGTGGTCATCGACTTCGACGGCTTCAAGGGCATGCTCGAGGCGATGGGCGGCGTCTACATGTGCGTCGACAAGGAGATGTGGTCGAGTCACTACCGGGTCGACTCCAAGGGCAAGGTCTCGTACGCGAAGGGCGCCGACCCGCAGAGCCCGCCGTCGAACGCGCTCTGGTTCCACAAGGGCTGCCGCAACATGGAGCCGTGGGAGGCCCTCGAATACTCGCGGCTGCGGCACTCCAGCAACGGTGACTACGACCGCCAGCGGCACCAGCAGCAGTTGCTCAAGGCGATGGCCAAGAAGGCGAGCAGCAGCGGCGTCCTGACCAACCCGTCCAAGGTCTCGAAGATCCTGGCCGCGGCCGGCAAGTCGCTGAAGATGGACACCCACGGCGTCTCGATCACCGACTTCATGTTCGGCCTCAAGGGTCTGGCCAGCGCCGATCTGGTCCCGATCAAGACCAACAGCGGCACGTACGCGTCGGTCGACGGCGGCACGAAAGAGGGCATCAACGACGTGACCCGGCAGCTGTTCGCGGCCACCGCGTCCGACAAGCTCAACGCCTTCCTGATCGATCACCCGAGCCTGGTCATCGACGGAACCGCGGCGGCCAAGTAGCGAAGGACCGCCCGGCGGTCTTTTCCCTTCCGGACCAAGATCGGCCAGAATGGCCGCCATGAACCCCGTCGGGCAGGCCGCCGCCCTGATCGCCGCCTTGATCCACGTCGCCATCTTCGCGATGGAGAGCCTGCTGTTCACCCGGCCGGCGGTACGCAGCCGGTTCCACGTCGGCGACGCGGACGTGGCGGCGGCCCGGCCGTGGGCGCTCAACCAGGGCTTCTACAACCTGTTCCTGGCCGTCGGCACGATCGTCGGGCTGATCCTGCTGCACACCGACGGCTACCCCCAGGCCGGGCGCGCCCTGATCGCCCTGGCCTGCGCGAGCATGCTCGGGGCCGCGCTGGTGCTGATCGCCACCGACCGCCGGATGGCCCGGGGCGCGCTCATGCAGGGCCTGATGCCGCTGATCGCGCTGGCCCTGCTGATCTTCGCTTAGCCCGAAACGTCGACGATCCTGCCGTTCTGGTCGACCGCGTGGGTGCGCCAGTAGACGTCCCACTTGTCGTCGACGTGCTGGGGTTCCTTGCCGGCCGGGTAGCGCGCGAAGCCGGACGGCGGGTCCTGCTGGTCGGAGACGCACTGGCGGCCCGTGCCGTTGATCGACTGGACCGGGTATTCGCCGCCGCCGCAGATCGCGTCGTTGCCGCAGCCGCCGACCAGCAGGCCGGTCATCGTCAGGGTCAGCAGGTAGCTCTTCCTCATGCCCCGAGTCTTGCCGCCGCGCGCCAGCGGGACCCGGGTGCGCGTACTCAATCGCTGCTCAGATGCTTGTGCGCATACTTCTTTTCGACTATAAAACAATCATTGAACCAAACGTTGGGAGTAGCGGTGGTCAAGAAGGCCTCGGTCAAGGACGTACGGCGGCGCAACCGCGCGCTGATCCTCCGGCACGTCTGGCTTAACAGCCCGACCTCGCGCAGCGAGGTCGGGGCCGCCACCGGGCTGTCCGCGGCCACCGTGACCAACGTGATGACCGAACTGCTGGCCGAGGGCGCCGTCCGCGAGGGCGGCTTCCTCGAGTCGGACGGCGGCCGGCGCCGGGCGATCGTCAGCGTGGCCGAGGACGCCGCGCTGGTGGTCGGCGCCGACGTCGGCGAGACCCGGATCGGGGTCAAGATCTTCGACCTTGCGTTCCGGCCGCTCGCCGCCCGGGACTACCCGATCAAGGGCCGCCGGATCGGGGTCGCCGAGGCCCGGGCCGCGATCGACGCCCAGGTCGTCTCGATGCTGGACGAGCTCGGCACCGGCAGCAGCCGGGTGCTCGGCCTCGGCCTCGGTGTGCCCGGCATCGTCCAGGACCAGCTGGTGCACGCCGAGGTGGTCGGCTGGCACGGGGCCGACTTCTCCGGGTTCGGCGACGAACTCGGGATCCCGGTCTACATCGACAACGGCGCCAAATCGACCACCCAGGCCGAAATGTGGTACGGCGCCGCGCGCGGAGTCGAACACGGCGTGATGGTGCTCGTCGGCGAGGGCGCCGGGGCCGGCATCATCACCGACGGCCGGCTCTACCGCGGTTACTCGTCCAGCGCCGGCGAGTGGGGCCACACCAAGATCAGCCTGGACGGGCCGCACTGCCGGTGCGGGCGTACGGGCTGCGTCGAGACCTTCGTCGGGGCGTCGGCCCTGCTCGACCAGTGGCGCGGACCGGACGAGACCTGGCTCGGCCGCGAAACCGAGGGCGTCGAGGCGATCCTCCGGGCCTGGCGCGACGGTGACCCCGCCGCCCAGCGCGCGATCGACGCGGTGGTGCGGCACCTCGGGCTGGCGCTCTCCAACCTGGTCAACCTCTACAACCCGCAGAAGATCATCGTCGGCGGCTGGTTCGGTGACCGCCTGGCCGCCGAGTCGTTGCCGTCGATGCAGGCGGCCGTGCGCCAGTTCGCCCTGGATCAGCCGGGCGGTGAGGTGGTGCTGGCGCGCTCACAGCTCGGGCCCGACGCGGCCGTGCTCGGGGCCGCCACCCTGCCGATCAGCCGGCTGATCGAGGACGGCGCGGGCGCCGAGCGCCTCCGCTCCTCCCCCCACTAGCCGACCCGCTCTCCGTCCGCCGTCCCGCCACCGGGCCACGGCGCGATACCTCACGCCCGAACCACTGAAGGGAAAGCCATGTTGCGACGACTTCTCGCCCCGGCCGCGATCGCGATAACCGCCCTCGCCACCGCCGCGGCCTGCACCCAGGGCTCGCCGGCCGCCGACACGAAACCCGATACCAAGGATCTCTCGATCGCCTTCCTGATGCCCTGCTCGACCTGTGCCGACCGCTTCGAGAGCAAGGACAAGCCCTACTTCGAGGACGCCGTCAAGCAACTCGACCCCTCGATCAAGGTGATCGCCAACAACGCCCAGGGCGACGCGGCCGTCCAGCTCCAGCAGGCCGAATCGGCGCTCACCAACGGGGCCAAGGTGATCGTGGTCAGCCCGTTCACGGCCGAGACCGGGGCCTCGATCGTGGCCAAGGCGGATGCGGCCGGTGCCAAGGTCGTCGCGTACGACGGGGCGGTCGAGGGCGCGGTGCCGGCGGCGTACGTCTCGTTCCAGAACGAGAAGGTGGGCGAGCTGCAGGGGCAGTACCTGCTCGACAAGCTGCCCAAGGGTGCCACGGTCGCGATGGTCAACGGCGACATCACGTCGGCGCCGGGACGGGACTTCAAGGCGGGGGCGCACAAAATTCTCGACCCGGCGTTCGCGGACGGGCGGCTCAAGCTCGGGTACGAGGCGGACACGCCCAGCTTCGACCCGGCCAAGGGGCAGGCCGAGATGGAGCAGGGCCTGACCAAGCTGAACGACAAGGTGCAGGGCGTGATCGCGCCCAACGACGGCCTGGCCAACGCGGTGATCACGGCGCTGACCGCGCGCAAGCTCAACGGCAAGGTGCTGGTCACCGGCCAGGACGCGACCGACCCGGGACTGCAGGCGATCATGGCCGGCAACCAGTCGATGACGGTCTACAAGTCGATCCGCACCGAGGCCCAGGCGGCCGCCAGGATCGCGGTGGCGCTGGCCAAGGGTGACACCGCGGGCGCGGCCGCGCTGACCACGACGACGGTCGACAACGGCACCGGCAAGGTGCCGGCGCTGCTGCTCGACCCGGTGGCGGTCACCAGGGCCAACATCGCCGACGTGGTGATCAAGGACGGGTACACCACCAAGGACAAGATCTGCGTGGGCGAGGCGGCCGCGAAGTGCGACCTCTGACTCCGACTCTCGAGCTGCGCGGCGTGGTCAAACGGTACGGCCACGTCGCGGCACTCACCGACGTCGACTTCACCGCGACCGCCGGCGAGGTGGTGGCCCTGGTCGGCGACAACGGCGCCGGCAAGTCGACGCTGATCAAGGCGATCGCCGGCACCCACCGCATCGACGGCGGGCAGATGCTGATCGACGGTGAGCCGGTCACGATCGGCTCACCCACCGAGGCGTCGGCGCTCGGCATCGAGACCGTCTATCAGGACCTGGCGCTGTGCGACAACCTCGACGTGACGGCCAACCTCTATCTGGGCCGGGAGAAGCGGCGCAAGCGGTCGCTGCTGCTCGACCGGGAGGGCATGCAGGCCCACGCGGCCGGCGTCATCGCCGACCTGGCCGCGCACCTGCCGGTGCTCGACAAGCCGGTGTCGGCGCTGTCCGGCGGGCAGCGGCAGGCGATCGCGGTCAGCCGGGCCGCGCTCTGGGGCTCGAAGATCGTGCTGCTCGACGAGCCGACGGCGGCCCTCGGGGTGGCGCAGACGGCGATGGTCTACGACCTGATCCGGCGGCTGCGCGACCGCGGCCTGGCGGTGGTGGTCATCTCGCACAACATGGCCGACGTGTTCGCGGTCGCCGACCGGGTCACCGTGCTGCGGCTGGGCCGCAACGCGGGCGAGTTCACGCCGGACGCCGACTCGTCCGACGACGTGGTCGCCGCGATCACGGGTAGCCGCGAGCGGGGCGGGGAACAAGCATGACGCTGATGCGTACCGCCGCAAGCGGCACCGGAACGGTGCTGATCGGCCTCGTCGTGGTGTGGATCTTCTTCCAGTCCCTCAACGGGAACTTCCTTTCGGCACGCAACCTGTCCAACCTGCTGCTGCAGATCGCGGTGCTCGGCACGCTCGCGGTCGGCATGGTGATGGTGCTGATCCTGGGCGAGATCGACCTGTCGGTCGGCGCGATCGCCGGGGTGAGCGCGGCGACCCTGGCCGTGCTGATCACGAACCACGGCTGGCCCGCGTGGGCCGCCATCGCCACGGCGCTCGCCCTCGGCGCGGTGATCGGGGTCGTCCACGCCGTGGTCATCACGGCAGCCGGGATCCCGTCGTTCATCATCACGCTGGCCGGCCTGCTGGTCTGGCAGGGCGTGCAGCTGTGGCTGGTCGGCGACGGCGGCCAGATCCCGATCCGGGATCCGGCGATCCGGTCGATAGCGTCCAGCTATCTGGTGCCGGGCTTCGGCTGGGTGGTGGCGGTCGCGGTCGTCGCGGGGTTTGCCGGCGTACGCCTCCTGCAGCGCAACCGGCGCACCAGGCATGGCCTGACCGTTCCGCCGATGACGGCGGAAGCCGTCGCGGTGGCCGTCGTCGCCGTCGTCGTGCTCGCGATCACCTGGGTGCTCAACTCCTACTTCGGCATCCCGTGGGTGTTCGTGCTGCTGCTCGGCCTGGTCGCGGCGGGCGGCGTGCTGATGACCGGAACCACGTTCGGCCGGCACGTCGTCGCGATCGGCGGCAACCGGGAGGCGGCCCGGCGGGCCGGGATTCCGGTGCGCCGCACGGTGATTGTCGTGTTCGCGCTGATCTCGGCGATCGCCGCGCTGGCCGGCATCATCGAGGCCTCGCGCCAGTTCTCCGCCTCGAACGCGCTCGGCGGCGGCACGCTGCAGCTCAACGCGATCGCGGCCGCGGTGATCGGCGGCACCAGCCTGTTCGGCGGCCGCGGGCGCGTCTACCACGCGGTCCTCGGCGCGCTCGTCGTCGGCAGCGTGCAGAACGGACTCGACCTGCTGGGCGAGCCGGCCGCGGTCAAGAACATCGCCACCGGCGTGATCCTCGTGGTCGCGGTTGTCATCGACGCGGTGTCACGGCGACGCCGACTGGCTCGGGGAGGTTCAGAGTGATGCGTTTTCCGGACGGCTTTCTGTGGGGCGCGGCCACCGCCGCCTACCAGATCGAGGGGGCGGTCAGCGAGGACGGCCGCGGACCGTCCATCTGGGACACGTTCAGCCACACCCCGGGCGCGGTGCTGCGCGGCGACACCGGCGACATCGCCTGCGACCACTACCATCGCTGGCCGGCCGACCTCGACCTGCTGTCGTCGCTCGGGGTGAACTCCTACCGGTTCTCGGTGGCGTGGCCGCGGGTCCTGCCGACCGGCGACGGGGACGTCAACATCAAGGGGCTCGACTTCTACGACCGGCTGACCGACGGGCTGCTCGAACGCGGCATCACGCCGATGGTCACCCTCTACCACTGGGATCTGCCGCAGGGGCTGCAGGACCGGGGCGGGTGGGCTTCCCGGGACACGGCCTTCCGCTTCGCCGACTATGTACAGGTGGTCCACCAGCGGCTCGCAGACCGGGTGCCCTACTGGCTGACGCTCAACGAGCCGTACTGCTCGGCGTTCGTCGGGCACCTGGACGGCACACACGCGCCCGGGCTGCGGGACGAGAGGGTGGCGGTCACCGCCCTGCACCACCTGCTGCTCGGCCACGGGCTGGCCGTGCAGGCCCTGCGGGCGGGCGGAGTCACCGGGCAGGTCGGCATCACATGCAACCTGACCTCGGTCCGCGCCGCGTCCACCGACCCGGCCGACGAGGAAGCGGCGCGACGGCTCGACCTGCACGAGAACCGGATGTTCCTGGATCCGCTCTTCCGGGGCGAATATCCCCTGGACGCGGTGGCGCAGTACGGAGATCTCGACTTCGTCCGGGACGATGACCTCGCGGTCATCTCGGCTCCGCTCGACTACTTCGGCATCAACTATTACGAGCGGCACGCGGTGCGTGCCTCGCCCGCCGATCCCGTACGCGGGTGGGAGCGCGTGCCGCCCGCCGAGCCGACCCTGACCGGCATCGGCGTCGACCCGCGCGGCCTGCGGGAGATTTTGGAACGGGTGCACCGCGACTATACGTCGTTGCCGTTGGTGGTCACCGAGACCGGGCTGGCGCTGCACGACTACGTAGGGCCGGACGGGGAGGTGGCCGACGACGAGCGGATCGCGTTCTTCGACGGCCACGTGCGGGCGGCCCACGAGGCCCTCGCGAACGGGGTGCCGCTGTTCGGCTTCTTCCCCTGGTCGTTCCTCGACAACTTCGAGTGGGCGTCGGGCTACGGGGTGCGGTACGGCCTCTACTACGTCGACTACGCCACCCAGGAACGGCGTCCCAAGAGGAGTGCCGCCTGGTATCAGCAGCTGATCCGGGCCAACGGCGCCGCCCGGTGAAGCAAGGCCCTCAGATCAGGCCGGCGCGGACCGCCGCGGTGTGCAGTGCGGCGGCGTGGTCGAGGTATTCGGCCAGGCCCGACGTCACGGTCGGGAGCTGGATGAAGACGTGGTCGGCGCCCGCCCCGGCCAGGGCCGCCACGTCGTCGATCAGCTGCGGCACCGAACCTCCGTAGAGACCCCGCTCGGTGAGGCTCGACACCGCCATCTGGAAGTAGCAGCCGATCTCCTTCGGGTCCCGGCCGGCGTCCGCGGCCAGATCTCGCAGCTGAGCGAGCATGGCCGCGACGGCCTCGGGCGGGGCGCCGGTCATCAGCCAGCCGTCGGCCCGGCGGGCGACCCGGGTCAGCGCCCGGCGGTTGGTGCCGGCCAGCAGGACCGGGATGTTCCGGGCCGGCTTGGGGCCGACCTCGGCCGGGCCGATCCGGTAGCGCTCGTTCTCGAACGCCACCGGATCGGGTCCCCAGACGGCGGCCGCGATGTCGAGGAACTCGTCCAGGGCGGCGCCCCGCTCGGCGAACGGGCGGGGCGCGGCCGCGGCGTACTCGTCGATCGACCAGCCGGTGCCGAGGCCGGCCAGTACCCGGCCGTCGCTGAACGCGTCGAGCGTCGCCAGCGAGCGGGCCAGCGCGAACGGAAGGTGCAGCGGGGGAAGCAGCACGCAGCTGCCCAGCGAGGCCCGCGCGGTGACGGCCGCCGCCGCGGTCAGGGTGAGCAGCGGGTCGGCCACCGTGCGGTAGCGGTCCGGCCAGGGCGTGCCGGGGGCTCCGTAGAGGCCGTGCGGACCCGTCTGGTCGGCCGGGAACAGAATGCGTTCGAACACCCAGAGACTGTCGTATCCGATGTCCTCGAGAGCCCGGGCGGCGGTCACCACGTCGCGCGGACCGAAGTATCGGGTCTGGGGCAGGCCGAAGCCGAGCTTCAAGGTCACGCGGGCACGGTAGCGCCCTTGACGACCAGCCGGTCGCGAAGGGTGCGGCCCGGGCCGCGAGCGGGGCCGTCGGCCCGGCCGGCAGCTGAGCCGTTGGACAGCCGGGAGTTTCGGCCGGCCGAACGCCGGGCGATTTCGTCAGGCGGCGGGCCGTCGTGCGGGCGCGTCGGAGCCCCCGGCCGTGGAGCAGGACGACGAGGGGCGCCGCCGGATCCGGCGGCGACGACGACCTTGCCCGGTCAGACCGGCAGCTGGGGATCGTCGAGGACCGCGGGGAACCCCACGGTCAGCATCTTGACCCGCACCGATCGCAGCAGCCGGCACATGAAGAAGCCGCCGACGCCGGTGAAACCGGTGTGCTCCCAGGTGAATCGGGTGCCGCCCGGCGTGGGTTCGAGGCGGTAGGCGACGAAGGTCGGCGCGGCGCCCTCGTCGCCGGTCCACGAGTAGCGCAGCAGGCGCGGGGCGTCGACCTCGAGCACCTCGCAGTCGACGATCCCTCGCCAACCGGCCACCGGCTTGGCGATGAACCGGAACCGGGTGCCGACGACCGGCGCGAAGCCCTCGGGGCGGCCACCCTGACCGGTGGTGGTCCAGCGCGGGACGAGCGCCGGGTCGGTCAGCACGCGCCACACATGCTCGATCGGGTGCGGGTAGTCGCGGGTGATGCGGAACTCGCTCATGTCTGCTCCTTTTTACTGTCGCTGTAAAAATACAGTAGCAGTAAGATGCTCGGCGTGACCCTGCGCGAGGAAAAGAAGCGGCAGATGCGGCAGCAGCTGTCCGACACCGCGACCCGGATGTTCCTTGAGCGCGGGTTCGACGGCGTGCGGGTCGCCGAGGTCGCCCGCGCCTGCGGGGTCTCGGAGAAAACCGTGTTCAACTACTTCCCGACCAAGGAGGCGCTGCTGCTCGACCGGCTGGAGGGCACGGCGACGGCCCTGCGCTCCGCGCTGGCCTCGGCCACGACCACGCCCATCGACGCAGCGTTGCGGCTGCTCGACGCCGAGCTGGACGGGTTTGCCGGCAACCCGGAGGGCTACCGGCGCTTCGGCGCGCTGCTGGAGACGGTGCCGTCGCTGCGGGCGTACCGCAACGACATGATGGACCGGTTCGTGGCCGCGGCGGCCGAGGCGCTGGCCGCCCGCGACGGCCGGGCCGCCACCGACCCCGAACCGCAGATCGCGGCGGCCGCGCTGCTCGGTCTCTGGCGCGTGCAGTACGAGAGCCTCCGCCGCCATCCCGATGCGCCCGAGACGGTGCGCGCCGAGGTGCGGCGGGCGGCTCAGACCCTGCGGAACGGCTTGGGCTGAGCACACAGCCGGCGTCGATCAGCCGAGCGTGACCAGCAGCAGGACGCCGACGACGACGAGCGTGGCCGAGGCGGCCTGGCGGAGCCGGTGCTGCGGGAGACGGCCGGCCAGCGCCGCCCCGGCCACGACCGCGGCTCCGGAGACGACTCCGAGGAGCGAGCCCAGGGCGTACCGGATCTGGCCGTTGCCGCCGTAGGCGGCGCAGGCGAAGGCAACCAGCGGAAGCCCGATCAGCTGGCTCGCGGCGACCGCGGTCCGCGGCGCGACCGCGAGCGACAGCAGCACCGGCACCAGCAGCACCGCGCCGCCCGTGCCGGTCAGCGCCGACCCGAAACCGACACCGGCGCCGACCAGCACGGCGACGACCGTCGGCAGCGACTCCCGATCGGCGTTCGCCCGCCGCCGGGGCAGCAGGTTGTAGACGCCGCTGCCCAGGGTCAGCGCGGCCAGGACGAGATGCAGGACCCAGGCCGGTGCGATGCCGTTGGTCAGGGCGCCGGCCGCCGCCGCGGGCGCGGCGCCGGCGGTGAGCAGGAGGCCGAGGCGCCAGGGCAGGGCGCCCTTCCTGGCGTACGCGATGACGCCGACCAGACTCGTGAAGAGGAAGCACCAACTGGCCGTTCCCGCGGCGGTGTGCGGATCGAGGCCGGTCAGCCAGATGAGGGCGGGTGGAAGCAGGACGCCGCCGATGCCGACCGATCCGATCAGAAGTCCGGCCGGAATTGCTACGAGGAGGATCACCTTCGATAGACTGCTCGGGCGATCGAAGGGAGTCCCTCATGCCACTCCGCGACACGCCGCCGTTCCGGGCCGACCACGTCGGCAGCCTGCTGCGACCGGCCGACCTGCTGGCGGCCCGGGCCCGTTTCGCCGCCGGCGACCTCGACGCGGCCGCACTCCGGGAGGTCGAGGACGCCGCGATCCGCGACGTCGTGCGCATGCAGCGCGACGTGGGCCTGCAGTCGGCGACCGACGGCGAGTTCCGGCGCACGTCCTGGCACATGGACTTCATCTATCGCCTCGGCGGCATCCGCCCGACCGACGACAAGATCCAGGTCCACTTCCGCAACGCCGAGGGCGATCTCGACTTCGAGTCGGCGGCGCTGGCGATCACGTCGCCGGTGCGCCTGGAGTCGACCATCTTCGGCGACGACTTCGCTTTCCTGCGCGACCAGGTGGGGCCGGGTGTCACGGCCAAGCTGACGATCCCGTCGCCGAGCATGGTGCACTACCGGGGCGGCCGGGCCGCGATCGATCCGGCGGTCTACCCCGACGAGGAGCAGTTCTGGGCCGACCTGAGCGCGGCGTACGCCGAGCAGGCCCGCCGGGTCCACGAGCTGGGCTGCCGCTACCTGCAGCTCGACGATACCAGCCTGGCCTACCTCAACGACCCCGAGCAGCGGCGCCTGCTCACCGAGCGGGGCGACGACGCCGAGCACCAGCACCTGCGCTACATCAGGCAGATCAACGCGGCCATCCAGGACCGCCCGGCCGGCCTCTCGGTCACCACCCACATGTGCCGGGGCAACTTCCGCTCCTCGTGGGCCGCCGAGGGCGGCTACGACTTCGTCGCCGAGGCCCTGTTCAGCGAGCTGGCGGTCGACGGCTTCTTCCTCGAGTTCGACGACGAGCGCTCGGGCGGCTTCGCGCCGCTGCGGTTCGTGCCGCCGGGCAAGATGGTCGTCCTCGGCCTGGTCACGACCAAGCGCGGGCAGCTCGAATCGAAGGACACGCTCAAGCGGCGCATCGACGAGGCGGCCAAATATGTGCCGCTCGAACAGCTCTGCCTCTCGCCGCAGTGCGGCTTCTCCTCCACCGTCGAGGGCAACGCCCTGACCTACGACGAAGAGGTCGCCAAGCTCAGCCTCATCGTCGAGACGGCCCAGGAGGTCTGGGGCTGAGCTGCCCGCCTATCGTGAGCCGGTGACGAAGGTGGCACTGGTGACCGGGTCGGCGTCGGGAATCGGGGCGGCGACCGCGCGGCGGCTGGCCGCCGACGGCATGACGGTGGCGGTGCACTCCCGCTCGTCCTCCGCCGCCGGGTCGGAGCTGGCGGCCGCCCTGGGCGGGGCCTACTACCAGGCCGACCTCGCGGACGACGACGCCGCGGCCGGGCTGGTGCCCCGCGTGCTGGCCGACCACGGGCGGCTCGACGTGCTGGTCAACAACGCCGGCATCAGCTGGCCGGTGCCGCACGCCGACCTCGGCGGGCTGAGCGCCGCCGACTGGCGGCGGCTGCTCGACGTCAACCTCATCGCGCCGTGGCTGCTGTGCACGGCAGCAGCGCCGGCGCTGCGGACCTCGAAGGGCTGCATCGTCAACGTGACCAGCCACGCCGGGGTGCGGCCCAAGGGCAGCTCGATCGGCTACGCCGCGAGCAAGGCCGCCCTCAACCACGTGACCCGGCTGCTCGCCGCCGCCCTCGGCCCGGACATCCGGGTCAACGCGGTCGCACCCGGGCTGGTCGACACCCCGCTCACCGCCGGGTGGGTCGAGGCGCAGGAGCTGTGGCGTACGCAAAGCCCCATGCGCCGCGCGGCGCAACCGGACGACGTCGCCGACCTGATCTCCTCGTTGGTCCGCAATTCCTACCTGACCGGCGAGGTCATTCTGCTCGACGGGGGCCTGAACCTGCGATAGCGCGGTCGAACGACTCCTGCACACGGCGCATGACGGCCAGCTCGGCCGGATCCTCGAACAGGGACAGGTCGGGTTCGGCGACCCTGGTCTGGACCCACCAGATGTTGCCGACCGGGTCCTTGATGCGGCCACCGCGCTCCCCCACGATCCGCGAGGTGGCGACCTCGGTGACGAGGGCGGCGCCGGCCCGTACCGCCCGCTCGACCACGGCGTCGGAGTCGTCGACGTAGACGCTGAGGAAGGCCGGGGTGAACGGCCACTCCGGGCGGGAGTCGAAGACCATGACGGTCGAGTCACCGATGCGGATCTCGGCGTGGCCGACGGTGCCGTCGGGGTTGCGGATCCGGACGGCCTTCCCGGTGGTGAAGACGGCCTCCACGAAGTCGAGAAAGAGGTCGGCGCCCTTGGCGGCCACGTAGGGGGTGACGGTTCCTTTGTCCATGTCCCCAGACTGGCGGCTATTGCGGCCAGAGTCTGACCTCTTCCGCCTCCGCTTCCTCCTCCTCAGACGAATGTTGCGCGGCCGTCGTCGGGGAGGCCGCGGCGGCGGAGGTCGGACACGAAGCGGCGGCTCAGCGCGTCGGCCGGGGCGGCCATCGTGACGATGATGTCGCGCAGGATCGGCGGCTCGAAGGAGCGGACCGTGCCGTCGCGGCGGCCCGGCAGCGCCGACACCGGGACGATCGTGACACCCATGTCGGCCGCCGCCAGCTGGGCCGCCGTACGCGGGCTGCGGGTGCGCAGCACAGTGTCGAAGCCGATGCCGTGCTCGGCGGCCAGTTCGTCGACCCAGACCGACATGCCGTTCTCCGGGTCGTAGTGGATGAACGGCTCCTTCGCCACCGCGGCCAGCGCGACCGCGGCCTCACCCGCGAAGCGGTGCCCCGGGCCGGCCACCACGACCATCTCCTCGACGCCCAGGACCTCGACGTGCTGGGCGGTCACCGTGGGCCGGGGGCCGACAATGAGGTCGGCGTGGCCGTCGGCCAGGAACCGGTCCATGCGGTCGGCGCTGGAGAACTCGCTCAGCTCGAACGCGACCTCCGGGTGCCGCAGCCGCCACGCCCGCATCGCCGGGGTGAGCAGCCACGTCGTCATCGTCTCGGCCGAGGCGACACGCAGCCGGCCGGCCCGGCCCTCACCCACCTTGCGCCCGATCGTCACCGCCAGCCCGGCGTGGTGCAGGGCGCTGCGGGCCTCCTGGGCGACGGCGATCCCGGCCGCGGTCGGCCGGATGCCGCGGGGCAGCCGCTCGACCACCGGGGTGCCGATCTCCTTCTCCAGCGCCGAGATCTGATGCGACAGCGCGGGCTGCGACAGATGCAGCGCGGCCGCCGCACCGGTGACGGAACCCGCCTCGACCAGCGCGACCAGACACTCCAGCGCTCGCAGTGTGGCCATCGCCGCGATCGTAGCCCCGAATCGGCGAGCAGCCGATATCGAAAACATGGATCGCCGGCAGAAAAGACGCATGACCGCGACCGGCCGGTCACCGACAACGACCGGGACGGCGCACCTACGCGAGCGTCACCGACATCCGGGACCCGCACGGCAAAGTCCTGGTCCGTCAGGAGCGCGGCTTCAGCGGCTCCTGATCTCCTCGGCGACCGGGCAACGGTCCACCCTGTTCGGGGTGACATCGTCGCGGGCAGCGTGGCGCAGAGCCGCTCTCGTACAGCGCCCGCGGCCGGCGAATGCCGGCGACGACCCGGTCGGCGTCCCGCACCACAAGGTGACGCCAGGTCGGCCGGACGGCCGACGGCTCGGCGGCAGGAGCCGCCCGACCCAACGCTCCGACAATGGCCCTTGCCGTGCCGATCCCGTAATCGGAGCCTGAATCCGGCCGCCCGCCACCCGATGAGCTCCACTCATGCGACTTCTCCCGTCGATATCAAGCCACCGAATCGTGTAGCTCGGTGAGAACCGAGGCTGCTTGGTCACGCCGCCGGGCGTAAGCGCCGGGTTCTGCCCGGGCGAGCTCCTCGAAGTACCGCAACCCTTCCGCGGTCAGGGCTATGACCTCGTCGTCGACATCGCCTACTTCGAAGCCAACACTGCCGACATTGCACAGCGACGCGGCCAGCACGGGAAGATGCGCGTCCCTGTTCTTGCCGACCAGCTCGCGCCCCAGGCCGACGGCATCCCGGATCGTCGCGACCGCGTTCGGGCGGCCTGCCGTGGCCAACCGCAGCGCATGATTATTCAGCGCCATGGCCAACTCGGGGCGGTACTTGTCGCAGTTCGGAGTCACGAGTTTCCGGTAGAGACCGACGGCCTCCTGGCTGAAGTCCAGCGCCTCGGGCTCCCGGACCGCCCTCGCCAGCCGCAGCGCATGGTTGATCACCGCGTTGGCCAGGTCGGGAAGGTAGGTGAACTGGTCAGAGACAACGAGTTTGCGACGGAGGTCGACGGAATACTGGCTGAACCTCAGCGCCTCCTCTTCCTGATCCGCCTCGGCCAAGCGTGAAGCGTGATTGTTCACCGCTCGTGCCAGCAGGGGCAGAAACTCATCAGCGTTCGTAGCCGCGAGCTCCTGATACAGATCGACGGCCTTCTGCCCGGCCACGAGCGCGTCAGCGCCACGGCCCACGTCGTTGAGCCGGATCGCGTTCGAGCTGGCCCAGAACGCGCGTATCGACGGCGGGGCCGCGGACGGGAAGTGCTCGACAATCCGGGTTGTGAGTGCGGTGGCCAAGCGGCCGAGCTCGACCGTCGGGTGCGAAATTCGGCCGGCCAGCTCACACGCCTGGTACCAGTCGAGGTCGGCGGAATCGACCAACTCCGCCATCCGTCGCGTGAAGCGGCCGGGGAACTGCACGGCGACCTGCACCACCGCCGCGATCATCTGCGGCACATCCGCGCGCAGGGCGATGCCGATCAGGTCGTCGGCGGCCGGCTGGTGGGCGCACGCACGGCCGAGCACGGTCAATGCCCGCACCGCCTGTTCCGGGCGGAGCACGGTGAACACCTGGGTTCTCTCAGCGGGTTCACACTCCTCCAGGACCCGGACCGCCAGCGCCTCCGCCAGCAGATCCGGTTGCACCACTCCGAGGCCACCGCCGCCTTCCGGGTCCAGCGGATATAGATCGCCGAGCCAGCTGGCATAGCGCCGTGTCGCGTCGGCGTCCGCATCTGACAGCAACGGCGCCCGCTTGACCAGCGCCTTCACCTGCCCGGAGTCATCGGCGCCGAGCAGGGTGGCCAGACCCACGAGCTGACGGAGCACCGCGTCCGAATGCGGATCTTCAACCGAGGGCAGGTGCGCGCGACTCGCCGCACCTCGCCAATAGCGGGCTTCGTGGCGAAGGACCTCGCTCAAAACGTCGTGCCGACCCTTCCGGTAGCCGCCGTCCATCACCAGGACCAACGCCTCCGCGTGCAACTGAAGCACCGGCGCCTGCGGATCCCGGGTGCGGTCCGGGACCTTCACCACCGGCCGGCCCAGCCGATCCGCGAACGCGGCCACCGCATCCGCGACGACCTGTCCCGGCGACTGGTCGCCCACCTGGGGAGCGAGCTCGAGCACGTTGGACGGCTCGGTCAACTGGTCGAGCAGGCTGCCTTGCGCTAAGAAGCTCTTCGAAAGGGTTGTCCACCACTCGCCCGCGTGGCGGGCCAGGCACAGTACCTTCACCCCGCCGGTCTCGTGGGCCACCCACAACAACCGCGCCAGCCCGACCGGGTTGCGGGCCTCCGCATAGTCCACCAGCACCAGCCGGCGATGGCCCCGGTTCCCGGCCGTCACATGCTCGACGATCTTCTCCTCGTCGTCGAGGTGAGCCGACGTGACCTCCCACCCCGCGAGCCGGTCCGTGAAGTGCTGAGCCAGGCGTGTCTTGCCGACACCGCCGGCGCCCGTCACGAGCCGGACCACCGGGCTGCCGGGGTCGGTGGCCCAGGCCTCCAGCTCGGCCAGCGCCCGAGCACGACCGAAGAACGGCACCACATGCCGATCGGGGTGCAGCAACCACGACGCCGAACCCGTCCTCCTGACTTCGACGTCACGCTTGAGCTCGGCCCGCCTCCGCTGCTTTTCCTCGTGTGCCGCCCACCGATCGATCACCGTCGGCCCGAAGGAACCGACGACGACCGCGACGACCGCGAAGACGACCGTCCACCCGGTCTTGTGATCGGCCAGTGCCGCCGAAGCCCCGGCCACCGCCACCGCTACCGCGACGCCGATAGTGAAGAGTCGGCGCCGCAACAGCCATCCGGCCGGGCCAGCCATACCCGAACCGTAACGACGCCCGACCAGAAATCACAGCACGGATCATCCGATGCGGCATCGCCCCTACAGGTCGAGCACGACGTCGTCGTGGGGCTGGGCGCAGCAGACGAGGACCTCGCCCGGTCCCGGTTCCTCGAGCGGCGGGTTGGTGTAGTCGATGGTGCCGGAGAGCAGCGGCGTCACGCAGGTGTGGCAGACGCCGGTGCGGCACGACCACTGTGTCGGGACGTCGCACGCCTCGGCCAGTTCGAGCAGCGACCCGAAGCGGGCCGACGCGCGGCTGCTCATGCCGCTGCGGGCGAACGTGACCAGCGGCCCGGTGCCGGGCGTGCCGGGCGGCTGGTGCGGCGGCACCACGTGCACACCGGTCACGCCCGGGTTGATCGGTGGGCGCGCCCCGAACAGTTCGCTGTGCACGTTCCCGGCGGGAAGGCCCGCTGCCACCAGGGCTTCGCGCATGGCCACCATGAAGGCGTCGGGACCGCAGACGTACGCCGTAGCATGCACCGGCAGACCGAGGGCCCGCACGGCGTCGCCGGTCAGCCTCCCGGCCGTCCAGGCGGCGCCGGGCGCCGGCGCGGGCGGGCGTGAATAGAAGATGCGCTCGTGGGCGTGGGAAAGCCCGGCCAGCAGCTTGTGCGCCTCGGCCGCGAACGCGTGTTCGGCCGGGTCGCGGGCCGCGTGCAGCCACCACACCTCACGCGGCGAGTGCTGGTCGGCCAGCCGCCGGAGCATTGCCAGGACCGGGGTGGCGCCGATGCCGGCCGAGACCAGCACGACCGGCCCGTCGCCGTCGGCGAGCGTGAAGTCGCCGCGGGGTGCGGCCGCCTCGACGGTCGCCCCGGCCAGCAGTTTGTCGTGCAGGTAGTCGCTGACCGTGCCGTGCGGCTCGCGCTTCACGCTGATGCGGTAGGACCGGGCGTCCGGCACGCCGGAGATCGAATAGCTGCGGACGGGAGGCGGGTCTCCGGCGCTGCTCACGCGTACGGTCAGGAACTGGCCCGGCGCCGGCGCCGGTAGCGCCGAACCGTCGGGTGTCCCCAGCCAGAACGACGTGACGAACGGCGTCTCGGCCTGCGCGCGCACCACCACGAGAGGGCGGAAGCCGGGCCAGCCCGGTTCGACACCGACCGCCGGGGTGTCGATCGGGCCGCCCTTCTCGACCGCGGCCAGCATGTCGCGGAAGGACTGCTGCCAGCCCGGGCTCAGCGCCTCGATCGTCACCGCCTTGCGGAGCGTCTCCGGGTCGCGGTGCGGAAGGTAGAGCAGACCATCGATCTGGGCCACGCTCAACGCGTGCTTGCCGACCCGGGTACGCACGATCTCGTCGCCGGACGCGACGCGCCCCTCGGCGATCACGCGCAGGTAGAAGCCGGGCCGCCGGTGGGCCACGAGCAGCGACGGCATGGCCGGTTCGCCCAGGCGCATGCCGACCCGGAAGCAGGTCACCCGCGGCTGGGTGACCTCGAACTCGGCCTCGCCGATCCGGTAGCGGTCGCCGATGTGCACTTCGTGGTCGGGCAGGCCCTCGACGGTGAAGTTCTCCCCGAACGAGCCGAAGTCGAGCCGGTCGCGGTGCAGGTGTTGCTGCCAGTGCTCGTACGACTCGCGCTGATAGACCAGCACCGCCCGCATCTCGCCGCCGTGGCCGGCCAGGTCGCCCTGGCCGTCGCCGTCGATGTTGAGGCGGCGCACCATGCGGGCGCCGTCGACCGGGCTCTTGAAGACCCCGGTGTGCACGGTGCGGCCCTGCCAGGCCACGTCCTTGGGCAGCCCGACGTTGAGCGAGAGGAGCCGGCCGCCGCTCACGTCAGCGGCTCGCCGCCGTCGACCTTCAAGGTCACTCCAGTCAGGAAGGAGTTGGTCATGGCGAACAATACCGCCGACGCGATGTCCCCGGGCGTGCCGACGCGGCCGGCCGAGTTTTCCGCCGCCTGCTTCTTAAGGTACGCGGCGTCCCGGATCCCGCGTCGTCGGTGACGTCGACCGTCAGCGCCTCGACGTCCGGCTCGTCCCGGTAGGCAGTCAGGCGGGCCGGTGGAACTGGGCTTCGCCGTGGCCGAAGGACCAGTTCTCGGGCGGGGACTCGACGACCGAGATCAGGACGTCCTCGGGGCGCACGCCCGGGTTCGTGCCGAGGCGCTCGACGATGCCGCGGTACATGGCGAGCTTGGCCTCGACCGGTTTCGGGGCCCAGAAGATCTGGATCTGCACGAGGTCGCCGGAGCGGTCGATGCCGAGGAAGTCGCCGTACGCGAATTCGCCCTCGCCGTGTTCGGTGAGCGCCATGAACCGGTCGCCGTCCTGGATGTGCACGGTTTCGCGGATCGCCTCGTGGATGCCGTCGAGAACGGCCTGTTTCCATTCGGCCGTTTTGCCCCGACGGATCGCGATTCGGGTGACTGGCATTGCCGTTCCCTCTTTCGTGCGCCGACAAGAATACAACTCCGGGAAACTAACACCGGCCGCCGGAAAAGAGCATTCGTTTCTTTCTATCGCCCCCATAGAAATGACGAATGCCGAAGCGCTATAAAGGTCAGATGGACGAGCTTCCCCGGAGCACCCCGGCCGAGCAGGGCGTGGACGCCCGCGGCATCGACGCGTTCGTCGCCGCGCTGGCGCCGATGCCCGACGTCGAGCTGCACAGTCTGATGGTGCTGCGGCACGGTCATGTGGTCGCCGAGCGGTGGTGGGCGCCCTACGGGCCGGACCGGCCGCACCTGCTCTATTCGCTGAGCAAGAGTTTCACGTCGACGGCGCTCGGGTTCGCGGTCGCCGAGGGACTGGTCGACCTGGATGCGCCAGTCCTGTCGTACTTTCCGGGCTGGGAGCCGAGGGTCACCCACGAATGGTCGCGGGCGACCCGGGTGCGGGACGTCGCCTCGATGGCGAGCGGGCACGACGCCGACATGGCCGACGCGGCGCTCGCGGCGGGCGACGGGGACATGGCGCTCGGGCTTCTCCTGCTGCCGCCGCCCTTCGAGCCCGGCAGCCACTTCGAATACAACCAGCCGTGCACGAACACGCTCGCGGCGATCGTGCGCGAGGTCAGCGGCGGGTCGCTGATCGACTATCTGCGGCCGCGGCTCTTCGATCCGCTCGGCATCTCGACGTACGGGTGGCTCTCCGACCCGGTCGGCCGTGAGCAGGGCTTCTCCGGTCTCTTCACCACGACGTCGGCGATCGCGAAGCTGGGCCAGCTCTATCTCGACCGGGGACGCTGGCAGGGGTCGCAGCTGCTGCCGGAGTCGTGGGTCGAGGAGGCCACCCGGTTCCACGTGGCGTCGAACCGGCCCGGCGAGCCGGACTGGGATCAGGGCTACGGGTTCCAGTTCTGGCGGGCCCGGCACGGCTACCGCGGGGACGGCGCACACGGGCAGTTCATGGTGATCCTGCCGGAGGCGGACGCGGTCGTCGCGATGACGGCGCAGAGCCCGGCCATGCACCGCATGCTCGAGGCCCTGTGGGAGCACCTGCTGCCGGCGCTGACGTCGGCGTCCGGGCCGGCCGGGCGGTGGCCGTTCGAGTGGCCGGTTCTGCCCCGGCCGGAGGGCGATTCGCCGGAACGGCAACTCCCGAGGGGGTCGTTCACCCCGGTCGCGGGCTCCGTGCGGTCGGTGCGGCTCACGCCGTACGAAATCTCCCTGACCGACGACGGCCCGGAGGTGACCGCCCGGCTCGGCCCGCCCGATGCCTGGTTCGTCGATGGGCCGATCGCGACCGCGCACGCCTGGTCGGGCGGAAGGCTGCTGGTCGACGTGATGTTCGTGGAGACGCCGCACCGGCTGCACGTGGTGATCGACCCGGACGGCGGCACGTGCACGACCGCCTGGCAGTCGGAGGTGCTGGGCCGGGGACGGCTAGCTGACCTGCGGATGCCGCGCTGACTCGCGGTGCTCGGCCAGATCGGCCAGGCGGCGCAGCGCCTCGACGTTGCGGCGGTGCAGCACCAGGTGGTGCAGCCCGTTGCGCAGGCCGCGCAGGGGGCCGCTCTCGAAGTCCTCGCGCATGACGACCCGGGTGCGGCCGGGGCCGGCCGGTTCGAGCAGTAGGTCGACGTTGGCCTCGCCGAGGGGCCAGAGACCGGCCTGCAGGTTGAGGTGGCGGTCTCTGGTCATCTCGGTGACGGTCGACGAGTCGTGCAGGGACAACGGCCACGGGCCGGCCTTGTGGTGCAGTTTGCTGCCGACCTCGGGCCAGTTCTTGTCGACGTCGCGGATGTGCGAGGTGCCGACCACCCAGTCGCTGTAGCTCCAGCCGTCGGCCAGGACGGCGAAAACCTGCTCGGGCGGGGCGTCGACGGTACGCACGGTGATGGACACGGACCTGGTGTACCCGCCCGATCGGCAAATACGCATCAGAGGGTCAGCGGGACTCCGGGCAGGAGCAGCCGCACCTCGGTCGCCGGGGCGAGCCGGCGAACCTCGTCGGCGAAGGCGACCGGCTGCCGCTCCGCCTTCGTGATCAGCAGGTCGCCGAGGCGGCCGCTGGTGAAGGCGTAGTGGTGCGGGACCACGGTCCGCGGCTGGAGGGCGGCCGTCAGCCCGGCCGCCTCGGTGGCGTTCATGACGACCTGGCGGTGGCCGGCCGGGCGGATGCACAACCCGTTGATCGGCAGCAGGGCCAGGTCGAACCGGCCGAACCTCTGGGGCAGCTCGTCCAGCTCCGGGATCCGCAGCGTGTCGCCGCCGAAGAACACCGTCTGACCCTCACCCTGGATCACGTAGGTCACTTCGTGCACACCGTGCAGGCCGGGAGTCGCGGTCACGGTCACGTCGCCGAACTCGGTGCTGTCCCCGGCCTCCAGCTCGCGTACCTCCCGGAAGCCGAGGTCGCGCGCCCGGCCCACCACGGTGTGCGGCGCCACGATCGGCACGTCGGTCCGGCTGGTGATCGCGTCGAGGTCGCAGTGGTCGTAGTGCTCATGGGTGATCAGGATGCCGTCGAGCTCCGGCAGCCGGTCTACGGTCAGCGCGACGTGCTCGCCCGGGTCGTAGGTCGGCGTCACGGTGAACCACGGGTCGGTCAGCAGCGTACGGCCGCCGATCTCGAGAAGATGACAGCTGTGTCCGATCCTGGTCACCCTCATCGGGCGGCCCCGATCGCGGCCAGAAGTTCCTCGGGCGCCTCGATCTGCGGCAGATGGCCGGCGCCGGGGATCAGCGTGAACCGGGCGCCCGGGATCGCCTCGGCGAAGGCCCGGCCGTAGGCCGGCACGGCGATGCCGTCCGACTCACCCCAGACGACCTGGACCGGAAGATCCAGGGCGGCGAGACGGTCGCGCAGGGTGGGATCGGTCATGCTCATCTTGGTGTACGCCGCGAGCGCCGCCAGGTCGGGTCCGGGCCGTCGCGCCGGGTCGGGCGGGAAGCGTTCCGGGTCGTGGAAGGACAACCGGCGCAGCTGGTCGGGGGTGAGCGCGGAGACGTCGGTGATGGGATGCCCGGGCACGTCGATCCCGACGGCGTTGACCAGGGCGACGCCGCTGACCCGGGGGCTCTGCCGGAGCCCGAGCTCGGCCGCGATCCAGCCGCCGATCGAGTTGCCGATCACCGTGACGTCCCAGAGGTCCTCGTCCTCCAGCAGGTCGGCGTAGAGATCGGCGAGGGCCTGCACGCTGTCGAGGGTGTCCGCGCGCGGGGTGCCGTCGAAACCGGGGTGGGTCGGCACGAGGACGCGGGCGTTCCAACGGGCGGCCAGGAGGTCGGCGAACCCTTGCACGGAGGCCGGGCCCGCTCCCCCGTGCAGCAGGAGGAACGGCTGGGTGCGGTCGCGCTCCTCGACCGTCACCCGGCCCCGGTCCAGCTCGTGGACCTTCTGGTTCGGCTTCCATCGGATGTCGGCTGGTGTTGTGGTCACGGCACCATGATTGGCTTCCGCGGCCCCGGGCAGGAGATGATGGTTGATCGTGGGACTCCGACCACCACCCTCCGCCGCGGCCCCGGCCGGCAGCCCGGCCGACGCGCGGCGGGCCGAGCTGGCCGATTTTCTCCGCACCCGGCGGGCGGCGGTCCGCCCGGGCGATGTCGGGCTGCCGGCGGGCGCGGGCCGCCGGCGTACGCCCGGCCTGCGCCGCGAGGAGGTCGCCCAGCTGTCCGGGGTCGGGTTGTCCTGGTACACCTGGCTCGAGCAGGGACGCGACGTCACACCCTCCGACCAGGTGCTGTCCGCGTTGAGCCGGGCGCTGCTCCTGTCGCCCTCCGAGCGCGAGCATCTGTTCCTGCTGGCCGGCGTCGCGGCCCCGGTCTCCCCGGCCTCCGACCCCGTCGACGACGAGACGGCCGCCCTCATCGACGGACTCCTGCCGCATGTCGCCTTCGTCCTGAGTCCGCGGTTCGACGTGCTCGCCCACAACCGGGCCGCCGAGCTGATCATGGCGGACCTCGTCTCGGCGCCGCCGGCGCACCGCAACCTGCTGGTCTGGCTGTTCGCCGACGACTCGTGGCCCGGCACGCCCGCCTGGGAGCAGACCGCCCGGGCCAATCTGCTGGATTTCCGCACCGAGTACGCGCGGAACCCCGGCGACCCGTCCTTCGAATCGCTCGTCAGCGCGCTGTCCGCCACCAGCGTCCACTTCCGGGACTGGTGGGAGCAGCACGACGTGCAGGCGATGGAGCCGGCCGCGAAACACATCGCGCACCGCGAGCTCGGGCCCCTGCACCTGCTGTCCGGCCAGAGCCGCCCCACGCACGCGCCGTGGCTGCGCCTGCGCATCCTGGTGCCGGCCGACGCGCGCACCCGAGCGGCGATCGCCGGCGCACTCTAATTCTTTTCTGCAACAAACCTGCAAATGGTTGTCATTGACTCACGTATATCTCCCGTGAAAGATTCCGAAGCGAAATACCCGTCCTCGGATACCGCCTTCAGCTGCGCCGTCGCCATCTGAAATTGCAAATCCTCTGCCATTTGTTGCAATGGCTCGGCTCTTCTGTCACTCCCGGCGGGCATCCATTTGCGACAAGGAGAAACACCGCATGTCATCCTCAGCTCGCATCCGCCGATGTCGCCGCCTGGCCGGTGCCGGCGGCCTGGCCACCCTGGTCACCGCCGGGATGTTCGTCTTCGTGAGCAACGCCGAGGCGGCCACCGTGTTCAGCGCCGACTTCGAGTCGGGCGCCGGCGGCTGGTCGAAATCCGGCGGCACCTGGTCGGTCGTCAGCGACGGCTCCCAGACGCTCCGGCAGACCAACGCAAGCAGCGAGAACGCCCGCGAGTTCGCCGGCGACGCCGCGTGGACCGACTACACCGTGTCGGCCCGGGTGAAGCCGCTGTCGTTCTCGTCGGGCGGCTACGCCGGGCTGCTGGCGCGGGCCAAGAGCTCGACCACGTTCTACCGGGTGGCGCTGTCGGCCTCCGCCGTACAGCTGCAAGCGGTCAACAGCGGAAGCGTGACCGTTATCGCCTCGGCGTCGCGGAGCGTCGCGGTGAATACGTGGCACACCGTGAGCCTCTCGGTCTCCGGCTCCACGATCAGTGCCGCGTTCGACGGCACGTCCGTCGGCTCGGGCACCAGTTCGGTCGCCGGGAACGGACGGATCGGACTGCAGACCGCGTACGCGACGGCCGGCTTCGACGACGTCACCGTTTCCACCAGCGGCGACGTTCCGCCCACCACCGGGCCGGCGACGACGCCACCGACCACGCCCCCCACTACGCCGCCCACCACGCCACCCACCACCGGGCCGACCACGCCGCCCACGTCCGGCGCCGTCTATGCCGCACCCAACGGGTCGGACAGCGCGGCCGGCACCCAGGCGGCGCCCACCACGATCACCTCGGCGATCACCCGGATCGCGGCCGGCGGCACGGTCTACCTGCGCGGCGGCACCTACAACCTATCGACCACGGTGACGATCGCACCCGGCAACAACGGCACGTCGAGCGCCCGCAAGACGCTGTCGGCGTACCCCGGTGAGACCCCGGTGCTCAACTTCTCGGCGATGGCCGAAGCCGACAACAACCGCGGCCTCGCGGTCAACGGCAACTACTGGCACGTCTACGGCATCACGGTGCAACGCGCCGGGGACAACGGCATCTTCGTCGGCGGCAGCAACAACGTCATCGAACGCATCGTGACCGCTTTCAACCACGACAGCGGCCTGCAGATCTCCCGCATCGCCTCGGACACCCCGCAGGCCCAGTGGCCGGCGAACAACCAGATCATCAGCTCCGAATCGCACGACAACGCCGACTCCGACGGCGAGGACGCCGACGGCTTCGCGGCCAAGCTCACGGCCGGCTCCGGCAACGTCTTCCAGTACGACGTCTCGCACAACAACATCGACGACGGCTGGGACCTCTACACCAAGACCGACACCGGCCCGATCGGCCCGGTCACCATCCTGAACTCGCTGTCGTACAACAACGGCACCCTCACCAACGGCCAGGTCAACGACGCCGGCGACCGCAACGGCTTCAAGCTCGGCGGCGAAGACATCAAGGTCAACCACAACATCCAGGGCAACATCGCCTACCACAACGGCCACCACGGCTTCACCTACAACAGCAACCCCGGCTCGATGACGATCTCCCACAACGCGAGCATCGACAACGCCGAACGCAACTTCTCGTTCGACGAGGGCACGTCGACGTTCACCAGCAACACGTCGTGCCGCTTCGCGGTGACCGGTTCCAACGACAAGACCGTGGGCACGGTCGGCAGCGACAACCAGTTCTTCACGGGTACGAACGGCTCCCGCTGCTCCGCGTACTCGGGCAGCCTGGGCTGGTCGTTCGCCTCCAACGGCCACCTGACCGTCACCTTCGGCGGCACGGTGGTCACCCCGTAGATCCCCCGCCGGGCCGGCACCCACCGGCCCGGCACTCCCCTCGGGTGTTTTGCGGCCGTCGATTAGATTCGGGCGCCTAAACGATGGGAGTCAGCCGTGCCGAAGTGGACCACTCTGGGCGTGGGTGTGGCCGCCGTTCTCGCGCTCGCGGCGTGCAAACCCGACTCGGCCCCGGCCCCGGCCACGTCCGCGTCCGCGCCGT
The DNA here is from genome assembly GCF_044455125.1 of Actinoplanes sp. NPDC051343. Classification (NCBI taxonomy): domain Bacteria; kingdom Bacillati; phylum Actinomycetota; class Actinomycetes; order Micromonosporales; family Micromonosporaceae; genus Actinoplanes; species Actinoplanes sp. NPDC051343. The sequence goes on from NZ_JBITEL010000011.1 coordinate 303,371, forward strand.
CGGCCGGCCCGCCCGCCTCGCCGAGTGCCCAGCCCAGCGTGCAGGTGCCCGCCGACCCGGGCAAGGCCCTGCTCGCCGCGGCCGGGCGGCTCGGCGCGCAGCCGTTCAAGCTGAAGTTCTCCGCGCTCGGCCAGGAGGCCACCGGGTCGATCGACCTGAGCGCCCGGACCAGCGAGATCGACACCCTGCTGCAGAACGGTGCCACGATCAGCGTGCGCCAACTCGGCACCGACCAGTACGTGCAGGTCACCGGCGACAGCGCCGACGCGCTGCACGCCACCCCCGGCAAATGGATGCACGCCGACACCAAGGGCCTCCCGGCCACCAACCCGCTCAGCCCGGACCACAACCAGGCGGCCTCCGCGGCCAAACTGCTCAAGGACGCGAGCGCGGTCCGGCGCACGGCCGACGGCACCTACTCGGGCAAGGCCGACCTCAGCCACGGCGCCGCCCAGCTCCCGAGCAGCCTGACCGGCAAGCTCAAGGCCGTACCGTTCACGGCCAGACTCGACCCCCAGGGCCGCCTCACGTCCCTGATCTTCGACATGAACTCGGTGCTCAGCGGCGCCGGCGAGCTGAACACGGCGTACTACGACTACGGCGTACCCGTAAGCGTCGCCCGCCCGGCAGCGACCGAGACCGTACCGATGCCCGACGCCTTCAAGAAGGCCATCGGCCTGGGTTAATCGTCCAAAATGCCGGTCACCGGCAGCCCGCAGGCGCCCTGCGCCTGCCGGGCGTGGCTGTTCACCGACCCGGCAACCGTGACCATCCGGGTGAGCGCCTTCTTGGCCGCCGCCTCGTCGCCGGCGGTGTCCGCGCTCACCGACTTCAGCAGGTCGACGAACTGGTCCTCGTCGTCGGCGAGCCCGTCGACGGCCTCCCGCAGGTCACCGCTGAACACCAGCATGCGCCCGTAGCTGCGCAACGTGTCGGCGTCCTTCCGCATCTCGGCCAGGTCGGCCGCCGTCGGCCCGGCGTCGTCATTCGCCGACGAACCCGAGCTCATCTGCGAAGACTCACCCTTGAGCGTCGAACAGACCGAGTGCTTCGCGTACGCGTTGACCCCGCCCGCCCCGGCCCCGAGCACCGCAACGAGCCCGGCGACCCCGAAGACCACCGCCTTCCAGGGGTTACGGCGCCGCGCGGGGGCGATGGCCGGCTGGGAGTTGAACTGCACCATCCAGGGCTGGGCGTCGCCCGGGCCGGGGTATGCGGGAGGAATCCATCCGCCATCCGGGTGGGGCGCCGTTTCAGGTGGGGCGGCCCACTGTGGTGCGGGCACGGCTTGCGTGCTCGCCTGAGGTGCTCCTCCGGCCTGGTCCGCCCACTGCGACGCCGGTGCGGGCTGTCCGCTCGCCTGAGGAACTGCCCCAGCCTGAGCCGCCCATTGCGGCGCCGGCTGTCCGCTCGCCTGATGAGCTCCACCGGCCTGGGCCGCCCATAGTCCGCTCGGCGATGGCCGGGCCGATTGTGCCGGGCCGCCGGTCGGCGTCCGCGTCTGGGCCTGGGCCTGGGCTTGCCATAGGCCGCTGCCGGACGCGCCGGCCGCCTCCCCGGCGTGGTTCGGCCAGGGCCCATCGGGCGGGGGCGCTGATGCCGGCTGCTGCGGCGGGCCACCGGGCACTGGCGTTCCCAGGCTCTGGTATTCGGCCGTCGGAACCTGCCACTGCCCAGCCGATGTCTGCAGCCCGGACATATGTTGCTCCGCCGCTTGACCTTGCCAGAATCCGGCCGGAGCCGCCGGCTGCTCAGCCGTCTGTGCCTGTCCGAATCCGCCCGGCGCAGGCGTTTGCAATCCGGACGACTGCTGCTGCCCCGGCCACGCCCCACCCGGAGCCGGTGCCTGCAGCCCGGACATCTGCTGCTGCTCGATCCCTTGCTCCTGCCACAACGGAGCCGATGCCATCGGCTGCCCGCCCGCGGGCGCCGGCCAGGATCCAGCCGGTGCGGGCGCCTGTGTCGCGGGCAGCTGCTGCTCAGCGGCGTACCCGGGCCAGGACGCCGGTGTCGCCTGCGGCTGCTGCTCGGCCGAATAACCCGGCCACGACGCCGGTGCCGCCGATAGCTGCTGCTCAGCCGCGTACCCCGGCCACGACGCCGGTGCCGCCGGCAGCTGCTCGGCCGCGTACCCCGGCCACGACGCCGGTGCCGCCGGCAGCTGCTCGGCCGCGTACCCCGGCCACGAGCTGCCCGTCGCGCGCATCGGCGGCGCCGACAGCTGCTGGTGCTCGGCGTGACCCGGCCACGGTCCACCCGGGTGCGGGGCGTCCGCGTTCTGGTGGCCGCCGCTCTGCTCCTGCCACAGGCCGCTCGGCTGCTGCTGCGACGCATACGGTCCGGCTGCGCCATGCCGGGCCGCCGGATCCAGCTGCCCGGCGACCGGGACCTGCCCGGCCCAGGTCGCGCCACCCGGGTCGGCGGCCGGCCCGGGCCATGCGCCGTTATCCTGCTGCTGCCCCGGCGGCACCGAACCGTCCTGGCCCGTGTACCCCTGCGACGCCCACGTCTGCGAGTTCTGCTCAGGTTGCATCCGGACAGCACCTTTCAAGGGATTTCACAGATTCAGTCCCTCGATCGGCAGCCGGGCCCGCGCCTTGAGGTATGCCGCCCCCCTTTCGCACCCGGCCCGCTACGCCATGGGCACGAAACCCCGCGGACGAGGCCGGTGGGCGCCGGGGTACTAAACTCCCCGAAATGCCGGCCCGCGTCCTTTTGACCGTGCTCGCCCTGATCACCGGGGGCTACCAGGTGGTGGACGGCATTCATGTGCTGGCCACCGGGGTTTACATGGGTTCGGCGACACCGGGGCCGTGGCGCCACGTCATCCATGCCACCGGCATCGACCCCATGGATTTCGGGCCCGGCTTCGTGGCGCTCGGCGTGTGCTGGCTGGTGGCCGTCGCCATGCTGCTGTCCAGCTCGTCACGGCGGGCCTGGTGGGCCTTGCTGATCATCGCAGTGCTCACCGTCTGGTACCTGCCGGTCGGCACGCTGACCGCGGTCGCGACGATCGTGGTGCTGCTGGCGGCTCGGGAAAAGCTGGTCAGTCCGCCGCCGAGCTGACGGCCGCAGTGACATCCGGTCAGGGCGCAGCTTGACAGTGCCGGCGAACTGGCAGATGCGCAGCGCCGGGCCGACGGCTCCGCCCGCCTCAGGCAGGCGGTATTCGTTGCGGCGTAGCAGCGGTCAGCGCCGGTCGGCGGCGGCCCAGGAGGCGGCGGCGGTCACGGCGGAGACGGCGAGGACCGAGGGCCAGGCGCCGATGCGCTTGGCCAGCGGGTGGGAAAGGGCGAAGGCACCGACGTACGTCGCGACGAGCGCACCCGTGACCGCCGGGCTGGTGCGCCGGGCCCACTCGCGGCCGGCCAGCACGCCGCCCGCGGCCAGGACCACACCGCCGAGCGGGCGGACGCCGGTGCGACGGGCCAGTTGCCATCCGCCGATCAGGGAGCCTGCGGTCACCGCCGCGGTGGGAAGACGCATGCGGAGACCGTACACCGTGTGTTCGGTGGACAATCAGCTCATGCACGCCAAACGCATCATGGCCAATCTGAAGGTCGCGGACGTGAACGCGGCGAAGGACTTCTACACCGGATTCCTCGGGCTCTCCAACGAGGAGTTCAACATGGGCTGGGTCGCCCGCTACACGTCGCCGCGCTCCGGGGCCCAGGTCCAGCTGGTGACGAGCGACGCCACGGCGGCCGACGACGCGGCGGTCTCCATCCACACGGATGACGTCGAGGGGGCATACGCGGAGGCGCAGCGCCTGGGCTACGAGATCGTGCATCCCCTGCAGACCGAGGAGTGGGGCGTGCACCGTTTCCTGGTGCGTGCCCCCGACGGCAACGTCGTCAACGTCGTCCAGCACGACGACTAGGACGCTTCTGGACCGGCGCCGTCGGTCCCGCCGGTTAATCGGTCCGTTGACGCCGACGGCGATCCACCGGCAGCGCGGCGCCTCCGAGCACTTGTCGCCGCTGGTCGCCCCGCATCCATTCGCGGGCACCACCGTTGACCGGTTATGGAGCCGCAACCGCCCCGCCGGACCACGCACGCCATCGGCGGACCGGCGCGCCTGCTGGTCTACGACCGCTGGGGCAGGTTCGGACGCCCGGTGCTGCTGCTGCACGGGCTGCTCTTCGACCGGACGATGTGGTGGCCGGTCGCCGCCGAACTGGCCGCCGCAACCACCTGCACGGTGCTCGCACCCGACCTGCCCGGACACGGCGACTCGCCGGCGCGCAAGGACCACGACCCGGCGAAGCTGGCCCACGACCTGGCCCAGCTGGTGCACAAACTGGACCTGCACCGGGCGCCGATAGTGGTCGGGCACGCCGAGAGCGCCGCCCTGGCCACCGCGTTCGGGGCGCGGTTCGCAGCCCACGAGGTCCTCACGGTCGACGACCTCGGGGACGCCCATGCCGACATCCCCGAGCACTTCCGGCCGTACGCGACGCCCCGCGCCGATCCCGAGGTGCTGACCGCCTACAAGAGCTGGCCCCAGCAGACCCCGACGTGGCCGCACCTGGCCGATCCGCGCGCATTCGCCGCCGGCCTACAGGCCCGTCTGACCACAAAGGGCCCCGCCTGACCGCGAAGGCCCCGCCCGACCGCAAAGGCCCCCGCCCGACGGCGAAGGCCCCGCCGGACCGCAAAGGCCCCGCCCGACTGCAAAGGCCCCGTGTGACCGCAAGGCCTCGGCCGACCGCAAAGGCCGCGGCCGACCGCAGGCCCGGTGTGACCGCACCGCCCAGTGTGACCGCAAAGGCCCCGGCCGACCGCAAACGCCCCGCCGGACCGCAGGCCCCGGGTGACCGCACCGCCCAGTGTGACCGCAAAGGCCCCGGCCGACCGCAAACGCCCCGCCCGACCGGAAAGCCCGCTCGACGGCAAAGGACCCCGGCTGACCCAAAAAGGTGCCGCCTGACCACGAAGGGCTGAGCGCCGCCCTGCAGGCCCCGAAGCGCAAACGCGCCGAGTTGCCGACCTGCAGGGCGCGACTCCCGCAGGCGCGAACCTCGCTACGGCCGATCTGCCGTCCGGCCGCGAGGGAGCAAGCGCGAGCCCCACAGTGGGCTGCCTAGCTGGCGATGCCGTTGCGGAAGGCGTAGGTGACGGCCTGGGCGCGGTCGCGGGCCTTGATCTTGGCGAAGACATGGTTGACGTGGGTCTTGACCGTGGACTCGCTGACCTGAAGGTGCACGGCGATCTCGCTGTTGGACAGGCCTGCGCCGATCAGGCGGAGGACGTCGGTCTCGCGATCGGTGAGGGGCTCGGCCAGCGGCGCCTTGACGAACGACGGCAGCATGTCGAGCAGGCGTCGCTGCACACCTGGGTCGAGGTCGGCATGGCCGGCCGCGACGCGGGAGATCGCCCGGGTGACCTCCTCGGCTCCGGCGTCCTTGGTCAGATAGCCCCGAGCACCCGCGCGCAAGGCGGCCAGCACCTCCTCGTCATCGGAGAACGTCGTCAGCACCACGATCTGGGTGCGCGGATGCGCCGAACGGATGCGCTCGGTCGCGGACACCCCGTCACAGACCGGCATGCGCAGATCCATCAGCACCACGTCGGGGTCGTGCTCGGCGACCGCCGCCACCGCCTCCTCCCCGTTGGCTGCCAAGGCGACCACGTCGACCCCGCCAACCAGCGACAGCATCAACTGGATGCCCTCGCGCACCATGCGTTGATCGTCGGCGATGACCACGCTCACCGCGGCACCGTCAGGCATATTCGAAAACCCTCCCCGTGAAACCCGGAATCGAGCCGCGCCCCGATCAACGCCGCCCGCTCCCGCATGCCCGCCAGACCATACCCACCTCCCAGCGCACTTTCCGGGGCCTGTGGACAACCCGATCCGGTGTCGCTCACCGCGACGGTCACGCTCTCCTTCCCGTACGCGACGTCGACCGTGACCGCCGCGCCGGGCGCATGTTTCCGGGCGTTGGTGAGTCCCTCCTGGACCGTCCGCTCGACCGCGAGAGCCGCCGGGGCGTCGAGCGGCCAGGGCTGTCCGACCAGCCGGAAATGCGCACCGGCCTCGTCGGCCAGGCGGCGGACCGTCGTGTCGATCGGGGGCATCTCGTCGCGCAGCGACTGCACTGCCCGCCGAGTTTCCTCGAGACCGTCGCGGGCCAGGCGCTGCGCGGCCCGGATGCGCTGCAGCACGTCGCCGGCCGGCGCCTCCGTCTGCACCAGCAGCCGGGCGCCCTCCAACTGCACCGACTGGGCCGACAGCGTATGCGCGAGGATGTCGTGGATCTCGCGGGCGATGCGCTGCCGCTCGGCGAACCGGTCGCGCTGGGCTCTGCTCTCCTGCGCGGCCTGCTCGGCGGCGAGCAGTCGCTCCGCGTTGACCGCGCGCGTGCGGACGTCGCCGATGATCAGCCCGAGTATCAAGGCAGCCGCGCACGCGGCGGCCATCGCCGGCACCTCGTCGCGGTCGCCGCGCGCGAGCGGGGCCAGGCAGGTCGCGACCGCGACCGCGATCGCGAAGGACAGAGCCACCCGCTGGGGCAGCCGGGCCAGCCCGGCGATGATCGCGGCGCCGCACGCCAGCCATCCCGGCGCCTGGCCGTCGACGAGGATGAGGGCGACCCCGCCGGCCGCGAAGAAGAGCAGCCCGATCAGGCGCTGCTTCCATGCATCGGGCGGGACGCGGAGGCCGTACGCCGCCCCGCCCACGCTCACGACCAGAGCAGCCACCACTGGAAGGCGGTGCTGAGGCAGCGCGACGACGACCGCGAGGGCGGCCAAGGCGACCAGGGTCGCAGCCCGGCCGGCCGGAAGCGCAAGCCTTCGGAGATCGGGCCTTCTGAGATCGGGCACCGGGACACCGTACGGCCGGAGGCGCGACGCTCGCGTCGCCGCCTGGACCGATGCTGGGTCTCCACCCGGGGGTGGAGAAGGGCGCCTTCTCATCCCCTGGGCGGAGGACAAGAATCGATTCCCGCGCCGACGCGGCGAGCCGCGCCCAAGCCCTAACTTCATCGGCATGCCCCGATTGCTGCAACGGCTGTCGCCCGTGCTCGCGCTCTTCTTCCTGGCCCCGCTGGTCGGTGAGTTCTTCCTCGGAGACTTCCCGATCGTGACGATCTTCCTGGTGGCGGTGTTCGCCCCGATGTACGGCGGCGCGGCCCTGCTGATCAGGGAGTTCACTCGGCGCGGCGGGCGCGGATGGCCGACGATCATCCTCCTCGGGCTCGCCTACGGGGTCTTCGAGGAGGGCCTGGTCACGCAGTCGCTGTTCAACCCGCACTACCTCGATCAAAACCTGCTCGATCAGGGTCACGGCGTCCTGTGGCTAGTCTATGTGGTCTCGCTGCACACGTACTGGAGCGTCAGCGTGCCGGTCGCGCTGGTCGAGGAGGCGACGCCGGCCCGGCGCATAAGGCCGTGGCTGGGCTGGAAGGGCCTGACCGTGGTGGCAGTGCTGTTCGTGGTCGGCTCGTTCGCGGTCTACAACACGAACCTCCAGCTCAACCACAACTGGATGGCGAGCGGGCCGCAACGTCTGGGCACCGTCGCGGCCGTCCTGGTGCTGGTCGCGGTCGCGTTCCTGCTACCGAAGCCGGCCCCGGCCGACGAATACGGCGCCATCGGCGAACGCGGCGCGCACGGCCAACACAGCGCTACCCACGAACGCGGCGCCACCGGCCAACGCGGCGCCACCGGCCAACGCGGCGCCACCGGCCAACGCGGCGCCACCGGCCAACGCGGCGCCACCGGCCAACGCAACGCCCCCCACGAACGCGGTCCGGCCCGGGGTGATCGCATGACCTGGGACATCGGCGCGCCAGAGGAAACCGACGCGACCGAGCAAACCAACGCGACCGAGGGAAACGGCCGGGCCGGGAACAGCGTCGGGGCTTTGAGTCGCGGAGGCGTGCCGAGCGGGTGGGTCACCGGCACGGTCGCGCTGGTCGGCGGACTGATCTTCAAAGCGGGACTGATCATGCCCGTCTGGTCCGCAGCGGTCGCCGCCTTTCTCGTCGGGCCCGCGATCGTTCTGGTGCTGACCGCGCGCTGGTCGCGCCGGGTCGGCTGGGGTCCGGAGCAGCGACTCGGAATCGCCGGGGGCACGCTGCTGACTTACTCCTGGGCCGCCTTCACCGCGCACAGCGCCAGCTTCGCGATCGACCTGGTCAGCCATGTCATCTACGCGCTCGCCGCGATCGGCCTGCTCTACTGGGTCGCGCGCAAAATGCGCACGCCCGATGTCGCTCCGGACGTGAGCGAGGGCTGACTGCACAGCGAAACCATGCACCCAGCACGCGCCGACCACGCTGCGGGGCAGGGCGCCGCGGACCCGCATGGCGGCGAACCGGCCGAAAGCTCCGTCGTCTCCCCACGCTTCGGCGGCTGCCACCTCGTGCCACCCCTGCGGTGAGCGCGAACCGACCACGCAGCGAGACCCCGCAGTCAGCGCGCGCCGACCCAGCCGCGGAACCACCCAACCGGCGCGTGCCCGCTGCGCCGCGCGACAACCCATCGAGCGCAGCGTTGCTGCGCCGTGGACGAACCCTCTGCCGCACGCCGGCTTGCCGTCGAAGGCGGCGCTCAGCGGGAATTGAGCACTGAGGCGCCGGCTGCTGAGGCTGACGTCTCGGCTCGTACCCAGCGCAGCGCCGTCATGCACTCGTCGAAGATCGGGAAGACGCCGTCCACGTGCATCGTGTGCAGGACGGTCAGGACGAAGCGGGACGGTGCGACCAGGCAGAGCACTCCGCCGCGGTGTTTTGCTCGGCCGTGGGCGCGGATCAGTACGCCCAGACCGGCCGGGTCGACTCGGGGCGAGCCGGCCAAGTCGACTACCACGCCGGGGTGCCGGTCGACCGCCCAGCACAGCGCGTCGCGGAGGTCGGGGGCCGTGGTGGCGTCGAGGTTGCCGTGCACTCGGATCAGGGCGCTGTCGCCGGTCGTGGTCAGCTCGATCATGCCGGGACTCCGGCGTCGACCTCGAAGACCTGGTCGAGGCGGGCCAGGCGCAGCGTGCGCCGCACCTTGTCGCGTGGGAAGCGCAGGGTCAGGCTGCCGCCGGCGGCGACCATGCCGCGGTGCGCCCGGAGCAGCACCGCTATCGCCGCGGCGTCCACCAGTGGGCAGGCGCGCAGGTCGATGATGAGGGAGGCCGGGTGCAGGGCGACCGCTTCGGCGATCAGCCGGGCCCAGCGCTCCACCGCGGGACCTTCCAGACCCTCGGTGACGATCACGACAGCTTCGGGGATCTCCGGCATCAGACCTCCTCCCGGACGGCACGGTCATTGCGCACCAAACTCTGGCCGGGAGATGTGGCAGAGCATCCGCGGCAATATGACAGTTCCGTGACACTCCGGTCACCCGCCCGCGGGGGCTCGCCGGTCGGGTGCCGGGCCGGGGAGGATGGGGCGATGTCCGCCGTGTTGGTGATCGAGGACGACGACCGGATCCGGCTCTCGCTGGTGCTGGCGCTCGAGGAGGAGGGGTACGCCGCGGCCGGCGCCCCGACCGCCGAGGAGGGCCTGGCCGCGCAGCGTGCCGAGCCCGCCGACACCGTCCTGGTCGATCTCATGCTGCCCGGCATCGACGGTTTCGAGTGCATTCGACAGTTGCGCCGCACCGACGACGTGCCGATCGTGGTGATCAGCGCGCGGGACGACACCCACGACATCGTGGCCGCGCTCGAGGCGGGCGCCGACGATTACCTGGTCAAGCCGGTCGCGGTCAAGGAGCTGACGGCCCGGCTGCGGGCGCTGCGGCGGCGCGGGCGCACCGCCGCGCCGGACGCGGTGCCGGTGCTGCGGTTCGGTGAGCTCGAGGTTTCCCCCGAGGCGGGCGAGGTGCGGCTGGCCGGTCAGCGGGTGCCGGTGACGCGCACCGAGTTCCAGCTGCTCTGCGAGCTCGCCGACCACCCCGGCCGGGTGCTGTCGCGGCAGCAGCTGCTGCGGCGCGTGTGGGGCTACGACGGCGGCGACGAGCGCCTCGTCGACGTGCACGTGGGCCGCCTTCGCCAGAAGATCGAGGCCGATTCGAGCGCGCCCCGGCATCTGGTGACCGTCCGCGGCCTGGGCTACAAGTTGGCGCGATGAGCCGCGCCGGCCTGCGGGTCCGGGTGATCGCCGGCTTCGCCGCCGGCGCGCTTGCGCTTTCCGCGACGATGGCTTTCGTCTCGTACGAGATCACCCGCCGCTCGCTGCTCGACGAGCGGGAGAGCACGAACGTCCGGGCGGCCTACTACGACGCCGCGGTCGTACGCTCCGGCATCACCGCCAGCAACAATCCCGACGTCGCCTCCGTGCTGCGTTCGCTCGACACCGGCGACACCCGGCGCGCCCTGGTGCACCGCAACGGCCAGTGGTACGCGCGCAGCGCCGACTCCGGCATCAGCGGCTCGGTGCCGGCGGTTCTGCAGCAACGCGCCGCCGACGGCTCCCCGGCGGTCCAGCGCATCCGCGCCGACGGCACGCCGACCCTGGTCGTGGCGTTGCCGATCGCGCCCGACACCGTCTTCTACGAGGTCGACTCGCTGGCCGAGCTCGACCACACCCTGCGCGTGCTGACGATCGTGCTGACCGCGGTCGCGCTGGGCACGGCGCTCGGCGGGGCCGCGCTCGGCTGGTACGCCAGCCGCTACGTGCTGCGGCCGCTGGTGCGGGTCGCCGAGGCCGCCCAGGAGATCGCGGACGGGGTCTCGGACGCCCGTCTCGACCCGGCTCAGGAACCCGATCTGGCCCGGCTGACCACGTCGTTCAACCACATGGTCGACGAGTTGTCGGCCCGGCTCGAGCGGGACCGCCGGTTCGCCGCCGACGTGAGCCACGAGCTGCGGTCGCCGCTGCAGACGTTGTCGGCGGCGGCGAGCGTCCTCGACCGGCGGCGGGGGCTGCTCGACGAGCGCAGCGCGACCGCGGCCGGGCTGGTCACGTCGGAGGTTGCCCGGTTCCAGCAGCTGGTCGACGACCTGCTGATGCTTTCGCGGGGCGACAAGCCGGCCGAGCGCACCCCGGTCGACGTGGCCGAACTGGCCCGTTCGGTGTGCCGGCAGCACGGCCTCGGTGACGGTCTCGTGACGGCCGAGGGCGGCACGGAGTGGTGCGTCGACCGGCGGCGCTTCGAGCAGATGCTGGGCAATCTGCTGGACAACGCCGGGGCGTACGGCGGGGGCGCGACAGCCGTCCGGCTGGCGCTCACCGGCGAGGCCGGCTTCCTGGAGATCGACGATGAGGGGCCGGGGGTGAGCCCGGCCGACAAGGCGGTGATTTTCGACCGGTTCGTGCGCGGGCGCACCGCCGGCACGCGCGGCGACAGCGTCGGTACGGGGCTGGGGCTCGCCCTGGTCGCCCAGCATGCCGGGGCTCACGGCGGCACGGCAAGCGTGCTCGACCGCCCGGGTGGCGGGGCCCGCTTCCGCATAGACCTCCCAGGATGCCTCCCATGAAAAAACCGGCGGGAACGCCACCGCGGGGAAGGCTGGCCCTGCTGGCGGTCCTCCTGCTGGCCGGCTGCGGCGTCCCGGCCGACGATCAGCCCCGCGACCTCGGTCGCTCGCAGGTCGCGTACGGGTCGGACGCGCCCGCCCCGGACCGTTTCGGGCCCGCGGTGGAGCGGCTCTACCTGGTCGGCGACGGCGGGCTCGTGCGGGTCGTCCGCCGTACGCCCGCACCCCGCTCCCCCGCTCAGATGGTCCAGGATCTGGTCGCCGGGCCGACCCGGGCCGAGCAGCAGGACGGCCTGACCAGCGCGCTCGCCCAGATGCGGGTGGGTTCCACGTCGGTCAGTCAGCGCCGGGCCGCGGTGGAGATCGGCGCCCCGCCGGTGCCGGGCGCCCGCAGCGATGAGGCCCTCGCCTACGCCCAGATCGTCTGCACGCTGACCAGCCAGGGCGCCGAGGTGGGCACGGTTTCGTTCACCCGCGACGGCCAGACGCTGGCGGTGCCCCGCGGCGACGGTTCGCTGTCGACCGGCCCGCTGACCATCGCCGACTACGCCGAGCTCATACGGTCCTGAGCTGGCTTTGTCACGCAACCGTCATACAACTGCGGGGCACGTGCCATAACCCTGTTCGAAGATCTTCGCCGGGACTGCCCCCTCCCCAGGGTGTCCGCGCGGTGGTCGCCCGGTTGCACCGGGGCGGCCCCGCGCGGGCAACCGGGTCGGGCGGCGCGACCCACCGCGCCGTCCGACCGGCGCCCCGCACGGCCGGTCGCGGCCGCCACCGCCGACCGGCCCCCGGACCGAACGAACGGACCGACGGGACGGGCCGCCCCCGATGATCGGGGGCGGCCCGGCCGGTCAGGAAAGCTTCCAGGGCCCGTACGCCGAGTCGACCGGCTTCTGGTTGCGGGTCCACCACTGGGCGACGTACTTCTTGCCCTGGTAGATCGCCACGTCACCGGCCGTGAAGATGCGCGAGGCGGTCCACAGCGCGGTGCCGTCGGGTGCCGTCGCCATCTCCATCCACGGGCCGTTCACGTCGCCCGGCTTCTGGTTCTGCGTCCACCACAGCGCCTGCCAGCTCTTGCCCTGGTAGGTCACCGTGTTCCCGGCGTTGTAGACCGTCGTCGCCTTCCAGGCCGGCGCGACCGGGGTGGACGGCAGGTTGAGCCCGACCACGACCGGGTCGTGGTCGGAGGCCGCGAACGGGTCGCTGCCGTTGAACAGCAGGGTGGCGTTGTAGTCGTAGCGGCTGTACGCGTAGGCCACCGCTTCCTGTGCGTTGATCTGCCACACGTCGGCGCCGGTCACCAGGGCCAGCGCGGCCGGGTTGGCCAGCACGTGGTCGAGCGAGCCTTCGAGACCGTCGAACGAGTAGGTCTGCTCGGCCGGGTCGAACCTGCTGCCGAGGTCGGTGTAGCCGGCCGCGTACAGGGTTTCGATCGGGTCCTCGTGGGTGTACGCGTTGAAGTCGCCGACCATGAAGATGCGGCCGGTGCCGATGGCCGCGGCCCGCGAAGCGGCGAACGCGCTCGCGTCCTCGGCCTGGTGCACCCGGGTCTCGTTGAAGGCGCCCTGGTCGGCGGCGGGCGACGAGGTGTCCTCGGCGTCGCCGGGGTAGAGCGGCGCGCCGTCGGAGCCCTTCGACTTCCAGTGGTTGGCGACGACCAGGAACGCGTCCGAGTCGGCGGCGCCCACCTTCTTGAAGCCCTGGGCCAGCGGTTCCCGGGCGATCGAGAACGGCTGCCCGGCGCCCGAGTCGCCGGTGAGCACCGTGGACGGGCCGACCAGCGAGACGTCGGCCGGCTTGTAGATGAACGCGGTTCGGATCACGTCCTGCTGGTCGAGCGGCGGCAGCTGGTCGGCGGCCGGGGAGGGCACGTACGCCCAGATGTTGGCGCCGGCGGCCACGTTGAGCTCGCCGACCAGGCCGGACAGTGCGGTGTCGCGCGGCTCGCCGAACTTGGCCGAGTTCTCGATCTCCTCGAGGGAGACCACGCTCGCGCCGAGCCGGTTGATGCCGGTGACGATCTTGCTCTGCTGGCGGGCGAAGCTGACGTCGTCGGCCGCGCCGCGCGGGCCCGCGCTGCCGTCGGTGCCGGTGCAGGTCTTGACCGTGATGTGGTGGCCGGCCCGGTCGTCGTAGTAGGTGCAGGTGCCCAGCCCGGCCGCGGTGTAGGCGGCGCCGGTCATCGGGAAGTAGTTTTCCACGTTGAAGGTGGCCAGGCGGCTGCCGCCGATGTCGGCCGGCTGCGCGTTGCCGGTGCGCAGGTCGCTGAACGTCGCCACCGCGGCGCCGTCGTCGGTGACCTGCGCGGTCGGCTGGAAGTTCCACAGCGAGTTGCGGTAGTCGAGGATGACCGGCTGGTGGAAGCTCACCTTGGCGCCGATGGTCACCGGGTTGGTCGTGGTCAGCCAGGGCAGCGGCCGGCCGGAGTTGGCGGCCGAGCTGAAGTTGGTGCTCGAGCCGTCGTCCAGCGTGATCGTGCGGGCCGCGTTGTCGGCCACCGTGGCCTGCGCCTCGGCGCTGTTGGCCCGGCCCGCGTCGGTCGGCTGCCGCAGCGGTTTGTCACCGGCGGCGAGCGTGAACGAGCCGTAGAAGTTGGCGTCGTAGTTGTCGCTGACGGTGAAGTCGCCCGAAGGCGCCAGCAGCTCGCCCTCGTGTGACTCCTTCCCGGCCGCCGTGTCCAGGTCGGACCAGGGCAGCGCGCCGGCCCTGACCGGCGGCAACGCGTCGCCGAGCTCGGTGACGGCCGGGCTGCCGATCTCGGTCTCGCCCTGGAACTCGGACACCTTGCCGGTCACCCGGACGCTCTCGCCGACGCTCACCTGTCCGGCCGGGACCGACCCGAAGACGAAGATCGCGTCGGAGGCTCCCGGGGTGGCGTCGGTGGTGCCGCCCGCTCCCCCGGTCTCGAGGAAGAACCCGCTGAAGCCGCCGGTCGGGTAGGCCGCGGTGACGACGCCCTCGGTGGTCACGGTCTGGCCGGACAGCGGCGACGTGTCGGTGTTCGTGCCCTGGATCGCGGCGATCGGGGTGACGCTCGTGGTCGAGGCCACCTCGATGCCGAAGCTCGCGCTGCCGCTCACCCCGTTCGCGTCGGTCGCGGTGACGGTCACGGTGGCGGAGCCGGCCGCGCTCGGCGTGCCGGCGAGAACCCCACCCGGGGACAGGGTCAGGCCGGCCGGGAGACCGGTCGCGCTCCAGGCGTACGGCGTGGAGCCGCCCGTGGCGGCGAGGGTGACCGGGCTGATGGCCGTGCCCGCCGTGAAGTGCTGGGTTCCGGGGCCGGTCACCGAAACGGTTGCCGCACCTCCGTCGGAGGCGGCGTTCTGCGGCGTGGGCGTCGCGGTCGTGAAGTCGGCCTGGTTGTTGTCGGTGTCGGCGCCGGTGGCCGAGCGCTGGTAGCTCAGCACGAGCGTGTTGCCGGTCGCCGCGCTGCCCTCGGGGGCGTTGCTGGTGCCCCAGCCGACACGGTCGACGACCGAGGCGTCGGTCGGCAGCACGCCGGAGGTGCTCGCGGCAACGTAGAGGGTGCCGCCGCCCGCGCCCGGGTTGACGCTGCCGCCGGTGCTGAGGTCGGCGGCCGGCAGGGGCGCGCCCGGGTTGGTGGTGGCCCCGTTGCCGGGCAGTTGGATCAGGAAGTGTCCGTGCGCCGCGACCGAGCCGGCCAGCGCGAACACCTGCGATCCACTCGGGACGACGGTGCTGGTGGGTGCCCGGTATTGCAGGGTGTCGCCGGACAGGTCGACGGCGGCGCCGGCCGGGTTGTAGAGCTCGACGAACTTGTTCTGAAAACTCGCGCCGGACGAGCCGCCGTTGGCGTAGGCCTCGCTGATGACCAGGCCGTTTCCGGTCGTGTCGGCGAACGCCGGAGTGCCGGACAGCGGGTAGGCCGCCAGCATTGGCGTCAGCAACAAGGCCCCTATGGTGAGTCGCCTCATGAGCGCCCCTCTTCTATGCGTGAACACGGCTCCGGCGATCGCGGGCCGGCCTTGCGGACGCTAAGCGCCGAGGGGCGGATCCACGGAGGACGAAACCTGAACGGTGCATGTCAGGCTAGAGCACCTTCGGCCGGCCCGGTGGGGCTCAGCCGTTCGCGAAGTCGCGGTGCTTGAGCTTGGCCCGGCGGCCGTCCGGGTGATGCCAGACGATCCCCTCGAACTGGGGGTGGGCCAGCAGCCAGGCCCGCAGGCCGGCGAAGTCGCGCGGGGCGTCGAGCACGTCGGCGTCGGCGTGCCGCACCAGCCGGTGGGCAGGCACGTTCTCCGGGTTGCCGTTGATGCGGGGCCCGACCAGCTCGTACGTGCCGGGTTGCCGGACGCGGCCGTCGGCGACCGCCTCGACATGGCACGACGCGTACGAGGAATTGGCGATCGGCTCCCAGCCGACCGTCTTGCCGGTGACCTCGTCGGTTTGAACCGGGCGGTAGCCCGGCGGCCGCCGGCGGCCGGGCCGGACCTCGCGCCGCGCCCACCACACGCCGTCGGAGTCGAGGAGGACGCAGGTGCCGTCGTATTTGCGGGTCGGCGTGCCCTCGCCGTCGAGCACCCACCGGCAGTCCGGGTGCACCTCGTCGAGGGTGCGCCGGCGGTCGGCCGGGTCGCGCCGGAACACCGTGGGGATCTTGTTCACGCGTTCATCAAAGCAGGGCGGGCAAGGGCTTTTCAGCCCTTGCCCGCCCGGTGGTTCAGCTTCCGGTTGCGGTCAACGTGGGTGCCGCGTTGCTGCCGGAGTACGTGCCCTGGAAGCCGAACGAAGCAGAGGCCCCGGGGGCGATCGCACCGTTCCAGCCCACGTTGGTCGCCGTGACCGCGGCGCCGGACTGGGTGACCGTGCCGTTCCAGGAGTTGGTGACCTTCTGGCTGCCGGCGTAGGTCCAGGTGACCTTCCACCCCTTGATGGCCGCGGTGCCGGTGTTGTTGACCGTGACGGTGGCGGTGAAGCCGTTACCCCAGTCGTTGTCGACGTGGTAGGTCGCGGTCACCGTGCCGCCGCCGGTGCCTCCGCCGCCGGCCGGCGTGGTCACGCTGACCGCCGAGGAGGCCGCCGAGATGTTGTTCGCGGCGTCCCGGGCCTTGACGGTGTACGAGTACGCCGTCGACGCGGTCAGCCCCGAGTCGGTGTACGACGTCGTGGTCGAGGTGCCGACCTGGGTGCCGCCCCGGAAGATCAGGTAGCCCGCGACGGCGACGTTGTCGGTCGAGGCGGTCCAGGTCACGGCGACTGTGGTGGCGTCCGACGCGGTGGCCTTGAGGGCGGTCGGGGCGCTCGGGGCCGTGGTGTCGCCGGGCGGGTTGGTCGTGCCGCCCCCGCCGAACAGCTCCGAGTAGACGGCGAACGCCATCGCGATGTCGGCCTGGGCCCAGAACCGGTGGTAGGTGAAGGACGGCGCGGCGCCGCCGTTCAGGTACGCCTGGACCTTCGCGAAGTCCGGGTCGCTCTTGTAGAACGAGCGGATCGACAGGAACGTCGAGCTCGAGTTGATCGTGTCGCCGTTCGGCATCTTCCCGGTCCAGCCGGACGGGACGTAGACCTTGTCGTTGAACCGGCTGTAGTCGGCGCGGGTCTCGGCGATCGCGATGCCCTTGGTGTCGGCGTGCGCCGACAGGGCGTCGAGCAGGTTCTTGCCGAGGGTCTGCGCGGCCGTGTTGCTGGTCGCGGCGGCGTAGTAGAGCAGCGCCTTCACCAGGCCGCCGGCCACGCCGACGTCGGTGCCCGACTCGGTGACGGTGACGTGCAGGCCGGAGTTGCTGCCGGGGCTGGCGGCGTTCCAGGTGTCGGGCTGGCCCGTCCAGGAGAGCGTGGACGGGATCGAGAACGTGCCGCCGGTGCCTACCGTCGTGTTCGCCGAGACCCAGCTGACCCACTTGTCGAGGATCGGCTTGATCTTGGCGTCCTTGGTCAGGTAGTAGTACTCGGCCCAGCGTTCCATGCCCCACACCTGCATGCCGAACCAGTTGTTGGACGGCGGGTCGTGGTAGACCGGCTCCCAGTCGTAGAACATCCCGTAGAAGGTCGGGGTGCCCGCGGGCGGGGTGCCGTACTGACCGTCCACGCTGTTGGTGGCGCCGCCGGCGATGCCGCCGTCCGGCGACTGCAGCCACTGGAGAAACTCGATCTGCCGGGTCAGGCTGGTCGCCCAGTCCGATTTGGCGGTCGAGCCCTTGGGGGCCAGAGCCGTCTCGGCCGACAGGGCGTACGCGGCGACCGGGTTCTGATAGCCGTGGTGAGCCGTGCCGTCGCCGATCCGCCACGCCCAGCCGCCGCCCGGCTCCGCGCCGCCCCAGGCGTAGTACCAGCCGAGCAGGTAGTGCTGGGAGTTGCGGCCGGAGCCGGCCGAGCAGGCGGACGCGCCGACGCAGTTGCCGATCTTCTTGAAGTACTTGTCGAACATGGCGTAGCGCAGGAAGTCACCCATCTTGGCGGCCTTGGCCACCGAGGCCGAGATCGAGCCCGCGTTGCCCTGTGCGCCGGCCCAGCGGTAGGCCCAGTAGGCGGCCTGGATGGCGCGCGCGTCGGCGTCCGGAGCGTTGGTGTACTTCCACTGCTTGGAGTAGGCGCTGTCCTTGACGAACAGGTCCAGGTAGCCGTTGGTGCCGCCGTACTTCATCAGGTCGGTGCTCGGCTGCGGGACGGTCTCGAAGACCGACTCCTGTGAACCCCGCTGGTAGCTGTTGATGAAGCACGGGCCGGAGGCGGTCGGGCCCTGCTCGTCACCGGTGCCGGCCTTGTTGCCGTAGCCGTAGACGTTGTCGACGTCCATAAGCCAGTGCATCGCGTAGATGTCGGAGGTGCCGTAGGCCGACTTGAGCTCGCCGGCGATCGGGTCGGCACCGACCGAGACCGAGGTGTCGATCGCGCTCGGGTACTTCGTCACGTCCGGCCATTCCGGGATGTACGACGCGGGCTTGCTGGCGTCGTACGACGCGTTGGTCGGCTGGTCGATGGTCTGCGGGATGATCGACTTCTCGGCGACCGCCCAGGCGTTGTTGAACGGCGCCCAGTCCCCGGTGACCCGGCCGTAGGTCGCCTCGAGCCACATCCAGTAGCTGAACGCCTCGGAGGTGGTCTCGTGGCCGTGGTCCGGCGCCTCGACCATCAGCGTCTCGACTGAGTGGTAGGGCACTCCGGACGGGCTGAAGTAGCCGCCGGCCTTGATCTTGTTGTACTGGTCCAGGAACTTCTGCGCGTACTCGTCGGTGGCCGCCGCGACTGCGGCGCGAGTCGCGGGTCCGCCCACGGCCGCGTCGGCGATGCTCGGGCTGGCGGCCAGTCCGACCACCGTGCCGCCGACCGCTGACACGAACCCTCTCCGGGACAACGGAGCCATCAAATCCTCCTAGATGGGATCTCTGGGCGATGCCACCGACCCCGGCACGGCCATGCTTGGGAGCGGCAGCCGTGGCGTCCCCTGACGTCCGAAACGTCGATGTAACATCGATGCGAATCATTGCATGGGAGCGCTCCCAGAGACAAGGGTGCCGGACCCCAGCGCGAACTTAGAATGTTTCCGGTGCACAGCCCGCCGATGGCGTAGGCCCGCGGGGTCTCCAGCACCCGGCCGGCCAGACGACTGTCGTGCAGTGGGGCGATCCCGCCATGGTGGCCGCGAGGATGCGGCCCACGCGGTGGTAGTCGCAGGTCGCAGCCGGATCGGAGAGGGCGGCACGGGATGAACGCTGTCGGCCTTCGCCTGAAGACCAGCGGCCCAGCGGCCTCGTCCGATGTCGGACGATCACCGGGTCACGAGAATCCCTGACTACGCTGCACCCCGCGCGCCCGTTACACGGGGTAGTCCGGAATTTGGCATGATCGGATGCTTAGCGCCGATGATGAATGCTCGGGATAATAGGGCATGCGGCAATTACAGTTGTTCTCCCGAGCGGAAGCCGCCGCTATGCGCGACCGCACCAAACGCCGCAACCATTCACCGCAGGGTGACGCATTCCGCCGCGACCATGAGCGGCGGCGCGCGTTCGGTTTGGAACAGCGCCACGCCGTGCGTGCCCGCCGCCTGCGCGACGGCGAACTGGTGTCGCAGAACGGCTTCCTCGTGCACCGCCGGCCCGGCCCGCCGGCACCCGACCAGCCGCCCTCGGCAGTGACCACCAGCGGGCCACTGACACCCGTTGATTCATCCGCGATGACGGGCGCGAGCGAGTTGGCCGCAGTGGCGATCTCAGCCGCGGCCGGCGCCGACGGGCCGGCAGCCGACAAGGTCTCGTCAGGAGCCGACGCAGGTCCGACGACCGCCAGGACCCAATCTGCGACCAGGGCAGACGGTCCGTTGGCCGACTCCGTCCCGCCCGCGACCGAGGCGCGCGCGACCACGCCGACGACCGAAGGTAGCGGGGCCCCACCCACGGCCGAAGGCCACGAGGCCGGCCGTCGGGCAGGATGTTCGCCCGCTCGCCGCAGGGCCGGACCTGAACCGCCGGGGCGACCCCGCCGCGTCCCGGGCCCGGCGGGCGAAGCTTCTCCGGGCTCGCGAACCGTCCCGCCTCCGGACGGAGCGCCGGCCGACCTCCCGAGCGGCGTCATGCACCATCGCTTGAGGCCACGCAGTCACGCGCCACCCTGCCGCAAACAACGGTCCGGTAAACGCTGAACCGCACCACTCGAAATGGCTTGGAGAATCGGTTCCGGATGCTTGACGGCAGCGCGCGAGAAATGGCACTGGCAATGAGCTGGTCGGCTACTTAGCGTGACCCGTGAAGCGGCGCGGATCGCGGGCCGCCGAGCTGGATCAGGCAAGTCACTTCACATATAGAAGGGTCTGTATGTAGCGTCGGGGCATGGGTCACCGTCTTGCCGTACTCCTCGCAGCCGTCAGCCTGCCGCTGGCCGCCTCCGCGGCCCCGGCCCAGGCGGCGCCTTCCACGGTGCCGCTCGGCAACGTCATCCCCGCGCCGGTCGAAGTGCACCCCGGCGGGGCTCCCTTCCGGCTCACCCCGCGCACCGTCATCGAGGCGCCGCCCGCCGCGCGCACCGTCGCCGACCGGCTCGGGGAGGCTCTCAAACCCGCCACCGGGTTCCGGCTGCCGACTGTCGGTCGCGCTTCTTCCCGTACGCCGGTGATTGCGCTGTCGCTGGGTCCGGGCGTGAAAGGCTATCGCCTGACCTCGACCCGCGACCGGATCACGATTCGCGCGGCGACCGCCGAGGGGCTGTTCGACGGCGTGCAGACGCTGCGTCAGCTGCTCCCGGCCGCGATCGACGCGCGTACCCCTCAGAAGGTCGACTGGGCGGTCGCCGGTGGGACGATCGCCGACTACCCGAAGTACGCCTACCGCGGCGCCATGCTCGACGAGGCCCGGCACTTCCACACGCCGGACGAGGTCAAGCAGTACATCGACGAGATCGCCCGGTTCAAGGTGAACTACCTGCATCTGCACCTGGCCGACGACCAGGGCTGGCGCATCCAGATCGACTCCTGGCCCAAGCTCACGCAGGTCAGCGGCGGCGCGGGCACCGGCGTCGACGGGGTCGGCGGCGGCTTCCTGACCAAGGCCGACTACCGCGATCTGGTGCGCTATGCCGCCGCGCGCTACGTCACGATCGTTCCCGAGATCGACATGCCGGGGCATGTCAACGCCGCCCAGGTGGCGTACCCCGAACTCACCTGCGACGGCGTCGCCCCGCCGCCGCGCACCGACACCGAGGTCGGCTACAGCTCGCTCTGCACCTCCAAGGAGGTGACCTACAGGTTCGCCGAGGACGTCATCCGCGAGGTCGCCGCGCTCACCGGAGGGCCGTACATCCACATCGGCGGCGACGAGGCGCACGCCACCGCCCCGGCCGACTACCTGGCGTTCGAGCAGCGGGTGCTTCCGCTGGTCGCCAA
Source organism: Actinoplanes sp. NPDC051343 (assembly GCF_044455125.1). Lineage (NCBI taxonomy): Bacteria > Bacillati > Actinomycetota > Actinomycetes > Micromonosporales > Micromonosporaceae > Actinoplanes > Actinoplanes sp. NPDC051343. The sequence goes on from NZ_JBITEL010000011.1 coordinate 324,631, forward strand.
GTACGGCAAGATCGCGTACGGCTGGCACCAGATCGCGCAGGCGCCCGCCGCGTCCAAGGCGGTCGCCCAGTTCTGGGGCACCGACGACACCGACGCCGACCTGGTCGCGGCGGTGAAGACGGGCACCAGGGTCGTCATGTCGCCGGCCAACCAGGCCTACCTCGACATGAAGTACACCGAGGACACCCCGCTCGGGCAGGACTGGGCGGCGCTGATCGAGGTGCACGACGCGTACGGCTGGGACCCGGCCACCCGGGTGGCGGGCGTGCCCGCCTCGGCGGTGATCGGGGTGGAGGCGCCGCTCTGGTCGGAAACCCTGCGCAGTCTCGCCGACATCGAGTACATGGCGTTCCCACGCCTGCCCGCCATCGCCGAACTGGGCTGGTCGGCCACCTACAGCTGGGACTCGTTCCGGGCGCGGCTGGGCTCGTACGGCCCGCGCTGGGACCGCCAGGGCGTCAACTTCTACCGCTCGCCCCAGATCGACTGGTCATAGTTCACCCGTTCCGCCCGGGCCGGTTCCGCTGATCGACAGCGGGGCCGGCCCGATGCGCAAGTCACCTATCGGGGTGAATCCGCTGCCGGATCGTGGATGTCGCACAAACCGGGCCGGATTCATGTCGGTCTCCTGCCCAGAATGGCCGGAGTGGTCGTCCGGCGTGGACACGCCAGGCGCGACGGACGGCCGGGTGAAGCGCGTTTCCGCAGGTGAAGCCCCGATGGCCACGGGACAATCGGGCGTGTAGGGTACAACCCGCATAGATGCTGATACCTCGCGCTTCCCGGCACTAAACGGATACCAGGAGTACTGGCGCCTCAAGGGGGATCGATAGGGTGAATTGGATACGCGGATGGCGTCGTCGTGACGAGCCGAGCCCGCCGCGAGAGCCGGACCGGCCCGCCGAGGCCGAAAGCGCGCCGCCGGTCGCCCCGCCCCCGTTCCCCCTGCCGGACCCGTGGCGGCCGATCGCCAGCGAGTTCGCGCTGCGGCTGCTGACGCTGACCTGGGAGGCGGTGCACTACATCGGGCAGGCCGAGGAGTCCGAGCCCGACCCGGAGCGCAAGAACCTGTTGTTCCGCATCGACCACGCGGTCACCCGCACCCGCCGGCTCGCCGAGAACCTGCGGGTGCTCACCGGCGAGGCGGTCGAGGACCCCGACCAGCAGACCACCACCCTGCAGGACGTGGTGCGCGCCGCGGGTGCGCCGGCCGAGCATTACGAGCGGCTGCACTTCGGGCCGATCGTCGACCTGGCGGTGGCCGCGGTCGCGGCCGACGACGTCATCCGGATCCTCACCGAACTGGTCGACAACGCCGACCGGTACTCGCCGCCCAACGAGCCGGTCAACGTCTCGGCCCACCTGACCGGCGAGGGCGACGTGCTGGTGCGGGTCGAGGACAGCGGCATCGGGCTCAACCCGGCCCAGGTGCCGTGGTTCGACCACGTGCTCTCCGGTGAGGGCCGGGCCGACGGCGGCGAGCTGCAGCCGGCCCATGTCGGGCTTCCGGTGGTCGCGGTGCTCACGCGGCGGCACCGGAGTCTCCGCGTACGGCTGAGCCCGCGCCGCCCCCGCGGCACCGTGGCGATGTTGCTGATCGGAGCCGACCTGGTCTGCGAGGTCCCGCACGGGGCCCGGCCGTCGCTGCCCGCCCAGCAGTTGCCGCCGCGGCACGCGCAGAACTCGGCCGCCGCCCGCATGGCGCCGCCCTCGCCCCGGCCCCGCCCCATGATCCCAACGCAACAGCCGGCGGTGGGGGCCGAGCCCACGATGATGCTGCCGGCCCAAGCCATGCCTGCCCAGGCCATGCCAAGTCAGACCATGCCGGCCCAGACCCTCCGGCCGGCCGCTCCCCCGATGCCCCGGCGGGTGCCGGCCAGCGTGCGCGGCTCGGAGCCGCCGCGACCCGAGCCGGTGATCCCGGCCGTCCCGCACACCACCGCGTGGCCGGACGACGCCGCCGCGTTCAACTCCGGCGTGGACGCCGCCCGCGCGCATTTCTCGAATTGAGGACCGTCATGACTGAATACGGCAAGCTCGACGTCTCCTGGTTGATCGACCAGCTCACCAGCGAGGTCCCGACCATCACGTACGTCGTCCTGGTCTCGGCCGACGGCCTGCACCTGGCGTCGGCCGGCAACCTCGACCGCGACCGGGCCGAGAGCGCCGCCGCCCTGGCGTCCGGGTTCCTCAGCATCACCGGCCAGTTCGGGCACGTGTTCCGGCTCGGCGCGGCGCCGGAGAACCTGAGCGTGCGCTATCCGGGCGGTCACCTGGCGTTCCTGCGGATCGACGACCAGGCGGGCGAATTCGTGGCCGCGCTGATCGTGGCGGCCACCCCGCAGACCCAGCTGGCCGGCCTCGGCTACGCGATGACCCGGTTCAGCCAGGCGGTCGGGCACGCGCTCACCCCGGAGATCCGGCACGGTCTCCACCAACGCACCCTGCCCCAGCCGGCGCACTGATCGGAGCATGCACCATGGCAACGTGGAACGGGCCGCATTGGAAGGTGCGCCCGTACATGACCGGCCGGGCGCGTAACAGCAGCCGCCGGCACCAACTCCTGATCCACACGCTGATCTCGACCGGCAACCGCTTCGACCCGCTGCTGGCCGCGAGCCTGGCCCCGGCCACCCGGCGGCTCTACGAGCGGGCCCAGGACATGTGCTCGATCGCCGAGCTGTCGGCGTTCAGCGGCCTGTCCCTGGGCGTCACCCGGGTGCTCATCGGTGACCTGCTCAAACTCGGCCAGGTAGTGATCCACGACGATCGCCGCATGTCGGCCCCCCAACAGGACGTCCAACTTCTGGAGAGACTTCGTGCCGGGCTTCTCAAGCTCACCTGACGTGCCGTATCGGCAGATGACGTCCGCGAAGATCGTCATCGCGGGCGGGTTCGGGGTCGGCAAGACGACCTCGGTCGGTGCCATCTCCGAGATACCGCCGATCAAGACCGAGTCGTGGATGACCGCGGCGACCGAACACACCGACCGGCTGGACCCGGGCACCGGCAAGACGACCACCACGGTGGCGCTGGACTTCGGCCGGGTCACCATCGACGACGCGCTGGTGCTCTACCTCTTCGGCACCCCGGGCCAGCCCCGGTTCTGGCCGATGTGGGACGACCTGGTCCGGGGGGCGGTCGGCGCGCTGGTGCTGGTCGACACCCGCAATCTCGAATCCTCGTTCCCGGCCGTCAACTATTTCGAACACGACGCCGGGGTGCCGTGGGTGGTCTGCGTCAACCTGTTCGACAACGTGCAGACCCATGCGCTGGAGGACGTGCGGGACGCCCTGAGCCTGCCCGCACACGTCCCGCTGCTGGCGGCCGACGTACGGGAGAGCCGCAACGTGGCGCGGGCCCTGCTCGCCGTCGTCGACCACGCACGGGATCGAGTGGGCCCGCTGGCCATCGCGGCCCACTGAGAAACAAATTTGGAGGCACAACCTTGCGCAACATCCTGATCGTCGGAGCCGGGCAGGCCGGCCTGCAACTGGCGCTCAGCCTGCGAGCCGAGGGCTACGACGTGACGCTCATGTCGGCCCGTACGCCCGACGAGATCCGCACCGGCTGGCCGACCTCGACGCAGGCCATGTTCGACCTCTCGCTCGCGGCGGAGAGGGCCTACCAGCTCGACCAGTGGCAGCAGCAGACACCCCAGATCCAGGGCCTGCACGTGGTGCTGTCGGCGCCGCCGGGCGAGCTGGCGTTCGGCGCGCCGTGCCCGCTCGACGCGCCCGCCCAGTCGGTCGACCAGCGGGTCAAGATGGCCCAGTGGCTGATCGACGCCGAGGACCGCGGCGTCGAGGTGATCTACAACTCGGTCACCACCCAGGACCTCGACGCCCTGACCCAGCTGGGACGCTACGACCTGACGGTGGTGGCCGCCGGCAAGGGCGAGCTGGTGGCGATGTTCGACCGCGACGACGAGCGTTCGGTCTTCACCTCGCCGCAGCGGGGGCTCGCCGTCTCGTACGTGCACGGCCTCGCGCCGGACCCGAAGTGGCCGGTCCCCCACGTGGGTTTCCATGCGATCCCGGGGCTGGGCGAGCTCTTCGTGATTCCGGGCCTGACCAACAGCGGCCCGTGCGACATCCTGTTCTGGGAGGCGGTGCCGGGCGGCCCGCTCGACCGCTACGCCGACGCGGCCGGCCGCATGGCGCCCCAGGTGCACCTGCAGATCACCCTCGACCTGATCCGGCAATATCTGCCCTGGGTCTCCGACCGGGCGGCCGCGGTCGAGTTGACCGACGCGAAGGCGACGCTGCACGGCCGTTACACGCCGACGATCCGGCGGCCGGTCGCCCACCTGCCGGGCGGCGGGCTCGCGCTGGGGCTGGCCGACGTGGTGATCGCCAACGACCCGATCACCGGCCAGGGGTCGAACACGGCGGCGAAGGCGGCCGATTTCTACCTCAAGTCGATCCTGGCCCGCGGCACCCACCCGTTCGACGAGACGTGGATGAACGCGACGTTCGAAGGCTTCTGGACGGCGCACGGCGCGGCGGTGACCGGCTGGACCAACGCCATGCTCCAGCCACTGCCCCCGCACGTGCAGCAGCTGCTGGGAGCGGCGGCCGGCAACCAGGAGGTCGCCCGGCGGTTCGCGAACGGCTTCTCCGACCCCAACGACTTCGGCAACTGGCTGATGGATCCGGACAAGGCGGCGGCCTATCTGGCCGAGGTGGGCGCGGCCTGACGGCCCCCCGTTCCCGCCGATTCTTCAGGCGTGGCCCCGTCGCGTGACGTGGCTAACCCGGCTGACACTCAGACGCTCCGTTGGTCTGACGATTAGCCGGGCATGCCGAAAATTGCCCGGAGAACAGCGCCGATTCTCGCCGTGCTGCTCGCCTGCGGCGCCGGGTTTCTCGTACTGCGCCAGGTCGCCACCGGCTCGTTCGACGGGCTCGAGGCGCGTCAGGTGGCGCAGGACGCCGACCGGATCCGGATCGGCCTCGACGCCGACGCGCGGCTGCTGACCGGGTTCGGCGCGACCAACGCCGTGTGGGACGACGCGTACCAGGACCTGGCCCGCCGCGACCCGGCGGCGTTCGCCGAGGACTTCCCGGCCGACGCCCAACACACCGTGAACCACCTCGACGGCGTGCTGGGCGTCGCGGCCGACGGCACGCTGATCGCCGGCGGCCTGACCACCGGCGCCCCCGCCTACGGCGCGCTGCCGGCCGCGCTCTCCGACCCGGCCCTGCTGCGCCGCCTCTACGACCCGGCCGCCGGGGCCGGCGTCGCCACCTGCGGCGTCGTGGCCACCTATCTCTTCTGCGGCCTCGGCACCTTCCCGAGCAGCGGCTCCGGCCGCTCGTCGGGCGGCTTCGTGCTGCTCGAACAGCTCACCCCGGCCATGCTGCAGAGCCTCGGCCGCCGGATCGGGCTGACCCTCAGCCTGGTCGGGGGGCCGCGGACGGGCGGTGTCGCGCACACCGACCTGACCAGTCTGGTCGGCACGTTCCCGGTGCGGACCACGTCGCTGAGCAGCGACCGGATGGCGCTCGACGCGAGCATCCCGACCGTCGACGGCGGCACCCTCGTTCTCGAGTCGGTGCGGCCGCGGCCCATCCACGCCGCCGCGACCGGCACGGCGTACAAGCTCTTCGGCCTCGTCGCCGTCGCCGCCATCCTGCTCGTCGCCGGGCTGACCTGGTCGACCCGGCGGGCCGTCCGCCGCCGGGTGCGGCCGCTCCGGCGTACGACCGAGCAGATCGTCGCCTCGGGCGACCGCAGCATGCGGATCGGTGCGAGCGGGTCGGACGACATCGCGTCGCTCGGGCACGCGATCGACGAGATGCTCGACATGATCGCCACCAATGAGCGCCGCCTCGAACAGGAACAGGCGTCGCGGGCCGCCCAGTCGCTGGAGGCGCACGAGCGGCAGATCGCCGCCCAACTTCAGGCCCAGGAGGAGGCGCGACGGCTGGTCGGGAAGACGTCGGCGCTGATCGCGGAGCAGCTCGCCGACGTCTCGGCCCGCGCCTCCTCGGTGGGCGTCGCCGCCGGCCGCATCGAGGCCCAGGTCGGCGACGTGAGCACGGCGGCCGACCGGCTGCTCACCGGCAACACCGAGGCCGGGGCCGCGGTCGGCACGCTGCACGACAGCCTGCAGAAGGTCGACGAGGTGGCCCGTTTCATCGGCACCATTGCCCGGCAGACCAACCTTCTGGCCCTCAACGCGACCATCGAGGCGGCCCGGGCCGGCGAGGCGGGCCGCGGCTTCGCGGTCGTCGCGGGCGAGGTGAAGGGGCTGGCCGCGACGACCGCCGACTCCACCCAGACCATCACCGCGACGCTCGACCGGCTCGGCGAGGACGTCAGCGCGGTCGTCCGCATCACGACCACGATGACCGAGGCGATCGAGGAGATCGGCCGGACGACCCTCCAGGCGCGCTCGCTGACCGCCGACCAGGCCGCGACGATCGGCGCGCTGACCGGTCAGGTCGGCCAGGCCATCGACCGGCTCGCCGCATTGGAATGATCTATATACTCGTCCCCGATGGTCGCCTTCGAACTCGCTGTCCAGGATGTGCACGGTTTGACGGTTGCGGCCCGCCTCGGCGTCGACCGCATCGAACTGTGCTCCGCGCTGCCGGTCGGCGGCATCACCCCGTCGCTCGGCCTGGTCGAGACGGCGGTCGCGACACCCGGCATGCCGCCGGTGCACGTGCTCGTCCGGCCGCGCCTCGGCGGCTTCGACTACTCGCCCGATGAGGTGGCGCTCATCGTGCGCGACGTGCGGCACGCGCTCGCGGCGGGCGTGGCCGGGGTGGTGATCGGCGGAGTGCGCGACGGCCGCGTCGACGACAACCTGGTCGGCCGGGTGCTCGACGCCGCGGGCGCCGCCGCCGTCACGTTCCACCGCGCGTTCGACACGCTGCCCGACCCGGCGGCCGCCGTGCGCACCCTCGCCGCGCTGGGGGTACGCCGCATCCTGACCTCGGCCGGTGCCGCCTCGGTGGCCGACGCGCTCCCCGCCCTGGCCGACCTGGTCGCCGCGGCCGGCGACCGCATCGAGATCATGGCCGGCGGCGGCGTCCGCCCCGACGACGTCGAGAAGATCGTACGGACCGGCGTGCCGGCCATCCACGCCTCGGCGAAACGGACGGTCCCGTCGACGGTCGGCGTCACGCTGGGCACGGCCGCCCGCGCCGGCGAGAACGGCTTCGAGACCACCGACGAGGCCGAGGCGGCCCGGTTCGTCACCGCGCTGCGGGCACCGCAGTGACGACGCCGGCGATCTCCAGCACCCGCGCGACCACGCCGCGAGCATTGGCGATCCGGAAGTCGCAGCCGCTCGCGACCGAGCTCGCACGGCAAGCGAGGAGAGCGCCCACGGTGGCCGCGTCGACGAACGTGACCTCAGCCAGGTCGACGACGACCTCGCGGCAGTAACCGGCCAGCGCGACCCGCGTCGCGGCCGCGAACTGATCGCAGTCGTCCCGATCGAACTCGCCGACCGCCCGCAGCCGGCACCAGCCGCCCCGGGAATCCACGAGGGTGACACGCGTCATGTCAGGCCCGTCCACAAGTGATGGTGCAGCCAGGCTACCTCCCGTTTTGCCCGCCGGCCGCCAAGCCGCCTTCTCCTGTTTGCCGAATGCGCCGCGATTCTCCCGTTTGGGTGTCACTTTCGCGGGTAACCCTGGCCCGCGGTCGTTGCTCGAGGGGGAGGACGCAACCAGGTGAACGACGAGGATCTTCTCGCCCGGGTCCAGCACCGTGGCCGGCTTCACGGCCGCAACGAGGCCCGCCGCGCGGTCTGCGCCGTGGTCGAGGCACTCGGGGAGTTCCTCTCCCCCCGAGCGTTCCACCTGTTGACCGACCAGCTGCCGGACCCCGTCCGTCACCTGGTCCGCGACTCGGCTTCCTCAGTGATGGCCCGCCCCGACGCCCGCACCTTCCTGGCCGGCATCGCCGCGCGCCTCCTCATGGAGGGCCCGGACGCCGCCTTCACCACGCGGATCATCCTCGAGGAGCTGAACGCCACCGGCCGCGTCATCACCCCGGCCCGCTTCGCCCACCTGGTCGAGGCCGACCTGCGCCCGCTCCTGTGCGCCCGCCGCGCCCCGATCACGGCCGACGAGACCAACCCGGCCCCACGCCGCATCATCCGCGTAAGCCCCGCACACATCCGCCCGCCGGCGGCCCCGGCAACCGGCCCGGCCGCGCCGGCCGCAACCTCGGCCACCCGCCCGGCCATCGCTCCGGCCGCAACCGCAGCCAACCGCCCAGCCACGGCCCCCGCAACCTCAGCCACCCGCCCGGCCGTAGCCCCCGCCGCAACCTCAGCCGCCCGCCCGGCCGTAGCCCCCGCCGCAACCTCAGCCACCCGCCCGGCCGTAGCCCCCGCCGCAACCTCAGCCACCCGCCCGGCCGTAGCCCCCGTCGCAACCTCAGCCACCCGCCCGGCCACGGCCCCCGCCCCGGCCTGAGGCACCCGCCCGGCTGTAGCCCCGCCGCAACCTCAGCCACCCGCGGCCACGGCCCCGGCCTGAGGCACCCGCCCGGCCGTAAGCCCCGCCGCGGCCCCATGTACCCACCCGGCCATCGTGCCCGTCACAGCGACGAGCACCCGCCCGGCCGTCGTCTCCGCTGCGGCCTCCACCGCCCAGTCATCCGTTTCCGCGGCCGCAGCCACAGCCAGCCGGCCGCCCGCCGACCCGGTCGCGACCGCAGGCCTGGTGCAGGCGCCGACCATCGCCGCCGCCGGTTCGACGAACCAGCCGACAACCGCGCCCGTCTGACCAGGCCGCCCTATCACCCGCGCCCAAGCCAGCCACCCACTCTGCGCCGGCTGCCCGAAGCCACCGGCGCTGAACCCAGCCGCCCGAGCGGAACCGCCCGAGCCGACCCGCCCGAGCGGAACCGCCCGAGCCGACCCGCCCGAGCGGAACCGCCCGAGCGGAACCGCCCGAGCGGAACCGCCCGAGTTGGGCCGCCCGAGCGGAACCGCCTGAGCCGAGCCGCCCGAGTTGGGCCGCCCTAGTTGGGCCGCCCTAGCTGGGCCGCCCAAGCCCAGCCGCCCCCAGCCGCCCCGGCCGAGCCGAGCCGAGCCGAGCCGAGCGGAGCCGGCCCAGCCGAGCCGCTGCACCCAGCCCCGATGCCCCCAGCCGCCGGGGCCCTCCCCCGATTTCAATTCTCTCGAGAAAGCGCCGATCTTGCGAAGCGCCCCTGTGGACAACCCACCCTTGTGGACAACGCCCACTCGTTTCGAGTCAAGGCTGTAAAGCAATCACAGCCGCCGGACACCGATCCACCGCCTCCTGCACGGCCGGTCGAGAGTCGTCCGGCGGCGACGAGTCGAGGAGCACCACCACCGCGTCGTCCATCCGCTGGTCGAAGACCGACGGGGCGAGCAGGGCGCAGTTGCCCGCCCCGATGCAGCGGTCACGGTCGACCGTGACCTTCATGACCACGCCACCGGAAGTTCGGCCGGCCCGCGGACCACGGTGTCGCGCTTCCACTCGATCTCCTCGATGCCCACCGCGAGCCGCAGCGTCGGCACCCGGGTCGCCAGCGCGGCCAGCACCGTGTTGAGTTCCATCCGGGCGACCTGCTGGCCGACGCAGGCGTGCGCTCCGTGCCCGAAACCAATGTGCGGCCCCGGTTTGCGGGCGATGTCGAGCACCGTGGCGTCCGGGTGGAGCGCCGCGTCCCGGTTGCCCGCCTGCACGGACACGACCACGTAGTCGCCGGCCCGGATCTCCTGCCCGCCGAGCTTCGTGTCCTCGGTCGCCTGCCGCATCAGGCCGGTGCCCACGCCCAGGTAGCGCACCAGTTCCTCGGTGGCCCGCACCGCCACCGCCGGGTCGGCGACCAGCTTGTCCCATTCTCCCGGCGTGTTCAGGAGGGCGACCAGGCCGAACGTGATCATCGAGGCGGTGGTGTCGAAGCCGGCGATCAGGAGGGCGGCGTTCATGTCGACCAGTTCGGCGTCGGTGAGCGGGCGGTCGCTGGTCTCGCCCTGCCGGATCATCCGGCTGAGCACGTCGTCGCCGGGCGCGGCCCGGCGGGACGCCACCGCCTGGTAGAGGTAGCGGAAGAGCGGTTCGAGCGCCTCCTGAAGGGCGGCCGCGGTGGTGGTGGTCGTGAACAATGCCCCGGCCGCGTCGCGCAGCAGGTGACGCTGTGCGGGCGGCACCCCGATCAGCTCGGCGATCACCTCGGTCGTTATCGCCGTGGAGAACGCGGTGTGCAGCGGGAACGGCTGCGGCGACGCCAGCATCCGGGTGATCGCCCGGTCGGTGATGTCTTCGACGAGCGGTTTGAGCTCGGCCAGCCGCCGGGCGTGGGAGACCTGCGGGGCGAAGTTGCGCCGGATCCGCACGTGTTCCGGGCCGTCCATGCGGGTGAAGCCGTCCGGTTCGGAGGTCGGGTCGAAGGCGGTCAGCATGTGCGACGCCTGTCCGGGCCGGGCCGAGAACCGCCGGCCGTCGCCGAGCACTTCCCGCACGCCCGCGTAGTCGGAGACCAGCCAGGCGGTCAGCCCGGTCGGGCACGCGACTTTGACGACGTGGGACCCGGGCCGGGTCAACGACGGGGGCGGGTCGAACGGCAGTTCCCATTCCCGCGGGAGCGGGAGGGCGGGCAACGACATCGCATCCTCCACTGTGGGTAGTCAAAACCCCACCTTAAGTGAAGAACTTCGGTTCAGGAGGTCGCCGGCCGTGCCAGATGGGCCGAGAGCCAGTCGAACGCGGGCGCCTCCATCTGCTCCCAGACGGCGTGACTGTGGCCGCCGTGCGCGACGGTCGCGGTGGTCACCTGGACCGGCGAGTGGGCGAGGGCGGCCAGGCGCAGCGAGTCGCGCCGGGTCGTCTTGTCGTCGTTCGCCCAGGCCAGGAACAGCGACACCGGGGGCTGCGGCAGGTGCTGCAGACGCCAGGCCGGATTGTTGTACGTCTTCTCCGACCCGTCGCCGACCGCGATCCCCGGCGAGGCGTAGCCGGACAGGCTCGCCCCGGCGGCATAGCGGTCGGGGTGCCGCAGCAGCAGATTGTTGGTGCAGAAGCCGCCGGCCGAGTAGCCGATCAGCCCCCACCCGCCACGGTCGGTCCGCACGTGGAAGTGTGCGCGCACGTAGGCCGGCACATCGGTCGTCAGGTAGGTCTCGGTCTGCGGCCCGTGCACGAGGTTGGTGCATTCGGTGTCGAGCAGCGCCCGCGGCGTCTGCATCGGGAAGATCACCACGGTCGGCGCCATCCGGCCGGCGGCGATCTCGGTGTCCAGGTAGTGCTGCACCCGCAGTTTCCGCACCCAGGTCACGGCGGTGCCCGGGTACCCGTGCGTCGCCTCGATCACCGGGAACGCGGTCCGCGGCGACTGGGCGTAGCCGACCGGAAGATAGACGTACATCGTCAGGTTGAGCCCGCTCGCCGGCCCGGGCACGGTCAGCGTGACCATCCGGCTGCCGCCGCTCACCTCGGGCGAGGACGCGGCGCCACCACCGTCCGCGAGCTTCGCTTCGGCCTGCGCCGGGTGCCGCGGCGCTTGGCCGACGAGGGCCGCCCAGGACGGGTACGCCTCGGTCATGCGATTCAGCTGCAGTCCGGCCGTTGCGGCGACGACGAGCACGCTGACCGCCATCAGGGCCGACCGCCAGATCTTGCCCCGCCGGTCCCACGTGAGCGCGAGCAGAACCGCGATGCCGAGCACGGCCACGGCTCCGAGCAGCACCAGCCCCGGCTGATCGATCCTCACTGCCCACCCACCGAACTCGCTCCGCCCGACGTCGAGCCGACCGCCGGGGCGTCCGTAGCCTGATCGACGCCCGGGACCAGCGCGGCCGTCGGACGGCCCGGACGGCCCGCCGCATGCGCGCCACCCGACAGCAGGCCCGCCGGGGGACCGCCCGGGGGACCGCCCGTCGAGTGCCCGTGCGGCGCGTGCCGGCCGTTCGGGTGGCCGCCCGCCGGGGCTCCACCGCTCGGGGGCGCGCTGGGCGGAGGCCCGCCGGCGGAGTTGGCACCCACCGGGAGCCGGACCGCTGGCTGCAACGGCTGACTGGTCTGTTCGGCCGCCCACCGGGTGGCGACCACCCACAGCGACCCCGCCGGGGCGGTCAGCGTGGTCGCGGGCACCGTCAGCGTCGGCTTCGCCGGCACCTTCGGCTTGCCGGGCGGGAGCGGCTTACGCGGCGTCGTCTTCGGTTTGTGAGTCGGCTTACCCGCGGGCGTGGACGGCTTCTTCGACGGCGGCACCTTGCCCGACGGCGTGGACTTACCCGGCTGGGAACCCTTCCCCGCGGGGGACGACTTGCCCGGTCGCGGCGGCTTCACCGACGGCGAGACCCCCGGCGCCGTGGACATCGCGGGGCCGATCCGCACCGTGGCGAAGGCCGCCGGCCCGTGCGGGCGCGCCCCCGAGCCGATCAGCGCCTCCCCGGCGAACCGCCCGGGGACGGCGTCGACCAGGCCGGCCGCGAGTGCCGCCGTACGCGTGGAGGCGACCAGCCCCCACCCGTACCTGGTGACCCGCACGTCCTCCCCGAGCGCAACCCCGATCTCGCCGAGGGCCGCGACGGTGGTCGCGACCGTCGGCGTCGCCAAGACCGTGACCACCCCGTCGGCCTGCCCCGAGGCCGCCGTGACCGCCTCGGCCGCGCTCCCGGCCAGCACCAGCACCACCGGGTACGTGGTCGACGGCCGGCCGCGGTAGTCGGAGGGCAGGAACACGGTCGGCGTCCCGGCCAGGTGCCAGGACGGCAGGGCGTCCGGCTTCCAGGGAAGGCTCGACTGCCCGTTCGCCAGCGACGCGTCGAGGCGGCCGGCCGCGACCGTCGCCGTCGACGACGCCGTTCCGGTGTCGCCGAGCAGGGCCTGCCAGGACGGGTAGAACCCTTCGGAACGGTTGGCCACCAGGCCGACCGCGAGCACCACCAGCGCCTCGGCGAGCACGACGCCCACGGTGCGGGTGAGCAGCCGCCACCGGCCGAACCGCGACCACAGCAGGACCGTGCCGGCGATGACGAGGAGGGCGAGCAGGGCGGTCACGGAGATCAGGGACAGACCGGTCAGCCTCATGCGGCCGACTTACGGGACGGGAGGAAGGCTTCGGCGCTCAGCACCGCGATCGCGATGCGGGGCAGGTCGCGCGCGACCGGGAAGCAGAGGTAGCGCGGGTGCCAGTCGGGCTGGTATTTCGCGTTGGCCCGGTAGAGCGACTCGATCTGCCACAACCGGGACGCCGACTTCAGGATCCGGTGCCAGATCCGCAGCACCGGGCCCGCTCCCAGGTCTTCGGCGCGCGCGAACACCGACCGCAGCACCGCGAAGTTGAGCGACACCCGGCGGATGTCCAGTTCGCCCGCGGCCGAGAGCACGGAGACCACCATCAGCTCGGTGAGCCCGTTGTCGGCGGTCCGGTCGCCGCGCATCAGGTCGAGCGAGAAGCCGTCGCGGCCCCAGGGCACGAACCGCAGCAGGCCCCGCAGCCGCCGGTCGCCGTCGCGGCACAGCACCCACAGGCAGTCCCCGTCGCGCGGATCGCCCATGCGCGACAAGGCCATTGAGAAGCCGCGCTCGACCGAGCCTTCCCGGAACGCGTCGGACGCCTGCATGACGCCGAGCAGCAGGGCCGGCGACATGTCGCGCTGGCGCACCAGTTCGCAGGTGTATCCGGCCCGCTGCATCCGGTTGACCGCCTGCCGCACCGACCGCATCGGCCGGCCGTCGAGGGTGAAGCGGGTCAGATCGACGACCGCCTCGTCGCCGAGTTCGATGACGTCGAGGCCGGCCTTCCGGTAGGCCCGGCCGGCCGCCGCGCCGCAGCCCAGGGCGGCCGGGGTCCAGCCGTGGCGGGCGCTGTCGGTGAGCCAGGCCGCGATCGCCTCGGGCCATGCCGACTCGGGCCCGATCGGGTCGCCGGAGGCCAGGCTCACCCCGTTGACCACGCGGTAGGCCACGACGGCCTTGCCGTTCGGCGCCCACATCAGAGACTTGTCGGTGCGCAGCGCGAAGTAGCCCAGCGAGTCGGCCGACCCGTACCGGTCGAGCAGGGCCCGCAGGGCGTCGTCGTCCTCCTCGGACCGGGACGCCATCCGCGCGCCCGGCCGCAGCAGCACGACCACCGCGACCACGACGGCGAGCAGACCGGACGCCCCGGTCGTGTAGCTGACCAGGTCGCCGCCGAGGCGGAACTGGAACCGGACCGGTCCGTCCACCCCGATCAGTCCGAGGGCGGACTCCTGGGCCCAGCGCACGACGCCGGGGTGACCGATCAGCCGGTTGGCCCGCATCGCGATCTCGGCCACGCCGAGCAGGAACCCGGCGCCGGCCAGGCCGACGAAGGCCTGCAGCGCCCGCCAGCGGTTGCGCGGGTCGGCGAGCGCGTTGAACCGCCCGCGCACCACGAGCAGCATCACCAGCAACAGTGCGGACAGCCCGGCGGCGCCCAGATCGAGGCCCTTGAGCACGTGCAGGACGACCGACAGGGCGGCCATCACGACCGAGATCTGCCAGGCCCGGTGCTTGCCGCGGCGCAGGCCGGCGCCCAGGTAGACCAGGGTCAGGCCGACGACGGCGGTCGCGGCGTGCGCCGACAGGATGCCCGCGGTCGGCACCAGGTGCATCAGGTGGACCATGCGGCCGTGCCGGGGCGGCAGGATCGCGGTGACCGCGTCGAACAGGCCGGCTATCTGCACGATGCGGGCCACGGCGCGCCGCGACACCGGCGGCCTCGGCCGCCACACCGGACTCGGCGCCGGCTCCGCGGCGGCTTCCGCTTTTTGGCGTACGCCCGGAGCCGCCTCGGAATCAGCTGGGAGTCGGCTCGTAGTTCGCTTCAGGTCGGGCACGGCGACATGGTGCCATTCCGGCGCCACAGACCACCTAATGAGTGACCCGGACCTGGCACGAACGGGGTAGTACGTTCAGAGTTCGGCTTCGCGCCTTCGCTCGGTGATCTCCCACGCATAGACATGCTGCCGGATCACCCGGGCAACCTGTTCCGGGGTGCGGAAGGTCAGGATCACGTGGTGGCCGGGTTCCGCGTCGGCCGCGCGTACGGTGTGGACCGCTCCCTCGACCGCGACGTTTCCGGCGCCCAGGGTGACCCACGCCTGCATCTTGTCGCCGACCTTCATCTTGGCCGGGTTCGCCACCCAGCAGCGCAGACCGCCCTCGCTGATGTCGAGCAGCCGGCCGTCGACGCGTTCGTCCTCGTCGTCGGAGAGCTGAACCGACGGACCGCCGCCGCCCCGCACGAACTCGCGGCGGTTGCTGATCACCGGGGCGGCGATCGGCTCGAGGACCCAGCGGTAGGGCGATTCCTCGACCTCGACCAGCCGGCAGGGCAGGATGATGCGGGCCCGCGGCTGGGCCCAGAAGACCTCGACGATCTGACCCGGTTTCGGGGCGTCCTGCTCGTTGGTCTCGAGCGGGGCGGACACGCTCAGCGTCTCGCCGTCGATCGACTCGAGACGGGAGCGGTAGTTCACCCCTTCGGCGTGCACGACGTACATGGCGGTTCCGATGCGAGGCAGCTCGGCCACGGCAAACCTCCTGGCTGGTGGTGGGGTTCTGTGCGCATCGATCGGCGAACCGGGGCGCAACCTGAGAACTCCCGGGAGACGACTGACCGGAAAATCGCCCGGCGGCGGCCATGTTGCCCGTACCGTCAGGAGATGCTTGCGCTCAGTAAAGTTTCGGTCCGCGCGAAGCTGCTCACCCTGGCCCTGGTTCCGGCCCTGGCGCTCGGGTTCTTCGCCGGGGAGGTCGCGCTCAAGCGCCAGGCCGACGCGAGCGCGGCGAGCACGGCCCGCATGATGGTGCAGGCGGACATCGCCTTCGGCAACCTGTTGCACGAGATGCAGAAGGAACGCGGGATGACCGCGGTGTTCCTGTCGTCGAAAGGCACCAGGTTCGCCTCCGAGATGCAGGCGCAACGCCTGGTCACGGACGCCCGCCGGGCCACGCTGACCGCGTTTTTGGCGGCCCACGGGACGTCGTTCCCGGCCGGGCTGCGCAGCACGCTCGACCGGGCCGCCTCGACGATCGCGGGGGTACCGCAGACACGCGACCAGGCGTCCGCCCTCAGTGTGCCGGTCGCCGCGGTGAGCGGTTGGTTCACCAGCACCAACGCGAGCACGATCGGCGCGATGGCGGCGCTCACCAACTACGTCAGGCAGGTCGACCTGGCGGCTCGGGCGCAGGCCTACACCGCGTTCTGCCGGGGCAAGGAGCAGGTCGGGGTGGAGCGGGCCCAGCTGGCCAACGTCTTCGGCACCGACCGGTTCGCGGCCGGTCAGCTGGCCGGCGTGGTCACCGCGATCGCGAGCGCCGAAGCCTATCTGACCGTCTTCCAGGGCAACGCCGCCGCGGGCGTGCTCACCGAATATCGGGACCGGATGGCCCAGCCGGTGGTCGGTCAGGTCGCCGGCATGGAGAAGGCGGCCCTCGACCGCGCCGGGACCGGCGGCTTCGGGGTCGACTCGACTACGTGGTACAACGCCGCCACCAGCAAGATCAACCTGCTCAAGAACGTCGAGGACTACCAGACCGGGGCGATGCTCGCGCTCGCCGACGACCTGGGCCGCAGCGCCCGCAACGCGCTGATCACCGCGCTTGTCCTCGGCGTCCTCCTCATCGTGCTGACTCTGGCGCTGGCCGTCCTGGTGATCCGGGAGGTGACCGGCTCGCTGCGCCAGCTGCGGACCGGCCTGGCCGAGATCGCCGAGGGCGACGGCGACCTGACGCGGCGGCTGCCGGACAACCGGCGCGACGAGTTCGGGGCGGTGGCGACGGCGTTCAACCACTTCGCCGGCCGCATCCAGGAGCTGGTGCAGCGGGTCTCCGGCAACGCGGCCGGGCTGTCCGAGGCGGCCCGGAAGCTGTCCGAGGTCAACGGCGAGCTGTCCGCCTCGTCCCAGCAGACCGAGGCCCAGGCGACCACGGTGTCGGCGTCGGCCGGCGAGGTGTCCCGCAACGTGCAGTCGGTGGCCGCGGGTGCCGAGGAGATGGGCGCCTCGATCCGCGAGATCGCCCGCAACGCCGGTGAGGTCGCCCAGATCGCCGACAACGCGGTGCGTACGGCCGAGACCACCAACGGGATCGTCTCCAAGCTGGGCGACAGCTCGCGCGAGATCGGCGAGGTGGTCAAGGTGATCACCTCGATCGCCGAACAGACCAACCTGCTGGCGCTGAACGCGACGATCGAGTCGGCCCGGGCCGGCGAGGCGGGCAAGGGGTTCGCGGTGGTCGCGGGCGAGGTCAAGGAACTGGCCCAGGAGACCGCGAAGGCGACCGACGACATCAGCCGCCGCATCGGCATCATCCAGAACGACACGACCGCCGCGGTCCAGGCGATCGGTGAGATCAGCCGCGTGGTCGGCGAGATCAACGCCTACCAGGCGACGATCGCGTCGGCGGTCGAGGAGCAGACGGCCACCACCAACGAGATGACCCGCAGCGTGAGCGACGCCGCGACCGGCAGCGCCGACATCGCGACCACGATCGGCGGGGTGGCGGACGCCTCGACGGTGACCAACAACGGTCTCGCCGAGGCCCGCCGGGCCACCGCCGACCTGGCCCGCATGGCCGACGACCTGCAGACGCTGGTCGGCAGCTTCCGATATCGGTAGGGGCCGGTCGGCGCGGGGCGCAACCGCGTCGTCCCTCACCGGCCCTCGGCCTACTCAGACGGGTTCGAGTACGGGTTCCACCTCCGTCCACAGTGACGACCCGGCCGACCGGGCCACCGCGTCCAGGACCAGCTGGACCTGCAGCGCGTCGGCGAACGACGGCGCCGGGTCCGGTCCGGTGGCGATCGCCTCGATCAGGTCGCGGATCTCGTGGGTGAACGAGTGCTCGTAGCCGATGCCGTGGCCCGGCGGCCACCACGCCGACATGTACGGGTGGGTGGGTTCGGTGACCAGAATGCGGGCGAAGCCCTGCTCGGCGGCCGGCCCGGTGGCGTCGTAGAACGACAGCTCGTTCATCCGCTCGAAGTCGAACGCCACCGAACCCAGCGAGCCGTTGATCTCGACCCGCAGGGCGTTCTTACGGCCGGTCGCGAAGCGGGTCGCCTCGAAGGAACCGACCGCTCCCCCGTCGAGGCGGGCCAGGAAAAGGGCGGCGTCGTCGACCGTGACGTCGCCCATCGTCGCGGAGGCGGTCGCCGAGAGGCCGGAGGAGGCCGACGGCAGCGGGCGCGACTTGACGAAGGTCTCGGTCAGGGCGGTCACCGAGGTGATCGACTGGCCGGTGACGAACTGGGTCATGTCGATGATGTGGGCACCGATGTCGCCCAGCGCGCCCGACCCGGCGACCTCCCTGCGCAACCGCCAGACCAGCGGGAACGACGGGTCGACGATCCAGTCCTGCAGGTAGGACGCGCGTACGTGCCGCACCCGGCCGATCCGGCCCGAGGCGATCAGGTCACGCATGAGTGCGACGGCGGGGACGCGCCGGTAATTGAAGCCGCACATCGTGCGTACATCGGAAAGCGACGCCGCCGTCGCCATCTCCCTCGCCTCATTCACCGTGTTGGCCAGGGGTTTCTCGCAGAGAACGTGCTTGCCGGCGGCCATCGCGGCCAGCGCGATCTCGGCGTGGGTATCACCGGGCGTGCAGATGTCGATCAGGTCGATGTCGTCCCGGGCGATCACCTGCCGCCAGTCGGTCGCGGATTCGGACCAGCCGAGCCGGTCGGCGGCGGCCGCCACCGCCGCCGGGTCCCGGCCGCACACCACTGACATGCGGGCCCGCAGTGGCAGGTCGAACGCGTGATTGACCGTGCGCCAGGCCTGCGAGTGGGCGGCGCCCATGAAGGCGTACCCGACCATGCCGACACGCAGTTCCGACATGCGTACCCCTCCTAGAAGCCGGTCTTGGCGTACTTGGCGGCGTTGTCCTTGGTGATCGTCTCCGACGCGAGCGTTATCTCCTTCGGAACCTGCAGCTCGACCAGGTCGCTCATGCCCTTGCCCTGCCCGATCAGCCGGGCCAGCGAGATCGCCGAGGAGGCCATCGACGGGCTGTACGTGACGGTCGCCTTGAGCACGCTGTTGCCGGCCGAGATGGCGTCGATCGCGGCCTTGGAACCGGCCCCGCCAACCATGAAGAACTCGCTGCGGTTGGCCTGCTTGATCGCGGCCAGCACGCCGATGCCCTGGTCGTCGTCGTGGTTCCACATCGCGTCCATCTTGGGCAGCGCCTGCAGCAGCGCGGTCGCCGCGGCCTGGCCGGAGTCGGCGGTGAACTCGGCCGGGCGCCGGTTGGCCACCTTGAAGCCGTAGCGGTTGAGCGCGTCCTTGAAGCCCTGACTGCGCTCCTGGGTGAGCTCGAGCGAGTCGATGCCGGGGATCTCCCCGATGATCGGGCTGCTGACGCCCTTGGCCTTGAGCTGGTCGCCGACGTAGGTGCCGGCGGCCAGGCCCATGCCGTAGTTGTCGCCCTTGATCTGCAGCCGGAAGGCGCCCCGGGACGGGAACGCCCGGTCGAGGTTGACCACCGGGATGCCGGCCTGCATGGCCTGCAACCCGGCCGCGTCCAGCTCCTTGCCGTCGTAGGGCAGCATCACGATCACGGTCGGTTTCTGGGCCACGAGCGTGGAGATCGCGGCGCGTTGCGCCGCCGCGTCGGCGCCGGCTTCGACCAGCTTCAGCTCCACATCGGGGTACGCGGCGGCCTGCGCCTTGGCGTTGTTGGTGATCGCGGCGATCCACCCGTGGTCGGCGGCCGGCGCCGAGAAGCCGATGACGACCTTCTGGCCCGCCGCGGCGTTCGGGTTGTCGCTGGTCCCGGCCTTGACCTGGGCGGTGTTCTGGGGGTCGTTGCTGGTGCAGGCGGTGAGCAGGGCGCCGGCGCTGACCGCCGCCCCTCCGCGTAGAAGGTTTCTTCTCGACAGAACGGTCATCGCTGGTCCTAACGCTTGAGAAGGTTGGTCAGGGACCGGTAACGGAACTGCTGGACCAGAACGGCGGCGACGATGATGCCGCCCTTGACCATGTTCTGGACCTCGGTGGAGAGGTTGTTGATCGCGAACAGGTTCGTGATCGTGGAGAACACCAGCACCCCGAAGAGGGCGCCGACGATGGTGCCGCGGCCGCCCGAGAGCAGCGTGCCGCCGATGATCGCCGCGGCGATCGCGTCCAGTTCGTAGAGGTTGGCCATCGCGGCCTGGGCGCTGGTCGCCTGCGAGGTCAGCATGATCGCGCCGAGCCCGCAGCACAGGCCGGAGATCGCGTACAGAAGCACGGTGTGGAATTTGACGTTGATGCCGGCCAGCCGGGCCGCCTCCGGGTTGCCGCCGACCGCGACCGTGCGCCGGCCGAACGTCGTGCGGTTGAGCAGCACCCAGCCGGCCGCGACGACCACCACGAGAATCCACACCAGCAGCGGCAGGCCCAGCAGCTTGGTCGTGGAGATGTCGTTGATGGCGGCGTTCGCCGAGACCTGGGTCTGCTTGCCGGAGATCTGCGCGGCGAGGCCACGCGCGGAGACCATCATCGCCAGGGTGGCGATGAAAGGCACGAGCTTTCCGTACGAGATGAGCAAGCCGTTGACCAGCCCGACGGCCACGCCGACCACCAGCGCGGTGAAGATCATCCCGACCGCGCCGTAACTCTGCGTCGCCAGCGTCGTCGACCACACCCCGGCCAGCGCGATGATGGCCCCGACCGAGAGGTCGATGCCACCGCCGATGATCACGAAGGTCATGCCGACCGTGACCACGCCGATCGCCGACGCCTGCTGCAGGATCGTCGAGACGTTGTTGCCGACCCAGGACGCGTTGCCGTAGAGGTCGGGGCGGGTCACCGCGCCGATGATCACCAGAACGGCCAGCACGCCGACCAGGCCGAGGTTGCGCAGGCTGTTCTCGTCTCTTCTCTTCAATTGAGCCATGGTCGTCATGCCGGCTCACCTTCGCTTTGTAGGAGCGACCCCGCCATGACGAGGTCGAGCACCGTGTCCTCGTCGAGTTCAGTGGCCGGAGCCCGATGGACGATCCGGCCCTCGCGCATCACCAGCACGCGGTCGGCCAGGCCGAGCACCTCCGGTACTTCGCTGGAGACCAGCAGCACGCCGACGCCGTCCTCGGCCAGCGCACGGATGACCTGGTAAAGCTCGGCCCGGGCACCCACATCGACGCCGCGGGTGGGTTCGTCGAGCAGGAGGATCTTCTGATCCTTGAGGAGCCAGCGGCCGACGACCACCTTCTGCTGGTTGCCGCCCGACAGCGTGCGCACGGCCCGGCCCACGTCGCGCGGCCGCAGATCGAGGCGGTCGGCGGTGACCTGGGCGGCCTTCCGCTCACCGCCCGCGTCGGTGAACCCGGCACGGCCGAAATCGGTGAACGACGCCAGCGTCATGTTCTTGTAGACCGGCTGGTCGAGCAGCAACGCCTGACTCTTGCGCTCCTCGGGCGCCATGCCCATGCCGCTCCTGACGGCCCCCTTGGTGCTGCGGATCCGCCTACCGTCGAGCGTGATCGTGCCCGCGTCGGGACGGCGCGCCCCGTAGATCGTCTCCAGCAGCTCGGAACGGCCCGAGCCGACCAGCCCGGCGATGCCGACGATCTCGCCCGGAGCGACGGTCAGGTCCACATCGGAGAACTCGTTCGCCCGCGTCAGGCTCTTGACGGTCAGGATCGGTTCGGCGTCGCTCGCTTCCGGGCGCGGCGGGAAGACGTACTCGATGTTGCGGCCGGTCATCCGGCCGACCAGCTCCCGGGTCGAGGTGCTGCGGGCCGGAAGGCCGGCCGCGGTCGTGCGGCCGTCCTTGAGCACGGTCACCCGGTCGCCGATCTCGCGGATCTCGGCCAGCCGGTGCGAGATGTAGATGACCGCGATGCCCTGCGCGGTCATCTCCCGGATGATGCGGAACAGGTTGCCCACCTCGTCATGGGCGAGCACGGCGCTGGGCTCGTCCATGACGATCAGCCGGGCGTCGTGCGAGAGCGCACGGGCCATGCTGACGATCTGCTTGCCGGCCGCGGGGAGGGTGCGGACCAGCCGACCGGGTGGGATCTCGGCGTGGCCGAGACGGCTCAAAATCGCTTTCGTACGCGCCGCGGTGGACCGCCGCCGGGTGAAGCCGAGCCGGGACTCCTCCCGCCCGAGGAACGCGTTGTCGGCGACCGACAGGTCGTCGACCAGGTCAAGCTCCTGATAGATGGTGGCGATGCCGGCCCGCATGGCAGCCTGCGGCGACGCCGGCGCGAACGGCTCGCCGAGCCAGCTGATCTCGCCCGCGTCAGCATGGTGCACCCCGGCCAGCACCTTGATCAGCGTCGACTTGCCGGCACCGTTCTGCCCGAGCAGGCAGTGCACCTCGCCGGCCCGCACTTCCAGCTGAACCCCGTCGAGCGCCCGCACCCCGGGAAACGTCTTCACCACGTCGGTAAGTCGGAGAACAACCTCGTCGCCGCCGACAACCCCGCCCGCGCCGCCGCCGTTCTCCCCGGCACTCATGCCGCCGGCCTCTCCCGCGGCGCCCACGCCGCCAGCCACCCCTGCGGCAGTCGTGCTGCCGGCCTCTCCCGCGGTGCTCGTGCTGCCGGCCTCGTCCGCGATGCCCTTGCTGCCGGCCTCGTCCGCGATGCCCTTGCCGTCGGCCTCGTCCGCGATGCCCTTGCCGTCGGCGTTCCCTGCGGCACCCGTGCGGCCGGCCGTCCCTGCGACGCCGATTCCGCCGGTTTCTTGCCGCCGGCCGTCGGCGCTCATGCTGCCTGCTCGAAGGCCGCGTCGCTGGCCAGCACGGCCGCGCCGGTCACCCCGGCGCGGCCGCCCAGCTCGGAGAGCACCACCGGGAGGTTGCCGGTGGCGAGCGGGAGCGACCGCCGGTAGACCACGCTGCGGATCTCGGCCAGTAGGACGTGACCGAGCTGGGCCAACCCTCCCCCGATGACGATCATCGAAGGGTTGGCGAACGAGACCAGCGTCGCCAGCACCCCGCCGACCCGGCGGCCGCCGTCGCGGATCAGCTTGATGCAGGTGACATCGCCCTCGGCGGCGCCGTCGGCGACGTCCCGGGCGGTGATCAGCAGCGGCTTCGCGGGGCTCTCGGCCCGGGTCGCCGCCGCCAGCCTCTCGGCGAGCGCCGGAGAATCCCCCGAGCGGGCCGCCGCCAGCGCGTCGCGGGCCAGCGCCGAGCCGCTGAAGATCGCCTCCAGGCAGCCGGTGTTGCCGCACGAGCAGACCGGCCCGGCCGCGTCGACCTGGATGTGCCCGATGTCGCCCGCGCAGCCGTCGACCCCCCGGTAGACCGAGCCGGCCAGGTGGATGCCGCAGCCGATGCCCGTACCGATCTTGACGAACAGGAAGTCGTCGACCGAGTGGGCGACCCCGCCGTGCCGTTCCCCGATCGCCATGATGTTGACGTCGTTGTCGACCACGGCCGGGCAGCCGTGCTCGTGGGCCAGCACCTCGCGGACCGGGTAGCGGTCCCAGCCCGGCATGATCGGCGGCGACACCGGTACGCCGTCGCGGAAACTGACCGGCCCCGGCACCCCGATGCCGACGCCGTCGAGCCGCTCGTACGCCCCGTCGATCTTCGCCTTGGCCAGCAGTTCGCCGACCCGCTGGAGGATCACCTTGGGTCCGGACCGGATGTCGGCCGGCTCCTGATAGGCGGCCAGCGGTTCGAGCCGGCCGTTCACCACCTCGACGTCGATCGAGCTGGCACCCAGGTCGACGGCCGCGAACCGGAGCCCCGGGTGCAGCTCGACCAGCGTGGACCGCCGGCCGCCGCGGGACGCCGCCAGACCGGCCTCGGCGATGAGACCGGCGGCGACGAGACGATCCACTTCGGCCAGCAGGCGGGGCCGGGTCAGGTCGAGCCGGTCGCCCAGCTCGGCCCTCGACACCGGGCCCTGGTCGCGGAGCAGCCGCAGAATTCGCAGGTAGGGAGCATCAACGGGGAGCACGATCACCCCTTACGGAGCGCTGTTGTGCCGGTCACACTAGGCGCGTTCCGTCAGCCCCGTCTAGACCTTTCTCGAATTATCGCCAAACTTTTGTCTCGGGACGCAAAAGTCACTCGATCTTCGATGAAAACGCGGCGTCAAAGGCCGCCTGCGGTGCGTCGAACGCCAACCGGCGTACGAAATCAAGCGCCTCCGGCGCGCCGACCAGCCGGTCCATGCCGGCGTCCTCCCATTCGATCGAGATCGGACCGTCGTAGCCGATCGCGTTGAGCGCCCGGAAGCAGTCCTCCCACGGCACGTCGCCGTGCCCGGTCGAGACGAAGTCCCAGCCGCGGCGCAGATCGGCCCAGGGCAGGTGCGAGCTGAGCCGGCCGCGGCGGCCGTCGCCGGTACGGACCTTCGCGTCCTTGCAGTCCACGTGGCAGATCACGTCGCGGAACTCGAGGATGAAGTTGACCGGGTCGAGGTCCTGCCAGACGAAGTGCGACGGGTCCCAGTTGAGCCCGAAGGCGGCCCGGTTGCCGATCGCGTCCAAGGTGCGGCGGGTGGTCCAGTAGTCGTACGCGATCTCGCTCGGATGCACCTCGTGCGCGAAGCGCACGCCCACCTCGTCGAAGACGTCGAGGATCGGGTTCCAGCGGTCGGCGAAGTCCTGGTAGCCGCGCTCGATCATGGACTCGGGCACCGGCGGGAACATCGCCACGGTGTGCCAGATCGACGAACCGGTGAAGCCGACGACTGTCGAAACCCCGAGAGCGGCCGCGGCACGCGCGGTGTCCTTCATGCGCTCGGCGGCCCGTTGACGTACGCCCTCCGGGTCGCCGTCGCCCCACACCGCCGCCGGCAGAATGTCGTGATGACGCTCGTCGATCGGGTGGTCGCAAACCGCCTGACCGACGAGATGGTTGGAGATCGCGAAGACCTGAAGGTTGTGTTTCTGGAGCATCTCGCGCTTGCGATCGATGTAGCCGGGCTCGCCGAGCGCGCGGTCGACCTCGAAGTGGTCGCCCCAGCAGGCGATCTCTAGGCCGTCGTAGCCCCACTCGGAAGCGAGCTGACAGACCTTCTCGAACGGCAGGTCGGCCCACTGGCCGGTGAAGAGCGTGATGGGTCGGGCCATGGGTTGTCTCCCTCGAACAGCGCAGCCGAAATGAACGGCCGGCGAGGGAAACCGGTCTTAGCGGGGTGGTGCGCGCCGGCGGGTTTGCGCCTCCCGTGACCCGGCGCCTCGCACTCTACCCGGTTGTCCACAGCCGCGGATCCGACCTCGCGGCCGACCCGCCGGATGCGAAATACTCCTCCCATGAGCAGCCCCAAAGATCTTGAGCAGCGGGTTTCCGCGATCGAAGCCGACCTGGCCGTCGTGCGGCAGGAAGGCGCCGCCGCACGCGAACTGGCCGCCGGGGCAGACCGCGAGGCAGCCGACGTCCGCGCCGAGTTGAGGGGGCACGGCCGGGTTCTCACCGCCTTGCGCGAGACACAGCTCGAAATGCAGGTGGAGATGCAGGGGATGCAACTCGAGATGCGGGGGATGCAGCTGGACATGCGGGGGATGCAGCTGGACATGCGGGGCTTCAGGGAGATACAGGTGCGGCATTACGCCGAGCACAAGGCGGACGCGGCGGAGATGAAGGCCGGCATGGCCCAGATCGTGCGGATGCTCGAAGACCTGAGCGGCGACGGCCGGAGTCCCCGGAGCCTAGTGCGCTGACCACGAACGTTCACCGGGTTCGTGGGCTGGCGACCGGTGGGGTTTGGGAGCGGGTTGCGGGTCAGATTGTCGTTGGCTGACGGCGGACAAGATCCGTTAGGAGTTCAACGACGAGTTCCGGTCTGCTGCAGAATGGTGAGTGGCTGGTTGCCCAGCTCAGGATCGTTGCGCAGCGGGTGGCGAGCCGTTGTTGTATGGCCGGGTCGATGGCGTGGTCGTCGGTGCAGACGACATAGGTGGAGGGAACGATGTGCCACGCCGCCCGCTCTGGAATGCCTCGGCCGTGTCCCGGAGCTTGTGGCCGTAGCAGAGCGACGGCTCGGGCGGCGTCGCCTGGTGTGCAGTCGCCGTAGAGGGTGGACATCGCGCCGACGGGGTCGAGTTCGGTGCGCCCGTCGGCGCGTCGGCGGACGATGGTGTCGATGAGGTGTGGTCCGCCCAGGGCAGCGGCGCTTTCGTGTTCGGTGGGCACGAAGGCGGCTACGTAGACTAAGTGGACGATTGCGGTCAGGCCGGTGATCACGGAGCCGCCATAGGAATGGCCGAGGACGATCGGTGGTCGGCTCATGGTGTCAACGAGCTGCTGCACGGCGGCGGTGTCGGCGGCCAACGACCCGCGATGCAGCTCCGGGACCGAAACCTCCACGCCTGCGTGCCGGAGCCGCCGCGCAACTTCGTCGAAGTGCCCCGGCTGGTGCCACAGGCCATGGACTAGGACCACGGGCCTCGTGCGATCGGCGGCGGCGCTCGGCGTCGGCATGGACTCAGATGTACCAGGGCGGCGCCAACGAGGACGGCGAGTGTGATGGGTCAGGCTGCTTTCGGCCGCGGGCGGCCCCAGCGTTGTTGGCGTTCGCTGCGGATGCGGGCGCGTTCGCGGCGTTGCGCGAGGATCACGTCGGGGTGCCGGGCGTTGGCGTTGCGCCAGCGCAGGTACGCCTACATGTCGCGGGCCAGCACGACGTGGTTCGGATAGTCCGAGTTGGCCATGGTGAACATGCGCAGTGGCCCGAACTGGGCTTCGATCGGATCGGCCCACAAGGTGCTGGTCGGGGTGAGGCACAGTTCGACCTTGTGACGGGTCGCCCAGGCCCGGATGGTGGGGGTTTTGTTCGCGGACAGGTTGTCCAGGATGACGTAGATCGGCGCGGCGTCTGGCCGGGCGGCGCGGATCGTCTTGAGCGCTGCGAGGGTGTGATCGCCGCCTTTGCGGCGGCGCAGCACACCCCACAGCTTGTCGTTCGCCAGGTCGTAGCAGCCGTGGAAGTAGCGGATCCCGTGGGTGCGTTTGTAGGTGGCGCGTAGCCGGTCGGGGTGGTTGCGGGCGGCCCAGCAGGTGCCGTGGCAGGGGCGGATCGACAGCGGCCCGAACTGGTCGAACGCGAAACACCGTCCGAAGAACTCGGTGGTGACCTGTTCGATGCGGTCCAGTTTGGACTCGTAGTCCGGATCGGTGGATTCCTTCCAGGTCCGGGTGCGTTGGAAGGTGATGTCATGGCCGGTGAGGATCTGCCGTAGCCGTTCGCGCTGGATGCCGATCTGCCGTGCCGGCGCCTGTCGTCGGTCGTGACGGCCGTAGCGTCCTTGCAGGTAGGCGGCGAGTTTGCGGATGCTGAAGTGGGTGAACGGCAGTCCGAGTTTTTTGGGACGCGTGCGGGCCGTGGCCAGGATGAACGCGACGTCGTCGTCACTGATGCGGCGGGGCGCCCCGCCCGCCCAGTGAGGGTCCAGCGCGGCGAGCCCTCGCTGGTTGAACGCGTGGACCACGTCGCGGACGGTGTCCTCGTCGGCGGCGACCAGCCGGGCGATCGCCGGCACCGGCGTCCCAGACGACGATGCCAGGATCATCAGAGCGCGGCGTACTCGGATGGATTCTTGACGGCCCCGCCGGACCAGCTGTAGCAGGTATTGACCCTCGTCTGGATGGGGCGGCGGGCTCTGACAGGTACAGACATCACGCATCTCGACTCACCCCGTAGATCCAGAATGAGTCCGGTACACCCCCGAACCCGGCATACGACCCGGCATGTCGCCAACCCGGTCAAAGTTACTGGTCAGCGCACTAGACATCTTTCGCGGTCAGGGTCTGGTCGGTGTTGGTGGAGATAGACCTGTTCCGGTGAGGTAGCCGTCGATCAGACGGGTGCGGTATTG
>NZ_JBITEL010000012.1:0-184284 GCF_044455125.1 Actinoplanes sp. NPDC051343
TACAGCTCAGCAGACTCGACGACGGGTTACCGAGACGATCACCCGCAAGCGTCACAGTGGATCTGCGCCAGACCCCCAACCCGAAAGGTGTCTAGTGGGTGGCTCGAGTTAGCTGGGTCGTCCGAGGTGGCACCGGGAGGCCGAAAACACTCCCGGTGCCGCCTGGACTTCCGCACGGGCGTCGTCATGCGTTGACGACCAGGACATCGCCCCCAACATCCTGGTCGGCACCGGCAGGCCCGTGTCGACGGGCCGGCCGAATCGGCGCTTGCCCGCAGAAGGAATCATGCCTGCTCGCCCCCATAAGCACATCGGCGGACATGCGTATGTCTTGTCCGGACCCGGGCGAACCATTCGTCGCTGTGCGTTACATATGTCAGGCCGTCACATGGATGTCACGCCGCGCACCCGATGTCCGATCGCGATGGACTCGCCGGAGATGGCCCCGGCCCGCGGCGAGACCAGGAACGCGATCAGGTCGGCGATCTGGTCCGGATGCGAGTCCCCCGGGCGGCCCATCTCGACCTCGGCCGCCGGGGTGTCGGACACGATCCCGGGGCTGACCGTGTTGATGGTGACCCCGGTGCCGGCCATCGTGTCGGCGAGGTTCTTCGCGGCGATGATCAGGGCGGCGTTCCGCACCGAGCCGGCCACGTTGCCGGTGAGCAGCGCATTCTGGCCGCTAACGCCGACAATCCGCCCATAGCCGGCACCGGTCATGGCCGGCAGGGCCGCGTTGACCAGCCGCAGGAACGACATTGCCTTCGTGTCGATCGCGCCGAGGACCTGCTCGGGATCGGCGTGGCGGGAGGCATCCAGGGTGCGGGCGCTGGGCGCGGCCGCGACCACGAGCGCGTCGAGCCGTCCGTACGCCCGCAGCAGGCCGTCGATCGCGGCCGTGACCGACTCCGGGTTTTGCGCGTCGAGCGTGATGCCGTCCTCGGCATGCCGCGAGGCGGCGATCGCCGTCGCACCCTCCGCCCGCAGCCGAGCGACGACCGCCCGGCCGATCAGGCCGGTGCCACCGACGACCAGCACGACGTGTCCACTCAGTCCAAGATCCACGCAGGCGACGCTACCAACGGGTCGGCGGGCAAGACCCCGGCCGGCGACGCGGGTTCGTCAAAATCGCGGCGGAGAGCGGTCCGGAGTCGGTGTTGCTGACGATCCGCGCCGCCGGCGACCTGGCCACCCTGAGCGGCCGGCTGCGAGCGGCGACGGTTACCGCGTCTTCGCAGCCCGGCCTGCCGCTCCGGCAATGCCGTCGACTCATCGCCGAACAGGGCCGCGCACTCGGGAGCGATCACTCGCCCGAGGTGAGCGGCTCCCAGGACGCCATGGCGCACGTGATGACCGACTCCAGGTCGGCTCGGGTGGCACCGTCCCGCGCCTGGATGGAGAGACCCTGCATGAGGGTGGTGTAGTAGCGGGCCACGGCGTCGAGGCGGTCGGGTGGCAGGCGGAGGTCGCGGGCCAGGCGGTCCCGGATGGTCGTGAACTGGTCGCGGCGGAGGACGGCGAGGAACTCGCGGACCGCGTGGTTTTCCACCGCGCCCAGTGGGGCGGCCAGGATCAGCATGCAGCCGGGCGGCGCGTCCGGGCGGGTGATCTCGTCGGCGGTGGCGCGCAGCATGGCGAGGATCGCGGCGCGGGGCGTCGGCTCCTCGCGCAGCGCACGCCGGGGCGGCTCGCCCGAGGTGCTGCCGTAGAGCGCCATGACCCGTCGGAACAGATCTTCCTTGCTGCCGAAGGCCGCATAGATGCTGGCCGAGGCGATGCCCATGGCCTCGGCGAGATCGCTGATCGAGGTGCCCTCGTAGCCGCGCTCCCAGAACAGCTCGAGCGCCTGACGCAGGGCGACCTCGGGATCGAACGTGCGCGGCCGGCCGCGAGTTGCCATCGGGGGCGATCTCCAGACTTGTTTGTCGTTCGATCGACTTTACCTTGACCTGCCTGCTGCGGCGTGTAACGGTTTGTTGGTTGTTCGATAAACAAAGGAGCCGAGCATGCGTACGCTGCAACAGACATCATTGAACGGGCCGCGGGACCTGCGGCTGATCACGGACGCGCCGACGCCCTCCCCGGGCGCGGGCGAGGTTCTGATCCGGGTCGTCGCGGCCGGCGTCAACTACGTCGACGTCTCGCAGGCGTACGGCACGTTCGCCGGTGGACCACAGCCGCCTTACGTGGCGGGCATCGAGGGCGCGGGAGAGGTCGTCGCGGTCGGTGCCGGCGTGACCGAGGTGAAAGTCGGCGCTCACGTCATCGGCGCCGGCATCCGGGGCGGTGCGTTCGCCGAATACATGGTGCTGCCCGCGGCCGCGGCGGTCCCGGTACCGGAAGGCTGGGCCGACGAGCAGGCTCTGGGTCTGGTCGTGAGCTGGCCGACGGCGCTGGCCGCGCTCCGGCCCCTCGGCGGCATCGCGGCTGGACACACCGTGCTGATCCACGCCGCGGCGGGCGCGACGGGACAGGCCGCGGTGAAAATAGCCAAGCACTACGGGGCGACGGTGATCGCCACGGCCTCGGCCGGCAAACACGAAGTGGTGCGGGCAGTCGGCGCCGATCACGTCCTCGACTCCCGGGACGCCGACATCGCGGCCGAGGTGCGGCGGCTGACCAGCGGTGCGGGCGCCGACCTGGTGCTCGAGTCGGTCGGGGGTGCCACCCTCGAGGCGAGCCTGGCCGCGGCCAAACGGGTCACCGGCCGGGTCGTCGTCTACGGGCTGGCCGGCGGGGCGGCCACGATCAGCAACTGGGACCTGGTCTACCGGCATCAGGTGCAGGTCGTCGGGCTCAACATCGGCG
This sequence comes from Actinoplanes sp. NPDC051343, assembly GCF_044455125.1. Classification (NCBI taxonomy): domain Bacteria; kingdom Bacillati; phylum Actinomycetota; class Actinomycetes; order Micromonosporales; family Micromonosporaceae; genus Actinoplanes; species Actinoplanes sp. NPDC051343. Next base: position 2,809 of record NZ_JBITEL010000012.1, read on the forward strand.
TGCTGATCCAGGCCGCGCCCCGGGTCTTCGGCGAAGTCATGGGCGAGCTGTTCGGGCTGCTCGCGACCGGAGTGCTCGGCCCCGCGGAACCCACCGCATATCGGCTGGCCGAGGGCCCGAAAGCACTGGCCGAGCTGGAGGCGCGGGCCACCGTGGGCAAGCTGGCGCTGCTGCCTTGACGGGCAGAGTGACCGGGCGGGGCGCCCGGCGGCGACGCGCCGAGGGCGACCAACGACGGCAGCCGGCGGCAGGGCGCGGAGGGCAACCAACGACAGCGGCCGGCGGCAGGACACCAAGGGCGACCAACGACAGCGGCCGGCGGCAGGACACCAAGGGCGACCAACGACAGCGGCCGGCGGACCGCGCGGGCCCGCCCGGCGGCGGCGCGCGGAGGGTGACCAACGACGGCGCCCGGCGGTGTGGGCGGGGCCATGGCTCAGCCCGTACTTCTGGGAAGCCGGCGGCAAGCCGCCGGGCTATTTGATGCAGCAGCCCTGGCAGACCTTGGGTTTCGGCAAGGTGAAGGCCAGGCAGCAGGTCTTGCGCTGTACGTCGAGGCGGCCGGTGCGGTCCGGCACCAGCTCGATCAGGTCGTCGACGCCGAGGGTGGTCAGGAGCTCGTGCACCTGGTCGGCGGAGGAGCCGGGCACGGCGTCGGCCGAGCGGAGGATGCCGTAGGCGACGCCGGAGGCCAGCGAGCCGAGGAGGGTGCGCTTGCCGAGCCGGACGCGGTCGTGGAGAGCGTTGAGCATCGGCTCGAGGTGCTCGTCGAGCAGGGAGCGGCGGAACTCGGCCAGCAGGGCCCGCTCGTCGGGGACCACGCGGATCTGAGGGAGGCCGCTCAGCGCGATCGGGTCGGTCGGCAGGACCGCGACCGGGGTGTCGGGGTGCAGGCCCAGAGTGATCAGCGGGCGCGGGTCACGGAAGTGCATGAGTACGTGCTCGGCGCTTAGCAGCGGGACCCGGCGGGCGCTGGCCCAGCCGAGGACGGCCGGGAGGGCCAGCCAGTAGGTGTATGCCTTCCACGCCAGCGCGGCGGCGGCGTGCGGCTGCGCGTTCCAGCGGTGGCCGGCCGACTCGAGCAGGAGATCGAGGTGGCCGCCGGTGAGGCCGGTCGCCGGGACCCAGGCGGACGGGTCGGCGACGGTGAGGTCGGGGGCGAGCCCGGGAATCTCCGTACTGGTGCCGAACATCACGCGCAGCGTGTCGGTGACCGGGGCGAGCGGAAGGAACGGCGTCGCGCGGTCGAGAGCGGTGGTCACTGAGCGCCACCGTCCCGTCGCTTGCTTGCCACCGCCCACCTCGCCTTTTGTCAGAAGGGCCAGCCCCGAGGCGACCCACCGTACACCGTTAAGGCTAGCCTAACCAATACGGTCCACGGTCGAATACCCCCGCCGAAAGGGTGCCTAACAAAGTCAAGGCATCTGTCAGTAAGGCGCTACTAGCTCCTAACGGACACCGGGCGGCGGCGAGACTGAGGTTCTCGTCGCCAAGGGGACATCGATGATGACCACCTCGCCTGTTGACCGGGCCGCTGACCAATTTGTGACGGCGCTGGCTCACTGGCGGGTCGAGCGCGGGATGAGTAAGAAACAACTCGCCGCGCGCATGGGCTTCGACCCGTCCTACGTCAGCCACGTCGAGGGCCGCCGTCACAAGCCGACCGAGGACTTCGCCCGCCGGGCCGAGGCGGTCCTCGGAGCGGGCGGCCTGATCTGGCAGCGCTTCCAGGAGTACGACGAACTCCGCCACGCTCGCGGAGTGGCGCTGCACCGCGACCCGCCCGTGCCCGTCCAGTGGCTGCCACCGGGCACCGGGCTGATCGTCGAGCACGAGATCGCCGAACTGGTCTACACCGAGGGCGCCTACCGCTGCCGGGTCACCCGCGCGCTCTACAACGCGGGCGCCGAGCCGGTCAGCCGCTACCTCATGAAGATCACAGTGGACCGTTACCCGCACGACCCGGCCGGGTCCAACCGGCACCACCGTGAACACCCGCTGACCTTCGAGGAACTCGACCTCGAGGCGCACGCCGGCGAGGGCGACGCGATCGAGCGCATGCAGTGGCGGGTCAAGCTCGACCGGGACGCGTCGAAGGAGATCTGGCTGCTCTTCGCCAACGAGCGCGGGCAGTTCCCGCTCTACCCAGGTGACCGCACGACGATCCAATACGCGTACACGGTCGGCGAGGAAAAATGGGGCCAGTGGTTCCAGCGGGCCGTGCGTCTGCCAACGCGCCGATTGACCGTACGCCTCGACTTCCCGATCGACTTCGACCCGCAGGTGTGGGGCGTGGAGACGTCACTGGCCGCCGAAGCGCCGGTGCGGTCACCCCTCGAACGGCACAACGAGGACGACCGGGCCGTCTTCGAATGGTCGACCGACCAGCCGACGCTGAACGCCCGCTACCGCCTGGAGTGGCGGTTCCGGGGCATCGGGGCGCCGCGCTACGACGAGTTCGCTCCGAACGGCGCCCACCCCCGAAAGTCGCAGCAGCTGCGGGGCATCGGGATCGTGCAGCGCGGCTCCGACCTGCTCCGGCAGCGGGCCCGTCACTTCCAGTTGCCGCGCGAGGAGTCGTCGGCCCGCGAGACGGTCGAGGCGTTGCTGGGCTCCCTGACCCGGCTCGAGGAGTTGCACGACTTCAGCAAGGGCGTCGGTCTGGCGGCCCCGCAGATCGGCCGGTCGGTGGCGGCCGCGGTGGTGCGGCCGGCCGAGCTCGACGCTTCGCCGATCGTGCTGCTCAACCCGCGGATCGTCGGTGAGTCGCTGGAACGGGACGAGCAGTACGAGGGCTGTCTGTCCTTCTTCGACTATCGCGGCCTGGTGCAGCGGCCCCTGCGGATCGACGTCGAGCACGCCCGGTACGACGGCACCCGCATGATCACTACGTTCGATCGGGCGATGGCCCGGCTCGTGGCGCACGAGATCGACCACCTGGAGGGCCGCCTTTACGTCGACCGGATGCACGCCGAGTCCAACCTCGTGCCGGTGGCGAACTATCACCAGACCGGACGCCCCTGGGCGTACTGAACTCAGCTGAACGCGTCGTATTTGATGCGCATCGAGGGCACCTGCAACTCCGCCAGCGTCTTGAGCGTCGACTTGACCATCGAGCCGGAGCCGGAGACGAAGAAGTCGTGCTCGTTCCACGGGCCGTAGCGGGCCACGACGTCGGAGATGTTGCCCTGCTCACCGGCGAACCCGGGGTCGTCGCTGCACGCGGTCACCACCGACAGCCAGGGATAGCGCGCGGCCAGGCGGTTGAGTTCGGCCAGGTCGTAGAGGTCCTCCCGGTTGCGGGCGCCGAAGAAGACGTGCACCCAGCGGGTCCGGTTGTAGCGGGTCAGCTCCTCGATCAGCGACTTGATCGGGGCGAGCCCGGTGCCGCCCGCGATGAAGACCGCGTCCCGGGTCGAGCGACGGTCCAGGGTCATCGTGCCCATCGGCGCGGCCAGGCGGACCATGTCGCCGACCTCTAGCCGGCGGACCAGCGAACTCGACACCCAACCGGCACCGACCGCCCGCACGTGGAACTCCAGCGTGTTGTCGCGGCGGGGCGCGTTGGCCACCGAGTAGGTGCGCCAGAGCCTCGGCTGGAAGCGCGGGCACTCGATGCTCAGGTACTGCCCGGCCCGGAACTCCAGCGGCTGCATCGGCAGGACGGTGAAGACGGCGATATCGGACGAGCGCCGTTCGTGGGCCAGCACCTCGCCGTACCAGTAGGGCGGATTGGTGTCGGCCTCCGCGCCGGCCATCATCTTCGAGGCGATCACCGCGTACGCGTCGGCCCACGCCTGGTCGTACTCGACACCCCACTGCTCACCCGCGTACGCCCGCATCGCTTCGATCAAGGAGCTGCCCACCACCTCGTAGTGTTCTGGTTCCACGTGAAACTTCCGATGATCGCGACCGAGGCCACGCAGGTATTCGTCGAAGCTCTCCGGGTCCTCGATGGTCTGCACCGCGGTGACGATCGCGTTCAGCAATCGCGCGCGCTGCACGTCCATGTGGACCGGGAATAGATCGCGCAGGTCGGGGCGGGACAGGAACATCCGGGCGTAGAAGTAGCTCGCCACCTTTTCCTGATGCTCCTCGACCAGGATCCAGCTCTCCTTGAGCAGTCGTCCGAGGTCACCCATGCCTTGCAGCCTGCGCATCCCGGTCGGAATGACGACGCACGACCGGTGCGACCGGTCACATTCCACCCGTTCCCCTTGTCCGGATAGGTCCGTTTAGCCTTGGCGGTGGGATTCCTTTCGAGTGACAGACCCTAAGGTTGTCGCGTGACTGTTGATCGCGAGGCCGATAGCCGCCCCGTCGTAGCTGGCGAGATCGTCATCGTGCTGCTGCTCTCGCTGGGACAGTCCGCGGTCTACGCGGTGGTCTCGCTGATCGCCAAGCTCACCGCCGGCAAGCCGCTCTCCCAGCAGGCCGCGGTCCTCAACCAGTCGCAGTCGCCCCGGCCGTACCTCGACCTCACCTACCAACTGCTCGGCATCTTCTTCGCACTGATCCCGGTGGCGTTGGCGCTCTACCTGCTCGCTCGCGACCGGCTTCAGCCGCGCCGGACGCTCGGCCTCACGGCCCAGCGGCCCGGCTTCGACCTGGGCTGGGGCACGTTGCTCGCCGCCTGCATCGGCATTCCCGGGCTGCTTCTGGTGTACGTCGCACGCCTGCTCGGCATCAGCGCCGACATCGTGCCCGCGGCCCTGCAGCCGGTCTGGTGGGCAATCCCGGTCCTCATCCTCTCCGCGATCGAGAACGCGGTGCTGGAAGAGGTCATCGTCGTCGGCTACCTGATCACCCGGCTGCGGGGACTCGGCCGCTCGCCCGCCGTGATCGTCGCCTGCTCGGCCGTACTGCGCGGTTCCTACCACCTGTACCAGGGCTTCGGCGCCTTCGTCGGCAACGCCGTGATGGGCGTCGTGTTCGCGCTGTTCTTCATGAAGACGAAGCGGGTCATGCCCCTGATCGTGGCGCACACAATCCTGGATACGGCCGCCTTCGTCGGCTACACGTTGGTGCCGCACTCCTGGCTGTCCTGGCTTTAGCAGCTGTGCCCACCGCGGCTCAGCGTTCGACCGGGTCGATCTCGCTGCAGGTCAAGCTCGGACAGCGCTTGGCGCCAGCCGTCGGTGCCGTCGGCTGTGCGCGACGCGGATGGCGGTGCAGTCGAATAGCGTCCACGGCACGATCGGGCCGAGGCTCGCAACCTTGGCCGCCTACCGTGGGCCAGCCGAATTTACGCTGCCGTCGTTGCGCGGCGGGCGTTGGTGATGACGAAGGGTATTACCGCCAGGGCGAGGACGCCGCCGCCGATGGAGAGAGCGGAGTAGCTGGTGGCCGCCATGATCAGGCCGCTGGTGATGCCGCCGCCGGCGCCGGCCAGGGAAACGCAGAGGTCGACGGCGCCCTGGGTTTTGGCGCGGGTTTCGAGCGGAGCGGCGTCGGTGATCATGGCGGTGCCGGAGATCAGGCCCAGGTTCCAGCCGAGGCCCAGCAGGGCCAGTGCTACGGCCAGGAGCGGGACGGAGTTGTCGGGGGCGGTCGCGGAGACCACGCCGGCGGCGAGCAGCGTGACGCCGGACGCAACCGCGACCGGGATCCGGCCGACCCGGTCGACGAGGAAGCCGGTGATCGGCGACGGCAGGTACATGCCGGCGATGTGCACGGCGATGACCAGACCGGTCGCGGACAGGTCGTGGCCGTGTGCCTCCATCTGTACCGGCGTCATCGTCATGACCGCGACCATCACCAGCTGGGTGAGAATCATCGTGGCGGCGCCCGCGAGCACGCCGGCCTTCACCGGCTGGGCGGCCAACCCGGCGCCCGCAGCCAACCCAGCGGCGGCCGACCCGGAGTCCGCAGCCAACCCAGCGGCGGCCGACCCGGAGTCTGCAGCCGACCCGGCGGCAGCCGACCCGGCGGCAGCCGACCCGGCGGCAGCCGACCCGGCGGCAGCCGACCCGGCGGCAGCCGACCCGGCGGCGGCCGACCCGGAGTCCGCAGCCAACCCAGCGGCGGCCGACCCGGAGTCCGTAGCCAACCCGGCGTCCGCAGCCGATCCGGCGGGGGCGACTGGTTCAGCGGCAATGGCCGATCCGGCGGCGGCGGGTGGCGTCTCGGGCTGGGTTCGGGAGACCAGGAGTGGGTCCGGGCGCAGGAGCGCAAAGATGATGGTGCCGGCTACGGCGTAGGCCAGGGCGGCCAGCGCGAACGGGCCGGCCAGCGCCGGGATGTGCCAGTGGGTCGCGATGCGGCCGGTGGCCGACACCAGGTTGGGGCCGATGACGGCTCCGATCGTGGTGGCGACCAGGACGGAACTGACTGCGCGGCCGCGGCGGCCCGGCTCGACCAGGTCCGCGCCCGCGTAGCGGGCCTGCAAGTTGGTGGCCGTCCCGGCGCCGTAGACGAGCAGGAAGAACAGCAGGAGAACGACGTTGTCGATCGCCGCGGCGACGACCACGCCGGCGCCGCCGAGCGCGCCGGCCGCGTAGCCGGCGGTCAGGCCGGCCCGGCGGCCCAGCCGTTGCGACAGCCGGCCGACGCCCAGGGCTGTCCCGGCCGATCCGGCCGTGAACAGGGCCGACGGTAACCCGGAGAGGCTGCTGGTGCCGAGCATGTCCTCGGCCAGCAGCGCTCCCACGGTGACCCCGGCGGCCAGCCCGGCCCCGCTGAACACCTGCGACGCCATGACGACGCTGATCGTGCGGTGGTGCAGGGCCTGCCGGTCCTCAGGGATCATGACCCCACTCTGGCTCAGCGGGGCTCAGCGGTCGAGTGCGTGCAGGCCGGACGCGTCGAGCACGTAGACCGGCGCGAGCGAGGGCGCGTCGGCCAGCGCGACGATCGCCTGGCCGGCGACTTCCGGGGAGGCGTAGGAGGTCAGGCCGGCACGGAACTCCTCAGGACTCAGTCCAGCGCTCACGCCGTACGCCTCAATGGCCGTCTCCCCGACCGCCGTGCCCGGTGTGATCAGCGGAAGGACCGTGGTTGTCTGCAGGCCGAGCCCGCCGGCGTAGCCGGTGATGAGCCGGACCGTGGCCTTGGCGCCCGCGTAGCCGCCGCTGAGCGGTGAGCTGCGAAGCTCGGCGCCGCTGCCGAAGACGACCACCCGTGCGCCGGGATCGAGGGGCAGCCGGAGTGCCGCCCGCAGCCAGGCGAAGGCGATGCGGACGTCGGCGTTCCAGTTGATGGAGAAGGTTTCCCAGGTCTGTTCGGTCAGGGGCCGCATCTCCGGGAGCGCCCCGGCCGTGATCACCAGCAGGTCGGGGCGCTGCTCGGCCAGCACTTTGTCGGCGAAGGCCTCGTCGGCGGCGTCGCCCTGGGCGCGGGACACGGAGGTCACCCGGGCTCCGGCGTTGCGAGCCGCGGTGGCGACGCCAAGGCCCAGGCCGCGGCTGCCGCCGACCACTACTACGTTTTCAGCTGTCATGCCCAGGGAGATCCGGGCCGGACGGCAAACTCACCGGCTGACCGAACATCGGCAGCAGTTCCGGCATCAGGAAGATGTGGATCCGCCGGACGCCGCCGCGGTCGAGGTCGAGGACCTGCAGCGCATGGGCCTCGCCGTGGGCGTAGAGCGCGAGGGCCGGCTGCCCGTTGGCGGTCAGCGGCCGGGTCCGGAAAAGCCCGGGTTCGACAAGCACATGCGTGCCGAGGAAACCCAGCACCGCCTCGCGGCCGGCGAACCAGGTGGCGTGCGGCGGCATCTCCAAAGTCACGTCGTCGCGCAGCGCCGCGGCGAGCGCTTCGAGGTCGGCCCGTTCGAAAGCTTCGGCATAGCGCTCGATGTCGAAGCCGCCCGGCTCCCGCATCTCGTCGGGATCCGGCGCCTCGCGGGAGATCCGCTCCCGGGCCCGCAGCAGCGCGCTGTTGACCGCGATCGTGGTCGTGCCGAGGATCTTCGCGACCTCGTCGGCCGGCAGTTCCGCGACGTCCCGCAGGATCAGCGCGGCCCGTTGGCGCGGCGGCAGATGCTGAAGTGCGGCGACGAAGGCCAGGCGAAGTTGTTGTGGGCCAGGATCTCCCGCCGGAGCGGCCCGGCGACCTCCGCGAATCCGTCCACAGACACCTCCTGGACTCTATGGATCCGCGCCGGCCGGGAAACTCACCGGTTGCTATTCGACGACACGGGTGAGTCTCGCCGACGTCGCGAAGGGCAGGTTCGGAACGGCCGGCTGCATCTCGATCGCGCCGAGCTCGCCCGGGTGGCCCAACAGGAAGCCCTGCCCGACCGGGCAGCCCAGCTCGATCAGCATCTCGGCCTGGGCCGCGTCCTCGATGCCCTCGGCCACCGCGGTGAGCCCGATCGCCCCGAACAGCTGCCACAGCGTCCCGACGATGCGGGCGGCCGCCGGGTCGCGGGCGATGTCCTGCACGTACGTACGGTCGATCTTGACGATGTCGGCCGGGAACCGGTGCAGGTAGCGCAGGGAGGCGTAGCCGGTGCCGAAGTCGTCGATCGCGATGCGTACGCCGGTGGCCCGCAACTGCCGCAGCGTGCCGATCACCTCAGACTCGTCGGCGAGCGCGTTCTCCGTCACCTCGAGCACTAGCTGCTGCGGCCGCAGGCCGGCCTCGGCCAGCGTCGCGGCGACCCGGGCCGGGAAACCCGGGTCGAGCATCTGCAGCGGTGAGACGTTCACCGACAGGTAGGCCTCGACCGAGCCGGGCCACGCCGCGAACTGGGCGCAGGCCTGCCGCAGCACCAGGATCCCCAGGTCGCCCACGAGCGCGGCCCGCTCGGCGACCGGGATGAACACGTCCGGCGGCACCGGCCCGAGCGTCGGGTGGTTCCAGCGGGCCAGCGCCTCGACGCCGACCACCCGGCGGTCGCCCAGCCCGACGATCGGCTGGAACGCCACGTGCAGCGCCTGGTAGGCCAGCGCCTGGGCCAGGTCGGCCCGCCACATCATCTCGCGGTCGAAACCCTGCCGCATCGAGGGCTCGAACAGGGCGTACGTGTTTTTGCCCTGCGCCTTGGCCGCGTACATCGCCAGGTCGACGTTCTTGCGAAGGTCTTCCGAAGGCATCGGGCTGCCGTCGGAGAGCGCGATGCCGACGCTGGCCCCGATCTCGAGCGTGCGGGCACCGATCTGGAAGGGCTCGCGCAGGCCGGTGAGCAGCCGTTCGGCGACCGCCGGCAGACCGGCGACCGGCGAGGTGAGTACGGCGAACTCGTCGCCACCGAGCCGGGCGATGGTGTCGTCGTCGCCGGGGAAGGAGACCTGGAGCCGCTCGGCGACCGTCCGCAGCACGATGTCACCGGCGTCGTGCCCCAGCGAGTCGTTGATCATCTTGAAGTCGTCGAGGTCGAGGTAGACGATCGCGGTCGGCGTCTGCAGGTCGAGGGCGTCTTCGAGCCGGTCGGTGAACAGCGCGCGGTTGCCAAGCCCGGTTAGCGGGTCGTGGTAGGCCTGGTGCTCCAGGCGACGGGCGAGCGTCGAGTTGTGCAGCAGCGTGGAGAGCTGCCGCAGCAGGATCAGGATGATGCCGGCCAGCATCGGGACCACCTCGGGGGCGTCCACCTTCGCCCCGGCCAGGGTCTGCCCGGAGATCACGAAGGCCGCCAGGCCGAACGGAACGTACGGCAGCATGATCTGCCAGCGGCTCGCCACGCCGGTCTCGTCGAGCACCATCGGCTTGCGCATCGCCGCCCAGCCGGCCGCGCCGCATGCGGCGAACGCCACGAACCAACCGCCGTCCGAAACCTGCCCGGTGTGGTAGGTCTCGGCCGAGGTGGAAAGGGCGAACCAGATATCGGAGGTCGTCATGCCGGCCACGCCGAGGATCAGCAGGAAGCCGATGCCCCGGCTGCCCTTGCGGGTGCGCGCGGCCAGCAGCACCGCCATCGTGGCCAGCATGATGTCGCTGACCGGGTAGGCCAGGGACACCAGCAGCGCGAGCGGCGTGTCGGCGCCGGCTTCCCACACCGAGCGGACGGTGACCGCCCAGCCGACGACGAACAGCGCGCACCCGACGATCATGCCGTCGAGCAGCACGGTCAGCCGCGACCCGACCGAGTTCCAGCCCGAGATCAGCCAGAGGCCGGCCGCGCCGAGAACCGGGAACAGCAGGTAGCCGTAGTCGGCGAACGACGGGAACAGCACGTCGGCGTGGACCACCAATTCGTTCCACGACCAGTAGAAGTTGCCCACGCCCCAGCTCAGGCAGCCACCCGCGAGCAGCGCCCAGCCACCGCGCTGGGTGCCGGCGGCCCGGCGGGCGGCGATGCCGCAGAGCACGGCCGCGACGCAGGCGATCGTGCTGCTGCCCAACTGGGTGTACGGTGCGGCCGCGGTGCCGGCGAGCAAGAAGATCGGCACGCAGGTGGCCAGGCTCAACGCGACCAGCGCGATCACCTGCCGCTGCTGTCGTATCACTGCCGTGTGATCGGCTGTCGGCCTGGTGACTTAAGCCCCATCGGGGCACCTTATAAGCACGCCGGATCGGTGTACATCGCGCACCGCGCAGATCTGCCGAGGCATCGCCGATAATCAATGCATGATCGACTATGACGCACGCCTGCACTCCGTTTACGTGGCCGGCCGGCAGATGTCGCCCGAGGCGCTGACGATCTGGATGGAGACGTTCGCGCGGCAACTGCCCGAACGACGGCCGCTGACCTGGCTCGACCTCGGCTCGGGCGCCGGGCGCCTGACCCCGGCCCTGGCCGACGAGTTCGGCGGCCCGGCGTACGGGGTCGAGCCGTCGGACCGGATGCGCGCCCAGGCTCCGGCTCATCCCGCCGTCACCTATGCCGCCGGCTCCGCCGAGCAGATCCCGCTGCCCGACGCGTCGTGTGACGCGGCCCTGCTGTTCTTCGTCTGGCACCACGTGGCCGATCGGGAGGCCGCCGCCCGGGAACTGCGACGGGTGGTCAAGCCCGGCGGCAAGCTGTTCCTGCAGGTGAACTTCTCCGACCGGATGCCCGACACGTGGTGGTTCCGGATCAACCCGGAGTGGCGGGAGGCCGACCGGGCCCAGTTCCCGTCCCGGCAGCAGGTGATCGGCGACTTTACCGGGGCCGGCTGGACGCTCGCCGCCCGCGACCAGGTCACCTGGCCCCGTTCGGCGAGCCTGGCCGAGGACGCGGCCCGGCTGCGGCTGCGTTCCGTCTCGATGTTCGAGCTCATGAGCGCCGAGGTGATCGAAGAGGGCTTCGCCCGTATCGAGGCGGCGCTCCCGTCGCTCGACGACGGGCCGCAGCACGAAACCAACGAACTCCTGGTGTTCCAGAGGTAATCCGGGCCAGCACGACGGAGGAACGCTGCGCTAGCTCAGGTCGGGACCGGTCAGGATCGCGTCCGGGTTGTCGACCAGGCTGCGCACGTCCCACATCCAGACGCCGCCGTTCCAGGTCGGCTCGAAGCCGAGGATCTCGGTCATCGCCCGCAGCATCTCGATGTCGCGGGTCTGCGGGGCGAGCACGATCACGGCGGCGTGCCAGTAGCGCAGGTCGGCCAGCGTCATCTCGCGACGGGTGTCGGTGATCTCGGGGATCGGGTTGCCCTGCTTGATCGACTCCATCAGGCCGCTGGTCGGCCGCCACGGCGGCGCGAAGGTGGCGCTGTGGTCGTTCGGGTTGAGGGCGCTCTGGGTCGGGAGCAGCGCGTACGCCCCGGCGATCTTCATGTCCAGGCCGGTCATCGCGCTCCACCGCAGCGGGGCCGGGTAGCCGCTGCCCGGGAGCGGCAGGGCGACCACGCTGTGGTTGGCGTCGACGTACTGCTTCCAGGTGCCCGCGGTGACGAACTGCGGGACCGGCGCCATGTCGGCGGCCTGCACCGGGTGCGGAACCAGCGGAACCAGGGCCATCGCCACCGCGGTGATCATCGCCACGCGGACCGGACCTCGGGCGGCCGGCTGGCTGCGGACGAGCCCGATCGCCTTCTGGAGGCCGAGCGCCAGCACGATGCCGACGACCGGCGCGATCGCCATCGCCCACCGGGTCGGCACCGCCGAGTCGAGAACCGGAACGTACTGCAGGGCATCCCAGATGCCGGGGATGCCGGTATTGACGCCGTTGAGGAAAATTCGCGGTCCGAGCGACATGGCGGCGAAGAGCAGGGCCGTCGCGCCGAGCGTCACCACCGCGATGTTGCGCCGCATCCACACGATCAGACCGAGGAAGAGGATGACCAGGCCCCAGCCGAAGAACGCGTTCTCCTCGGCCGTGTTCTGCGCGAGGCGGGTCGCGGTCATGTCGTTCCCGGCCACCGAATGACTCGAATAGGCGGTAAACGCACCGAGGTCGGTTCCGAAGTTTTTGACGTACGCCGAGAGGCCCTGGTAGCTCTGCGGCCCGAAGAACTGAACGCTCAGCGGATAGGCAAGTACGGCCACGACGGCTAGCACGGCGACCGCAAGACCCCGTAGGAAGGTTCGCACCTCGCCCGGATGGCGGCGCCGCCGGGAAATGGCGAGCACCACGCAGAAGATGCCCAGGCCGACCGCGGTCATGAACAGAATCTCAAGATTGATGAATGCCTGCCAGATCAGCAGGCCACCCAGGATCAGGCCGCTACGCAGGGCTTTCCCCTGCCGGAGCGCGAGCGTGCGCCAGATGATCAACGGGACCAGGAACTGCGACACGATGTTCGGGTGACCGCCGGCGTGCGCCATCATGCTCGGCGCGAATGCGCAGAACATGGCGCCGATCCAGGCGGCCCGCCGAGACGACAGGAACTGTCGCGAGAGCACGAAATACCACGAGATGCCGGTGCCCGCCAACGCGAGCGTAAGAAATACGTTGAACGACACATGCGGGCCGAACAGAAGAGTGATGGGCGTCAACGGAAGCGATACGGCCAGCACCGATGTGTTGGCCATCATGTTCACCCCATCGGGGTAATTCATGAGATTCGAGAAGAACGGATATGCCCCGTGTGTGATGACGCGGGCACCGTGCGCCAGCATCCACTCAAAGAAAGCTTGATCCTGTGGATCGTCGCGCATCTCATGATCAAGGTTGAACCACAAGGGTGCGGTGACGTACAGCGCTACAGCGACGAAAGTAACGATCGCAAGAACGTCCCGCCAATTGAGCTGCCACCACGCGCGACGGCGCGTCTGCTCCTGCTCAGGGGTGGCGAGCTCGGTCGGAACGGCCGAGATGGGCGCCGTCGTGGTGACATCCGTCTCCAGCGACAGCAGCTCGGCATCAAGGTCGTGGACGTCGGTTTCCAGGCTGTCGGCGTCGGCCGCTTGGCGAGACGGCAGAACGTTCCCACCCGCCGACTGGCCTGTCGAGTCAATACCTGTAATCGTCATAGCGTCGGCGAGCCTAACCGAGGTTGGTAACGTTGTTGTGTCGAGCGGCCGATGCGTGATCGAGCCGATATGAACGTCGTATTCGGGGCATCCACGTACAGCCTGGATGGACCTCGACACCCGGTAGTACCCGCCGGCCTATGTCTCAATCAGGCAAATAATGGGTAGCCGCCCCGGGCTCAACTTTCGGTTACGCGTGCCGGATGGTTAACTCGTGCGGTCCCGCTGTCAGCTTCCGGATCGGCAAGACGAGGGAACCTACACCTATGGCAGACATCACTGGAGACCAGCGGATCCAGTCTGAAGTACTCGAAGGCTTGGCCACGGCGGTGAACCATCGCCGGTGGTTCGTCGAGCTCGCACTTCCCTACCTGGGAGACAACCCGATCGAGATCGGCAGCGGCCTCGGTGACTACGCGCTCGAGTGGGCTGAGCACCTTCCGCGGTTCACGGCGACCGAAGCCGACCCCGACCGGCTGGTGCTGCTCAAGGAGCGCATGGTCGATCACCGGAACATCGACGTTCGTCAGATGCTCCTCCCGTCGCCCGACGCGAACGGGGAATACAGCGCCGCCGTGTCGTACAACGTGCTCGAGCACATCGAGGACCACGTCGGCGCCCTGCGCAGCATGTCCGATCTGGTGCGTCCGGGCGGCCGGATCATCCTGATCGTGCCTGCCTTCATGTTCGCCATGAGCCAGGTCGACATCGCGACCGGCCACATCCGGCGGTACACGAAGAAGTCGATGCGCGCGGCGATGACCGAGGCCGGCCTCGAGATCGAGAAGCTGCACTACGCGAACGCCCTCGGCCTGATCGGCTACTACGGCGCCACCAGCATCTTCAAGCTGGCGCCGAAGGAAGGCCCGATGGTCAAGATCTACGACAGCCTCGTGCTGCCGGTCACCAAGGCGGCGGAGAGCATTGTCCGGCCGCCGTTCGGGCAGTCGGTCTTCGTGGTGGCGCGCAAGCCCGCCTGATCCCGCGCGTACGGAAAAGGCCGCCGATGACATCGGCGGCCTTTCAGCTTTGGAATGTGGGCCGGATCACTCCGCGGGCCACCGTGTGGAACGCCAGGTTGAATCCGACATAGGCGGGCGTGGCGTCGGCGCCGATGCCGAGTTCGTCGACGTCCAGCGCGTGCACCGCGAAGACGTAGCGGTGGGCCCGGTCGCCGGGCGGCGGCGCGGCCCCGCCGTAGGTGCGCTCGCCGTAATCGTTGCGCACGCAGAAGGCACCCTCGGGCAGCGGGTCGGCCCCGCGCGGCAACTCGGTCACCGCCAACGGCAGGTTGACCACGACCCAGTGCCAGAAGCCGCTGCCGGTCGGGGCGTCCGGATCGAAACAGGTCACCACGAAGCTGCGGGTCTCGGCCGGGAAGCCGGACCACGACAATTGCGGCGACAAGTTCTTCCCGCCGACGCCGGGGTGCGTGAAGAGTTCGTCGAGCGGTCGGCCGTCGGTCATGTCGGCACTGGTCACGGCAAAGGACGGGACCGGCGGGAGATGGTCGTACGGGTCCGGGGCCACAGCGCGTTCGAGACTCATGGCGTTGTCCTCCGCGAGACGGTGGGAACGTGATCCGGATTCCCCGATATCGCCGGTGATAATCGGCCCGAATCGCGGCCCGTCCTCACCTGTTCGGGGAAACGCACAGCTGGTGCGGGGTGTCGCAGTGGTGCCGGGCGATGCTTCTGTCTGACATCCGACCGGGTGCGTGCGGCAGAGATCCCCGCGCTCGGTGGCGATAGGTCGCTGAGAGCAGCGGACCCAGCGGCCGCAAGTCGGCACCCGCCGGACCAGGCGGGTGCCGACTGCTGTCTCCGCGAATGCTGCCTAGAGTCCGAACAGGGGCCGGCAGCGTGCGAGGCCGTCGATCTCGACCGGGACCCGGCGGGCCGCCTCCCACGAGTCGCGATCCAGGCGCAGGCGCCGGCCGACGACCGGCACGCCCCGCACGACGTGCCGCTGCACCCCGTCGTCGGTGTAGCCCAGCTTGCGCGACACGGCGTACGACGCGTGGTTGTCGGCGAAAGCCTCCGAAGTGACGAACCGCGCCCCGAGCCCGGTGAAGGCAAGTTCGAGTACGGCCGCCCGCATCTCGGTGCCCAGACCCTGCCCCTGATGTCGGCGGCCGATCCACGA
The DNA here is from genome assembly GCF_044455125.1 of Actinoplanes sp. NPDC051343. NCBI lineage: Bacteria > Bacillati > Actinomycetota > Actinomycetes > Micromonosporales > Micromonosporaceae > Actinoplanes > Actinoplanes sp. NPDC051343. The sequence goes on from NZ_JBITEL010000012.1 coordinate 18,232, forward strand.
GCCGGTGCCCGCCTCGCGAAGCACCACGAAGTCGCGCCCGTCGAGACTCTGGGTGCCGATCACCCGGCCGTCCGCGATCGCGACCAGGTTGAGCGACCAGTTGTCCGGCCGCCAGGCGCCCCAGGCCGCCCAGTGGAACTGGATCAGCCCGCGGACGACCTCGTCCGCGGGCCGGTCGGTCCACTCGGCGACGAACGGCTGCCGGGCCGGATCGTGCACCCCCGAGGCGGCCAGATCGGCCAACTCGGCGAGCCGATCCAGCCCGGGAAGACGCAACTCCAGGCGTGAAGTGCGCAGCACAAGTCCGAACAATGGCCAGCTGTCGATGATCACGGCCGCGATTGTGTCAAACCGTTCACCAATTAGAAGCGCTCCACCCGCAGACCCGAATAGAGCTTGCGATAAACCACCCCGGTGCGGTGGTTACCCGCGTCGATCATCATTCCGTGGCCCATGTAGATGCCGACGTGGCCGGGCCCGACGACGAGGTCGCCGGCGCGCGCCACCCGGCGCGAGATGGTGTGCGCCCGGGCGGCCTGGGCCCGCGACGAGTGCGGCAGGCTGATGCCGGCCTGGGCGTACGCGCGTTTGGTGAGGCCGGAACAGTCGAAGCCGCTGCTGCCCTCCCCACCGGTCACGTAGGTGCGCCCGACCTGTGATCGGGCGAACGCGATGACCGCGCTCATCCCACCGCCCAGGGCGACCCGGCGCACCGACCGGGAGACGGCCGCGTGCCTGGTCACCACGGCGCGGTAGGTGCGCCGGTAGTGGACGACCGGGCGGGCCGCGGTGTGCGCGGCACGGCGGGCCAGGGCGGTCCGGTGAACCACCCGCAGCGGCGCCCTCAGGCCGGTTCGCCGGGTGAGGCCGGTGTGCCGGACCAGGCCGGTCTGACGGGCTATGCCGATCACCGCCACGGTCGCGGTGCGTGCGGCGGCCAGAATCGCCGGGCGGGACAGAGCCCGCGCGGCGGCCGGGCGCGTGGGAGCGGCCCGACGGGTGGCGGAACGCGACGCCCGAAGCGGGGTCACAGCTCGCGCCATGAATGCGGCATCAGCGTCGAGGGCGGCAGATTCCACGCGGACCGGCGTCGACGGCGGCAGCGCGCGGGCGGAGTCGGCATGGCTCTCGGACGGGTCGATTGCCGGAGCGACGGCGGCGAGCGCGATGGCACCCGCGGTCAGGACCCGGCGTGGGGACGGACGGTGCAGTGTTGCCTCCGAACTCGGTCCGGGGCACTCGCGCGAATCCTCCTCGGCGCGGCCATAACGTGAGACCACGCCCGTGCCGGCCGTCGATGGCAAGCAATGGGAACCCGGACAACTCGTTAATTCCGTCGACCATGCCAACACATCACGGGAATGTCTCGGGGCTGATTTCGCACAATCGGCCAGGTTTTTTGAAAAAAGAAAGAAAGCTGAGCTGTCGATCCAGGAACGTGGATATCAAATTTGACCCGAACGCGCCGTGCGAATCAGGACAACGACACCCGCACCCCGGCCGAGCCGACCTTCTCGCGCAGCTCGACGGCGACCGGCGACACACCCGACGGCAGCTCGAACGGCAATGCACCGGGCACGCTCGCGCCGGGCGGGATCTCCTCGAGCAGGGTCGGATCGCCGTCGTTGAGGAACACGGCCGCCCGATCGGACACCGGGTAGCGCCTCCCCTGCGCGTCGATCGCCTCCTGTGCGCCCGGGTCGAGCAGGGCCGGCTGGGTGCCCGCGTTACGGACCGTGACGTGGACCAGGCAGAACTGGCCGTTCGCCCGCTGCGGCAGCTCGGCCGGTCCGACGGTGCCGACGCCGCACTGCACGGTGCCGACGTCGAAGGCGAAACCGCCGTCCGAGGGTCCGGCCGGGTGCTTCGGTTGCGCCATCAGCGCGTACGCGGCGGAGCCGGCCCCCAACGCAGCGAGGGCCGCGGCAACCGGCCATGCCCACCGCGCTCGCTTGCGCCGGGCCGGCACCTCGGTTCCGGGCGTGGCGGGACGCAGGGAAGTGTTCGTCATGAGGGCAAATGCTGGGCGGCTACCCGTGCCGGGCCGGGTGAACGCGCGGAAATGCGATCCGCGATCACCCGGCCGTGTTAGCTTCCCTACGGCAGCAACAAGATCTTGCCGAGGTGCTCGCTCGCCTCCATCACCCGTTGCCCCTCGCCGGCCTCGGCCAGTGGCAGGGCGGCGTGCACGATCGGCTTGACCGCGCCGGCCTCGACCAGGGGCCACACCTCGCGGGTCACACCGGCGACGATGCGCGCCTTCTCGGCGGGTGGACGCGCCCGCAGCGAGGTCGACGAGATCGTGGCACGCTTGGCCATCAGCTTGCCGAGGTCGAGCTCGGCCCGGGTCCCGCCCTGCATGCCGATGATGCTGAGACGCCCGTTGGTGGCCAGCACGTCAATGTTGCGGGCCAGATATTTGGCCCCGATGATGTCGAGCACCACGTCGGCGCCCCGGCCATCGGTGAAATCCTTGGTGGCCGCCACGAAGTCGTCGGTGCTGTAGTCGATGACCAGGTCGGCGCCGAGCGCCCGCACCTCGTCGTGCTTCACCGCCCGCGCCGTGGTGATCACCGTGGCGCCGAGGGCCTTGCCGAGCTGGATCGCGAAACTGCCGATCCCGCTGCCGCCGCCGTGCACCAGCAGCGTCTCGCCCTTGCGCAGGCGGTCGTGCTCGACCGTGTTGGACCAGACCGTGCACGCCACCTCGGGCAGCGCGGCCGCCTCCTGCAGGGAAAGCCCGGTCGGCACCGGGAGCAGCTGAGCGGCCGGGACGGCGACCTTCTCGGCGTAACCACCGCCGGCCAGCAGCGCGCTGACCCGCTCGCCGACGTGATGGCCGGTCACGCCCGCACCGACCGCGCTGATCACACCGGCACACTCCAGGCCCGGATAGGGCGGGGCGCCGGGCGGCACCGGATAGTTGCCCTGGCGCTGCAGGACATCGGCGCGGTTGATGCCGGCCGCCGTGACATCGACTACTACCTGGTTGACGTCCGGGGTCGGGTCGGGCACCTCGCGGAGCACCAGCCCGCCGTCCTCGATCAAGATCGCGCGCATACTCACAAGTTACGTCAGGGGCCCTCGAACAGCACCCACCACTGTTCGAGGGCCCCTGTTCCCTCAGCCCTTGTAGGCGCCGATGGTCGAGGTGAACTGGTACGCCGACTGCGCCACGCCACTGCACGTGTCGTCGTTCGGGTACGCACCCGGGCACTGCCGGTCGCGGTTGAGCGACCAGAAGGTGAGCCGGGCGATCTGGTGCTGCTGGGCGTACGCCGTGATGGTCTTCATGTCGTTGACGGTCACGGTCGCGTGCTCGTCGGTGATCCCGTTCATCGACGAGATGCCCACGTGCTTGTACGCATCCGCGTCGGACCAGCCGTACGCGGTCTTGAGCTTGTTCTTGAGGCCGTCGGCCGCCTGGGTGGTCAGCTGGCCCTGGTTACCCGAGGTGTTGCCCCAGTCGAAGGTCATGATGCCCCAGCCGTCGACGACCAGGCCCGAGCTCGCGGCCCGGTTGATCAGCGAGCTGTCGGGGCCACCGGTGCCGCTGCCGAGGGTGATGTACTCGGTGATGCCCGGGTTGTTGGCCTTGATGGTCTTCAGCGCGTCGACCGTCTTCTGCTGGTCGGTGGCGCTGTTGTACGGCGTGCCCTCGATGTCGATGTCGATCGCCTTGAGGCCGTACGCGTTGATCACCTTCTGGTAGGCCCCGGCCAGCGCGGACGCGCTGCTGCAGGCGTCCTCGAGCCACGGGCCGCTCGCGCCACCGAACGAGATGACGACGTCACCGCCGGCCGCCCGGATCGTGTTGATCGCCGTCTGGTCCTGGCCGCCGGTCAGCGCGCGCCCGCCGTCCCACTTGGGGTCGCAGTTGCCGCTGTTCAGCATGAACGCCATCGTGAACCACTTGACGCCGGTGGTGTTCATGACCGTGGTGAGGTTGGGCGGGTTGCCCCAGCCGGTGTAGTAGTAAGGCGCGACCGCCTTGGCGCCGGGGCCCCCCGTGTTTCCTCCAGTGGGAGGAGTAGTCGGTGGCGTCGTCGTCGTTCCGCCGAACTTCCACTTCTGGTTCGACGTGCCGGTACAGGTCCAGAGCTGAAGCTTGGCCCCGTTGGCGGTGCTCTTGTCCTTCACGTCGAGGCACTTGCCGGACGCGGTGTTGACCAGGTCACCGGCCGAGCTGAGCGTCCACTTCTGACTGGCGACGGTGTCGAAGCAGTCCCACAGGTGCACGACCGCGCCGTCCGCGGTCGAGTTGTTGGCTATATCGAGGCACTTGCCCTTGCCCTGCACCGAACCGTTGTCGGCCAGGGTCCACTGCTGGTTGCTGCTGCCGGCCGTGCAGTCCCACAACTGGGGCTGGTTGCCGTTGACGGTCGAGCCGTCGGTCACGTCGAGACATTTACCGTCGAGCGAGCTGACGAGCGTGCCCGAACTGGCCGCGAACGCGTTGCTGATGCCGAGGACGCCGAGGGTGCCGACCACCGCCGCGGACGTCGCTATCGCGAGGATCTTCTTTTTCATGCGGGGGACGTCCACTTCTGGTTCGAGGTGCCGGTGCAGGTCCAGAGCTGCAGCTTGGCGCCGTTGGCGGTGCTCTTGTCCTTCACGTCGAGGCACTTGCCGGACGCGGTGTTGACGATGTCGCCGGCCGCGGTGACCGTCCACTTCTGACTGGCGACCGTGCTGGTGCAGTCCCAGAGGTGGACGACCGCGCCGTCCGCGGCCGAGTTGTTGGCCACGTCGAGGCACTTGCCCAGGCCGGTGATCGTGCCGTCGGCGCCGACCGTCCACTGCTGGTTGGCGCTGCCGGCGACGCAGTCCCACAGCTGGGGCTGGTTGCCGTTGGTGGTCGAGCCATCAGTCACGTCGAGGCACTTGCCGTCGAGAGCGCTGGTGATCGCGCCGGTCCTGGTAGTTCCGCCGCCGCCGCCACCACTTTGGGTGCCGCCCCAGGTGAACGTCGCCGAGGTCTTGGTCGGCAGGCTGTACGTGAACGACTGCCCACCCCAGTTGACCTTGACGGTCTGGGTGCTGCCACTCGTGTTGTACGCGATCAGCGCCTTCGACCCGTCCGCGTTCTTGAACGCCACGTTGGGGACGCTTCCGTTCGCCGTCGAGTCGATCCGCACCGCGCCCGGCTTCACGAACTTGGTCAGGTGGCCCATCGTGTAGTACTCGACGGTGTAGTCGACCTGGCCTCTTCTGCTGTCATTGCGGTGCACGGTGACCAGCCCGGTGCAGGTGCCGCAGCCGCCGTTGTGCGGACCCATCTGCTCGTCGACCGCGAGCGACCACTTGTTCCAGCTGCGGCCCCAGTTGCGGAAGAAGTTGACCATGTCGGTCATGTCCTGCTGCTGCTGGTTGCCGACCCAGGTGCCGCCCGAGTACTCGGTCATGTACTGGTTGACCGACGGGAACTGGTTGTGCACCGTGGTCATCTGCGACGGGCTGCCGCCGTAGTTGTGCCACGCGATCCCGCCGAAGTTCTTGTTGTTGCGGATCGCGGTGTCGTTGATCAGCGGCGACACCCAGCCGTCGTAGGTGTCGAAGTTCCAGTCGCCGATCAGCAGCTTGGTGCTCAGGCCCGCGTTGTTGAGAGCCGGCAGCAGGTTGTTGGCCGCAAAATAGTCCAGGCCGGACGCGGTCCACTGCATCGACGGGTAGCCGGCGCAGCAGCCGGGCTCGTTCTGCTCGGTGACGTACCGGATCGGCACGCCCGCGCTCTGATAGCCCTGGATGTACTTCACGAAATACTGCGCGTAGGCCGCGTAGTACTGCGACTGCAGATAGCCCTGGCTGTAGGCGTTGTTGTCCTTCATCCACGGCGGCGCCGACCAGGGCGAGGCCATGAAGAACATCTGCGGGTTGAGCCCGAGCGCCTGCTTGCTGAGCGCCATGACGTCGCTGTCGCGCGACAGCGAGAAGTCGTTGACGTCGCAGCAGGTGTTGTCGTACGAGTAGCTGTTCTGCGCGAGGTCGGACGAGCCGATGACGTTGCGGACCGCACTGACGCCGATGCCACCCGTCGGCGAGAACAGCTTGGTCATGACGTCGTTCTGGGTCGCCGCGGACAGCGCGCCGCTGCCCTTGATGTCGAAGGCGGTGGTGTCGGTGATGTCGGCACCCGCACCCTCGAACTGCTGGTAGGTAGTGTTCTCGTTGACCGTGATGGTCTGATTGGCACTGCCGCTGCTGCCGCCGAACGACACCGGCGTCTGCTGCTGCAGCCCGCGGGTGACGGTGCGGCCGCCGCCGTCGCTGGTGGTGGTCAGATAGACGTTTACCGATTCGCCGGCCGCGAACGCCTGCGGTGCGACGATCACGATGCCGGCGAGTGCCGCGGCACCGGCCGCGGCGTAGAGGGATCTTCTGGCGGTGGATCTCATAGGGGGATCTCCCTTGCCGTCGGTGGGGGCCGTCGTCCGGGATTGATAAGACGCTGAACAATAAACACGCACGTCGATAGGTTGTCAACCGTCAAATCATTGCGTGATCGTGTCGTTTCCGCAGGTGAGATGCCTGTTAAGAGTCTTAATATAAGTTTCGGTGAAGAGGGCCTGCGGGCGGCTGGGGTCGATCTGGCAGACTGGGAGCGCGCACACTGGAGGGCTCGCCTAGTGGCCGATGGCGCCGGTCTTGAAAACCGGTATGGGGAAACTCATCGTGGGTTCGAATCCCACGCCCTCCGCTCTACCCGAGCAGCAAGAACCCCGCCCACCTGCCCGAAGGCAGGCCGGCGGGGGCTGCTAGCGAAAGCTCCCCGGTCTCACTCGATCTCATCGAGAGCCGCTCGATCTCTCTCGCCGCGACCATGGCGCGACCACGACGCTCGCGCAACTCGACGGCAAGAGCGTTCAAAATCAAGACGTGACCGCAGTTCCGCGGCTCGCCCGGCCTGCCGAACGGCATCTACGGCTACGTATGCCGTCCGGCCACGGCATACGTAGCCACCTCGGAATGCGCCCTTGCTATTGGCGGCGTGCTCACGCTCGTCAGCGAGATGCGGACCGGGTGTACGCAGCTCGCTGACGCGCGGCAATCTTTCGTGCACCCGTGCTGTCGAGCCGCCAGCGGGCAACTTCGACGCTGACCTCGAACTCCGCAGCGGCCTCTTCGTTCGTGACACCACGCCGAGCGAGTCGCTTGGCCGCGTCGAAGGGAATGAGCAGCTCCCCCGACAGTTCGGCGGCTTCCGCCTCGTGCTCTTTATTCGCTAGGCGGCATCCACCCTCATTGACCAGGGCCGCAGTGAACGGGTGTTCCAGCACTACGTGCGCCATCTCGTGGCCACCCGTCGACCGACGACGGACGACAGGATGGGCGTCGTTCTCGATGATCACCGCCCCGGTACCGACTGGGACGAGAGCGCCAGAAAAGACCTCCAAACGGTTGACCTGGAAGTGTTCAAGCACCCGGGGCGCGCAGCCCAACGTGGAAAGCGGGTATACATCGACCCCGTACAGCTCCGCCAGCTCAAACGGATCGAACGGCTCGTGAGTCCCCAAGCCGAGTTCCGCGCGTAGTTCGATTGCTAGTCGCTTGAGCGCCGCCTTGTTCAAAGCCGCTCCTGTCGCGCGACACGGGTACGCCGGAGCGTGGCCTGGATTACCTCTTCAAGGTAAGTGACGTCCTCTGGGGTCAGATCCTTCCGCGCCCGAAGCAGCGGAGCTAGCTGCGTCATCAACTCCGGCGGGTCTTCACTTCCTCCCTGGCCGCCTGTCATAAAGTCCTCCGCCGGCATGCCGAGCCATGTCACCAAAGTCGCGAACCCGTCTGCGTCGGGACGGTCGCCGTTGCTCAAGCGCGACAGCAGAGATGGACTGACTCCGATCTCTTTGGCGAGTTGCCGCCAAGACACCCCCTTGGCTTCGCGCGCTGCATTGAGTGCCCCGTACAGGACCGGAACATCGACCTTTGTCTTGCTCATCCACTGGCCTCCCTTTCCCGGAGTGTTTCACTTCCGAGCCACTGCTTGCCATCCGACTCACGGATGATCTAAGGTCTACTTGCGCGTCTCGAAGTCGAGACACTGAGTCGAGAAGGAGATACACATGCTCAAGGTTGTTCCGATCGGGACCACTGCGAAAACCGGCGAACGCTGCCCTGAGAGCGGGATCTGGCAGGTCGTCGGCAACCCGTCAACAACGGCTCCGCTAGCCCGGACCAACGTCATGCCGCCCTATGGCGGCCGTGCCGTGACCTGGCGGCTGACGCAGTACGCCTGACGCGCTCCTAATGCTGGCTTCCAAGACGAGGTAGAGAGAAGGAACACCAATGCCGAGCAAGCGTGGTCGCAGCGCCGTTACCGGTCAGTTCGTAAAGCAGGCGACCGTGAAGCGGAGCCCGAAGACGACCGTCAACGAGTCCGTCAAGAAGAGCAAGAAGAGCAAGTGAAGATCGGCGGCTGGCTCGGGGGGAGGACGAGCCAGCCGCCTCTTCGCTCGCATCGCGTCCTACCAAGACACGACACAGGTCGGATGGCCCAGGGCGAAACGTCCACTCCTTTGGCCCTCGTTAGGGAATGTGTGGTTCTCCAAGCGCGGCCTCGATGCGTCGACGTGCCGCCTCGTCCTGCCGTTCGATGCACTTGGCGTACACCTTGAGCAGCACGTTGACGCTGCGACCCGCCCACTCTGCGACCTGGGTCGCCGAAACGCCCTCATTGAGCCAGAGCGAGACCGCAGCATGCCGCAGGTCGTACGGACGCTTCGCCAGCGGCGACTTGCATTGAGCTGACGTCAGACCATCGAGCCGAGCAGCTCGCCAGACTCGCGAGTACGTCTCCTTCGATACCGGGCCGTGGCCGTATCTCTGGGTGACAAACAGCCGGCCATCGGGCGCGTAGCCGTTCGCTGCGATGTGCCAACGGAGCGCCCGTACCAACGCCGGCGCAGCGGGCACCGGGCGAACGGCCGTCTTCGCCCGGTGCTTTCAACTCCCGGTCCTCTCGTACGGCCTCGCTGTCGTCGCCCCAGCCCTGGCCGACGTGCTGCGTTGAGCCAGTGAGCCGGAGCATTCCCCAACCCTCTTCGGGAACCTCGCAATCCTCGATACGAAGGTGTAATGCCTCAGCCGGCCGCATCGCCGCGTAGTAGAGGCAAGCGAAGAACGCGACCAGGTGGGGACGCTTCTCAGCCACCACGGAAAGCAGACGGATCGCCTGGTCGAGGTTGATGACGGAACCGCGGTCCACCTCGTCGTCGGACTTCGGAGTGATCCACTGGACGTGATCCATCGGGTGTGCCGGGATCAGTCGCAACTTGACCCCGTACCGAAGCGCACCGTAGAAGACGGCCCGCTTGCGGGCGATGGTCGTCGCGGCGGCCTGCTTGCCGTCCAGGCGTAGCGAAAGCCCGTCCAGCGCCTTGCGGACCAGCGCGGCGTCCTCCAGGTCGTTGAGGTTCACCGTGTTGGCGGCAACCCATCGAATTGCCGGAGCGAGGTCGTCCGGCGGCGGCCCGGCGTCGCGACGCGCCTTGTTGAAGGACCAGGCGCAAAGCGCTCTTCGGATCGTCGCGTCGGCCAGTGCTCCGCGTGTCGCCTTGAGCACAGCCATCGTGACGTTGGACAGAGCCTCAGCGATGCTCATACGCTGCTTTGCGGCGGCGCGCGGCCACTTCATATCGACAAAGGCAACGGCATGGTCGTACCAGGATCGGGTCCTCAGCGCCCGTGCCATGGGCTCCGGGAGACCCGCCTCCTCATCGAACGCAACGCCTTCTCGTTGCGCTGCCAGCAGTTTCGCCCGATGGCTTTCCGCGAGCGCCTTAGTCTCGAAATGGTCGCCAAAAACCTTTCCGGCGACCACCCATCGCACCCGGTACGTGGTCTTCGGGTTGCCGGTCTTGCGGTCCTTCCCGTGGTGTTCCTGGATGCTCCAAACCTTGACGTCGTAAGTGCTCATGCGCCTTGCCGCCCCTCAAGGCTCGCGAGCCAAGCTTCGTAAGCGGCCCGTCGGATGCGGATCTGACAGTTCGGCAACTTGTAGGTCACCGGCGCCAGGCCGAGCGCCTTCCACTTGAAGAACGTGGACTTGGCCACCTGCTCGGCCTCCAGGAACTCGGCGAGGGTGAGTGACCGGGTTGCCGTGGGTGCCGGCCCTCCTCGACGAGTTGGTGCGCGTTTCTCGGCCGCAGAACGGGGGCCGGCGCTCCCGCTCATGCGGCAGGTCGATGATCGGTTCGTTGCCAGCCTGGTGGATGGTGGCGGGCGGAGAGATCAGCGGATTGTGCGGATTCCGCGGACATGCGGGCGCGATCATGAGGCTCGCCCAGCGCTGATCGGTTGGACCGTGGCCGCAGGCCGGATGATCTCCGCGTTGACGAGCCATGCTGGCGAGGGTGCGCGGCCGGCCCACGGCGACCGGGCGTCGGCGCCGGGCGAGGTACCCGTGGCCTGCTGCCTGCAATACCGGACCGCCCCCGCCGCCGGCCCGAACCGGGCTTACCGTAGGGACATACGTCGGCGGTTCAGCGCCCATATCTATATGGCGCCCGGGCCGCTCGCGGCGTCATGACTATCTGCTATATGGCAGATAGCTGTACCGCAGATGGATTGTCGCTAGACCTCGGCCCGTTGCCTTGATCCCAGGAGTGCGCCAGCTCAGCACCTTCATTTCCGAGGTACTGCGCCCCAAGAAGGGGGTCCGCACCGAGCGGAGCAGGGGCCGAATTTCTTGTCCTGAACCTCGACAGAGCGCGTTTCTGGAACTTCTATCAGCTACACCGCAGATAGAGGCTACCGATCAAGTGCTTGCCTCACACATACTGTTGGCAACGGAGAGGTTCAACACGAAAAATGACGGCACCCAGCTCGCGACTGGGTGCCGTCACGTCCGACCTCCCGTGGAGGGGACTTCACTCACGTTCATCCTCACGCAGAGGCCCCTCCTCCTGCAAGCCCCTGAAGGGAGTGGGGTTGCCGTGCCCGTTTTCTACCGTGGCCGTCGAGCATTGATCACACAGCACGTCTTCGAAACCGAATCTGTCGGCCGGCTGCAATACGCGATCAAAGACCTGGCCGACGTACACATCGTCCGGCTCGACCCCGAGGCTGTGCGCGGTGCATACGTCCTCGGGTTGTCCGCCCTGGCAGCGGCGTTTCTCGTTGTGCCGATCGTCGGTCCCGCGTCGAAGGTTGTCGCCGGGGTGGCAGCCGCCGTCTTGCTGGCCGGATCGGCGACGAGCGCGCGCCGTCGGTTGCCGGTGCGATGGGAACTAGTGGCCACCTACGAAGGCCGGCGCGTCACGCTCTTCGTTTCGGGGGACCAAACCGAGTTCGACCAGGTCTGCCGGGGTCTGCTCCGAGCGCTCGAGCAGCAGAACAGAGTTCTATGACAAAGGCGTGGAGCTCCCATGGGTCACTTCGGATGCTCCACGCCTCATCGGTAAATCAAATACTAAGCTCGATCCACACTTTCTATAGAGACGCGTAACGGCCGTTCTTGACCTCAGTGACGAACTGCTCCCAAGCGGCGCGGTCGAAACTGAGGGACGGCTGGCTGATGTCCTTGGCATCTCTCATCAGGATGCGGTCGCCATCCTCGGCGACCTCGACGCAGGTGTCATTAGCGCAAAATGAACTCCTACGCCACAACTTTGTGGCGTCAACTACATTTGACAACGGTCTTTAACCCCTCTAATCTCGTGGTGATTCTGCCACGGCACGAAGCCTGTAGCGATAAGTCACTCGGCGACCGCCCGGTAGGCGAGTGTCGCGGCCGCCGCCCTGATGAGTCGCAGCGTGGCTTCCTCTGAAAGCGATAGCTTCCACAGGTCTTCAAACGCATCCCGGTAGGGACGGATCTTGTCCGGATCATGGTCGATGTCGTCGGTGCGGGAGCGCTCCCGGTAGAGCACCTCGTCCGCATCGTCGCTGCTCAGGCTCATGAGCACGAAGTTGCCTAACATGCCGATGATCGCACCTCTGCTCTCACTGAGGGGCAAAACGCGAACGAACACGTTCGAGCGGCTGCTGACCTCCGCAAGATCGTCCAGCTGCTCGGCCATCAAAGCCGCACCGCCGACATTCCGCATAATCACGCTTTCGTCGATCACGAGGAAGTATTCCGGCCCGTCCGCACGCTCGATTACGTCCTTCCGGCGGCGCATCCGGGCCTCGAAATTGACTCGACGTTGGTCCTCGGTAAGATGCTTGCCAACCTCGTCGATAATGTATTGCGCCATAGCTGGCGTCTGCAGAACGCCGGGAAGCAGGAGCGACTGGTATGACCGTATCTGAGTCGCCACTACCTCGAATTGGAGCAAGCGGCGAAGGTTGGCCGAAAGGTTTTTTCGATACTCGGGATCGGTGGTATAGCGTTCACGCCGGGCGAGGCGCGCGTCGGCCGCCATCGCCGCCACGGCGTCGGGCGCGGTAATTTCATAAAGCTCGAGTAGAGCTCGGAGATCCATTTCCGACACCGCTACTTCGCCGATTTCGATTCGCTGGATTTTCGACAGCGACACGCCCAGACGCTTGGCGACTTCCGTCTGCGTCAGATCGGTCTTCTGACGCGCTCGACGCAGCCCGGCCCGGAGTCGCTCCCTCGCGACGGCCGGCGTGTCACCGGCGAGTGAACCACTCATGTCCTCACGTCCGTCGAGCTTGTCACCGGCAAAGCCAGGTCGAGGAGCAGCCAGGCCAACCGTTTCCTCGGCTCACATGATCGACCACCGCCGAGCAGCCGCGCAACGGCTATGTCGCTAACTGCAACATAGCAGTTAGCGCCGACGGTGTCCCTATAAGGTCGCGCTCCCGCGACGAACATCCGAGCAACAGAAGGTTGCCGACCATTATCCACTCCTTACAACGTCAACCATTTTCGGTGGGTTACGCCCGTTTCGCGGAGGACACGACTCGGCGTGCCGGGCGGATGCTGGGTGAAACTCCAGTCCATGACAGTCGGTTTCTAACTAGGTACCGTGAGTTGCAAAGGGAGGCAGCGATGAGTGACATCGGAGCGGAGAGAGCCCAGTGGCGACGCAGTAGACGATGCGCAAGCGGCGAGTGCGTTGAGGTAATGCACGGCGGCGACGGTCGAGTTCTTGTCCGCAGCAGCGTGCGGCCCGAAACCGTCCTGCACCTCACAGCTGCCGAATGGTCAGCCTTCCTGGCCGGGGTGATGCAAGGCGACTTCGAATGAGTGGTATGACAACTGGGTCCGTCTGGGCCAGCGGCCTGTGGATAACTCTGGGGATAACGCTGTGGGGCTGTGGACAACCGTGTGGATTTAGCGGATCCAGTCGTGCTTGGCCGCTCGGATCAGGCGGTCCTTCAGCTCTCGCGTGTGCCTTCGGCTGACCGGCAGCTCGGCGCCGTCGACCGCCACCACGTAGCCCGAGCCGGTCAGCCTCAGCTCGGCGATCAGGCGGAGTTGTACCAGGTAGGAGCGGTGGATGCGGACGAAGCCGGCATCGGCCCAGCGTTCGGCGAGGGTGGCCAGCGACACGCGTACGAGGTGGGAAGCGTCCGCCGTGTGCAGCCGGGCGTAGTCGCCCTGGGCCTCCACCCACCGCACCGACGACCGGGGCAGCATGCGGGTCGTGCCGGCCAGTTCGACCGGGATGGCCGGCTCATCCGAGGCCGGCGCCTGCTGCGGGGCGGGCGCGGTGCGCAGGCCGGCGACCCGGCGCAGCGATTCGGCCAGCCGCTCGGCTCGCACCGGTTTGCGCACATAGTCGGTTACGCCGAGGTCGAAGGCGTCCACCGCCCCGTCGTCGTAGGCCGTGACGAAGACGATGGCCGGCGGGCGGGCGAAGCGCCGCAGGATGCGGGCCAGCTCCATGCCGTCCAGCCCGGGCATGCGGATGTCGAGGAACACCGCGTCGACCTCGGTGTCGCGCAACACTCGCAGCGCCTCGGTCGCGTCCCCGGCCCGGTGCACGTGCGCGACCCGGCCGTCGGCCCCGAGCAGGTACGCCAGCTCGTCGAGGGCCGGCGGCTCGTCATCCACGGCCAGCACAACCAGGCTCATCGCCGCACCCCGGCGGCGTTCACGGCGACAGCAACGCGGCTCATGCCCGGACCTCGGGGTGGAACTTCGGTACGCGCATGCTCACCTTTGTTCCCTCTCCGGGCGCCGTCTCCACCACCAGGCCGAAATGATCACCGAAGACCGACCGCAGGCGCTCGTCGACGTTCGTGAGGCCGACGTGTTGCCCGTCGTCGTTGTCGGAGGGACGGCCGGGCGCGAAGACCGACGGGTCCATGCCGACGCCGTCGTCCTCGACCGTGATGTGGCATTCGGCTCCGGCATCACGGGCTTCGATGCTCACCATACCCACGCCGGGCTTGCGCGAGAGCCCGTGCCGCACCGCGTTCTCGACCAGCGGTTGCAGGCACAGGAAGGGCAGTCCGACTCCGAGCACCTCGGGCGCTATCTGGAGGCGTACCTGAAGGCGGTCGCCGAACCGGGCGCGCTCGATCGTCAGATAGCGGTCGATAGACCGCAGTTCTTCGGCCAGGGTCGTGAACTCGCCGTGTGCCCGGAACGAGTAGCGCGTGAACTCGGCGAACTCCAGGATCAGCTCGCGGGCCCGCTCCGGGTCGGTGCGGACGAACGAGCCGATCGCGGTCAGCGCGTTGTAGATGAAGTGGGGGCTGATCTGGGCCCGCAGCGCCCGCACCTCGGCCCGGGCCAGGCGTTCGCGGGACGAGTCCAGTTCGGCCAGCGCGATCTGTGACCCGGCCCAGCGGGCGGCCTCGAGCGTTGCCTGCACGAGTCCGGGGGCGGGCTGGTCGTCGGCGATCGCGATGAGCACCGCCGCGGCCCGGCCGTCGGGGCCGCTCAGCGGGGCTATCACCGCGCCCCGCACCGCACAGTCGACCCGGTCGCAGGGCAGGTCGCGGGCGTTGAGGACGATCGACCGGTGCGTGTGGAGCGCCCGCTTGGCCGCCGTCGTCAGCGAGGAGCTGTGGTGCCCGCCCAGGCCGTCGAACGCGAGGCACCGTGAACCGTCGGAGATCGTGAGGCCGGCCGAGCCGACCAGCCGGCGCAGCGGGCGGGCCGCCTTGGCCGCGGTGGCCGGGGTGAGCCCGGTGCGCAGCGGGTCGGCGGCCAGCCCGGCCGTGTGCAGGACGTCGTAGGTCGCCCGCTGCATTGCCGTCGCGATGCCCCGGCGGGCCCGCAGGCGCACCACTGCCGCGACCGCCGCGGCCAGCGCCGCCAGGACGGCGACAACCGCGAAACCCGTCTCCACGGGTCGACCCTAGTAGGCGCCCTTGCGCCTGAGGACCACGAAGATCGTGCGCCAGAGAATGCCCAGGTCGTAGGTCAGCGACCAGTTGTCCACGTAGTAGAGGTCGAGGCGGACCGCCTCGTCCCACGAGAGGTCGGAGCGGCCGGAGACCTGCCAGAGGCCGGTGATGCCGGGGCGCACCAGCAGCCGCCGGCGCACATCGCCCAGGTAGTCGCCGTCGTCGGCCGGCAGCGGGCGGGGCCCGACCAGCGACATCTCGCCCTTCAGCACGTTGACCAGCTGGGGCAGTTCGTCGAGCGACGTGGCCCGCAGTTTGGCGCCGAACGAGAAGACCCGCGGGTCGTTCTTCATCTTGAAGAGCATGCCGTCGGACTCGTTGAGTTCTTCGAGCGTGCGCTTGCGCTCCTCGGCGTCCTGGTACATCGTGCGGAACTTCCACACCCGGAACGTGCGGCCCTCGTGGCCGACCCGGGGCTGGCGGAAGAAGACCGGGCCGGGGTCGGAGAGCCGGATGCCGAGCGCGATGACCGCCAGGATCGGGCTGAGCAGGAGCAGGCCGATCGCCGCGACGACCCGGTCGAGCAGGTTTTTGGCCAGCCAGCCGGGGCCGGACAGGGTCGGCTCCTCGACGTGCAGGAGCGGCAGACCCTCGATCGGCCGGATGTGCACGCGCGGGCCGGCGATGTCGGTGAGCTGCGGCGCGACGACCAAGTCGACGCCGGTGCCCTCGAGCTGCCAGGCCAGGCGGCGCAGTTCGCCGGGCTCGGCGCTGGCCGAGCCGCAGACCGCGATCGTGTCGGCGCCCACCTCACGCACCAGCGAGAGCACGTCGCGGGCCGCGTAGACCGGGACCGGTGTCTCGATGCCGCGGGCCGCCGCGTACCCGTCGGTGATGTGGATGGCGACCGGGATCAGGCCGGCCGCCGGGCTTCGGGTGACCGCGGTGTAGACCTCGAGTGCCTCGGGGAGCGTGCCGACCAGGACCATGCGGTGCGCGCCGTGGCCGGTGCGCCGGCGGGCCACGTGCAGCACTTGTCGCGCTATGACGCGGTCGGCGAGCAGGAAGCAGAGCGCGGCCAGCGACACCGTGGCGACCGTGCCGCGGGACAGCTGGGTCTTGGTGGCGAACGCGAGCAGGGAGACGCCGGCCACCACGGTGACCGAGGCGCGGACGATCCGTTTGAACTCTTCGCTGCCGAGGCCGAGATAACGACGGTCGTACGTGCCGTTGGCCCAGAGCAGGATCAGCCAGCCGATCGGCAGCACGATGTAGGCGAAGAAGTTGAACAGCTCGCCCCCGTGCAGGAAGCCCCAGCTCTTGAGCTGGAAGCCGGACTTCGCCTTTTCGAGGTGGGTCGCGACCAGCCAGCTGGCCAGCACCACCGAGGCGAGGTCGAGAACGAGCAGGACCATCGTGTACGGCCGGTGCCAGCGGGACACACGCTTGTGCGATCGCGTCCACGCCGACCGGGGTACGCCGTTGCTCGGTGGCTGTTCCTGTTGCCACTCGAAGCTGTCGTACGGCACGGGCTTGCTCCGGCTGCTGTCGGTAACCGGGCGATGCAGGCTTGTCGTCACCTCGCCTACGTCCTCCCGCATCCGGAAAACATTACGCACCGCCACGAGCCTCGGGGCGTCGGCCGCTAAGCCGTTACCCGTACGCGCGGACGTTACGTGGGACCGAGCCACTATACCGATGGAACGTGCGGAGAGAAGCTGACGTAGTGCCCGCTTTCCGCTGCCGAGACCGATGTCTCCCTACCGATACGCAGCGTGACTGAATAGACGCTAACGGATCAACTTGGAGAGCCTGCGGTCGGCCAGCGGCTTTCCCCCGGTCTGGCACGTCGCGCAGTATTGCAAGCTTTTGTCCGCGAACGACACTTCGCGCACCGTGTCTCCGCACACCGGACAGGGCAGCCCGGTGCGCGCGTGCACCCGGAGCCCGGCCCGTTTCTCCCCCTTGAGCTCGGCCGCCTTCTGGCCCACCGAGCGGGCCACCGCGTCGGTCTCCACCTCGCGCATGGCCTCGTAGAGCGTGGTGAGCTGCTCGTCGGTCAGCTTTCCGGTCAGTGCGAACGGCGACATCCTGGCGACGTGCAGGATCTCGTCGGAATAGGCGTTGCCGATGCCGGCCAGCACCTCCTGGTCGACGATCACGCCTTTGATCTGCCCGTTCCGGCTTTTGATGCGAGCGGCGAACTCGTCGCGGGAGACCGCCAGCGCGTCCGGGCCGAGGCGGGACACGCCGGGCACCTCGGCCGGGTCGCGCACCAGATAGGCGGCGAGCGACTTCTGGGTGCCGGCCTCGGTCAGGTCGAATCCGGACTCGTCGTCGAGCCGCACCCGGATGGCGATCGGGCCGCTGCCCGGCTTGAGCGGGGCCGGCGACTTGAAGCTGTCGCGGTAGTGCAGCCAGCCCGCGCGGGCCAGGTGCACGACCAGGTGCAGATCGGAGCCGAGCCCGACGTCGAGGAACTTGCCGTGGCGTCCGGCCGAGGTCAGCTCGAGGCCGGCGACGGCCGACGCCGGCGGATCGTAGGTTTTCAGGGCGCTGAACGAGGACACCTCGAAGCGCTGCACGGTGTGGCCGACCGCGCGCTCACGCAAGTAGGCCGCGAGCGCCTCGACCTCGGGGAGTTCGGGCACTGAGCAATTATGCTCCGCTCCGCTCCGCGGCGATCGCCTGATGAGCGGCGGCGATCGCGCCAACGGTAGCGTTCGCAGGCGTGAAGGTGGTCGTTGCGCACAACCGGTACCGCGAGGCGATTCCGTCCGGCGAGAACGTCATCGTCGATACGGAGATTGCTCAGCTGCGGGCGGCCGGGGTCGAAGTGTTCCCGTTTCAACGCAGTTCGGACTCGATCGGCGAGCTACCGGCAGCCGAGAAGGCCCTGCTCCCGATCTCGCCGATCTATGGCCGGTCGGCCCAGCGCGACCTCGCTGAGCTGCTCGAACGCGAGCGGCCGGACGTGCTGCACCTGCACAATCCGTACCCGTTGCTCTCGCCCTGGGTGATCCGCACCGCGCATGCCCACCGGGTGCCGGTCGTGCAGACGGTCCACAACTACCGCCAGGTGTGTTCGTCCGGCCTTTACTTCCGGGACGGCCACAACTGCACCGACTGCCGCGGCAAGCTGGTCGGATGGCCCGCTGTGCGGCACAAGTGCTATCGCGGTTCGGCCGCTCAGAGCGCTCTGATGGCGACCGCCCTCGCGGTGCATCGCCCGACCTGGCATTCGGTCGACCGCTACATCGCGCTCACCGATCGCATCGCCGCGCACCTGCGGGACTACGGCATCCCCGACGAGCACATCGAGATCAAACCCAACGGCCTGCCGGATCCCGGCGATCCCCCTCCGCTGGGTGCCGGTTTCCTGTACGCGGCCCGCCTGTCGCCGGAAAAGGGGCTGCCCCTGCTTCTCGACGCCTGGCAGCGGCACCCGGACGGCTCGCTGGGCCCGCTGCGGATCGCCGGCGACGGCGAACTGCGTCCGCTGGCCGAGAAGGCGGCCGCCGAGCGCTCCGACGTGACCTATCTCGGCGGCCTGGACCGCGCCGAGATGGAGCGTGAGCGCCGGGCGGCGTCGGTCGTGGTCGCGGTCCCGACGTGGAACGACGTACTCCCTACGGTGATTCTCGAGGCCCTTTCGACGGGTCGTCCGGTGCTGGGGACCGCTGTTGGTGGTATCCCGTACCTCTTGGGGGTGGACGAGAGCCCGGCCTCCGAGAGGGCCGGCTGGCTTGTCCAGCCGGACGCGGCGGCGCTCGCCGCCGCACTGCCGATCGCCCGCGCCGAGGCCGACCGGAGAAGTCCCGCCGCGCGCGAGCGCTACCTGCGGTTCTTCCATCCGGACGTACTGACCGTGCGGCTTATCGGTATTTACACCGGGCTCACAGCGAACTCCGATCAACCGTCGAGGTAGATCTTGTTCGAAGAGGGGAATGCTGGGCACCGTGACGGAACCTGCACCTGTAAAATCCGGCGTTTCACGTAGAAACCTCCTGCTCGGCGTTGGTGCCGCCGCCGTAGTGGGTGGGGCCGGCGTGGGCGTCGGTTACGCAATCGCCGACAAATCGACCAACACCGCGGCGGCGCCCGCGGTCGGCGCGACCGGGGCCGCACAGGCCGGTCCGCCGAAGTACCGCTCCCGGCCCGATCTGCGGACCCTGCCCGACGTGACGATCACGACCCAGGCCAATGGAACCGCTCCGGGCTACATCTTTCTCACTCCGGCCTCCGGCGCCGGGCTCTGGGGACCCCTGATCGTCGACGACAAGGGCTCGCCGGTCTGGTTCAAGAAGGTGGCCGACCCGGCCACCGTGGCGATCGACTTCAAGGCCCAGCAGTACCGCAACAAGCCCGTGCTGACGTGGTGGGAAGGCACCATCGGCGGCACCGGAGGGCAGGGCGTGGGCCAGGGCGAGTTCGTGATCGCCGACGAGGCCTACCGGGAGATCACGCGGGTGCGTGCGGCCGGCTCGGACCAGGCCGACCAGCACGACTTCGTGATCACTGGACAAAATACCGCGCTGTTCTGGGTCTACCAGGGCGTGCCGTACGACCTGACCTCGCTCGGGGGCCCGAAGGACGGCGTGCTGTTCGACGGGGTGATCCAGGAGATCGACATCGCGACCGGCAAGCTGCTCTTCCAGTGGAAGGCGCGCGACCACGTCCAGCCCGCCGACTCGTACGCCCCGCTGCCCGAGGGCGAGTCGGCCCACCTGCCGTACGACTACTTCCACGCCAACTCGGTCGGCCTGGCCGCCGACGGCAACATCATCGCGTCGTCGCGGCACCTGTGGACGACCTTCAAGATCAATCGAAAGTCCGGCGAGCTGATGTGGCGGCTCGGCGGCAAGAAGTCCGACTTCAAGATCGACGAGAAGGCGGCGTTCGCCTGGCAGCACGACTTCCGCCAGCGGCGCGACGGCAGCTACAGCGTCTTCGACAACGGGGCGGGCATCGGCAAGCCGGTGCACGAATACTCCCGCGGCCTCGTGTTCAAGCTCGACGAGGCGGCCAAGACCTGCACCTTCGTCCAGGAATACGTCCACCCGCAGAAGCTGTCGGCCCCGACCCAGGGCGCCTTCCGCGAACTGCTCGACGGCGGCTCGTTCATCGGCTGGGGCCAGATGCCCTACTTCACCGAGCACAGCGCCGACGGCACCGTGCGGCTCGCCGGCAACCTGCCCAAGGACAACCAGTCCTACCGGGCCTACAAGGCGGAGTGGAGCGGGCAGCCGCTCGACCAGCCCGCCCTCGGCCTGCGCACCGAGAACGGCAACGTGATCGTCAGTACGAGCTGGAACGGCACCACCAAGGTCACCAAGTGGCGGGCCAACTACGGCACCCAGCCGGGAGCCCTGCAGGGGCCGCCGGTCGAGGCCGACCGCGACGGCTTCGAGACCACCATGCAGATCTCGGGCACGCCGGAGTACGTCGTGGCCGAGGCACTGGACTCGACCGGCAAGGTGCTGGGCACCTCGTCGGCGATCCCGGTGCGCGCCTGACCAGGCGTACGGAAAGCCAGGCGTACGGAAACCAGGCGTACGGAAGGAGAGGCCCGGCGCTCCCGCCGGGCCTCTTTCATGCCTTGAGGGCGTCGCGGGCCGTGAACACCACGCTGGCGGCCAGGAAACCGGCGTTGACGAGCGTGAAGAGCGCAACGAACCAGACCGTCCACTGCGGCATGACGGTCAGCACGAGACCGGCCAGGAAGATCACGAAGCCGTAGTCGCGAACCAGCTTGACCAGGCGCACCGGCAGCGACCGGCTGGTCACCATGCTCGCCGCCTGGTCGCCGTGCTGCATCACCGAGGTGACCAGGTTGACCATCCAGGTGCCGGCGAACGCCGTCAGCAGCCAGGCCGGCGTGTCGGGCACCTGCGCCTTCGCGGTCGCGGCGACCGCCGAGACCAGGGCGATCTGCACCGCGACGTCGCACAGCACGTCGAGGCGGCCGCCGGCGCTGCTGCTCTGGCCGGTCACCCGGGCCAGCTGGCCGTCCGAGCAGTCGAACGCGTACGCCAGCTGCCAGCCGACGAGCGCGAGCAGGCCGATCGGCCAGGCCCAGACGCGGCCGTCGGCGACCGGACCGGCCGCGGCCACCACGACGAACGAGACCAGGCAGCCGAGCCCGAGGTTGACCACCGTGAGCACGGTCGGCACCAGGCGGCGCCGGTGCGCGGCATAGGCGATGCGAGCGCCGATCCGCTGACTCAGCGCCTCGCTGAACAGGCCGCCACCACGATTCACGGCGTAATAGTCTGCCGCGGTCGGGTTACGCCCGGGCGACGCCGAGGTGGCCACCGGCTTCGCAGTCCGGTCAGTTGTCGATGGCTCGGGCATAGTCGGCCAGCTTTCGACGGGTCTCGTCCGGAGTCATCGCGAGATGCTCCAGGATCGTGTAGCGGTCCGGCCGGGTGCGCGGCGCGAACCCGACCGCCTCGACGAACTGCTCATCGGTGAGCCCGACGTCGGACGGCCGGCGCGGCAACTGGTGCCGCGCCAGGCAGTCCGACATCTGGGCGAGACGCGGCTCGTCGCCGCGCAGGAAGGTGCAGAACAGCGCGCCCAGGCCGGCCAGCTCGCCGTGCGAGGCGGTGCCCGGGAAGAGCGAGTCGATCGCGTGCATGATCTCGTGGCAGCCGCCGCTGGACGGCCGGCTGCTGCCGCACACCGCCATGGCCAGGCCGCTGGAGATCAGTGCCTCGGCGAGGACGGTGACGAACGCGTCGTCCGACATGTCGCCGGGCATGGACAGCACGGCCTCGGCGCCCATCCGGGCCAGTGAGGCGGCGAGGCCGTCGACCGGTTCGTCGCGGACCTGGCGGCCCAGTTCCCAGTCGGCGAGCGCGCTGATGTTGCTGATCACGTCGCCGATGCCGCCGCGGTTGACCCGCTCCGGGCCGTTCTCCACGAAGTCGAGGTCGACGACCACGCCGAACGGGATGTGCACCCCGTACGACCCCTTGATGCCGTCGTTGATCAGGCTGGCCACCGGCGAGCCGATGCCGTCGTTGGCCAGACTGGTCGCGACCGAGATCATCGGCAGGCCCCAGCGGCTGGCCGCATATTTCGCGGTGTCGACCGTGGTGCCGCCGCCGATGCCGACGACCGCGTCGTAGGGCCGGGAACGCAGCTTGGCCGCGAGCTCGAGCGCGGCGTCGAGGGTGCCACCGCTGGTGGTGAAGACATCGGCCGAGGAGAGCGACGGCCGGATCATCTCGGCCACCCGCTCGCCGAGGCCGGGCCCGACCACGACCGCCACGTCGCCACCGGCCGAGATGCGCCCGTCGGCCAGGATGCGCCCCAGATCGGCGACCGCACCGCGGCGGACATCGATGTGCAGGGGCGTCTGGATGCTGCGCGCTAGTAGCGGCATGCGATGCCCCGCGCCTTGGTCAGGTCGTCGTGGTTGTCGACCTCGACCCAGTCGACCTCGCCGATCGGCGCGAAGCGCACCTCGCCGCCGCGGTTCGCGAATTCCTGGAAGCCGTCCTCGTAGTAGAGGTTGGGGTCGCGCTCGAAGGTCGCCTGGAGAGCGTCGGCCAGCGCGGACGCCGCCGAGGCCTCGATGATGTTGGCGCCGATGTACTCCCCGTGCGCCTCGTCGGGCTCCATCAGCTTCGTGATTTTGGCGAGTTGGCCGTCTTCGGAGAAGACGGTCTTCATCTCCTCGTCACCCAACTTCTTGAGAGTGTCGACAGCCAGCAGAATGCTCGGCCCCTGATTTGCAAGGAGGGTCTGCTCGACCGACACGGGGTGCACGGTGTCGCCGTTGACCATCAGAGCGCCTTGCGCGAAGTGGTCACGGGCGAGCCACAGGGAGTACGCGTTGTTCCACTCCTCGGCCTTGTCGTTGTGCACAAGGCTGATCTTGACGCCGTACTTCTCCTGGAACGCCGGGACACGCTCCTCGACGGCAGTGGCGCAATAGCCGACGACGATCGTCACCTCGTTCAGCCCGGCCGCGGCCAGGTTGCGGAGTGAGATGTCCATGATCGTCGTGTCTCCGTCCACGGGGACCAGCGCTTTCGGCAGCGTGTCCGTATATGGGCGGAGGCGGCGGCCGGCGCCGGCCGCGAGCACAAGACCGATCATGGGGTGGGGCTCCTATCGAGGGGTTACGCACAGGCGTGCCTCGCGAGGATAGTCCTGCCTGTCTTGCACTACGGTTTGGCTGGCAGAGCGACCCGCGCGGGTGCCGAAATATTCTACAGAGGCTGCTCGTAAGCTTTAGCGCATGACCGCTGAGCAGCTGATCTCTTTCGCCCGGGGCGCTCCGTCGCTGGACATCATCGACGTCGAGGGCCTCAAGGCCGCCGCCACGCGCGCGTTCGACGCCGATCCCGCAGGCATGACCGCTTATGGCACCTCCGTCGGCTATGTGCCGCTGCGCAAGTGGATCGCGGAGAAGCACGGCGTCTCGGCCGACCAGGTCATCGTGACGAACGGCTCTCTGCAGGCCGACGCCTTCCTCTTCAACCACCTGGTGCAGCCGGGCGACGACGTCGTAGTCGAGAAGCCGACCTACGACCGCACGCTGCTCAGCCTGCAGCAGCAGGGCGCCAAGGTGCACCAGGTCACCCTGCGGCCCGACGGCATCGACACCGACGAGTTGCGGGCGCTGCTCGAGTCGGGCGTCCGCCCCAAGATTGCGCACATCATCCCCAACTACCAGAACCCGGCCGGCATCACGCTCTCCGAGGAGAAGCGGCGCACGCTGCTTGCGCTGGCCGCCGAGTTCGGCTTCACGATCTTCGAGGACGACCCGTACGCGGACATCCGGTTCCGCGGCGAGAAGCTCCCGTCGATGCTCTCGCTCGACACCGAGAACACCGTCGTGCACGCCTCCAGCTTCACCAAGACGGTCTGCCCGGGCGTCCGGGTGGGCTACCTGGTCGGCCCGGCCGCGCTGATCGACGCGATCGCCAAGAAGGCCACCAACCTCTACATCTCGCCCGGCATGGTCTCCGAGGCGATCGTTCACCAGTTCTGCGTGTCGGGCGACATCGAGCGCTCGATCCAGACCGTGAGCACCGCGCTGGGCGAGCGGGTGCGGGTCCTCGGCGAGTCGATCCGCAAGCACATCCCGGGCGCCACGTTCACCGAGCCGGACGGCGGCTATTTCCTCTGGATCGACCTGCCGGCCGACGTGGACGTCGACAAGCTGTTCCCGGCCGCCATGAAGAAGGGCGTCGCGATCGTCAAGGGCAGCGACTTCCTGCTCGAAGGTGGGAAAAACTCGGTTCGGCTGGCCTACTCGGCCGTCACCGTCGAGCAGATCGACGAGGGCGTACGCCGGCTGGCCGAGGCCATCGACGAGGTCCGGGCCTGATTTCCGAGGTGCCGGTCAGGTTTGCTGAGCCTGCCCGGCACCGCACCGGCGGTGAAGTAGCCTCATGCGGGCTCGTCGTCGGTGTGGGGGAGGTTGTCGTGGCGGAGCGCGAAAACAGCTGGGGCCGGAGCAAGCCGCTGTCGCGGGCCCTCGCCGGTGCGATGAACCGCATCCTCGGCACCGCCGAGCGGGAGGGCAGCGACAACACGGGCCGGTCCAACGGCAGCTCGGTCGTCGACTGCGGCGTCTACGTCGACGGCAAGCGCCAGGAGGGCGACTACACCCCCGACGCGGCTCTGCGGGTCGCCCGCGAGCACGAGAGCGCGTTCGTCTGGCTCGGCCTGCACGAACCGGGCGAGCAGGAGATGGCGGGGATCGCCCACACGTACGGCCTGCACGAGCTGGCGGTGGAGGACGCGGTCAAGGCCGAGCAGCGGCCCAAGCTGGAGCAGTTCGGACCGGTGCACTTCCTGGTCCTGCGTACCGCTCGCTATGTGCCGCACCGCGAGCTCACCGAGACCTCGCAGGTGGTCGAGACCGGCCAGATGATGATCTTCATCGGCGACCGGTTCGTCATCACGGTGCGGCACGGCGACGCGTCCGAGCTGGGGCCGGTGCGGCACAACCTGGAGACCGAGCGCGGCATCCTGCTCGAGCAGGGCCCGTGGGCGGTGGCCTACGCGGTCACCGACCGGGTCGTCGACCTCTATCTCGAGGTGGCCGATCAGATCGAGGCCGACCTCGACATCATCGAGGAGGGCGTCTTCTCCCGCGACGCCGGCAGCCCGATCCAGGCGATTTATCAGATGAAGCGGGAACTCGTCGAGTTCCGCCGCGCGGTGGCGCCGCTGCAGCGGCCGCTCGCCGCGATCGCATCGAAGCAGAGCGGCCTCGTGCCCAACGAGATCCGGCGCTACTTCCGCGACGTGCAGGACCACCTCACCCGCACGGTCGAGCAGGTGTCGTCCTACGACGACCTGCTCAACTCGATCCTCCAGGCCCGGCTGGCCCAGGTCTCGATCGACCAGAACAACGACATGCGCAAGATCGCGGCCTGGGCCGGCATCGCGACCGTGTGGACGGCGGTCGCCGGCATCTACGGCATGAACTTCAAGTACATGCCGGAGCGTGACTGGCCGTACGGCTACCCGGCGATGATGGCCGTCACGCTGGTGATCTCCGTCTTCCTCTACCGGGCGTTCCGCCGCAACGGGTGGCTCTGAGGCGGGCAGCCGGCCATCGACGCATGCACCTAGAGTGAACCGGTGCCGTCGCGTCAGGACCAGCTCCACAGCTACCAATACTCGCTGCAGCGCGTGGTGGCTGCGCTCGTCACGCACGACCCCGACCCGTCCCGCTCGCCGCTGCGCCGGGCCGGCACGACCGCCCTGGTCAGCCTGCTGATCGCGGCGATCGCGGTCGGCGCGGCCGGGCTCTACGGCATCTTCACCGGCCAGAACACCGTCGATCCGACCAATCCCGACGTCGTCTTCCAGGAGAAGGGCACCGGCGCCCGGTTCGTCTACCTGGCGTCCGACGGCCGGCTGCACCCGGTGCTCAACTACTCGTCCGGCCTGCTGCTGAGCGCCGGCCAGACCCCCAACCTGGTCAGCGTCGCCTCGGACAAGCTGGCCAAGGTGCAACTGGGCGCCCCGCTCGGCATTCCGAACGCGCCCGATTCGCTCCCGGCCCCCGGCGACCTGATCACCGACCGCTGGTCGGTCTGCAGCGACAAGGGGCCGGGCGGCACTCCGCAGAGCACGCTGCTGGTCGGCGACCGGCTGACCGACGGCACGGTGGCCGCCAAGGCCAACCGGGGGCTGCTGGTCGTCGATCCCGGGCAGAACATCTTCCTGGTCTACGACAACCGGCGTTTCCAGGTGCCCGAGATCGGTTCCGACCAGACGCTGCGGGCGCTCAGCCTGGGCAGCCAGACGCCGTGGCCGGTCTCGGCCGCCTGGATCAACGCGGTGCCGGCCGGCCCCGACCTGCGGGCGCCGGTGGTGCCGCAGTCCGGCGGGTCGACCGTGGTCGACAAATACCGGGTGGGCCGGCTGGTGAAGAACGGCGACCAGTTCGGCGTGATCATGCCGGACGGCCTCGCCGTGGTGACCGCGTTGCAGGCCAAGCTGGAGCAGGTGGCCACCCGCCAGGCGCCGGCCGAGATCGGAGCCGACTTCATCAAGCTGCCGGGCTCGCGCACCCGGCTCAGCGACGCCAACGATCCGAACGGCCTTCCGGCGACCGTACCCGAGGTGTTCGAGGTCCCGGCCAAGGTCTGCATGACGCTGCCGATCGACACCGAGACGGGTGCCGGCGTGCGGGTCGCCCCCAACGCGCCGACCGGGGTGGCCGTGGCCGGCGTCGCGGCGGCGGCCGACACCAACCGGGCCGATCTGGTGCACGTGGCGCGCGGCCGGGGCGCGGTCGTGGTCGCCTCGGCCTCGGCGAGCGCGCCGGCCGGCAGCGGAACGGTCGGTGTGGTCACCGACACCGGCCGGCTCTACACGCTGGCGAGCCGCGATCTGCTGCCGAAGCTGGGCTACACCGGCGTCAAGCCGCAGACCGTGCCGTCTCAGCTGGTCGCGTTGCTGCCGCGGGGCCCCTCACTCGATCCGGCACAAGCGCGACGCACCGATCCACAGGGCTGAGGCAGGCGCCGATTTCGGCGCCTGCCTTTCCGTACGCTCGTGCCTGTTACCGGGGGGTGTGCTGCGTCGTGTCCGACGCGGTGCCGTTCGGCGTCGTCGACGGCTGGGTCGGCTCGAACGTGGCGTCGTCCGCCCCCACAACCTGCGTGGTGCCGATCGGGGCGGCCGGCTCGTACTCGTCCCACTGGGCGGTCTTGCGCCGCTTCGACGCGTACGCCGCGCCGACGCCGACCGCGGTGCCAATCAGCGCGAGGCCGAGCATCTTCGAACCGCGGCCCTTGCGCTGCTTGCGGCCCATCGCCTTGTTGGCGCGTTTCTGCAGCTTGAGGGCCTTCTTCTGGTTCTCCTTGGCGGTCTTGCGGGCCTGCCGCTTGCTCACCTTGCCGGTCTGCCGGACGTTGTCCGTCGCGGCCGTGACCAGCGGGGTGATCGTTGCCAGGGCGCTGTCCCAGCCACTCGAGGCCGCACCCTTGGCCTTGGCCGCGGCGGGCTGCACCCGGTCGACGGCGGCGTTCAGCCTCGGGCCGACCGTCGCGCTGGTCTCCTGTGCGGCCAGCGTCGCGGCGCGCTTCAAGTGATCAACGCTCTGGCCGAGCTCGGTCTTCATCCGCTTACTGCGGCTCTTGCGGCGCGTCGTTGCGAACACCAGTGCCCACCTCCTGTGGTTTTCCTCCACGCAATGTTGCCCTCTACCGGTACCCCCGCGCTGCCGGATCAGGCACATGGGGGAGGATCCGAACTGTAAAGAACTGTCCCATCGTCCCTCCGGCTGAGCGGAGCGGCGACCGCGACACAGACAGGAGTACCCGTGGCCGAGAAGCTTTACGCCACCCTGCACACCAACCACGGCCCGATCCGGCTGCAGCTCTTCCCGGACCACGCGCCGGCGACCGTGCGCAACTTCGTGGAGCTTGCGGAGGGCACGAAGGAGTACACCGACCCGCGTACCGGTCAGAAGGGGTCGGGACCGTACTACAACGGCACCATCTCGCACCGGGTCATCGCCGGCTTCATGGTCCAGCTGGGCGACCCGACCGGCACCGGCCGCGGCGGCCCGGGCTTCCAGTTCGGCGACGAGTTCCACCCCGAGCTGCAGTTCGACCGGCCCTACCTGCTCGCGATGGCGAACGCCGGGCCGGGCACCAACGGCTCGCAGTTCTTCATCACGGTCGCCCCGACCCCGCACCTGAACCGTCGTCACACCATCTTCGGCCAGGTCGCGGACGAGGAGTCGGCCAAGGTCGTCGACTCGATCGCGACCACGCCGACCGGTCCCGGCGACCGTCCCCGCGAGGACGTCGTCGTCGAGCGCGTGGAGATCGAACGCGCCTGACCGGGTGACGTACCTTTGACGCCATGAGTGAGGCCCCCTCCACGGCTCCGGTCTGCTACCGGCACCCGGGCCGGGAGACCTACATCCGGTGTACGCGATGTGATCGTCCGATCTGCCCCGATTGCATGAACGAGGCGTCGGTCGGTCATCAGTGCCCGGAGTGCGTGGCGCAAGGAAAGCGGACGCAGCGGCCGGCCCGCACCGCCTTCGGCGGTAGCGGAGTCGGCCGCGCGGGTTATGCGACCCGCACGCTGATCGGCATCAACGTGCTCGTGATGCTCGCGTCGGCGGCGGTCGGCGGCGGTCGCGCACTGTTCGGGGCGGGCGGCCTCGGCGGCCTGATCGGCTCGGACACCTCGGTCACCCGCGCGGGTGCGGTGCTCGGCTACGCGTCGTACACGCTGACCGGCCCGATGCACGGCATCGCGGCCGGCGAGTGGTGGCGGCTGATCACCGCCATGTTCCTGCACTACGGCCTGCTGCACATTCTGACCAACATGTGGGCGTTGTGGCAGCTCGGCCGCTATCTGGAGGCGGCCCTCGGGCCGGTGCGGTTCACCGCGCTCTATCTGATCGCGGGGGTCGGCGGCAACGTCGCGGCCTATCTGTTCACCGCACCCAATCAGCAGACGGCCGGCGCCTCGACCGCGATCTTCGGCCTCTTCCTCGCCGCCATCGTGGTCAACCGACGGCTCGGACTGCAGATCGCGCAGCTGGTGCCCCTGCTCGTGGTCAACCTGGTGATCACCTTCTCGATACCCAACCTTTCGATCGCCGGGCACCTGGGCGGCCTGGCTACCGGCGGGGTGGTGGCGGCCGTGCTGGCGTACGCCCCGGCCAACCGACGCGCGACGGTCCAGGCGGCCGGCTGCGGCGTGGTCGTGGTGATCCTGATCGTCGCGACCGTCCTCCGGACGATGTCGCTGCTGGGCAGTTAGGGCCTGTCTAGGGCCTGTCCTGCCGATCATGCGGGAGCGAGGCGTGGTCCAGCCGGCGCAGCCCCTCGTGATCGGCAGGACAGGCCCTAGGCGCTTCGAAGGTCGCCGAGGGCGGTGGCGACCTCCTCCGGCAGGGCGCCCAACTCGTGCGCGCTGAACAGGAAGATCGACTCGCCGGCGTCGAGTTCGAGCATTTCGCTGCGCAGGCCGCGGCGGCTCGACACGTCGACGCGTACGCGCTCGATCTGAGCCCACGGCAGGTGCCGCCGCCGGGCAAACCCGGTGATCACCGTGACGCCCGCGGCGTCCGCCGCCAGGCGGACCGGCGCGATGAGATCGCGCACCGCCCAGACCGCCAGCAGGACTCCGACCACCAGGGCCAGCGCCCAGCGGACCGGGTCGCGGCCGGCGAAAGCGACCGCGAGCACGACGACCGCGACCGCGCCCATCCCCTTGGTGACCGGCAGGACCGGCTTGATGCGCCACTGCATGCGATCACTATGGCAAACGGGGTTAACGTCGAACCATGCGTGATGCGGTGATTGTCGGCGCGGTCCGGACCCCGGTCGGCCGGCGCAAGGGTGGCCTGGCCGGTGTGCACCCGGTCGATCTCGCCGGACACGTGCTGCGGGCGCTCGAGCAGCGCACCGGCTTCGACCCGGCCGATGTCGACGACGTGGTCTGGGGCTGTGTGTCGCAGGTCGGTGAGCAGTCGTGGAACATCGGGCGCAACGCGGTGCTGGCCGCCGGGTGGCCCGAGTCGGTGCCCGGCACCACGCTCGACCGGCAGTGCGGGTCGAGTCAGCAGGCGCTGCACTTCGCCGCCGCCGCCGTGATCTCGGGGCAGGCCGACCTGGTGGTGGCCGGCGGTGTCGAGTCGATGACCCGGGTGCCGATGGGCTCCAGCGCCGCCGGCGCCGATCCCTACGGTTCCGCGGTTTTCTCCCGTTACCAGAAAACTGAGTTCAATCAGGGCGTCGGCGCCGAGATGATGGCCGCGCGGTGGGGCTTCAGCCGCACCCAGCTGGATGAGTACGCGCTGGCCAGCCACGCGGCGGCGACCCGGGCGCAGGACGCGGGCGAGTTCGACGCCGAGATCGAGCCGGTCGCCGGGGTCAAGCAGGACGAGGGCATCCGGCGGGACACCTCACTGGTCAAGCTCGGCGAGCTGAAGACGCCGTTCAAGGCCGACGGCGTGGTCACCGCCGGGTCGGCCTCGCAGATCTCGGACGGTTCGGCCGCCCTGGCGGTCACGACCTCTTCCTTCGCCGCCTCGCACGGCCTGCGGCCGCTGGCCCGCGTGCACACCGCCGTGGTGGCGGCCGACGACCCCGTGATCATGCTGACCGCGCCGATTCCGGCCACCGCGAAGGCGTTGCGCAAGTCGGGCCTCGCGCTGAGCGACATCGGGGTATACGAGGTGAACGAGGCGTTTGCCCCGGTGCCCCTCGCCTGGCTGGCCGAGACCGGTGGCGACCCCGCGCGGTTGAACCCCCGGGGTGGCGCGATCGCCCTGGGTCACCCGCTCGGGGCGTCCGGCGCGCGGCTGATGACGACGATGTTGCACCACATGCGACAGACGAACACCCGCTATGGCCTGCAAACCATGTGCGAGGGCGGCGGAATGGCGAACGCAACGATTGTCGAACTAATGTAATTCGACATTCATCCGTGGGCCCCCGATGCTTCCCCGGGCGGTCACCGTTAAACGCCACATGGACGTCTTCTCCCGTACGTTCCTTCCCGCCGCCGCCGAAGCCGGCGTGGCCATCCCGACCGTGAGCCGGCACATGCCGATCCTCCGCCGCTGCATCGAGTCGGACGACACCACCGTGCTGGTCGCCCGCTGCCTGCGGCCGGAAGCGCCCCTGTCCGGGGAGTTCCTGCTGCTGCTCACCCAGCGCCGCCTGGTGGTGACCCAGGAGACCAAGGTGCTCCACCGGCTCCGTCTGCACCTCAACGCCAACCTGCGCCACCTGACCAACGTCACCTGGAGCACGGACCTCAGCCGGTCGTCGCTCGAGGTGGCGGCGACCGCGGTCGACGGGGTGCGCGAGCGCTTCCGGATGCGGCTCAGCGACGCGGACGCGGTCCGGCATGTCGACGAACTGCTCCGCGGCCTGTTCCACCACCCGCGGGCCGTCGCACCCGCCCCCGTTGCTCAGCCGATGCGCCGGCCCGCGGTCGCTGCTGCCTGACCCACGCCGTTGGGCGAAGGTCAGGTCCACCCGAGGAACGCGTCGATCGACCTGCGCAGACCGGCCGCGTCGAGGCCGTGCGCCCGGGCGTGGTCCCGCCACGAGCCGTAGTGCCGGATCTCCCGGCGACCGACGCCCAGGTGCAGTTCCCGGTGCGGCAGATCGGCCAGTGCGGCCTGCACCAGGTGCGCCGAGGTGCCGGCCAGGTACGGCTCGACCAGCACGACCTCGCCCTCGGCGAGCGCTCGCAGGCCGTCGACGTCGATCGGGCGCGGCGTGTTGGTGTACGCGACGGTGACGTCGCGGTCGCGCGTCGCCTCGAGCACCGGGTCGAGCATCGGGCCCACCGCGACGACCAGCGGTCCGCCCCGCTTGATCACGCGCAACCGGGCCGCGTCCGGGTAGGACCGCGAGTTCTCCTGCTCGCTCAGGCGCACGTAGACCCGGTCGTCGTGTCGGGCCGCCGCCCGCAGCAGGGCCGGCACCTCGTCGCGGTGCCCGGGCACGTGCACGGTCCAGCCCTCGAGCGTGTCCAGCAGCGACACGTCGCCCGGTGACTGGTGGGTGTAGCCCTCCGCTGCCGCGTCGTACGACGCGCCGATGCTGACCAGCACCGCGCCGACGTCCTGGTGCCCGAGGTCGAGCTTGATCTGCTCGTACGCCCGGTCGACGGCGAAGGGCGCGTACGAGTGCACGTACGGCCGCAGCCCGGTCAGCGCCAGCCCGCCCGCGACGCCGGTCATCAACTGCTCCCGGATCCCCACGTTGACCACCCGGTCGGGGTGCCGGCGCATGGCCGGCACGAACGCGTCGGCCGAGATGTCGGCCAGCACCAGGGCCGTGCGCGGATCCTCGTCGAGCAGGTCGGTGGCGGTGGTGACGAAGGTGTCCCGCATCGTTCTCAGCCTCGCTTCGACTCGACGACGGCCACGATCACGTTGGGCCGGTCATAGTGGCGGATGCGCAGCGCGCGCTCGATCTCGTCGTGGTCCCGGCCGTCGACCATCGCGGTGACCCAGCCCGGGAAGCGGGCGGGGATCCCGCCCGGCCAGCCGTGGGTTGACGACTGGTTGTCGATCACGATCGCGGTCAGCGGCAGCCCGGTCGCCGCCGCGTACGCGATCGCCTCGTGGTTGGAGCCCTCGTCCAGTTCCGCGTCGCCGATCAGGACGAACGTGCGGCTGTCGCGGTAACCCTGGGCCCGCAGTCCGAGCGCCGTGCCGACGGCCAGGCCGAGCCCGTGCCCGAGCGACCCGGTGCCGACCTCGACGCCGGGGATCAGCACCCGGTCGGGGTGGTGGCCGAGCGGGCTGTCCCAGGTGCCGAGGCCGTCGAGCCAGTCGACCGGGAAGAAGCCCTTGGCCGCCAGGACCGCGTAGTAGGCGGCGGGGCCGTGGCCCTTGGAAAGCAGGAAGCGGTCACGGTCGGGTTCGTCTACTGTGTCCGGCCTGATCCTCAACACTTTGTCGTAGAGCACCCACAGCACGTCGAGCGTCGAGTGCGCGCTGGGTGCGTGCTTCTGGTCGCCGGTGATCCGCCGGATGAGCGCCTGGAGCCGGTCGGTGGGAGCTGTCATCACTGTCATGGAGATAGGCTGCAACTTAAACTGCACTTCAACTCAAGGGCGGTGTGATGGACACGCTCACGATCGGTGATTTCGCGGTCCGGGCCGGCGTCGCGCCTTCGGCGCTTCGCTACTACGAGCGGCAGGGCCTCATCCGGGCCGGCCGCACGGGCGGCAACCAGCGCCGGTACGAACGGGGCGAACTGCGCCGGGTCGCGTTCATCAAAATCGCCCAGCAGGTGGGGGTCTCCCTCGACGAGATCCGCGAGGCGCTGGCGTCGCTGCCGGAAAACCGCACCCCGACCAAAGCCGACTGGACGCGGTTGTCGGAGCACTGGCGGAGCAAACTCGAGGCCCGCATCACGCTGATGGAACGGCTGCGCGACCAGCTGACGGGCTGCATCGGCTGCGGATGCCTGTCGATGCAGCGGTGCAACCTGATCAACCCGAAGGACCGGCTGGCCGCGCGCGGCGCCGGCGCGCAGATGCTGCTCAACCCGCCCGACTAGGGGAATCCGGGGCCTGCCTCAGGACGCCCCGGCCGGGGATCTCCCGTATCGTCCGAAAGGACGATACGGGAACGGCGCGTCGCTCGTGGCATGACCTCTGCACACTTGTCGATGTCCAACGGGGACAGATGAACACTCTCGCACCGCGTCTCGCTGCGCGTCCGCGCCACGACCACCGCCGGCGCCTACACCGAGGTCACCGTCTACCGCGCGTACGGGATCGGCTGAGCACACCCCACTCCTCCACAGGTTGTTCACAAACTCACCTCCGCGCCTGCACGGGTGGTCAATAGGCTCCCGCTTCAGATTCGGCCGGTGAGTCACGGGGGCGCACCGACCGGGTTGCCCGAACAGGGTTTGATGCAGGTCGGAGGTGGGCGGGTGGAGACAGCTGAGCGACGCATCCTCGTCGTCGAGGACGAGCGGACCATCGCGGACGCGGTCGCGGCTCGGCTGCGCGCCGAGGGGTTCGTGGTTCAGGTGGCGGCCGACGGGCCGGGGGCGGTCGCGGCGGCCCGGCGTACGCCACCGGACGCGATAGTGCTCGACATCATGCTGCCGGGCTTCGACGGCCTCGAGGTGTGCCGGCGTATTCAGGCCGAGCGGCCGGTGCCGGTGCTCATGCTGACTGCGCGGGACGACGAGACCGACCTGCTCGTCGGGCTCGCGGTCGGCGCCGACGACTACATGGTCAAGCCGTTCTCGATGCGGGAGCTGGCCGCCCGCGTGCACGCCCTGCTGCGCCGGGCCGGCCGTGTCACGTCCGTGCCGGCCGGGCCGCCCACGCTGCGGTTCGGCGACCTCGAGATCAATCAGGCCGAGCGGCGGGTGCTGCGGGCGGGTGTCGAGGCGCATCTGACGCCGACCGAGTTCGACCTGCTGGTGCACCTGGCCGCCAACCCGCGCACGGTCCTGCCCCGGGAGCGGCTGCTGGCCGACGTCTGGGGCTGGGCGGACGCCTCGGGCACCCGCACGGTCGACAGCCACATCAAGGGCTTGCGGCGCAAGTTGGGTTCCGACCTGATCCGCACGGTGCACGGCGTCGGCTATGCGCTGGAGGTGGAGAAGTGATCCGCCTGCCCCGGCCGCTCGACCCGGTCCGCAACATGAAGGTCAAGATCGGCATGATCCTGCTCGGGTCGGGGGCCGCCGCGACCGCCTGGTTCTACGCCTGGCAGGGCTGGTTTCCGAAGTGGACCGCGATGACCGGGGTCGTGGTCGGTCTGCTCACCCTGCAGGTCCTGGCGCACGGCATGACTTCGCCGCTGCGCGAGATGACCGCGGCCGCCCAGGCGATGGCCCACGGCGACTACAGCCGCCGGGTGCGGGCCACCTCGCGCGACGAGGTCGGTCAGCTGGCCGAGGCGTTCAACCAGATGGCCGCCGACCTGGCGGCCGCCGACCGTCAGCGGCGAGAGCTGATCGCGAACGTCTCGCACGAATTGCGTACGCCGATCACCGCGCTCCAGGGGATTCTGGAAAACATCGTCGACGGCGTCGCCCCGGCCGATCCCGCGATGATGGAGACCGCGCTGACCCAGACCGAGCGTCTGGGCCGGCTGGTCACCGAGCTGCTCGACCTTTCGCGGGTCGATGCCGGCGTGGTCCCGATGACACGCACCCACATCGACATCCCGTCCTTCCTCGACGACGTGGTCCGGGAGGCCAACGTCAACGCCACCGGCGCCGGACGCGACGTCAAGTTCCTGGTTTCCGCCGAGCCGGTGGTCGTGCACGGCGACCGGGAACGCTTGCACCAGGCCTTCGCCAACCTGCTCGACAACGCCGCCCGGCACAGCCCGCCGGCCGGCACGGTCGTCGTGCGGGCCGAGCGCCGCGACGGCTTTCTGCTGCTCGCGGTGGCCGACGAGGGCGAGGGCATTCCGGCCGCCGAGCGCGACCGGGTCTTCGAACGCTTCACCCGGGGTGAGCGGGCGGCCGGTGGCGGCACCGGTCTCGGCCTGGCCATCGCCCGCTGGGTGATCCAGCTGCACCAGGGCACGATCGCCGTCGTCGAACCCGGCCGCGACCAGCACGGCTGCCACATGCAGGTGACGCTGCCCCTGCAATCCGCCTGATTTTCCGACCTTCTCCGCCCGGTGCTCCCGGGCCGATGAAGGCTGCCCGAAAACGGAGGTCTCAGTGACTGTCGCCCCGACCAAAGTGCCGCAACCGGCGCCGCCCCTGCACGGCCCGTGGCCCGCGGCCACGCTGTGGTGGCGAAGCTGGCCCGGCGCCGGTCGTCCCGCCGGACCGGTGACCCTGCTGGCGATCGGCGCCGGCGCGGTCGTCGCCGCGATCAGCCTGCCGCTCGACCGGGCGGGGATCGGCTGGCTGGTCACCGCGGTGGCCGGCGCCGCTGCGCTGATCGTGGCCCGGGCGATTCCCGAGCGCCACCCGGCCGGTCTTCCCGCGCCGCTTCCCCAGCGCAGGACCGGCCCGGAGAAGCCGCCCGCGACCGGCCCGGAGAAGCCGCCCGCGACCGGGCCGGAGAAGCCCGCGACCGGGCCGGGGTGGGACCGCTACTGCTGGGCCGGCGCGACCGTCGCCCTGCTCGCGGTCGGCACGGTGCGCTCGGCGGGCTGGCTGTTCCTGCTCTGCCTCGCGGTGGCCACCGCAACGACCACGCTGGCGCTGGCCGGTGGCCGCTCGATGCGGGCGATCGCGACCGGCTATCTGATGGGCCCGGTCGCCGCGCTTCGCGCGCTCCCCTGGGTCGCCCGGGGTCTGGTGCGGGCGAGGCGGCCGGCCGGCGGCTCTCCCCGCGTACGCATCGTGGCCACCGTCGCCGTCTCGGCCGCGCTGCTGATCGTCTTCGGTGCGCTCTTCGCCTCGGCCGACGACGCGTTCGCCGACGTGCTCGACTCGGTGATTCCGACGATCGACGGCGGCACGGTCGCTCGATGGATCTTCGTGCTGGTGGTGGCCGTCCCGCTGCTGGCCGGCGCCGCATACCTGAGAGCCGCGCCACCCGACCTGTCCAAGCTGGACCGCACCGAGGGCCGCAAGGTCAGCCGGATCGAGTGGGCGGTGCCGCTCGGACTGCTGGTGCTGCTGTTCGCCGCGTTCGTGGCCGTGCAGCTGACCGTTCTCTTCGGCGGCAACCGGCACGTCCGCACCACCGACGGGCTGACCTACGCCGACTACGCGCGGGGCGGGTTCTGGCAGCTCTCCTTCGTGACCGCGCTGACCGTGCTGGTGCTGGCCGGGGCCGCCCGCTGGGCGCCGCGCACGACCACCCCCGATCGGGTACTGCTGCGCTCGATCCTGGGCACGCTGGCGGTCCTCGCCCTGGTCGTGGTCGCCTCGGCGTTGCTGCGCATCCACGTCTACACCGACACGTACGGGCTGACCCGGCTGCGGCTGCTGGTCGCCTGCTGCGAGGGCTGGTTCGGGTTGGTGCTGGTCATGGTGCTGGTGGCCGGGGTGTGGATCCGGGCGCCGTGGCTGCCCCGGGCGGCGATCGCGGCCGGCGTGCTCGCGCTGCTCGGGTTGGCCGCAGCCAACCCGGACGCGCTGATCGCCGGGCACAACCTGCGGCAGAGCCGGACGGTCGACGTCGACTACCTGGGCGGCCTGTCGCCGGACGCGGTGCCCGCGGTCGACAGGTACGCCGACGGAGAAACGAAAGCCCGGCTGCTCACCGACCTGCGCCGGCAGCTGGCCGATCCGGATGACTGGCGGCAGTGGAACCTGGGCCGGGAGCAGGCGCGCCGGGTCATGAGGCGCAGCCGCCCTTGACATCTCGGCCCGGGCGGTAAGACTCCGGGCATGAACGGCGACGACGACGCGGGCTCACGGCGTACCCGTGTGGTCCTGGGAGAGGTGGCCGCACGCCGCCCCGCCCAGGATCGTGCCCGTTCCGACCTCGCGGAACTGACTCCGGTGGGTGAGGCGCTGATCAAAGGCCTGGTCCGCGCCCAGCTCGCGCTCGCCCTGCGGATGGCGCTGGTCGTGGTCACCGCGCTCGGCGCCCTGCCGCTGCTGTTCGCGGTCGCGCCGGCGGTCGGTGAGGTCAAGGTGCTCGGCATCGAGCTGCCGTGGCTGCTGCTCGGGGTGCTGTCGTTCCCGTTCCTGGCCGGGGTGGGGTGGGCCTACGTGCGCTGGGCGGAACACAACGAGCAGGACTTCGTCGCGGTCGTCCGCCGGCCCGAGCCGTGAACCCGTACGTCGTCCCGGGCCTGCTCCTGGTCGTGCTGGTGACCGTCGGCATCGGCGTGTACGGCTTGAGATTCGCCCGCACCACCTCGGATTTCCTGGTCGCCTCCCGGTCGGTGAGCCCGTCCTGGAACGCGGCCGCGATCAGCGGCGAATACCTCTCGGCAGCCTCCTTCCTCGGCGTGGCCGGGCTGGTCCTGCGGTACGGCGTCGACGTGCTCTGGTACCCGGTCGGGTTCGCGGCCGGATATCTGGCTCTGCTGTTGTTCGTGGCCGCCCCGCTGCGCCGCTCAGGCGCGTTCACGCTGCCCGATTTCTGCCAGGTGCGGCTGCGCTCGCGTCCGTTGCGGCGGCTGGCCACCGTCTTCGTGGTCTTCATCGGCTGCCTCTATCTGGTGCCCCAGCTGCAGGGCGCGGGCCTGACCTTCACCACGGTGACCGGCGGGTCGTACGCGTGGGGTGCCCTGCTGGTCGGCTTGGTGGTGACCGCGAACGTGGCCCTCGGCGGGATGCGGGCGATCACCTTCGTGCAGGCTTTTCAGTATTGGCTGAAGCTGACCGCGCTCGCCGTACCCGTGATCTTCCTGGTGTTGCAGTGGCAGTCGGATGCCCGCCCGGCCCTGACTCCGCCGGCCGGATTGACCTTCCCGGCCGCGACGACTGTCGTCCTCAACCAGGACGCGCTGGTCGACGGCGTGATCGTGCACAAGGGACAGCAGCTCGACTTCGCGGCCGGCGACCCGGTGCCGCAGGTCAGCACCGTCGACGCGACCTTCGGCGTCAACTGGCTGCGGCCGGGTGGTGACGACAGCCTGTTCTCGACCTATTCGCTGATTTTGGCGACGTTCCTGGGCACCATGGGCCTGCCGCACGTGCTGGTCCGTTTCTATACCAATCCGGACGGCGCGGCGGCCCGGCGCACCACCCTGGTCGTGCTCGCCCTGGTCGGCCTCTTCTATCTGCTCCCGACCCTGTACGGCGTCCTCGGCCGGATCTACACCCCGCAACTGTTGATGACCGGTCGCACCGACGCGGTCGTACTCCTGCTGCCGGAGGCCGCCCTCGGCGGCGGCCATCTCGGCCGTCTTCTCGGTGCCCTGGTCACCTCCGGTGCGCTCGCCGCCTTCCTCTCCACGTCGTCGGGCCTGCTGACCAGCGTCGCCGGCGTGGTCTTCACCGACGTGCTGCACGCCGAGCGCGGCGGTTCGGTGCGCGACTTCCGGCTCGCCACCGTGCTGGCCGCCGCCCTGCCGATCGGCTTGTCGCTCTACGTGTCGGACATGGACGTCTCGCGGGTGGTGGGGCTGGCCTTCGCGGTCGCGGCGTCGAGCTTCTGCCCGCTGCTGGTGCTCGGCATCTGGTGGCGCGGGCTGACCGACGTCGGCGCGGTGGCCGGGGTGCTGGCCGGGGGCGGCGCGTCGATGGCCGCCGTCATGATCACCGTGCTCGGCCCGCCGCTGCACGGATGGGTCGCCGAGGTGATCGGCCAGCCCGCGGCGTGGACCGTGCCGCTGGCGTTCCTGGTGATGATCGGTGGTTCGCTGCTGACCGCGCGCCGGGTGCCGCGCGACATCGGGGCGACCATGTTGCGGCTGCATGCGCCGGAGGCGGTTCGGATTTAAGGATGTTTAAGGCAGCGGATCTCATCCGTCGTCGACGACCGCCTCGTAGTGATCGGTGCTGGACCGATCGATCACTACTGGAGGAGCGGCAATGTACCGAAACCGTCGGAACCGGATGTCGAGCCGGACGCGCAAGGTGGTCATCGGTGTGGCCGCGGCTGTGATCGTCGGCGGCGGTTGGGCGATCAGCACCGGCGTCAGCGGGGCGGCCGAGAACAACGCCACCGCGTGCGCCGGGTTCGATCAGGCAATTCGCAACAATCTGAACTTCATCGCCGATCAGCAGGCACATCCGACGGGGGTGTCGGCGGCCAACATCGAGAACCGCCGTCAGGTCATCGACAACATCAACGTGACCCGGAAGGCCGCGGGGTGCACCGAGGCCGCGCCGGCCAACAATGACGCCCCGGCCGCGCCGCC
Organism: Actinoplanes sp. NPDC051343; assembly: GCF_044455125.1. NCBI lineage: Bacteria > Bacillati > Actinomycetota > Actinomycetes > Micromonosporales > Micromonosporaceae > Actinoplanes > Actinoplanes sp. NPDC051343. The sequence goes on from NZ_JBITEL010000012.1 coordinate 58,178, forward strand.
GGCGGCTCCCCCGGCGCAGCAGCAGACCACGCCGCCGACCGCCGGCTCCGGCAACGGCAACGGCAGCGCGGGCAACGGCAGCGCGGGCAACGGCAGCGCGGGCAACGGCAGCGGCGCGGGCGAGGTGGTCTGCAAGGGCAACACCGTGACGCTCTCCGGCGAGGCCGGCGCGCCCGCCGCATCGAGCGGCACCTTCCCGGTCGGCACCACGCTCAAGGTGACCAACACCGACAACAACAAGAGCATCACCGTCAAGGTCACCGGCCCCTCGGGCTCCTGTGCCCTGCTCAACGACGCCGCGTTCAACCAGATCCACGAGGACGGCAAGTTCCTCATCCGGCACGCGATCATCGAACGGGTGGGATGATCACGCCCGGTACGTTCGGGTCCGGATCGCCCCTGCTTACGGGGTGGCCCGGACCCGCTCCGTTTCACTAGTTTTCTTCCTATGACCTCTGCCGTGCCTGCTCAGCGCCGCCCCGAGCCACCGGCCGCGGCGATGTCCCTTCGCGGTCTGGTCAAGCACTTCGACACCAAACTCGCGGTGGCCCAGGTCAGCCTGGAGGTTCCGGCCGGGTCCTTCTTCGGCCTCCTGGGCCCCAACGGGGCCGGCAAGACCACGACGTTGTCCATGGCCGTCGGCCTCCTGCGGCCCGACGCCGGTCAGGCTTTCCTTCTGGGGTACGACGTGTGGAGCGACCCGGCGGCGGCCAAGGCGAGGCTCGGGGTGCTGCCCGACGGTGTGCGCCTGTTCGACCGGCTCACCGGGCCCGAACTGCTCGCCTACCAGGGCCTGCTCCGCGGTATGGACGCGTCGACCGTCGACCGGCGAGCCCACGAGTTGCTCGAGGTCCTCGAACTCGGCACCGCCAACCGCACCCTGGTCGTCGACTACTCGGCGGGGATGAAAAAGAAGATCGGCCTGGCCTGCGCGCTGCTCCACGCGCCGCGGTTGCTGGTGCTCGACGAACCGTTCGAGGCGGTCGACCCGGTGTCGGCCGCGCTGATCCGCGACATCCTCCAGCGGTACGTGTCGGGCGGCGGCACCGTGGTCTTCTCCAGCCACGTCATGGAGGTCGTCGAGCGGCTCTGCGACCACGTGGCGATCATGTCGGACGGCGTTCTCCGGATGCACGGCACGCTCGCCGAGGTGCGCGGTGACCGCTCCCTCGAAGAGGTCTTCGTGCAGGTGGTCGGCGGCCGGGTCGCGACCGGCTCGGAGCTCGCGTGGTTGTGACGTTCGTCCGGCTCAAGCTCAAGCTGACCGCCAACGGGCTGCGGGGCAAGCCCGCACGCATCGCCCTGTTCGTGTTCGGCGTGCTCGCCGGCGGCCTCTTCGCGGTCCTCGGCTACGCGGGCCTGGCCGTACCCGGGGTGCTCGGCAACGAGCACGCGGCCCGCATCGTCCTTCCGCTGGCCGGCGGCGTCCTGGTGCTGGGCTGGCTGTTCCTGCCGCTGCTCTTCTTCGGCATCGACGAGTCGCTCGACCCGGCCCGGTTCGCCCTGCTCCCGCTGCGTCGCCGCACGCTGATCGCGGGCCTGTTCACGGCCGCGCTGGCCGGCATCCCGGCACTGTCCACTCTGGTCGCGACGCTCGGCATGGTCGACACCGCGGCCCGGCTCGGCGGCCCGGTCGCGGCCGTCGCCCAACTGGTCGGGGTCGTGCTGGGGCTGCTGCTCGGCGTGGCCCTGAGCCGGGCCGTCACCAGCGCGTTCGCCGAGGCGCTGCGGTCGCGACGGGCCCGTGACCTGGCGACGATCCTGCTCGCCGTGACGGCCGCGCTGCTCGGCCCGTTGCAGCTGCTGGTGCTCTCGGCCGCCCAGCGCGCCGACTGGGACACGGTCGCCTACCTGGCCGACGCCCTGGGCTGGACCCCGGTCGGCGCGCCGTACTCGCTCGGCCTCGACATCGCGGCCGGACGGTTCTGGGCCGTGCCGCTGCGGCTCTCGATCGTGATCGCCGCGGGAGTCGCCCTGCTCTGGTGGTGGAGCCGGACCCTGGAACGGGCGATGCTCGGCACCTCGTCGGCCGGGCGCGGCCCGGTCCGGGCCGGCGACGCGGCACGCACACCGGTGCGCCGGCTGCTCGTGCGCGGTCTGCCCGCCACCCGGTCGGGCGCCCTGATCGCCCGCGAGATGCGCTACTGGTTCCGCGAGACCCGGCGGCGGGCCACCCTGGTCACGCTGATGGTGGCCGGGCTCTTCCTGCCGATCTCGCTGTCGATCGGCGACGGCTCGCCCGGCGCGCTCGTGATCCTGATCGGCGGGCTGGCCGCGATCGCCCTGGCCAACCAGTTCGGCATGGACGGCAACGCGTACGCGGCCAACATCGTCGCGGGTGTGCCCGGGCGGATCGAGATCCAGTCCCGGGTGATCGCGCACGCGATCTACGTGGTGCCGCTGTTCGCGGTCGACGCGATCGTGATCGGCGCGATGTCGGGACGCCCGTGGACGATCGCCGGTGAGTTCGGGTTGCTGCTCGCGGCGTACGGCGTCGGTCTGGCCCTGGTTCTGCCGGTCTCGATCCGGGCCGCCTATCCGCTGCCGGAGAGCGCGAGTCCGTTCGCGATGTCGTCCGGCGCCGGCATGGCCAAGGGCCTGCTCACCATGGGTGTGCTGCTCGGCGCGGTGCTCGGCAGCCTGCCGTTGCAGATCGTGGCCTACTTCCTTGGGCCGGTCTGGTGGTGGATCGGCCTGCCGGTCGGCGTCGCCTACGGCCTGGCGGCCTATCTGATCAGCATCGGCGTCTCGGCCGACATGCTCGACCGCCGGATGCCCGAACTGCTGGCCACGATCCGTGAGAACCGCAGCTAAACGGCGGCGTGGAGCCCCTCGCGGCGGACGAAGATGCGCCGGCGCTGCAAGGGGTCGCCCTCCGGGCCGAGCACGTAGCCTTCCAGCCACAGCCACCCGTCGTAGGTGCTGCGCGGATCGACCCGGATGACCCGGAACCTCATCGAGCACTCGCCCTGGAATTGCACGCTGGCTTTCCCGTCGACGCGCACCACGTCGCCGGGCTGCAGGCTCTCGGGATACATTCGCGGGCCTCCTCCGCTGTTCCCCCAGCGACCGAACCTACCCATCGATCTATCTGCACCGATAGCGCAATGCAGCATCTGCAAACGCGGTCCCTCGTCCAGGGGACAGAATGGCGTACGTGACGATCCACACCAGCGACCCTTTCGCCACACCAGAGGGCGACAAGTCGGACGTACGCCGCCTGCGCGGCCGTCTCGCCGCGCCGGTGACCCTCTGGAGTTCGGCCGGCCCGGCCGGCCTCACCGTGTCGTCGATCCTGGTCGCCGACGGCGACCCGGGCCGCATTCTCGGGTTGATCGACGAGGAGGCCGACTTCTGGGCGGCCGCCGAGCGGTCGGGACGCTTCGCCGTGACCCCGCTGACCCCGGCCGACCAGCAACTGGCCGACCGTTTCGCCGGGTTGACGCCCGCGCCGGGCGGCCTCTTCGCGACCGGCGACTGGACCGAGACCGCCTATGGCCCGGTTCCGGCGCACGCCGCCACCTGGGCCGGATGCCGTCTCGAGAGCCACCGCCCCTGCGGCTGGGCGCTGCTGGTCGAGGCCGTCATCGAGACCGTCGAGGCCGGCCCCGACCCGGCTCCGCTCGTCCACTACCGCGGTCGATATCGGAAAGTCACCATTTAACGACCGACCGCTGACCCGCTCGGCGCAGCGGGAAAGCCGCTCGGCGCAACCACCGACCGGAGCCTCAGCTAGAGCATCATCTATCCATACGTTGCCGGGAAAAGTCCGCGCCCCACATACGAGGGTGGTGAATCCCGGTGACGACTGAAGTACCCGAAGTGCCCGCGTCCTCGGACGAGAGATATCGAACTACCCAGCAATCCGCCGACTTCAGCAAGCTGCGGACGACGCTCCGCAACTTCGTCTTCCCGATGACGGTGGCGTTCTTCCTCTGGTACCTGCTGTACGTGCTGCTCTCGGCGTACGCGCGAGGGTTCATGAGCGCCAAGGTGGTCGGCAACATCAACGTGGCCCTGATCTTCGGGCTGCTGCAGTTCGTCTCCACGTTCCTGATCGCCTGGTACTACTCCCGTTACGCGGCCCAGAAGATCGACCCGCTCGCCGACGCCATCAAAGCCGGACTGGACAGCAAGGCCGGCCCTGACCGAGAGGCGGCGGAGTGATGCCCAGCCACTTCCTGGCCGCCGCGGGGACCACGTCGACCTCGCGGACGCTGACCATCGTCCTGTTCCTGATCTTCGTCGCGATCACGCTGGCGATCACCATCTGGGCGAGCCGCCAGACCCGCACGGCAACCGACTTCTACGCCGGTGGCCGGCAGTTCTCCGGCTGGCAGAACGGCATGGCGATCGGCGGCGACTACATGTCGGCGGCCTCGTTCCTGGGCATCGCCGGCCTGATCGCCCTGTACGGCTACGACGGCTTCCTGTACTCGATCGGCTTCCTGGTCGCCTGGCTCGTCGCGCTGCTGCTGGTGGCCGAGTTCCTGCGTAACTCGGGCCGCTACACGATGGCCGACGTGCTGGCGTTCCGGATGCGTCAGCGCCCGGTGCGTACGGCCGCCAGCGTCTCCACGATCGTCGTGTCGATCTTCTATCTGATCGCCCAGATGGTCGGCGCCGGCGCCCTGGTCTCCCTGCTGCTCGGCATCAGCGGCGACCAGAAGTTCCTGGGCCTGACCGCCGGCGCGGCCAAGGTCTGGACGATCATCCTGGTCGGCGCGCTGATGATCGTCTACGTGGTGGTCGGCGGCATGAAGGGCACCACGTACGTCCAGATCACCAAGGCGTTCATGCTGATGATCGGCGCCTTCGTGATGACCGTGCTGGTGCTGGCGCACTACAAGTTCAACCTGTCGTCGCTGCTCGGCGACGCGGCCACCCAGTCCGGCAAGGGCGCGGCGTTCCTCGAACCGGGCCTGCGCTACGGCAAGGAGGTGGCGGGCGACGCGACGCAGACCTTCTACAACAAGATGGACCTGCTCTCGCTCGGCATCGCGCTGGTCCTCGGCACGGCCGGCCTGCCGCACATCCTGACCCGGTTCTACACGGTGCCGACCGCGCGGGTGGCCCGCAAGAGCGTGCTCTGGGCGATCGGCATCATCGGCGTCTTCTACCTGATGACCCTGGCCCTCGGCTTCGGCGCGGCGGCCCTGGTCGGCAGCAAGGCGATCACCGCGCAGGACAAGGCGGGCAACACCGCCGCACCCCAGCTGGCCCAGGAACTGGGTCACCGCTTCCTGGGCGGCGACACCGGCGGATCGATCTTCCTCGCCGTGATCGCCGCGGTCGCCTTCGCCACCATCCTGGCCGTGGTCGCCGGCCTCACGCTGGCGTCGTCGTCGAGCGTGGCGCACGACTTCTACGCCAACGTCATCCGCCGCGGCAAGGCGGCCGAGCGCGACGAGGTGAAGGTCGCCCGGTTCTCCGCCCTGGTGATCGGCGCGGTCGCGATCGCTTTGTCGATCTTCGCGCAGAACCTGAACGTGGCCTTCCTGGTCGCGCTCGCGTTCGCGGTCGCGGCGTCGGCCAACCTGCCGGCGATCATTTACAGCCTGTTCTGGCGCCGGTTCAACACCTCGGGCGCGTTGTGGTCGATCTACGGCGGCCTGATCGTCTCGGTGGTGCTGGTCTTCTTCTCGCCGGTCGTCTCCGGCACCGAGACAGCCATGTTCCCGCACCACGACTGGCAGTGGTTCCCGCTGTCCAACCCCGGCATCATCTCGATCCCGATCGGCTTCCTGTGCGGCTGGATCGGCGCGAAACTCTCGAAGGAGGATGACACCGAGAAGTACGCCGAGCTGGAGGTCCGCAGCCTGACCGGGTTCGGAGCACACTGAGCGTGACGGGGGGAGCACTATTGCCTCCCCCCTTTGTGCCGAGCCGGTGCCGATGACCGGGCAGGCTGGTCTCACGTACGTAACCTGGTGCTATGTCAGCGCCCACGTCCCCTCATGGCAACTCGTCCGGACGAGCCTCGGTCCCGCAGAGCGGCGACCGAGGCTCGAACCGTCCCTCGGGGCGGGCGGGCGTGTCCTCGGGTGATCAATACGGTGGTCCTCAGGATCCCTACCGGCCCGGCAAGGCGTACAAACCCCGGATGCGGCCCCGCTGGGGGCGCATCGCTCTGCTGGCCGGCATCGCCGTCGTGGTGATCGGCCTGATCGCCGGCATCTCGCTCTACAGCTATGCGTCGAACCTCGACGACGGGCTGAAGCGGACCGATGCGTTCTCCTCGCTCACCGGCGAACGGCCCAAGGCGCTCGTGTCGGGGGCGCAGAACATCCTGCTGCTCGGCAGCGACTCGCGTGACCCGGACACCAACGACGGCAAGGCGAACGCCTGGCGCAGCGACACCCTCATCCTCATGCACGTGCCCAAGGACCACAAGAACGCCCAGCTCATCTCGATCCCCCGCGATACGTGGGTGACCGTGCCCAAGAGCGACAGCGCCCCCTGTGACCAGGGCAGCCGTGCCAAGATCAACGCGTCGTTCGCCTTCGGCGGGCTGCCCCGGGCGGTGCACACGGTCGAGTGCCTGACCGGCGTGCGGGTCGACAACGTCGTGGCGATCGACTTCGGCGGCTTCAAGGACGTGGTCAACGCGATCGGCGGGGTCGACCTCTACGTCGACCAGACGATCACCTCGATCCACAAGCCACACCGGGTGTTCAAAAAGGGCATGATGCACATGAACGGCGACCAGGCGCTCGACTGGGTGAGGCAGCGCTACCAGTTCGCCCGCGGTGACTTCGCCCGCGAGGAGCACCAGCAGCAGTTCCTCAAGGCCCTGATGACGAAGGCGTCGAGCAGCGGCGTACTGACCAGCCCGACCAAGCTCAACAACTTCCTCAAGTCGGTCACCAAGGCGGTCACGGTCGACAAGGAATTCTCGCTGACCGACGCGGCGGTGCAGTTCCGCAGCATCCGCGCCAACGATCTGACCTTCATCACGATGCCCAACAAGGGCAGTGCGACCGTCGACGGCCAGTCGGTGGTGCTCTCCGACCGGGACAAGGCGCTGGCCCTGTTCAACGCGGTGAAGAACGACCAGATGAGTCCCTACGTCAAGAAGAGCTGACCCCGACCCTTAGGCTTGAAACCGTGTACGGACCGCAAGTACCCAACGTCACCCCAAACGACGTCCCCGCCGACGCCTACCTGCTCGACGTGCGCGAGCCCGAGGAGTGGACGACCGGCCACGCCCCGGGCGCGCACCACGTCCCGATGATGGAGATCCCGGCCCGCATGGCCGAGGTCCCGACCGATGTCGACGTGGTCGTCGTCTGCCGCTCCGGCGGCCGCTCCGGCCAGGTCGTCTCCTACCTGCTCGGCAACGGGTGGGACAACGTGCGCAACCTCGACGGCGGCATGCAGTCGTGGGCCGGCGCCGGCCGCGACATGGTCAGTGAGAACGGACAACCGGCCCGCGTCCTATGAACAGACCGCTCGTCTTCGCCCACCGAGGTGGGGCCGACGCGCTGCCCGAGCACACGCTCGGCGCGTACCTGCGGGCGATCGAGGACGGGGCGGACGGCGTCGAGTGCGACGTCCGCCTCACCCGCGACGGCCACCTGGTCTGCGTGCACGACCGGCGCCTCGACCGCACCAGCAACGGGCGCGGCCTGGTCAGCACCAAGACGCTGGCCGAACTCGACCGGCTCGACTTCGGCTCCTGGCATCCGGGCTATCTCCACGACGAGGAGCCCCTGCCCGACCTCACCCGGCTGCTCACCCTCGACCGGCTGCTGGAAGCTCTCCGTGGGTGCGGGCGGCCGGTGCGACTGCTCATCGAGACGAAGCATCCGTCACGCTACGGCGCCGAGGTCGAGCGCCGGCTGGTCGGGCTGCTGCGCCGGCACGGCCTGGCCGATCCCCGGCCCGACTCGCCGGTGCAGGTGACCGTGATGTCGTTCGCCGCGCTCGCGTTGCGCCGCATCCGGGACCAGGCGCCGGGCGTCCCGACGGTCTACCTGCTCGAAATACTGCCGCCGGGAGTCGGGCGGGGCCGCCTGCCGTTCGGCGCGCGCATCGCCGGGCCCGGCGTCGGACTGGTGCGGGGCCGCCCCGGGCTGCTGCCGGCCGTCAAGGCGGCCGGCCACCAGGCGTACGTCTGGACGGTCAACGCCGAGAGGGACCTCAAGATGGTGCTCGATCAGCAGGTCGATGGCGTGATCACCGACCGGCCGAGGTTCGTGCTCGACCATCTCGAGGCCCTGTGATGCCGGACACGGTGGTGTGATTACCGTGCAGTTCCGCGCCCAGCCACCTGCCCAAAATCCTTCCAGCGGGGGACACTCGCAAGCATGCCGGACCGCCCCGACTACGCCGCGCTGACCCGGGGTCAGATCGCGATCCTCGACCGGATCAACTCCGGCGAGGCGGGCCTGGCCGTCCTCCAGCAGGTCGTACGCCTGGCCCAGGAGATCCTCGGTGGCCTCGGCGCGGGCTTCGCCGAATACGCGCCCGGCCACGGCCGGGTGGTCGCCGCGACCGGCGCCTGCGAGCACGCGATCGGCCGGCGGGTCTCCCGCGACGACGGTCGCCGGCCGGGCCGCACCGAGCTCATCCCGCTCGACTCGGTCAACGACGAGTTCGCCCGCCAGATCGAGGGCGCCGACCTCCACCAGATGCTGGGCGCGCGCTGCGAGGCCGGCGACACGGTCTTCGGCTCGCTGCACGTCTACTTCGGCGCCGACGCCGGCGACCCGGGTCCCGAGCACCACGCCGTGCTGGAGTTGCTCGCGTCGTACGTCGGGCGCCTCTACTCGCACGACTCCGGCCTGCCGGTCTACGGCGACGCGCGGGAGGCGGCAGCGCGGACCCGCCGCCAGGAAAACCGCGACCTCTGGGTCGCGGTCACCAGCCACGAGCTGCGCACGCCGGTCACGGTTATCAAGGGGTACGCCGACACGCTCACCCACCATTGGGACTCGCTGGGCGACCCGGGGCGCAAGGAGGCCGCGCGCATCATCGGCACCCGGGCCGGCGAGCTGGCCCGGCTGGTCGACCGGCTGCTCTCGGCGGCCAGCGAGGACGGCGAGCTGGGCGTCGCGCCGGCCGGCCCGTTCGACCTGCCCGAAGCGTTGCGGGCGGCGGCCGAGGAACTGCCGGCCGACCTGCGCCGCCGGCTCGTGCTCGACAACCTCCCGGCCGAACTGCCCAGGGCGTACGGCGAGCGCGACTCGATCGCGACGATCCTGACCGAGCTGACCACCAACGCCGAGAAATATTCGCCCTCCGACACCCCGGTCGAGCTGTGCGCCGGGGCCGACGAGGAGACGCTGCGGTTCCGGGTCTCCGACCGGGGCGTCGGCATCCGGCCCGAGCACGTCGAGCGGGCCTTCGAACGCTACTGGCAGGCCGACTCCAACGGCGCCGGGCGAGCTCACCCCGGCGCCGGGCTCGGGCTTTATCTCGTACGCCGGCTGGTCGAGCGCCAGCAAGGATGGGTGTCCCTGCGGCCTCGGGAGGGTGGGGGCACGACCGCCGAGGTCCGGTTGCCCCGCGCCTGACGTCCTGCCGGGCCATGCCCTAGATCGATTCCGACACGTCCGGGTGGAGTGTCCCTTTACTGGCAGCCTCGCCTAGGCTGTCTGCCCGTGAGCAAGCGCCGGAACCCACGCCAGAACGCCGCCCCCAAGCGCGAGAAGGTGCGCGACATCTTCGTCGCCCGCCCCTTCGAGGGCCTGACCGACGAGACGGAGTGGATCGCGCTGCGCGAGCTGGTGCCGGCCGCGTCCGCGCCGCTCCTCCTCAAACCCGAGGTGATCGAGGAGTACGGCGACCGCCCGGTCACCCTCTCGACCGTGCTGCCGATGGCCTGGCCGGCGATGACCCGCCAGGACGGCCGCGTCTTCATCGGCCTGCAGCGGCACGTGCAGTCCGGTGACGTCTCCCGCGACCTGGCCGTGGCGATCCTGAGCGCGCTGCGCACCGAGCCCGGCGACACGGTGTCGGTGCCGGCGCTGCCCGGTGAGGGCCCCCGCCTGCAGGACATCCTGGCCGACGGCCCGCTCGAGATCACCATGCAGGACGGCTTCGAATACTGGCTCGACGCCGAACAGGCCGACGACCCGAACGTGAAGGCGTCGCTGGAGCGGGCCAACGCTTCGATCTACCCGACCGTGCGGTTGTCGGCGGGGCGGGCGGCGTACTGGTGCCGGGTCGCGCCCGACAAGGGCCACGTGCGCTGGGTGCTGCCGGAGGCCGAGGACCAGGCGCTCGACGCGCTGAGCCGGCTGTCCGCGGGTGGTGATCTGCTGCTCGGCGAGGGCACCAAGTTCGCCGGCATGTTCCGCGCCCATGGCCTGCTGGTGCCGGTCTGGGACATCCCGGGCGACGCGGAGGCGGCCGACTGGGAGGCGCCGCTGGCCGACTTCGCCAAGCGCTACACCGACACGCTGGCCGAGACCGGGCCGCTCGACGCCGATGCCCGGCGGGCCAAGCAGGGCCTGATCGGACGCCAGCTAACTCTGCGCTGAATTTATGGCCTCGCTTCGTTCGGCGCGCTTTGCGGCTCGTTCTGAGGTGTGTAGCGGGACTCGATCTACGGGGCAGCTCATGCATCGGGGGCCGCCTCGGCCGCTGCCCAGTTCGGAGCCGCTGATGCGAACCACCTCGATGCCGGCCCGTTCCAGCTGGGCGTTGGTTTCGACGTTGCGCTCGTAGGCGACGCAGAGGCGCGGGGCGATGGCGAGGGTGTTGTTGCCGTCGTCCCACTGCTCGCGCTCGGCGGTCACCGGGTCGAGGCCGGTGTCGATGATGCGCAGCCGGTCGATGCCCATCGCCTCCGCCGCCGCGTCGAGGAACGGCCGCGGACCGGTCGCCTCGGGGTGGCCGTCCGGGCCCGGCACCACGGTGAACGCCTGCAGCGCGTGGGCGATGTTCGGGTACATCACCACCGCGTCGACGTCGACCATCGTGCAGACGGTGTCGAGATGCATGGTCGCCCGCTCCTGTGCGATCGGCACGGCCAGGATGGTGTGCGCCGACCCCGCCTCGAAGACCCGGCGGGCCAGCCGCTCGGCGCCGGCCGGGGTCGTACGCTCGCCGACGCCGATCGCCATCACGTCCGGGCCGAGCAGCAGCACGTCGCCGCCCTCGAGGTGCTCGAGGTTGGGGTCGAAGAGCACGCCCGTGCCGGCGAACCGGGGGTGGTAGCGGTAGATCGCGTTGGTGAGCGTGGTCTCGCGCCGCCGGGCCGGCATGGCCAGGCTGGTGACCGCCACCCGGTCGTGCACCCAGACCGACGAGTCGCGGGTGAAGAGCAGGTTGGGCAGCGGATCGATCACGAAGTCGTGGTGGTGCATCATCTCGTAGACCAGGCCGCCCGGGTTGGGCTTGAGCTCCTCGTGGGCGAGGCCACCGGTCAGGATCTCGGCCAGCCGCAGCTCGTCCTGGTCGCTGAGGAAGTCGGCGACCTTGCTCCGGAGTGTCTCGCCGAGCCGGCGGTCCTCCAGCACCCCGAAGATCACCTCTTCCCGGGCCTCGGGCACGGCCAGCGTCTCGGCCAACAGTTCCGCGAGATAGATCACTTCCACGCCGCGGGAGCGGAGCGCCTCGGCGAACGCGTCGTGCTCCTCCTGGGCCCGGCCGACCCACGGGATGCCGTCGAAGAGCAGCGAATCGTTGTTCCGAGGGGTGAGTCGAGCCAGCTCAGGCCCCGGTCGATGAAGCATGACGGTGCGCAGGCGGCTGACTTCACTGTCGACGTAATGCCCCACAGCCCGACCGTAGTCCACCGGTCGATCTTCCGATACTCGGCGCGGTCGCCCGATGACGTTCTGACTAGATCATGAGACATCGGTGCGCCGGAGCGAAGGTGAGGCTAACTTGGTTCTTGAACTGGCCGATCGGGGAGAGCAGAAAGTTCGAGATGCGCCATACGCAAGAAGTCGTGGTGCGTGAATGTGGCATTCATCCCCACTCACTCCCCTTTCTTTCCCCTACCGTGACTTGCTTCTGTATGGGGTCGAGCACGTACGGTAGTGGAAAGAGAGCCCAAGGACCTTTTGCCGGAGGTCGAAAGTGACTGTCTTCTCAGCACGCCCTGCCGCTCTGCCCGCCCCAAGCAAGGCCCTACAAGCCCCCGATCGCCGCACCGAGCTCATGCCGGTCCCCTCGGAGCCGCCTCGCGTCACCGCCGCCGACTGGATGCGCCGTCGCCGCGCCGACCGGGACGCCCGCCGTCTCGAGGCCGCGGGCAACCGCGCGCTGACCCGGCTCGACCGACTCGGACCCAACTGGCACATCGTGGACTGGCCGCGCGCCGAGTCCTCGACCTACGCCGAACCCGACCCGGCCGACGACCGCGCCGGCTTCCTCGCCATCGGCCCCGGCGGTGTCTACGCCGTGACCGTGGCCGACCACGGCCGCGCCCGCGTCCTCATCGCCGGTGACGTCGTGCAGATCAACGGGAAGCGCCCGGCGTACGTGGCCGAGGCGCGCCGGGAAGCCCGGCGGGCGGGCAAGGCCCTCTCCGCCGCGGTCGGACTGAGCGTGCCGGTCACCCCGGTCCTCACCTTCGTCGGGTCGGGCGTGATCAGCGTCCACGGCCTGCCCAAGGAGGTCCTGGTCGCCACCGACAAGGAACTTGACAGGCTGTTGATCGCCGGTGGCGCGCGCATCTCGCCGGCTACCGCGAGCAAACTCTCAGCCGTGGCGAACAACCCCGCGACCTGGGCCAACGCCCCCTATCGCCCGGCCGGCGACTATCGCTGGTACGGCGACGGACAAACGGCCGCTGACAAGCGCCCAGCTCGCCGGTAACGTTCCTTTGAGCGCGGCCTTCGGGTGAGCCGCGGTCCTCGCACCGAGAGACCGCGGCACCTCCGGGGCTGCTCGAAGGAGCGAGGAGGAGCGAGTGGCGCACGTCGAGCTCTCACTCTCGGGAGCGTTCGTGCCGCAGGCGCGGACACCGGTCGAGGCCGAGTTCCTGAGCAGTGTCGAGCGGTGGACGTCCACGGTGATGGCCGCAGCCGAACCCTGTCTGATCATCAACAATGAGGGCACGATCGCCGCCCTGTCGCCCGCCTGCAGCGAGCTGCTCGGCCTGGACAAGCCGGCCGAGGCGATCGGTCAGCAGTTCACCGCGCAGATCTCCCTGATCGACTTCACGGCCAACGCGGGTGCTCTGGAAGACCCCGACGCCGGCAACATTCCGCCGCTGCTGGCCGTCAAGAGCGGTCGGCTGGCCCGCGGTCTCATGCGGGTCGTGCCCGGGCCGGGCGCGGCGCCCCTGATCGTCGACGCCATCTCCACGCCGCTGCTCGACGGAGAGCAGCGGGTGCTGGGCGCATTGACGTTCTTCTCAGCCGTTCGCTATTGAGCGTTGTGGCGCTCGCCGCACTCCGCGGGGATTATGCGAAACGCGTCGGAAACGTAGTCTGCCCTCATGCTTGATCTCGACCTGCTGCCGGAGGAGTACGCGGTGTGCCGGCTGCCGGCCGGATCGCCGCTGCCCGCCACGCTGACCCGGGGGCCGGACGACAAGAGCGTGATCTCCCTGAGCTGGGACCCCGACGAATTGTCGATCATCTGCCCGAGCGACCGGGTGCCCGAGGACGCGATCGCCGACACTGCCTGGCGCTGCCTGCGCGTGGTCGGCCCGCTCGATCTGGCGCTGACCGGTGTGCTGGCGTCGCTGATCGGCCCGCTGGCCGACGCCCGGGTCAACATCGTGACGTTCTCGACCTACACGACCGACTACCTCCTGGTGCCGGCCGTGCGACTGCGCGAGGCGGTGGCCACACTGGTGGCGGCCGGGCACCGCATCGCCTCCTGACGGGTTTTCAGGCGGCGGGCCTACCATGTGCCCGTGTTCCCCCGCACACGACTCACGCCGCTTCTGAGCGTGGCTCTGCTCGCCGGCGGCGTACCGCTGCTGCTCGCCGCCTGTGGCGAGCCGCCACAGCCGTTGCCCACCTCCCCACCCATCTCCGACCTGCCCAGCGCGCAGCCGTCCGGCGGCCTGCCGTCGGCGGCCCTCCCCACCGGCGCGCCGCAACCGACCGGCCTCGCGCCGACCCCGGCCTATCCGCCCGGCGGCTATCCGGGAGCCGGCGGTTATCCGGGCGTCGGGGGTTATCCGGGCGCTGGGGGTTATCCGGGCGCTGGGGGTTATCCGGGCGCCGGCGGCTACACCCCGCCGGTAGCCACCACGACCACCCGGGCGGCGACAACGAACTCGCCCACCCCGACCCCGTCGCACGCCGCCCACTGCGCCGGCACCACTCAGCCGTCCGCCGCGCAGATGCTCACGCTGGTCAAGGGCAAGAAGGGCATCCCGAAGGAGACGCTCAAGGTCTTCGACGGGCCCTATTGCGCCGACGACTGGTCGTTCGCCCTGGTCGGGATCGCGAGCAAGGCCCAGAACAAGCAGGATCCGCTGTTCGTGGTCGCGGTCGGGCCGGGCAGCGCTCTCCAGCTGGTCACGGCCGGCTCGGACGTGTGCAACGACCCGGTGCAGAAGGACGCCCCGGCCGGCATCCGGGTCATGGCCTGTGGCTTCTGAGCGGTCTGACTAGACTTTGCGGATGCCCGGCACGCCACCCACCCGATTCGTCTACCTCGGCCCGGAAGGCACGTTCACCGAGGCCGCGCTTCGGACGATCCCGGCCGCCGAGCACGGCCTGCGGGTCCCGGCCCGCAGCGTGCCCGAGGCGCTCGAGGCGGTGCGCGCCGGCGACGCCGAGGCCGCGCTGGTCCCGCTGGAAAACTCGGTCGGCGGCGCCGTGCCGGTCACGCTCGACGAGCTGGCCACCGGCAGCACGCTGATGATCACCCGCGAGGTGGTACTGCCGGTCGAGTTCGTGCTGGCCGCCCGCGAGCTCACCCCGCTGTCCCGCATCCGCTCGGTGGCCGCGCACCCCCAGGCCTCGGCCCAGTGCCGCAACTGGCTGCTGGCCCACCTGCCCGACGCGACCGTGGTCGACATGCTCTCCAACGCGGCCGCCGCGATCAGCGCGGCCGCGGGCGAGCACGACGCGGCCCTCTGCGCGCCGATCGGGGTGCCACGCCACGGCTTGACCGTGCTGGCGGAAAAGGTCGCCGATCACGCCGACGCGGTCACCCGCTTCGCGCTGCTGACCCGGCCGGGCCCGCCGGGCCCGCCGACCGGCGACGATGTCACCTCACTCGCCGTCTCGATTCCGCACGACGAGGCGGGCACGCTGGTCGCGGTGCTGACCGAGCTTTCCGTACGCGGCATCAACCTGTCCCGCATCGAGTCGCGCCCGACCGGCGAGCAGCTCGGGACGTACGTCTTCTTCCTGGACTGCTCCGGACATGTCGCCGAACCGCGGCTCGGCGAGGCCCTTCAGGGCCTTCGCCGGATCTGCGCCGAGGTCCGCTTCCTCGGCAGTTACCCGCGGCACCGGCTGACCCGGGAGGCACCGGTGGCCTCGCCGAAGGGATTGTCCGACACGGACTTCGCCGACTCGGCCGCCTGGTTGGCGCGGATCCGAGCCGGCGAGACGATCTGACCCTCAGTTTCCGAGTAGGTTGCCGAGGATGCCGCCGCTCTGCTGCTGACCGTGCGCGGCGCCGGCCAGGCCATGCGTCGTCTCCTCGGACGGCTGCACGACGACGAAACCCTGCCCGGCGAAGCTCATCGTGAACCGCTCGCCGGTGGTGCGGCCGATCAGCGTGCCCAGGCCCAGCTGCTCGGCCCGGTGGAAGCCGGTCTGCAGGTTGGCCGACCAGCAGATCGCGGCCTGCGGGTCGACGTAGGTCGGCTGGTCGACCGAGAGCACGACCGGGGTGCCCTTGGTGGTGACCGCGATGCGGCCGTACCCGGTGAAGACGCAGTTGAACAGGCCGGCGTTGGACATCATGCCCGCGCCGCCGCTGGTCATGCGGACGTCGTACTGAAGAGTCGAGTCGAAGGCGAGCACGTTGGCGCCGTTGATCGACAGCGCGTCGCCCTGCTCCAGGTCGATCAGGTGGATGTCGGCGGCGCGCTCGGCGAGGAAGACGTCCCCCTGTCCACGGACCCGCATCAGCGGAACGCCCTCGCCGGTCAGCTTCTGCTTGAGGAACTTGCCGATCCCGCCGGAGCCGAGCGCCTCGAACTGGACCTGACCCTGGTAAGCCACCATCGAGCCCTGCCGGGCCATGAAATCGCCGTTGAGCTCGGCCTTGAGCAGCTTGGAGTTCTGGAGTCGCAGACCGGGCTGGTCCGACTCCTTCTCGAGGTTGTCCTTCGAGAAAAGCTCGCTGCGCATGCACAACCTCCTGTGACGTGTTTCGAACCAGAGTAGGAGGTCAGGCCCAGCCCAGTTCGTGCAGCCGGTTGTCGTCGATGCCGAAGTGGTGGGCGATCTCGTGCACCACGGTGATCGCGACCTCGTCGACGACGTCGGTCTCGGTGTTGCAGACCTTCAGGGTCGGCAGTCGGAAGATGGTGATGCGGTCGGGCAGCGTGCCGGAGTAGTCCCAGCCGCGGTCGGTCAGCGCGGTGCCCTCGTAGACGCCGAGCAGGTCGTCGCCACCGCCCGGTGGCGAGTCTTCCACCAGGAACACCACGTTGTTCATGAGAGAAAGCAGCTCGACCGGCACCTCGTCGAGAGCCTCACCGACCAGTTCCTCGAAGCGCTCACTGCTCATCTCCACCGGCACCGACTCATTGTGCGCCAAACGTGCCGATGCGAGCGCACCGGCACGTTTGGCGGGTCGTTCAGGAAGCCAGCGTTGCCGTAAGGACGATGTCGGCACCCGGAGAGACCAGCTTGGAGACCGGGCAGTTCGCCTTGGCGTCCTCGGCGATCTTCTGGAACGTGCCCTCGTCGACCCCGGGCACGTTGCCCGTGGTGTCGAGCTCGATGCGGGTGATCGCGAAGCCGGCGTCGGTCTTCTCGAGCTTGACCCGGGCGATCGTGTCGACCGAGGTGGGCACGAAGCCGGCCTGGGACAGCGCGTTCGCGAAGGCCATCGAGAAACAGCCGGCGTGCGCGGCGCCGATGAGCTCCTCGGGGTTGGTTCCCTCACCCTCCTCGAAGCGCGACTTGAAGGAGTAGTTGCCCTGAAGACCACCCCTGCCGGTCTTCATCCAGCCGGAACCCTCGGCGAGGTTCCCTTCCCAGCGAGCAGTAGCAGTGTTGATAGGCATGACGGAAACGCTAGTGCATCGCGACGTCGCTGGTCGGCCGACCGGGCACGGGCCATCATGGGTGCCATGCCCGTGCCGCACCAGCCTCCCGTGATCGAGTTCGGCTCGCTGCCGGCTGTCCCACGGCGCCGCAGCCTGAGCGGGTTCGGACGCGAACTGCTCGCCGACCGGCGCCTGATCCCGATCGGGGCGGTGCTCGCCGCGGTGGCCGCCTTCGCGTCGCTGATCTCGGAGTGGCAGGTCACCACGGTCGACGCGGCCGCCCTGGGCAACGGCGAGCTAGGCGACAAGGTGCTGCCGACCGACCTGGCCGACCTCGGTGCGTTCGGCGGCGCCTACCTGACCGGGCTGTTCCTGCTCGTGGCGGCCATGGTCCTGACCCTCCTCGGGCCGGCACCCGGACGGCGCTACGCGCGGCTGGCCGGGCTCGGCATCGGCGGGGCGGTGCTCGGCGTGCTGCTCTCCCTCACCTCGCTGCTCGGCGACCAGAGCCGCCTCTTCTCCCGGCTCTACACGCTCGAGCTCAACAGCAACCAGCTCAAGGTGGCGTACGGGCGTGGGCTGTGGTGTGCGCTGATCGCCGTGGTGCTGGCGGTGGCCGCGCTCTATCTGGCCGGGCGGTCCTCGTCGGCCCCCGACGCCGATGCCGACGAGGCGACCGTCTGGTCGTGGCGCCGGCCGGACGACGAGGACGATCCGGAAGACACCGAGGAGCCCTTCGACCTGACCGTCACCTCGACCACGCCGTTCACCTCGGGGGCCGCCGGCCACGACCGGCCCGCCGGATAACGGACGACGGGGATATCCGGGTGATGACCGGACCGGGTCGCCGGTAGGCTCGGCAATCGTGATTGACCTGCGTCTGCTACGCGAAGACCCCGAGCTGATCCGCGCCAGCCAGCGACTGCGCGGCGAGTCCACCGAGGTGGTCGACTCCCTGTTGCGCGCCGACGAGCAGCGCCGGGCGGCCACGCAGCGGTTCGAGTCGGTGCGGGCGGAGCAGAAATCCCTCAGCAAGCAGGTGCCCAAAGCATCCGGCGACGAGCGGGTCGCGCTGCTCGCGCGTACGAAAGAACTGTCGGCCGAGGTCAAGGTGGCCGAGGCCGAGGCGGGCGCGGCCGACGAGGCCCTTCGCGCGGCCCATCTCGCGGTGCCCAACGTCGTGCAGGACGGCGTGCCGCCAGGCGGCGAGGACGACTTCGTCGTGCTGCGCGAGGTCGGCGACCGGCCGGCGATCGACAACCCGAAGGACCACCTCGAGATCGGCGAGGCGCTGCGGGCGATCGACATGGAGCGCGGGGCCAAGGTGTCGGGCGCGCGGTTCTACTTCCTGACCGGGGTCGGGGCGCTGCTCCAGCTCGGGCTGCTGCAGATGGCGATCGCCCAGGCGGCGGAGTACGGCTTCACCCCGTCGATCACCCCGTCGCTGGTCAAGCCCGAGTCGATGGAGGGCACCGGCTTCCTCGGCGCGCACGCCAGCGAGGTCTACCGGCTCGAGGCCGACGACCTCTACCTGGTCGGCACGTCGGAGGTGGCGCTCGCCGCGTACCACGCGAACGAGATCCTCGATCTCGAGGCCGGGCCCGAGCGCTTCGCCGGCTGGTCGTCGTGCTACCGGCGCGAGGCCGGGTCGTACGGCAAGGACGTCCGCGGCATCCTGCGGGTGCACCAGTTCGACAAGGTCGAGATGTTCTCGTTCTGCCGGCCCGAGCAGGCGGTCGACGAGCACCTCAAGCTCCTGGCGATGGAAGAGGAGATGCTGGCCAAGGTCGAAATCCCATACCGGGTGATCGATGTGGCCGGCGGCGATCTCGGCTCGAGCGCGTCGCGGAAGTTCGACTGCGAGGCCTGGGTGCCGTCGCAGGGCCGCTACCGCGAGGTCACCTCGACCTCCAACTGCACGACGTTCCAGGCCCGGCGGCTCAACATCCGCTACCGCGACGAGGACGGCAAGCCGCAGACCGCGGCCACGCTCAACGGCACGCTCGCGACCACCCGGTGGCTGATTCCGATCCTGGAAAACCACCAGCAGCCGGACGGCTCGGTGCGGGTGCCGAAGGCCCTCCAGCCCTACCTCGGCGGTCGTGATCTTCTTGAACCCCAGCGCTAACTGCTAATACACCGTCCGGCTACCAGAAGTCATAGCCGCTGGTAGCCGGATAGGTGTAACTTTTCCCTTCCGCCCTCCGCGGGGGTCGTTCCACCTCGGAGGCACCATGACCAAGCCTGGACTCCCCAAGCTCGTCGCGACAGATCTCGATGGCACGCTCGTACGCAGCGACGACACGGTGTCCGCGTACACCCATGAGGTTCTCGACCGGGTCCGGGCGGCCGGCATCCGCATCGTCGGCGCCACCGGGCGCGGCCCCCGCCTCACGTCGCTGATCCGCCAGGACATCCGCGCGGCGGACTTCCTCGTGATGGCCCAGGGCGGCTGGGTGCTCGACCAGGCCGAATCGGCCTACCTCCGCCAGTCGTGGCTCTCCGGCGCCGACCTCGTGCCGGTCCTGGCCGCGCTCGAGGCCGAGGTCGGCCGGCTGTCGGTCATGATCGAAGCGCTCGAGCACGACGACGCGCCACTCTGGGGCGACTTCGACCCGACCTGGCGCTACCCGGTCACGGTCCTGCCACGGACGCGCGCCGAGTGCCTCTCCGGCAACGTGATCAAGGCGTTCGTGCGGTCGTTCGGGCACCACGTCGACGACCTGCTCGAGGTGGCCCGCCGGGTGGTTCCCGAGCACGTGGCATCGGTCACCCAGGCCGGCCTCGACTACGTCGAGATCTGCCCGCCGGGCGTGAACAAGGCGACCGGCCTGTCGGTGGTCGCCGAGGCGGTCGGCGTCGACCCGGCCGATGTGCTGGTCTTCGGTGACATGCCCAACGACCTGCCGATGTTCGGCTGGGCCGGCTGGAGCCGGGTGGCGGTCGCCAACGCGCACCCGGTGCTGCTCGAGGTGGCCGACGAGGTGACGCTGACCAACGACGAGGACGGCGTGGCGGTCTACCTCGACAAGTTACTGTCCAGGTGATGCGTTTTAACCTTGTAGCAAGCGACATCGACGGCACCCTCATCCACAGCGACGGCACCCTCAGCCCGCGTACGGTCGAAGCCCTTGCCGCACTGCCGGTGCCGTTCGTCCTGGTGACCGGCCGACCGGTTCGCTGGCTGCAGCAGCTCTACAACCAGATGTCCTCACCCGTGCCGGCCGTCTGCGCCAACGGCGCCGTCATCTACGACCCCGTCCACGACGAGATCCTGCTGGCCAACCCGCTCTCGACCGACCTGCTGCTCGACGTGAGCAAAAGGCTGCGCGAGGCGGTGCCGGACGTCGCCCTGGCGGTCGAAGTCGAGGACGGGCGCGCCTTCCGGTACGAGGAGACCTGGCCCGTACGCTGGGAAAACGTACCCCATCAGGTGCGGCTGCTGTCCACCCCGGAGGAGCTGACCTCGGTGCCGGCGGTGAAGCTGCTCGCCCGCTCGACGACCCACGAGGCGGACGCCTTCTACGAGCTGGTCAGCCGCACACTGGGCGAAGTGGTCGAGACGACGCACTCGTCAAGCAGCGCGCTCGTCGAAATCTCCGCGCCGGCGGTCACCAAGGCGGCCGGGCTGGCCTGGCTCTGCGAACGGGAGGGCATCGACGCCTCCGAAGTGCTCGCCTTCGGCGACATGCCCAACGACATCCCGCTGCTGGCCTGGGCCGGCCACGGCGTCGCCATGGGCAACGCGCACCCGGCCGCCCGCGCGGTGGCCGACGAGGTGACCCGCACGAACGACGAGGACGGGGTCGCGCTCTATCTGACTGAAGAGTTCGGTCTCTGAATCCCTACAGATATTGGCCGGTGCGGCCGTCCGGGCCGCCCTGCGGAGCGGGGGCGCCGGGCATGCCGGGCAGGATGCCGCCGGCGCCCATCGGCAGCGCCGGCCGGCCACCGCCGCCGCGCATCTGCTCGAGCTGAAGGCGGGCGGCCATCTGCTGGGCGACCAGCGCGGCCTGGATGCCGTGGAAGAGGCCCTCGAGCCAGCCCACCAGCTGAGCCTGGGCGATGCGCAGCTCGGCCTCGCTGGGCGGGGTTTCACCCTCGAACGGCAGCGACAGCCGCTCGAGCTCCTCGCGCAGCTCGGGGGCGAGGCCATCCTCCAGCTCGATGATCGAGCGATGGTGAATCTCGCGCAGCCGGTTGCGGCTGGCCTCGTCGAGCGGCGCCGCCCGCACCTCCTCCAGCAGCTGCTTGATCATGCTGCCGATGCGCATGACCTTGGCCGGCTGCTCGATCAGGTTGCCGGGCTCCTCCGGGTTGACCGTGCCGTCGGCGTCGATCGTCCCCATCGGGCGGCCGTCCGGGCCGACCACGATGACGGAGCCGTCTTCCTGCTTCTGCTCGGTGCGGGTCTCGTCGGTCATGCGTCTATCTTCCCGCACCGGCTCCAGGCATTCGTTTGCGGCCATGCCGCCTTCAGTGCCTCAGCTCCGCGACGGCACATTTGACGCTGCCGCCACCACGCTTGAGCTCGGTCAACTCGACGTGTACGGGCAGGTAGCCGGCCTCCCGCACCTTGTCGCCCATCGCGACCGCCTCGGTGTTGAGAATCACGTGCCGACCGTCGCTGACCAGGTTGAGCCCGAACGCCTCCGCGTCCGCCCGGTCGGCAAGCACGGCGTCGGGGAACAGCTGCGCAAGGACCTGCTGCGAGGCGGGCGAGAAGGCACCCGGGTAGTACGCGATGTGACGGTCGTCGAGCGCGGCCAGGGCGGTGTCGAGGTGATAAAACGCGGGGTCGACGAGGTGGAGCGAGAGCACCGGACGGCCGAGCACCTCCTGGGCCTCGGCGTGGGCCGCCGGGTCGGTGCGGAAGCCGTAGCCGGCCAGCACCAGACCGCCGTACGCCTCGGGGAGGTACGCGAAGTCGCCCTCACCCTCGTTGACCTGCTCGCCGATCGTCAGACTCCAGCCAGCCGTACGGTAAAAGCCCTGGTGAGCGACGGCCTCGGCCGACCTCTGGGGGTACTTGAAACGGGCGCCGTAGACCCGGCCGTCGACCGAGAACGCGCCGTTGGCCGCGTAGACCATGTCGGGCAGGCCGGCGACCGGCTCGAGGACGTGGATGGTGTGGCCGAGATCGTCGAGCGTGGTGCGCAGCAGGTCCCACTGCTTGAGGGCGAGCGCCGCGTCAACCGCGATCGTGGTGTCCATCCACGGGTTGATCGCGTATTCCACCGTGTAGTGCTCAGGCGGACACATGAGATATGTCCGATTACGGGGGATACGCTCCGGGTAGCTCATGGGGTAAAGCGTAGGTAGCCTTGGACGGTCGAAACAGCCGGAAATCTTGCTCGTTGGAGGCGAATCGTTGCAGATGGACGTCGTAGACCAGCGAATCATTGCGTTGCTGGTGTCGGACGCACGGGCGTCCTACGCCGAGATCGGCGCAAAGGTCTCGCTGTCCGCCCCCGCAGTCAAAAGACGCGTCGACCGGCTCCGGTCGAGCGGGGTCATCAAGGGATTCACCACCGTCATCGAACCGGCCGCCCTGGGCTGGACAACCGAAGCGTTCGTCGAACTGTTCTGCACCGGGCGCACCACACCGGCGCAGATCACCGTCGCGACCCGGCGGCACCCCGAAGTGGTCGGCGCCTACACCGTGTCCGGCGAGGCGGACGCGCTCGTGCACCTGCGGGCAGCCGACATCGGCCACCTCGAACAGGCGCTGGAAAAACTGCGGGCCGAGCCGTTCGTGACCTCGACCCGGAGCATGGTCGTGCTGTCCCGCTTGGTGGAAACCCCCACGCCGATGCCGCTATAGGTACATCCCCGTGCGGTGGTCGTCGCCGCTCTCCTTGTCCTTCGACGTCGGCTTGTCACCCTCGCCGAAGAACCGCTTCCCGCCGAACTCGCCGTGCAACCGGTCGTCGAGCTCGTCGGCCAGACCGGTCATCACTTGCACGGCCAGCATGAGGTGGGTGGCCTGGAAGTTACGCCCGAAGACCGGGATCGACGCCCACACCGTGTCCTGAGCGCAGTAAAGGCGGCCGATCGGCATGCGGTTCGTCAGCTCGGACAGCTTCATGTACAGCTGCTCGGTCGGCTCGACCTCGGTCAGGATCGGCGAGAAGACGTCGACCAGCGGCGGATTGTCCCGCACCCGGACGAACACCATGGCCGAGCCGGCCCGGATGCCGATGTCACCGTCGTTGTCGACCTGAAGCTGGTCGATCGTGGTCTTCGACATCGTGGCGACGACCGTACGCACCCGCTCGTCGAGCGGAACCACCTCGTCGGCCGCCGACGCCAAAGCCTCGGTCAGCTCGCCGTTCTCGTCAAGATCTTCCAAGTTGAGCCCGGCATCGAGGGTCGGCTCGTGCCGCGCGGTGGCCAGCGGCGCCACCTCGATCGGCTCGTCCTCGTCGTCGTGCACGAAATAGACCAGAAAAGCGGGGTGCGGGGCGCCGTAGACATCGCGCAGGGTGCGCGTGATGACGGTGGCGAGCTGTTTGGCCTTGTCGGCCGACGACCGCACACCGAACGAGTCACCCGAGCCGGGCAGCACGCCGGGCGGCGACCAGCCGAGCGCGACCAGGGAGGCCACGGTGGCCCGATCCATCCGGTAGCCCTCGGGCAGCTCGGCGTTGCCGACGGCCAGGGCCTCGACCACGCCGTCGGGCAGCGCCCGGATGCTCACCGAGTAGACCGCCATGCCGGTGCCGGAGGCGGTCGGATCGAGCGTCAGATCGATGTGCGTCCCCGGACCGGCCTCGGCCAGCACGGACGCCAACGCCCCCGCGAACTCCTGCCAAGCCTCGGTCACCTTGGCCCGCAAATCGGCCGTGGTGGGCTCGTCGAGCAGAACTCCCTCGCTCGACTCACCCGCGGCACTTCCTGCCGTCATGGATCGTCACCTCCGTTCCCGTCACCCTATCGAGCGACGCCAGGCCCCCTCGTCCGCCTTCTCAGGCGGTGGGCGGGCGCTCTCACGAGATGGGCTCCGTGTCGCCGTCCCGCTCGGCGTCTTCCGCCGCGGGCCCAGCGTCTGTCCGCTCGGCGTCTTGCAGTGCGGGCCGGACGTCGTTTCGCCCGGCGTCTTGCACTGCGGGCCGGACGTCGTTTCGCCCGGCGTCATGCTGCGCCGGCCCGGCGTCGTTTCGCCCGGCGTCTTGCTGCGCCGGGTCGGCGTGGGGCTTGGGCCAGCTCAGCGCCAAGGCGCTGAGCCTCGCGGCCACGTCGGACGGATCCGCTCCGCGGCCGACGGCCACGCCCATCAGGTACGCCGAGACCGGCGCGCCCGGACGGATCACCTGATGTGCCACGTCGCGGGCCACGTCAAGGACCGCCTTCGCCTTGACGTCGCCGGGCTCCAGGCCGAGCTCCGTGCAGGCGGCCGCGATCCAGGCGTCGAGCTCGTTCACCGGGCCCATTCCTCGGCCGTGCGCAGATCGTCGTCGGTGTCGCAGTCGAACCACGGCGGCGGTCCGGGGCGGCGCCACGAGACCTCGGCGACCCGCAGGTATTCCATCAGCTCGCGTACCGACGCACCGTGCAGGTCACCACGCTCCGCGGCCAGTCGTTCGACGGCGCCGCGCAGAGCAGTCGTACGCCAGACGCCGCAAAGCATCTGCCGCCGGCCCTCGGCGTCGCGATAGACCGCACCCTGCATCGGGGCCGACTCGACGGTCAGGCGCAGCACGTCGATCGCCTCGCCGGTCAGCAGCGGAAGGTCGGCGGCGAGCAGAGCCGTGTAAGTGATGCCGTCGGGCACCAGGGCCAACCCGGCCGAGGTCGCCGCGACCGGACCGCCGCCGGGCGGTTCCTCACGCGTCGAATGGACCTGCACCGGAAGATCGGGCGGCACCCGGCCGACCACGATGCGGGGGTCAGCATCGTGCACGGCGGCGAGCACGCGGGTGAGCATCGACTGCCCACCAACCGGGAGGGTCGGCTTGTCCGCTCCACCCATTCGCCGCGCCGCACCACCGGCCAGCACCACCGCCGCAAATCCCCCCACGTACGTACCGTATCCCGGACGCGTGTCGAGCGTGACCGCGCGCTCACTTACCTGTTGCGGATCACTCACTGTTTCCCCGTTCTGTTCCGCTCCTCTTTCGCGGATACGCTCGGGACATGGCGCGGACGATGACGCGGCGACCAGTCGTGAAGATTGACCTTGATGGTTCCGGCGAGCCGCGGCGACGGCCCGACGATCTCGCGGCCGAGGAGCCCCTGGAGATCCGTGTACGCAAGCAGCCGCTGGCGGTCACGATGCGAACGCCGGGGCACGACATCGACCTGGCCATGGGCTTCCTGCTGACCGAGGGCATCATCGGCACGGCCGGCGACGTGGTGACCGCCCAGCTGTGCGCGGGCACCGACACCCCCAACACCTACAACGTGGTCGACATCGCGCTCGGCGCCGAAGTGCCGCCGCCGGTGACCGACCCGAGCCGCAACTTCTACACGACGAGTTCGTGCGGCGTCTGCGGCAAGGCCAGCATCGACGCCGTACGGGTCCGCTCGCGCTTCTCCGTCGCCGACGATCCGCTCTCCGTGCCGGCGCGCACCCTGTCGCTGCTGCCCGAGCGGCTGCGCGCGGCCCAGCGGACCTTCGCCCGCACCGGCGGCCTGCACGCCGCCGGCCTCTTCACGGCCGACGGCGAGTTGGTCGTGCTGCGAGAAGACGTGGGGCGGCACAACGCGGTCGACAAGGTCATCGGGTGGGCGCTGCGCGAGGGCCGGTTGCCGCTGACCGGTCACATCCTGCTCGTGTCGGGGCGGGCAAGCTTCGAGCTGACCCAGAAGGCGTGGATGGCCGGCCTGCCGCTGCTGGCCGCGGTGTCGGCACCGAGCACCCTCGCCGCCGAACTGGCCGACGAGGCCGGGATGACCCTGGTCGGCTTCCTCCGCGGCCCGAGCATGAACGTCTACACCGCAACCCACCGCGTCACCGTCTGACAACAGCACCTCGGTCCTCCTCCACCGGCCGGCTCGCCGTCTCATCGAGCCCGCCGGCGCAGGACTCCACGAAGACGACGCTTCCGTCGAGGCGGGCGGCCGGGTTCTGGGTTGGACGGGCGGCCCGCGCTCGGAGCGGCCGACCCCTCGCTTCCGGCCGCCGAATGCTTCTCGCCCGGCTCCCTACGGTGTAAATCGTCTGGCTCACCCCGGCCGGGCCGGCTCGCTTCCTCACGGCCTGGCCCGCCCGCCTCCTCACTGCCCGATCCAGCTGGCTTCACGCGGCCCGACCTGCCGGGCTCGGCGCGGCCCGACCTGCGGGGCTCGGCGCTGCTGCGGTCGTCCGGGTCTTCGCGGCGGAGGAAGACGGCCATGCGGGGTGGGGAGTCGAGGGCGGACATGGCGTGGGGGCCGATGCCCATGCTCAACACCTCGTCCAGCAAGCATCCGATGCTGGGGCTCGACGTGCAGGGCGCGGTCGACGGCTACTCGGGCCAGCGCACCCTGCCCCGCCCGCCACGCCACATAACTGAGGACACAACCCGATGCGGGGACGTACCTCGGTTCGACGCGGCGCAGCACGTCTGTCCACAGGGCCAGGCGCCACTCCTCGTCGCCCAGGCGGCCCAGGGTGTATTCCTGCACGTCCGGCTCGAGCAGGAGGACGCCCAGCCAGGCAACCTCGTCGTCGGTCAGGGCGCGGCCGGAGCGATATCGCTTCTCGGCCTCACGGACGGCCAGCCGGCCGGCTCGGCGGATCGACCGCGCGCTGTGCTCCTCGTCGGCGAGCAGGTCGTCGAGTGCTGAGCGGGCGCGTTCGGTCGCGGCGGCCATCGACGTGCGGGCGTGGCCGTCGACCGGGGCGACCAGAGCGACCAGGGCTTGGCGGCTGGGCAGCGCGACCTGGCCCCGATAGGTCGCTTCGGCGGCGATCAGGCTGGTCGCGGTGTTGAACGGCGTGCCCTCGGACGGGCAGCAACCGGAGTCCGAGCAGAAGTAGGACCACCAGCGACCCTCATGCACGCGGAGCGCCTCCAACACGCGTACGCGGAAAGCGTCGAAAACCGCCAAGGCCCGCCGGACCACGGGGTCGGCCGTCGCGGGCGGGCCGTAGGCCAGCACGGCGACGCAGCGGGCCTGCTGGGCCGAGATGACCGCGCCCAGCTGCACGACGTCGTCGCTGTCGAGCGGTGGCAGGTCATAACGTGCGGCGAAGAGGACGCGGTTGCCGCTGAGGCCGAGCACGACCAGGCTGTCGGTGGGGTGGAAGCCGATCACGTAGGGAGCGGCGTCGACCAGGTCGGCGGCGTTGCGGACGGCGATGGTGGTGTCATGCGTCATGCCCAGCAGCTTGGCCGGTGGGCGCAGGCGGTCGAGTGCCAAAGCCGGCCGCTGTGGATAACTCCTACGAACGGAACTGAAGCTCGTGCAGTTCGAGGCCTTCGCGCTGCCATTCGTGCTGGTGACGGTCGAGATCGAGGGTGAGCTCGATCGACGAGACGACGTCGTAGCCGGCCGCGTGCAGGCTGCGGATGGCCTCGATGTTGCGGGACGACGGTGAGATGGTCAGCGCGGTCATGTTGCGCTTCTTGGCCTCGGCGGCGACGTGGCGCAGCAGCCGGCGGCCGACGCCTTTGTGCCGGTGGGAGGTGGTGACGACGACCGGTTCGACCTCGCCCGCCCGGTCCCGCATGATCAGGCCGACCAGCCCGATGACGCCGTCGTCGGCATGGTCGGCGACCCAGAGGCCGGACAGATCGAGCCTGGTCAGGTACTCCTCGAAGCCCTCACCGCCGTCCTCCGCGGGCTCGCCGTACATCTCGTTGTGCTCGTTGGTGAGCTCCGACCACAGGCGACGGCCGGCGGAGTGGTCACTCGGACGGTACGAACGCACTGTGACAGGGGTCATGCCGACATTTTGACTCCGATTTCGGGCGCCCGTAAGCCGAAGTGGAAGATAAGCCGGTGGACCTGGCGTACTTGCGCGCGCACCCGGAGCACCTCCCGACATTTCTCACCCACCAGCGCATTCGCGAGACTCCGGTGGGCGGAGGAAGCGTGTCCGCGGCGAGCCGGTTGACGCTCGACGACGGCACCTCGATATTCGCGAAGACGTGGCCGTCCGGCTCGACGGCTCCGGAGGGATTCTTTGCTGCCGAAGCGGCCGGACTCCGGTGGTTGCGGTCGGCGGAGGCCATCGGCGTACCGGAGGTGCTGGTGGCCGTTCCGTCGATGATCGCGATGGAATGGATCGAGCCCGGTTCGCCGTCGCGGGCGGCGGCCGAGCGATTCGGACGGGAATTGGCGGCGTTGCATCGTTCCGGCGCGGATTCCTTCGGGGCCCCCTGTACCGGATTCATCGGGCCGTTGCCGCTGGACAACACTCTGACGACCGGATCGTGGGGCCCGTGGTTCGCCGAGCGCCGGCTCCGGCCGTACCTCAAGATTTCGGCCGATAGCGGCGCACTCACCGCAACCGACGTCGGGGTCCTCGACGGCATTCTCGAAAACCTTCTTTCGTACGCGGTGAGCGAGCCACCCAGCCGCACACACGGCGATTTGTGGCCGGGAAATGTCCTATGGGCGGCCGATGACCGTGCCTGGCTCGTCGATCCGGCGGCGCAGGGTGGCCATCGCGAGACCGATCTCGCCGAGTTGGCGTTGTTCGGCGGGATTCCGCATCTGGATGCGGTGCTCGGGGCTTATCAAGAGGTCTATCCGCTCGCCGACGGATGGCGGAAGCGCGTGCCCCTGCATCAGTTGCACCTATTGCTTGTGCACACGGCGGCGTTCGGCGGGGCCTACCGGGCAGCCGTGATGACGGCGGCCCGCGCCGCGTTTGCGGCCTGATACGGCGGTTTCCGGCCGCAAACGCTTCGTGGGGCGATATTCGGTCGTGACCTGGGGCAACGCAGGTTATCCACAAGCGCTGAACCGGCACGGGCATTCGATCGAGCCAGCGGATAGATTCGATCCATGAACGAGACACGATCAAGCGAGCAGGTGGCAGGGCCGCTCGCCGACCGGTTCGGTCGGGTCGCGACCGACCTGCGTGTCTCGCTGACCGACAGGTGCAATCTGCGCTGCACCTATTGCATGCCTGAGGAGGGTCTGGCCTGGCTGCCGCGCCAGCAGCAGCTGACCGACGACGAGGTCGTGCGCCTGGTGCGGGTCGCGGTCGAGCGGCTCGGCGTGACCGAGGTGCGGTTCACCGGGGGTGAGCCGCTGATCCGCCGGGGCCTCGTGGGCATCGTCGCGGCGACGGCTCAGTTGGCCCCGCGGCCTCGAGTGTCGATCACGACCAATGGCATCGGGCTCTCGCGGATCGCCGCTCCCCTGCGCGCGGCCGGGCTCGATCGGGTCAACGTCTCGCTCGACACGCTCGATCCGGCGCGATTCCTCTCTCTGACGCGGCGTGACCGGCACGACGACGTGCTGCACGGGCTACGCGCCGCCGCCTCCGCCGGGCTGACGCCCGTAAAGATCAACACCGTGCTGATGCGGGGCATCAACGAGGACGAGGCGCCGGCTCTGCTGCGCTTCGCTCTTTCGTACGGCTACCAGCTTCGATTCATCGAGCAGATGCCTCTGGACGCCCAGCACCGGTGGGACCGTCACACCATGGTCACCGCCGACGAGATCCTGGCCGCGCTGGCGCCCTTCGATCTTCGGCCCGATCCCGTTTCACGTGGAACGGCGCCGGCCGAGACCTGGCTCGTCCCGGGCCACGTCGATGCCGCCGGCGAACCGGCCCGGGTCGGCGTCATCGGCAGCGTGACCAGGCCCTTCTGCGGCGACTGCGCCCGCACCCGGCTGACCGCCGACGGCCAGGTGCGCAACTGCCTGTTCGCCACCGAAGAGAGCGACCTGCGGAAGCTGGTCCGCGACGGAGCAGCCGACGAGGAGATCGCCTCCGCTTGGCAGGCCGCCATGTGGGGCAAGCGCGCGGGCCACGGTATTGACGACCCGGCCTTCCTGCAGCCGGCTCGGCCCATGTCGGCGATCGGAGGATGATCGGAGGATGAGCGTGCTGACGGTCCGCTACTTCGCAGGGGCCCGAGCCGCCGCCGGCGTACCGGCCGAGACCACATCGGCGGCCACCCTCGACGAACTGGTGCACTCGCTGACCGACCTGCACGGCGAGCGGCTGGGGGTCGTACTCAAGGCGGCGAGCTTCCTGGTCGACGGTCTCGCCTGCCACGACCGGCACGCGGCACTGCCGAGCGAAGCAACCGTCGACGTGCTGCCGCCTTTCGCAGGCGGCTAACCCCGGAACGCACCGGGCGGCGGCTGACCCCGGAACGCACCGGGCGGCGGCTGACTCCGGAACGCACCGGGCGGCGGCTGACCGCGGAACGCACCGGGCGGCGGCTGGCCGCGGAACGCACCGGGCTTGCGCAGTTGCGCGGCATCGGGCACGTGGCATCTGTCATCTGCTCGAGCTGATGAACGCCCTGTCCGTCGACGGCGCCCGGTTGCGCCGAGGTCCTGGCCGGCGGCCAAAGATCTGGGTTGTGTTGAGCGCGCCTGCGGTGAGAGGCGGACCTTCCTTGAACAGATCCGGCCTCTAACGGATCAGGCCGAGGTGACCGGCCGCGGCCCAGAGAGCCTCAACGCTTCCGGCACTGCGGCGACCCGCTGAGCCTCCGGCTAGGGATGCTGCTGACTCGGGTTCCGGGCCATCGCCGGGAGCTGCCCGGGCGGCCACTCGCGGATCGGCCTGGACGTCATCCGTCCTGAGTAAGTCCGCTAGGCCACAGCCGCGGTCTGGTCACGGCCGATAACAACCGCCGGCGCCACGGGCCGTGTTCAAGGACGATGAGGCCCCAGCGAACCGGGGGCGCGCGAATCTGCTGTCGGGCGGCGAGCGGCAGCCTCAGCCGTCGGAGCCGGAGCCGGAGCCCTACACGATCGCGACGTAGGCGCCGGCCAAGGAAATGACTGCGCGACCTGGCCATCAGCTGGAAAGGTAGCGTCACCGGAGCCGGAGCCGGAGCCGGAACCGGAACGGGGAGACGACGGGAGTGGTCTTGGCGGGGTTCGTCGCGGTGATTGTTGTGGTGGACCTGGCCGTTCACTTCTACCTCTGGAAGCGGCTTGTCCGGGACGTTACCCGGCCGGGGTGGCGGCGCACGGCCGGCACTGTCGTCGCGGCTGGGCTGGCCGTACTCGTGCCGGTGACCGTGGGGGCCACGCGCGGTGGGCATCTGTGGTGGCTGGCCTGGCCGGGCTACGTGTGGATCGGGCTGATGTTCTATCTGCTCGTGGCGCTCGTTCCGCTCGAGGTGCCGCGCCTGGCGCTGGTGCTGTTGTGGCGCCCCACGTCGCGTACATCCGAAGCCGCGGAAACGCTGAGCCGGCGGCAAGCCATCGCCCGCGGAGCGGCGATCGTCGCCGGTCTCACCGCGGCCGGGACGACCGGCTATGGGATGCGGACCGCGCTCGGCCCGCCGCGGCTGCAACGGGTCCAGATGCCGCTGGCCAAACTGCCCCGCAGCATGGACGGCCTGCGGCTGGCCATCGTCTCCGACATCCACCTCGGCCCGCTCGCCAGGACCCACCACGTCGGACGGATCGTCGACCTGATCAATTCGGTGACGGCGGACATCGTGTGCGTCGTCGGTGATCTGGTTGACGGCAGCGTGGCGGAACTCGGCAAATTTGCTGAGCCGCTGAGGGGCATCGAGAGTAGACAGGGTGCCTACTTCGTGACCGGCAATCACGAGTACTACTCGGGGTTCGCGCCGTGGATCGACGAGGTGGCTTCGCTCGGGGTGCGGCCGCTGCGGAACGAGCGGGTGGAGATCGGGGGGCTGGATCTGGCTGGGGTGAACGATCTCGGTGGCGCGCAGTACGGCGACGGCCCCGATTTCGCCAAGGCGCTGGGCGATCGCGACCCGAGCCGGCCGGTGGTCCTGATGGCGCACCAGCCGGTGGTGGCCCGCCAGGCGGCACCCTTCGGGGTCGACCTTCAAGTTTCCGGGCACACCCATGGTGGTCAGATGGCACCGTTCAACCTGGTGGTCAAGCTGCAGCAGCCGGTCGTTTCCGGCTTCGGGCGGGTGGACGGGGTGCCGGTCTTCGTCACCAACGGCGCCGGATTCTGGGGACCGCCGCTGCGCGTGGGTGCGCCGCCGCAGGTCACGGTCATGGACCTGCGAAGCAGCTAGCACATCAAGATCCGTAAGTTTGTTAGCGCGTGGCGATTCGTGACAGCACCGGAGGGCGTGACAGGATGCAGCGCGTGCCCTCGGACAACACGGGGTCCTCGGTCGCCGCGGACACATACGTCGCGGATCTGCACATCCACTCCCGGTTCTCCCGGGCCTGTAGCCGAGATCTGACCCTGCCGAATCTGTCCTGGTGGGCGCGGCGCAAGGGCATCGCGCTGCTCGGCACCGGCGACTTCACGCACCCGGCCTGGTTCGACCACCTGCGCGAAAACCTCGTCGGCGCGGGCGACGGGCTCTACCGGCTGAAGGACGAGGGCGAGGTCACCAAGCGCCTCCCCGGCTCGCTGCAGACGGCGACGCCGGCGACCTTCATGCTGAGCGTCGAGATCTCGACCATCTACAAGCGAGACGACCGCACCCGCAAGGTCCACCACCTTATCTACATGCCGGATTTCGAGGCGGCGACCCGGTTCAACACCGCGCTCGGCCGCATCGGCAACCTGACCGCGGACGGCCGTCCGATCCTCGGCCTCGACTCCCGCGATCTGCTCGAGATCGCTCTCGAGTCGGGTGGCTACCTGGTGCCGGCCCACATCTGGACGCCCTGGTTCTCGGCGCTCGGCTCGAAGTCGGGCTTCGACGCGATCGCCGACTGCTACGCCGACCTGGCCGAGCACATCACCGCGGTCGAGACCGGCCTGTCCAGCGACCCGGCGATGAACTGGCGGGTCTCCAGCCTCGACCCCTACCGCCTGGTGTCGAACTCGGACGCCCACTCGCCGGCCGCGCTGGCCCGCGAGGCGACGCTGTTCACCGGCGTGCCCGGCTACGAGGCGGTCAGGAACGGGATCGGCCTGGGCGGCACGCTCGAGTTCTTCCCGGAAGAGGGCAAATACCACGCCGACGGGCACCGGGCGTGCGGCGTGAACTGGGAGCCGGCCGTCACCCGGGAACACGGCGGACGCTGCCCGGAGTGCGGCAAGCCGCTGACCGTCGGCGTGCTGAGCCGGGTCGAGGACCTCGCCGACCGGCCGGCCGAGTTCCACCGGGACGCCCACGTCGAGCACCTGATCCAGCTGCACGAGATCCTCGGCGAGATCAACGGCGTCGGCCCGAAGTCGAAAACCGTGGAGATGCAGCTCAATCACCTGGTCGCGACGCTGGGGCCGGAGCTCGACATCCTCCGGAAGATCCCGCTCGACGCGATCGGCCAGGCCGGCGGCGACGACATCAAAGAGGCGATCACCCGGCTGCGGCGGGGCGATGTCCGGCGCATCGCCGGCTACGACGGCGAGTACGGCGTGATCACCCTCTTCGAGCCAGGCGAGTTGCGACGCAGCAACCACCAGGTCGAGGCACTGTTCGATCTGCCGCAGCAGCGTAAGCCCGAGCCGCCCGCCATCGGCCGCGCCCAAGTACCGAAAAAGACGATGAAGCCGGCCAAGTCGGCACCGCCGCTGCCACCGCCGCCCAGCCCCCACGAGCCGTTCGAACCCATGCTGAGCGGGATGGAAGAGGTCGGCACCGGCCTGCTCGACCGCCTCGACGCCATGCAGCGGGTCGCGGCCAGCGCCCCCGGCGGCCCCCTGCTCATCGTCGCCGGACCGGGCACGGGCAAGACCCGCACGCTCACCCACCGCATCGCCTACCTCTGCGCCGAACTGGGCGTCTTCCCGCACCGCTGCCTGGCCATCACGTTCACCCGGCGGGCCGCGGCCGAACTTCAGGAACGCCTCGACGCTCTGCTCGGCGACGTCGCCGAGGACATCACGGTCGGCACCTTCCACTCCGTCGGCCTGCAGATCCTGCGCGACAACGCCAAGGCGGCCGGCCTCGGCCCGCACTGGCGGATCGCCGAGGAGAAGGAGCGGGCCGAGGCTCGCGACCAGGCGGGCGACGACGATGCGGCGTACACGAAGCTGCTCCGGCAGCAGGACCTGGTCGACCTCGACGATCTGATCG
Organism: Actinoplanes sp. NPDC051343; assembly: GCF_044455125.1. Classification (NCBI taxonomy): domain Bacteria; kingdom Bacillati; phylum Actinomycetota; class Actinomycetes; order Micromonosporales; family Micromonosporaceae; genus Actinoplanes; species Actinoplanes sp. NPDC051343. Next base: position 92,372 of record NZ_JBITEL010000012.1, read on the forward strand.
CCGTCCCGGTCGCCCTGCTCCGCGACGATCCGGCGCTGGTCGAGAAGTACCGCAAGGAATGGCAGTGGATCTTCGTCGACGAGTACCAGGACGTCGACGAGACCCAGTACGAACTGCTGCGCCTGCTCAGCCCGGCCGACGGCAACCTGTGCGCGATCGGCGACCCGGACCAGGCGATCTACTCGTTCCGCGGCGCCGACGTGCGCTACTTCCTGCGCTTCAACCAGGACTTCATTCAGGCCCGGCTGGTGCGGCTGACCCGCAACTACCGCTCGTCGGCCCCGATCCTGGCCGCCGCGGTGCAGGCCATCGCCCCCTCCACCCTGGTCAACGGACGCCGCCTCGACCCGGCCCGGCTCGACCCGGAATCGCCGCTGGTCGGGCGCTACGCCGCGGGCAGCGTGGCCGACGAGGCCGACTTCGTGGTCCGCACGATCGACGACCTGGTCGGCGGGCTCTCGCACCGGTCCCTCGACTCGGGCCGGGTCGATTCCCGCTCGGTCGCCGTGCACAACCTGTCGTTCTCCGACATCGCGGTCCTCTACCGCACCGACGCCCAGTCCGGGCCGATCGTCGAAGCGCTTTCCCGGGCCGGCGTGCCGGTGCAGAAACGCTCGCACAACCGGCTCCGCGACCGCGCCGGTGTGCCGGTCATCGCCCGCGAGTTGCGGCACGCGGACGGCCTCGGCGGCTCGCTCGGCGCCCGGGTCAAGCTGACCGCGCAGGTGCTCGCTCAGCGCTACTCGACTCCGACCCTGGACGCCGAGCAACTCGCCCCGGACGACATCTGGACCGCGGCCGACCTGCTCATGCCGCTGGCCCAGCGGTTCCACGACGACCTGCCCGGGTTCCTGGAAGAGATCGCGACCGGCGCCGAAGTGGATGCGCTCGACCAGCGCGCCGAGGCGGTCAACCTGCTCACGTTGCACGCCGCCAAGGGCCTGGAGTTCCCGGTCGTCTTCCTGGTCGGCTGCGAGGACGGACTGCTGCCGCTGCGCTGGCCCGGTTCGCCACCGAGCGACGACGAGATCGCCGAGGAGCGCCGCCTCTTCTTCGTCGGGCTCACCCGCGCCCAGGACCGGCTCTTCGTCTCGCACACGGCCCGCCGGTTCCGGCACGGCAGCGAGCGCGAGCAGTCGCCGACCCCGTTCCTCAACGTGATCGACTCGGGCCTCTTCGAGCGGCTCGGCGACCCGGTGCCCTCGCGACCGAAGGACCGCCAGCTCAGGCTGTTGTAAGCCCGAGCAGGGCCCCGGCGAGCAGGGCCGGACCGAAGGGCAGCGGGCGCTTGCCGTCCGCCCGGCGGGTGACCAGCAAGAACACCGCGATCGGACCATTGATCAGGTGCGGCGTCAGCACACCGGCGAGCACCGCCGGCCAGCCGGCGAAACCCAGGATCAACCCCAGGACGGCGGCCAGCTTCACATCGCCGAGGCCCAGGCCGTCGGGGGAAAGCCCGGCGAGGATCCCGTACGCGGCGAGCACCGCACCACCAGCAAGCAGGGCCGTTCCCGCCTTTTCCGGCGCGAGGGCGGCCAGTGGAAGGCCGGCGGTGACGGCGAGCGCGGCGACCAGCCGGTCGGGCAGGCGCCGGCAGCGCAGGTCGATCAGGGCCAGGAGCAGGGCGGGTACCGCCGCGAGCAGGAGGACCGGCAGTCGCGGGGACGGCCCGAGGCGCACCGCCAGGACGGCGGCGGTGGCGGCGCCGGTCGACGTGGTGAGGAGAAACCCCCGGGTGCACGGGCAGGCGGCCCCGGCGCGTACCCATCCCGCAAGCCCGGCCGGAAACGGCCGTGAGCAGGCCGCACAGGCCGACCGGGGCGGAGCCCCGAAGCGGACGGCGAGCCGATGAGCGGGACGCGGGAGAAAGCCGGCGGTTGCGGCGCCGAACACGGCGGCAAAGATCACGAGGAGTAGTGACACGGACGAGGAACGTAGCGGTCGCGCGAGCGTGGCGAGGGTCGCGTTGCCGACAGCAGCGGCGATTCCAGGCGCTGTCCGGTCGTAGCAGCACGCTACGGTGACTACCAGCAACTCGGCCCCGGAGGATTCGCCGATGTCCCAGAACGGCCCGTTCCCCGGTCCATCGTGGCCGGGCGGGAGCTCCGACGACGAGCCCTACCGGGAGCCCGCCGATCCCTGGGGCGAGCACGCGGTGGCCGATCCGTCGTGGCCGGCGACCCCGCCGCCGATTCCGCACCAGTCGGCATCTTCTTTCCACAGTGCGCCGCGGTCCGACCCGTCCCCGCCCGCACCGTGGGGCGCGCCGCCCCGGCGTAACACCCCGATCGTGGCGCTGGTCGTCGTGCTCGGCCTGCTGATCGTGGCCGGCCTGGGCGCAATCGGCTGGCTGGTCAAGGAACGGCTGGCGGCCAAGACCGGTGCCCAGCCCAAGCCGTCGGCGTCGACCTCGGCCACCACACCGGCCACCGTGCAGGGCAGCGAAGACGCGCGGTTCGCGACCGCCGGGCAGTGCGTGCAGAACATGGGCAGCGAGTCGCAGCCCGACATGCGCAAGTCGGTGTGCACAAGCGGCACCTACCGCGTGCTGCGTGTGGTCAAGGGCCGGACCAGCGGGGCGAAGGACGCCGAGTCCAAGTGCTCCAAGGTCACGGGCTACACCAACTGGTTCTACTACGACAGCGACCTCGACGATCTCGACCTGGTGCTGTGCCTGAAGAAGCAGTAGGCCTATCTAGCCGTTTCTACGATCAGAGCTAGATATCCGTAGAGGTGTATCGAATAGCAAACTCTAGCTTTTCCGCTAGACAGCCCGATACTGTGCTACGTCATGGATCCGGTGCGCAACCCGTACGCCCCCGGCGCCGGTCAGCGCCCACCCGAACTGGCCGGGCGCGACCGCGAACTGGACGCGTTCGAGGTCGTCCTCGAACGGATCGCCCGCGGCCGGCCGGAGCGCAGCCTCGTGCTGACCGGCCTGCGCGGCGTCGGCAAGACCGTCCTGCTCAACACCCTGCGCTCGGCCGCGATCGGCCGGCTCTGGGGCACCGGCAAGATCGAGGCCCGGCCGGACCAGTCGCTGCGCCGCCCGGTCTCGGCCGCGCTGCACATGGCGATCCGCGAACTGGCACCCCACCACCGAGACCCGGACCGGGTCGACGACGTGCTCGCGGTGCTCAAGGCGTTCGCCCTGCGGGCCAACGACAGCACCTCCAAGCTGCGCGACCGCTGGGCGCCCGGCATCGACGTGCAAGCCGCCCGCGGCCGGGCCGACTCCGGCGACATCGAGATCGACCTGGTCGAACTGTTCACCGACGCCGCCTCGCTCGCCACCGACGTCGGCACCGGCATCGCGCTGTTCATCGACGAGATGCAGGACCTCGGACCGGCCGACGTCTCCGCGCTGTGCGCGGCGTGCCACGAGTTGTCGCAGCTCGGGGCGCCGCTGATCGTGGTCGGGGCCGGGCTGCCGCACCTTCCGGCGGTGCTGTCGGCGGCCAAGTCGTACTCGGAGCGGCTCTTCCGCTACCAGCGCATCGACCGGCTCGACCGGATCGCGGCCGACCTCGCCCTCGGCGCACCGGCCCAGCGCGAGGGAGTCGAATACGAGGCGAAGGCACTCGACCTGCTCTACGAGAAGTCGGGTGGCTATCCGTACTTCGTGCAGGCGTACGGGAAGGCGACCTGGGACCACGCGCCGCAGACCCCGGTGACCGACGCCGACGTGCGGGTGGCCGCGCCCGAGGCCGAAGCCGAACTGGCGGTCGGCTTCTTCGGGTCGCGGTTCGAGCGGGCCACCCCGGCCGAGCGCGAATACATGCGGGCGATGGCCACGCTCTCCGGCGACCCCGGCAACGACATGGACGCCGCGGTGCCCACCTCCGAGATCGCCACCGCGCTCGGGCGCAAGCCGGCCAGCCTCTCCCCGGCCCGCGACGCCCTGATCAAGAAGGGGCTGATCTACTCCGGCGAGCGGGGCACGGTCGCGTTCACCGTGCCGCACTTCGGCCGATACCTGCGCACCCAACCGGTGTGACGCTTCCGCGGCGGGTATAACCAGATCCATGAAGCCCGTACGCACCGCAGCCCGCGTCATGCTCTCCGCGATCTTCGTGTCGAGCGGAGTCCGCATCCTGCTCAACCCGGAATCGAAGGTCGAGGCGGCCCGCCGGGTCACCGACCGGATCGGGCCGAGACTGGAAAAGATCAATCCACGCATCCCGACCGACGCCCGCACGCTGGTCCGCGCCAAGGCGGCCAGTGACGTGGTGGCCGGTCTGGCGCTGGCCACCGGGCGGTTCAGCCGGCCGGCGGCGGCGATGCTGGCCGCCGGTCTCGTGCCGACGACGTTCGCCGGGCATCCGTTCTGGGCCGGCGACACCCCGCAGCAGCGGGCCGAGATGCAGACGCACTTTCTCAAGAACCTGGGCATGCTCGGCGGGCTGCTGCTCGCGGCGGCGGACACCGAGGGCCGGCCGGGTCTGCGCTACCGGACCGGGCACGCGGTCGACCGGGCCGGACATGCGGTCGACCGGGCCGGGCACGCGGTTGACCGGGCCGTCGGCCGGTCGCAGCGCTCGGTGCGGCGCGCGGTGAAAACGGCTCGTCGTGAGGCGAAAATCGCCGCGATCTCGGCCGCGGCTGCCCGGAAGATCCCCGGCTGACACCTTTTCGTCCCGTTTGCGTTAGAGCGGACGAGGGGCTGCACCCTCTAAGCTCGCTTCCGCACGCCCGCGGGCGTGCCCGGAGGACGAGAGCGACGGGGGTCGCGCCATGCCGGCAATCGGGGAACGCACGCGGACTACCGGGTCCGTCGTGGTGGGGCTGGCCTGCCTCGGCGCGATCTCGGCGGTGGCCACCTATCTGCACCGGTACGGGCTCAGTGGCCTCCGGGTCGATCGCGACGCGCTACGCGGCTGGTGGTCCGGGGATGGGCTCTACGCGTACCGCTCGGAAATCGCCCGAATGGGCACCGCGCAACCACCGGTGGCCGCGGTCCTGCTGCTCATCGTGGTTTTTGTCCCGCTGCCGCTGGCCGGCAGCCTCCTCGGCCTGGCCGGGGTGGCAGCCCTGATCCTGGCCCTGATCGCGCTGGTCGGCCCGGTCGCCCGTCGCTACGCCAAGCCCCGATGGCCGACCGTCCTGATCGCCGGCAGCCTGGCCCTGATCGCCGAGCCGGTACGCACCACGATCGGCTACGGCCGCCTCGACCTGATCCTGTTCGGCCTGGTCACCGCCGACGTGGTCGCCCTCCGCCGCAGCGCCTGGGCGCGCAGCCGGGCCGCCTGGTGGCCGGGCCGCACCGCCTCCCAGCCCCCGCGCGGACGCCACCCGGCCGACCTTCTCCGCCGTGCCTGGGCGACCGGCGCCTGGGCGGGCGTGGGCACCGGCATCGCCACCGCGCTCGCGGTCAGCCCGATCCTGTTCATCGCCTACCTGGCCGTGACCCGGCAGTGGCGGGCCGCCACCACCGCGCTGGCCACCGCGGCCGCGCTGGTGACCGGCGGCCTGCTGATCGCGCCGCAGGCCAGCGCCGACTGGTTCGGCAGCGCCCTGCTCCAGGTCGACCGCTCGGGCCCGATCGGCGCCCAGGTCAATCAGTCCCTGGCCGGAGCGCTGACCCGGCTGTACGCCTCCGACACGATCCCGGTGCTGATCTGGGTCGCGTTCGCCGGGCTGCTGATCGCGATGGGGATGATCCGCGCCCGGGCGGCCCACACCGACGGCGACGAGATCGCGGCGTTCACCCTGGTCGGCCTCACCAGCGCGGCGATCGGCCCGGTAACACACACGCACGAGCTGATCTGGGTGCTGCCGGCCGTCCTGATCCTCCTCGACGCGGCCGCCCGCCGCCACCTCTCGGAAAGGCGCCGCCGCCGGCGTCCCGGCCTGGGCCATGCCATCGCCGCCGTCGTGGTCTACCTGGTCGTCACGCTGCCCTCGACCTGGACGGCGAGCTGGAACGCGGAGCTCCTGACCCTGATCGTGCTGCTCAACGCGTTGCCCTGGCGGCCCGGCGTGGCACCGGCCTTCCCGATCAACCGCTGGCCCCGGCAGGTCAGACGTTCTCCCGCCATCCCTGGACCTAGGGGCAGTTGACCCACTCGTCGGTGCCGTCGTCGAAAAGCTGGTGCTTCCAGATCGGCAGGCGGGCCTTGGCCTCGTCGACCAGCCGGGCGCACGCCACGAAGGCGGCCGCCCGGTGGGCCGTGCTGACCGCCGCGACCAGGGCGACATCGCCGATCCGCAGGCTGCCGACCCGGTGCGACACGGCGACCGCATAGACGTCGGGGCCGGCCGCAATCTCCTCGGCGACCTCCCGTAGCACCTTCTCGGCCGTCGGGTGGCCCTCATAGTCGAGCCGAACCACCGACCGCCCGTGATCGTGGTCGCGCACCACGCCCTGGAACGAGACGACCGCACCGGCCCGCCGCTCGGCGACCGCCTGCTCGTGCGCGCCGAGTTCAAGCTCCTCGTCGACGACCTGAACGAGCACAACCACGCCGCCGATCCCGCCCACAGCGGTCCCGTTGGTTTCGGGTCGCTGCTCACGGCCGCTCTGGACCTCCCGGCCGTTGCCGGGCCGCCCGTGGCCGCTCTCAGCCTCCCGGCCGCTCGGCGCCTCCCAGCCGTCGCCGGGCCGCCCGCGGCCGCTCTCAGCCTCCCGGCCGCTCGGCGCCTCCCAGCCGTCGCCGGGCCGCTCGTAGGCGCTCTCGGCCGGAAGCCCGCTCACGGCCGCTCTCCCGGCATCAGCGGCAGCGGCAGGAACGGCACTTCGTCGCCGGCCGCAGCCGCGGTGTCCGGTCGAACAACCGCAAAGCCGTGCGCATTGGACAACCCGCGCAGCATCGCCGAGCCGACGTGCCCGACCGGCGTCACCGACCGTCCCAGCTGGTCTCGTCGGGCCAGGGCGAGATGGGTGAACGAGCCCCGCCCCGGCACCGCCGCACTGACCGTGACAGTCGGCAGCGGCGGCAACTCCCGGCCCTGGAGCCCCGCGAGCAGCGGCGCGACCAACGTGATCAGGGCGATCACCGCGGACTGCGGATTGCCCGGCAGGCCGGCCAGGAAGCGCCATCGGCCGTCGGTGCCGGGCACCCGGGCCAGCAGCATCGGGAAGCCGGGGCGGACGGCGACGGTGTTGACCACGTATTCCGCGCCGAGTTCGGCCAGCGTGGGGTGCAGGTGGTCGACCGGCCCGTGCATCGTGCCGCCGGTCGTGCAGACCAGGTCGGCCGTCTCCAGGGCGCTCCGGACCGCCTCGAGGTGCGCGTCGAGCGTGTCGTGGACCGGTCCGGCCGCCGGACCGACCGTCGCGCCGTAGCGCCGCAACCAGCCTGGCACCTGCGGGCCGAGCGAGTCGCGCACCCGGCCCGCGCCGGGCGTGCCCGCGGTGAGCAGTTCGTCGCCGAACACCAGCACGGTGGCGCGCGGCACCGCGCGTACGGTCAAGGTCTCATAACCACAGGTCGCGGCAACCCCGATGACCGCCGGATCGATCGCGGCCCCGGCCGGAAGCAGCATTTCGTCCTTGTGCGCCTCTTCGCCCGGCAGACGCCACTCGGGAAGGTCGCGCGGCTTGCCGCTGACCCGGCCGTCGGCGTCTCTTGTGGACTCCTCGACCCGGACGAGGGCGTCGGCACCGGCCGGCACCATCGCGCCGGTCGCGATCTCGACGCAGGTGCCGGTCTCGTCGAGCGGTGGAGCGACGCCACCGGCCAGGACCCGGCCGACCGGCCGCCACGGCTGCGGGCCGCGCACCGCCCAGCCGTCGATGCTCGAGGTGGGGAAGGCCGGCAGGTCGGTCAGCGCGCGCAGCGGCTCGGCAAGGGTGCGGCCGTCGGCTTCGGCGAGCGAGATCACCTCGGCCGGCCCGGCGGCGGCGCGCCCGGCCTCGTAGGCCAGCGTGCGGGCCCGGTCCCACGCGACCGGCAGGTCGTCAGCGCTCACCGGGCCGAGCCTACTCAGCTTCGGGCATGCGGGGATGATCCCCACCGCGTATCTGATCGACGGTGTGCCGGAGCAGCGGGCCGAGAACCGCGAGACCGTCCTTGGCTCCGCCGGTCGACCCGGGCAGGTTGACGATCAGGGTGCGGCCGGCGACGCCGGCCAGGCCTCGCGACAGGGCCGCGGCGGGTACGCGGTCGCGGGAGTACGCCCGGATCGCCTCGGCAATGCCCGGGATCTCGAAGTCAAGCACGCCCCGGGTCGCCTCGGGGGTCCGGTCGGTCGGGGTGACTCCGGTGCCGCCGCTGGTCAGGACGACATCGATGCCGTCGGCGACCGCGGCACGTAACGCCTCGGCAACCGGTTCGCCGTCGTGGACCACCACCGAGTCGTCCTCGACCGAACAGCCGAGGTCGCGCAGCCCGGCGACCAGGCGGGGGCCGCTGGTGTCGGCGTAGACACCGGTGGCCGCCCGGTTGCTCGCGACGATCACTCGCGCCTGGATCGTCATGGCCGCTCCTCGGGTCGAACCCACAGTCCGGTCTTGCCGCCTTCCTTGCGCAACACCCGCACCGCGTCGAGGCTCGCGGCCGGATCGACCGCCTTGATCATGTCGATCAGGGCCAGTCCGGCGGTGGCGACCGCGGTCAGTGCCTCCATTTCCACCCCCGTGCGGTCCGCAGTCTTCGTAGTTGCGGTAATCTCGACGTTCTCGTCGGTCAGTGTGAGTTCGACTACTACCCCGTGCAGCCCGATCGGGTGGCACAGGGGAATCAGGTCGGGAGTGCGCTTCGCGCCCATGATCCCGGCAAGTCGGGCAACAGCCAACGCATCCCCCTTGGGCAATGCGTCACCGCGTAGTAACTCAATGACATCGGCACTGGTCATCACGCGTCCGGCCGCAATAGCCAGGCGCGGGGTAACGGTTTTTGCCGATACGTCCACCATGCGGGCGGCGCCGGCCTCGTCAACGTGAGTGAGCGGGGATTCGTCGGGCATAACGGGAGTTTATAGAAACCACCCAGGCGACGTGCGTTAGCGCAATGCCGGAGGAGCGCTCAGAATTTAGTGGCCCTGCTTTAACGATCTTTCAATAAGCACCGAACACCGATCGCCTGCGGGTAGATCGGCCACTGCTTTGCGTCATTCACACAATACTCTCCGCGATTTGGACAGGTCCGGTCAAAAGAACACACCACAAATGCAGAGCGTTCTGATGCAGAAACACTCGGTAGTCACAAGCCGGGCCTTTCTCGCTTTCTGCGCAAACTGACAGCAAAGGGTATGCACGCCTCGGATCAGCTCATAACGTTCTCCCCGTCGCGACACAAACGGGAAGTCCAACGGCGCAACGGGACCGCTTCGGCGGAGCGCCAACAAGACGAATAAGGAGAACGCAATGCGTATCTGGGACTGCGCTATGCGTAGCATCGGCTGGGAGTAGGCAGGTGCGCCCGACGGCCTGACAGTCATAAGCTGTAGCGGGACCAACACTGATGGTTTATCCGCTCGCAGCTAGGAAAAGTCGGGTGACACCTCAACGGACCTCAAGCGACGACGTGACCGAGAGACGCCTCTGGCTTCTCATCGGTCTCGTCGTCGTTGTGGCATCGACCGTGGTCGCCGGCTCAGTGATGTACGTCCTGGGCGCCAAGCAGGTCATGCCGAGCCCCGCGCTCCTGATCGGCTTCGTCCTCTTCATGGCATTCGCCAGTCGCATGATGGTGTGGATCAGGCTGCCCTCCGGCAAGATCACCTCGGGCTGGAGCGAGCTCGCGATCATCATCGGCCTGGTCCTGCTGCCACCGCCCTGGATCGTGCTCGGGACGGTCCTGGCGGTCACGGTGCCGAAGTTCTTCGTCAGCACCACGACACAGCGGATCCTCTTCGCCGTCGGCAAGGAGACCCTCCTGGCCGCGGCCGGCGGTGTCGTTTTCCTGTTCAGTGGCTATCAGCCCAATCCGGACAGGCCCTCGGTCCACATCGGTTTGATCGCCGCCGCGCTCGGCACGATGCTGGTCGTCGACGAGCTGATCGCGAGCCCGGTGCTCGCCGTGGCCACCCACCGGTCGGTCTGGCAGATGCTCGTACTCAACTTCCGGCTGAGCATCGTGACCGTGATCAGCCACTTCGTGCTCGCCATCCTGGTCGTCAGCATTCTCAGCTCGTCCGGCGATCTGCGGCTGCTGTGGGTCGTGCCACCCATGATGCTGTGCATCTATTTCTGGCAGACCGGTCACGAGCGCGGCCGGCAGGAACGGGAGTCCTGGCAGCGACTGGCCGACACGACGGACGAACTCAACGTCGTGAATCTCGACGAAGTGCTGCACTCGGCGGTAATGCGGGCGTCACAACTATTTGCGGCCGTTCAAGCCGAAATACGACTACCGGCCGACAGTCGCTCCGTTCAAGGATCCAGCAACAAAATCTCGCGTGACGGTTCAATCGATGGCGAAGTCGGCTCGGCCGACAATATCCTCACCACGGAGCTTTCCGGTCACGACGGCAACGAGCCCATCGGTTCACTCAGCATTTACTTCGACGGCCCGGCCCGGCTCACCGAGTCGGAGATGTTCAAGATGAAGGCGTTCAGCTCGGCGCTCTATACCGCAATCCGCAATGCCAAGGCATATGCGGAGCTCGCCCGGATAGCCGACGCGAATGCGCACGCCGCCACCCACGACCCGCTGACCGGACTCCCCAACCGGCGTCAGCTCTACGAACACGCCGACCGGCTGTTCCGCAGCGGCCACGACGAGGGCCTGTTCGCGCTGCTGCTGATCGACCTCAACCACTTCAAAGAGGTCAACGACACCCTCGGGCACGGCGCCGGCGACAAGGTGCTGCAGACGGTGGCCGCCCACCTGCGCGACGCGGCGACGCCCAGCGACCTCGTCGCCCGGCTCGGCGGCGACGAGTTCGCGGTGCTGCTCGGCGACCTGCCCACCCCCGCCCTGGCCACCCACCGGGCCGAGGCGCTGCTCTCGGCGCTCGAGATCGGGGTCGAGGTCGAAGGCATGCAGATCGTCGTCGAGGCGGCCGGCGGCATCGCCCTGGCCCCCGGCAGCGGCGGCATCGACGAGCTGATGCGGCGGGCCGACGTCGCGATGTACCAGGCCAAGCGGGCCGGCGAGCAGACCATGACGTACGTGCACTCGCGCGACACCGCCGACGTCGGCCGCCTGATGCTCGGCGGCGAACTGCGGCGTGCCGTCTCCGAGCAGGAGTTCGTCGTCGACTTCCAGCCGATCGTCGACCTCGGCACCGGCGAGGTGATCTCGGCCGAGGCGCTGGCCCGCTGGCACCACCCCGAGCACGGGCCACTCACGCCGATCCAGTTCCTCGAGACCGTCGAACGCTCGGGCCAGCTGCCCGCCTTCGCCGACGCGGTGCTCAACCAGGCGCTGACCGCGGCCGGCGTGTGGCGCGAAGCCGGCTTCGACATGCCGATCGCGGTCAACGTGTCGCCGCGCAGCCTGCTCGACCCGACCTTCCCGCGCACCGTGCTGGGCCGCCTCGAGCACTACAACCTCCCGGCCGGCCGGCTCGTCCTCGAACTCACCGAGACCCTCACGATCAGCCAGCTCGACGTCGTCGGGCGAGCCCTGGCCGAGCTGCGCGAGGCCGGCGTGCGCCTGGCCCTCGACGACTTCGGCACCGGCCTCACCCCGCTCTCCGTCCTCTCCCGCATCCCGGTGCACCAACTCAAGATCGACCGCGAGTTCGTGACCGCGATCGAGACCTCCTCCGAGGCCGCCGCGGTGATCCGGTCGACCGTCGACCTGGCCCGCAACCTGCACCTCACGGTCATCGCCGAAGGCGTCGAGAGCGAGCCCCAGCGGCACGCGCTGTGGGAGTCAGGCTGCGTCGCCGGCCAGGGCCACCTGTTCGCGCGGGCGATGTCGTCGCCGCGGCTGCTGGCCACGCTGCAGCGCGGGACGGGCGGACGGCCGGGCACGCTGGCCGCCGCACTGCACGACGAGGGCTCTGTCGTCCGCATGCCCCGCCGCAGGTCGCCGGGCTCGGGCCGCAAGCCTCTGCCACACTTGCCCGCGTGACCAACCGCGCCGGCCGACTGCTCACACGCATCGACCGGTCCGGCGGCGGCCTCACGGCCGACCTCTTCCTGTACGCGTTGTCGGCCGCCTTCGCACTCCTCACCGCCCGCACGTCGACGCTGCTGCCCCACCGGGCCTGGGGCGCGATCGCGTTCTGGGCCTACCTGGCGGCAACGCTGATCACGCTCGCGCAGTTCATGACCCGGCGCCGCCCCCGCGTGGCACTTACCTGGCTCACCTGGCTCTCCGCGTGCCTGCTGCCGCTGGTCGTCGAGGCGGTGCAACGAGCGGGCGGCCGCACCGACCGCGCACAGGAGGAGGTGCTGGTCGTCGAACGCATGGGCGACCGCCTGCTGCACACCGGATCCCCCTACCTGGGGCGGGACGCGATCCTCGCCCTGCCGGCCGACGAGCGGCTCGGCGCCTACAGCCCCTACCAGCCGGGGATGGCGGTGTTCGGGCTGCCGCGGGCGGCGTTCGGCGATTTCTGGTGGACCGACGCGCGGGTCTGGTTCGCGGTGGTGACGGCGGGCGCCCTGATCATCGCGGTCCGGCTGCTACCTCGGTCGCCGCTGCGCGTACGAGCGATCCAGGTCGCGACGGTCTTCCCGATCTGCGCACTGACCCTGGCCACCGGCGGCGACGACCTGCCGGTGCTGGCGTTGTGCCTGCTCGGGCTGGCCCTCGTCGGCGTCGGCAGCTACGGCTGGGCGGGCGTCGCAATCGGAGCGGCCGGGGCGATGAAGCCGTTCGCGTTCCCGGTGATCGCGGTGCTGGTCGCGTTGGCAGTCGCCCGGTGGCTACGACCCGTTCCAGACCCCGCCAAACTCGACGCCCCAGCCGCCGACCGCCAGGCTCTCGCCGATCACCCGGTTCCGGCCGGCAGCATCCCGGAAGCCGGCGACTCCCGCACGGCCAGCGCGGTCCCCGCGCCCGGTGACGTCCCGGCCAGCGATTTCCCGGCGGGCGAAGGTGTCGCCGCGGGCGGAGGTGTCGCTGGTCGTCCCGCGGCGAGTCCCCGGTGGGCGTGGCGGTTGGTGGCCGGAGCGGTCGGGCTGCCGATTGTCGTGCTCCTCCCGCCGGCGTTGGTGGGGTGGGACGGGTTCGTCGAGAACGTGCTGCGATTTCCGCTCGGGCACGGTGTTGTCGAGAGTCCGGCGCAGTCGCCGTTCCCGGGCTATCTGATCGCTCAGCACCTGCCCGCCGGGCACTATCTGGCCACGGGACTGCTGGTTGCGGTGGCGGCGGCTTTCGGCGTACGTCTGCTGCGCAAGCCACCGCGGACCGCAACCGCGGCCGCCCTGCTCAGTGGCCTCGGCCTGCTTGCCGCGATCTTGTTGATGCCGACGACCCGGTTCGGCTATCTGCTCTATCCGGCCGCGTTCCTCATATGGGCGCCGGCTCTCAGGAGTCACACAGCTGCGCGAGCCCCACAGGGTGATGCCGCCTTGTACCGTCAGTGAGATGCAAATGACCTGTCCGAAGTGTCACGGCGAGATGCGCGTCTACGAGCGCAGCGGCGTCACGGTGGATCAGTGCACCGAGTGCCGTGGGATCTTCCTCGACCGTGGTGAGCTCGAAAAACTGTTCGAGGCCGAGTCGAGCTGGAACAGCCGGCAGGCCTCTCCGCCGCGCCCGCAGCAGCCGAGCGGCTATACCCCGCCGCCCCCGCCCGCCCCCGGCTATCCGTCACCCGGTGTGCAGCCGGGCTATCCCGCGCCGGGCGTCCCGCACTACGGGCCGGGCTATGCGCAGCAGCCGGCCTACGGGCATCACGGCCACTACCGCCAACATGGCCACTACCGGCAGCACGGGCACTACCGGAAGCGGCGCGGTTTCCTGCACGACCTCTTCGACTGACCGACCGACCCCGAGCGCGAGCCGAGATGCCGAGCGCGACCCGGGATACAAGCGCGACCTCGGCGCCGAACTCAGCCTCGATGCCGAAACTCGGCCCGATGTCGCGCTCGCCGATGATGTCGGGCTCGGCGGTTCGCAGATCTCAGCCGACCGCCGGGCCCGACGACGCGCGGCTCAGCCAGTCGCACGCCACCCCGGTCACCAGGTGCCGTCGTCGTGGATGCGGGCGGCCGGGCCGTCTCCGGCAAGCAGGCTGACCAGCGCCTCGTCGATCGACGACCCGACGAACCACTCGCCGCCCTGGTCGAGCACGAACACCCGGCCCCGCTCGTCGACCGCCACGATCGCGTCTGGGCCCTCCGTGCCGATCGGGAAGAGGGGCACGCCGATCACCTCGGCGAGTTCGTCGAGCGGGCTCACCGCGTACGCCCCAAGCGTGGGATCAATCGTCAGCAACCGGACCGCCCGGCGCAACCCCGCGCCTCGCCGCCCGCACCGCACGCCCGCGAACTCGGCGGCGATGCGGCGCGCGGCCGCGAAGGGACGCAGCCGGTCGCCGCTCAACTCCACCGCGCGGCCGATCACCGCGTCGCCGATCGTCGGGTTTGCGCTGGTCCAGCCGCCGCCGGCGAGGGTGCGCGCCACCTCGTGCGGGAAGCGGCCCGGCTGCGGAATGCGGTCGGAGCCGTGCCGCCACTCGGTCGTGAGGGCGAGGTCGGACCAGGGCAGCAACGCGAAGTCGACAAGCGCGCCGATGCACGTCTCGCAGGGCCGGACCGGGCGGCCGCCGGCCGGATTGCCGGTTTCGCGCACCAGGTAGACCGCGAACTCCGCCTCCCGCAGCCAGGCGCGCGCGTCGTCGAGGGTGATCGGGGCGGACGCCGAATGCAGCGCCTCGGAGAGCACGATCAACTCGGCATGTCGCTCGGTGCCGCGGACTCGCACGCTTTCGTCCACAGTGCTCAGATAGCGCGCGATCAGCGGATGATGGCTGATCTGCTGATCACCTTTGGCGCCCTGGGCGCGGAAGAGCCGGCCGTCGACGGTCAGATGCGCGACCGAGCCGGGGCTCGGGCTCCGACGGGCGGCGCGGCGGATTGCCGCGGCGGCTTCGACCGTACGCGGGGGAGCCGGCCGACGACCGCGATAGCAGGTCGCGAGGTCGTCGAGCGGGATGCCCGGCCAGGTCGAGAGCACGCCGGTCTCCCGGTCGATCACCGTGCGGGCGCCGTCGCCGGGCACGGCCAGGATCGTGGCCGGCTGCCGGGTCCCGATGGCGAACCCGAGGTCGAATTCGTCGAGCACCGGCTCGCATTCGTATCCCCGCTGGTCGGACTCGCTGCGCGCCCACCGCGCGGCGATCCGCTCGGCTTCCGCTCGAGTGATCACTGTGGACTCCTGTTCGTTCGCGCTACGAAGTTACCGGAGTACGCAACGTTGCGAACCTCGGTATTGTCACCACGTTCGATGGCGGCGAACAGGAGTGACATCGTGTCTGAAACAGCGGATCGTGACGCCAACCGGGCGTTACGTGATCGGTTGTCCGACGTCTACGGGCAATACGAGCAGGTTCGGACCCATCTCGACGAGCTTCCGCGGCGTCTGGCCTCGATGCAGGTCAGCGCGGCCTCGCCGGACGGGCTGGTGCAGGCGACGGTCGGGTCGCGAGGCCAGTTGATCGACCTGCGGATCGACCACGAGGGCTACCGGCGGGTCGACGCGGACGATCTCGCCCGGGCGATCGTGGCTACCGTCCGCAGTGCCACCGAACGCACGGCGGGTGAGGTCGAGACGCTACTGGACGGATATCTCCCGCCAGATTCTGGGACGCTGCGGTTCCTGCGCGATAACGATTTCGCATCGCTGACCGGTCGCGCCGACTCGATCATGAGGTCCGATGGTGACCGGGGCGATGGGTGAGAAGCAGAAGCGCGCGGCGGCCGCCCGAGCGGTGAACGGCGCCCGCGACCTGGCCACGGCGGGCCAGATGATGACCGGGCAGCGAGCCGGCCCGGGCGCGCAGATCGAGAAGGCGGCCGCCGAATGCCCGTGGGGCGACGAGGCGTTCGACCGGCGCTACGCGGCGATTCAGCAGCAGGTACTCGACGCGTGGGAGCAGCTGGCGGCCTATGTGGAGAGTCTCGGCGACGCCGCCGAGCGATCCGCTGCCGAGGCGCTGCGATCATGACCTTGCCCCTGATGGACGGCCCGTCGTGGGCCCACTCGGCGATGACCGAGGTGCTGGGTGACCGCTGGCCGTCCGGCGACGAGGCAGCCGTCTGGGACATCGCCGACCGCTGGTACGCGCTGGCCGACGCCCTCTCCGTCCCCCGCACGTCGGCCATCGCCGCGGCCGGTCAGATCGTCGCCGGACTGGTCGGGGCGGGCATCGCGCCCGATGGCTTCCGCGAGGCCTGGGAACGACTCGCGGGCGGCGAGGACGCGCCGCTCAACGCCCTCGTGCAGATCTCGGCCGAGCTGGGCCAGATGGTCGAGGAATGCGGCCGCGAGATCGAGGCGGCCAAGCTGGCGGCGTCGATCGAGGTCGGCACCCTCCTGACCGAACTGGCCTGCCTGGCCGTAGCCGACGAACTCACCCTGGGCGCCACCCGCCCGGCCGCCGAATGCCTGATCACGGCCAGCCGAGTCGCGGTCGAGCAGATCTACGACCGCCTGGCCGCCCGCCTCGCCGGCGAACCGGCCACCCGCCAGCCGACGCCCGACCCGGCCCACTCGGCAAGATCCGACCAGCGCACGGTCCGCCTGACCGCACCGGCCACCGGGGAAACGCGGCGCCCGAGCCGCCCGACCGCACCCGCCGCGACCAACCCGGCTACCGGGGAGACGCGGCGCCCGGGCCGCCCGACCGCACCCGCCGCGACCAACCCGGCTACCGGGGAGACGCGGCGCCCGGGCCACTTGACCGCACCCACCACGACCAGCCTGGGCGCCGGGGAGACGCGGCGCTCGGGTCCGAGCGAGCCGCCGCGCGACGACAGCGGGACCACCACGCGCCGGCTGGCCCCGCGGCCCCGCGGCGGCCGGCGGGACCTCGGCGACGAGACGCGGCGGCTGGTGGCGCCCCCCTCACGGCCGGCCACCGGGCGGCCGACGATCCCCCTGCAGCGCCCGGCGGGTCACGCTTCAGATCGCGTACGCCGTGACGAGTACGCCGACTTCCTCGCCGACTTGGCCGCCCGGATCCGATCCCACCTCGACCTCGGGGGCGAGGACCGGGCGCTGGCCGCCTACGCCGACGAGATGGACGCCGAGGCCTCCCAGCTTCGGACCGGCACCGATGGGCCATCGTCGACCATCGGGCCGGCCCGGGTTCATCCCCACGCCGACACGCCCCCCGGATGGGCGCGACCGGAACCCCCGCAGGATGCCGCCTTGGGCTGGACCGGGGCGCGGGTGTGGGGACGATCTGCGGAGGAGCAGACTCCGGGCGGGCTCCGGCGGGCTCATGCCGTACATCGGAAAGCGCTCGAAGACGCCGTGCCGGCGGCGGACCGCCGGCCGGACCCCCGACTGGGTGGCTGGTTTTTGCTGCTCAATGCCGGTGGGCCGGCCGAGGACCCGACCCGCGGGGTGAATTGTCTGGATGCCGTGCTGGCGCTGTTCGAGACCTATCAGCGTGGCCGCCCGCGGGTGGCCGGGCCGCGAACGTTCGACGGCTATGCGCACGATGCGCCTGATCGGGCGGTCGGCGGGGAGTGGCTGGGGGTGCGGCGGATTCAGCGGGCCGCGCGGTCGACATTTCAAAACCTGTGCCCGTTTGTCGGCGGGGCGTCGGCCGGGCAGGCCGCGGCGGCGGTCGAGGCGGCGTTCCGGAACCTCGGTAATCACCTGCACAACTCGGAGCACGGGGCGTTCGCGTTCATCCTCACCGACTTCGCCGGCGGCGGATGCCACGCCTGGGCGGCCGTCAACCAGGACGGCACGATCCTCTTCCTCGACCCGCAGCTGGGCCGCGTGTCGGCCGAGACGCCGCTCTACCGGCAGATCGTTTCGATGGACGCGCTGGTCGTGGACGGCGCCGGCGAGCCGGCACCGCTGCCCTACCACGGTGCCGGGCAGTGGACCGCGATCTAGCGTCTCGTCCTGTCTTAGACGATTGCCATGTCGACGAAGCGGGACAGGTGCAGCTGGGCGGCCACGGTGATCGTGTCGGTCGGCCCGTTTCGGTGCTTGGCCACGATGAAGTCGGCCTCGCCCGCCCGCGGTGACTCCTTGTCGTAGTAGTCGTCACGGTGAAGCAGGATCACGACGTCGGCGTCCTGCTCGATCGAGTTATGGACGGCGATGCCGTTGGCGATGAAGTTGTGCGCGCCGGCGACCGTAGCGTCGTAGACCGTTTCGATCCCGTCCGGCTCGATCGCCACGATCTCGTCCCACGTCACGTCGTTGGTGGCGAGCATCTCCAGCTTGTTGTCCTCGAGCACCGCGGCGGCCCGGGCGATTCGGCCCCGGGACGTGCCGGCGCTGACCTGCGTGCCCAGCGGTTCAGTCGCCCCGCGGTCGGCCAGGACGTCCCGCACTCGTTCCCAGACGGCTCGCGGGATCGTGTCGACGTTGGTGTTGGCCCGGACGTTCAACAGCCGCCGCCGAAGCAGGTCGGCGGTCGCCCCGCGCTTGCCGTGCACACCGATGACCCGGCAGAAGGCCTCCTGGTCGCCAACGCCGTCGACGTGCAGGTGGTAGCCATCGCGGTAGCCGTCCTTGCGGATGGTGTCGACCCGGGACTGGATGCCGAATCGCCAGAGCAGGCGGGCCACGTCGTCGACGAGCCGGCGGCTGGTGGACGAGTAGTAGATGCGGCCGTGCGGGCCCTCGGCGCCCTCCGGCGTCATGTACACCGATCCGTCGCTCGCCCACAGGTGGTGAAGGAACAGAGCGATCTGACTCTTGGGCAGGCCGAAGACCGCCTCCGGCACGAACTTGTCGTGACTGCGCTTACCGACGAGTCCGAGCGAATCGACCCACGCGGCGACGGGACTGCGCCTCGACCTGGGCGGCGCAACCGGGCGGAGCGTGGTGCGCCGGGCGGGTAGGTAGTCGTCGCGGGAATCCGTCGCCTCGTCGGCGCTCGCACAGGGGATCGACTGCCGGGGAAGCATCGAGCCGTCCCCGATGAGGTGGGCCAGCAACACGACCTGCCGATCGGGCCACGCCGTGACCTGCTCGGGCGCGGAGACGTGCCGCGGCGCGGCGATGCGGTCCCCGACCGCGAGCTCCCCGAGCGCGGTCCAGCCCTGGTAGGCGAGAAAGGGGTGATTGGAAGTCGCCCGGATTTCCCGGCCGGACGCCAGACGCATGCGGAAGACCGGCTTGTCACCGGTGCTGAAGACGTGGGTCAGATGACGCCGCACATATTTCAGCCGCTCGTCGAGCGCCCACACCGGAACATCCTTCGCCCCGGACGCGAACAGCTGCCCCATGGTCGTCTCCGCACCGGTATCGGCGCGCAGAACCCGGGTGTCGGCCGTCAGGCAACCCGACTCACGCAGGTCGGAGAGCTGGGGACGCTTGTCGGTGCGCTGCTCGGGGCCACGGTTGAGCTGGGACACCGCGATCACCGGGCACTCGATCTCCTTGGCCAGGAGCTTGAGACCACGGGACAGCTCGGAGACCTCCTGCTGGCGGCTCTCGGTCTTTTTCGGCGAGGACATCAGCTGGAGATAGTCGATCACCAGAAGCTTCAGATTGTTGCGCTGCTTGAGGCGGCGGGCCTTGGCCCGGATCTCCATCAGGTTCATGTTGGGGGTGTCGTCGACGAAGATCGGCGCCTCGGAGATCTCGCCCATCCGCCGGGCCAGCTTGCTCCAGTCGTCGTCGGTGAGCTGACCCGACCGCAGCACGTGCAGCGGCACCCGGGCCTCGGCCGAGAGCAGTCGCATGACCATCTCGATCTTGCTCATTTCCAGCGAGAAGATGGCGCTGGCGCAGTTGTGGCGGATCGCGGCGTTGCGCGCGAAGTCCATGCTGGCGGTCGACTTGCCGAGACCGGGACGCCCGGCCACGATGATCAGCTGACCCGGATGCAGGCCGTTGAGCAGGCGGTCGAGGTCACCGAAGCCGGTCGGCACGCCGCTCATCACGCCGCCCGAGGCGCCGACCGCCTCGATCTCGTCGAGGGTCGGCTGGAGCATGTCGCTGAGCGCGGCGAAGTCTTCGCTCACCCGCTTTTCGGTGACGTCATAGATGGCCTGCTGGGCCAGGTCGACGATGTCGTCGACATCGCGTCCGCCGTTGCCGTTGGCGCCGAAACCGAGCTGGACGATCTTGGTGCCCGCCTCGACGAGCCGACGCAGGATGGCCCGCTCGGAGACGATGCGCGCGTAGTAGGAGGCGTTGGCCGCGGTGGGCACGCTCTCGATGAGGGTGTGCAGGTAGGGCACGCCACCGATGCGCTGGAGGTCGCCGCTGTCGGCCAGCGCGGCCGCCACGGTCAGCGCGTCGGCCGGCTCGCCCCGCCCGTACAGATCGAGGACCGTGTCGAAGATCGTGCTGTGGACCGGCCGATAGAAGTCGTGCGTCTTGAGGATCTCGACGACGTCGGCGATCGCGTCCTTGGAGAGCAGCATGCCGCCCAGCACGCCCTGTTCGGCCGCCACGTCCTGCGGTGGTGACTTGTCGAACGATCCGGAGGTCTGTGAAGCGGCCGGGGGTCGCGACTCCGGCCGCGCATCGTCGGTGATCGACACCGGGGACCTCCTCCGCTTGTGGGACCTGCACCGAGATCCAACCGCCCGGGTATGACACTTTTGGCTGATCCCGGTTCAAGATCATGAAAATTAAGCTGATCTCAAGGACCCATGGCGCTGGACCACTGTACGAACCCACCCCCGACCTGCCCAAGCGGCCCGGTGGACGAGCCTCGGGACAACCTGTGGACATCCCCGACCTGCTTGTTGACGGCCCTGTGCACAGCCTGTGCATAACTTCTGGGGACGACCGGGTGCCCCCCTATCCAGCAGGTATTTCGTCGTCCCCACCTGTGGAGGAAGAAAAAGCTGCCGGGCGTGAGCAAGCCATCGCCCTAGGGCGTTGCGGTTCGGACACTTCCACGTCAGGCTTTCCGGGTGGACCAAGGGGAGTGGGACTACGGAGCCCGCATGCCGCGCGAAAGGCGTGCCTCCGAGCCGTGGTCCACCCAGAGTCCGGAAAATCCGCAATACGCCGAGCCTGATCCGAAATGGGCGTCCTTGACCGACACGGGGAGCATGCAGCCGAGTCCCGAGGCGCTCGCCTGGCAGCGGCAGGCCGACGCGTGGGCCCAGCAGGCAGAACCCGACGAGAGCCAGGCCGTCGAGCCGGCCAATCGCTGGTCCGAAGTGGCATCCACCGGACGCACCACGTTCCCGGCCGACGGCGTGGGCTGGCGCACCGAGACCGCCGAATGGCGCGCCACCAGCGGCGCCCGCTGGCGGCAGACCACCGAGTGGCGCTCCACGACCGGTTCGCACGGCTGGCGCTCCACCACCGAGGCGTGGCAGACCGGCGGCAACGGCGACTACCGCGCGCCCGTCAGCACCCCGGCCGAGCAGCCCGCGATCTCCGGCACCGCCTGGTCCGAACCCGACGCCCGACCCTCATGGCAGCAGTTCACCGAGCCGGCCGCCACCCCGTCCTGGCAACAGCCGGCGCCGCGACAGCCCGCCGAGAGCACGTCGTCGTGGCAGCAGCTGATCGAGCCGGGCGACCGTTCCGGCGGCACCATCGAGGGCTCGGCGACCTGGAACGACAACGGCACCCGCGCCGAACCGGCAACCCCCAGCTGGCAGCAGCGCCGCGAACCCGAGACGCCCAGCTGGCAGACCCCGCGCGACGACGGCCGCCATCTCGTGCGCGAAGACGACCGCGCCGCCCGGCGGCGCGACACGGAGCTGGGTGAGGAGTCGCGGCAGGTCGGGCGACGCCGGGCTCCGGAGCCCGGGTCGCGCACCTCCGGGGGTACGGGGTGGACCGCGCGCTCGGACGCCGACAACTGGGCCGGGCATACCGATACCGGCAGCATTCAGCTTTATGCCGAGCCGGAGAGCCCTCCCGCGTGGGGTGCGCGCTCCGAGGGGTACGCCGAGCCGACTGTCCGCCGGCCCCTCCCGACGAACCCCTACGACGAGGGCCCGACCCGCCCGGTCGACCCGGCCGGCGGCCGCCACGGCGCCGCTGCTGGGCGGCCGGCGCTGCCGGCGGAGCCCTATGAGGAGGACGCGACGGCCCGGCGCTATGCCGCGGGTCTGTCCGACCTGTCCGACCCTGCTCCACGCCGCGGCCGCTACGCCGAGGACGCGTACGGCTCAGCGCCATCCGGGTCGGCCGCACCGACCTCGAGCTACGGCGCGGCGGCGTCCGGGTCGGTGGCACCGACCTCGAGCTACGGCTCGGCCGCTGCGCCGACCTCCGGCTACGCGCCGGACGGCCCGGCGGTGTCCGCACCGACCCCCGGTTACGCGCCGATCAGTCGTCGGCGCAGTGCTCGCTATGCCGACGAGGAGCAGCGTCCCGGCGGCCCGATCAGCGACGCGGACGACCCGCGCTACGTCGATGGCGCCCGCGCAGCCGCCATGCCCGGTGCCCGCCGGGCGCCGGAGCAGCAGTCGATCCCCGGCCAGCCGCAGCGTCGCACCCCGGGCAGGCCGCGGAAGGCGCGCTACCACGACGGCGCTCAGAACGACTGGCGCGAGCAGACCGGCGCGTGGGTGGCTGAGCCCGACACCAGCAGCTGGACCCGCGACCCGGACACCGGCCAGTGGACCCGCTCGAAGGACGACCCCCGCGTGCTGGCCTGGCGCGAGGAGGCCGCACGACGGGAAGAGGCCCAGCAGTCGGCCGCCCGCCGCGAACTCCCGGCCGCTCCGGCCGACGAGGAGCGACGCGCCACCTGGTCGCAGCCGCCAGACGCCGCCGGACGAGCCGGGGTGGCACCGGCCAGCGCGCTTCCCGACGATGTACAGCGGCGCGGAATGCGACCGGACGATCCCGGCATGCCCGGCGGCCCGGCGGGGCACGCCGCGATGCCCGCCGCCCCGCGCAGCGCCATGCCCGCCGCCCCGCGCAGCGCCATGCCGGCCGCCCCACGCAGCGCCATGCCGGCCGCCCCACGCAGCGCCATGCCGGCCGCCCCACGCAGTGCCATGCCCGCCGCCCCGCGCAGCGCGATGCCTGACGACGGGCCGTTGCCGCGCACCGACCAGACGATGTCGGGCCGCGGCATGACCGACGGTGGCCGGCGCCGGGCCGTGGAGGACGGCCCGATCCCGCGCAGCGCGATGCCCGACGACGGTCTGCGGGGCCCGGCCGGGCGCGGCGCGATGCCCGACGACGGGATGGTCCGGCGCGGCATGGCCGACGGACCGATCCCCCGCAGCGCCATGCCTGGTGGAACTCCCTACGACACGATGTCGCGGCGCGGCATGGCCGACGACACGCCCCGGCGCGGGATGGCTGCACCCTCTCAGCGCGGCGCAATGCCCGACTCCGGCATGGAGGAGGACACCGTCTCCCGTCGCCGGCGGGCGGAGCGCGGCGCGATGCCGGACGACTCCATGCCCGCACGCGGCGTGGCGGGCGGGGCCGCTCCGCGCAGCGCCATGCCCGACGACACGTGGTCCCGGCGCGCCGACGACACCATGACCGGCACCGGAATGCCGGGCCGGTGGGGGCAGGAGGACGAGCCGGCCCCGCGGCGCTCACGACGCCGGGACAACGACGACGACACCCGCGATGGCCCCGGACTGAGGGGCGGCGCAGGCGTCTATGGCGGCAACGGCTACGCGGATTCCCCGCGCGGCGGCTACGGCTCCGCGCCAACCGCCTACGGGACGGACTCGCGAAGCGCCGCCCCGGCCAACGGCTACGACCCCGACCCGCGCGGCGGGAGCGCAGCGAACGGCTACGACGCCGGCCCGCGCGGCGGTTACGGCGTCGGCCGCGCAGCCAACGGTTACAGCGGTGACCCGAGCAGCAGCCTTGCGAACGGCTACGACGCCGACGCGCCGAGCGGCAGCGCGGCGAACGGCTACCGCACTGACCCGCGCAGCAGCACCGCCAACGGCTACGACGCCGACCCGCGCGGCGGTGGCGCAGCCAACGGCTACGGCCCCGACCCGCGCAGCAGCACCGCCAACGGCTACGACGACGATCCGCGTGGCAGCACCGCCAACGGCTACGACGCCGGCCGGCGGGGTGGTTACGGCGACGGCCCACGCGGCGGCGGCGCTCGCGGCAATTATGGGGACGGCCCGCGAGGCGGCAGCGCCGAAGGCGGCTACGGCGACGATCCGCGCGGTGGCGGCGCGGCAAGCAGCTACGGGATTCGCGGCGGCTATGACGACGATGGCGGCCGAGGCATGGCTGACGGCCCCCGGCCTCGCAGTGCTATGCCCGCCTCGCCTCGCAGCGCACTTCCAGCCTCGCCCCGGGGCGCACTTCCGGCCCCGGCGAGTGGCCAGCGCGCCCTGCCCAGCGCCCCCCGCAGTGCGATGCCGAGCACCGCCGCCGACGCACCGATCAGCCCGATCGCCGACGGCGGCGCCGGAACTTACGGCGCCGGCACGTACGGCGGCGGCTCCTACCGAACCGGGGCCTACCCCGCCGATCCCGGCCGCCGACGCGGCGACGACACCATGGGCGGCGGGCGGCGGCGGGCCGCCGAGGAACCCGCGGGCCCGGACGCCTGGCGTCGGGACCTCGATCCGGACGCTCGCCCGGCGCGAAGCCTGCCCGGCTACGACGACCCCGAGGACTGGCGGGCGGCTGCGGCCGGACGCGCCGATGTCGAGGATCGCAGCTGGCCTCCGCGCGGTGGTGCGGCGCCCGGCGCGCCGGGCGACTGGCGGAATGCTGACCTCGAGGAAGCGTCCCGGGGGCATGCGGCCTACCGCGAGGGCGGGTCGGACGGCTGGCGGCAGCAGTTATCGGCCGAGAGTGATCTGTCCGAGGGTGAGTCCCGGCGCTATGGCACCTCGGATTTCGTGCCCTTTCGGTCGAGCGGCTCAGCCGCGGTCCCGAGGCAGTCGAACCTTTCCATGACGTCCACGTCGATGGTCATGCCCGCGGGTGGGCCTGATCCGGCGGCGGTGCGCCCCCAGCGGGCGGCGAGCAGCAACGGCTATATGGCGCCCGGCGGCGCCTACGAACGGCGGCCGGTCGGCGGCGGCTTCACCACGGGCCGGAGGAGCAACCTGCTCGATCCGGACGACGAGGAGGATGACCAGGCCGCAGGCGGCCCGCTCGCGGCGGTGGGTTACACGGTCATCTGGTACGGCGTACCGGTCGTGTTGTTCGTGCTCTACATGCTGATCATCAACCGGGGCTCGCAGTCCCACGCGCTCGACACGGCCTCCAAGGCGGCGCCGCAGTTCGGCGTTTCGCTGGTGCTCAGCATGCTGGTCGCGGTCGGCATCCGCTGGGTGAGCAGCTCCTGGAAGGCGATCAGTGTCGGCCTGGCCGCGGCCGTGATCGGCGGCGGCCTCGCCACGGTGATCACTTCGGCTATCACCGGCAACAGCCTGAGCTGACCGCGCGTACGCGGGAAGCTGCCGGCACCGAAACGCGAACGGCGCGCCGGGCCGAGGCCCGGCGCGCCGTTTCACATGAAACGAACTACTTGGACGCCACCACGTTGACCGGGAAGCTCGCGGTCACCTCGGGGTGCAGCTTGACCTGAACGCTGTAAGCGCCCGTGGTCTTGATGTGACCGGGCAGCTCGAGACGCCGGCGGTCGAGGGCCGGGCCGCCGGCCGCCTTGACGGCGTCGACGATCTCGGCCGGGGTGATCGAGCCGAACAGGCGGCCGCCGTTGCCGGACCGCGCGTTCAGCGTGACCTTGAGGCTGGCCAGCTGCGCCTTGACCTCGTTGGCCTGACCCAGGTCGCGGATCTCGCGGGCCTCGCGGGCCCGCTTGATGACGACGACCTGCTTCTCGGCGCCCTTGCTCCACTGGATCGCGAAGCCCTGCGGCAGCAGGTAGTTACGGCCGTAACCGTCCTTGACGTCGACGATGTCGCCGGGGCCACCGAGGCCCGACAGCTCCTGCGTGAGGATGATCTTCATGTTGTCGACCTTCCTCAGCGCGCCGTCGCCGTGTACGGCAGGAGCGCCATCTCGCGGGCGTTCTTAACCGCGCGGGCGATCTGCCGCTGCTGCTGGGACGTCACTCCGGTGACCCGGCGGGCGCGGATCTTGCCCCGGTCGGAAATGAACTTCCGCAGCAGGGCGGTGTCCTTGTAATCGATGTAGGTGATCCCGTCCTTGTCGAGCGGGTTCACCTTCTTCTTCGGCTTGCGAAGCGCCGCAGCCTTAGCCATTGCTCTTACTCCTGAACTCGGTTTAGCCCGTGCCATGGGCTAGAAGGGAGGCTCGTCGTCGAAGGAGGAGCTGCCGCCGCCGGAGCGAGCGCCACCACCACCGCTGGAGGCCGGTGCCGAGGTAGCCCACGGGTCGTCGAAGTTGCCGCCGCCCCCGCTGGTGCTGCCACCGCTGGACTGCCGGTTGCCACCGCCACCGCCACCACCGTTGGAAGCGCCGAAGCCGCCGCCACTCCCGCCGCCGCCGGACCGGTTCATCCGCTGGACCTTGGCCGTGGCGTACCGCAGCGACGGGCCGATCTCGTCGACCTCGAGCTCGTAAACGGTGCGCTTCTCTCCCTCGCGGGTCTCGTAAGACCGCTGACGCAGCCGGCCCTGCACGATCACCCGGGCGCCACGCTGCAGCGACTCGGCGACGTGCTCGGCGGCGTCGCGCCAGATGTTGCACGCGAGGAACAGTGGCTCGCCGTCTTTCCACTCGTTCGTCTGCCGGTCCAAGGTCCGCGGCGTAGACGCGATGCGGAACTTGGCCACGGCCGCACCCGACGGGGTGAAGCGCAGTTCGGGATCGTCGGTGAGATTACCGACGATCGTGATGGTGGTTTCTCCTGCCATGATCTTCTCCTCGCCGCTTCGCTCGTTCGTAGGAGGTTCTCAGAACCCTCCGACAAAAACGAGCTTCGCGGTTTTACCCTGCAGTGCGGCAGAGCCGCCTTGGGCAGGTCAGCGGGTCTCGGGCCGGATGACCTTGGTACGCAGGATGGACTCGTTGAGGCGCAGCTGACGGTCCAGCTCGGCCACGGCCTCGGGCGTCGCCTGCAGGTCGACGACCGCGTAGATGCCTTCGGCCTTCTTGTTGATCTCGAACGAGAGCCGGCGACGGCCCCAGACGTCGAGCTTCTCCACCGAGCCACCCGCGGTCCTGATCACGTTCAGGTACTGATCGAGCGACGGGGCAACGGTGCGCTCCTCGAGCGAGGGATCGAGGATCACCATGAGTTCGTAATGACGCAAGACGTTCTCACCTCCTGTGGGCTTAACGGCCACGGTCTCTCCGTGGCAGGAGGTCTTGTGTCTGCCCGCGGCACGAAAAAAGGCCGCGAACCGAGCAAGCATACCGACCCTGAGCAGTTCACCCAAAAACGAGGACCCCGTCTGTGGACGGGGTCCTCGTTAGTTCAGCCGCGGGGCGCCCGATCCGCATTCGCTGGGTGGGACCTGGGGAGGAACGACCACACCGATGAGGTTGGACGCGGGCGCCCCGCGGAGCTTGCAGGCAAAAGCCTACGCCACGTTTGCCCGAATTGCACGTTGCGACACGAATGCCCGAATAGCGGCGATTCCCACCCCCAGGGCACACACCGCCGCGATCGCCGCCAGCAGGCCGATCGGTCCCCGCTCCCGAATCGGCTCCATCGCCGCGACCGGCTCGGCCGCCGCGATCTCGGTGGTCGGTGCGGCCACTGCGGCGGGCACGGCTTGCGTGGGGTCCAGCTCCAGCGACGGTACGCCTGGGGCCAGGGATTTCTCCGCGCCGGGCGGCATGCCCGAGAACGCGGGGACCGCGGCTCCCGGCGTACCCGCAAGGGTTTTGACCTTGATTTTCGGCAGGAGGCCGGCGCCACCCGGCGGCATGCCCTGCGCCGCGGCCTTCGCCGCCTGCGCAGCCTTCGACGAGTGCGGCGAGTGCGGCGGAGCCTTCGTGTGGTGACCGGTGCCCGGCGACGCCGTCCGGGGGGAATGCGCCGGCGCCGAAAGAGTGCCGGGACCGGCAGAACCCGACGGGTGGCCCGAATCGGTCGTCGCCGCCGCGAACGTGGACGAATCGCCCGCAGACGGATCCGGGATCGGGTCCGGCGTGGTCGCCGGCGTCGTCGGCGACGCGGTGACCATCACGGAACTCGCGTCATTGCCGAGCGCACAGGTGGGCGTCAGCGTCACCGCCGTGGTCCCGCGCCGGAAAACCACCTCGGTCGAGCCGTTGTCCGGCAGCATGCCCTTGGTGTCGTCGCCCAGCCGCAGGTTCGCGTTGTGCCCGGTCTGGTTGACCACCCGCACCCGGGTCTCGGCGGGCACGGTCATCGACTCGACGTCGGGATGCGAGCGGCAGGACAGCCCGAACACGCTGCCGCCGGCGAAGGTCACCTGATGGCCACCCTCCTGCTCAGGCGCATCCATCTGATCCGCGCTCGCCGTACCGTTGATCAGCAACGGCCCACCGAGCAGCAGACCGCCCAGCACCACAGCCGTCACCCGGTATCGGAACTGCCGCGACATGCACCATCTCCCCATTCGGACCGGCCGCCGGGCGGCAGCCGTGAAGCGTGATCAATGGAGCTAACGAGAGCCGCGGGAGGCCGGTGACGCGCCGGGAGAACGTCGTACCCGCGTCGTAGGCTCGACCCATGCGCATCGGAGCCCATGTCGATCCCGCCGATCCCCTCGACGCGGCCGTCGCCCGCGGGGCCGACGCCGTCCAGTTCTTCCTCACCGACCCGCAGGGTTACAAAACGCCCAAGCCGCGCGACGACGCGGCCGCTCTGCGCGAGTCCGAGGTGGACATCTACGTTCACGCGCCATACATCGTGAACGTCGCCTCGCCCAACAACCGCATCCGCATTCCCAGCCGCAAGCTGCTGATGGCCCACGCGCGCGCGGCGGCCGAGATCGGTGCCAAAGGCCTGATCGTGCACGGCGGTCACGTGGGCCAGGGGGCCGACCTCACGGCCGGCTTCGAAAATTGGCGCAAGGCCTTCGAGTACGCGGAGAAGGACGGCGGCCTGCCTCTTCCCATCCTGATCGAGAACACCGCGGGTGGTGACAACGCCTGTGCCCGCCGGTTCGACGACCTGGCCCGGCTATGGGAGCAGGTCGGCCAGTTCGGAGCGGGGTTCTGCCTCGACACCTGTCACGCGTTCGCGGGCGGCGAAGACTTGGTCGGCATCGTCGACCGGGTCAAGGCGATCACCGGTCGCATCGACCTGATCCACGCCAATGACTCCAAAGGCGGTTTCGACTCGGGTCAGGACAAGCACGACAACCTCGGCAGTGGCAAGATCGACCCGGAGCTGGTGGTGGCCGCGATCCGAGCCGCCGGCGCACCCGCGGTCGTCGAGACCCCGGGTGGTGCCGAGGGTCAGACCGCCGACATCGCGCTGCTGCGAAAGGGCACGAGCCGCTGACGTCGCTCGGGTAACGGGAAGCAGGACGATGACGACCGAGGAACCGAGGCCGCCGATGCCTTCTGACCCCGCACCTCCGGGCGAAACCGCTTCGACGACTCGTCCGGCCATTCCCCGTCAGGCGACGGGGCCGGAGGGCGGCCCGGCTCTGGGCCCGCCTCCCCTGAGCGAGGTCGAGCGGGCCGCGGCGCTGGACGCGCTCGGCGATCCGGCGCCGAAGAAGTCCGGCCGTCGGCTCCTGAGCTTCCGGAAAAAGACCGTCGACGCCGTCATTTCGTCCGAAGTGGCCGTTCCGCCACCGGTGCCGGCACCGGCACCGGGCGTCGCGAAACTCAATGAACCGTTCCCGAGCGAACGGCCACCCGGCGCGCCCGTCGACCCGTGGACGGCCTTCGCCAGCGCGCCCGAACGCCCGCCCGGCCTGATCCTGCGGGCCACCCGCGCCTTCTTCCGTTCGCTGATCCATGAGTACGCACTGGCCATTTACGCCGGCCTGCTCCTGGCCGTCGCGCTGACCTGGCCGACCCTGCGCTACCCGCTGCACACCCTCCCCGAAGACCTCGGCGACCCGGCCCGGCAGGCCTGGCAGATCTCCTGGATCGGCCACATCCTGCTCAGCCACCCGCAGCAGCTGTGGCAGTCCAACGCCTTCTACCCCCAGACCGACGGCTTCGCCTTCGGCGACAGCCTGCTCGGCTACGGCCCGGTCGGCATGCTCGGCGACGGCCCGCTGGCC
The DNA here is from genome assembly GCF_044455125.1 of Actinoplanes sp. NPDC051343. Classification (NCBI taxonomy): domain Bacteria; kingdom Bacillati; phylum Actinomycetota; class Actinomycetes; order Micromonosporales; family Micromonosporaceae; genus Actinoplanes; species Actinoplanes sp. NPDC051343. The sequence goes on from NZ_JBITEL010000012.1 coordinate 122,430, forward strand.
GCGACGCTGCGCTACAACATCCTCTTCGTGCTGGCCCACGCACTCCTGGCGATCGGCGGCTACGCCTTGGTCCGCCAGCTCGGCGCGGGCCGCACCGGCGCCGCGCTGGCCGCGGTCGCCATCGCGTACGCCCCTTGGCGCCTGGCCCAGGAGGGCCACCTCGACATCATCTCGGCCGGCGGCATCCCGCTCGCCCTGGCCATGCTGGCCCGCGGCCACGGCTGGTCACTGCGCCGCGGCCTGCAGCCCAGGGAACGCAAGGCGGGCTGGGCCGCTTTCGGCTGGCTGGTGGCGGCCTGGCAGGTCAGCCTCGGCTTCTCGCTCGGCCTGCCGTTCCTCGGCGTACTCGGCCTGATCGTCCTGCTCCTGCTGTTCGGCACCCCGCTCATCTGGCTGCGCCGACGCTCCCGGCGCCGAGCCCACCAGCGCCGCCTGGCGCCCGCCCCACCCCCGCCGGACGCCGCGGGCCAGCCGCCGGCCAGCGGCACCGAGCTCTCTCCCGACCCCGCAAGCCGGCCTCCGCTCAGCGGCACCACAGCCCGAACCGGACCCGCAAGCCAACCTCCGCTCAGCGGCACCACAGCCCAAACCGGACCCGCAAGCCAACCTCCGCTCAGCGGCATTCCCGCCGGAGCCGCCGGTCAGACCTCGCCCATCCCCGGCGCGACTCCGGCTGAGGCCGTGTCGTCGTCGGGCTCCACAACAGCGAAGCCGACCGAGGCGTCGCCCACGGGCACGGCCGGCGTTGTCATTCCGGCCGACGACCTTGCGCGCGTCGCGCCGGGTGACGAGCGCAAGCCGGGGTCGGCAGGCGAAGTCGCATCGGCGGTTGTGCCCGCTCCCGACTCATCCACCGCGCCCACCGAGGGCACGCCTCTCATCCCGGCCGAGGACGGCAAGCTTCCCGACGCAGTCGGTCATCAGAAACCGGCCGACGAGACCAAGGCGCTCGACCCGCCCGGCGAAACCCAGCCTTCGGCCTCGGCCGACGGCGCACGGCCTTCCGCCGCTTCCGGATCCGCCGCTTCCGGATCCCGGGCGATCGGCGACACGGCGATCGACGGCGAGGCGATCAAAGACAGGGCAGTCGGCGACGAAGCGGCCACAGCCACGGCCGTCAGCGACGAGCCGCCCAAAAACAAGGTTGTCGGCGACGAAGCGCCCAAAGGCAAGGTAGTTGAAGGTGCGACGCCCGCGGACAAGACCGTCGAAGGCGCGGCATCCGGCGGCAAGGGCAGGAAGAAGCGCAGGGCGGCCAAGCACCAGGCCCCCAAGCCGCCGCGGATTCGGGTGGCGCACGAGCGGGACTTCTTCCCCGTTCTCGGCTGGCGGCTGCTGATCATCGACTCGCTGGGGCCGATCATCCTGGCCGGCATCGCCACCCTGATCGCGCTGCCCTACTTCCACCTCGCCGACAAGAGCAACGGCACCGCCGAGATCAAGTTTTTCTCGCCGCCGCTGTGGAGCCTGCTCATCGGGCCCGCCGAGTCACGCATCTGGGGCAGCCCGCACGCCGGCGCCCGGGCCTCGCTCGGGTGGGCGGCCGAGATGAGTCTGCTGCCCGGCTTCGTGCTCTACGCCCTGGCGCTGGCCGGTCTGTGGTTCTCGATCTGGAAGTTCAGCCGGCGCATCCTGCTGATCATCGCGCTGGCCGCGTCGATCGTGCTGACGATGGGCACCCACTTCTTCGGCGGTCGCTGGACCTACCTTCCGCTCTTCGGCCACCTGCCGGCCTCGCTCGGCCAGCGCATCCCAGGCCGCATGATGCTCTGGGTGACACTGCTGCTCGGCATTCTCGCGGCCGGTGCGGTCGCCGAGTTCGTCCGCCGGGCCGAGCACTGGTCGGCCCAGCGCATCCCGCCCTGGCCGGCGTGGTGGCTGCGGCTGGCCACCCTCGTACCGCTGATCCTGGTGCTCGGCGAAGGATGGAACACGACCAGCCACCCGGTGGTGCCCGCCCAGCCGGCCTCGATGCGTACGATCACCAGCCCGATGCTGGTACTCCCGACCGGTGCCGTCACCGACGGCACCGTGATGCTCTGGTCGACCACCCGCTACCAGAAGATCGCCAACGGATCCGGTGGGTTCGCCGCCGCCCAGCAGGCTCAGATGCGCAGCCAGGTTGCGAGCTTCCCCGACGCCGCGAGCATCGAATATCTGCGGTCGATCCACGTCGCGACGGTTCTGCTCGTCCGCTCGTCGGTGGCCGGCACGCCGTGGGAACGCGCCGGCGACACCCCGGTCGACAGCCTCGGCATCACCCGCGAGGACGTCGGCACCGACGTCGTCTTCCACCTCCGCTGAACACCCTGGCTCGGTGGCCACCAGCACCGGATAGCGACGGGGTCAGACCACCGCCGGTTCGCGGTCGCCGCCGCCCGGCTCGGCTGGCTTCGAGTCGAGCGCCGGGCCGCGACCGCGACGCAGGCGTTCGATCCAGGGCGCGTCCTGGGCGTTCAGCGGGCCGCCGTCCGGGTCCTCGTCGCCGTACGTCTGGCGGACCACGTCGAGTTCGGGCCGCCAGATGTCGCGAACGACCAGTCCACAAAGGATCGCCACCGTGATGAGCCGGCAGGTCGAGGCGAGCACGAACGTGCCCTCCGGGATGACGGGTTTGCCGCCCGCGCCGAGCAGCTCGGCGTAGAACGCGGTGAAGTAGCCGAACTCGGCCACCGTCCAGGCGATGATCGAACCCCAGCGCGGCCGGGCCATCACGATCAGCGGGAGCAGCCAGAGCACGTACTGCTGCGACCAGACCTTGCTGAAGATCAGGAACGCCGCGACGACCAGGAACGACAGCTGGGCGAGCCGGGGCCGGCGCGGGGCGACCAGGGCCAGGATCAGGATGCCGACGCAGGCCACGCCGAACAGGCCGTACGTCAGCCAGTTGAGCGTCGGGATGTGGTTGCTCAGCCACTGGAACGGGCCCTGATTGGCGCCGGTGTGCCATTTGCCGTCGAGGTAACGCCCGATGTACCAGAGCGTGCCCCAGTCGATCGGCCGGTCGTGGTTGAGCCGGAAGAACTGCAGCCAGCTGTCGTGGTACCAGTACCAGACCGGGAAGTTGACCACGACCCAGCTGAGCGCGGTCGTGGCCGCCGCCCAGGTCCACGATCTGAGCGTTCTCGAGCGTAGGGCGAGTACGAGCAGCGGGCCGAGGATGAACAGCGGCCACAGTTTTGCCGCCGCGCCGAGGCCCAGGAACAGCCCGGCCCAGGCTGGTCGTTTCCTGGCCCAGAGGTAGAGGCCGATCGCGGCCAGGCCGATCGCCAGGAAGTCCCAGTTGACGGTCGCCGTGATGAAGAGAATCGGTGACAGCGCGAAGATCGCCGCGTCCCATGGTCGTCGGCGACGCAACGCCAGGATGACCGCCGCGGTGGCAACCGCCAGCGCCGACAGCACGATCGCGTTGGCGTCGTAGAACCAGGTGCCCTGGTTGATGCCGGGGTGCTTCACGCCGTACGCGTGGATCGGCAGACCGAGCGCACCCATGAAGTAGCCGGTGACGACCGGGTATTCGACCGCGTGTTCGGCGTACGGCACCTTGCCGTCGCTGAGGCCTTCGGCGTAGTAGAGCGCGAGCACGTCGGTGTAGCAGAACCGGGTGTACTGGATGTTCTTCTGCCAGTCGCCGCTCTGGCAGGGCGACTTCTGCACCCAGGAAAGGGCCAGTGTCAGGCAGGTCAACGCCAGGATGATCCGGGCCGCCGTCCAGAATTTGCCCGGCTTCGCGTCCGGTCGCACCGCATGCGAGCCCAGCGGCCCCCCGATCGCCTCGGAGAGGCCGCGCACAAAGCCGTCCGCCGTCGCCGGCGCGCGTGGAGGCTCGGGGCGGTCGATGTCTTCGGACGGTTGCGTGCTCATGTCTTGGCATCATGCCGTATCGGATGGCCGGGGCGATCGACCTACCCATGGGAAAAGTCGGACGGCTGGGAAACGGAGCCGGCGCGCACCCCGAGGGGTGCGCGCCGGCGCTGAGGCCTCAGTGGCCGCCGTAGCTAGCCGCCGCCGTTCGTTCCTTGGCCGGGCTGCAGGGTCACATCGTTGTTCTGAGCACCGGTGCCGCCGGTATTACCGCCGTTGTTGCCCGGGAACCCGGCTGTGCCGCCGTTGGTCTGACCGCCGCCGTTGTTGCCGCCGCCGTTGCCCTGGCCACCGCCGTTGTTGTTACCGCCGCCGTTGCCCTGGCCACCGCCGTTGTTGTTGCCGCCGTTGTTGTCACAGCTGATGCCGATGACCGCGAGGGCGCAGTTGTTGTTCTGCGGCTGCACGGGCGGCGGCGCGACGCCGTTGCCGAACTTGCTCGGGTCACCGGTCGTGATGCGGTCGGGGAAGTCGACCTGCTTCATGTCCAGCGCTTTGGCCGAATCGTTCAGAGTCTTTTGCCAGATCTCACCGGGCACGCTGGCGCCGAACATGTCGCGGCCGTCCTTGAGGTGCAGCTCGACCTTCTTCTGCTTGCCACCGACCCAGACCGTGACGGCGAGCTGAGGAATGCCGCCGACGAACCAGCAGTCACCGGAACCGATGTGCTTGTCCTTGCCGTCGTCGTACTCCCACGTACCACTCTTGGCCGCCGATTCGCGGCCGTTCTTCAGGTCGAGGTCGTCGGCCTTGACGATCTTCTGCATGACGCCGAGTTCGTTGGACGTCTCGGCGGCCGGGAACACGCGGTTGCCGCTGGTGTTCTCGCTCAGCAGTACGTCCTTCTTGCCGTTGTCCGCATTGACCTGGGTCACCGACTTGATGAAGTGCGCCACGTGGTGGACGCCGCCCCCGATGATCGTGGCCACGCCCTCGGCGTGCTCGAGCGGGACGACCCGGTACTGGCCGAACCCGATCTCGTCGTCGAAGTCCTTGTTCAGCGCGCTCGTGTCGGTCTTGGTGAGGTCGACCGGCGTGGTCTTCCCGTCCTGGAAGATGTGAGTGAGGCCGGCCTCCTTGGCCGTTTCGGCCACCGTGCCGGAGCCGACCGCGTCCGCGATCCAGTAGAACGGGAAGTTGTACGACTTGATCGTGGCCGTTTCCAGGTCACAGTCGCGCGGGCTGCCCTTGCACAGCGCGTTGTCGTCCGCGCCGGCGTTGTTGATCTTCGTACCGTTCTTACGGGGCTGCTTGGCGTCCCACTTCGAGTCGAAGGACAGGCCCTGCTTCAGGCCGGCTGCCAGCGTGTAGATCTTGAAACTCGAGCCCGGCGACTGCCCGCCGGTGATCTTGCTACCGTCGCCGGCCATGTAGCCGCCGTAGTCGAGGCCGTTGGGATCGTCACCGCCGAAGTAGCCGAGCACCCGCCCGGTGTTGGGGTCGATCGCGATCACCGCTGCCTGATAGGTCTTCGGCAGACCGTGCATCGGCGAGGACTTGCTCTTCGCCGAGCCGGCCTCCTCGGCCGCCTTCTGCACGTCCGGGTTGATCGTGGTGTTGACGGTCAGGCCGCCCTGTTCGAACGCCGATTCGGGGATGCCGGCCGCGTTCAGTTCCGCCTTCACATGCCGGATGATCATGCCGACCGGCTTGTCCGCCGCGCACGTCTTACACGTGTCCGAACTCGGCTTCTTCACCGCCGGATATTTGCGCTGGTCATACTCCTGCTGAGTGATCCAGTGCATGTCCACCATGTTCTTCATGGTGTATTCCCAGCGATCCTTCGCCCCGGCCAGGTTGTAGTTGGGGTCGAAACCCGGAGCACCACCCTTGACCGGATACGGCTGCTTGATGATCGACGCCAGCACCGCCGCCTCATCCGGGGTGATCGCGTTCTTCTGCCCCACCGGCGTCGTCACCGACTTACCGAAATAGCCCTGCGCCGCGGCCTCGATACCCTGCCGGCCCTCACCCAGATCGATGTAGTTCAGGTACATACCCATGATCTGGTTCTTGTCGTACTGCGACTCCAGCTTGCGGGCGATCACCGCCTCGCGCAGCTTGCGGTTGATGCTGATCGCCTTCAGGTTCGCGACGTGCCGCGCGTACTGCTGAGTGATCGTCGAGGCACCCTGCGTCGCACCGCCGGTGAAGTTGTTCCACGCGGCACGCACGATGCCCTTCATGTCGATGCCGTGATGGGTGTAAAAGTTTTTGTCCTCGGCCGCCGCGACCGCATGCTCGACAACCTTGTTGATCTTCGCCTCGGGCACCACCGTGCGGTTCTGCTCACCCACCTTGGCCAGCACATTGCCCGCCCCGTCGAGGATCGTGTTCGACTGATCCTCACTGACCGGCGGCGGCAACTCCACACTGTCGAAGAAGTAGGTACCACCGACCACCCCGGCGCCCAGCAGAATCACCACCACCGCCGCGGCCGCGGTCAGAATGTTGGTACGCCGGCGACGCTTGGCCGCCTTCGACTTGTCCTTCTTGCCGCCCCGCCCGCCGGAACCGAGCGCGCCGTCGTCGCCGGTGCCGGGCGGCATGCCCGGTCCGCCGCCGCCGGGCCGCACGGCCGCGCGAGCCACCGCGGGCCGCCCACCGGCGCCGACCGCGGCGCTGCCCACCGACGCGCTGCCGATCGAGGCCCGGCCACCGGGCCGGGCCGAGCCGACGGGAGCGCCGCCCACCGCGGCGCCACCGACTGCTGCGCCACCCACGGCGGCCCGGCCTCCCGGCCGAGCCGAGCCGACTGATGCACTACCGGCGGCGCCACCCACGGCGGCCCGCCCCGGTCCCCGACGGTAGGCGTCGGGTGCGGAGCGCGGCTCGTCCGGATATCGGGCGGGCGCGTCGTCAGGCGCGGAGCCGGGCGTGCCGGGCACCCGGGCCCGGGCGCGCGCAGACTGCGAATCGCCGTACGAGTTCATTCGGTCACACCTCGGTCGCGGTGGCGCATGCCGGGAGAGCCCTGGAGGGGCCCCCGCCAACGGCGTCACTAGCGGACATTCGTGGCTGCGTCCGCGCAGCCGCCCGGTCGGATGTCAGAAATGACCGAGTCCTGCGCTGGCTGCGCGAGTCGGTCGGGGTCGTGTGCACAGTAGTCGGACGAAGCCGCGTCATCGGCGGCCCTCCCGGCGCTGCGACGACGACCCGGTCTCGCGGTGGCGGCCCGCGGCGGCCGCGGCAAGTGCCTCGGCCTGGTCAAGTTCGTCGGCAGAGAGCGCGTCGCGACCGAGCACGAACTGCTCGATCAAGTGATTCCACGCGCAGGTCTGGCACACCTCGACGACGAAAACCTGAAACTCACGCAGCGTCATCGCCAGTATCGGAAGCTCGGCCAGCTTGCGAGCTTGCCCGGCGGACTGCTTGAGCTCATCACCGTAGATGTAATGCACCAGGGTCAGGTTGTCCCGGCGGCAGATCGGACAGCGTTCGTCGGTCGGCTCGCCATGGAATCGAGCAGCACTTTTCAGGTACGGCGAGGCATCACAGACCTCGAGCGTCCCGATCCGGCCGTTGTGCACGTCACGCAGGACTGACCGCTTCTGTAGCGAGTAGTCGACCACCTGCCGCTGCGTGCGCATGGCGAAGAGAGTACGCGGTCGTCGCCCGCGCGGCGACAGTCATCACTCAGCGTGGCGCAGTGGTCGCCGAGCCATGAATTTGTTGCGCCTTCGCCCGCCCCGCTCTACGGTAGCGATGTATCGGGCCGATACATCGGCGCAGAGAGCGCCGCCGAGCGGAGCAGAGGAGGTTGCCAATGATCGAGTTGGCGATCCTCGGCCTGCTGCAGGAGACGCCCATGCACGGTTACGAGCTGCGCAAAGAGCTCGCCACCAAGCTCGGCACGATCCGCGCCGCCATCAGCTACGGCACGCTCTACCCCACCCTCAAGCGCCTGCAGACCGCCGGCTGGATCACCGAGACCGCAACCGAGGCCGATCAGACGATCGTGCCCCCGATGACCAGCAAACGCGGCCGGGTTGTCTACAAGATCACTGCCGAGGGCAAGGAACGGTTCGCCGATCTTCTCGCCCAGGCCGGGCCCGAGACCTATGACGACGCCGGCTTCGGCGTGCACTTCGCCTTCTTCGCCCGCACCGACCGGGCGACCCGCCTCCGCATCCTCGAGGGCCGCCGCCGGCGCATCGAGGAACGCCGCGAGGGCCTGCGCGACGTGCTGTCGCGCGCCAACGACCGAATCGACGCCTACACGCTCGAGCTCCAGCGCCACGGCCTGGAGGCCTACGAGCGCGAGGTCCGCTGGCTGGAAGAGCTGATCACCAACGAGCGCTCCGGCCGTGCACCCGATTTCCGTGACTTCCCCGCCGACCAGGCCGGGGACGCATCCCCCGAAACCCCGCGTCCGCATCAGGACCGGCCGTGATGAACAAGGAGGCAAACGCGATGGGTTCCGTACGCGTCGCCATCGTCGGTGTGGGTAACTGCGCCTCGTCCCTGATCCAGGGCGTGGAGTACTACAAGGACGCCGACCCGAACGACCGCGTTCCGGGTCTCATGCACGTGACCTTCGGCGACTACCACGTCTCCGACGTGAAGTTTGTCGCGGCGTTCGACGTTGACGCCAAGAAGGTCGGCATGGACCTGGCCGAGGCGATCGTCGCCAGCGAGAACAACACGATCAAGCTGACCGACGTGGCGCCCACCGGCATCACCGTCCAGCGTGGACCGACGTTCGACGGTCTGGGCATCTACTACCGCGAGATGGTCGAGGAGTCCCCGGCCGAGCCGGTCGACGTGGTCCAGGTGCTGCGCGACGCGCAGGTCGACGTCGTGGTCTCCTACCTGCCGGTCGGTTCCGAGCAGGCCGACAAGTTCTACGCCCAGGCCGCGATCGACGCCGGCTGCGCGTTCGTCAACGCTCTGCCGGTCTTCATCGCCTCCAACCCGGAGTGGGCGCAGAAGTTCACCGACGCGGGCCTGCCGATCGTCGGCGACGACATCAAGAGCCAGGTCGGCGCCACCATCGTGCACCGCGCCCTGGCCAAGCTGTTCGAGGACCGCGGCGTCGAGCTGCTGCGCACCTACCAGCTCAACTTCGGCGGCAACATGGACTTCATGAACATGCTGGAGCGCAACCGCCTGGTCTCGAAGAAGATCTCGAAGACCCAGTCGGTCACGAGCCAGATCCCGCACGAGATGATCAAGAGCGACGTGCACATCGGCCCGTCCGACCACGTGCCGTGGCTCGACGACCGCAAGTGGGCCTACATCCGGCTCGAGGGCCGCTCGTTCGGCGACACCCCGCTCAACGCCGAGCTCAAGCTCGAAGTGTGGGACTCCCCCAACTCGGCCGGCGTCATCATCGACGCGGTCCGCGCCGCGAAAATCGCCAAGGACCGCGGCATCGGCGGCCCGATCCTCTCGGCCTCGTCCTACTTCATGAAGTCCCCGCCGGTCCAGTACAACGACCACGACGCGAAGGAGGCCGTCGAGGCCTTCATCCGCGGCGAGGTCGAGCGCTGACCAGCATTTAGAAACGGCCGGCCTGCTGCAAACAGGCCGGCCTTTTCTGTACGCCGGGCCCCCGCGCACCAGAAGCACCAGCATTCGCGCGCCCCGAAGCGGGCCGCCCGGCAAAAGCGCGGGTCGCGGCCACAGCGCATCCAGCGCTAATGAGAGATAGCCCTCCAACCCGCTGGCCGGGAAGAGCAAGGCGCACCCCACCCCGCCGGCCCAGGCAAGAATGCCGGGCGGCCGGGGGGCGCATCTGTCACTCAGGCGAGACAGCGGGGCGGGTGAGGCCCACCCGATACTCAGGCGAGAAGGCACGGTGGGCGAGGCTCACCCGGGCGAGAAAGGCCGGGCCGGCCGGGGGCGCACCCGACACCCGGGCGGGGATGGCAGGGTGGACAAGGCTCACCCGGCACCCAGGCGAGGAGGCGGGACGGGCAAGGCCCATCCGGCATCCGGCACCCGCGGCACCCGCACCCGCGGCACCCGGCACCCGCGGCACCCGCACCCGCGGCACCCGGCACCCGCGGCACCCGGCACCCGCGGCACCCGGCACCCGGCACTCGGCACTCGGCACCCGGCACCCGGCACCCGGGACCCGGCACCCGGCACCCGGGACCCGGGACCCGGGACCCGGCACCCGGGGGAGATGGCCCTCTAAGTAAAGAGGTGTCAAGTCCAGGCTTTGGCGAGCGCGACGCGGGCCTCGAGCTCGAGCAGCTTGCGCTTTCGCTCGATGCCTCCGCCGAAGCCGACCATCTTGCCGCCGGCGCCGACGACGCGGTGGCAGGGCACGATGACCGGCACCGGGTTGTGGTTGCAGGCGGTGCCGACTGCGCGGGCCGCGCCCGGGTCGCCGAGGGCGGTCGCGATCGAGCCGTAGGTGACCATCTCGCCGTAGGGAATCTTGGCGATCTGGCCCCAGACCGTTCGCTCGAACTCCGAGCCGCCGCGCATCTCGACTGGCAGCTCGAACTCGGTCAGCTCGCCCGCGAAGTAGGCCTTGATCTGGGAGATGGCCGGATGGTCGCCCGACGAACCGGGCGGCGCCCCGAAGCGCACTCCGACAACGGTCTCGTCCACGACGGAGACACCGAGGGGCCCGATCGGCGAGTCGACTACGAACACGCCCCGATTGTGCCCGCCGGGTACGACAACTTTCGAATCGCGTGTAAAGACTTCCGCGCCGGATGTTGGGGTGAGCATGGCGGCGGACGCGAGTTTCATCGCATTTGTGGCCGAACGGGCACGGCGCTGCTCCGGATCGTGCCGTCCTCGTCCTCTCGAGGACCGCACGGTGGACGAAACCGCCGACCGGTGAGCGTCAGGCGACGTGGCCGTTGTCGCGGGCCCACTTGAAGAGTTCGGCCTCGGCCTCGTCGTGGGTCAGCGGCCCGCGGTCGAGCCGCAGTTCCTTGAGGTAGCGCCAGGCCTGGCCGACGATCGGGCCGGGCGGCACCCCGAGCAACTCCATGATCGCATTGCCGTCGAGGTCGGGCCGCACCCGGGCGAGATCTTCCTCGGCTTCGATGCGGGAGATCCGCTCCTCCAGCGCGTCGTAGTCGGCGGCCAGGTTGGCGGCCTTGCGCTTGTTGCGGGTCGTTACGTCGGACCGCGTGAGTTTGTGCAGGCGGGGGAGCAGCGGGCCGGCGTCGGTCACGTAGCGGCGCACGGCGGAATCGGTCCACTCGCCCCGGCCGTACCCGTAGAAGCGCAGGTGGAGAGCCACCAGCTCGACCACCTCGGAGGTGATGTCCTTGGGGTATTTCATGGCCTTCATGCGCTGCTTGGTCAGGCGCGCCCCGACGACCTCGTGGTGGTGGAAGCTGACGCGGCCGTCGCGGCCGACCGCCTTGGTGGCCGGTTTGCCGACGTCGTGCATGAGTGCGGCCATCCGCAGCACGAAGTCGGGGCCGCCTTCGCCCTCGAGCCGCATCGCGTTCTGCACGACGATCAGCGTGTGCTCGTAGACGTCCTTGTGCTGGGCGTGCTCGTCGATTTCGAGCTTGAGCCCGGAGATCTCGGGCAGGAAGCGGTCGGCCACACCGGTGTCGACGAGGAGCCGCAGCCCGAGGATCGGGTCGGCGCCGCAGAGCAGCTTGGTGAATTCGTCGCGGATGCGCTCGGCGGTGATCCGGTCGAGATCCGGCGCCATGTCCCGCATGGCATTGATGACCGAATTGTCCACGGTAAAACCGAGCTTTGCCGCGAACCGGGCCGCCCGCAGCATCCGAAGTGGATCATCGCCGAATGACAGCGACGGAGCGGCCGGCGTGCGGATCACCTGGGCCGCGAGATCCTTCAGGCCGCCGAACGGGTCGGTGAACTCATGGCCGGGCAGCGAAACCGCCATTGCGTTGATCGTGAAGTCGCGCCGTTCGAGGTCATCCAGCAAAGAGGTGCCGTAGGAGACGACCGGATTACGCGTGACGCCGTCGTAGGCCTCGGCCCGGAAGGTGGTGATCTCGATCCGGAGACCGGATTTCTGCACGCCGATCGTGCCGAACTCGCGACCGGTCTCCCAGATCGCGTCGGCCCAGCCCTGCACCAGCGCCAGCGTCTGCTCGGGCCGCGCATCGGTGCAGAAGTCGAGGTCATCGCCGAGACGGCCGAGCAGCGCGTCGCGCACCGAGCCCCCGACGAGGTGCAATTCGTGGCCGGCGGCGCCGAACCGGCGCCCCAGCTCATCGGCGAGAGGGGAGACGCGAAGAAGCTCGGCGACGGCGTTTCGCTGGGCGTCATTCAACAAAGACATGGGATGACCAGCGTATCGGGTGAGAGCGGCGGCGGTGGGAGTGGGCAGCTCCGAATGGCAGCAGGCAGGATGGGCGGATGCCCGTTTCCGAAGCCGTGCGCCGGATTTGCGAGAACCCGGCGTTCTGGACCGACACCATTGCCGACGAATCGGGCGAAATTCGCGTCACCTTCCCGGTCATCGGCGGCTACGCGCTCATCCTCGACGTGGACCTGGCGTCCGGCGATCGCACGCTCGGGCTGCGGCGCCCCGGCTTCACCGAGCCCGATCAACTTGGCTGGGCGCCCGCCGACGGACCCTATCCGGCCGCGCTGCGCTGGTGGGAGCTCGACCTCTGCGCCCGGGTGGTCGCCTGGGAAGATCCGACTCTGCCCCACCCGGGCCTCGTCGTGGCGCTGCTGTCGCCGTTCGCGCCGGCGGTCGCCAACGACGACGAGACGACGATCGCCGCGGTGCGCGAGTCGGCGTACCGGTCGCTGCGCCGTGCGGTGCCGCCGGCCGAACCGGCCGGTCCGGAGCAGGCGCCTTTGCCGCTTTTCGCCGGCGAGGACTGGTGGCCGGCGCCGCGGGGCGGGTCACCCGAGGTGCTCGACGAGGCCGCTGTCGCGGCACTCAGCCGCCCGGCCCGGGCGATGCTCGAGATCCGAGCGGCGGAACGCTTTCCGTCCGACGGGATCGCGGATCTCGTACGGCGTGCCGAAGCGCACCTGGGAATCCAGTCCGAGCACGGCTGGTACGCCGAGACCAAGCCGCTCGCCCGCAAGATCGTGGAATCCGGTGATCTTCGTCCGATTCCCGAGCTGCTGGCCGTACTGACCGAAGTCGGCTGTGATCATCCGACCGTGCTCGACGCGCTCAGTGAGCCCCTGGTCACGGCCGAGGCGTGCTGGATGCTGGAGACACTGGCCGGGGCCGCGCCGGGCACCCTCCTGCGACGACACCTGTGACGTACCCCTTTATGGTGACGATGTGTGCGTATCGCTGGGGAGGCCTTGAGTGAACGACGGCCTGTATAGCAGTGCCAACTCGCGAGGCCTGCCGCCGTCGGCCGAGGTCGTCCTGGGGCCGGCGAGCGCGTCGGTGCCCGGGGCCCCGCTCCTCGACCAGGAAGCTCTGCCGCCGCAGGAGATCCCGGCCGAGAACAAGAGCGGGAGCCTCATGCGCTCCAGCGCGATCATGGCGGTCGGCACGCTGGCGTCGCGGGTCACCGGCTTCTTCCGGTCGACGCTGCTCGTCGCGGCACTCGGCACGGGCGCGCTCGGCGACGTGTTCAACACCTCGAACACGATCCCCAACATCGTCTACGACATTCTGCTCGGTGGGGTGCTCACCGCGGCTCACGTGCCGCTGCTGATCCGGGCCCGCAACCGCTCCGAGAAGTACGGCGAGGAGTTCGAGCAGCGCCTGTTCACGGTGCTGCTCGGCGCATTGGCCGCGATCACGCTGGTCGCGATGGCCGCCTCGACGCTGCTGATCAACCTGTACGCCAGCAAGTTCACCGCCACCCAGCATCGCCTCGCGGTGACGTTCCTGCTGTTCTTCCTCCCGCAGATCTTCTTCTACGGTTTCGCGGCGGTGGCCAGCGCCTCGCTCAACTCGCGCAACCGGTTCGGCGCACCGATGTGGACACCGGTGCTCAACAACATCGTCGTCATCGTGGTGCTGGTCGCCTTCATGGCAACTACGCACGGTCATCTCGACGACACCACCATCAGCAGTGGGAAGGTCACGTTCCTCGGCATCGGTGTCACGGCCGGCGTGGCCGCTCAGGCGTTCGGCCTGATCCCGTCGATGCGCAAGCTCGGCTTCAACTTCCGTCCCCGGTTCGACTTCCGGCGGGCCGAGCTGACCCAGATGTGGGGGATGGCCAGCTGGACCCTCCTCTACGTGGTGGCCCAGCAGATCGCGCTGGTCGTCTACACCCGGCTGGCCAACGCGGCCGGCGCACGCGGCTCCAAGGTGCTGCACCTCGACCACGGCATCGGCCTGACTCCCTGGACCAACGCGTACGCGTTCTTCCAGCTGCCGTACGCCGTCGTGGCCATTTCGATCATCACGGCGATCCTGCCGCGCATGACCCAGAGTGCGGCCGAAGGCCGCTTCGACCGCCTGGCGGCGGAGTTGCGCGAGGGCGTACGCCTTTCGCTGTCCCTGATGCTCCCGGCCGTCGCCCTGCTGTTCGGCGCGGCGAGCGAGATCGCCTTCGTGCTGTTCGCGCACGGCGAGACGAACGCGGCCGGCGCCGAAGTGATCGCCCAGGTGCTCCGGGTCTTCGCCGTCGCGCTCACCCCGTTCACGGTCCTGCAGTTGCTGCAGCGCGGCTTCTACGCGCTCGCCGACACGCGCACCCCGGCGCTGATCGCGATCTTCTCGACCGCGACCGGCGCGATCTCCGCGCTGATCCTGTCGAGCGTGCTCGACACCCAGCACGTCATCATGGGCATCGCGGCAGCCCAGGGCGTCTCCTGGACAATCGGCTGCGTCGTCTCGATCGTGCTGCTGCGCCGGCGGCTCGGCCGCCTGGGCGGGCGGGAGATCGTCGGCCTGGTCGGCAAGGCCGGCGCGTGCAGTCTGGTCGCGCTGATCGTGGCCGAATTGCTGCACGTTTTTCTCGCCTCGCACGCGCAATCCAGTTTTGCCCTGTCCGTGCTGGTCCTGATCCTGCAGGGCGTTCTCGGCGGGGGTGCTTTCCTGGTCTTCGCCACCGTGCTGCGGGTGCCTGAGGTAAACCAGGTGATCGGGATGCTTCGGCGCAAACTCGGCCGCTGATTGCCTTCTGATCCCTACGAAACCGCCACTGAACAGGCACTTTTCCGTCGTTTCGGTCGGAGAAAAGTCCGTTCGTACGCGCGTGTCCGACTGCCGCGCCGGGGGGACGACCTGCCGTACGGTGGTCCTGTGCGGGTATGGTCGTGGTCGGCATGCACCCCAGCGCGTGCCTATTGCCCCCAAGCACGTGGAGATAAGTGCGTGCAGCACCGAGGGAGGACGGGTGACCCAGGTCGGCGAAGGCCACGAGACCGCGGCCGAAGCGGACGGACCGGTCATGACCTTCGGTGCTCCCACCGTGGGTGAGATCCTGGCCGAGCGCTATCAGCTCGAAGAGCATGTCAACAACGACAGTGCCGGCCGGCAGGTGTGGCGCGGCATCGACGTCATCCTGCGGCGCCCGGTCGCGGTCGTGCTCCGGCACCCCGGCGGCGACTCGGCCGCCGAGATGCTCGAGGCCGCGGTCGACGCGAGCCGGGTGATCCACCCCAACCTGGTCGGCGTCTACGACGCGATCGACGAGGGTCAGCGCGCCTACGTGGTGCGCGAGTGGGTCGAGGGCCAGTCGCTGCGCGAGCTGGTGAGCGAGCAGGGTCCGCTCGACCCCGCCCGGGCCACCTCCATCGCCCACGCGATCGCCGACGCTCTGGCCGCGGTGCACGCCACCGGCATGGTGCACGGCAACGTGCACCCCGGCACGATCCTGATCGGCGACGACGGCCGGGTGGTCCTGGCCGACGCCCGGGCCGATTCGGGCGACGACGTCGAGAGCGACATCCGCGCGGTCGGCGGCATCCTCTATTTCGCGCTCACCGGCCGCTGGCCGCATGCCGAGGTGGGCGGCTCCACGCTGCCCGACGCCACCCGCGACGCGACCGGCGCGCTGGCCACGCCGCGGCAGATCCGGGCCGGCGTCCCGGCCTACCTCGACGACCTCACCATGGACCTGCTCGACAAGCGGGTCCAGGCCCCCGACTCGGAGGCGCTCGCCGCCGAGCTGGGCCGCCTCGACTCCTCCTCCGACGACGACTACGAGGACGTCGGTCCGCTGCGGTTCGCCCCCAGCGCGTCGCCCGAGCCGGGCCGCAACAACAACAAGATCATTTTTGGTGTTGCGACGCTGGCCGTGATCGCGATCGTCGGTCTGGTCTTCGGCATCCGAGCGATCACCTCGTCGGGCAAGCCCACGCCGTCCCACACGACCCAGGCCAACGCCGGCAACGCGCCCAGCGACACGACGACCGGCAGCGCGGCGGTGCCCGCACCGGCGCCGACCAAGATCGCGCTGACCGGTGACATGGTCCGCATCGTCGACCCGCCGGACGGCAGCCGCAGCCAGCAGGGCGACGCCGCGTACACGGTCGACAACGACCCCGACACCTCGTGGCAGACCCAGGGCTACAACTCGGCCAACTTCGGCAACCTCAAAAAGGGCATGGGCGTGCTGATCAACCTCGGCTCGCCTCACTCGGTCAGCGATGTCCGGGTCGAGACGGCCGAGTCGGGCGTCGTGATGGACGTCCGCGTCGGCAACACCGACCCCGGCGACAGCAGCGAGGGCGACGGCAAGATCGTCTCCACGTACAAGCGGCTGGGCGACAGCGACAACAGCGACCAGTCCAGCGGCACCACCCAGGTCTTCTCGGTCTTCGACCCGGACCAGAAATACCAGTACATCCTGGTGTTCATCACCAAGCTGCCGCACACCGGCGGTGCGCACCCCTACTCGGCTTCCGTCGACTCGATCCAGGTCGACGGCAACTGATCCACCCGACTTCCTGACGATGCCCCGGTCACCTGGCGACCGGGGCATCGCTCTGTACACAGTGGGTGGCGTGGTCGCCTGACCGGAAGTGCGCGGCTTGGATAGATTGCTCGGGTGACCTCCCGCGCCCAGGCCGACGCAACCAGCGACGCTGGGCTGCTGCGCGCCCACGTCGAGGGCGATCCGCAGGCGTTCGCCGAGTTGGTGCGCCGGCACCGCGACCGGCTGTGGGCGGTGGCCCTGCGCACGATCGGCGACCGCGAGGAGGCCGCCGACGCGGTGCAGGACGCGCTGCTCGCCGCCCACCGCAACGCGGCCCGCTTCCGCGGCGACTCGGCGGTCACCACCTGGCTGCACCGCATCGTCGTCAACGCCTGCCTCGACCGCATCCGCCGCCGGCAGGCCCACCCGACGGTCCCGCTGCCCGACGGCAGCCGCTCCGACGACCGCCCGTCCGGCGTCGAGCCGGCGGCGCCGGCCCACGACCACGACACCGCGCTGGTCGTCCGCGAGGCGCTGGCCGCGCTGCCCGCCGACCAGCGGGCCGCCATCGTGCTGGTCGACGTCCAGGGCTACCCGGTGGCCGAAGCAGCCGAGATCCTCGGCGTGGCCGAGGGCACGATCAAGAGCCGCTGCGCCCGCGGCCGCGCCCGCATGGCAATCACCCTGAGCCACCTGCGCGGAAGCACTTCCAGCAGCAGCACCGGCGCAGCCCATCGGCCGAGAGAAAGCGCCGGCGCGGCCCACGAGTCGGCAGACGGCGGCGGCCCCGGCCGGACGAGAGAGAGCGACGGCGCGGCCCACGAGTCGGCAGATGGCGGCGGCCCCGGTGGGGCGGGCGACGGCGGTGGCGCTCACAGTCGGCCGAGAGACACTGGTCACGAGGCTGACGGGAACCGTGGCGGTACCCGATCCGTCCCATCCGGACCGGCAGCGGCGAGCACGCCGCAGCCGAGCGTGCACGATCGGAGGGATCCGCGGTGACCGGGGCCGACTTCGGCGGGGTCGATATCGACCTGCTGGCGGACTACATCGGTGGTGCCCTCGCGGGCACGCCCGAGGAGTCCGTGGTCGCTGCCCGAATCGCCGCCGACCCGGGCTGGCAGGCGGCCTACGTGTCGCTGGGAGAGGGCATGTCGTTGGTGTCGGCCGAGTTGGGCCGGCTCGCGCCCGAGCCGATGCCGGCCGAGCTGGCCGACCGTCTCGACACCATGCTGATCGCGGGCGGCCGGTCGGTCGGCGAGGCTGACGCGATTGCCGACGCCGACTCCACAGCGCCTGACCTGGCCCAGCCGCCCGTGGCGCATCTGCACCTCGTGCGCGGCGAGGGTGCGGGTGGTGACGGTGCTCAGGGCGTACGGGAAACGCAGCCGGCACCGCGGCGTGGGCGACGGCTTCGCTGGGCCGCACCGATTGCGGTGGCCGCGGGTCTTGTCGCTTTTGTTGGTTTTGGTCTTGACTATCTTGCCGGGCGTGACTCGCACTCGGCCAGCACCGATTCGGCCGGTTCCGGCACGGCGGTTCGGGGCGACGCGCCCAAGCTCGCGACCTCAGGGGCCCAGACGACGCTCGCCAGCGGCATCAACTACACGCACGCCACGCTTGGCATCGCACCGGTGCAGCCGATGTCGGGGTCGCTGACGTCGCCCGATACGCCGGGGCGCAAGACGGCGCCCGAGATGGCGGCTGGTGTCGAATCGGCCCTGCAGCGGTTGACCGCGCCGGATGCCGTCGCCGACTGTCTTGCCGCGATCGAAAAGGCCAACGGCGGCGGCGCCCTTTCGACGGAAAGCATCGACTACGCCCGGTTTGCCGGAGTACCCGCGGTGATCGTCCGATTCACCTCGAGCAACGGGCACTGGGCGTGGGCGAGCGGCGCCGACTGCGGGACACCGGCGAGCGGCGCCGCCACGCTCGACAAAGTGCCGGTAGGCTGAACGCCACTCCGGAACGCCAGCCCCCCGTGAGGTCCGACACGGCCCGCGCGCGGGAATGGCGTGTGCCCGGCTCGACGTTCTAGCGTGCAGTGTCGCCGGTCGATTATCGGCGACGACAGACTTGAGGAGTCGGAAGTGGACGAGGTCCGCAATCTGATCATCATCGGTTCGGGGCCGTCCGGTTACACCGCGGCGCTGTACGCGGCCCGGGCCAACCTCAAGCCTCTCGTGATCGAGGGCGTGCAGTCCGGTGGTGCGCTGATGACCACCACCGAGGTCGAAAACTTCCCGGGTCACCGCGACGGGATCATGGGTCCCGAGCTGATGGACGACATGCGTGCGCAGGCCGAGAAGTTCGGCGCCGAGTTCCTCACCGACGACGTCACCCGGGTCGAGCTGGGCGACCGGCCGACCGAGGCCGGCACCGAGGGGCTCAAGACCGTCTGGGTCGGCGAGAAGGAATACTGGGCCCGCGCGGTGATCCTGGCCACCGGTTCCGCGTGGCGGCCGCTCGGCATCCCGGGCGAGCAGGAGCTGCTCGGACACGGCGTGTCGTCCTGTGCGACCTGTGACGGCTTCTTCTTCCGCAACCACAACATCATCGTGGTCGGCGGCGGTGACTCCGCGATGGAGGAGGCGACCTTCCTCACCCGGTTCGCCGAGACGGTGACGATCGTGCACCGGCGTGACTCGTTCCGGGCCAGCAAGGTCATGCAGCTGCGGGCGCTCAACAACCCGAAGATCAAGGTCGAGTGGAACTCGACGGTCGAGGAGATCCTCGGCGACGACGGCAAGGTCGTCGGCGCGCGGGTGAAGAACCTGCAGACCGGCGAGAGCAAGGTCCTCGATGTCACGGGCGTCTTCGTCGCGATCGGCCACGACCCGCGCAGCGAGCTGTTCAAGGGTCAGGTCGAGCTCGACGACGAGGGCTACGTGAAGGTCGACGCGCCGAGCACCCGCACCAACGTGCCGGGCGTGTTCGCGGCCGGCGACCTGGTCGACCACACCTACCGCCAGGCGATCACCGCCTCGGGCACCGGTTGTGCCTCGGCCCTGGACGCCGAACGCTTCATCGCATCTTTCGTCGAGCTGTAAGACCCGTCAGGAGGAACAAGTGGGAGTAGCAGGCAAGGCGGTCACGGACGCCAGCTTCACGAGCGACGTGCTGCAGTCCGACAAGCCGGTGCTCGTGGACTTCTGGGCCGAGTGGTGCGCGCCCTGTAAGAAGGTCGACCCGCTGCTCGCCGAGATCGCCAAGGAGATGGGCGACAAGGTCGAGATCGTGCAGGTCAACATCGACGAGAACCCCGAGACCACCCGCGCCTACCGGGTGATGTCGGTGCCCACGCTGACGATCTTCAAGGGTGGCCAGCCGGTCAACTCGGTGACCGGCGCGCGTCCCAAGAGCGCCCTGGTCAACTTCATCGAGTCCGCTCTCTGAGCCTCCTTCTCATCACGCCCCGCATCCTTTCAGATGCGGGGCGTTGCTTTCCCCGGTAAGGATTCGCCGCCGCGTGCGGTGGGCACCCGGGGAGTACGCTCCGGAAGTTCTGTGGATCTGGGTAAGGAGACACGCGTGCGTTCCATCCGACGTGGAGACAGCGGTCCGGCCGTGGCCGAGATCAGGTCGATCCTGGTGGGCCTGGAACTGCTGGATTCACCCTCGGACGTCTTCGACGACGACACGGACACCGCGGTGCGCGCCTTCCAACAGAGCCGTGGCATCGGCATCGACGGCCTCGTCGGAGACGAGACCTGGGGGGCACTCGACGCCGCCCGCTGGCGGCTCGGCGCCCGTACGCTCTATCAATCGGTTACCGATCCACTGGTCGGCGAGGACGTCCGCACCCTGCAGGAACGCCTCCTCGAGATGGGGTACGACGCCGGTCGACCCGACTCGATCTACGGCGCTCGCACCGCCCGCGCGGTCGCCCAGTTCCAGCGCGAGGTCGGCCTCACCCAGGACGGCTCGTGCGGCCCGCAGACCATGAAGGCGCTGCGCCGGCTCGGCCGCAAGGTCGTCGGCGGCCGCCCACAGTGGCTGCGCGAAGCCGAAGCGTTCCGTCAGGCCGGCACCAACCTCGTCGGCAAGACGATCGTGATCGACCCGGGCCACGGCGGCGGTGACGACCTCGGCGTCGTGGTGCCCGAAGGCCCGCTCCGCTGGGCCGAGGCCGACCTGGTCTTCGACCTCGCCGCCCGGCTCGAGGGCCGGCTCGCCGCGGCCGGCATGCGGGTGCACCTCACCCGCGGGCCGCAGCCGGCCCAGTCGATGACCGGGGCCCAGCGGGCGATGCTGGCCAACAGCCTCGGCGCCGACCTGCTGATCTCGCTGCACCTCGACGGCCACGACAACGAGGCGGCGCAGGGCGTCGCGACCTACCACTACGGCACCGGCAGCGGGCTGAGCTCGACGGTGGGGGAGCGGCTGGCCAACCTGGTGCAGCGCGAAATCGTCGTACGCACCGGGATGCGCGACTGCCGCATCCACGCCAAGACGTGGGAGTTGCTGCGCCTCACGCAGATGCCGGCCGTACGCGTCGACCTGGGCTACCTGACGTCGCCCGCCGACCGGGACCGGCTGGTCAACCCGCTGTTCCGGGAGCAGATCGTCGAGGCGATCCTGGCCGCCGTGCAGCGCATGTATTACCCGGTCGAGGCGGACGTGCCCACCGGCTCGATCGACGTGCGCCAGCTGCGGATGGCGCTGTCCAACCGCGCCTAGTTTTCGACAGTCCTGGTCGCGGTCACCGGGCGGACCGGCCTGAGCAGAGCTTCCGGGCTCATCGAGCCGAGCAACTTCTCCAGCGCGTACTCGACGTCGGACTTCCACGACATCGCGGTGCGCAACTCGAGCCGCAGCCGCGGGAAGCGCGGATGCGGCCGCACCGTCTTGAAGCCGACCGACAGGAAGAAGTCGACAGGCGCGACACAGCCGTCCTGCTTGGTCTCGTCGTCGGCCTCACCGAACTTGGCGTCGCCGAACGCCTCGATCGCCTTGACGCCGCGCTTCGTGAGATCGCGGGCCACGCCCTGGACGAGCATGCGGCCCAGGCCACCACCGGCGAACGAGGCGACCACATGGGCGGTCATGAGCAGGGCCGCGTCGGCGCTCACCGGACTCGTCGGGAAGGCCATCGAACGAGGCACGTACGCCGGAGGGGCGAACATGACGAAGCCGGCCGGCATGCCGTCGACGTACGCCAGCTTGCCGCAGGAACCCCACTCCAGCAGTGTCTGCGATACCCAGGCCTCCTTCTCGAGACCGGTATCGCCGGACGCGCAGGCCCGCTCGGCCGCGACCGGATCGAGTTCCCAGTAGACACACTGGCGACACGGCCTCGGAAGGTCTTCGAGGGTGTCCAGAGTGAGGTTGACCAGGCGTCGCGACATCGCTGTCCCCCTCGAGATGACCGGCTTGTACCCCGGACGGATCCTACGCCGCAAAACCCATGAACGGGATCAGGTCGGGCAGAGGGGCCGGATAACCGAGGGCCACCATCTGCGCCCGCGTTTACTATCGGAGTTCCTGCATTGAAAGGAGAGCCGCATGACCGGCACGACCCAGGACGATTACACCGATCGTTACGCGCGACGTGTGCGCGGGATGACGACATCCGAGATCCGCGCCCTCTTCTCCGTCGCCAGCCGCCCCGAGGTGGTGTCGCTGGCCGGAGGTTCGCCCTACATCGCCGCCCTCCCGCTCGACGCGGTCGGCGAGATGCTCGCCAAAGTCGCCGTCGAACAGGGCACCGTCTCCCTGCAGTACGGCATCGGCCAGGGCACCATCGAACTGCGCGAACGCATCTGCGAAGTGATGGCGCTCTCCGGCATCCACGGCGCGTCCCCCGACGACGTGGTGGTGACCGTGGGCGGGCAGCAGGCGCTCGACCTGCTGGCCCGGCTGTTCCTCGACCCGGGCGACGTGGTGCTCGCCGAGGGGCCGACCTACGTCGGCGCACTCGGTGTGTTCCAGGCCGCCCAAGCCCAGGTGCAGCACATCGCCATGGACGCCGACGGCCTGATCCCGGCAGCACTGGAAGAGGCAATCGCCGCTGTTGAACGCTCCGGCCGGCGAGCCAAGTTCCTCTACACGATCCCGACCTTCCAAAACCCGGCCGGCGTCACCCTCTCCGAGGAGCGACGCGAACAGGTACTCGACATCTGCGAGCGCGCCGGGCTGCTGGTGGTCGAAGACGACCCGTACGGGATGTTGTCCTTCGAGGGTGACGCACCGCTGCCGTTGCGGGCCCGTCGCCGTGAGGGAGTGTTCTACCTGAGCACCTTCTCCAAGACCTTCGCGCCCGGACTGCGGGTCGGCTGGATCCTGGCGCCGCACGCGGTGCGGGAAAAGCTGGTGATGGCGAACGAGGCCAACGTGCTCTGCCCGAGCCCGTTCGCGCAGGCCGCGGTCACGCAGTACCTCTCGACCATGCCGTGGCAGGAGCAGATCAAGGTCTACCGCGAGATCTATCGCGAACGCCGTGACGCGCTGCTCGACGCCCTCAACGACCTCGCCCCGGCCGGCAGCTCATGGACGCGGCCCGGCGGCGGGCTGTTCATCTGGGCGACGCTGCCCGAGGGCCTCGACTCCAAGGCGATGATGCCGCGCGCGATCGCGGCCCGCGTGGCGTACGTGCCGGGCACCGGGTTCTACGCCGACGGCACCGGCCGCAGCAACATGCGGCTCAACTTCTCGTTCTCGTCGCCCGAACGGCTGCGCGAGGGCGTCCGCCGCCTCTCCGGCGTGATGGAACAGGAACTCGAGATGCGCGCGGTCTTCGGCGCCTCGGCGGCCCCGCACGGCCGGCGCCGGGGCACGGCCGCGGCCGACACTCCCGGCTTGGCATGATCACCGACATGGGTACGGGTGACGATGTGCACGTGATGGTTCTGGCCGGCGGCCTGTCCTACGAACGGGACGTGTCGCTGCGTTCCGGTCGCCGGGTCCTCGACGCGCTGCGCGGGGCCGGCCTGACCGCCGACATGCGCGACGCCGACGTCTCGCTCCTTCCGGCGCTGCAGGAAGATCCACCCGATGCGGTGGTGATCGCACTGCACGGGGCAACCGGGGAGGACGGATCGCTGCGCGGAGTGCTCGACCTGTGCGGCGTGCCGTACGTCGGCTGCGACGCGCGGGCATCCCGGCTGGCGTGGGACAAGCCGTCGGCAAAATCGATGCTCCGGGAGGCCGGCATCCCGACGCCGGACTGGGTGGCGCTGCCCCACGACCGGTTCTCCGAACTGGGCGCGGTGGCGGTCCTCGACCGCATCGTCGACCGGCTCGGCCTGCCGCTGATGGTCAAGCCGGCCCAGGGCGGTTCCGGCCTCGGGGCGGCGGTGGTGCGGGAAGACACCGACCTGCCGCCGGCGATGGTGGGCTGCTTCGCGTACGACTCGACCGCCCTGGTGGAGAAGTTCGTCCCCGGCATGGACGTGGCCGTCTCGATCGTCGACCTGGGCGCGGGCCCGACCGCCCTCCCGGCGGTCGAGATCGTGGCGCAGGACGGGGTGTACGACTACGCGGCCCGCTACACGGCCGGCCTGACGACGTGGCACACGCCGGCCCGGTTGTCACCGGAGGCTTCGGCCCGGGTAGCGGAAACGGCACTGGCGGCGCACAAGGCGCTGGGTCTGCGAGACCTGTCCCGGGTCGATCTGATCGTGCCGTCCGACGGGGCGCCCCAGGTGCTGGGCATCAACGTGTCGCCGGGGATGACGGAGACCTCGCTGCTGCCGCTGGCGGTGCAGGCGGCGGGGATGGACCTGGGGCAGATCTTGGTGCAGTTGGTTGAGCGGGCCGTTCAGAGGTCGTCCAACTAGCTCTTATCTGGAGAGGGCCGGACCGGCGTTGTCGGTCCGGCTCTCTGTTTGTCTAGCAGGCTTGCCTTATCAGCGGCCGTCTTGCCGCTAAGCGCACGGGACCGGTTCGACCAGGCGTGGAATCGATCCGGAGTGCTGACATCACGCCGTGTCCTGCTCGTGCGCGCTGCGTTTTGCACCCGCGAACATCATGCTCTCGGTTGGCGACGAGCTCACACCGTTTTGTCGAGGCGAGCCATCGGGCTCCCGGTGACGTCCGCCTCTCAACATCAAGTCGGCGTTGAACGCGCGTGCGAGCAATGAGCCGGACTACACCGCGCGCCCCGCCACCACGCATCGTGCTTTCGAGTCGATCCGGCTTCGGCTGTTGCACTCGCGCGAGGGCAAGCCGGTGCGAGGCGGTCAGCCGCAGGTGCCGATAGCGGTCGACTGTGCGACATCCCCGTGGGGCCAGTTACGGTCGGCGACTGGTGCCGGTGCGCCTCGCTTTGCGAGGCGTTGAATTAAGGCTGCGTGGATGTCGCCGTGCTCGCTGTGGTGGGCTCGTTGCCGTTGGGCGAATCCGGTGTCTGGGCGCCGCTCTCGGCCGCGATCGTCTGAGCCGGCTCGGCATTGCCGAGGTCGGTCGGCCTCTCGGCGGAATGCTCGGCCGGCGCCTCGACCGTGCTGCCGGCGAAAGTGATCGTGGAAGGTGACTCCCACTGAATGTGCGGCGGCTCCGCGATGGCCGTGCCGCCGAACTCGGCCAACCACGCCGCGACCATTGCCAGATTTTCCCGCCACTGGTGCTCGGGGATCACCGGCAGGATGTCGTCCCACAGCGAGAGGAACGTGCCTCGCAACTGCAGCCGGCCTTGCGGCCGGGCAAGAAACCACATATGCAGGTGCGCGGCGCCGTCGCCCCAGCGATTTACGTGTACGCGCGCGACACCGTCGAGCGACCGAATGGCTCGCTCGAGGCGGACCGTCATGACACCGAGCTCGGCCGCCAGAAGGTTCGGAAGGTCGCCCAAGTCAAGGTGTGAACGGCACTCGAGGATGAGGACCATCGGCAGCCCGGTCGGCCGGTCCATCGCACGGACGCGCCACCGCTCGCTCACCCAGATGTACGAATCGTCGGGCGTGCCGCAGGCGATGCAGTCGGCGGCGTCTTCCCCGCTCCGCGGCGGCTCGACCTCGACCGGAGCGGCGAGCGGTTTTACCCGCATGGCGCCCTCGAACGGGAAAGAGGGCCAGCGCACAAAGTCGGGCAACGGGGCGGTGTTCTCGGGCACGACGTGACCTTAGCCCAGGCCAGGAGGTACTGTCCCGGGTCAATTTTCCGCGATGGGGACAACGGTCGTTCAGCCGTTCGGGGGACTGCACGGGCGTCGATGGAGATCACCGTCTGTGGGCATCCTGGTACTGCCAAAGTTATCCACAGGGGTTATCCACAGGCAGCCCCGTTTCACGTGAAACGCGACGTCGCAGCGTTGCAGAGGCTGTGGATAGGCCCGTGCAGAGGGCACAGTCCATCGGCGTGGTTTCACGTGAAACGGCCCCCGACGCACCTTCTCAACAGGCGTTGCGCACAGGTTGTGGATAGCGGCTACCGCCCTTGTAACCGATCGGGTGGTTGCACGTGAAACAGTCCCCGCAAGCAACGGCGAGCCCTCCGCCTGTGGATAACCCGATGGGTATCCCTTAAGACCGACCCCGTCCGCCCGGAGCCCCGGAGCTCCGAGTGCACTCCTGAAGGGCGTTCCGTCACGGAGAGGCGTAACTGGCCCTTCAGTGTCGGCCCCGTACCAACTGCTCAGTGCGATCGTCTCGTCACAGCTCGGCCTCGCTTGGGATGTGGTTCGTTGACGCCAGCACCTGTCGTCCACAGGCTCGGAAAGGCGATCGTTTGCTCTGGGCGCCGACGTATCGCCGACTCCATCGACAAGCCAGGTCGGCACTGCGGCTCGCTCCGCCCTTCTAACTTTCGCGCGGCTGGTCGCTAGAACAGTTCTTCGTTGATCGCCTCAATCGCTTCGGCTATTAGCAGGCTGGCGGGCCGGTACCGGGGGGCCCGTCCCGGTCGGCCCGTCCCGGTCGGCCCGTCCTGACGAGCCGAGGCCGGTTGAGCGGCGGGCCGGAACTGCGAGGGAGGTGATCGATGACGGGATAGAACCGTTACCGGGCAGCCACGTTGGACTGGACGGCGGCAGTGGCTCTGGGGACTAGTGAACCGCCTGCTCCCGGCCTGGCTAATCAAGAGTCGGGTCGGCAGGCGGGGTCGGTCGTTCGGATCGGCCGGGGGGTTCAGTGATTTGGATCAGCAAAGCGGGCTCGCGGAACGGCTTAGGAAGTTCCGCTCAGAGACGTCGACTCAGGAGACTGAGCGCAGATCGCCGGGCTGGGCACGAATGAATACAACGGGTCGGGTCGAGCCGGCCCGCATGCCAACCCGTTCTGACTGCTGCGGCTGATCCGGTGGATGCCCGTTGCGCCAGGTCCCGGAGCCGACCGGGACTGGAACTGGATCTCGCGCAAGACGATGATCCAGGCCCGGCGGTTCTGATCGAACACGCGGCTCGTTTCCCCGACCAGGCCGGTTGGCTGCCAAGCCAGTTCGGTCGGGGCAGGCCCAGCTTGGATAGCCGCTCCACTGAAGAGGGCCCGGACGGACGGAAGGCAGTGAGGCAGACGGACTGGCGCGAAGGTGCCCCTAGGCTGGCCAAGCCGGCAAGCCGACTCGAGCTGATCGGGCTGACCATACTTCCCCGTACGATCCGGCACGCTTAAGCGACCTCAGTGGCCGCCGAGTCTACGAAGGCCATGCCACCCTGAAGACTCCACGGCCTGCGAATGATGGCACGAAGACCGTCGACTAAAGCTCCGCGCTCGGCGTGGCCGCGGCTAAGGGTCTCCGCTTCGAGTCCGGTCCGCAATGAAAGTGGCAACGTCGCCGGTGCTGGATCCGGACCTCGAAGCGCGTCTGAACCGCCGCAATTAGACCCAGCCGATTCCGGACACGCCGCTACCGCCGTGCGGTGCGGGACCGAGGACCGTCGCCAGATCCCGTCGGCCCGGAACGGAGATTGAATAGGAAGCACTCGCTCATTCGGATCACAGTCGTCTGCAGGTCGAGTCAAGTGGGAGCCGGCTGCCCAGTCACCGCGGAGACGAGTTCCAGGCCGGCCGACGAGACCCGGGCCGACGTGGGCTGCACCCCGCTAACCGAACCCGGTCAGCGTCGCGGCCGGCGGCAGCGAAGTGCTCCGGCCCGCAGTGCGCTTGCGCCTACATGTAGCCCCCGCGACACCCAACCGGGCGACCACCCGGAGGCCACCGACCGCGCAGTCATCTACGTCCCCGACTCAATGAGGCCAAGCAAATTCCAAGATCTTCGCGGTTTCGCCGCAGCGCTAACAAGACCTCAGTCCTAGCGCGATCTCCGATCGGTCGGCCTCCGATGGAGTCGACCGATGTTTCAGAGCCAGGGCGGCGGCGAGGAATGCCCACAGCTTGGTCATGCCCCGACAACTTGAGCCCCAGGCAAATCGTCCCTGCGACTTCCCGCAGCCACGCCGCCGAGCGTTGGCGGACCGAACCATGCCGCGCGTGGCCATCAGCACTCGATCGCTACGGCCAGGCAATGAGCTCCTCACCCCACGACGATCTCTTCGCGATACCCGAAGCCCTCGGATCTGTCGTTCCCTCGCTCGTCAAGGGCACGGTCCATCGGCCAGGCATTCTCGGCCTCCCACGTCATCCGCTCGGCACGCTATTCGTAGACCTCCAAGGCAGCCGCAGCCGGCCTGCTGGCCGGGAAGTGCATGCGGAGGCTCGGCCCGCTTCCGGAAGATTTGGCCGGCTCGGACTAGCGCCGCCTGCCCAGATGCACGGCTCCGAGATGACGCGTTCGAGTACGGCTGAGGCATGGCGGCTCCGCCACTGCTCCTAATCGAAGGTTCGCCCCTCGTCGCCCGAGACTTCATCCTCGCGCCCCTGTCCCAATGCACCGGCTCGCAACTCAGTCGAGTAGGCATGTGAGCAACTTCCTCGCCCACATGTTTGTGCCCGCGGCGACGACTGAGTCGCTGGGCGATCTCGTTGCTACGAGACGCCGTTCCCTCATGCCTTCGCTAGGGGGGTCTCGCCCGCGACATTGTGCGTGCTCGCCGTCCGGGCCGTGAGGTGCGACGTTTTTTGAGGTGAGCCCCATCGACGAGGCAACCGCCTCAACTGCGACCGTGCCGCTTCACCGGTCCATGCGAGCTAGCCCCGGGAGGATGTGTGCGCCGGGTTGGCCCTAGTCGGAGGGCCGTCGAGGTAGTCAACTAAACCGCAACGTTCGGCGCCGGATCGGACTGGCACCGCGCCTATCGGACTCGGCCCTCAACACCGATTCCGGCCACGACGCCAAAGCATGATCAGGCATGCCGGAGCATCTAGTCCTCCGCAAGCCCTCAGCCTCGCCTGCCGCGGCTGGCGAGGCCGGGAGAGAGGTGGACGCGGTTTCACGTGAAACGGGTTCTACCTGTCGCCCCGCGCCGGTCCGCTCCCGTCTTATTGCTGACCCGTCCGGGCCTTGCTTCCCCGCCGCTCTACGGTTGCGGCGACTGGAGCCCGTTCCTGTGCCAGCAGCAGTAAGGCCGCCCCCAAGAACTTCGGCTAGGACCGCGGCTGGCTTCACAACGATCGCCTGGTTCCGATCCAACTTGTCTCGCACGGTGCGCCAAGGGGGTAGCAAAGTTGGCTTCCAGATGGGATGCCGAAGACTGAAGTAGCTAACCCTGACCGTGGCGAACCGGGTTATCACCGACACCATGCTCCAGAGTCGCGTCGGCGCATACGGCCGATCTTTTGGACCATCGCTCGACCCTGAGTTGCATCCGGGCGTCCAGCGCAGTCGGCCGGTTCCAGCCGCCTGCCCTTTCGCCACCGACGGTGTGGCCCTCCTCAGACGCGCCGGTGAGCTGCCGCGTGCCTTTGTATGCGACGCGGATTGCGGCGCACGTCTTCAGCTGCGAGCGATCGGGTGCGCTCCTTGCGAACGGCTAAGTTTCACGTGAAACGCGTAAGCGGCTGAAGTCCGCTCATCATTCGATGACCCGACCCGACTCACGGGTGCGAGGAGCAAGTCGCTAGTCATTACAGAACGCCTTGCCGGGGCAGCCGCCTCGGCCCGTGCCATACGCTCTTCCGCGCGATGGCAGATCGAGGCCGCGGCGCTTTCGTGCGACGTGTAGGGCACGGCCTTGCTGGACATTCGCGCCCGCCCGGATCGCGTCTGCTGCTCGGTGGCATTGCGGCGCTTAGGCGGCCTTGCCACCTCGGTTGCGCCGGAAACTACGGCCCTGGATCAGGTCCGGGCTGACACGGCCCACATCTCAACTTCTTCGAGCTGCCACCGATCGACGCGGCCAAGGCCTCGACCGCCCCGACCTCGCTACCGGCACTTTGCCCAAGCGACGGAGGCTGGAAGCGTGGCCGGCTCCTTTGTTGCGCCACCAGCGCGCAAGGGTCTTGCCCGGCTGGCCCAAAACGCAACCTGAGTCGAATCCATTTGGAGAACGGCGCGGGCCGTCGTCGGAGGTGGAACCCACGAGCAGCTGATGCGTTCACAGCGGTTGAGCCGTCGACAGGACGTGCCATGGATGGCAGAGCTGGACGGTCCGAGAGGCCTGGGCCCAGCTTCACGTGCACCGTCATACGGAGATTAAAGCGGAGGGCAAGACAGCGGATTGAGCAAAGTGCGGCGCGCCACCGTCCCCGCGACTTGGTTCCCATCGTCGCTGCCATGAGGTTCCACTATCAACGGGTCGTCAGCTCGATGCCCGCGCGGTGACGGAGACGGTCGACCGCGTCCGTTCGCGACCCCAGGGTTGATGCCGCTCATGAGCCGGTGGACGCACAGCGTCTTGTCGGCTGATGTTTCACGTGAAACGGCTCCAGGCTACTCGCGATGGCCTTCGGCCACGCCGGATCCTGGTCTCGCCGGGCTGGCCCACGTCGGCGTCGCTTCATTGGTCCCTGGGCGCCCGCTCCGGCTGCTCCACTGCCTGACGCTGGAGCCCCGACGCAACAGTGACCGTCCGGATGAGCGCCATAGGGCCGCCCTTTAGACCTCAGCTTAAGAACCGGCTGCCGCAAGGTCCCCGCCGGGCGAATCCGAGCGATCCGGCGCTTCACGTGCGGACCTACCAGAGCGCGCAGGAGAGCCTCCTAGGTCCTGAGGCTTATCGGAGGCTCGAGGATTTTGTTCAGAGGGAGCTGCGCAGCGTCGAAGGCTATGGTCCTTCAGGTCGCCACGGCGTCACGGTCTCGGCTCGCCAAGCGCTGCGAGAGTTCGGTTTCACCTGAAACGGAAGTCAGCGCTGGACGGGCAGGGCGTCGGAGATCGGCCTCGACGGCTCCGGGCGATGCCGGGTCGGGCTCGCTCAACGAGCAGGGTGGCACCTCAAGGACTAGCGGGCAATGAAGCCTCGGGGTCGGCAGGGATGTGAATCGGCGGGCTTAGCGCTCACTGGGCGAGGTCGACCGGATGATCCATTCGACGCTTGGTGCAACCCTGCTCCACCGACAGAGCCATCCGATCAATGGGCAACTAGGGAACGGCCGCAGAGTTCCGATGGAGAAGCTCGGTGGGTGGGTACGGCCCTCCCGAACGATCAGCACTCGACCTACCGCGCTCTCCGACGCAGGTGCTGGACGCATGGCAAGCGGCGGGTCGTGGGGATACCACTGCGCCTGCGAGCCAGAGTTTCCTGATCATGCGTAGTCGCACAAGCCATCATCGGCTTAGCCTGTGCGCTCAGCTCCCACGCTCTAACGGCAGGACCACGGTTGCCCACCGGAGAAGGCCTGGGTCCTGTTCGACCGCCGTGCCGGCTCAAGACGAGTGGGAACGCCTCGGATCTCGTCGCTCCTCATCGCTCATTCAGCACGCACGCTTATGACTCGGCCGGTCCGCACGGCCGGGGTTCGCCTCGTTAACAGCGCCGGCCTCTTGCTCACGGGGACTCGTATCGGCGGGATAGAACGGCGCTTGCCGTGCCACTGTTTCACGTGAAACGGGGAGCGCGAGCGCTGCGGCAACCGCTAGGGCCGGAAGCCCACGCAGAAGGCCCCACGGCCGCGCCGGAACCGGACCGACTCAAGACCGCCCGGCTAAAGGCGGGCCAGTCATGCCCCGACTGTGCCGTCTACGCCTTCGCGGAGAAAGTCGGCATGGCCGTTGTGGCGGGCGTACTCGTGGATCAGGTGCAGCATGACGAAGCGCAGTGACACGTGCTCTTCCCAGCGGGGCTGGTAGCCGAGAACGTCCAGCGACTCGGCGTCGGCCTCGATCTGGCGAGAGCGCGCCACCTCTGCCTCCCACGCGCCGAACGCCTCGGAGCGCGTCGAGTTTGAGGCATCGTAGGCGGCCTGGAAGTCGAACTCGTCTGACCAGACCAAGGGGATGTCCTCGCCGGCGATGGCGCGGCGGAACCACGTCCGTTCGACCTCGGCCATGTGGCGAACTAAGCCCAAGAGCGTAAGGGTCGACGGTGGCATGGAGCGTTGGCGAAGCTGATCATCTGTTAGGCCCTCGCACTTCATCGCGAGGGTTGAGCGGTGGAAGTCGAGGTACACCCGTAACGTCTCGCGCTCGCTTGCGATCAGCGGAGGCTCAGGCCGTTCGACGCTCATATGGACTCCATCCTCGGCCGCTCCCTGGAACGGGACACAACAACGTCGGCAAACCATGGCCGCCGAAGGCAGGGTGTAGCCGCTTATCGCCGGCCGGCCTCCGGACAACAAACCAAGATTTTGCCATTAGAGCTGCATTGGTACCGGATCCCACGAACCGAGTCGCGTCAACGCCCAACGGCCATCAAGGACGCACCCGTCAGGAAGGAGAGCAGAGGAGCGCGCTGGCGAATGCACGTCGGCGATCATGAAGATGAGTCTGACCAGGTCCATGACAACCGGTGGGTACGAGGCGCTCAACACGCTCGCCCATTGAGCCGCCAATCCCCGTCGGCTGCGCTCGCCCAGCGCCCAGCGCCCAGCGCCCAATGCCCAGCGCATCTCAGCGTCGAAGCGCCGTACCGACCGAAACGATCACTGCGAGAGGGTCGAGCCACCAGCGCGACCACCGTCAGAACGACCACTGCCGACGACCACCGTCAGAACGACCACTGCCGACGACCATCGTCATACCGCTCACCGCCACCGCGTGCCACGGCCATAGCCCGTACCGCCAGCGTGCTGGCACCGACTGCGTGCCCGTAACGCCAGAGCGACTACCAGGAGCGGCCACCGGCAGACCACTCATCAACTGAAAGAGACAACGGAGCCGGCGCCACCAAGCATCCGAGACCCGCCTGAAAGCTGGAGGACTCAGCAATCGCGTCTCGGTGCGCGAGGCGGCCGTCCCGCGGTATCAACGACGAGGATGTGCGAGGCCTCCGAGCGGTGGGGACTCGATAGCCCCAACAACTCGAGCGTTGGCGCTAGCTCGAAAGGAAGACAGTCTCAAAGAACAACGTAGTACATGATAATCGAACGTTACTACATACGGACCAGGCGACATTGGAATGCAACCCTTACCAAACCCGCCGTCGACCACGAATGGATTCGAAGCTATCTATGAATGGCGCCCGAACCGCGGATCCGGTTCTGTCAGAGCCATTCTCCTGGGATTTCGGAACGGTGCATTTCTGGGAGGAAAGCCAATTCCGACGACCGATAAGTCCGATTTCTGAGACGGTTTCGCGACCAGGCCGGACCCGCACACACGAAAGGCACGTGACTCGTCACGTGCCTTTGGCTAACGGCTCCCAACCGTACGGAATCAGGCTGGCTCCGCTCCGGAGCCTTCCTCCTCGACGCCGATCATCCCAACGATCCGCTCCAGGTCGTCGACGGTGGCGAACTCAATCGTGATGCGACCCTTGTTCCGACCGATGTCAACCTTGACCCGAGTGTCGAAGCGATCCGACAGCCGCTCGGCCAGATCGTTGAGGGCCGGCGCATGCACCTTCGCCCGCCGCCGGGGCGCCGCCTTCTTGGCCGGAGCGCCGTCGGAGAGAGCGAGCGTCACTACCTCTTCGGTCGACCGCACCGAGAGTCCCTCGGCCACGATCCGCTCGGCGAGCTTGATCTGCGCGTCGGAATCGTCCAGGCCGAGCAGCGCCCGAGCGTGGCCGGCCGAGATCACTCCGGCGGCGACCCGGTTTTGCACCTGGCCCGGCAGCTTCAGCAGGCGGATGGTGTTGGAGATCTGCGGCCGGCTGCGGCCGATCCGCTTGGCGAGTTCCTCGTGCGAGACCCCGAATTCCTCAAGCAGCTGCTGGTAGGCAGCCGCCTCTTCGAGCGGGTTGAGGTTCGCACGGTGGATGTTCTCGAGGAGCGCGTCCCGGAGCATGTCGTCGTCGCGCGTCTCGCGCACGATCGCCGGGATGCTTTCGCGACCGATCGCCTGCGCGGCCCGCCATCGGCGCTCGCCCATGACGAGTTCGTATTTGCCGTCACCGGCATCTCGAACGACGATCGGCTGGAGGAAGCCGACCTCGCGGATCGACGTCTTCAGCTCCTCGAGCGCCTCTTCCTCGAAGACGTGTCGAGGCTGCTTGGCGTTCGGCTCGATCGAGGTAACCGGGATCTCGGCAAAGCGCGCGCCGGGAACCGGGGAGAGCTCGCCCTCCGGTGTCGCCGGCGCCGGGGGAGGCGCCGCAGCCGGGCCCGGCTGCACCGGCGCACCGGTGAACTGCGGAGGTGCCGGATGCTCGCTCGAAGGAACGGGCTCGGCGGCCGGCGCCGTGGGGATCAGCGCACCCAGGCCACGACCTAGGCCACCCCGCGGACGATTTTTCATGCCGTGCCTCCCGTGTTGACCCCACGCATCGCGATCTCCAGAGCGGCCTCAAAGTAGCTGGTCGCACCCCTAGATCCGGGATCGTAGGTCATCACGGACTGGCCGTAGCTGGGAGCCTCCGACACCCGCACATTGCGGGGGATCACCGCGTTGAGCACCTTCGTGCCGAAGTGGTTGCGCACATCCTGCTCGACGGCGTCCGCCAGCCGGGTACGCCGGTCGTACATGGTCAGCAAGATCGTGGATACGTCCAGCGTCGGGTTGAGGTGTTGGCGCACCAGGTTGATGTTGTTGATCAACTGGTTCAGGCCTTCCAGCGCGTAGTACTCGCACTGGATCGGAATCAGAACCTCCTGCGCCGCGCAGAGCGCGTTGACCGTCAGCAGCCCGAGCGACGGCGGGCAGTCGATGAAGACGTAGTCGAACTTCTCCGGATGCGCGTTGATCGCCCGAGCCAGTCGCGATTCCCGGGCCACCACCGAGACCAGCTCGATCTCCGCACCGGCGAGGTCGATGGTCGCGGGCACGCACCAGAGGTTCGGAATTCCCTCGACCGCCTGGGCCACCTCGGACAGCGGCACGTTGTCGATCAGGCAGTCGTAAACGTCAGGGATACCAGCATGGTGCGGCACGTTGAGGCCGGTCGAGGCGTTGCCCTGCGGGTCGAGGTCGACCACCAGAACTCGGTTGCCATGCAGCGCGAGCGCCACGGCAAGGTTCACTGTCGTGGTGGTCTTGCCGACCCCGCCCTTCTGGTTCGCGACGCAGAGCACCCTCGGGTGGTCCGGGCGCGGCATCGTAATTTCGCCGCTCGGGTTGAGGATCTGCACAGCTCGCAACGCTTCCATGGCTAGCGGCGGATCGTCTTCATCCTGGCTCGGCGTTTCACGTGAAACACCGGGATCGACGCCTAACGAGGTTGCTTCCGGGTTCATCGGGTCGGCGATGGCAGCCCCCGAAGTGGGCGCGACCGTCGCCGGAGCGGCCGAAACGGGCACCGGTATGGACGCCGCGGCCGGCGGACCGGAGCGCGGCGCGGGCGCCGACGGCTGCTGCCCCTCGTCAGGGCGCGGCCGAGGCTGCGGCGAGCCGTAGACCTGACCGGTCGACGACTCCGCGGCCTGCCCGTTGCCGATTCGGGGCTGCGGAACGCCCTGTTCGAAGGCGCCGGTAGCGCTGTTGAATCCGCCACCCACGCCGTCGACACCCACGTTCGGCATGCGATCGGGGCCAAGAGACGACTCGGTTTCACGTGAAACACCGTACTCATGCACCGTTTTATCCCTGGAAGCGACGAACGGATCGGGCGGCGACACGTGCGTTCCGGCAGGAGAAATCCGACCCGCACTATCGACGTCCGGCAAGCCTACGGCCGTCGGGCGAGCCTGACCATGGCCGGGCACCGGATGAGTCGGGTGCAACGTAGACGGACCCCCATCCGAGGGCTCCGCAAACACCATCACCCCCGGCACAAGCCGCAACGAAACCCCCGATCGACCCTCATCCTCATCCCCGCATACCCCATCAGAATCCCCCTCTTCACCTAAAACCCCCGCGGCCCGGGCACCCCCTTCCGCGGCGACAGGCGCCGCCGACACCGTTTCCCCCTTTTCCGTACGCGGTGACCCCGCCCCCAACCGCATGCTCTCCGCCCGGTCGCCCCCAATTTGGCCGCGTTCCGCACCGGGTCCGCCCGAAGACCGAGACCCGTCGCCAGGAGCAGCGTCGTCGTGGGAGGCACTGCCGCGCAGGGTCGACTGAGTGGGACCACCGGGCAGCGCACGCTCGTACGCGTAACTCGAAGAAGCCGGCCCGAAGGAATCACCCGACCGCACCGGCTCGGGGGCGGCGGCGCTCGGGGAGACTGCGCCTCGCAGCGGAGCCTTCGGTACACAACCCAGCGAAGGCGGCTCAGAGTCACCGCGAGGCGCAGCGTCTTGAGAAGCATCGCCACGCAAACCGCGCTCGCCCGCCCGGCCGGACAGCCCCGGCTGGGGAACACCGGTAGGCCGAGCACCAGTGCGCGCACGATCAGACCGATCCGACCCGGAACCACCGAGCCGAAGGCGGCCACCGCCATCGCCAGCTCGGCCACCCTCGATGCCCGCACTACCGACCCCGCCACGCTCGAGGCCAGCACCATCCGCGGCACCGCCCTCTGGACCCGTACCACCGACCCGGCCGCGCTTCAGGCTAGCGCCAGTCGCGGGGCCGCCCTCTCGACCCGCACCACCGGCCACGCCGCCTTCCGAGTCCGCACCACCAGCCGCGCCCCCCTCTGGACCCGCACCACCAGCCGCGCCCCCCTCTGGACCCGCACCACCACCCGCGCCCCCCTCTGGACCCGCACCACCACCCGCGCCCCCCTCTGGACCCGCACCACCACCCGCGCCGCCGTCTGAGCCCGCACCACCGGCCGCGCCGCCGATCACGCTCGCACCAGCAGCCGCGCCGCGCACTACGCCCGCACCGCCGGCCGGACCAACCTCCAAATCAGCGCCGCCAGCTCGGCCGCGCTGCATGCCGCCACCGCCCGCATGGCCGGCATGGCCGCGCCCCATGCCGCCACCATCAGCACGGCCCTCCTGTCGGTCGGCACTACCGACCGGGCCAACCTCCAAAACAGGACCAGCGGTCCGCCCGCCATCCGAGAGAGCACCAGACCCTGCCCTCACACCAGCGTCATCGGGGAGTGCGGAAGCGTCGATCGGCCGGCGCTTGGCAGGCTCGGAAACAGCGGTGGGGCCAGGTACTTCCGCGCCTCCTCGCCGTTCGGAAGCGCCTGGAGCCTCCTGCGGCCGGAAGCCGGAAGCCGTCCGCGGCCGGAAGATTGCCGTGACGCTCATCAGGCGGGAGATCGCTCCGCCGAGCGCCGACCCACGATCGGCATTGCCGCTGGGTCGATGGCCGGTCGAATCAGCTTCAGCCTGAACGCGCCGTCCGGATTCGGAACCCTCCCGAGAAGCCGGACCCCCGACCGGACGCCCGTCCATCAAGGTCCTTCCCTCGGCCGGCGAAGAGGGGGACGAGGATTTCGCCGCGCGAGGCAGGGGAGCGCGAGACGATCCTCCCGAACCGACGGCCTTCTTATTCGAGCCCCGCACGGCCGGTCCATCCGAGCTCAGCCCAGCATCCGCCGAGGAAGGCGAAGGCACGGACGAGGCCAACGACAAGGAAGCCGACGACGGCGACGAGGACGGCGAGGAAGCCGATCGCGACGGGGACGGCGCGGACGACGGCAACGACGACGGGGACGACGAGGAAGCCGATGGCGACGGGGACGGCGACGGGGAGGACCCCGGCAAAGACGAGGGTGGCAGCGACGACGACGGGGGCGACGACGACGTACCCCCAGGCCTCTCAGGACGCTGTGCTTTCGCGTTTCGCTTTCGCGCGCCGCCCCGCTTGGCCATTTATCCCCTCCGCGTTCCCCCTCGCCCGGAGTCGCGACCGCCGCGGCGTCCCGGGCGTGCCGCCCGGGTGGGCGGCTTCGGCCGTGACGGCACGACGTCCCGCACCTTGACGATCTCCACGACCGTTGCGGGCGGGTCGATGAGGCCCTCCCCGCAGGTGTGGACGACCGGCTCGGAGCCGCCCAGTTCGGCGACCGCGGCGCGGTGTTCCGTGACCTCGTCGGCGGCCGATGCGCCCTTCAGCGCCAGGAGCCGCCCGCCGACGTGGGCGAGCGGAAGGCACCAACCGGCGAGCCGGTCGAGCGCGGCGACCGCCCGTGCGGTGACGACGTCGGCGCCGGCGGGGGGCCCGTCGACGACGTCTTCGGCCCGGCCGCGGACGACCTGGACGGTCGCGTCGAGGCCGAGGGCGGTTACCGCTTCGGTCAGGAACGTGGTGCGTCGTGCCAGCGGCTCGACCAGGGTAATGCTGAGATCCGGACGGGCCACTGCCAGCACGATACCGGGCAAACCAGCACCGGAACCCACGTCTACGACAGAAGCGCCTTTAGGTATCATTTCGGCTATAACAGCGCAGTTGATCAGGTGACGTTCCCAGATTCGCGGTGCTTCCCGCGGGCCGATCAGTCCGCGCACAACCCCGTCGGTGACCAGCAACCGAGCAAAGTCACGAGCCAACCCGAGCCGCTCCCCGAACACGGAAGCCGCAACCGCCGCAAACTCCGACGGCGGCTCAGCCCCAACCGGCAAGTCAGCATCCGAGGCAAACGCCGTGGGAGGCGAGGAAGACGAGGAAGCGGAAGACGAGGAAGCGGAAGACGAAGGCGAGGAAGCGGAAGGCGCCGGCGACGAAGAGCGCGGGGAGGAAGGCCGCCGGCCAGGAAACGCCACCGGCCGCCGACCGATCCCGGAGCGGCCCGGAAACGACGACGGCCCGGGCGCAGAATCGCCCGAGCCGAAGTCGTCGCCCGCGCCGGAGCGTGGGTCACTCATGATCAGTCAGCCGCACGAACCACGATGCGACGGTTGGGCTCGACGCCCTCCGACTCGCTCTGCACGCCGGTGATCGCGTTGACCACGTCGTGCACGCACTTGCGCTCGAACGCCGACATCGGCTCGAGGCGTACCGGGTCGCCGTGCTCCTTGACCTTCTCGACCGCGTTGCGCGCGACCGCCGCCAGCTCCTTGCGCCGCGACGCCCGGTAGCCGCCGATGTCGAGCAGCAGCCGGCTCGGCGATCCGGTCGCCCGGAAGATCGCCAGGCGGGTCAGCTCCTGGAGCGCCTCCAGCGTGGCGCCGCGCTGGCCGACCAGCGGCTGCAGCCGGCCGCCGACGACCTCGACCATCGGCCGGCCCGCCGACACGAGCTCGTCGATGTCGCCGTCGTAGTCGAGGATGTCCAGCAGCCCCTCCACGTAGTCGGCGGCGATTTCGCTCTGCCGGAACAGGTCACTGTCCGAGGCGACAGTCTCCGTCTTCTTGGTCTCTTCGGCGCCCGCCGGCGTGCTCTCGGGAGCGGAAGTCGCCTCGGCAACCGAAGAATCGGGAGTGCTGGTGTCGGTCACGGTCTCATCTCCGTACTCAATCGGGCCGGACCTGCTCGGTCCGCTGTTTCCCGCCCTGGACGCTGTCCGTTCGCCCGGCGCGGGGAGGTCTCGGCAAGGGGAGCGCTCGGACGCCCGAAGGCGTCCGAGCCGCGATCATCCCTTGGGTTTGCTCGCCGGTCGGGCGCCCTTCTTGGGATTCACCGGTTTGGCACCGGGTTTGGGCGCCAGCGCCTTGGTTTCGACCGCCGGAACCTCCGGCTCCTGGATTGCGGCCGCCTTGCGACCGAAGAGGCCGCCGGTGCGGGGCGGCTGAACCGGGGTGTTCTTGGCCGAGCCGTTGGCGCCGGGCTTGGCCGGGGCGGCCGCCGGGCGCAGGGGCGCCGACGGGTTCGCCCGGCCGGCCACCT
Source organism: Actinoplanes sp. NPDC051343 (assembly GCF_044455125.1). Lineage (NCBI taxonomy): Bacteria > Bacillati > Actinomycetota > Actinomycetes > Micromonosporales > Micromonosporaceae > Actinoplanes > Actinoplanes sp. NPDC051343. The sequence continues at coordinate 162,023 of NZ_JBITEL010000012.1, forward strand.
GCGGCGGCGGGAACTTGCGGAGCACCCACTGCTGCTGGCTCAGCGTGAACAGGTTGTTGGTAACCCAGTAAATGATCACACCGATCGGGAACAGCGAACCGGAGACGAGCAGGGACAGCGGGATGCCGTACAGCATCAACCGCTGGATCATCTTCTGCTGCGGGTCTTCCGCCCAGCCGGTCTTGAGGATCATCTGACGGCTGGTGGCGTACGTGGTCACCATCATGATCAGCACCAGCACCGCGGCGAGGATCTTGACGTGGGTGCCGTTGGCGCCGAGGCTCGCCAGCTGGGCGGGGCTGGAGCCGAACTGGGACGGCAGCGGGACACCGAACAGGTGAGCTTGGGTGGCGCTCTCGAACTGCGCCTCACTCCACCCGTACAGCGTGGCGTTACGGCCCGGCACCAGGTGCCGCAGGGTGTGGAAGAGACCGATGAAGACCGGAATCTGCAGGACCATCGGGAGGCAGCCCATGAGCGGGTTGGCCTTCTCGGTCTTGTAGAGCTCCATCATTTCTTTCTGGAGCGTCTCGCGGTCACCCTTGTGCTTGTTCTGCAGTTCCTTGATCTTCGGCTGGAGCGACTGCATCGCCCGCTGCGACTTGATCTGCTTGACGAAGACCGGGAACAGGATGACGCGCAGCGTCACCACCAGGAAGATGATGGCGAGCACCCAGGACCAGTTGGTCCCGAGGACCTTGTCGTCCGGGATCCCGATGGCGTCCCACAATGCGTGCCAGCGCAGGAGGATCCACGAGATCGCCGTGTAGATCCAGTCGAGACTCAATTCAAGCTCCAGTCACATCAACAGGACGGTGACGGATCGGGTCAGGGACCGGGTCGTACCCGCCAGGGTGGAAGGGGTGACAGCGCAGCAGACGACGCACCGCAAGACCCAACCCCCGCAGCGCGCCGTGCCGCGCGATCGCCTCCTCGGCGTACGCGCTGCACGAGGGATAGAACCGGCAGCGGGCCGGCAGTGCCGGACTCACATAACGACGGTACGCGACGATCGGCGCGGTCAGCACGCGGGCAAGCAGGCTCATCGTTGCCGCCGGGGTCTGCGAGCCGCGGCCAGCGCCGCCTCAAGATCTTGCGACAGGGCCGGGAAGGTGGCCGTGGCCGCCGCGGGCAGGGCCCGGACCACCACCGTCGTGCCGTCGGGCAGCTCGGCGAGCAGCGGGCGGACCAGGTGCCGCAGGCGGCGACGGACCTTGTTACGGACCACCGCGTTGCCGACGGCCTTGGACACGACGAAGCCGGCGCGTGCCGTCATGGCCTGCGCCGGCTCCTCGAGAAGGAAATGAACGACCACTGCGCCCCGGCCTGCTCGGCGCCCACCGCGAATCGCTGCGGCGAAGTCCGCGCTACGCCGCAGTCTCTGCGCCGCGGCCAGCACGATTACCTGAGCATTCCGGGTCGGACTGCCGTCCGCTCAGGCGGACAGCTTGTCGCGACCCTTGCCCCGGCGAGCGGACAGGATGGCACGGCCGGCGCGGGTGCGCATGCGCAGCCGGAAACCGTGGGTCTTGGCACGCCGGCGGTTGTTCGGCTGGTAGGTGCGCTTGCTCACGTCAAAACTCCGTCTTCGTACTCATCCAGGGGGTGTTAAAGAAGCTGCAGGACGCCACTTTACCAGAGCGCACCGAGGCAACCGCTCGACCCTACGCAGGGCCCCTGAGCCGGTCAACCATATCCTGGGTCGGCACGCCGACAGCCGAGATCACCATGTCAGGCACCTCGTCTTTCTGCGCGCGTCGTGAATCTTTTCCTGCCTTGGGGCGCTTGTCGGCCGATACGGCAGTTGTAGCCACGCCGACCTCGCTGTTAGCGTGCCCGTTTGCTGGTCATCAGCACTGTTCGCATAGCACGACGGATCGGCCAAAACCAGACAAGCAGGTGAATCGTTCGCCACGATGAGCCTGTTCATCCGCGCCGTTTCAGGCTCCGGGAAGTCTGCCGACCATCCGGCCGGGGAGCGACCGCCGGCGCGTACACAGGTTGTGGATAACCTGTGGACAACCGGTGGCGCCGAACGTCTTCGGCACGTTAGATGTGCTGGGTTGGGGGGGAGCCGTCGGGTGCCTGCCAAGGCAACGACGGGCATAAGGCGATGAGCCGGACAAGGTCCACCGGGGGTCGGTGGCGATGGGGGTGGCGCGGCGGTGGCCGATCAGGTCGACCTGGGCGATGTGTGGAAAGCGACGCTGGAGGAACTGGTTGACGAGATCTCGTCGCGCCAGCAGCGCGCTTATCTGCAGCTCACCAAGCTGCGCGCCATTGTCGAGGACACCGCGCTGATTTCCGTACCGGACGCCTTCACTCGGGACGTGATCGAGTCACGTCTGCGCCCGGCGATCACCGAGACGCTGAGCCGCCGGCTGAACCGGCCGATCCAGGTCGCGGTCACGGTCAAACCCCCCGAGGACGGCACCGGCATGCCCGGAACGGTCTACGGCACCCCGGTCGAGGGAACCGCCGACGATCTCGGTGAGCCGCAGCCGCGCCACTACGCCGAGCCTCCGCTCTACGCGGAACCGCCCGAGCCTCCCCCGGCGTACGGTCACCTGACCGAGACCTACACGAACGGTTCGGCACAGCGCCAGGCACCGCCCACGGCGTACCCCCGAACCGTGCCCGCCGCCCGCGGCGGCCAGGAAGCGCTCTTCGCCGATCCGGTGCCACAGGCTCAGATCCCGCCGGCACCGCAGATGCCTGCCGCCCGCGCCCCCGAGAAGCTGCCCGACCGCGAGGTCAACGACGCCCCCCACCGCATGGCGTCCGACCCGACCCAGCTGCAGAACAACCTGCGCCGCCCGGACGACCTGCGCCGCCCGGACGACCGCCCTACTCTGCTCGGCCAGGACCGGCGCGACGACACCATGCAGATGCGGGGCGGCGACAACGGCCCCGGCCGCGCCCCGATGGATATGCGCCCGAGCAGCAACCCGCGCGGCACCAACGACGGCAACCGGCTCAACCCGAAGTACATGTTCGAGACGTTCGTCATCGGCTCGTCCAACCGCTTCGCGCACGCCGCTTCGGTCGCCGTCGCCGAGTCACCGGCCAAGGCCTACAACCCGCTGTTCATCTACGGCAGCTCCGGCCTGGGCAAGACGCACCTGCTGCACGCGATCGGCCACTACGCGACCACACTCGGTCACGCCCGCTCCGTCCGTTATGTCTCGACGGAGGAGTTCACCAACGACTTCATCAACAGCCTGCGCGACGACAAGACGCAGGCCTTCCAGCGGCGCTACCGTGACGTCGACATCCTGCTCATCGACGACATCCAGTTCCTGGAAAACCGCGAGCGCACCCAGGAAGAGTTCTTCCACACGTTCAACACGCTGCACAACGCCAACAAACAGATCGTGATCAGCTCCGACCGCTCACCGCGCCAGCTGGCCACCCTCGAAGACCGCATGCGCACCCGCTTCGAGTGGGGCCTGCTCGCCGACATCCAGCCGCCCGACCTGGAGACGCGCATCGCGATCCTCCAGAAGAAGGCCGCTCAGGAGCGGATGTACGCCCCCGACGACGTCCTCGAGTTCATCGCCTCGCGCGTCTCGAACTCGATCCGCGAACTCGAGGGCGCACTCATCCGGGTGACCGCGTTCGCCAGCCTCACCCGCGCGCAGGTCCAGCTATCCCTGGCCGAAGAAGTCCTCCGCGACTTCATGCCCGACGGCGGCGGCCCCGAGATCACCGCCGACCAGATCATGGTCTCGACCGCCGACTACTTCGGCGTCAGCCTCGAAGACCTCCGCGGACACTCCCGCTCCCGAGTGCTGGTCAACGCCCGCCAGGTAGCCATGTACCTCTGCCGCGAACTCACCGATCTATCCCTGCCCCGCATCGGACAGGCCTTCGGCGGCCGCGACCACACCACGGTCATGCACGCCGACCGCAAAATCCGCCAGCACATGGCCGAGCGGCGCTCGCTCTACAACCAGATCGCCGAACTCACGAACCGCATCAAACAAAGCACCTGAAGACGTACGCGCAAGCCGGCCCCCAACCGCAAAGTCGCGCGCCCCGGCAAGCAGCCCCATCCAGGCGCGGGGTCACCCTCCTTGCCGGCCTTCCGGCCGGATCAGCTTCTCCCCGGCTAGTCGGCGAGATCGCCGGTCAACTCGAGCTGTCTCCGCGGGCCAAGCCGCCTCGCCCCGCCCGGCTCTTCGCGGCCGTCGCAATCGCCCGCCCTGCGTCCCGCGCCCCCTCGTTGCCCAGGCTGTTGACCCGTCCGCATTGCCCGAATGGGCAAAAGTTGAACGTAAAACAAGTGTCGACGGCACTCCTGTGGACGACACGGAAAAGCTGTCAGACCCGGGTGCTTCACTTTCACCCCTCCCAGAGAACGGGGTGGGGGCGGTCCGGGCCGCAGCCGCAGATCCCGAGGCCCGTACTCCTGTGGACCGCTATCAAAAAACGTCAGACCCTCGTGCTTGGCTGGCCCCACCCAGTAGAGGGTGGGGCCGCGGGTGCACTGCGGCACGGATTTGATCACGCAGTCAGCCCCATCGGCTCGGCGGCTCGGCGGCTCGGCGGCTCGGCGGCTCGGCGGCTCGGCGGCTCGGCGGCTCGGCGGCTCGGCGGCTCGGCGGCTCGGATGAGCTTTCCGAACCAACCCAGATGACGGGCGACGGGCGACGGCCCCAGATCTAACAGACGGGCCAGCAAACAGCGGCTGGACAAAAGCAACGAGTGCCTCGACAGCCCGCGCCGACTCCGACGACAGCAACACCACGGGCCGAACGGCTAACCCCCAACGGCACCGACGCGCCCAGGTCGGACGGCTAACCGTGACGGCAGCAACGCCCCCGGGTTGACGGCTCAAACGCCTAACTCGCGGACGTCATCAATGCCGCCAGATAGATCGACTTGCTGGTGTAGTCCAACTTCCGTGCCCACCTCGGACCACTCGCACGACGACGGCACGCACGACAACGGCTCGCACGACAACGGCTCGCACGACAACGGCTCGCACGAGCCGGTCGGACAGCAACGACTCGCGCGGCAACGATTCGCCCCAGCCGGATCGGACGGCAAGGGCTCGAACGGGTCTCGGATGGCAACGGCTCGCTTGGGTCGATCGGCCGGCAAGGGCTCGCACGGGCCATCAGGCGAGCCGCTTGGGCAGCCGATCGGACCGCAGCACCTCGAACGACAGCCACGCCGGCGGATCGATCGGGTGAAAGCTGCTCAAGCGCCGGCCAGCAGACCCATCCACCAACGCCCGCCGATTCCGGCGAAACGGCGCCGGCGTCCGCAGACCAGAAGCCACAGCCCTCCGGCGCGATCCCCAGCAAAAGAGCGCCGGATCAGCCCGAAAACCCCGTGCGCCGCCGACTTATCAACAGGCCTCCACAGGCAAGCCCAGCTTTCCCACAAAGTTGTCCCCAACGACGCCCACAACCCCACAGCCGCCCCAGCCCGGTGGACAACCGCATAACCCCAGCTCACCAAGGCCGCAACCACACCCACCGACCGATGACGATGCAAGATCGCGTCTCAGAAACGGCCCATCCACACCCGCCCGTTATCCCCAGAAGATCCACTCATCACCCCACCAAACGGCCCGAAAGCCGATCCACCACCAACCCACTTTGTCAACGTCAGGACGGAACCGTTTCGTGCCAACGTTATCCACACCAATTCACAGGTCTCCACAGGTTGTTATCCCCAGCGGTGGACAAGGCGAGGACCCGAACCCCACAGATGTGGATCAAGCGTGGGGAAATCGATGTGGACAAACACGAAGAGTCACGAATTTGTCCACCGCCTGTGGACGGGTGTGGATTTCCTGTTGAAGGTTCTGGGGACGACGGGCCGGTAGCGTCTCAACGTTGTCCACACCTCGGGGGACAAACCCCGTGGATATCCGGTGGATAGCCGGTGGACAACGGTGGACAACGCCCGTCAGCGCGACGACTGTGGACCCAAACCCACGGTTGTACCCCGGTTGCCCACATGTGAATCACCGGTGGATAACCCGCTGACCTGCATCAACATGAGTTCTCCACACTATGCACAGGACCGATGAAGACGACTAGATGTTCTTCTGAGACAACGAAAAGCAATCATCAGCGTTGGGGAAGGTGTGGATGAGCCGGATTGAGGCCGAAGACCCTCGGTCTCACTTCGCAGCACCGGGGCCGCGGGCGCACCGGCTTGCTACGCGCCATAGAGTTCCTGAGGGTCCACGGATCCCTATAGAGGAAGCGACGCGGAGGACAGCATGAAGTTCCGGGTGGAGCGAGACGCACTCGCCGACGCCGTGGCATGGACGGCCAAGAGCCTTCCCAGCCGGCCGTCGGTGCCGGTGCTCGCCGGCGTCATGCTGCGAGTCACCGACGGCCGGCTACAGGTCTCCGGCTTCGACTACGAGGTCTCCAGTCAGGTGAGCGTGGAGGTGCAGGCCGACGCCGACGGCGCCGCCCTCGTCTCCGGCCGCCTGCTCGCCGAGATCACCAAGGCACTCCCGGCCAAGCCGGTCGACATCGCCGCGGTCGGCGCTCACCTCGAACTGGTCTGCGGCAGCGCGCGCTTCACGCTGCCGACCATGCCGGTTGAGGACTACCCGAGCCTGCCCGACATGCCGTCCAGCGCGGGCACGGTCGACGCGGCCACCTTCGCCTCCGCGGTCGCCCAGGTGGCGATCGCAGCCGGTCGTGACGAGACCCTGCCGATGATGACCGGCGTACGCATCGAGCTGAACGGCTCGTCGATGGCGATGCTGGCCACCGACCGCTACCGGCTGGCGATGCGCGAGCTGGAGTGGAACCCCGACGACTCGGAGATCAGCCTCAACGCGCTCGTGCCCGCCAAGACCCTCAACGACACCGCCAAGGCTCTCGGCCCGATCGGCGGGGCGGTCACGCTGGCGCTGGCCCAGGGCAACGCGGGCGAGGGCATGGTGGGTCTCGCGGGCGGCACCCGGCGTACGACCAGCCGGCTGCTCGACGGCGCCAACTACCCGCCGGTCCGCTCGCTGTTCCCGGCCAGCCACAATGCCGAGGCCCGGGTCGCCGTCGCGTCCCTGGTCGAGGTCGTGCGACGGGTCGCGCTGGTCGCCGAGCGCACCACCCCGGTGCTGCTGAGCTTCAGCGAGGACGGGCTGGTGGTCGAGGCCGGTGGGACGGAGGAGGCGCGGGCCAGCGAGGCGATGGAGGCGGCCTTCACCGGTGAGGCGCTGACCATCGGCTTCAACCCGCAGTACCTGATCGACGGCCTGCAGAACCTCGGTGCCCCCAACGCGGTGCTGTCGTTCGTCGACGCGTTCAAGCCCGCTGTGATCTCTCCCGCAGGCGAAAACGGCGAAATCGTGCCCGGTTACCGCTATCTGATCATGCCGATCCGGGTAACTCGCTGATACTGAGCGGGAGAGAAACGCACATCTAGGGGGAACACCATGCAGCTCGGCCTTATCGGCCTCGGCCGGATGGGCGGGAACATGCGCGAGCGGGTCCGCGCCGCCGGGCACGAGGTGGTCGGATTCGATCACAACCCGAACATCTCCGACGTCTCTTCGCTCCAAGAACTCGTCGACAAGCTGGCCGCTCCTCGCGTGGTCTGGACCATGGTCCCGGCCGGCGAGATCACCGAGAACACCATCGACACCCTCGCCGACCTGCTCAGCGAGGGCGACCTGATCATCGATGGCGGAAACTCCAAGTTCACCGACGACCGTCCGCGGGCCGAGCGCCTCAAGACCAAGGGCGTCGGCTACATGGACTGCGGCGTCTCCGGCGGCATCTGGGGCAGCCAGAACGGGTACGCCCTGATGGTCGGTGGCGAGGCCGACCACGTCGCCCGGGCCATGCCGATCTTCGAGGCGCTCAAGCCGGCGGGTCCGTACGGCTTTGTCCACGCCGGCCCGGTCGGCGCCGGTCACTACACCAAGATGGTTCACAACGGCATCGAGTACGGCATGATGCAGGCCCTGGCCGAGGGCTGGGAGCTGCTCGAGGCCTCGGAGTACGTCGACAACGTCCCCGGCGCGATCAAGAGCTGGCGCGAGGGCAGCGTCGTCAAGTCGTGGCTGCTCGACCTGCTCGACCGGGCGCTCGACGGCGACCCCGAGCTGGGCAAGCTCAAGGGCTACGCCGAGGACACCGGTGAGGGCCGCTGGACGGTCGACGAGGCGGTCCGCCTGGCCGTTCCGCTGCACGTCATCGCCGCTTCGCTGTTCACGCGTTTCGAGTCGCGCCAGCCGGACTCGCCCGCGATGAAGGCCGTCGCCGCACTGCGCCAGCAGTTCGGCGGCCACGCCGTCGTGGGCTGACCGAGGCTGATCGAAGGATGTTTGTACGCCGGGTCGAGCTGACCGACTTCCGTTCCTACGAGCGGGTGGCGGCCGACCTCGACCCGGGCGTGTCCGTACTGGTCGGCCAGAACGGCATGGGCAAGACCAATCTGGTCGAGGCGCTGGGTTACGTGGCCACTCTGGACAGTCACCGGGTGGCCACCGACGCCCCACTGGTCCGGGCGGGTGCCACCTCGGCGGTCATCCGTTGCACGCTCGTCCACGATGGACGCGAGCTGCTCGTCGAGCTGGAGATCGTTCCCGGCAAGGCCAACCGGGCCCGCCTCAACCGTTCGCCGGTCCGCCGCCCGCGGGAGATCCTCGGTGCCCTGCGCATGGTGCTGTTCGCGCCGGAAGATCTCGAACTCGTCCGCGGCGACCCGGCCGTCCGCCGCCGTTACCTCGACGACCTGCTGGTCGCCCGGCAGCCCCGCTACGCCGGAGTGCGCGCCGACTACGACCGCGTCGTCAAGCAGCGCAACGCCCTGTTGCGTACGGCCTATCTGACCCGCAAGGTCGGCGGCAACCGCGGACAGGATCTCTCCACCCTCGCGGTCTGGGATCAGCACCTGGCCCATCACGGCGCCGAGTTGCTGGCCGGTCGGCTCGAGCTCGCAGCGGCCCTCGGGCCGCATCTCACCAAGGCCTACGACGCGGTGGCGGCTGGGCGGTCGGCGGCCTCGATTTCGTACGCGTCCCCGCTGGGCGAAGATCTCGTCCCGGATCGGCCCGCCCTGGAGCAGGCCCTGCTCGCCTCCCTCGCCGACCGGCGGACCGCCGAGGTCGAACGCGGCGTCACGCTGGTCGGCCCGCATCGTGATGACCTGACGCTGGCCCTCGGCGATCTGCCGGCGAAGGGGTACGCCAGTCACGGCGAGTCCTGGTCGTTCGCCCTGGCTCTGCGCCTGGCGGCGTACGATCTGCTGCGCAGCGACGGGATCGAGCCGGTGCTGGTGCTCGACGACGTCTTCGCCGAGCTCGACGCCGGCCGCCGCGATCGGCTCGCCGCCCTGGTCAGCGACGCCGGCCAGCTCCTGGTGACCTGTGCGGTCCCCGAGGACGTCCCGGCGACTCTGGTCGGCGCCCGCTACTCCGTCACCCCGGGATCGGTGGAACGTGTCGGCTGACGAACAACCGCTGTCCACAGGTGACGGTGTTTATCCACAGGCCCACCGCCCCGCGTCGCGCAATTCCCGGCCCGCTGAGTGGCCCGCTGAGTGGCCCGCTGAGTCGCCCGCAGAGCCGTCAGGCCCTGCCGAGGCCACCCGCGTCTCGGGCGCGGGCCGTTCCGGCGCCCAGCGGCCCGCTCAGACGCCTTCCCCGCGCGGCGAGCCGGCGGTGCCGGGCCGATCCAATGCGACGCGCAGGCCCGAACCGGCTGTCAGCTCCGGGCCCGAACCGGCCGTCAGCTCCGACCCCGGGTCGACTGTCAGGCCCGGGCCCGGGTCGACTATCAGGTCCGGGCCTGAGTCGGCCAGCGGCTCCGAGCCCGAACCGGCCGGCGGCGTCGGGAAAGCTGGTGCGAGCGAGGCGGGCGACCCTGATCTGGCCGGGCCCGACCTGGCTCGGGCCGTCCTCGATGCGGCGCTCGCCAAGCGCCGCGAGGCCGCCCGCAATCCGCGGCGGCGTCCGGCCGGGGAGGGCTCGGGCCGGCGGCTTCGCGGTTATTCCGGGCCCGGGCCCGACCCGCGCGACCCGCAGAAGTTCGGCGCCGTCCTCGACCGCCTGATGAAGGCGCGCGGCTGGGAGAAGCCCAAGGCCGAGGCGACCGTCTTCGGCGCCTGGGAGCGGGTGGTCGGCCCGGACATCGCCAAGCACAGCCGTCCGATCAAGCTGGATGCCGGTGTGCTGACCGTCGAGGCCGAGTCGACCGCGTGGGCGACGCAGCTACGTCTGCTGGCGGCCACCCTGCTCAAGAGCATCGCGGCCGAGGTCGGCCACAACGTCGTCATCAAGCTGCAGATACACGGGCCGGCCGCACCCTCGTGGACCAAGGGCCCGCGCCGGGTGCAGGGCCGCGGCCCGCGCGACACTTACGGCTGATCCGGGCCAAGTCAGCGGGTCAGCGGTCAGCCGGGTCAGCGGTCAGCCGGGTCAGCGGTCAGCCGGGTCAGCGGTCAGTAGTCGGCGAAGACGGCGAAGCCGCGCTCGGCGCAGCGGCGGTAGAAGCCGGCGAGCACGGCCAGTTCGCTGAGCGCGAAGCTCCAGTGCGGAGCGTTGCCGGCGTCGTCACGCAGCGCCGCCAGCCGCTGATCGAGCCAGCGCAGCTGCTGCTCGGGGAGCCGTCCGCCGGCGACCGCGCCGCGCATGACCTCGGCGACGGTGTCGAAGGTGACCAGGTTGCCGAACTGCGTGTGGCTCTCGACGAAGCGCTCGAGGCCGCCGGCGATCCAGGCGCAGCCATCCGGGTCGATCACCGGGTCTTCGTCCTCGGCCGCGGCGTCGGTCGCGTACAGCACGCCGTTGAGACCGAGCAGCAGATCGACCAGCTCGGTGTACGCCGTGGCCCGCACCGTGCCGTTCTTGGCGATGTGCAGAGCCAGCGCACCGGTGGGCGCCGCGACGTCCGGTGTGTCGGCGACCGTCCCGAAGTCGACGAACTCCGCGGGAGCCACCGGGTCGTAGTACTGATTCGTCCGGGGCCAGTGCACCGCGACGTTTTCCAGCCCCTTGTCGTGCGCCATGGGGGCCACCCCTCCTCGCCCTGCCTCGCGGCCGTCCGGCCATGCACCGGCCCGCGCGGGCGAGGTTACGACACCAGCGCGCGCCGTTGTGAGGCAGTGTCGCAGTGCGTGCCCGTACATTGCGTCAGGCGCGCCCCGACGATCGACAGCCGGATCCGCGCCGATTGCGCCGGGCGGTGATGCCGTGTAGGGGGAGACGTGGGTAGCGGGCTCAACGGCCCTACGGCAATCTGAGGCACCCGGAAGGGGTGCCGGACCCCCGCGAACTGGATTTCGCGGAGTAGAATCGATGCAGACCGGGAAATGCCGTAGTGGCATTGCATAGGGTGACGACTGCGCTCCGTTCGCAGTCGTCACACTACGCGTTTTTCCCAGCCGATCACGATCCGCGGGCGCTCCGCGGCGACCGGCGTGCACGGTTCCACCGGTGGTCCGCTCCTCCCCGCGGGTTGTCCTGTGGTGCAACCCCGTGCCCGCCGGCAGTCGCTTGGCGGCCCGCCAACCCCGTTCGGGGCCCTGTACAGGGTCTTCGCACGAGAAAGTGGCCGAGGGTGGCAGAGAAAGAGCAGGAATACGGTGCCGGTCAGATCACCGTTCTCGAAGGCCTCGAGGCAGTTCGCAAGCGTCCGGGTATGTACATCGGCTCCACGGGTGAGCGCGGTCTGCACCACCTGGTCTGGGAGGTTGTGGACAACGCCGTAGACGAGGCCATGGCCGGCTACTGCGACACCGTCGACGTGGTTCTACTGGCCGACGGTGGTGTCTCGGTCACCGACAACGGCCGTGGTTTCCCGGTCGACCTGCACCCCAAGCTCAAGAAGCCGGGCGTCGAGGTCGCGCTGACGATCCTGCACGCGGGCGGCAAGTTCGAAGGCACGGCCTACAAGGTCTCCGGTGGTCTGCACGGCGTCGGCGTCTCGGTCGTCAACGCGCTGTCCTCCAAGATGCATGTCGAGATCCACAAGGACGGCTTCGTCTGGCGGCAGGACTACACGGCGTCCAAGCCGGGCCCCCTGCAGAAGGGCGAGGCGACCACGACGACCGGCTCGACCGTGCAGTTCTGGCCCGACGGCAAGATCTTCGAGACGCTGGAGTTCGACTTCCAGACGATCTACCGGCGCCTCCAGGAGTACGCGTTCCTCAACAAGGCGCTGACGATCAACTTCACCGACGAGCGCTCGGTCGACGAAGAGGGCAACCACCGCACGGTCACCTTCATGTACGAGGACGGCATCTCCGACTTCGTACGCCACCTCAATCAGACCAAGACCCCGATCCACAAGACGGTCATCGACTTCGGTACGGAGTCGGTCGAGGAGGGCATGGCGGTCGAGATCGCCATGCAGTGGAACGAGTCGTACGGCGAGTCGGTCTACACGTTCGCCAACTCGATCAACACGCATGAGGGCGGCACCCACGAGGAGGGCTTCCGCGCCGCGCTGACGAGCATCGTGAACCGGTACGGCAAGGACAAGAAGCTCCTCAAGGGCGACCAGAACCTCTCGGGCGAGGACATTCGCGAGGGTCTCGCCGCGATCATCTCGGTGAAGCTGCAGAACCCGCAGTTCGAGGGCCAGACCAAGACCAAGCTCGGCAACACCGACATGAAGAGCTTCGTCCAGCGGGTGACCAACGAGCAGCTGGCCGACTGGTTCGACCGCAACCCGGCCGACGCCAAGACCATCATCACCAAGGCCGACCAGGCAGCCCGCGCCCGGATCGCCGCGCAGCAGGCCCGCAAGCTGGCTCGCCGCAAGTCGCTGCTGGAGTCCGGCTCGATGCCGGGAAAGCTGGCCGACTGCCAGTCGACCGACCCGCGGGTGTCCGAGCTGTTCATCGTCGAGGGTGACTCAGCCGGCGGCTCGGCCAAGCAGGGCCGCGACAGCCAGATCCAGGCCATCCTGCCGATCCGCGGCAAGATCCTGAACGTGGAGAAGGCCCGGATCGACCGGGTACTGAAAAACAACGAGGTCCAGTCGCTGATCACCGCGCTGGGCACCGGCATCCACGAGGACTTCGACGTCGCCAAGCTGCGCTATCACAAGATTGTGCTGATGGCCGACGCGGACGTGGACGGCCAGCACATCCAGACCCTGCTGCTGACCCTGCTGTTCCGCTTCATGCGGCCGCTGGTCGAGATGGGCCACGTCTACCTGGCGGCCCCACCGCTCTACAAGATCAAGTGGAACAAGCGGGGCGACGACGCGCAGTACGCGTACTCGGACCGGGAGCGTGACGGACTGATCGCGCTGCGTCAGCAGAAGAAGGCGAACGCGAAGCCGGACGACATCCAGCGGTTCAAGGGTCTCGGCGAGATGAACTTCCACGAGCTGTGGGACACGACGATGGACCCGGCGACGCGCACGCTGCGTCAGGTCACGCTTGACGACGCGGCGGTGGCCGACGAGTTGTTCAGCGTGCTCATGGGTGAAGACGTGGAAGCTCGGCGTTCGTTCATCCAGCGCAACGCCAAGGACGTGCGCTTCCTGGATATCTGACGAGTGTGGGGTGGTGCGTAACCTGAACGGCCACCCCCACCGTCATCCACAGCGAGACCCTTCTTTCCACAACGTTATCCACAGCGAGACGCGTGCTTTCGGCACACTTGTCTGGTTTACCTTGAGTAAGGGTTAACAGTGACTGACACTCCCGAATCCCCCGACGGCGACGAAGTTCCCCAGGCGGAGACCGGCGGCGGTGTGACCCAGCGAGTCGAGCCGGTCGGCCTCGAGGTCGAGATGCAGCGCTCGTACCTCGACTACGCGATGAGCGTGATCGTCGGCCGCGCGCTGCCCGACGTCCGCGACGGCCTCAAGCCCGTTCACCGCAAGATCCTGTACGCGATGTACGACGCCGGCTTCCGGCCCGACCGGGGCTACGTCAAGTGCGCGCGCGTGGTCGGCGACGTGATGGGCAACTACCACCCGCACGGCGACTCGTCAATCTACGACGCCCTGGTCCGCATGGGCCAGCCGTGGTCGCTGCGCTACCCGCTGATCGACGGCAACGGCAACTTCGGCTCGGCGGGTAACGACCCGCCGGCCGCCATGCGGTACACCGAGTCGAAGCTCGCGCCGCTGGCCATGGAGATGCTGCGCGACATCGACGAAGACACCGTCGACATGCAGGACAACTACGACGGCCGGGCCAAGGAGCCCACGATCCTGCCGGCGCGGTTCCCCAACCTGCTGGTCAACGGCTCCGAGGGCATCGCGGTTGGGATGGCGACCAAGATCCCGCCGCACAACCTGCGCGAGGTCGGCGCGGCCGTGCAGTGGGGGCTCGATCACCCGGAGGCCGACGAGGCCACGACGCTCGAAGCGGTCCTGGAGATCGTCAAGGGTCCTGACTTCCCGACCTACGGCCTGATCGTCGGCCAGACGGCCATTCAGGAGGCGTACCGCACGGGTCGTGGTTCGATCCGCATGCGCGCGGTGGTCGAGGTCGAGGAGGACTCCCGCGGCCGCCCGTGCCTCGTCGTCACCGAACTGCCCTACCAGGTCAACCCGGACAACCTCGCCGAGCGCGTGGCCGAGCTGGTCAAGGAGGGCAAGCTCACCGGCATCGCCGACATCCGCGACGAGTCCTCCGGCCGTACCGGCATGCGGTTGATCCTCGTCCTCAAGCGGGACGCGGTCGCCAAGGTCGTACTCAACAACCTGTACAAGCACACCCAGCTGCAGGAGACCTTCGGCGCCAACATGCTGGCGCTGGTCGACGGGGTGCCGCGCACGCTCAACCTCGCGCAGTTCATCCGCTACTACGTCGAGCACCAGATCGAGGTCATCCGGCGCCGGACCGCGTACCGCCTGCGCAAGGCCGAGGAGCGCGCGCACATCCTGCGCGGCTTGGTCAAGGCGCTCGACATGCTCGACGAAGTGATCGCTCTGATCCGGCGCTCTCCGACCGCCGACGAGGCCAAGGGCGGCCTGATCCAGCTGCTCGACATCGACGACGTGCAGGCCGGCGCGATCCTCGACATGCAGCTGCGCCGGCTGGCCGCGCTCGAGCGTCAGCGCATCATCGACGAGCTCGCCCGCATCGAGATCGACATCGCCGACCTCAAGGACATCCTCGCCAAGCCGGAGCGGCAGCGGGCGATCGTCTCCGAGGAGCTGGGCGAGATCGTCCAGAAGTACGGCGACGATCGGCGGACGCAGATCATCCCGTTCGACGGCGAGGTCTCGATGGAGGATCTCATCGCGCGGGAAGACGTTGTGGTGACGATCACACGAACTGGTTACGCCAAGCGCACCAAGGTCGACATGTATCGATCGCAGAGGCGCGGCGGCAAGGGTGTGAGCGGCGCAATCCTGCGTCAGGACGACATTGTTTCGCACTTCTTCATCATCTCGACGCACGACTGGATGCTGTTCTTCACCAACAAGGGCCGGGTCTACCGGGCCAAGGCCTACGAGCTGCCCGAAGCCATGCGTTCGGCCAAGGGACAGCACGTCGCGAACCTGCTGGCCTTCCAGCCCGACGAGCACATCGCGCAGATCATCCAGATCCCGAACTACCAGGTCGAGCCGTACCTTGTGCTCGCCACTAAGAATGGTCTCGTGAAGAAGACCCGCCTCGACGAATTTGACTCCAACCGCAGTGGTGGCATCATCGCCATCAACCTGCGGGAGGATGACGAGTTGGTGGGGGCGGCCCTGGTAGCACCGGAGAACGACCTGCTCCTCGTCTCCAAGCACGCCCAGGCCATCCGGTTCAACGCCACCGACGAGGCACTTCGCCCGATGGGCCGGGCCACGTCCGGCGTGATCGGCATGCGCTTCAGCGGGGACGACGAGCTCCTGGCCATGGAGGTCGTACGCGACGGTATGGATGTGTTGGTCGCCACCAACGGTGGGTATGCGAAGCGCACACCCATCGAGGAGTACCCGGTGCAGGGCCGGGGCGGAAAGGGCGTTCTCACTGCGAAAATCACGGAGCGTCGTGGTGGACTGGTGGGTGCCCTGGTGATCAGCCCGGAGGATGAACTATTTGCCATCACCAGCAATGGTGGTGTCATCCGGACTCCCGTGAAGCCTGTACGGCGCACGAGGGATCGGAACACAATGGGGGTCAAGCTGATGGACCTCCCAGAAGGTGTAACCATCGTGGCGCTTGCTCGCAATGCCGACGAGCCTGACGAACAGGACTAGTTGATGCCGGAGACACAGGCTAAGTCGGGGGGCCCCGGGACCTCAGCGACTCCGGGCGAGGCGGCCAAGAAGGACGCCGGCGCCGGACGCGAACCCGCGGGCCGCGCGGGGGTCCCCGCCGATGCCCCGTCCCCGCCGAAGTTCACACGGGCGCCGGGCATGGCCCCGCCGCCCGGCGAGCCGCCCGCCGACACCGATTCGTCCGACGCGAAACGGCCCGGCGGGCCCGGAGTCGCCAAGGGCTCGGCCACCGTGCCGATCGTGACGAAGGGCAAGGGGGCCGCGCCTAGCGCGGCCACTCCGCGTACGGGATCGGCGCCGGCGCCGCAGCGCCCCGGAGGAGCCCCTGGCGGCTCGCCCGCCCAGCCCGGCAGTCCCAAGCAGCGCCCCAACAGCGGCGGCGGTGCGAGCAGCGGCGGCGCGGCCGGTTCGGCCGCAGTCGGGGCGGCCCGTGTCTCTGAAGCAGTCCGTTCGGCCCGGTCCACCGTCTCCGCGGCGGCCGGCCGCGGACCCCGCCGGGCCCGGCTCAACCTCAAGCGGATCGACCCCTGGTCCGTGATGAAGTTCTCGTTCGCGGTGTCGGTGGTCCTGTTCATCGTCGTCGTGGTCGCCACCTCGGTGCTCTACCTGGCACTCGACACCATGGGCGTGTGGAACTCGGTCAACGAGAGCCTCAAGACCCTGGTGACGGCCGGCGGCGGCACCGACGGGGCGACCCAGACGGGCTTCCGCATCACCGCGTGGGGCGTCATCGGCACGTCGATGCTCATCGGTGCGGTCAACGTCGTGCTGTTCACCGCCCTGGCGACGCTCGGCGCGTTCATCTACAACGTCTGCGCCGACCTGGTCGGCGGCGTCGAGCTCACACTGGCCGAGCGCGACTGAGGCAAGCATGCCCGGGTTACGGGCCACCCCGTTTTGGTGGCCCGTACGCCCGTGCGGTAACCTTCGGTGTCGCAATCGCGCGGGGCTATAGCTCAGTCGGTTAGAGCGCAGAGCTGATAACTCTGAGGTCGATGGTTCGATTCCATCTAGCCCCACGAGTGGCGGGGGCCCTTGTCCGCACACACGGCGGACCGGGGCCCACTCGTCATTTCCCTCCAGGGGCCGAGCCCCCGGACGCCCCGCGTTGCGGTGGTTGCGCTTCGCGGAATACCTTCGGTTCGGTTGCTCGGGTCGCTCGCTTCGCTTCGCTCGCGGTAATCCGTTGGGAGTTGGGCAATGTTCAAGAAGCTCCTCATTGTTGCGGGCCTGGTTGGTGCCGCTGCATTTGTTATCAAGAAGGTCAAGGCGTCCAGCGACGAGCGGGCGTTGTGGCATGAGGCCACCACTGCTCCTGACCTTCGATAGGTTTTGGTTCGGGGGCCCTAGCTCAACTGGCAGAGCACCGCCTTTGCAAGGCGGGGGTTAGGGGTTCAAGTCCCCTGGGCTCCACGAGTGTCGGGGTCCCCGGTCCGCGGAAAGCGCGGACCGGGGACCCTCGTCATGTCTGCTCCGGGGGCCGAGCCCCCGGACGCCCCGCGTTGCGGTGGGCGCGGTGGGTTCGGGTGCGGGGGCGAACCTCCTTCGGGAACCTGCCTTGCGGCGGGCGCGACGAGTGCGGCGGGTCCTTCCGCTGGCCGATCCCCAGGGAATCCGCGTTGCGGTGGGTTCGGCTGCGGGCCGCGTCGGCTGCGGGCCGGGCCGCGGAATTCCCTGCTGCGATGAGCTCGACCGCTTTGGCTAAGCCGCCAGTAATCCGCGGTGCGATGGGTGGTGGTGGACCCGGCCCCTGGGAAAGGCGGTGGGCGGCTGTGCGCCCCCAGCTTCCTGGGAGACGCAGTGGGTGGGTTGTGGCCTAGCCCCCGGAACACGGTGGGCGGCTATGGGCCCAGCCCCTAGGGAAACGCGGTGGGTCGGTTATGACCCATCCCCCGGAAAGCGGGCGGTTGTGGCTCCGCACTTGGAAAGCGCGGTGGGCCGTCGTGGGCCCAGCCTCACAGGAAACGCGGTGGGCGGTCGCGCCGCAGCCTGCAGAAACGCGGAGGTTGTGGCCTCGCACCCCCACTGCTCGGTGGGCGGTTGTGGGCGCAGACCCTCCATACCCCCCCGTGGGCCGTTGTGGGACTCCGCCGTAGAACCCCGATAAGCGCGGTGACTCCGTTTACGGGATTGATCCTGAACCGAGGCTGCGGTGAGCGGTGATTGCGGCCGTGCGCGAGCCCCGAAATTGCGTGCCGGTGGGGTGCGGCTGTGGGGGTGAGTCCTGAAGA
Organism: Actinoplanes sp. NPDC051343; assembly: GCF_044455125.1. Classification (NCBI taxonomy): domain Bacteria; kingdom Bacillati; phylum Actinomycetota; class Actinomycetes; order Micromonosporales; family Micromonosporaceae; genus Actinoplanes; species Actinoplanes sp. NPDC051343. Next base: position 180,420 of record NZ_JBITEL010000012.1, read on the forward strand.
TTGGGTGCCGCGGTGGGGTGCGGCTGTGGGCCGAGTCCTGGAAGCCGCGCGCTGCGGTGGGAGCGGCTGGGTGGGCGAGCCGAAGTGTGGTGGTGGAGGCTGCATGGCCCAGCGCTTGGGAGCCGGGGCGGTGGTGCGGATGCCGGCGGCGGCCCTGGGCCGGGAGGTGTGGTTGGGATGGCGCGGCCTTTTGGTCGCGCTTCTTGTGTATGTGGTGGGGCTGGGGAAAACCCGAGTGGGATGGTCCTTGGGGGGTTCGGCTGATCTACTGGCTCGGTGCGGCGGCGATCTTTGTTCTGGCTTCTTGGTGGCGGTGTGCTGGGCGGATGCGGGGCCAACGGCGTGGGGGCCGTACCTCGGGGGAGTGGGGGCTCCGGTCTGCCCTCAGTCAGGCGGTCGCCTGTGCCGGCGGTTTCGTCGCTGCTTGTTGTCGGGCGGGCGGCGGTGGCCGAGGACTATCGGTGGTTCGGTGGGATCCGGGACTTCGGTGAGGGGTTCTGTTTCACGTGGATCCGGGAGCGGACGCCGCAGCAGGTGATCAAGCAGAGCGGCGGGAAAGAGCTCGAGCGGATCGGGTGGGATCAGCTGGTCGGGTCGGGGGACGGGCAGGAGGTCGGCGCCGATCGATACTTCTACGGCGTTGCCCACGTGGCCGAGTGGACGCTGATGATTGAGGACGGCGGGACGTTCGGCACCACGGATTCGCAGGTCTGGCCGCTGTCGCGCGGGACGACGCTGATCTCCCACTATCGCGGGAAGGACGGGCGCGGGCGGCTGCTGGTGCTCGACGACCAGAGCGTGCGACTCGACTTCGACCCGATGGCGGCCGACCGGATTGCCGGTAGTGGTGCCGAGGACTTGAGGCCGGTCATCGACGGGGCCGGGTTCGCGGCGGCGCAGAGGCTCCGGCCGGGCGATCGGAACGAATACCGTGCGTACTGCACCGAGGCCGCTTTCGCGCTGATCGAACGGATGACCGGCGTGGCGATGACCAAAGAGCTGCTGGAGACGCTTACGTACCTGTTCACGAGCGTGCCCCGGTCGTCAGTACGGTCCAGCTGAAAGAGTCAACGGCCGTTCGGTTGTTGCGTTGCGGGAGTGGCGAGCGAGAACATCCTCGCGTGACGATGCGCACATCCCCCGAACTACTGAGCATCGGTGAAGCGGCGATCCTCCTCCGGTCGTCGCGACGGCAGGTGTCAGATCTCTGCGCGCGCGGTCTCCTCCCGTACGTCTCGGTAGGAACGCAGCGCAAGCTGCGGCGCGCCGATGTCGAGGCTCTGATCCGGCCGGCTCTGAGCCGCACCGAAACCGAGCAGCTGTGGTTGCACCGGGCGATCGCCGGGAAGTTCGTCGTCAACCCGGCCGCGATCCTGGCCGCCGCCACGAGCAACCTGCGTCGGCTGCGGCGACTGCATCCCGAGGGTCATTCCTGGGAGTGGATCGACCGCTGGCAGGCCGTGATCGACGAGGGGCCGGAAGCGGTACTGGAAGTGCTGACGTCCTCGGCCGGCTACGCGGTGGAATTACGGCGCACATCACCCTTCGTCGGGATACTGTCCGAAGTGGAGCGACGGAGGGTGCTCGACGCCCTGGGCGAGACCCGACGGGAACGAGCGCGGCCGATGCGTGCGGAAACCCTGGAACGGGTGTTGCGGGTGGTGTGACCGGGCATTTTGGCGGACTGTGAGTTGTCAGTCACAAAACAATAGAAGGACCTTATGTAATTTGCCGCGTCGGGCGGATAGTGAGTCGGTTCAAGATTCGGTCACGCCGATACCCCCTCCGTGACCGCCTCCAGCTGGGAGGTTTCCTATGCCGACCACCACCCCCACACCGAGCGTCGCGACCAGGCTCAAAAGCCTTCTCGAAAATCTGCTGCAGATGCCCATGCCGATCCGGCTGCGCGCCTGGGACGGCTCCGTCGCCGGTCCGGAAGACGCGCCGACGCTGATCGTCCGGCACAGGCGAGCGTTACGCCGCCTGATATGGCAGCCGAACGAGCTCGGCCTGGCCCGTGCGTACATCTCGGGCGAAATCGATCTCGAGGGCGACCTGTACGACGCGCTGAACCGGCTCGCCGCGCTGCTCTGGCGTTCGCCGGACATCCAGGACGTGCCACTGCGTACGGTCGTCGCCGAGGCGTTCAAGCTCGGGATCATCGGCACCCAACCCAAGCCGCCCCCGGAAGAAATGCGCGTCAGTGGCGCCCAGCACAGCAAACGCCGGGACAAGCAGGCAGTCAGCCAGCACTACGACGTCGGGAACGACTTCTACAGCATCGTGCTCGGCGAGAGCATGGTCTATTCGTGCGCGTACTGGATGCACGACGAAGCCGGCTACGGTCTGGCCGACGCGCAGCGCGACAAGCTCGACCTGATCTGCCGCAAGCTCGGCCTCAAACCCGGGATGCGGCTGCTCGACGTCGGCTGCGGCTGGGGAAGCCTGGCCATGCACGCGGCGAAGCACTACGGCGTGCAGGTGCTCGGCATCACCCTCTCCGGCGAGCAGGCCGACTACGCCCGCAAGGCGGTCGCCGAGGCCGGCCTCACCGACCAGGTCGAGATCCGGATCCAGGACTATCGCGACCTCGACGACGGGCCCTTCGACGCGATCTCCAGCGTCGGCATGGCCGAGCACGTCGGCACCGAGCCCTACCTCGACTACGCCAAGATCCTCTACCGCCAGCTGCGGCCGGGCGGGCGCCTGCTCAACCACCAGATCGGCCGCCTGCACCTGCCGCCGAAGCAGCCGCACGAGCAGCGTTCCTTCATCGACGCCTATGTCTTCCCCGACGGGGAACTGGCGCCGGTCGGCACGACGGTCACCCTCCTCGAGGAGGCGGGCTTCGAGGTACGCGACGTGCACGCTCTCCGGGAGCACTACGCCCGTACGCTGCGTGCCTGGGTGGCAAACCTGGAGTCCGACTGGTCGACCGCCGTACGCCTGACCAGCCCTGGCCGGGCCCGGGTCTGGCGGCTCTACATGGCGGCTTCCGCGCTCGCCTTCGAGCAGGCCCACATCAACGTCAACCAGATCCTGGCGGTGAAGGGACACCGTGACGGCAGGAGTGACATGCCCCCTACGCGGATCGACTATCTGGCGTAAATGGGATGTAACGCCGTGGTGCTCTGGATTCGAGCACCACGGCAATGACCGGGTAAACCATCGGCTTATTCACACCCACCAACGTGGTCCTGCGGGCCGGCCTGCCGGGCGGTTAGCCTGCGACCGTGAGCGAACGAAAACGGGCCGCCGCCGTGATCGTGCGGGATGGCCGTGTGCTGATGGTGCACGAGCGGAGCCGACGATTCGGTGGCGGCGAGTGGTGGACCCTGCCAGGCGGCGGCATAGAGCCTGGTGAGACCCCCGAGCAGGCGGTGCGGCGCGAGGTGTTCGAGGAGACCGGCCTGGTGGTCGGCGACGCTCGATACGTCCTCGAAATGCCGTACCCGTCGGGCATGACCTCAGTGTTTTCCGTGACCGTGGCCGACGGCGAGCCCCGCCTGGGCGCCGACGACGGGGTCGGACCCGAGGCGCTCGGCCTCGACTGGCTGCCCGCACCCGAGCTGCCGCTCGAGACCGACGGCGTCCTGGTCCCGCCCATGATCGTGGTCCTGCCGACCTAGCGGATCGACGCGGCCGGGCTGCTCAGGCGTTGAAGCGGACACTGCGGGGACGACGGGGTCGACTGTCCGGGCGATCAGGGAATTGGCTGTGCGTTGACGATCGCCGGTCTTTGCTCGCGGGCGGCAGCGGCTTCTCGGCTTTGCTCGCGGGCGGCAGCGGCTTCTCGGCTTTGCTCGCGGGCGGCAGCGGCTTCTCGGCTTTGCTCGCGGGCGGCAGCGGCTTCTCGGCTTTGCGC
>NZ_JBITEL010000012.1:184379-351170 GCF_044455125.1 Actinoplanes sp. NPDC051343
TGCTCGCGGGCGGCGGCCGCTTCTCGGCTTTGCTCCGGCCGGCGCGGCGGTGGCTCGGTGGTGGGGATCCGTTGGCTTTGCTCTGGCCGGTGGGCTACCGGTCCTGTCGTCGCGGCTTCTTGGCTTTGGCCGCTGCGGTTGATGACCGGCTGGGCGGCGGCGACCGCGCGACGGCGGTCGGTGACGAAAAGGGCGCAGGCCGTTGCGTACACCAAGGAGAGAATCGGGCCGACGGCCCGGACCGGCTCCCGGCCGGCCGCAACGAGCGTGACGAGCAGGGCGCCCTCGCCAAAAAAGGCCAGGACGACAGTGTTGACCGTGTCGTGGCGGCTCCACCTCGCCCGGCGGCGGGCCTGCCGCCGGATCTCGACGAAGAGCGAGTGAGCCATCCCGAGCGAGAGCAAACCGAGCAGCAACGTGGCAAAAATGGAGTGCCGGCCACCGGCGACCGCGGCCAGGGCGGTGGCGCCGGTGAGCATCGCGAGACCACTGATGGTCCCGATGTGCCCGCCGCGTCTCTCCCTCACATCCCCTGACAATCGGCCGGATCCGGACCCGGCTGAGCGAACTGGGCACGGAGGTGTGGCGGGGGTTTCTGCTCGGCGGGGAGTGAGCAAGGATGACGGGCGTGATGGGAAGCCTGAAGCTCGAACCTGCCCAGTCCCGCCTCGACCTGCTCGCGGACCCGGTTGCCAAGGCGTTGGCGGTGTGGCCCGACGACGCGCCGGTCGACGCCGACCAGGTGATGGTCGCGCCGATCGATGCTGAGCTGGCCGATACCGCGGCGTTCTGCGAGTTTTACGGGGTCGGGCTCGATGTGTCGGCCAACTGCGTGATCGTGGCCGGCCGCCGGGGCGAGATCACGCGCTATGCGGCCTGCATCATTCTGGCGACCACGCGCGCCGACGTGAACGGCGTCGTGCGGCGGCATCTGGACGTGCGGAAGTGCAGCTTCGCGCCGATGGACGACGCGGTGGCGAAGACCGGGATGGAGTACGGCGGCATCACGCCGATCGGGCTGCCCGCCGACTGGCCGATCCTGGTCGATTCCCGGGTCGTGGCCACCCCGCACGTGATCATCGGGTCAGGTGTGCGGCACAGCAAGATCGCGATTGCCGGGCCGGCCCTTGGTGCGCTGCCCGGCGCTGAGGTTATCGAAGGACTGGCCCGGGAGCTGGCCTGATCGAGTTGGCCCGGCTGCCCGTTCTGGTCATCGGGGGAGAGGGCAGAACCGGGTCCGGCTGAACATGGCCCACAACGGTCCGAACCGGGGCGCAGGCCGGCCATGGCGGGGGCTGGAACTGCGGACGGGTCGAATTGCGGGCTACCTCGAGACGGGGCGCCTTATAAGGGTCGCCAGCCGAATTGGATGAAGCGCGGGCTGAGGCCGACGTGGGCGCGGGGCGCGGGCTGAGACGTAAGCCGGTGGCCTGGGGCGTGGACGGCAACGGGTCGAGGGGAGGGTCGGTGCAGCGGTCCGGCTGAACAGCGGTCCGGCGGTGGCACGCGCTGGTCAGGGCCCTGGGCAGAGTGCGTGGGGTGTGGGATGGCAAGCGGTCGCGTCGAGGCAGTCGGCTGGGAGCTGCGGCCTGGCCCGAAGGTGCGGTTCGGCCCGGGAGGCGCGGGTCGGGCCGGCGCCTTAGTTTGGCTCGACAATGGTCCGGCCGTGGGGCGCGCTGGTTAAGGCCCCGGGCCGCGTGCGTGGATTTGGACGGCAACCGCCGGAGGGTCGAAGCCTCTGGACCAAGCGACACCTACTCGCCGATTCTCTTCCTGCGGCTGGAACGCACAGGAACTTACGGTCATCGAGGTGCGGGCGGAGTGAATGCGCAGCAGCCCGGCCGGGAAGCGATCCAGTCGTGGCAGGCGCTGGCGGGGGCGCGGGTCAGTCGAAGACCGAATCAAGGTCCGAGGCTGAGAAGAGTGCGGATCGCGCTGAGGCGGGAGCCAGGTTGGTGTGCGGGGCCGGTGGTACCGGTTCAGGCCGCCGGGGAATCCGGCACTTCGCCGAGGGCGGAAGGACCCGGCCGAGGGAGTGCATCGTCGCTAGCGGTAAGCGCGCTGAGGCCCGAATCCGTCCCGACCTGCGCCCTGGGTCAGCGGGTCAGGCTGGAGAGGTCGAACGCCCCAGCCGAGGCGGGTTGGCCGGGGTGCTCACAGAGCTACGGGCATGCGTGGCGGTCGGATCATGAGCTGACCAGGGCAAATTCATTGGCCGGCATGGTTCCACGTGAAACGTTATCGACCGGCGTCTACGGCTTCGCGGCGGGTGATCTCCTCCAGGGCGGCCACCAGCGTGGCCGTTTCCTGGGCGCCCTGGATGGCGTACTTGCCGTCGACCACGAAGGTCGGGACGCTCGTGATGCCGAGTTCGCGGGCCTCGTTCAGGTCGGCGTTGACGGCGCCGGTGCCGGCGTCCGACTCGAGGTACGTCAGGGCGGCATCGCGGTCGAGGCCGATGCCGGCGGCCACCGCGGCCAAGGCCGGCCGCGAGCCTACGTCTACGCCGTCCTGGAAGTGGGCCCGCTGGAGCGCCTCGAGCATGTCGGCCTGGCGGTCCTGGGCGGTGGCCCAGGCGATCAGCCGGTGGGCGTCGAAGGTGTTGGCGGCGATCGCCCGGTCGAAGTCGAGGGTCAGCCCGTCAGCGGCGGCGACGCTGGTCACGTGGTCGAACATCTGGTCGGCGCGGGCCGGGCCGCCGAACTTGGCGGCCAGCGCCTCCTTGATCGGCAGCCCCTGCCGAACCGGTGAGGGGTCGAGCTGGTAGGCCCGATAGGTCACCTTCGCCTCGGCCGGGAACTCGCTCAGCGCCTTTTCCAGGCGGCGCTTGCCCAGGTAGCACCAGGGGCAGATGACATCGGACCAGACCTGAATATCCACGGGTCACACGGTAGGCCGCGATGGCGCCTATCCCAACTGGTCGCGGATCTGACGCTTCAAGCGGGCCAGGATTGCCGTGCCGCCGCGGATGCGTAGCGGGGTGATTGCCTGGGAGAGGCCCATCTTTGCGTAGAGGTCGTCGGGGACGGCCAGGATCTCCTTGGTCGTCGCCCCGGCCAGGCCCTCGGAGAGGATGCCCGCGAACGCCCGCGTGGTCGGCGCCTCGGGTGGGCAGTCGAAGTAGGTCACCACGGTGTCGTCGGGCTGGACCTCGGCCGTGAGGAAGAACTGGGTCTGGCACTCCGGCACCTGTTCCATGCCGTCGTGGCCGGCGAGGGAGGCCGGCAACGGGGGCACCGCGTCGGAGAACTCGAGCAGCATCTCGAGCACCACATCGCGCGGCGCGGCCGCGAACTCGTCGACGATCTCGGCCAGCTTCGGGGGCATGTCACTCACGGAAACGACCCTACGCCGGAGCGCCGGAAGAAGCGGTCAGGCGGCGGCTGCGAGACGAAAACGACCCTGCGCCCGGAAGAAGCGGTGAGGCGGCGGCTGCGAGACGGAAACGACCCTGCGCCCGGGAGAAGCGGTCAGGCGGCGGCTGCGGGTGCGAGAGCGATGTCGCTCAAGCTGATTATGCCGACCACCTTGCGGTCGGCGTCGCAGACCAGGAGGCGGCGTACGCCCCGCTCGCGCATCGCGTGCACGGCCTCATCCACAGTGGCCGACTGCTCGATCATCAGCAGCTCGTGCGACGCGATCGAGCCGAGCGTCGTGGTCTTGGGCGGCAGGTTTTCGGCGATCGCCCGGATCACGATGTCGCGGTCGGTGACCAGCCCCACCATGGTCGGCCCGTGGGTGACGACGACGTCGCCGATGCTCTCGTCGCGCATGGCCTGGGCGGCCTCGTCGAGCATCGTGCCCTCGGGTAGATAGACCACCCGGCGAGTCATCACGTCAGCGACCAGTCTGGCCATGCTCACACCTCCCGCCCGTTTCCTGTGCGGTACCCGAGTGACTTCTTGATTACACCTGGGACGTCGTTGAGTGCCACATCGTGTCGTTCCCCGGTTCGGCGGTCGCGGATCTCCGCGTACCCGTCGTGGAAACGGCGCCCGACCACCACGGACCGTGCGATGCCGATCAGCTCGGCGTCGGTGAATTTCACGCCGGCCGACAGCGTCGGCCGGTCGTCGACGAGCACCCGCAGACCGTCCTCGGCGAGCGCCTCAGCGAGCGACAGGGCGGCCGCGACCTGGCCGTCCTTGCCGGCTGCGATCACGTGCACGTCGGCCGGGGCCACCTCGTCGGGCCAGAGCAGGCCACGGTCGTCGTGGTGCTGTTCGGCGATCACGGCGACCGCGCGGGACAGGCCGATGCCGTAGGAGCCCATGGTCGGGCGCACCGGTTTGCCGTCGGCGCCGAGCACGTCGACCTTGAAGGCGTCGGTGTAGCGGCGGCCGAGTTGGAAGATGTGCCCGATCTCGACGCCGCGGCGCATCGTCAGGGAGCCGTCGCCGCAGGCCGGGCACGGGTCGCCGGCGTGGACCCCGGCCGCCTCGATCGTGCCGTCGGGGGTGAAGTCGCGGCCGGCCACGACGTGGGTGGCATGCTTGCCGGGCGTGTTGGCGCCGGTCAGCCAGGCCGTGCCCGGCGCGACCCGCGGGTCGGCCAGGTAGCGCACCGACTGACCTTGCGGGCCGATGTAGCCCTTGACCAGGTCGGGACGCGACGCGAAGTCGTCGAAAAGGGTGGCCGTGGCCGGGGCCAGGGCGGCGTCGAGGCGTTTCATGTCGACCTCGCGGTCTCCCGGCACGCCGATGATCAGTAGTTCGGGGGCGTCGGTGCCGGGGTGGTGGACGGTGACCACGACGTTTTTCAGCGTGTCGGCGGCGGTCCAGTCGGTGCGGCCACCGAGGGCGCGCGCGTTGGCGAGCGATACCAGCGACGCGATCGTCGGGGTGTCGGGGGTGTCGTGGACCGCCGAAGCGGGCCAGTCGACGCCGGGAGGCGCCGGGACCGGAGTGACCACCGCCTCGGTGTTGGCCGCATAGGAACACGACGAGCAGCCGACGAAGGTGTCCTCGCCGACCGACGCCGACGCCAGGAACTCCTCGGAGGCCGATCCGCCCATCGCACCGGACATCGCGGCGACGATCGTGTGTTCCAGGTCCAGGCGTGCGAAGACGCGCTGGTAGGCGGCGCGCATCACCGCGTACGTCCGCTGGAGCTCACCCTCGGTGAGCGAGAAGGAATAGGCGTCCTTCATCAGGAATTCCCGGCCGCGCAGCAGGCCGGCCCGCGGCCGCGCCTCGTCGCGGTATTTGGTCTGCACCTGGAAGAGCACCAGCGGGAAGTCGCGGTAGGAGCTGGTCATCTCCTGCACGAGCAGGGTGAACATCTCCTCGTGGGTCGGCGCGAGCAGATAGTCGGCACCCCGCCGGTCCTTCAGGGTGAACAACAACGGACCGTATTCGGTCCAGCGGCTGGTCATGTCGTAGGGCTCGCGGGGGAGCAGCGCCGGGAACGCGACCTCCTGGGCGCCGACCGCGATCATTTCTTCGCGGGTGATCGCGGTGACCCGGTCGAGCACCAGCTTGCCGAGCGGAAGCCAGGTGTAGCCGCCCGGCGCGGCGCGGCGGATGAACCCGGCCCGGAGCAGCAGCCGGTGGCTCGGCACCTCCGCGTCGGCCGGCTCCTCGCGCAGGGTCCTGAGCAGAAGGCCGGACATCCGCAACAGCATGGGGAGCACCGTAGCGATGCCGCCGGAGGGTAGCGACCGGTTATCGGTGTGTCGCCATCATCACTCTGCCGAAACTCCCTGTCCGGTGGAAAACTGCTGGTGCAACTACGGCTGAAGAGACGTTCAGGAGGCGGGATGACCTGGCGCAGCTTCGTGGCGATGGGCGACAGCTTTTCCGAAGGTCTCAATGATCCGTACCCCGACGGAACCTACCGGGGATGGGCGGATCTGGTGGCCGCCCGGCTCGCCGTCGACGCCGGTCCCGACTTCCGTTACGCCAACCTGGCGATCCGGGGCAAGGTCCTCGACGAGGTCGTCAACGAACAGCTCGAGCCGACCCTGGCCATGAAACCGGACCTGGTCAGCGTCGCGGCCGGCGGCAACGACGTGCTCCGGCCGAGGATGGACACGCACGCCCTGGTCCACCGCTTCGAGCCGATGGTCGAGCGGCTGCGCGCGAGCGGTGCCGACGTGATCCTCTTCCGGTTCGCCGACGTAACCTCCCACCTGCCGGCTCAGCGGATCATCGGCCCGCGGGCGGCGATCCTCAACGACGGCGCGACCGGAATGGGCGAGAAGTACGGCGCGTACGTGATCGACCTTTTCGCCGACGATTCCTTCCACCATCCGGACATGTGGGCGCCGGACCGCCTGCACCTTTCGCCGGCCGGCCATCGCCGGGTCGCCGGGCACGTGCTCAACGCGCTCGGCGTCGGCATCGAGGAGGACTGGATGCTCGTGCCCCCGATGCCCGCGCCCACCCCGTGGCTGCTCGCTCGCGGTGCCGACCTGCGCTGGGCCCGCGAGCACCTCGCACCCTGGTTCCGGCGGCATCTGCGCGGGCAGTCGTCGGCCACCATTGTCACGGCCAAACGGCCGACGCTGAGTCCGGTCGGCGACGCCCCGTCAGACAGAGAGATAGCGTGACAACCATGTCGATTCCGAACGATCCGGCGCCGCAACTGCAGGCGTACGCCCATCCCGACAAGCTGGTCACGACCGAGTGGCTGGCGGCCAACCTCGACACTCCCGGCCTCGTGGTCGTGGAGTCGGACGAGGACGTGCTCCTCTACGACACCGGGCACATCCCCGGGGCGGTCAAGGTCGACTGGCACCTCGAGCTCAACGACCAGCTCACCCGCGACTACCTCGACCCCGAGGCGTTCGCGGCGATGTGCGAGGCGAAGGGCATCGGCCGCGACGACACGATCGTCTTCTACGGGGACAACTTCAACTGGTGGGCGGCGTACGCGCTCTGGGTCTTCACCCTCTTCGGCCACCGCGACGTCCGTCTGCTCGACGGCGGCCGGCAGAAGTGGTCGGCCGAGGGCCGGGAGTTGACCCGGGAGAAGACGTCGCGGGAGAAGTCGTCATATCCCGTGCCGGTGCGCAGCGACGAGCCGATCCGCGCCTTCCGCGACGAGGTGATGTCACACATCGCCGGCGGCCGGCCGCTGGTCGACGTGCGTTCCCCGCAGGAATACACGGGTGAGCTGACCCACATGGAGGCGTACCCGCAGGAGGGTGCACTGCGCGGCGGCCACATTCCGGGAGCGGTGAGCAAGCCGTGGAAGTCGGCGGCCAACGACGACGGCACGTTCAAGGCGGCCGACGAGCTGACCAAGATCTATCGGGACGGGCTGGGTCTGCAGGAGTCGGACGACATCATCGCGTACTGCCGGATCGGTGAGCGCTCGAGTCACACCTGGTTCGTGCTGCAACATCTGCTGGGTTATCCCCAGGTTCGCAACTACGACGGTTCCTGGACGGAGTGGGGCAATCTGGTCAAGGCGCCGATCGCCAAAGGGGCCGAGCCGGGCCAGTTGAGCTGATCTTGTTAACGGGGCAGTGAGAACTGCCCCGTTTTTGTCAGCCCCAACCGGTACCTTCTCCGACCGTGAGCAACACGTTCCAGGTCGACCTCCGGGGCATCGTCGACCTTCTGAGCCACCACCTTTACGCGAGCCCGCGCGTCTATGTCCGTGAGCTCCTGCAAAACGCCGTCGACGCGATCACCGCGGCCGGCGACGTCGAGCCGGGCCGGGCCGAGCAGGGCCGGGTCGACCTGGTCACCGGCGACGGCCGGCTGCGGGTCAGCGACAACGGCATCGGTCTGACCGAGGCGCAGGTGCACGAGCTGCTGGCCACCATCGGCCGCAGCTCGAAACGCGACGAGCTGGGCTTCCAGCGGCACGAGTTCCTCGGCCAGTTCGGCATCGGCCTGCTCTCGTGCTTCCTGGTGGCCGACGAGATCCACGTGCACACCCGCCGCGAGGGTTCCCCGGCGGTGCTCTGGATCGGCTCGTCCGACGGGCGCTACGAGGTGCGCCCGGGCGAGGAACGCGAGCCGGGGACCACGGTCACCCTGCTGCCGCGGCGCGGCAGCGAGTCGCTTCTTTCCGGTACGACCGTACGCGAGCTCGCCGAGCTCTACGGCTCGTTGCTGCCCGTCCCGGTGGTCGTCGACGGCGAGCCGGTGACGGCCGGTCGGCTCCCGTGGGACATGGGCCGCAACGGCCTCCTGGCGTACGGCGAGCGCACCTTCGGCTTCCAGCCGTTCGACGTGATCGAGCTGAACGTGCCCGAGGCCGGCCTGACCGGCGCCGCGTTCGTGCTGCCCACCCCGGTCAACCCGGCCGTGCGCGGTGGCCACCGCGTCTACCTCAAGCGCATCCTGCTGGCCGAGAGCGTCGAGGGCCTTCTCCCCGACTGGGCGTTCTTCGCCCGTTGCGTGGTCGACAGCACCGAGCTGCGCCCGACCGCGAGCCGGGAGGCGCTCTACGACGACGGGCTCCTCAACGACGCCCGCGACGCGATCGCCGACCAGCTGCGGGGCTGGCTGGTGCGCCTGGCCGCGACCGACCCGCACCGGCTCGGCCAGTTCCTGAGCATCCACCATCTCGGCGTCAAGGCGCTGGCCCTGCACGACGACGAGATGCTGCGCCTGGTCGAGCAGTGGTACCCGATGGAGACCAACATGGGCCAGGTCACCCTGGCCGACTTCCGCTCGCGGTACGGCGTCCTGCGTTATGCGGCCACCACCGACGAGTTCCGCCAGCTCGCCGCCGTCGCCGCGGCTCAAGAGGTCGGCCTGATCAACGGCGGTTACGTCTACGACGCCGAGATCATCGAGCGGCTGTCCGCGGCCGACCAGGAGGTTCGGGCCGAGCGCCTGGACCCGACCGAGCTGTCGACCCGGTTCACCGGCCTCGACGCCGACACCGAGTTCCAGCTGCACCCGTTCCTGACCGTCGCCCAGCGGCGGCTCGACCGGCTCGGCTGTGAAGTGGTGATCCGCGCCTTCGATCCGGCCAACCTCCCCGCGCTCTACCTGGTCAGCCGCGCGGCCGCGTTCCACGAGCAGTTCACGACCAGCCGCGAGAAGGCCGACGACCTGTGGGGCGGCGTGCTCGACGCGCTGGCCGCCACCGCTCCGCCCGACCGGCCGCAGCTGGTGCTCAACCACCGCAACCCGCTGGTCCGCCGGGTGGTCGCGATCGCCGACCCGGAGCTCGCCGGACTGGCCGTCGAGTCGCTCTACGGCCAGGCGCTGATGCTCGGGCACCATCCGATCCGGCCGGCCGACGCCGCGCTGCTCACCACGTCGTTCATGGGCCTGCTCGACCGGGCGGTGCCGGAGGGGGAAAACCGATGAAGACCGCTCAGGAACTGTGGGAGCTGCTGGAGCGCGCGTACGAGATGCCGTACGGCGCCGGCCAGATCGCCGTCTACGACGAACTGCTGCGGCAGGTCGACGAGGCGGGCGACCCCGACCTGGCCTTCACCGCCCGGCTGCTCTCGACGCAGGCCTACATCTACGGCGGCGAGCCGGCCAAGGCGTTCGTCACCTTCTCGTGGTGTGTGAGCGACTTCGACAACAACCCGGGCTCATACCACGGCCGGCACACCCACACACTGCTCTGGCTGTTCAAGACCATGGTCAGCACGATGACCAAGTTCCCGCAGGTGCCGCTCGAGCGCACCCAGGCGGTGCTCGACGACATGGAGCGCCGCTACCGCGAGGGCGGCCACAGCCTGCAGGCCGTCTACAAGCATCGCTATCTGGTCGCCTCGCACGTGGGTCAGGCCGAGGAGACGGCGGCGTGGTTCGAGCGCTGGCAGGCGACGCCACGCGACGAGCTGTCCGACTGCGCCGGGTGCGACCCGACGTCGGTGGCGTCCTATTTGAACGATCGCGGCCGCTACCCCGAGACGGTCGCGCTGGCCGAGCCGGTGCTGGCCGGGCGGCTGACCTGCACCGAGCAGCCGCAGCAGATCCTCAACAACCTGATGGAGGCCTACCTGCGCACCGGCGAGCCGGAGAAGGCGGCCGACGCCCATCGGCGGGCCTACCGGCTGGAGCGCACCAAGCTGGCCGACCTGTGGGAGATCGGCACGCACATCGGCTTCTGCGCCCGCACCGGCAACGAGCATCGAGGGCTCGAGATCCTCCAGCGGCACATCGACTGGCTGGAGAAGGCGCCGTCGCCCGGCGCCGAGATGATGTTCGCCGCCGATGCGGCGCTGCTGCTGCGCCGGCTCACCGAGCTGGGGCACGGCGAGCTGACCGTACGCCGGTCCGGGCGCGACGAGATCACCGTGGCCGAGCTGGCGCCCGAGATGGCGGCCCGGGCTCGCGCGGTGGCCGCCCGGTTCGACGCCCGCAACGGCACCGAGCACCAGAGCCGGCTGGTCGAGGCCGAGATCGGTGCTCAGCCGTACGGCATCGACCTGGTGTTGTCGCCGAGCCGGCGGCCGTCCGCCGCGCCGGCTCCCGCTTCGAATCCGGAGCCTCTTCCCGAGATCCCGGCTCAGGCGACCGCCGCCGAGCTGCTCGATCTGGCCCGTGAGCACGCGCGCGAAGACCGCGACGCCGCCCTGGCCGCGACCCTCGACGAGCTGGATGCCCGGTTCGGCGATCTGGACGATCCGGTGCTGGCCGGACGGCGGCTGATGATGCGTGGCGACGTGCAGCAGAACGCCGGCGACCCGTTCGGCATGCTGGCCTCCTGGGAGCAGGCCGAGAAGCTGTTTGACGAGGCCGGCGCCGCCGAGCATCTGCTCGTCGCGCGATCCCGCATCGCGCTCGAACATGCCGCGCGGGCCGATGGCGAGATCGACGACGCCGCCGCCCTGGCCGAAATCGCCTATCAGGAGGAGCACGGCGGCCCGCTCGAGCGGGGCGGCGCGTGGAGCCGGCTGAGCAGCCTGCGCTTCCACCAGGGCCGCATCGACGAGGCGGTCCAGGCCGCCGAGCGCGGTCAGCAGTTCGCCACCGAGTCCGGCCGGCCCCGGCTGGCCGCGATCGCCGCGCTGCTGCGCACCCGGGCCCTGGTCGCTGCCGAGCGCATCGACGAGGCCCGCACGTCCGCCCACTTCGCCTGGGAGTTCTACCGGGCGCACGGCCCGGCGCCGCGCCGGGGCGAGGTGGCGACCCTCTACGCCCAGCTGATCGAGGACCCGAACGAGCAGGTGTCGCTGTTCGGCGAGACGATCGCGAGCGGCGCCCGCGGGCCGGCGCTGGCCGCCCGGGCGGGTCGCGGCCGCGCGCTGATGAGCCTGGAGCGACCGGCCGAGGCGATCGACGACCTGGTGGAGGCGGTGGCGCTGGCCGCCGCGGAAGATCTGCCCGAGGCGTCGGCGTTCGCCCGCATCGATCTCGCTCACGCCTATCGGCTGGCCGACCGGCCGGTCGAGGCGGCCGAGGTGGCGGAGGAGGCGCTGCTGCGGCTCGACCGGCTCGGCCTCGGTGATCCCGCGAACGACGTGCGGTTCCTGCTCACCGACCTCTACCGCGCGCTGGGCGACGACGAGAGCGCGCTGACCGGCTACCGCGAGCTGATCGAGCGGCTGACCGACAATCCGGCCGGCCGGGCCCAGGTCGGCGAGTCCCTGGCCGACCTGCTCTATCGCAAGGATCGCGACGCCGACGCGGCCGAGGCGTTCGGGGCCGCCGCGGCCGATCTGCACCAGGCCGGCGATCTGATCGGCGAGTTGCGGGCACTGCGCCGGCGGGTCAGCGCGCTGCACTTCGCGGGCAGGCCGGACGAGGCCGAGGCGACTGCGCGCCGGGTGACCGAGCTGTTCGACGCCCTGCCGCCCGAGATGGCGCAGGTGCCCAACGCGATCTGGCAGCGCTGGATGACTACGTACGAGACCGGCCGGGTGTTCATGGCGCTCGAGCGGTGGGAGGACGCGATCACCGAGTTGCGGTCGGGGGTGGCCGGACTGCGCGATCTCGGAGCTCTCGCCGACGCCGACCGGTTGACCAGCCTGCTGGCCGAGGCGCTGTTCCGGGCGGGTGAGCCGGCCGAGGCCGAGACCCTGCTCAGGGGCGTGCTCGAGCGGCTGCCGGCCGACGCGCCGGAACGGTCGGGCCTGACCGAACTGCTCACCGAGGTGGCGACGGCGGCCAAGGACCAGCCGAAGCGCCCGGGCCGCCGCTGGCCATGGTCATAGCAGGGAGCACCTGAACGCACGTTAAGTAGACGGCTTGACATCGGGTTAGAGTTGCCTCGTGACGACGGTTGATCAGCACCAGCGGCCGGGGCCGCCCGCACCTCGGCGGCGCTCGCGTCGCGACGAGATCCTCGAGATCGCCGTGGGCCTGTTCGCGGCCCGCGGCTATCACGGCGTCTCGATGGACGACATCGGCTCGGCCGCCGGGGTGACCGGGCCGGCGCTCTATCACCACTTCGCCGGTAAAGAGGCGATGCTGGTCGCCGCGCTGATCCCGGTCAGCGAGGGCCTGCTGCACGGCGGCAAGGCCCGGGTCGCCCAGCATCCCGACGACGCCTCGGCCGCGCTCGCCGACCTGATCGACTTCCATGTCGAGTTCGCGCTGGCCAACCCGGCCGTCATCGCCCTGCACCTGCACGAGCTCGACCGCCTGCCGGAGGAGCCGCGCCGGCAGATCCGCCGGCTCCAGCGGCTCTATGTCGAGGAGTGGGTGGAGGTGCTGGCCACGTTGCGCCCCGAGCTCGAACCGGCCGAGGCCCGGGTGCTCGCCCACTCGGCGTTCGGCTTGATGAACTCGACGCCGTTCCTCGGTGGGGAGGTCGACCGGCGGCGCCGCGCGGCCCTGCTGCGCGAGGCGACGATCCACGCGTTGGTGGGTCACTGATGATCGAGTCGCTCCTTGTCGCCAACCGCGGCGAGATCGCCCGCCGCGTCATCCGGACGGCCAAGCGGCTGAACATCCGGACCGTCGCGGTCTACTCCGAGGCCGACGCGGGCCTGCCGTTCGTGGTCGAGGCCGACGAGGCGATCGGCATCGGCGCACCGCAGAGCTATCGCAACGGCGAAGCCATCCTCGCCGCCGCGAAGGAGAGCAACGCGCAGGCGATCCACCCCGGCTACGGCTTCCTCAGCGAGAACGCCGACTTCGCCCGCGCGGTGGAGACCAACGGTCTGATCTGGGTCGGTCCGCCCGCCGACGCCATCCGCGCGATGGGCGACAAGATCAACGCGCGCAACCTGATGGCCGAGGCGGGTGTGCCGGTCGCCCCCGGCACCCATGACCCGGCGGCCACTGTGGAGGCTGCCGTCGAGGCCGCGGCCACGATCGGCTATCCGGTCATGGTCAAGGCCGCGGCCGGCGGCGGCGGCATGGGCATGGCGGTGGCCGACGACGAGGGCGGGCTGCGCACCCAGTTCGACAAGGTGCGCGCGTTCGCCGAGCGGATGTTCGGCGACGGTTCGGTGCTGATCGAGCGCTACTTCCCCCGGGTCCGGCACGTCGAGGTGCAGATCCTCGGCCTGGCCGACGGCCGGGTGATCGCTCTGTCCGAGCGTGAGTGCTCGGTGCAGCGCCGCAACCAGAAACTGGTCGAAGAGGCGCCGTCACCGGCGGTTTCTGCTTCGTTGAGAAAAGACCTCCTCGCCGCCGCGGTGAAGGCCGGCGAGGCGGTCGGCTATCGCAACGCGGGCACGGTCGAGTGCCTGCTCGACCCGGCGACCGGCGAGTTCTTCTTCCTCGAGATGAACACCCGGCTGCAGGTCGAGCACCCGATCACCGAGCTGATCCACGGCACCGACCTGGTCGAGCAGCAGCTGCGCATCGCCTCCGGCCTGGACATCAACTTCGATACAGAAAAGACCAGCGGCCACGCCATCGAGCTGCGGATCAACGCGGAAGACCCGAAGCGCTTCCTGCCCGGCCCGGGCAAGGTCGTGACCTGGGTCGAGCCGACCGGCGAGGGCGTCCGTGTCGACTCCGGCTACGCCGAGGGCACGACTGTCACCCCGCACTACGACTCGCTGATGGCCAAGCTGATCGTCTTCGGCGCCGACCGGGCCGACGCGATCGCCAAGGCCCGGGCCGCGGTGGCCGGCTTCGAGATCGCCGGCCCGAAGAGCAACCTGCCGTTCTTCGCCGAGCTGCTGGACAACGACGAGTTCCTGGCCGGCGACTACGACACCGGCATCGTTTCGCGAATGAGGTGATCATGGTGTCGTCGGTGAGCATTCGTGAGGTCGCCCCGCGGGACGGGTTGCAGAACGAGGAACCCGTTCCGACCGAGGCCAAGGTCAAACTGATCGACGCGCTGAGCGACACCGGGGTCCGCCGCATCGAGGCGGTCTCGTTCGTACACCCGAAGGCCATCCCGCAGATGGCCGACGCCGACGAGGTGTGGTCGCGGGTCACCAAAAATCCCGACATTCGTTACTCGGCGCTCATACCCAACACTCGAGGCGCGCAGCGGGCGATCGCGGCCGGCTTGAAGGAGATCGAGGTCGTCGTCTCGGCCAGCGACACCCACAACCGCCGCAACCTCAATCGCTCCACAGAGGAGTCGGTGTCGGACATCGCGGCGCTGATCCCGCTGGTCCACGCGGCCGGCGCGACGCTCGAGGTGATCGTCGCGACCAGCTTCGGCTGTCCGTTCGAGGGCGACATCGACCCGGACCGGGTGGCGGGCATCGTGGCTCGCGTCCGCGCCGACGGCGCGGATCGCATCGCCTTCGGCGACACGACCGGCATGGCGACTCCCCGGCGGGTGCGTGACCTGCTTTCTTCCGTACGCCCGGACCTGCTGCACTTCCACAACACCCGGGGTACGGGTCTGGCCAACATCCTGACCGCTCTGGATCTGGGCATCACCGAGTTCGACGCCAGCGCGGGCGGCATCGGCGGCTGTCCCTACGCCCCCGGCGCATCGGGCAACGTGGCCACCGAAGAGGTCGTCCACATGCTGCATGACATGGGCATTGATACCGGAATCGACCTCGATCGGCTCATTGAAACCGCCGCTATGGCGGAGAAGATGCTCGGCCGTACGCTGCCGTCCGGCGTCCTGCGAGCGGGCCCCCGCACCCGATTGGTGTGATTCCTGCCGCACTGCACTGCGATCATTTTTCCCTTTTGCCGGCGTGACCCCCGCAAGGCCGCTTCGTTACCAATACCGAGTGGCCGATATCGTCGCGATCTTCCAAAGCGACGGAATTCGCCACCGGTCGGAATTCGGCGACGAGGGGCGGACTATGACGGGGCTGGGGGTCGAGCGCCTGCGCACGGCGTTCCCGCTGTCCGTGCCGCCCGCCGGCGTCTCCGCGCTCATGCCGCCTCACATCCAGGGGGCGGAGCGGCGGACGGAGCGCCGGGCCCGACGCACCCGATGGGGACTGCGCGTCCTCGTCGTCGGTGGCCTGGCCGGTGCGGCCTGGCTGCTCACCGGTGCCGCCGCGCAGGCTGCGGACCGCGGCGACGGGCCGATCGGCTCGTTGCTCGGATCCGTCGTCGGCGACGGCGAATCCTCTGGAGTTTCCGGACTCCTGTCAGCGGCCGCCCAGCCGCTGGAGTCCGTCTCCCCGGTTCATCAACACCACGTCGTGGCGGCCGTTCTCGACGTACCGAGGCAGGTTCTGACCAGCCCGGCGAAGAGGCGCGGCCCGAAGCATCACGACCATGCCAGGACACCGGTCGACACCGCAGTCGGCGCTGTCGATCACGTCCTGGGGGAGGTGGCCGGCCCTATCCGCCTTACCGGCGGTCCGGCGACCACCCAGCAGTTGCTCGCTCGGCTGACGGAACCTTCGCTTCCGGCCACCGACCGGCCGCGCGATACGGTGGCAACGCCGGTGCGGCCGGACGACGAACCGGCGCCGGGCAAACTTGCGCCGGCGATCGCCCCCGTCACAAGTGGCGCGAGCAACCCGATCCCGGCGATCCTGCCGGCCCCGGCCACCGCCCGACGGACCACTGTCCTACCGGTCGGTGTGCCGCCGCGGCACGTCAAGGTCGTCTCTCTTCCGTCCGCCCATCAGCGGCACCGTGTCGTTCCGGCGACATCGGCGCCGGCGGCGGTCAGCGAGGAGAACCCCGGGGGTGACGTACCGGCTGCACCCTTGCAGCTGCACCTCGGGGACGTCAGCGGCACCCCGACCACCAGTGGGTCGGGGACACCGACGGAGGGTGGGGCTCCGGCCTTCCTTCCGGCGGCGATCGCGGACAGCACGATGGCGAGCCGTCTGCTGCCGATCGCATCCGATGTCGAGGTCCGGCGTCACGACGCCGAGGCTCCGACCGTCTCACCTGACTAGTGACGAGCGTCTGACGCCGCTCATCGGCGTCGCAGGTCGATTCCCTAACCGCTCGCGAACGAGCGGCGAGTCGTCACACGCCTGAATCGTCACGAAACCCGTACCGAAGGCGCCGAATGGGCGCACGTCGACAAGCGGGGTCAGGGCAGGAGAAATCGCGCCAGGGCACCGCTGCGCCCGAAATGCAGTTCCGGAACGCCATTCCAATTGAATACGCATGCCCAAATTCCAAAGACATTTTTCCGAAAGGCATTTCTTCCTCATGAAGACTTGGGTTCGCAAGACTCTGAGTGTCGGTGTCCTGGCCGCCGGCGCCCTGCTGTTCGCCCCGGGCGCCGCGCAAGCCGACGCCCACCAGAGCAACGGTGACAACAACGGCATCCTCAACGGGACCCAGCTGGTCACCGGGGTCCAGGTGCCGGTCAACATCGTCGGCAACTCGGTCGGCATCCTGGGCGAGGCCAACTCCTTCGGCACCGGGGTCAACCGGGTCGAGGGCACCCACGTCGGCCAGTTCAACGGCGACAACAACGGGATCGCCAACGGCACCCAGGCGTACCTGCCGATCAGCGTGCCGCTGAACATCGCGGGCAACTCGGTCGCCGCCCTCGGCCAGGCCAACTCGGCCGCGGCCGCGGTGAACGAGGTCAACAGCCGGCGCTCCGAGAGCGGCCACACCACCGAGGGCTGGTGGGGCGGCAACGGCGGCGGCCAGTTCAACGGCGACAACAACGGCATTGCCAACGGTACCCAGATCTACGCGCCGATCAGCGTTCCGATCAACGCCTGCGGCAACTCGATCGCCCTGCTCGGTGGCTCGTTCTCGCAGGCGATCTGCGGCAACGACGTCTTCGGCGGCACCCGCGTCCACCGGATCCGCCGGGAGAGCGGCAAGGTCACCGAGAGCGCCTGGCAGAGCAACGGCGACAACAACGGGATCCTCAACGGGACCCAGCTGTACGCGCCGATCAGCCTCCCGGTGAACCTGTCCGGCAACGCCGTCGGGATCCTCGGCCAGGCCAGCTCGCACGCCGTCTCGGGCAACCGCATCGAGTCGGGTCAGGGCGGCTGGGGCAACCAGAGCAACGGCGACAACAACGGCATCCTGAACGGCACCCAGATCGCGGCGCCGATCAGCATTCCGATCAACGTCTGCGGCAACTCGCTCGGCATCCTGGGCGCGGCCGGCTCGGCGGCGGCCTGCGGCAACGACGTCTTCGGTGGCGACGACGTCTGGATCGACGGTGGCCGTCACGGTGACCACGGTGGTCACGGTGGGCACGGCGTCTTCGATGGCGACAACGGCGACAAGGGTGGCCACAAGGGTGGCCACAAGGGCCACGGCCAGAACGCCGGCGACAACGGCAGCAAGGGCGACGACGACGGCCAGTACGCCGGCGACAACGGCTCCAAGCCCGCCACCAACGGCTACGGCAACGGCACCGAGCCCGCCACCAACGGCTACGGCGCCGACAACGGCGACGACAACGGCACCGAGCCGGCGACCGCGGGTTACCAGGGCAACAAGGACGACAACAGCAAGTACGGCGACAAGAACACCCGGGGCAAGAAGTCGACCGAGGCCTCGCCGGTCGCGAGCCTGACCGACACCGTCGGCGGCGTGAGCGGCAACTCCGGCCTGGGTGGCCTGGGTCTCCTGAACACGCTGCGCTGAACGGGGCGATAGCGGAAACCCGGGTTGCGCCGGTCCCGGGCGCAACTCGAGCCGACGTCATGAGACGTCGGGTAACACCCGGTGCCCCTCCACGGCATCGGTGGCAATGAAAACGGACGGGAGTCTCCGCAGCCGGCGGGGACTCCCGTCCGCGTTGCCGTGCCGTCACGCGGTGGGATACCCTAACGATCGTTCAGGTTCCACGATCGTTCAGTTCCGGCGATCACTCAGCCGGGGAGGTCGCGTGCCGATCGACGACGATTCGCTCGCCCAGGTCCGCAAGCGGGTGCTGGCGGGTGGTGCCGAGCGCTATCACGACGCCAACGCCGCCAAGGGCAAGCTCTTCGCCCGCGAGCGGATCGCCCTGCTGGTCGACGACGGCTCGTTCGTCGAGGACGGGCTCTATGCCAACAGCCTGGCCGACGGGCTGCCCGCCGACGGCGTGATCACCGGAATCGCCCGGATCGACGGCCGCGACGTGTGCGTGATGGCGAACGACTCGACGGTCAAGGCGGGCTCCTGGGGCGCGCGTACGGTCGAAAAGATCATCCGAATCATCGAGCGCGCCTATCAGACCTCCGTTCCCATGGTCTACCTCGTCGACTCGGCCGGGGCCCGCATCACCGACCAGGTCGACCTGTTCCCGGGCCGACGCGGGGCCGGCAAGATCTTCCACACCCAGGTCCGGGCCTCCGGTGCGATTCCGCAGGTCTGTGCCCTGTTCGGGCCGTCGGCGGCCGGCGGAGCCTACATTCCGGCCTTCTGCGACGTCGTCGCCATGGTCGAGGGCAACGCCAGCATGTACCTGGGGTCCGACCGCATGGTCGAGATGGTCACCGGGGAAAAGACGACGCTCGAGGCGATGGGCGGTGCCCGCGTGCACACGGCCGAGTCGGGCGTCGGCCACTTCCTCTGCAAGACCGAGCAGGAGGCGCTCGACGTCGTCCGCTCCTACCTCTCCTATCTGCCGTCCAACTGGCAGCAACAGCCGCCGTCGGCCGAGGCCGGTCAACCGGGCAAAGTGGACATCGCGGCTCTGGTGCCGGTCAGCGAGCGCCAGGCCTTCGACATGCGGCGCTACATCAAGGGCATCGTCGACGAGGGGTCGTTCTTCGAGATCCAGGCGCTCTGGGCCCGTGAGCTCACGATCGGTTTCGCCCGGCTGAACGGCGAGGTGATCGGCGTCGTCGGCAACAACTCGATGTTCAAGGGCGGCGTGCTGTTCGTCGACTCGGCCGACAAGGCGAGCCGGTTCGTCCAACTCTGCGACGCGTTCAACGTGCCGCTGCTGTTCCTCTCCGACGTGCCCGGCTTCATGGTCGGCTCGGCGGTGGAAAAGCAGGGCATCATCCGCCACGGCGCCAAGATGATCACGGCGATCTCCGAGGCGACCGTTCCCAAGATCTGCGTGATCGTCCGCAAGGCGTACGGCGCCGGCCTCTACGCGATGGCCGGCCCCGGCTTCGACCCGGACGCCACGATCGCGCTGCCCACCGCCAAGATCGCGGTGATGGGCGCGGAGGCCGCGGTCAACGCCGTCTACGCCAACAAGATCGCGGCCCTCGGCTCGGACGAGGAGCGGGCCGCGTTCGTCGCCGAGCGACGCGCCGAATACGAGCGCGACATCGACATCATGCGCCTGGCCAGCGAACTCGTCGTCGACACCGTCATCGAACCGGCCGACCTGCGCGGCGAGCTCATCCGGCGCTACGCCGCCGCGCGCGGCAAGGACCGCGGCTTCTCCCGGCGCCGGCACGGCGTCACACCCGTCTGACCCCATCCAGCCGCCCCGCCCACCGCCCAAAGCGGACTGAAGGCCGTCACCGAAGGAGCAGTCATGGTCGACTTCCGTCTCACCGAGGAACAGGAAGCCCTGCGCGAGTCGGTGCGCGAGTTCGCCCAGGAGCAGGTCGCACCGGTCATCGCCGACTTCTACGAGAGGAAGGCCTTCCCGTACGACCTGGTCCGCCAGATGGGCAAGATGGGCCTGTTCGGCCTGCCGTTCCCGGAAGAGAGCGGCGGCATGGGCGGCGACTACTTCGCGCTCTGCATCGCCCTGGAAGAACTGGCCCGGGTGGACAGTTCGCTGGCGGTCACCCTCGAGGCGGCGGTCTCGCTCGGCGCGATGCCGATCCACCGCTTCGGTACGCCCGAGCAGAAGGCCCGCTGGCTGCCCGGCCTGCTCGCCGGCGAGTCGCTGGCCGGTTTCGGCCTGACCGAACCCGGTTCGGGCACCGATGCCGCGGCGATCGCCACCCGCGCGGTTCTCGACGAGTCGACCAACGAGTGGGTGATCAACGGCAGCAAGGCGTTCATCACCAACTCCGGCACCGACATCACGTCGCTGGTCACGGTCATGGCGGCGACCGGCACCAACCCGGACGGCAGCAAGGAGCTCTCGACGATCATCGTGCCGTCGGGCACGGCCGGGTTCACGGTCGCGCCGGGCTACTCCAAGGTCGGCTGGTGTGCCTCGGACACCCACGAGCTGTCCTTCGACGACGCTCGAGTCCCGGCGGAAAACCTGCTCGGCGAACGCGGCCGTGGCTTCGCCCAGTTCCTCCGCACCCTCGACGAGGGCCGGATCGCGATCGCCGCACTGTCGGTCGGTCTCGCTCAGGGCTGCGTCGACGAGTCGGTCAAATACGCGGGCCAGCGCCAGGCGTTCGGCCGCGCGATCGCCAACTACCAGGGTGTCCAGTTCCTGATCGCCGACATGGAGTTGCGCGCGCATACTGCTCGGCTGGGCTACTACGACGCGGCGTCGCGCATGCTGGCCGGCGAGGAGTTCAAGCGGTACGCCGCGATCGCCAAGCTGAACGCGAGCAACGCGGCCATGGAGAACAGCCGTTATGCCACCCAGGTGCACGGCGGCTACGGCTTCATGAACGAGTCGGCGGTGGGCCGGTTCTATCGCGACGCCAAGATCCTGGAGATCGGCGAAGGCACCTCCGAGGTGCAGCGCATGCTGATCGCCCGGGGGCTCGGACTGTAATTTTTCGGCCCGTATCGGGCGACGGTTGCGTCTGCTTCCCGACAACGACGGGTCCTGGCTCGCGGCACATAGACACCGATGCCTAGGTTCGAATCATGGCAGCGGACGAGGGGGCGGACCAGGGCGGTTCCGGCTTCGCCGTCGTGCTGCGCCGGCACCGGTTACGGGCCGGTCTGACCCAGGACGAGTTGGCCGTCCGGGCCGCCATCGGCGTCCGGACGGTGCGCGACCTCGAACGTGGCCGGGCTTCCCGTCCGCAGCGCACCACGGTCGAGCTGTTGTCGGCCGCGCTGGGCCTGGCCGCCGCCGAGCGGGAGGCTTTCCTGGCCGCCGCGCGCGGGCAGGCCCCCGAAGAGGCGCTGCCGCCGACCGCCTTCCAGCGCATGCCGCCCTCGCCCACCTTTGAGCTGGTCGGCCGCGACGACGACCTCGATGAGCTGGCCGGCCGTCTCTCGGCGACCGACGGGCCCCGCGGCGTGACCCTGGTCGGCATCGCGGGCGTCGGCAAGACCAGCCTCGGCTTCGTGGTCGCGCACCGGGTCACCACCGCCTATCCGGGTGGCGTCGCCGGCATCGTGGTCACCGACAACGCGTCGGCCGGGGAACTGGCGGCCAGCGTCGCGGCCGGATTCGGCGTCGGCCGGCCGGAAGATCTGGTCGCCCGGTTCGGTGGCCGCCCGGCGCTGGTCTTCGTGGACGCGGTGGAGCGGGCTCCCGAGGCCGCGGCCGAGATGCTCACCCAGCTCATGGGTCGCATCTCGACACTGCGTTTCCTGGCTACCGGCCGGCACCCGGTGGGTCTGGCCGCCGAACGGGTGTGGCCGCTGGCGCCGCTGCTCACGCCCCCGACCGACTCGGAAACCACGCTCGCCGAGATCTCGGCGTACCCGGCAGTCGGTTTGTTCCTGGAACGTCTCGGCCGGGTGCGCCGCACGCCGCTGGAACCCGATGAGATCGCGCCGCTCGCCACCCTGGTGCGCCGGCTCGGCGGGCTGCCGCTGGCGATCGAGTTGGCCGCGGCGCGCAGCCGCGTGCTGACCGTGCCCGAGATTCTCGACCGGTACGGCGACCGCGTCCTCGACCTCTCCCGTCCCGGCGCCACCGATCCCGAGACCGTGGTCTCCCTGCGCGATGCCGTCGCGGCCAGCTACCGCCTGCTCAACGCCGGCGAGCAGCATGCGCTGCGGCGGCTGTCGATGTTCCGTTACCGGTGGTCGCTGGCGCTCGCCGAGCAGATCACCGCGGGCACCCAGACCGACGGCTCCGACGTTGTGCACCTGCTTGACCGGCTGCTCGAGCTGGGCCTGCTCAGCGTGCGCGGCAGCCGCACGTTCCGGTTCCGCCTGCTCGACGTCGTCCGCGACTACGGCGCCGAGCGCGCGGCCGCCGAAGGTGAGCTGCTCGACGGCCGGCGCCGGCACGCCGAGCTCCTCGCCGACCTGGCCCAGCAGATCGCACCTGATCTGGTCGGCAACCGGCTGTTCGACGCGGCGAGCCGGCTCGACGACGTGGCCGGCGATCTCGGGGCGGCGCTCGCCTTCGCCGCCCGCGAGGAGCCCGAGGTCGCCCTGCGCATTGCGGTGTCGTTGCCGCGCTGGTGGCGTTTCCGCGGCCGCGATGTCAGCGGCCGGCAGTGGTTGCGCCGTCTGCTCGACGATCCGCGCACCGCCCACGCCGATCCGGAGACCCGCGCGTGGGCCAAGGTGGGCCTGGCCCAGCTCGCGCTGGAGCACGGCGCCGGGGCCGAGGAGATCGAGTCGGTCGAGTCGGCGGTGGCCGAGTTCGAGCACCTCGAGTCGCCGGCCGGCCAGTCGACCGCGCACACGCTGCTCGCCGCCCTGTGGATGACCGTCGGCGGCTACACCGAGTCGCGCCGGCACGGCGAGGCGGCGCTCGCGCTGGCCCAGCGCAGCGGCAAGGCCCGCGACATGGCGGTGGCGGAAAACAATCTGATCTGGCACGAGATCCGCGACGGCGACCTGGCTGCGGCGCGGCGCCGGCTGGCCGCGGTCGACCAGCTGGCGAGTGACGGTGGCGACGACCGGCTGCGGGCCCTTGCGCTGGCCAACCTGGCCGAGGTGGCGCGGCTCGAGGGTCGGCCGGACGAGGCGCAGCGCCTGGGCCGGCGGGCGATGATCGAGCTGGAGCGGATCGGCGACCCCAACCATCGGCGCCGGCTGCTGGCCACGATCGGGCTCGCGCTGGCCGAGGCGGGTCACTCAAGTGAGGCCGAGGAGGTGCTGACCCGGTTGCGGGTGTCGGACGACATCACGCCGGACGGTCCGGCCGCGGTGGTGGAGGCCGCGATCGCGTTGCGTCGCGGCGATCTGAAACTGGCGGCCGAGTTCTTTGCCCGCGCCGCCGATGCGTACGAGGGTGCCCACGACCCCCGCGATGTCGTGGAGGCTCTGGTCGGACTGATCGTGAGCACGCCCGATCCGGAGGAGCGGGCCGCGGGCGTCCGCCGCCTGGCCGAGTTGCTGCGCTCCAACCGGATCACCCTGGTCGACCGGGAGCGCAACCGGCTCGGCCCGGAAGTGCTCGCCCAACTGTAAGAACAGCGCTGGAACAGCACAGGGGGAGCGGCCTACTGGAGTGGCGCGGACGGCCGGCGAAGCGTGCCCCCCACGCGCCGGCCATCACAACGCCCCACCAGTAACGCGGCGAGAACGATGGCTCCCCCGTCAGCCCCGCGTCCGTCGCCTCGGTCGCGCCGCATCCCCCTTGCGCGGAACACAGTAGCCGCGGCTGGCCCGCTTACCGAGGAGATATGTCCGTTTGCCCCGCGGGTCCGCTCTGTTCTGCCGGTAGTTCTGCCGGTTATCTCGTAAAACCCGTTACGCTGCGTCAGACTGCGATTCGTCGGTGCTACCGGCGGTCGCACACGGGTTGACCGCATCGCGGATCGCGCGCATCGCGTCGAGAAGAACGTCGAGCTGCCCGGGGGTCAACTGACCGATGAACCACTGCTGCAGAAGCTCGAGGTGGCCGGGAAGCACCTCGTCGAGGCGCTGCCGCCCCTCGGTGGTGATCACCGCGTATGAACTGCGGCGGTCGCTCGCGCAGGCCTCGCGGCGTACCAGGCCGTCGCGGTCCATCCGGTCGACCACCCGGGTCACTCCGCTGGTCGACAGCGAGGTCTGGCCGGCCAGGTCGGTCATGCGCAGACGGTTGCCGGGCGAGCGCGCCAGACGCATCAGCACCTCGAACTCGACCGCCGACAGACGGTGCTGCTCGAACTGCACCGCGAACCGGTTCGTCAACCCGGTGAAAGCCTCCGCGAACAGGCCGAAGGCGGTGAAGCGGCTGTCGTCCAGATCGGTACTCACAGTTGCGATCCTACCTCAAGCACTTGACAGGCGGAATATTGCTTGGCATATAGTTGCTGTGTCACACAACAAAGCCCACGTGAGTACGCTTCGAAAGAAGGAAACGTCATGACCCAGTCCGCAGTCGGCACCCGCAAGTTCGATGGCCTCGACATCCCGGTTGCCGGCACTTACGTGCTCGACGCCGCGCACAAGAGGGTCGGTTTCGTGGCGCGCCACCTGATGGTGGCCAAGGTGCGCGGGCAGTTCGCCGAGGCGACCGCCACAATCACGATCGGCGAAGACCCGCTGCAGTCGGCGGTCACCGCGACGATCAACACGTCGAGCATCGAGACGGGCCAGGTCGACCGCGACAACCACCTTCGCAGCGGCGACTTCTTCGAGTCGGAGAAGTACCCGACCATCGAGTTCCGCAGCACGGGCATCAAGTCGCACGCCGGCGCCGAGTTCGTGCTCGACGGCGAGCTGACGATCAAGGACGTGACCAAGCCGGTCGAGCTGACCGTCGAGTTCGACGGTGCCGCGGTCAACGGTTACGGCAAGGCGCTGTTCGCCTTCACCGCCACGACCGAGATCGACCGCGAGGACTGGGGCCTGACCTGGAACATGGCTCTCGAGAGCGGTGGCGTCATGGTCGGCAAGAAGATCAAGATCGAGATCGAGGGCGAGGCCATCCGCCAGGACTGACCTCTCGGCATCGAGCCGCCGTCCGTATTTGGGACGGCGGCTCTTTCGTCTCTAGCGCCGGTTCATCGCGGATGGTTAGGTAGACCGAGCGCACATGTGCGCTCACGGATTGTCCTATTTATTGAGCGCGAGGGGTAAGTGGGCAAGGAACTTCTCACCACTGTCTTCGCGCCCGAGGATCGTGTTCAATACCGGCAAAAAGTGCGGCGTTGCCTCGATGCTCTGGCGATGATGCTCGACCGCAATGCGTTCGAGACCGAAAACGGCATGACCGGGCTCGAGATCGAGCTCAACCTGATCGACGCACAGGCACAGCCGGTCATGCGCAACGCCGAGGTGCTCGCCGGGCTCGGTGACCCCACCTTCCAGACCGAACTGGGACAATTCAACCTCGAGCTCAACGCACGGCCGCGCCGGATATCCGGCGACGGCTTCGGCGAGTACGAACGGGACGTCCTCGACAGTCTCCGGCGGGCCGACCGGGCCGCCGCGAACGAGGCCGGACTGGTGCTGATCGGCATGCTACCGACGCTCGGCCCCGACCACCTGGTGCTCGCCAACCTGTCCGCCAACGCGCGATACCGCCTGCTCAACGACGAAATGGTCGGCGCACGGGGCGAGCAGTTCCACGTCGACATCAGCGGCGTCGAGCGGCTGCAGAGCGCCAGCGACTCGATCGCCCCCGAGGCGGCGTGCACCAGCGTGCAGTTCCACCTGCAGG
Source organism: Actinoplanes sp. NPDC051343 (assembly GCF_044455125.1). Taxonomy (NCBI): domain Bacteria; kingdom Bacillati; phylum Actinomycetota; class Actinomycetes; order Micromonosporales; family Micromonosporaceae; genus Actinoplanes; species Actinoplanes sp. NPDC051343. Next base: position 209,952 of record NZ_JBITEL010000012.1, read on the forward strand.
TGCCGCCCGACCGGTTCGCGCAGTACTGGAACGCGTCCCAGGCGGTGGCCGGCGTCCAGGTCGCGATCGGGGCCAACTCGCCCTACTTCCACGGGCGGCGGCTCTGGGCCGAAACCCGGATCGCGCTGTTCGAGCAGGCCACCGACACCCGGCCGGACGAACTCAAGGCGCAGGGCGTACGCCCCCGGGTGTGGTTCGGCGAGCGCTGGATCACCTCGGTCTTCGACCTGTTCGAGGAGAACGCGCGCTACTTCCCGCCGCTGCTGCCGATCCTCGAAGACGAAGATCCGGTGTCGGTGCTGGCGGCCGGCGGGGTGCCGCGGCTCGGTGAGCTGCGGCTGCACAACGGAACCGTCTACCGGTGGAACCGGCCGGTCTACGACGTGATGAACGGCCGCCCGCACCTCCGGGTCGAAAATCGGGTGCTCCCGTCCGGGCCCACCGTCGTCGACCTGCTGGCCAACGCGGCGTTCTACTTCGGGCTGATCCGCCAACTCGCCGAGGAGGAGCGGCCGATCTGGTCGCAACTGACCTTCGCCGCGGCCGAGGACAACTTCCACGTCGGTGCCCGCCGCGGCATCGAGGCCACGGTCTTCTGGCCCGGCATCGGAGAAACCCCGGTGGTCGATCTGGTGCGAACGGTCCTGCTTCCCAAGGCGTACGCCGGGTTGGAGCGTTTCGGCGTCGACCGGGTACATCGTGATCGTCTGCTGGGTGTCATCGAGGATCGCTGCCGAGCAGGTCGCAACGGGGCCAGCTGGCAGACGGACGCGGTGTGGGCGGCCGAGCACCGCCGTGGGTCGAACCGCACGGCGGCACTCCAGGAAATGGTGCTTCGTTACCGGTCGCTCCAGCAGTCGAACGCGCCGGTGCACACCTGGCCGACTATCTGACGTCCTCGGCTGCTGTCCTATCGGCGTTCCTATCGGCGTTCCGACGGATCAGTCGTCTTCCGGCTTGGGGTTGATCCTCGCCACGGTGGGGTTAGCCGGCGGCGGAGTGATCGTCGATTGTGGTGCTTTGCCGGTTTCCGGCGCTTTGGGAGCCGGAGTAGCCTTCTTGGCGCGCCCGCGGGGCCGGGCGGCGGCCGCAATCTCCGGGTCGGCAGCACCGAAGTTCGAGGGATCAATGTCCGCCGACCGACTTTCAGACTCCCCAGCCGGCACCGGCCTCACGGGCCGCGGCGACGGCCGGCCCGCAGGCGACTTCCCCGACGACGGCGAAGCCGTCGGCGAGTTCCCCGGTGTTGGCTTGACGGTCGATGGGCCGACTGGTGACGGCGTGGTAGTCGGCGGGTTTGCTGATGACGCCCTGGTGGCCGGCGGGTTAGCCGGTGAGGGCCTGGCCGCAGGCGAGTTGGCCGGCGAGGGCTTCGCCTGAGAGGGGTTGGCCGGTGGCGGGCTGACGGATGACGGCTTGGCCGGTGGCGGGCTGACGGATGACGGCTTGGCCGGTGGCGGGCTGACCGGTGACGGCTTGGCGGTCGGTGGGTTGACCGGTGACGGAGCCAGCGGCGGTGCGTTGGTGGGCGACGGGTCCGCGGCCGGCGGGTCGGACCGTGACGGCGGGGCGGTTCGGGGTGCGGAAGAGGCACCAGCCGGCGTCGGCGCCGGCCGAGACGGCGAACCGGCGGCCGGCGTCGGAGGTTCGGCCGACCGCGCCGCTGCGGCCGACTTCGGGCTCGCCGCGGCCGGCCCGGTGGCGCTGCCGGAAGTCGACGTTGGCTCGACCTTCCTGGCGGCGCGACCGGACGGCGTCGACTTTGCGGTGGTCTGTCCGATGGCGCGGTCGCCCGAGGTTGCCAAGACCTCGGTGGTGTCCGAATTGTCGTCGACGGTCGGTTGGGCGGGCGCCTTCCGGCCGAAGAAGAAGCGGGAGAACTTGGACTTCTCCTTGCCTGGGGGCGGCGGGAGCGTCGCCGGGTCGGCAGCCGGATTCGTGGCCACACCGGTCGCTGCCAGACCTGCCTCGTCGGGGCCCCTCTTGCCGGACCGGACCGGACTGGTCGCGCCCCGCTGGTCCGAGTTGGGTGAGCGCGCCTGATCCGAGTCGGTGGGGACGGGCTCGGCCGACGTGCCTGGGAGGGAATCCTTGGAGCGGGTGAGGCGGAAGCCCCTCCTGCCGGTTGGACGAGGTTCGTCCGGCATGATTTTGCCGGGATTGTCCGAAGTGGGCGAAGCGCTCGTCTGCGCGCTGCCGTCGCCGGAAGGGCGAGAAACGTCCGAGTTGGCCGGGCTCTGGCGCGGTTCCCCCTTGGAGCGGGCCAGGCGGAAGCCTTTTCGGTCGGCTGGGCGGGAAGCTTTCTCCGCCGAGCGGTGGTCGGTGCCAGCCGAGTCGGGATCACTGCCTGCGGAGCCGAGGTCGCTGTTTGCCGGGCCGGGGTGGCTGTTTGCCGGGCCGGGGTGGCTGTCTGCGGGGACGGGGGCGTCTGGGGTGTTGCGGGGGTCGGCTGCGGTTCGCGGGTGGGGAGTGCGGGCCGCGGGGGCGGGGTCGCTGCCGGGGGAAGGCGGTGCGGGGAGAGCGGGGTGGCTGGGGGCCAGGGTGGCGGCGCGGCGGGTTTGGCGGGCCTTGGCCATGGTCACGGTTAGGGCGGAGCCGGCCAGGCCTGCGATTACCGCGTAGGGGGCGATCAGGTAGGCGGACTCCAGCGGGCCCAGGGCGCCGGTCAGCTGGGGGGCCAGTACGAAGAAGGCCGCTGCCACCAGGAGGGGGCCGACCGCGCCCGACGTTGCGGCGCCCAAACCGACGTGGCCGCGGCGGGCAGCGGGGGCGACCGAGATGACGCCGATGGCGAAGGCGGCGGCCAAGGTCAGCGCGGCGCTTGGCCAGAAGATGGTGCCGTACAGGTGGCCGGTGCGGCCGGTGAACTGCCAGCTGGTGAGGTAGGTGGCGGAGGCGCGGTGGGCGGCCAGTTCGACTACCACGGCGCTGATCGCCAGGGCCCACAGCCACAGTCCGGTGGTGATCAGGTTGGCGGCGACCGGACGGGAGACCACGGCCCAGTAGGCCACCACCAGGCCCAAGACCACGCCGACGAGCGCATATCCGGCGGCGATGACCTGGGGGGAGAAGGTGTCATCGCGTACGGCCGAACGCGCGGGAAGCGCGATCAGCGCGACCGCCACCAAAGCTCCGATCGCCGCCGCGGCGGCGAGGCTGAGCCGCCAGGGACCGCTCAGCCGGGCCGACTCCGGGGTGCGGGGCCGGGGACCGCCGCCGATGCGGCTGGCGATGACCGCGCCGAGGACGGTGGCGCTCGCGGTGATCCAGGTGGCCCACCCGAGGCTTCCGAGCCAGACACTGTCGTCGGGTGTGTCGGTGAGCGGCCAGACCACGACGCCGAGGCCGTAGCCCAGGCCTAGTTGCGCGGCGCCGGTGCCCGCTGATGCTCCCGCTGCGGCGGCGACTCGTGCTGTCCAGCCCATATCGGCCATGCCGGGCACTGTAGCGGTCGGCGCCGATGCCTGCGAATCCATCACAGGGGGCGCCACCGGCGCCTTTGTCCCGCAGGGGTGCCACTTGTCACGCAAGATTGGATACGTTGACCCGTGCGGGTGACTGTTGGGAGCGGCAATGTCCGACGAGCGTGACGAGACGCGGGGTTTTTCCGCGTTCGACGATGCCACCTGGGCGGAGGACGCCGGCCCGGGTCGCCGTCGGCCCGCGGACGATTCGACCCGATATCAGCCGCCGGCCGGCAACGACGATGACCGTACGCAGGTCGCGCCGTCTACCTCCGACGATGACCGTACGGGGACGGGGCCGTCCGCGGCTGACGATGACCGTACGCGGGTCGCGCCGTCTGCTTCCGACGACCGCACGCGGGTGCAGCCAGGAGCGGCCACTGATCCGACGGTGGTGAACCCGGGGGCGCGGCCGCCCGATGCCACGTCGGTGATGCCGCCGGTCGAGGGTGGACCGGCCTGGTCGGGGCGGGCCGAGGTGCGCGCGCCGCAGCCCGGGCCGGCCGAATACCAGCAGGTCACCGACTGGCCGGCCGCTCCCGGGCCGCAGCGGAACGACCGCTGGTGGATGCCGATCTTGGTCGGGATCATCGTGCTCGTGTTGCTGGCCGCGCTGGGCTGGGGCATCTATCTGATCGTGCAGAACGCGGGCAAGAACGACTCGCCGGCACCGGCGGCCACGACGTCGGCGCCGCCGGCACCGACCACCACGGCTGCGGCGACGGAGACCACGGAGCCGACGACCCAGCCGACCACCACCGAGCCCACGACGGCGCCTACGACCACCGATCCGACGGCCAGCGCGGTCGCCATTCCGGCGCTGAAGGGCCTGTCGGTGGCGGACGCCAAGGCAGCGTTGAAGGGGGTCGGCATCAACTCGACACACGTAATCTATCGGCCGAGCGACGCGGAGCCCGACACCGTGTTCGACAGTGATCCGGAGGAGGGGCAGGAGGTTCCACCGGACACCAGGGTCACGCTGCTCGTTTCCGCGCCGGGCACCGGTACGGCGACCGCTACGGCCGGCGGCGACTAGAAAGGCTTCAGCGGTTGCTGCGCATGCGGGCCGCGACCGAACCGGAGCCGATGCCGGGCTGGCGGCCGTTGCGGGCGCGCGGGTCTGGCGCCTTGCCGACCGCTCGCAGGCCGCCGACCTGCACGAAGATGGAGCGTCGTTCGACCGCGTCCCCCGATGCGTTCAACTCGTAGCCGTCGAGCCAGATCCAGCCCTCATAGGTCGGCCAGTCATGGACCCGGATGACGCGGAAGAGCATTGGCGCCGCGAATTGGACGCTCGCCGCCTTCGTCACGTGTATGACATCACCGGACCGAGGAAGCACGTCATCTCCTGCCCTGAAACTAGTTTCGGGATGCACGTTGACACAGGTGGACCAGTGTGCCCGGCAGAAACACCACCGCAAAGTTCTGACGATGCCAATCTTCGCCGAAAGTAGCGGAACGTCACCATCGCCGATCTCCCGCCGCCGTCGGGTGGATGCCCACCTCGGACGAACGGATGCCTCGGCTCCCCGTTAACGACAACATCCAGTGCGTGAGCCGGACTCCGGCCCGTCACTCACAAGTGCATTAAGTGACGCGGGCCATACCGAAAGATTGCACCACGGTGGCTGCCGATGCAAGTTGCATGTCAGCCTTCCGTGATTGTTGATGTTCACTCATCTCGCTTGAACGGTTCAATGATCAACAGAGACACTGTGGACGTGAATACCCGCCGTAGTCCGACTATTCGTCGCCGGCGCCTGGAGCCGAGTTGCGCCGGCATCGGGAGGCGGCCGGGATCACGATCGACGTGGTGGCCGAGCGACTTGGATGCTCGCCGTCCAAAGTGTCCCGAATTGAGACGGGCCACGCCGGAGCCGCCATCCGTGATGGCCACGACATATTGGACATTACGGCGTACCGGAAACGGTGCAGGAGAAGCTTGTCCAAATTGCCCGGGAAGCCACGCAAAAGGGGCGGTAACGTCCTTTTTCGACGGTTCTCAGCGCCGCTGCAAGATCTATTCGTACGTACGAGCAGCAGGTGGTACCCGGCCTGCTGCAGAGCGAAGAGTATGTAATTGCGATGATTCGGGCCGCCCGGTTGGGGGACACCGACACGGAAATAGAGCAAGGGGTCCACGTCCGCATGGCGCGACAGTCGTTATTGACTCAGGACGATCCCATCGATCTTCGGGTGGTGCTTGATGAAGCGGTGTTGAGCCGGCCGGTCGGCGGTGACGATGTCATTCGAGATCAATTAATGCGATTGATCGAAGCGGCCCGCCTGCCGAACGTGATAATCCAGATCTTGCCGTTCGTGGCGGGACCCCATGCCGGCATGGACGGTACCTTCGCCATTCTCGAGTTCGAGGAGGACGAAGACACCGACGTAGTGTTCGCCGAGAACGCTACCGGTGGGCTGTTTCTGGAGAAGGCCGAAGAGCTTCGCAAGTACCACTCCATCTTCGAGACGATCCGGGCAACCGCCCTTGATCCGGAGGAGTCCATCGAGATGATCGAGATGCTGGTAGAGGAGCCATTGTGGAAGTTGAAGCGAAGGGTTTCCGGATCGATCTGAGCCGGGCGCAGTGGTTCAAGAGCAGCCGTAGTGGCCCGAACTCCGACAACTGCGTCGAGGTGGCATTCGTCGATGAGGTCATCGCGGTGCGGGACTCCGAGCGTCCGGAGGGCCCGGCCCTGATATTCACCCAAGCCGAGTGGGACGCCTTCGTGGGCGGCGCCAAGGACGGCGAGTTCGACATCTGACCGGCTTCGACCCGGTTGCCACGGCCGGCCCTGCCGCGCGGTGCGCGCCCGGCCGGCCGTAGTCATTTCGCCACCCTCCTCGTTGAATGCCGTAAGTGCGGCCGTGACCGCGCTCACGAGCGGGGAAATCAGCGAACGAGGCAAGGCAGAATATGACGATTGGTTCGGAAAACCTGGGCAACGGCTCCACCACGGCGCAGGATCGGTTCAGCGGCGGGGTCAGCGCGTACCGGCAGGGGCGCCGGGAGGCCGGGCTGTCCATGGACAGTGACAGCGAACTGACTTCGCGGTCGAGCAGCACTTCGGGGCTGCCGACCCGCTCGCCCGGACGCTCGCACAGCATCGAGCCGACCGGCGTACTCGACCGGGCCCCCTCATTACCGTCGCTCGACCTGCCCGGACTGAGCGAGTCGGTCTTCCCGTCGTCGGGGTGGCCGGACTCCGGCTCGTCGCCGTCGATGGCCGACCACCCGCTGCTACGCGGGCTGCTCATGGAGCTGCCGGCGCGGGGCACGCTGCCGCCGTCGGAGTGGCTGGACCGGTGGTTCGAGGCGGCGCGGTCCATCCTGGAACTGCTCTATGTGCAGGAAGCACGCAAGGGCTGACACAACCTGGTCAGCGCGTCGTGGTCAGCGCGTCCGGACGGGGATGCGGCGACTCGTGCGGATCGGGGCCAGGGCGAGGAGGCTCAGGCGGCTGTGCCGGATCGCGGCGCGGATGCCGATGATCAGCACGGTGGCCGCGACCACCGAGATGAGGATGCCGGCGACGCTGGCGCCGGGCACGCTGATGATGCCGGCCGCGATCGGGAGACCGACGAGGGCGGCGAGGCCGGTGACCTGCAGCGGTGTGGTGATGAGCGGGTGCGCGGCGGCGGCACGGAGGGCAGGCGGGGCGGGCGTCTGCGGCGCGGCTGCGAAGGCGCCCGCACCCTGCCGCACCCGGGTCAGCCGGCGGAACGACACGACCAGCACGGTCAGGGCGGGAACGGCCGGGAGCAGGGCGGCCGCCGGTGCGGCCGACTCGCCGGGCAGCAGGCCGGCGACGATCGGGATGGCGACGAAGACAGCCGCACCGAGAGCGATCACAGTGGACAGCAGGACGCTTCGGCGGCGTAGTTCGAGTGCGGTGCGTGCGGTCGGCAAGGTCTCGGCCAGCAGGCCGGCGGCCAGCCAGACACCGGCCAAGGCGCCGATCAGGATTAGGTCCGCAGCGGTGTTCACATCGACAGCGTTCACCTGTGGTGCTGCCTGCGAAACCGGGTTATGCCCGGACCGGAACCCGTAGGGGTCCCCGACCTGCACCTATAGACAGGCGTCCGGGCGGCGTTGGCCGAATCGTGATGACCGGCTCAGCGGGGTCTCAGCTGGTCAGACCGCAAATGACTCGACCGGCGTGGTGGCCGGGGCCGACGGGGTCGCCTTCCACAGTCCGCTCTTCTGCAGGGCAAGCCGGGTCAGGTACGCCGGGTTGAGCAGAACGTAGCGCTTCCACAGGCGCTTGGGCTCGAGTCCGAACCGCCACAGCCACTCCAGCGCGTACTTCTGCATCCACGCGGGCGGGTTCTTCAGCAGGCCGGCGTGGTAGTCGAACGCGGCACCGACCGCGAGCAGCGGCATGTCGAGCAGCGGCCGCATCGCGTAGGTGAACACTTCCTGCCGGGGGCACCCCAGCCCGACGAACACGACCCGCGCGCCGGATGCCTTGATCCGTTCGGCGATCTCTTCCGGCTCGCCCGGCCGCGACGCCCGGAACTTGGACGGCTCGACCCCCGCGATCTTCAGCGCCGGGAACATCTCCTCCAGCGCGGGCACCAGCTTGTCGAGCGTCGGCTGCGTGGATCCGTACAGATAGATAGGCAGCCCCTCGGCGGCCGCTTGCTCGATCACCTTGAGCGTCAGCGTGGGCCCGTAGACCCGGTCGCTGAGACCGGCGTGGTAGAGCAGGTTCAAGGCCCCGCGTACCGGCTGCCCGTCGGGGGTCACCAGGTCGAAGGAGTTGAGCCGAGCCTCGTGCGCCTTGTCCTGCACACCGGTCATCACGCCGTGTACGGCAAGCGCGGTGACCGCGTAGGGCCGCCGTTCGCGCGCAGCGGCCATGACTCGCGCGGTCGCATCGGCGTAGTCGGTCACATCGACCAACACGCCCAGCACGCTGCGCTTCCCCCGCGCGACCTCAACCACCGACCCACCAGTCACGCCCGACACTCCCAACGCCGCAAGCTCCCAGAGGCGCCGCCGAGCATAGCCCGCCCCACCTCATCACCCGAACAGGCGACAAACCCCAACGCCGAACCGGATACCGAACTCCAACTCACGATCAGTGACGTGAGGCAGCACGTACGCCGTACAAAAAAGCGACAGAAGTCAAAAGCGTGACCGATCGCACTTTCCGGCACCCAGACCCCGCCGCCACCGCAACCAACACCCAAACCGTTACCACCGCCGGTCTGACAGCAGCCACCACTTGGTTTGACAGAAACCACCACTTGGTTCGACCGCAACCACCGCGTCGGCGCAACCACCGCGTCGGCGCAACCACCGCAACGCGGGGTGTCCGGGGGCTCGGCCCCCGGAGGTAAATGACGAGGGTGACGAGGTCCGCGCTTTTTGCGGACACACGTCACCCATCACACTCGTGGGGATGGGGGGAGTTGAACCCCCACGTCCTTTCGGACACACGGACCTGAACCGTGCGCGTCTGCCATTCCGCCACATCCCCATGTGGCACTTGCTCGTAACTGGCTGCGACAGACTACGCTGACGCAAGTTACTAAGCGAGTCGCTACCCAGGTGACTCAACTACTTACGAGTTGATATCGCCCCGGATGCCAGGGAAGACTAGCACGGCGTCGAGGGGCGTCATACGAGGGTCAGAAGTGCCGGCTGCACTTGAGCTAGAGATGCGCAAGCGGCGGCCGGATACCATCATGTCCTCGGAAGCCGAGGAGGAGCCGGTGAGCGTGCTGCAGCGCTTTGAGAAGCGATTGGAAGGCCTTGTCGAGGGGGCCTTCGCCAAGGTCTTCAAGGGTGTCGTGCACCCAGTGGAGATCCTGAATGCCATGCAGCGGGAGGCCGAGGCGCACAAGGCCATCCTTGCCGGTGGCCGCACCCTGGTGCCCAACCGCTATGTGATCGACCTGTCGCCGTACGACCACAGTCGTCTGGCGCCGTACGCGGCCGCGCTCGCACAGGAGCTCGCGCAGTCGCAGGCCGAGTTCATCGGTGAGCAGGCCTGGACGGTCTATGGCGATGTCATCGTCGAGATCGAGCGTGGTGAGGGTCTCGATACGGGCATGTTCCGCGTGACGGCTGAGGTCTACACCGGTGGCGAAGTTGCCCCGGTGCAGCAGCCGGCCTATGACGCCGGCCCGCAATATTCGCCTTATGACCAGGGCGGTTACCAGCAGCCCGGCGGTCCGAACGGGCGCAATGTCGGCCTCGTCTCGGGTGACGGGCGTAACTACCCGTTGCAGATGGGTTCGACCGTGATCGGCCGGGGTGACCAGGCCAATCTGCGGCTGCCCGATGTCGGCATCTCGCGCCGGCACGCCCGGCTCGACTACGACGGCAACCAGGTCGTGCTGACCGATCTCGGTTCGACGAACGGGACGATGGTCAACGGCCAGCGGGTGTCCGCGGTGGCGCTCAACCCGGGCGACATGATCCAGCTGGGCACCACCACGCTGACCTTCCGAGTGGACGGCTAGGCACCTTGCCCGAATTCGTCCTGACCGTGGCCCGGTTCGGATTTCTCATCCTGCTGTGGATCTTTGTGTTCACAGTGGTGGGAGTGATCCGCCGGGATCTCTTTGGCGGAGTGCGGTCCAAGAGCATCGTGGCCAGCCCTCGAGGTGTGGGCGGGCCCGCGATGCAGGGTGCGCCGCCGGCGAAGGCGAAGCGGGGGAAGGCGGCGCGGCAGCTCGTGGTGACGGCCGGTCAGCTGGCCGGCACACGCATCACGTTGGGTGAAGCTCCGATCACTATCGGTCGAGCAGAGGATTCGACGCTCGTCATTACCGACGACTTCGCCTCGGCCCGGCACGCCCGGCTGGTGCCCCGCGACGGTAACTGGTTCGTCGAGGACCTTGGCTCGACGAACGGGACGTACCTCAACCGCGGTAAGGTCTCGGGACTTACTCCCGTCCCCCTTGGCGAACCGATCCGGATCGGTCGCACGTCCCTCGAGTTACGGCCATGACCCTGACCTTGCGCTATGCCGCTCAGAGCGACCGCGGACTGATCCGAGACCTGAACCAGGACTCCGTCTACGCCGGGCCGCGACTTCTCGCTGTCGCCGACGGTATGGGCGGCATGGCCGCCGGTGACGTGGCGTCCAACATCGTGATCGCCGCAATGGCTCCTCTCGACGAGGACGTTCCCGGTGACGCGATGGTCGATGCCCTGCGCCACGCCGTCGGCATCGCCAACCAACACCTGCGCGACACCGTCGACGCCAACCCGCAACTCGAAGGCATGGGCACCACGCTGACCGCGGTGCTCTTCTCGGGCAGCAAGTTCGGGATGGTGCACATCGGCGACAGCCGCGCCTACCTTCTGCGCAAGGGTGAGTTCGCCCAGATCACCAAGGACGACACCTACGTGCAGATGCTGGTCGACGAGGGGCGCGTCAGCCCCGAGGAGGCCAGCAGTCACCCGCAGCGTTCGCTGCTGACGCGGGCGCTGGACGGCCGCGACATCGACCCCGAATACTCCGTTCGTCAGGTGCTGGTCGGTGACCGATACCTGATCTGCAGCGACGGGCTCTCCGGGGTGGTCAGCGCCGACACCATCGGTCAGACCCTGCGGGAGCTCGCCGATCCGCAGGCGTGCGCGGAGCGTCTCGTGCAGCTGGCGCTGCGTGGGGGCGGTCCCGACAACATCACCGTGGTGATTGCCGACGCGATCGACAAGGACATCGTCGAGCAGGCTCCGATCGTGGGCGGCGCAGCTTCCCTCGACCGTGGCAACACGACGGTTGCCGACAGCTCGACGTCGGCCGCCCGGGCTGCGGCACTCAAGGCTCCGCGTCCGCCGCAGCCGGAGGAACCTTCCGACAACCCGCCCGACGAGCCGGGCCCGAAGGGCCACCCGGTGCGCACCACGCTGCTGGTGGTGGCGCTGCTGGTGGTGCTCGGCGGCGGCCTGTGGGCGGGCTATCGCTACACCCAGGACCAGTACTATGTGGGCGCGACCGATGCCGGTCAGCTCGCCGTCTTCCGTGGTGTGCCGGGTCAGGTCGCCGGACTCGACCTGTCCAAGGTGAGCTACACCAGCCCGGTCCGCCTCAACGACCTGACCACGGTTGCGCAGGAACGGGTCAAGCAGGGCATTCACGCCAACAATCAGACCGACGCGCAGAGCCGCCTGGCCGAGTTGACCAATGACGTGCCCACCAACTCCAACCTCAAGCCACTCTGCAACTCGACCAGCACCGCGCCCACCACGTCCGCGACCGGTTTGCCGTCGACCCTGCCGTCGACGCCGAACACCGCTGCCAGCAATCCGGGTGCTCAGGCCTCCGATTCCGTCCCGCCGGGCGTCGATCCGGTCGGGTGTCGGACCGCCAACTGAGCTCCGACCTGACACGTCTGGGGATCTTCTTCGTGACCGCGCCCGCTGTACCGGCTCCTCTGAATCCCGCTTCCACGGGTGAGATGTCGCGTGTTCCGGGGTTGAAGACGCACCGCAACGCCGAGCTGGGGCTCCTTGCCTTGGCGATGGTGCTTGTGGCGCTGTACAGCGCGGTCGTCGAAGCCAACCAGTACGACACCGTCACGCCGATGTTCTGGGTGCCGGCGGCGCTTCTCGGAGTGCTGTTCGTCGGACTGCACTTCGTGGTGCGCTTCACCGCGCCGTACGCCGATCCGGTGCTGATCCCGGCGGTCGCGCTGATCAACGGTCTGGGAATCTCGTTCCTGCGCCGGCTCGACATCGCCAAGGCGATCACCCACAAGCAGCCGCACCCGGGACTCTTCTCGGCCACCAGCGGCCGGCAGCTGATCTGGACGCTGGCCTCGCTGATCCTGGCATCGGTGCTGCTCCTGGTGATCCGCGATCACAAGATCGTCTCACGGTACGCGTACACCCTGGGCCTGGTCGGCATCGTGCTCGTCATGATCCCGGCGGTCCTGCCCGCGAGCCTGTCCGAGGTCAACGGCGCCAAACTGTGGATCAAACTGGGCCCGGTCCAGGTGCAGCCGGGTGAGTTCGCCAAGTTGGCCCTGGTCTCCTTCTTCGCCTACTACCTGGTGAGTAAGCGGGAGGTCCTGTCGCTGGCGAGCCGGCGGTTCCTCGGCATCGACTTCCCGCGCGGCCGCGACCTCGGCCCGGTCGTCACGGTGTGGCTGCTCAGTCTCCTGGTCCTGGTCTTCGAGAAGGACCTGGGAACCGCGCTGCTGTACTTCGGCCTGTTCGTGGTGACGCTCTACGTCGCTACCGAACGGGCCAGCTGGTTGATCATCGGCCTGCTGCTGTTCTTCGGCGGCGTCTACGTGGCCTACCTGCTCGGCGCGTCGGTCGGCGGCCCGTTCGCCAACTTCTACGACCGGGCCTCGATCTGGCTCGACCCGTTCAACGAGACGTTCTACAACCGGACCGGCGGCAGTTATCAGCTGGTGCAGGGTCTGCTGGCGCTGGGCACCGGTGGCCTCTTCGGGTCGGGCCCGGGTGCCGGTTCACCCGGCCTCGTCCCGGCCGTATCGACCGACTTCATCTTCGCCGGCATGGGCGAGGAGATCGGTCTCTTCGGCCTGTCCGCGCTGCTCGTGGTCTATCTGCTGATCGTCGAGCGGGGCCTGCGGGCGGCCCTCAACGTGCGGGACTCGTTCGGCAAGCTGGTCGGCGGTGGTCTCGCGTTCACCCTCGGCTTGCAGGTCTTCGTCATCCTGGGCGGTATCACCGGACTCATTCCGCTGACCGGCCAGACGACACCGTTCCTCTCCGCCGGCGGCTCCTCCCTGATGGCGAACTGGCTACTCGTCGCCATGCTGCTGCGCATCTCGAACGCGGCCCGCGGCCCGGCGGCGAGCAGCGGAAGCAGCGACCGCCCCGGCGGCCCACGAAAGGCACCCACTCAATTGCACGGCGCCCCGACGGAGGTGTTCAAGCCGTGAACGCTCCCCTGCGGCGGGCCGGCGTGGTCATCCTCGTCCTTTTCGGTCTTCTCTTCGCCAACCTCAACTGGATCCAGGCGTACAAGGCGGACGCCTATCGCACGCATCCGCACAACGGTCGGGTGGTGGTCGCGCAATATGACCGGCCGCGCGGCGACATCGAGGCCGACGGCGAGTTCCTGGCACAAAACAAGGTCACCAGCGACACCTTGAAGTACCTGCGGGTCTACCCCGACAAGCAGGCCTACGCGCCGGTGCTCGGCTACCGCCCGGTCAACCTGGGTGCGACCGGCATCGAGAACAGCGAGAACGACTTCCTGTCCGGGGAGAGCGACAAGCTCTTCGCCGACCGGGTCAAGGACATGTTCACCGGCAACAACACCGGTGGCGGCAACGTGGTGCTCACTCTCAAGACCCAGGCCCAGCAGGTCGCGTGGAAAGAGATGACCCACAACGAGAAGGACGTCGACAAGGGCGCGGCGGTCGCGATCGACCCGCGGACCGGTGCGATCCAGGCCATGGTCTCGATGCCCAGCTACGACCCCAACCCGCTGGTCAACCATGACGTCAAAGCGGCCTCGGCGGCGTACCAGAGCCTGCTCAAGGACAAGGACCAGCCGCTGCTCAACCGGGCGACCCAGGAGACCCTGCCGCCCGGCTCGACGTTCAAGACGATCGTCTCAGCGACCGCGCTGTCGAACGGCTACACCGAGGACAGTTCGATCCCGGCCGGCGAGGTCTACCGCGAGAGCGGCGCGGTCATCCACAACGATGAGGACGACGTCTGCCCGACCTCGACGACGACCCTCAAGGATGCGCTGACGGTCTCCTGCAACACCGCGTTCGCCCAGCTGGGCGTCAAGCTCGGGGCCGACAAGGTCAAGGGCATGGCCCAGGCGTTCGGCTTCGAGGACGCCAAGCTCACGGTCGGCAACCTGCAGGAGAACAACGGCCTTCCGGTGGCGCCCAGCCACACCGGTGCCATCACCAACCCGGACGGCACCACCGACAAGGGTGCGCTGGCTCAGTCGTCGATCGGCCAGCGTGACGTGCGGATGACCCCGATGCAGGGCGCCCTGATGGCGGCCACGGTGGCCAACGGCGGCAAGCAGATGCGGCCGTACCTGGTGCAGCAGCTGCTCGGCTCGGACCGGCGATCGATCTACACGGCCAGCCCGCAGACGCTGCGCACGCCGATCAGCGGCGACGTCGCGAGCAAGCTGCAGGACATGATGGAGAGCGTGGTCTCCGACGGCACCGGCCGGAAAGCCAAGATCGACGGCTTCAAGGTCGGTGGCAAGACCGGTACGGCCCAGAACGCCGAGGGCGCCGACCCGCACGGCTGGTTCATCGGGTTCGCCTTCAACTCCAAGGGTGAACCGGTTTCGGCGGTGTGCGTCATGCTGGAGAACGTGCCCGGTGGCCACGCCAGCGCCGAGGCGGCCCGGATCGCCGGGCTCATCATGAAGGCCGCGGCCGGTCGGGGAGGGGACTGACATGATCAGCCCTGGGGTTACCCTCGGCGGCCGGTACCGTCTCGACGAGCGGATCGCCGGCGGCGGGATGGGCGACGTGTGGCGCGGCACCGACGAGGTGCTGGGCCGGACGGTGGCCGTCAAGATCCTGCTGCCCGCCCTCCTCGACGAGCCGGGCTTCGCCGAACGGTTCCGGGGCGAGGCCCGCACCATGGCCACGATCAACCACCCCGGTGTGGTCGACGTCTACGACTACGGCAGCGATCAGCAGCTGGCGTTCCTCGTCATGGAGTACGTCGAGGGCGATGCGCTGTCCCGTACCCTCAGCCGGGTCGGCCGGCTCACCCCGGCCCGCACGATGGCCCTGGTCGCCCAGGCCGCCGACGCCCTGCAGGCGGCCCACGCGAACGGGATCGTGCACCGCGACGTCAAGCCGGGCAACCTGCTGGTGCGCCCCAACGGCACGCTGGTTCTGACCGACTTCGGCATCGCCCGGTCGGCGCTGGTCGGTCAGCTGACCGCGGCCGGGTCGGTGCTCGGCACGGCTTCCTACATCTCGCCGGAGCAGGCGGGCGGCAGCGTCGCCACCGCGGCCTCCGATGTGTACGCGCTGGGCGTCGTCGCCTACCAGTGCCTCTCCGGGCACCGGCCGTTCGACGGGGCGACCCCGATCGAGATCGCGATGAAGCACGTCCGCGACACCCCGCGGCCGCTGCCCGCCGACATCCCGCCCAACGTGCGGGCGATCGTCGACCGGGCGCTGGCCAAGGACCCGGCCGCCCGCTGGCCGACCGCGGCCGCGATGGCCAACGTCGCCCGGCAGGCCGCCGCGGCGCTGGCCAACACCACAGCGCAGCCGGTCGCCCCGCATTCAGGCGCTCCCGCCCCGCACACCGCGGCTCAGCCCGCCCGGGCGGCGGGCCAGGTCAACGGACATCCGCCGCTCGGACCGAGCGTTCCCGGCCCGGCCGCCGCGAACGGCCGCGCGCCCTATCCGCCGGTGCCCCGCCCCGTGTCGGGTGCCCGGGGGGCCGCCTCGGTACCCTCGGGGCCGCCGGTTCAACCTCAGGGCTATCGGCCGCCGTCGGCGCCGCCGTTCGGTCAGTACCAGCAGCCCGCTCCCGCGGCCCGGCCGGAGGGATCAGGCGGACGCCAGGTGCTGATCGTTCTCGCCGTCGTGCTGGCACTGCTGGTCCTGCTCTGTGCCGGAGTGATCTCGTTCCTGTACAAGCAGGGCAAGGACAAGGGCAACGCGTCGCTCGGTGACACGCGCAAGATCGCGACCGTCGTCCACACGGGCGTCTCCGACGGTGCACCGCCGGGGACGTCGTACCGTCTAAGCAAGCAGACGGGCGCCAACCCCGGATGGATCCGAGCTAACGAAGGACGACAGACGCTATGACGGCGCAGGCCCGCCTGCTCGGTGGCAGGTATCAGGTCGGCGAGTTGCTCGGCTACGGCGGTATGGCCGAGGTGCACAAGGGGCGTGACCTCCGGCTCGGACGCGACGTGGCGATCAAGATGCTGCGGACCGACCTGGCCCGGGACGCCACGTTCCAGGAGCGGTTCCGTCGTGAGGCGCAGAACTCGGCCGCCCTCAACCACCCGGCGATCGTGGCGGTCTACGACACCGGCGAAGAGATCTCGTCGACCGGCGAAAAGCTGCCCTTCATCGTCATGGAGTTCGTGAACGGCCAGACCCTCAAGGAGGTTCTGGGCCAGGAAGGCCGCATCCAGCCGCGCCGCGCGCTGGAGATCATCGCGGACATCTGCGCCGCGCTGGAGTTCAGCCATCGGCACGGGATCATCCACCGGGACATCAAGCCCGGCAACGTGATGATCACGCCGAACGGCCAGGTCAAGGTCATGGACTTCGGCATCGCGCGGGCCCTGGCCAGCGGTGCCACGACGATGACGCAGACCAGCGCCGTGATCGGTACGGCCCAATACCTTTCCCCCGAGCAGGCCCGGGGCGAGGCGGTCGACGCACGCTCCGATGTGTACGCCGCGGGCTGTGTGTTGTTCGAGCTGCTCGTCGGGCACCCGCCGTTCGTCGGTGACAGCCCGGTCAGCGTCGCGTACCAGCACGTGCGGGAGGAGCCGAAGGCCCCGTCCTCGATCAACCGCGAGGTCTCGCCGGACGTCGACGCGATCGTGCTGAAGGCCCTCTCGAAAAACCCGATCAACCGCTACCAGAGCGCCCAGGAGATGCGGGCCGACGCCCTGCGCGCGGTCGCCGGTCGTCCGGTCCTCGCCACCCCGGTGATGAGCGAGGCCGAGACGATGGCCATGCAGGGCCAGGCCGCGGCGACCCGGCAGTGGCAGCCGCAGGGCGCCACCACCATGCAGCGTCCGGTTCCGCCCGGCGGCGGCATGCCGCCGCCGCCCGAACGGCGCTCGTCGTCGTGGGTGATGGCGGCCCTGGCCGGCCTCGGTGTGCTGGTCGTGGTGGTGCTCGGGGTCGCGCTGGCGATGAACCGCGGCAACAAGGACAACCCGAGCAACAACGCGACGACACCCCCCGCGGTGTCGATGCCCAACCTGAAGGGGCTCTCCGACTCCGACGCGCGGGCCAAGCTCGAAGGGCTGCACCTGACCAAGATCTCGGCGAAGACTCCGACGACCGGGCCGGACTGCGACGGCAAAGTCGCCGACCAGGACCCGGCCGAGGGTCAGCAGGTCACCGCCGACACCCAGATCACCTACCAGCTGTGCCAGCCGCCGGCCAAGGTGACAGTGCCGGAAAACCTGGTCGGGGGCACCCAGCAGAACGCCGAGCAGGCGCTGACCTCCAAGGGTCTCGTCCCCGACATCAAACCGGTGGACAGCACCAAGCAGTCGGGCACTGTGCTCGACGTGGAGAGCGAGGGCAAGACGGTCGACCCGGGCACCCACATCACGGTGAAGGTGTCGCGGGGCAACCAGGTGCCGATGCCCGAGCTGACCGGCAAGTCGATCGACGTCGCCCAGGGCATCCTCGACAACCTCGGGCAGTTCAACGTCAGCATCGACAAGGTGCCGAGCGACGGCACCCAGCAGCCGGGCACCGTCGTCAAGCAGGACCCGTCCAAGGGCAAGTCGATTTC
The DNA here is from genome assembly GCF_044455125.1 of Actinoplanes sp. NPDC051343. Classification (NCBI taxonomy): domain Bacteria; kingdom Bacillati; phylum Actinomycetota; class Actinomycetes; order Micromonosporales; family Micromonosporaceae; genus Actinoplanes; species Actinoplanes sp. NPDC051343. The sequence continues at coordinate 227,859 of NZ_JBITEL010000012.1, forward strand.
CAACGGCGACCGGATCACGCTCACGGTGGTCAGTGACGACACCCCGAGCAACGACCCGAGCTCGGGCACCACCACGCCGCCCGGCGGGACCGGTGGCGGCGACGGCGATGGCAACGGCGGAATCTTTGGCAACTGAGGCACACACGTGAACGGCCCGCTCCCGGATTTCCGGGGGCGGGCCGATTTGCTGTGCGGTCAGGCCGATTTGCTGTGCGGTCAGGCCGGTTTGCTGTGCGGTCAGGCCGTGGCGAAGGCGGAGCGGCGGCGGGCCTCCACCTCGGCGGCCAGGGCGGGCGCCTTCTCGAGCGCCTCCGGCAGGCCGCAGGAGGCCAGCCAGTTGGCCAGCATGGAGTGGCCGCCCTCGGTCAGCACCGATTCGGGATGAAACTGCACACCTTCGATCGGCAGGGTGCGATGGCGCAAGGCCATCACCACACCGGATTCCGTACGCCCGGTCACCTCGATCTCGTCCGGCAACGTGGACGGGACCACGGCGAGGGAGTGGTAGCGCGTCGCGGTGAACGGCTCAGGCAGGCCGGCCAGCACACCGGCGCCGGTGTGGTGCACCTCGGAAGTCTTGCCGTGCAGCAGTTCCGGTGCGCGGGTCACCGTGGCACCGAACGCGGCCCCGATCGCCTGATGACCGAGGCAGACCCCGAACATCGGGATCCGGCCCGCGTACGCCTCAATGGTCTCCATCATGATGCCGGCGCGTTCCGGAGTGCCCGGCCCCGGCGAAAGCAGGAGCCCGTCGGCGCCGAAGGTGCCGACGGCGTCGACCGAGATCTCGTCATTGCGCCGCACCACGCACTCGGCGCCGAGCTGGCCGAGATATTGCACGATGTTGAAGACGAACGAGTCGTAATTGTCGAGAACCAGGATGCGCATCGTCAGTCACCAGGCAGAACGACGGAGGACGAGGTCTTGTGGCTGGACGGCGTCTTGGTCGACGTCGGGTCCGGAGCGTTCGACACCGTGCTGTACGGAATCTCGTTCGAACCGCCATCCGGACCGGTGGCGGCGCTCGGGTCGACCACGTTGGGGTCCTCCCGGGCCGAGCCCTGCTGGGTGTCGGCGCCGACCTGCACGTCGTCGAACGGCAGCAGCGGCGTCGCCCACGGGAAGATCACGTACCAGAGCAGGGCCACGGTGCCGGCCGAGAGCGCCAGCGAGCTGGTCAGCTTCCCCCAGAAGCCGAAGGGCAGCTTTCGCCAGATCCACCTGTACATCGCCTAGTACTTCGCCTTCATCTCGGCCGGCATCCCGGCGTCCGGCTTGGCCGAGTCACGTTTGACCTGCGACGCCAGCTGGGCGTGGACGATGAGCCGCTGGTAGTTGTTGCCCTTCGGATTACACGTCGTCAGCGTCAGGACCGCCTTGGTCGGCTTGACGCCGGGCTGGTCCGGCACCGGCTCGACCACCTGGACGGCGTCCGGCTTGACGATCTCGGTGTTGTAGACCTTGTAGATGTACCAGCTGTCGCGGGTCTCGACGCCGATCACGTCGCCGTTGTGCAGCTCGTTGATCCGCCAGAAGATCTTCGGGATCCGGTGGCCGGCGACCGAGAAGTTGCCGATCTGGCCGGGCTTCGCCGTGTCGGGATAGTGGCCGGGCGCGTACTTGATGTCGTCCGGCAGGACCCCGTCGACGACCACCCACTCCTTGGCGAACTTCGGGATGTAGAGGCGGCCGACCAGGCTGTCGCCGGGCGCGGCCGGTCCCTGCCTGGTCGGTCCGACCGTCGGGTCGGCCCAGTCCTGATCGAGCTTGCTGTTGAGGCTGTCCTGCTCGCTCTGCACCTTGGCGCCGTTGCCGTAGATCTCGTAGCCCGCGAACAACAGCACGATCAACCCGAAGGTGATCATCAGCTCGCCGGAGACCCGGATGCCGGACCGCAGCCGCGAGGCGAAAGTCGGACGGGTCAGCTTCGAGTAGACACTCTCGTACCCGTCTTCGGTCTGCTCCGGGCGCAGCTTGACGACCTTCTCGCCGCGCTTCGGCTCGCCGTCCTCGGCCGGGACATCCGACTCGTCGGGAGTGCCGGGACGCACCTCGGTGACCGGGACGGCGCCGAGGGCGACGTCCGGGTCGGCGGCGGCCTTGGCGGCTTCCGCCGCCGCGCCCGGCACGCCGACCTTTCTGGTGGGCTTGCGCAGCGACGGAAGTAAGCCGGTGGGCGCGTCGACCATCGGGATGACCGTGGTCTCGCTGGGGTCCTGGCGGGAGCCGGCGAACCGTACGCCGCCCGAGGGCTGCTCGATGAAGTTGGTCTCGGGCCGGTCCCAGACGCCGTTGGCCGTGGTCCTGCTGACGTCGGGCGCCGGAAGCTGACGCGTGGCCGCAGGGTCCTCGGGGGCCTCTCCGCCGGCGTACGCGGAGGGAAAGCCACCCTCGGAGCTGCGGCGGGACGGGTTGAGGCCGCCCGCGGTGCGGGGAGTGGTGCCGAGGCCGCCGCTCGCGGCCGCAACCGGGCTTCCGTAGGGCGAACCGGCGGTTCGGGCCAGTTCGGGCTGTACGTGGCCGTTGGAGCCGTTTGCAGGATATGCGGCGGTGTCGGCGGTCGTGACGCGGCCGTTCAGCTCGGGCGCGGAGTGGCCGTTCCCGGATTGGTAACCCGGAGCTCCGGCCGGTCCGCTGGTGGAGCCGTAGCCCGGCGTCGCCGCTTGCCCGCTCGTCGAGCCGTAGCTCTGCGCGGTCGCCTGGCCGTTGGTGGAGCCGTAGCTCTGCGCGGTCGCTTGGCCGTTGGCGGAGCCGTAGCTCTGCGCGGTCGCCTGGCCGTTGGTGGAGCCGTAGCTCTGCGCAGCCGTCGGGCCGTTGCCGGAGCTGTAGGCCTGCGCCGCGGACCGGCCGTTGGCCGCTGCCAAGCCGGCCTGCGCGAACGCAGGCTGGTTCGCCGACGCGGAGACGGTCTGCGCGGTCGTGGAGGGGATTGCCGTCGCTCCCACGGGAGCCGGGAGCTGCTGGGTCTCCGCCGGTGACTGGAGGTGCGGGATCGGAGAGACCGGCGCGGTCGTATGCGTGACCTGCGGTCGGACCGGCTGCCCGGACCCCGCTCGCGCCGACGGGGGCGCCGCGGGTTGGGCCGGCGCGGACGTCGGCTGGCCGGCGCCGGACATCGGCTGGGCGGCCGCGGCCGCGGCCGCAGCCGCGGACATCGGCTGAGGCAGCCCGGACTGGGCCTGCGGCCAGGCAGCTTGCTGGGCTGGTGACGTCTGCGCCTGCGGGTAGGCGGCCGCCTGCGGTGCCGGGCTTCGGCGGGGCTGGGCCGGTGAGCCGGTGGGCGGCTCGGCCTGCGGGTGAGCGGTCGCCTGTGGTGCCGGGCTTCGGCCGGGCTGAGCCGGTGAGTCGGCCGGCGGCTGGGCCTGCGGATATGCGGGCGGCGGGGTCGGCAGCTGAGGGGCCTGCCCCGGGGTGAGCTGGGCCGGCGAGCCGGTCGCCTGCTGGGTTTGCGGGAAGGCGGGTGGCGCGGCCGACGGCTGCGCGCCCGGCCCTTGGGCGAGCTGCGCCGGCGGGCTGGTCGGGGGCTGGCTCTGCGGGTACGCGGCTTGCGGCTGGGGCACCGAGCCTTGCGAGACCGCCTGGGCCTGCGGGGGCGGGAACGCCTGGGCCTGCGGGGGCGGGAACGCCTGGGCCTGCGGGGGCGGGAACGCCTGGGCCTGCGGGGGCGGGAACGCCTGGGCCTGCGGGGGCGGGCCGGCTTCCTGGGGGGCGCCGAAGAAGTCGAACTCGCCCGGTGGCAGTGCGGTCGGCGGCTCGGTCGGTCGGAGGCGGGCTGCGGCTGCGGCTGCGCTGACCTCGTTGCCCCGCTTTTCACCCGATGGGGTTGCCGGGTCGGCGTAGGTGCGGGCGGCCGCGACACGCCGGCGGATCTCATCGTCGGATTCGAGGATCGCGGTGTCGGCCGGGTTTTCCAGGGACGGCGACGGGGACGAGGAGGGGGACGGGGTTGCTGTGGCCGGGGGTTGCTCACCGCGTACGTCCGCTCCGGAGCCGAGACCGACCGGAGGTGCGAGCGGGCCGCCGGGCACGCCGTCGGGCGATGCGTCCGTAATGCGAGGAATGTAGGCCGTGTGGGCCTCGCCGTCGGGGGCGCGGTGGCGGCCCGAGTTGTTGTCCGCCATCACTGCGCAACCTGCGCGGATCGCAGGTCACTCGATCCGTCGTACGCCCGCAATGTCACGTTCCTCTCGACGGTTTCCGTATAACCGAGGCCGAAGTCGGCGACCGCATCGCGGAACTGTCGGACCCCTTCCGCGGACTCCAACGCGCTATGCATCGCTGTGGGTTCGCCAATCGCGGTGATCTTGAACGGTGGGGAGAAGACCTGGCCGTGTAGCAGCAGCGTATTGCCGACACAGCGTACCGCGCTGGTCGAGATCACGCGGATATCCATGATCGACATTGCCTCGGCGCCGCCCGCCCACATCGCGTTGACCACGGCCTGCACATCGCCCTGGTGCACCACGAGGTCGTCGTTGTCGGGCCCATTGGGATCGGACTCACTGGCCCGCCGGGACGAGTCGTTGAGCGTGACCGTCACCCCGGGGCCGTGCAGGGCGGTGAAGCCGGCCGCCTGCCGCATCGAATCGGCCTGCTCGCGGGCCTGCTTGACCGGCTGGTCGACCTGGGCGAGGTGGGCCGTGTCCTGTTCGACCTGCGCGTTGAGCTGGTCGGCCGTCTGCTGCCGGGCGGCGACCCGGCTGCGCTCGTCGGCGATCAGCTGGGCCAGCTGGGGCCGGCGGTCGTCGCGCAGCGCGGTGCCGTCGGCGGTGCGGGCCGAGGTGGTGAAGAGGAGGCCCGCGATCAGGCCGATCAGCGGCACGCCGACCGACCATCCGCGGGTGCGCTGACCTCGCCGACGTGGCCGCAGTCCGCCCAGTGCGCGGCGGATGACGACCCGCCACGACTGGGCGCCGCTGGTGTACTCCACGCTCGGTATCCTCCCCGAATGGACCGCGCCGGACATTTTCCTCGCCCGGCGGGTGCCTGTCTGCGCGTTGCCTTGACTACGCTAGCTGTCGAACAGTATTCGCCACGGGCAGCATTCGGGTCCCACCCGAGCCGCTCAGCGGTGGGTTGTTCACCACTTGTTGCCCTTCAGGAGACCACCGTGCCGAAGTCCCAGGTTCGAAAGAAGAAGGTCTACACCCCGCCGACGGATATCCGTCCGGCGGCGACTGCGGCTTCCAAGAAGCCGAGTCCCGTGTGGCTGCCGATCACCGCGGTCGCATTGATCGTGGTCGGCATCGCCTGGCTGGTTGTTTATTACCTTTCCAGTCAGGAATACCCGGTGGCGGCCTGGCAGTACTGGAACCTTGCGGTTGGTTTCGGCTGCATGGTGGCTTCGCTCGCCATCCTGTCGCGCTGGCGTTAGGCATTTTCGCCCGCTTCCGGCGGGTAAAGTTCGGGGCGCACCCCGCGCTACGGCGTGGGGTGGGCGCTCTCTTGACCGGCGCCTCGCGGCCGTCTATTACTCATGAGTAACATGGTGGCCGATCGAGGAGGTTCAGCCGCATGGGCACCGCGCAGATCATCGCCACCGTCCTGACGGGCATCGTCACCGTCACCGCGATCGTGCTCGCCGTGCGGGCCGTTCTGACGATCACCGCGGTGATCCGGCGGGGCCGGCCCGACCCGGCTCGCTTCGCCGATCCTCAGAAACGCACGACGACCATGCTCCGGGAGACCGTCGGTCACACCCGGATGCTCAAGTGGAGCGCGATCGGTGCCGCCCACTGGTTCGTGATGGTCTCGTTCATGCTGCTGTTCCTGCTCGTGCTCGAGGCGTACTTCGAGGTCGTCAACCCGGAAAACAGCCTGCCGCTGATCGGCGGCTGGATCGTGTACGGGTTCGTCACCGAGTGGATCGGCATTCTCGGCCTGATCGGCATCGTCTACTTGATCGCCCGGCGCCAGAAGGACCGGCGAGCCAAGGTGAGCCGCTTCAGCGGGTCGACGATGTGGCAGGGCTACTTCGTCGAGGCCGTGATCATCGGCGTGCTGATCTGCGGTTTCCTCATCCGCGGGTTCAAGGTTGCCAACGACACCTTCGAGTTCCCCACGTGGGCGACCCCGCTGTCGCACGCGGTCGGCGCGATCTTGCCGAGAGAAGCTGACGGCCCGACCTGGGTCGCGCTGGTCAAGCTGCTGATCTCGATGGGCTGGCTGATCACGATCGGCCTCAACCCGACGATGGGCGTGGCCTGGCACCGCTTCCTGGCGTTCTTCAATATCTACTTCAAGCGCAGCCCGGAGAAGCCCGCAGGCTCCGGGCTGGGTGCGCTGCGGCCGATGATGAGCGAGGGCAAGCCGCTCGACTTCGAAGAGGCCGACCCCGAGAAGGACCAGTTCGGTGTCGCCCAGGTCGAGCAGTTCACCTGGAAGGGTCTGCTCGACTTCACGACCTGCACCGAGTGCGGCCGCTGCCAGTCGCAGTGCCCGGCCTGGAACACGGCCAAGCCGCTGTCGCCGAAGCTGCTCGTCCTGAGCCTGCGCGACCACGCGTACGCGAAAGCTCCTTATCTCCTGGCCGGCGGCGGTAAAGATCTGACCGGCGAGGAGAAGGCGACCGAGGCCCAGCTGGCGCACATGGACGTCCTTGCGCTGGCCGAGGGCAACCGGCCGCTGGTCGGCACGGAGGACGAGAACGGTGTGATCGACCCGGACGTGCTCTGGTCGTGCACCACCTGCGGCGCCTGCGTCGAGCAGTGCCCGGTCGACATCGAGCACGTCGACCACATCGTCGACATGCGCCGCTACCAGGTGCTGATCGAGTCGTCGTTCCCGTCCGAGGCCGGCGTCATGCTGCGCAACCTGGAAAACAAGGGCAACCCGTGGGGCTCGCCGCAGAACACCCGCGAGGACTGGACCAAGGGCCTCGACTTCGAGGTGCCGCGCGTCGGCGAGAAGGAAGACTTCGAGTACCTGTTCTGGGTCGGCTGCGCGGGCGCGTTCGAGGACCGGGCCAAGAAGACCACCCGGGCGGTCGCGACGCTGCTGCACGAGGCGGGTGTCGACTTCGCGATCCTCGGCGAGGGCGAGACCTGCACCGGTGACCCGGCCCGGCGCATCGGCAACGAGTTCGTCTTCCAGATGTTGGCCCAGCAGAACGTCGAGACCCTGCAGGAAGCGAACGTCAAGAAGATCGTCGCCACCTGCCCGCACTGCTTCAACACGCTCGGCAACGAATATGAGCAGCTCGGTCTGAAGGTCGAAGTCGTGCACCACACGCAGCTGCTGGCCCACCTGGTCGCGACCGGCAAGCTCACGCCGGTGCAGCCGGTCGACGGCGGCATCACCTACCACGACCCCTGCTACCTCGGGCGGCACAACCGGGTCTTCGACGCGCCCCGCGAGGTGCTCGGCGAAGTGACAGAGATGCCCCGCAATCGGGAACGCTCGTTCTGCTGCGGCGCCGGCGGCGCCCGCATGTGGATGGAAGAGAAGATCGGTAAGCGGATCAACATCGAGCGCACCGAGGAGGCCCTGGCCACCGGCGCCAAGACCGTCGCGGTCGGCTGCCCGTTCTGCTACACGATGATCGGCGACGGCGTCACGGCCAAGGGCGAGCAGGACAATGTCGAGGTCGTCGACGTCGCCACGGTGCTGCTGCGCTCGCTCAAGCAGGACGCTTAGGCGTTGGCGCCGGCCCCGGTGGTCGTCGCCGCGACGATCGCGATCAGGATGGCGGCCTGAATCTCCTCGATCGTGGCCTTCACCGCCTTGGCCGCCCACTCGCCCTGGCTGATCTCCGCCAGGCGCGCCTTGACCCGCTTGCGGTCGAGGTCGGCGAACATCTTGCGATCAAGGTCGGTGGCCGCGACCAGCGCGCACAGTGCGGCCGTACGCGGTTGGACCGTCCCGTCGCCGAGGACGGCGGCCCGCATCCGCATGCGGGCGTCGGTCTCGACGGCCGGCTCGGTGCCCTGGGCCGCCGGGTAGCGGGTGCGCGGGAAGACCCCGAGCACCCGGTCCTTCTCCATCGTCAGCACGCCGTCGGCGACCAGTTTATCGAGCACGCGGGGCCGGGTGTCCTTGGAGAACTTCGACACCCAGTAGCCCGGTTTACGGCTTTTCTCGGCGCCGCCGATGCGCTCGAGAGCCTGGTCGACCAGGGGTTCGCCGGTCGGCTCCGGGTTCACCACGACCACCCGCTTGTCCACGACGTCGATCCGCGAGGCCATCGCCAGGTCGAGCAACAGGGCGCCGCCGAGGCCGTTGTCCAGGTGCATGCCGTCGGTCAGCGGAGTGCCGTCGTCCGCGTACGCGAGAAGCAGGAACTCTTCGGCAAGGCTCATGAACATGACCGTATCGGGTCGGTTGCCCGACCCGTGTTCACTCGCGTCCATGGGCGGTCCGGCAGAATGAGGGCCGAGGTGAACCGATCATGGCCGGCATACTGCTGACCGCGGTGCTCCCCTTGACGGCGTTCGTGCTGCTCACGGTGGGCAACGCGTTCTTTGTGGCGGCCGAATTCGGCCTGGTGACGGTCGACCGGTCGGAGATCGACGCCCGGGCCGAAGCGGGCGACCGGCGAGCCCGCCGGGTGCGCCACGCCCTGCACGAGCTCTCGTTCCAGCTCTCCGGCACCCAGCTCGGCATCACGCTGATGACCCTGCTCACCGGTTACCTGGCCGAGCCCGCACTCTCCAAGGTCTTCGACCCGCTGGTCCGTCCGGTGGCCGGCGACGCGACCGACGGCATCACGCACGCGCTCGCGCTGATCGCGGCGACGCTGTTCTCGATGCTCTTCGGCGAGCTGGTGCCCAAGAACGCGGCGCTGGCCCGGCCGATGCGGGTCGCCCTGGCCACGGCGGCCGGGCTGCGCACGTTCTCGCGGACCTTCCGGTGGCTGATCGGCGTGCTCAACGGCACCGCCAACTGGCTGGTCCGCCGCATCGGGGTCGAGCCGCAGGAGGAACTGGCCAGCGCCCGCTCGCCCGAGGAGCTCGGCCTGCTCGCCGCGATCAGCGCCCGGGCGGGTGCGCTGCCCACCGAGACGGCGACCCTGCTGCGCCGCACGATCCGCTTCGGCGAGAAACGCGCGGCCAAGGCGATGACCCCGCGGGTCGACGTGCTCGGACTCAAGAACACGGCCAGCGTCGCCGACCTGATCGCGATGGCCCGCGAGAGCGGGCACACCCGGTTCCCGGTCTACGAAAACACGATCGACCTGGTCACCGGCGTGGCCGGGGTGCCGGACGCGCTCGGCATCCCACCGCAGCGCCGGGCCGGCACGGCGGTCTCGACGATCGCCAAGGAACCGGTGTACGTGCCGGAGAGCCTCAGCCTCGACAAGGTGCTGGCGGCGCTGCGGGCCGCCGACGCCGACCTGGCCATCGTGGTCGACGAGTACGGCGGCACCGACGGCGTGGTCACGGTCGAGGATCTCATCGAGGAGCTGGTCGGCGAGATCACCGATGAGTACGACACGGACGTCGACGAGATCGGCACGACCGAGCTGACCGCACCCACCGGCGAGAAGACGTACCTGGTCGACGCCCTGCTGCGGGAGGACGAACTGGCCGAGCAGACCGGCTTCGCGCTCCCCGAGGGCCCCTACGAAACGCTGGCCGGCTTCCTGCTGTCCCGGCTCGGCCACATCCCGGTGGTCGGCGAGTCGCTGGCGGTCGACGGGTGGGAGTTCACCGTGATGGAGGTCGACCGCCACCGCATCGGGCAGGTGCGGATGGTCTCGCCGTCCCCGGAGGCGGCCGATGACTAAGGTCCTGGTCACGATCCTGCTGCTGATCGGCAACGGGCTGTTCGTGGGTGGCGAGTTCGCGCTGATCGCGTCGCGGCGTACGGCGATCGAGCCGCTTGCCGCCGGTTCGAAGCGGGCCCGCTGGGCGCTGTCGGCCATGAACCAGATCCCGCTCGTGATCGCCGGCTCCCAGCTGGGGGTCACGGTCTGCTCGCTCGGTCTGGGCGCTCTCGCCGAGCCGTCGCTGGCCCATGTGCTCGAGCAGCCGTTCCACGCCGTTCACCTGCCGGAAGACGCGGTGCATCCGGTCGCGTTCGTGCTCGCCCTGGTGGTCGTGGTCTTCCTGCACACGGTGCTCGGCGAGATGGTGCCGAAGAACATCACGCTGGCCGGCCCGGAACGCTCCGCGCTCTACCTCGGCCCGTTCATGCTGGCCTTCTGCACCGCGACCAAGCCGCTGCTCAACGCGATGCGCTGGGCCTCGCGGACGATCCTGCGGATCTGGCAGATCGAGCCGACGGACGCGGTGAAGACAGTCTTCACGGCCGAGGAACTCGCCGCCATGGTGACCCAGGCACGCAGCGAGGGCCTGCTCGGCACCGAACAGTACGCGCGGATCCACGCCGCGCTCGACCTCAACGACCGTACGGCGTCCGACACACTGCGGCCCTGGTCGAGCGTCACCACGGTGGCCGACGACGTGTCGCCGGCGACGATCGAGGCGCTGTCGACGCGCAGCGGGCGTTCCCGTTTCCCGGTGGTGCAGCGGGAGACCCGCCGGGTGCTGGGGTTCGTGCACGTCAAGGACATCCTCGGGTACTCCTCGGCTCAGCGCAGCCTGCCCATCCCGGCCGAGCTGATCCGGCCGCTGGCGGTGATGTCGCCCGACCGTTCGCTGGCCGACCTGCTGCTCGCCATGCGCCGCGACCGGCTGCACATCGTGCTGGTCAGCGACGGTCGCCGCCCGCTCGGCGTGATCACGCTCGACGACGTGATCCACGCGGTGATCGGGGAGCCGGCGCATGTGGCCGCGCCCACGCAGCCCGCGCCGGCCCCGTCAGGTGGTCGTTGAGAAGGACGCCGGCGTCCCGCCGCCCGACCGCTTCGCCTCCTGGATGCGCGCGTAGACGTGGGTCCGCAGCTCGACGAACCGGGCATCGGACCGGGTCGTGAGCTGGTCGCGCTCGGCCGGGAGGTCGATGTCGAGATCTTCCAGCACCCGGGTCGGTGAGGCGGAGAGCACCACGACCCGCTGACCGAGGTAGACCGCCTCGTCGATGTCGTGGGTGACGAAGAGCAGGGTCACCCCGGACGCCTGCCAGACCGTGCGGACCAGGTCTTCGAGGTCGGCCCGGGTCTGCGCGTCGACCGCCGCGAACGGCTCGTCCATCAGCAGCACCCGGGGCTGGAAGGCGATCGCCCGGGCGATCGCGACCCGCTGCTGCATGCCACCGGAGAGCTGCCACGGGTAGGCCCGGCCGGCGTCGGCCAGCCCGACCGCCGCCAAGGACTCGGCGACCAGGCGACCGCGTGCGGAACGGTCGAGGCCCTTCGACTTGAGCGGCAACTCGACGTTCTCGGCCACCCGCATCCAGGGGAACAGGCTTCGGCCGTACTCCTGGAAGACGATGGCCAGGCCGTCCGGCGGCCCGGTGACCGGCCGCCCGGCCACCTTCACTTCGCCCGACGTCGGCGTGAGCAGGCCGCCGAGGCAGCGCAGCAGCGTGGTCTTGCCGCACCCGGACGGTCCGACGACGCAGACGAACTCGCCGTCGGCGACGGTGAGCGTGATGTCGCGGAGCGCCTCGACCTGGCGGCCGTGGCCGTCGTAGCTCTTGCGCAGTGAACTGATCTCCAGCACGGGTGCCTCCTAGTTTCCGCTGCGCTCGGCCGCGCGGGCGCCGTGATACCAGCTCAGGACCCGCCGCTCGATCAGGCGGAAGGCGAGCGCGAGCAGTACGCCGAGCAGCCCGAGGACGAACACGCCGCTCCACATTTCGGGGATCTGGAAGCCGCGCTGGAATTCGATGACCGTGTAGCCGAGGCCGTTGGTGGTGCCGAGCAGCTCACCGATGACCATCATGATGATGCTGATCGACAGGGCCTGGCGGGCGCCGACGACGATCTGCGGGCTGGCCGCCCGCAGGATGAAGTGGCGCAGCCGGAGGCCGCCCCCGATGCGGTAGCTGCGGCAGGTGTCGGCCAGCACGTCGTCGACGCCGCGTACGCCCTCGACCGTGTTGAGCAGCACCGGCCAGACCGCGCCGACGACGATGACCAATACCTTGGTGGCGTCGCCGATACCGGCGACCAGGATCAGGATCGGCACCAGCACCGGCGGCGGGATCGCCCGCAGGAACTCCAGCGTCGGTTCGACGAGGGCGCGCAGCCGCCGGTTCGCCCCGATCACCGCGCCGAGCGCGACCCCGATCAGAACGGCAAGAACGAAGCCGACCAGCAGGCGTACGACGCTGGGCAGCGCATCGCTGCGCAGCCGGTCGGCCGTCCACGTGTCCGGGAAGACCGCGATGATCTTGGAAAGTGGAGGCTCGTAGAAGCTCTGGCTGCCGGCGCTGGCGAACCACCAGGTGACGAGCAGGACGACCGGCAGGCCGAGAGCGACCCCGAAGCGGCGCAGGAGACTCACAGCGGTAGCTCCCTTCGCACCGACGGATGCCAGGCCAGCACCAGCCGCTCGGCCCGGCGGGTGACCAGGTTCGCGGCCAGGCCGATCAGCCCGGCGACGACGACCAGCGCGTACATCGGGGGCACCGCGTTGCTGGTCTGGGCCACCGCGATCAACTCGCCGATGCCCTTGGTGCCGCCGATCAGCAGTTCACCGGTGACGGTCAGAACCAGGGCCACGCTGGCTGCCAGACGGATGCCGGTCATCGCGTACGGAAGGGTGGTCGGCCAGATCAGGCGCAACGCGCGCTGCCGGCGCGTGAGCCGGTAGGAGGCCGCGGTCTCTTGCGCGATCGGGTCGACGTCGGTGACGCCGTGCAGCACCTGGATCAGCACCTGCCAGAACGACGCGTAGACGACCAGCAGCAGGATCGACCGGATCGGCGCGCTGAACAGCACGACCGCCAGCGGCAGCAGCGCCACCGACGGGATCGGCCGGAGGAACTCGATGGTCGACGAGGTGATCGCCCGCAGGATCGGGACGGAGCCGATCACCAGTCCGAACACGATGCCGGCCACCACCGCGACGGCAAGACCGATCAGCCAGGTCGACACCGTGCCGAGCACCGCCTGCCAGAACGCTCCGCGGCCGAGTTCGTCGACCAGGGCGCGGGCGATGCGGCTGGTCGGCGGGAAGTATTCGGCCGGGAGCACCCCGATCCGCGGGAGGACCTCGAGCACCAGTCCGAACAGGACGAGCCCGAGGATTCCCAGCGGGGCTTTTCCTCTCACGGGAGCAGTTTCCCGGTGTCGGCCGGCTGCTGGAGCAGGCCGTCGCCGACCATGAGGGCGCTCAGCTTGTCGAGCGAGGCCTTGTCGATCCCGGTCGAGTACTTCGGCAGCGTCATCTTGGCCGCCACGTCCGACTTGATCGAGGTGTACGTCGTGACGATCTGCCGCACCGCGTCGGGGTGGGCGTCGGCGTAGGTCAGCGACTCCTTCATCGCCTCGCCGAAGCGGGACACCAGGTCGGAGTCCTTCGCGATCTCCTGCTGCGAGGTGAAGTACGCCGAGATGCAGAGGTTGGGCTGCACGTCGGCGAACGACCCGACGGTGTGCCAGCCCTTGGCCAGCGCGGCCGACAGGAACGGCTCGACCACGAACATGCCCTGCACCCGGCCGGCGTCGAGGGCGGCGCCCATGTCGGGGAAGCCCAGTTCGACGAACTTGACCTGGGCCGGATCGCCGCCGTCCTGCTTGACGATCTGTTTGACCGAGGTGTCGACGATGTTCTTGAGCGTGTTGGTGGCGACCGTCTTGCCGGCCAGGTCTTTGGCGCTCGTTATGGCCGGGTCCTTCACGACCAGCATGCCGAAGTCCTTCTTCGGGTCGCCGGTCGCGTTGTTGCCGTTGGCAACCGCCTTGATCGGCACGTTCTTCGACTGGGCGAGCATCAGCGAGACCACGTTGCTGAACCCGAACTGGTATTGCCCGCTGACCACGGCCGGCACGATCGCCGCGCCGCCCTGGGCCTGTTCGAGCGTCAGGTCGATGTTGCGCTTGGAGAAGAAGCCCTGCGCTTTTCCGATGTAGATCGGGGCCACGTCGACGATCGGGATGACCCCGACTTTGATCTTGTCCGCCTGGGTGGTCGAAGAACTGTTCGAACTACCGCAACCGGCCGTGGCGGCTACGAGGGCGGCGATGGTAATCAATGAGACGAACCGTGTTCTCAGCATGGCTATCCGCAACCTTTTCGTCCCAGGTGTGATCCGCGCTACACATCGAAGACGGTAGAGATAGCTGACACAATTGTCAACGATCCGCTGTAGAAGGCGCTTGAGCTGCTTCTATGCCTCGATTTCGCGGAGCACGGCGATGACGCTGGCGATGTGGTCCCGCATCGCCGCCTCGGCGGCCTGCGGATCCTGCGCCTGGATGGCCGCGATGATCCGTTCGTGCTGAGGCAGCGAGACCGCGGGCCGGCCCGGATGCAGCGAGACCATGAACTGGTGGCGCACCAGCTGGCCGCGCAGCGTCTCGATGATGCCCTCGGCGGTCCGGTGCCCGGCGATGCTGCGTATCAGGCCGTGCAGGCGCGCGTTGAGATCGCTGTACCGCCGGAACTCGCCCGCGCCGACCGCACGGCGCATCAGCAGACCGATCTCGTCGAGCTCGCTCGCCTGCCCATCGGTCACCCGGGCGGCGGCCCGGGCGGCGACGAGACCCTCGAGGACCATGCGGACCTCGGTGATCTCGATCGCCTCGTCCAGCGGGACCTTGCGTACGTGGGCGCCCTTGTTCCGTTCGACCTTGACCAGCCCGTCGGCCGCGAGATCCTGCAGGGCGGCCCGGACGTTGAACCGGCTGGTGCCCAGCCGCTCGCACAGCTGGGCCTCGACCAGGCGCTCGCCGGGCAGATATTCGCCCTTCAGGATCGCCGACCGCAGAAGGTCGTAAGTCTCAGCCGGCACGGTTGAGCCGTGGGTAGACCCGCCGGGCGTTTTCCTCGTAGACCTTGGCCAGCTCGTCGGAGGGCAGTTTGAGCGCCTCGACGTAGCGCCGGGTGTCGTCGAAGTAGTGGCCGGTCTCCGGGTCGATGCCGCGTACCGCCCCGACCATCTCCGAGCCGAACAGCAGGTTGTCGACGTCGATGACCTCGAACAGCAGGTTGATGCCGGGCTGGTGGTAGACGCACGTGTCGAAGAAGACGTTGTTCATCACGCTCTCGTCGAGCGGCGGCCGCTTGAGCATGTCGGCCAGGCCGCGGAAGCGTCCCCAGTGGTACGGCACCGCTCCGCCGCCGTGCGGGATGACGATCCGCAACGTCGGGAAGTCCTTGAACAGGTCGGACTGCAGAAACTGCATGAACGCTGTGGTGTCGGCGTTCAGATACGCCGAACCGGTGGCGTGGAAGTTGGGGTTGGTGACCGCCGAGACGTGCACCATGGCCGGCACGTCCAGTTCGACCATCGCCTCGTAGAACGGGTACCAGCTGCGGTCGGTGAGCGGGGGAGAGTCCCAGTGGCCGCCGCTCGGGTCGGGGTTGAGGTTGCAACCGACGAAGCCCAGCTCGAGCACGCAGCGCCGCAGCTCGGCGATCGAGTTGGCGATCGGGACGCCGGGTGATTGCGGCAGCTGGGCGACCCCGACGAAGTGGTCCGGATAGAGGGTGGCCACGCGGGCGATCAGGTCGTTGCACACCTCCGCCCAGGCCCGGCTCACGCCCTCGTCGCCCTGGTGGTGGGCCATCGCCGAGGCGCGGGGCGAGAAGATCGTCAGGTCGACGCCGCGCTCGCGCATCAGCTTCAGCTGACTGCCCTCGATCGACTCCCGCAGGGCCTCTTCCGAAATGTTCGGATAGGCGGGCGCACTCTCGCCGGCCTCCCACGCCGCCAGCTGCGCCGTACGCCACGAGGTGTGCGCGGCCGGAACCGTCGTGTAGTGGCCATGGCAATCGATGATCATGCGGGCTCCCCGGTCAGAGGCGGTGTTCCGTGCGTATGGAAGGACGCGATCGTCTGCAGACCCCAGGCCTGACCCCGGGCACGCTCAGCCTCGGTCCAGTCGATCGGCTGCCAGTCCGGCGCCAGCACCAGCCGCGCGCCGGCATTGCACAACTCGATGCGGTTGCCGCCGGGCTCGTAGACGTACAGGAAAAAGGTCTGCTGGATCGCGTGCTTGTGTGGCCCGGTCTCGATGAAGACGCCCTGCTCGAGGGCGATGTCGGCGGCCCGAAGGATGTCGTCGCGGGAGTCGGTCGCGAACGCGATGTGGTGCAGCCGGCCCGGAGTGCCGGTGCGGTCCCTGGTGTAGACCGCGTCGTAGCCCTTGTTGGTGAACGTCGTCCAGCTGCCGTTGACCGTGCCGTCGTCGAGCACGATCTGCTCGGTGACCCGTGCGCCGAGCACGTCGCGCAAGTAGTCGCGATTGGACTCGACGTCGACGCCGAGGAAGTTGATGTGGTCGAGCCGTCGCACGCTCACGCCCCGCCCGGGGTAGGCCTGGGCCTGGTTCTTCAGGGCCGGCTTCAACGCCGGCGGAGGCTGGTACCACTCGTTCTCGTAGTACAGGCCGAACTCGTGCCCGTCCGGGTCGGTGAAGACGAAGGTCGGCCCGTAGCCCGGATCGCCGTCCTGCCAGCCGCCCTTACCGATCTTGGCGACCAGCTCTTTCAACGCCTCGGGACCAGCCGCACGCAGGTTCGTCCGGCCGACGCCCGAGGTGGCGTGCGCGGTCAGCTTGATCGTGATGTTCTCGTAGTCGTCCCACGCCCGCAGGAAGACCGAGTCCCCGGCCGAACCGTTCTCGGTCAGGCCGAGATAGCGGGTGAAGAAGTCGAGGCTCTGCTCGGGCACCGGGGTGCGGATCTCGATGTGGGCCAGGTGAGCGATCTGGTGCATCGGTCTCCCTAAACAGCGCGGGGGTAGGCGACACCGTCGAACAGCTTGCGAGCGGTGCGGACCACGCCCGAGCGGATCACCCGGGTCGGTGTCGCCTCACGGTCGATGACGACGTCGACCAGCAGATGGCCGGTCGGATGCTCGACGTCGATGCGCTCGGACGGCCAGCCGTCGGTCAGTTCGTGGCCGACCGCGCCCGGCAGCAGCAGGCCGGTGACCACGCTGATCGCGGCGAGCACGCCGATCGCGGTGTGCGGGCGCACCGGGATGAACGAGCGGGTGCAGACCTGGCCGCCGTCGCGGGCCGGCGCCACCAGCACGGTCTTCGGCACCGACTCACCCTCGGTGTCACCGAGACCCATCAGCTGACCGGCCTTGCGCCGGAGCGTGTCGATGCGGTCGAGCAGCGCGCTGTCGCCGGCAAGTTCGTCGTGCGACTCGTAGCCGGTCAGACCGAACGATCCGGCGGCCGCGAGCACCACCGGCATGCCGTTGTCGACGCAGGTCACGGCGATGCCGTCGATCTCGTCCCGGACGTGACCGGTCGGCAGAAGCCGACCGGTCACCGAACCCTCGGTGCCGTCGAACGCCAGGACTATCGGTGACGCTTTCCCGGGTACGCCGGAGATGGTCACGTCCCCGCGGTATTCGACCCGCCCGTCGGGGGTCGCGAACGTCGCGATCGCGACGCTGTCCGAGTTGACCATGCGGATGCGGACACTCGTCTCCGGGTGGCCCGGGTCGACCAGCCGGCGCTCGACCGCGAACGGACCCACCCCGGCCAGGAGGTTGCCGCAGTTCTGCCGGTCGCTCACGGTCGCCTCGTCGACGCCGAGCTGCAGGAACAGGAAGTCGACATCGGACTCCGGGTGCTGCGATCGGCTGATCACGGCGACCTTGCTGGTCAGTGACGTCGAGCCGCCGAGCCCGTCGATCTGGCGCGGATCCGGGGAGCCCATCAGGCGCAGCAGCAGGTCGTCGCGGTCGGCCGGGTCGGCGGGCAGGTCGGCGGCCTCGAAGAACAACCCCCGCGAGGTGCCTCCGCGGAGCATCGTGCAACGGACGCCGGTCTCCTCGTACGCCGTGGTGCTACGCACCGTCACCGTCCTTGACGTACTGCTCGTAGCTCACGTATTCGAGACCGAACTCGGGCAGCCGCGCGCGCAGGCCGTACCGGTCGAGGCCGAGCTCCCCGGCCGCGAAAGCGGCCCTCGAAACCTCTTCCTTCTCCACCCGGGCCTGCGCGGCGCGAAGCGCTCGCGCGACCTCGCCGCGCGACACCACCGTGACGCCGTCGTCGTCACCGAGCAGCACGTCACCCGGGTGAACGACCTGGCCGCCGAGCACGATCGGCACGTTGACCGCGCCCGCCGTCGCCTTGACCGTCCCCTGTGCACTGACCGCGCGCGACCAGACGGGGAACTGCATCTCCCGCAGCGCGGCCACGTCGCGGACACCGCAGGCCAGGACCGCGCCGCGCACGCCGCGCTGCTGGAGCGAGGTGGCGAAGAGCTCGCCGAACATGCCGTCGGTGGACGGGGAGTTGGTGGCCACGACCAGCACGTCGCCGGGCCGGCACTGTTCCACCGCGACATGGATCATGAGGTTGTCGCCGGGCCAGCAGAGCACGGTGACCGCGGTGCCGCCGATCTGCGCGCCGGCCCAGGCCGGTCGGAACTCGGGTCCGAGATAGCCGGTGCGGCCGACGGCCTCGTGAACGGTGGCCACACCGAAGCCGCCCAGGGTCGCGGCGTCGCCGATGTCGGCACGCGGGGGATCGGTCACCACGACGGTCCTCATCCGGACCTCCCAGATCTCGTTTTTTCCGTCCCTCGATTCCGCTACCGAGCCTAGGTGGTCTCGGTGGATTGTCAACAATTCCGCCGACAGAATTCGTCTTGGGCGGAGCTGCCGTGGTTTATAGCGGCTTTGAGATGCGGAAACCTGGATGTTGACAACTTGGGCCTCCTTCTTGCTCGAGGGGCGGTTTCCCGCGTTCTCGGTCAATCCGGACAATAAGCCCATGTCTCGCATCTGGTGGTGCTTCGGTTTGACGGGGACGCTTCTCATCGCGGCCGGGCTCACCCTCACCCGGTCCAGCGCCGCCTTCGACCCCCGCCCCGCCGCCTCGGCACTCACCGCCTTCCCCACCGTCACGCCGGTGTCCGCCCCTCCGACCGTCAAGCCGACCGCCCCGGCCGTCGGCGGAATCCTTCCCAACCAGGGCACCTTCGCGCCGCCGTTGCCCCGCGGGAAGGTCGCGGTCGCCGGCGGGCCGGTCGACCTGCGCTACACGTTCGACGGTGGCATCCGCCGGCCGATCACCGACCTCGGCGGCGACCACGCACTGCTGCCGCTCGGCCAGAACGGTGGCGAACTGCGGCTCGTACCCAAGGGGTCAGGTTTCGCCGTCGCCTACCCGCGCCGGTGCACGCTGGCCCGGGAACGGGACTGCCCGCGGGCCATCCTCCAAGGCCTCCGCGACGACAGCCTCAACCCCGGCACCCGGCCGATGGAGTACGGCGCGTCGGTGCTGATGACCCGCTCCGACCTTTCCGACGGCGCCAACGTCGTCCAGAAGGGCTACTCGGTCGGCGGGGGCAGCCAGTACAAACTCCAGGTCGACCACCTGCTCGGACACCCCAGCTGCGTGATCGCCGGCCAGCGGCACTGGATCTACCGCGCCGAACCGTGGATCGACGTCGCCGACGGCCGCTGGCACAGCCTGGTCTGCTCCCGCACCTCAGACCGCCTGGTCATCACAGTGGACGGCGTCGAACGGGCCTGGGTCCGCGTACCGCCCGGGCTGTCGATCGCCAACCCGGAGCCGCTACGCGTCGGCGGCAAAGGCCCGGCCAAAGGCAACGACCAGTTCGCGGGCGAGATCGACAATGTCTTCGTTTCCATCAGCTGACCGGCGCCGCGGTGAGAGGCTCCAAACGTGGAATTCTGGGAGCTGATCGACGCGGCCCGGGTAGAGGCCGGCCACCTGGCGGAATGGCCCAGCGGCATGCAGATCGGTGACGCGGTGGCCCGGCGCCTGCCCGCCCTGCAGCCGGTGCAGATCCTCGAGTTCGACCTGTGGCTGCGCGGCCAGGCGGCGATGGCCGACCACTGGGAACTGGGCGCCGCCTGCTACCTGTGCTGCGGCTACGTTTCCGAGGACGGCTTCGCCGAGTTCCGCTTCGGCCTGGTCGCCTTGGGCCGCGCCGACTTCCACACGGTCCTGGCCGACCCGGACGCCGGCCTGGCCGCCCTGCCGGTCGTCCAGGCGATGGCGGCCGGCCACGCGTCCCCGTTCACCCTGCACGCGGAACGCCTACAGGCCGCGGCCCCCGACACCTACGGCGACCACTACTGGCAAGACCGAGCCGACCTGCCGACCCTGCGCCCGGCCCCCCACTTCACCCCAGCCGACGCCCCGCTGATCCCGACCCGCCTGCCCAGCCTCCACGCCCTCTTCCCGAAACGGCGAACATGGTGATGCTGTCCTCAGGCCGTTGACGAGCCGCTTGAACGCCTTACCGATCGGGCCACACCAGCGACCCGCGGGCTCCAGGCTGCCCGGCGTGTAGCGGATCTGCACCCCGCTGACCTCCGGCACTGTCGGCGCTGGGCACATAGCGCGTTCTTGGTTGCCTGCCGGACGCGCTCAGACGCGGGCGGCCACCCATTCGGAAGAGCGCTATCTGTGCACATCTTGTGGGTAAGTCTGTGGACGACCACAAAGAGTTGTGGATAACGCGAGAGAACGGCCGCTAAGCGAGATTTCTGTCAGTGCTCTCCAGAAGGATGAACCACAACGTCGGCCCACCTGCCAGAGCGTCGGGAACTACACCACCGTCACGGCTTAAGTGACAGACCAGAGCAACGACCAGGCCGTCGGCGACCGAACGCATCCGCGGGTCATTCGTTCGATCGTCGCTCGGGCAGCGCTCATAGCCGGTGGCACGTTCGCCACCGCGATCGTAGAAATCCTCGGTGCCACCGGCACGCGAGGCCCGGGCGATCAGGCCGTCCTCTGTGCGCTGGTCGCCCTCTGCGTGACCGCCGCGTCGACCATGTTCACGGCCGCCTTCGCGATCCGGCCAACGGCCCATCCCTATTCCAGCGTGGCCAAGAACGACGAAAGCCCTGACGAACCATCGGCCCAGACCACGGCTTCCGTTCAACGAAGCGGGTGACGGGACCGAACCCAAACTGTCAGCTCGGCTGGGCAACCTATGGAGCCGCCTGATCAAGGCGGAACGCCTTGGAAAACACCCGGTTCCGAACCGCCCAGAGCGCCCACCGCACCGCGGGGTCTGGGGGCTCGGCCCCCAGGTAAATATGCGAAAAGCCCCTGGTCCGCGCACTATGCGGACAGGGGCATCCCGGATTTGAGCGGGTGACGGGAATCGAACCCGCACTGTCAGCTTGGGAAGCTGATGTTCTGCCATTGAACTACACCCGCAGCGCCGCTCACTGTACCTGATCGCAGGTGCTCGTGGCGGCACCGGATCAGGCGACGGCGAGCGGTCGGGATAACTCGGCTCGCCAGGTGCGGGCCACCGCGCGTACGGCCGGGGTTGCGGAAAGCGGAAGCGCTCCGACCGGCCCGTGCCGTCGGAGGGTTGCCGTGTCGATGAAGAGTTCGTAGAGCCGCCAGTCGACGGCGTGGGAAGCGCGGAGGGCGTCGGCCAGGTCGTTGATGACGCGCGGGTCTCGGACCGGGGTGGCGCGGCCGGCCAGGTAGGCCTCGTCGTCGGTCTCCTCCGGGGGATAGGTGTGCAGCGCGTAGCGGCCGTCGCGGTCGAGGTCTCGGCGTTTCGGGGAGTTGACGATGAAGCAGTAGAGGCCCTCGTCGGTGATCACCGGGGAGACCGGGTGGATGCGCGGGGAGCCGTCGGCGCGCACGGTGGCCAGGTAGGCCATGCCAGGCCCGTACTGCTGGAGGAGCGCGCGGATGCCCGCCGCGAGGGTTGGTTCAGCGGCGACGAAATCGGACCAGGAAGCCATGCGGTGATTCTATCGAACATCTGTTCGACACGCCCACTAAAACACCCTTAAGATGCAGCTAGGTACAGTGTTCCGATGCTGCTCTCCGACCGCGACCTCGTCTCCGAGATCAAGGCTGGCGACCTCGCTCTGGAACCGTTCGAGCCCGCGCTCATGCAACCGTCCAGCATCGACGTGCGCCTCGACCGGTTCTTCCGGGTCTTCAACAACCACCTCTACACCCACATCGACCCGGCCGAGCAGCAGGACGAGCTCACCGCGCTGGTCGACGTGCCGGAGGGCGAGCCGTTCGTGCTCCATCCGGGCGAGTTCGTGCTGGCGTCCACCCTCGAGGTGATCACGCTCGGCGACCAGCTCGCGGGCCGCCTCGAGGGCAAGAGCAGCCTGGGTCGCCTCGGCCTGCTCACCCACTCGACGGCCGGCTTCATCGACCCCGGCTTCTCGGGCCATGTCACGCTGGAGCTGTCCAACGTGGCCAACCTGCCGATCAAGCTCTGGCCGGGCATGAAAATCGGGCAACTCTGCATCTTCCGCCTGTCGAGCCCGGCCGAGCACCCTTACGGCTCGGCCGTCTACGGCTCCCGCTACCAGGGCCAGCGCGGCCCGACCCCGAGCCGTTCGTCGCACAAGTTCCGCACCTGGCCGACCAGTTAGATCAAGATCCAGGGGTCGCATCGGGGTGGTGGGTGACGGACCGCAGCTCCCGCCGAGGGCCCGCCCGGGCCGAGCAGGGCGCTGGCGCGCCCAGAACGCTCACCCCGACCGGGCGACCTGAGTGAGTGGTTGCGCCCATAGGCTCGCCTCCGACCAGCCGGCTTGCTTGAGTGAGTGGTTGCGCCCAATGCTCATCCCCGATGAGGCGACTTGAGTGGGTGGTTGCGCCCAAAATGCCCGCTCCGATCGGGCGGCCTGAGCGGGTGGTTGCGCCCAGAACGCCCGCCCCGATCAGGCGGCCCGAGTGGGTGGTTGCGCCCAAAACCGTTAGCGGCCGCGGGTGTCGACGACGGGCACCTGGCTAAGACCGCCGACGGCCAGTTGCCGGCGCAGCAGGGCTGCGATTCGACGCCGTCGGGCAGCGGTGGTCTTCAGCATCTCGACATACTCCGGCCTTACGCCCGCAGGGATCTGGTGGCTGCCGCGGGACTCCAGCGCGAAGACGACCAGACCCCACTGCCGGGCGGTCGGAGTGAGGGTCTCGGCTCGGCCGGCCGTCCGACGCTGGTTGCGCTGCTGCTCCGGGACTTGGGCCCAGCCGGCCTGACGGACGCTGAGGCCCAACTCGCTCAGCTCAGCCCAGTGCGGGTCACGCGAAGGCTCTCCCCAGTCGTCTTGATCCCAGCCCTCCTGGGACAGCCGATCGAGCTCGTCGTCCAAAGTCGCGTCGATCATCAGCCAATCCTCGACGTCCAGCACGACTGAGTACTCGGTGGCGCGGCCCATGCCCCCATCGTCGCTCAGATCGCGAGGCCGGGCCCGGTTGCTCCGCTGGCCGAGCTTGGTCGGCGCGCTCTCGTAGGCAGGGGCACACGAAGTGTGGAGCTGAGCCGCGTTTGGCGTTGCGTCAGCAGGCGTCGGATGCGGTAGTGCCGAAACCGTTCATGGACGAGACTGGGCGCTGGACCGGTGGCAGAGCCGGGTTATGGCGACGCTGACGGTTGGAAGCGGGGCACGCTCGGCGGCGGGAGGCGTGTGGCGCCACCCGCGTGCCGTGCCCCCACCAGGGGTTCAAATCCCCTCCGGTCCGCGTTCCGGCGAATCCTCATTGTGGTTATAACGCACGCCGTCGGGGCTAGGGGTCGTCGCGAGGCGAGGACCTAGGTCGAAGCCAGCTCGGCCATACATTTGCCGGGACGGCGTCCAAGTCGCTGGTCGGGACGTTAGCGAAGCTGGTGACGCCGGGCAGCCCAGACTGCTGGGCTGTATCAGTCGCCGGTCAGGTCGTGGTTGAAGCGGGCCGGGCCGTGGTCGCCCAGGGTGCCAGAACGCTCAACAGGCGGGACGGGTCCGGGCCGACCGCCTCGGGCTGGGACAGGGCTCGGCCGGGTGGCGCCTGGTGACGGCATTGACTGGCAGGGTTGCGGCGTGAATGACGCGAGCTATGTGGAGCGGACCCGGGCGGCCTATGACGTGGTCGCCGTGGACTACGAGGCGCTTTTGCGGGATGAGCTCGACAAATCGGTCTGGGGCCGGGCCGTGCTGGGCGGGTTTGCCGAGCTGGTGACCGGGCCCGTGGTCGATGTGGGGTGTGGGCCGGGGCGGATCACCGGCTATCTCGCCGGGCTCGGGCTTGAGGTCAGCGGGATTGACCTGTCGCCGCGGATGGTGGCGGTGGCTGCGGAGAGGCATCCGGAGATCGGGTTCGAGGTGGGGTCGCTGTTCGACATCGGGCGGGAGGACGACAGTCTCGGTGGGCTGGTCGCGTGGTATTCGCTGGTGCACACCCCGCCGGAGCTGCTGCCCCGGGCCTTCGCCGAGTTTCACCGGGTGCTGAGGCCGGGCGGGCGGCTCGCGTACGCCTTCAAGGTGGGGGACGGCAGCAAGCATCCGCTGACCCGGGGATACGGGCACGATATCGACCTGGACGTGTACTGGTATCGGACCGACGTCCTCGCCGGCCTGCTGGTGCGGGCCGGGTTTCGCGAGGCGCTGCGAATCGAGACGGCGGCCGAGCCGCACGAGCGGCAGCCGCAGGGCTACCTAGTCGTGACCAAGGAAGATTGAGGCCATCTGGCGCCACTCCTCCAACGGCAGGTGTTCGCCGGCGTCGGCCGAGAGGACCTGGATGGCCACGTGGTCGGCGCCCGCTTCGAGGTGGGCGTCGACGCCCTTGCGGACGGCGGCCTCGTCGCCCCAGACGACCGCGGTGTCGACGAAGTGGTCGCTGCCCTCGCCGGCCAGGTCGTCGTCGGTGAAGCCGTAGTTGCGCAGCATCGTCGTGTAGTTGGGAAGTGCCAGGTACGAAGTGGTGATGCGGCGGGCGACCGTGCGGGCCTGGGCCGGGTCGGTGCCGAGGAAGACCTTCTGTTCGGGGATGAGCAGGCGGTCGGGGCCGAGGATCCGGCGGGCGTCGGCGGTGTGGGCCGGCGGCGTCAGGTAGGGCAGGGCGCCGGCGGTGAGTTCGCGGGCCGTCTCCAGGGCTTTCGGGCCGAGGGCGGCGATCATGCGTTCCTCGACGGGGACCGAGCGGAGTTTGTCGGTGAGGAAGTCGCGCAGTTTGGTCAGCGGCTTCACGTACGCCTGACCGAGCGACTCGGCCGTCGGCGCGTGGCCCGAGCCGACGCCGAGGGCGAAGCGGCCCGCGTAGTGGCGGTCGAGCCGGTGCTGGCTGGCCGCGAGCACCTCGCCCCGGCTGCGCCAGATGTCGACGATGCTGGTGCCGACGACCAGGTGCGAGGTGGCGGCGAGGATCGACTCGACCAGGTGCAGATCGTCGGGTGGGCTGCCGCCGATCCAGACCGAACCGAAGCCGAGGCCTTCCAGCTCTTGAGCCGCCGAGGCGATGAGATTGGCATCCTCCGGCCACAACCGCCGGCTCACCCAGACTCCATAACGCCCGAAGTCGTTCATGATGTAGATCGTACGTTTGACGGGGAGCCGCCGCCGGAGAGGAACGCCACTGTGTATCTGATGATCTCGACTTATACCGCGCCGCTGGACGAGGTCGACCAGGTGCGGGACGCGCATCTGGCGTTCCTGGACGAGAAGGAGGCCGCGGGTCTCGTCGTCTCGGCCGGCCGGCAGACGCCCCCCAACGGCGGTGTGGTCATCCTCGACGTCGCCACCGAGGCCGAGGCGTTCGCCGTGATGGCCGACGACCCGTACGTGACGGCGAAGGTGGGCGAATACCGGGCGGTCGGGTTCAACCCGTCGCGCGGCGTGCTGCAGAACTGGAAGCCGGCCTAAAGGTCCGCGCCGGTCAACAGGCCGCGCACGCCGAGTTCCGAGGAGAGCGCAGGCGCGCACTCGTTGACGATCACAGCGGTTCCGACGTACCGGTCCCCGGCCAGGGCTTTCAACGCCCCGGCCTGGGCTCCGGTCGCCGCCCAGTCGTCGACCACGAGCACGCGGTCGTCGGGGCGTACCAGCTCACGCCGTACACCCAGAAGCTGGACCTCGCCGCGGTGATCGACCACCTCGGTCCAGATCATCGCCTCGGCGATGGGCCGCCGGGCGCCCGCCCGGTAGGCCTCGACGAAGCCGGCGCCGAGCGACCGGGCCGTCAGCGGGCCGACCAGAAAACCGGTGACCTCGGGGGAGATCACCACGGTCGGGCGTTCGGCCCGGAAGAGGTCGGCCAGCGCGTCGCCCAGGCCGGAAAGGATCGCCGGGTCGCGCCACCAGCCCGAGCGGTCGCTGACCAGGTAGTCCTCGCCGGGGTCGGTCCAGCGGAAGGCGGCCCGCAAACGATCAGGCAGATCGACTGTCACCGCGACATAGTGACACCGGCGTGGGGGTCGGGCGGGCACCGACCGGTCAGAACCCGCTCAGACTACGGGTCAAGTTGATGCAGTGCATCGTTCCGATCGGGCATGCTGTTGCGCGTAGCCATGCCTAATCTCCCGCCGGGCCGTCGCCGTCCGGTCAGCCCAGGGTCCCGCGTCGGTCTCGGCGCGGCCCTCTTGCTGCTCGCCGTCGTGTCGGCGGTGGAGCTTGCGGACGGTCCCGAGGCCAACTTCGTGGGTCTGCTCGTCGCGGTGCCGTTCCTGGCCGCGGTCTTCGCGTTCTGGCAGACGGTGCTGTTCGTCGGCGTGCTCGCGGCGATCGTCGGGATGGCGTTCGTGGGGGCGGAGGGCGGCGCGCCCAATGTGTCCGAAATGGCGAACATTCTGGGCATCGTGCTGGCCACCGCGATCGCGGCCGCAGTTGCCACGATCCGGCAGCGCCAGGCCAACCGCATCGCCGAGTTGCAGCGGCTGGCCGCGGTGGCCCAGCAGGCGGTGCTGCGTCCGGTGGGCCCGCAGGTCGGCGCGCTCGCGGTGGCCGGTCGGTACATTTCGGCGACGGCCGCCGCCGACATCGGGGGCGACCTCTACGAGGCCTTGGACACGCCCTACGGCGTACGCATCATCATCGGCGATGTCCGTGGCAAGGGACTCGATGCGGTCCGGCTCGCGAGCATCGTGCTCGGTTCCTACCGCCACGTGGCCTACGAGCGGGCTGATCTGAAGACCATCGTGACCGATTTGGACCGGGCGGTTGCACGCAGCGTAGGCGACGAGGATTTCGTGACCGCGGCTCTGGTCGAGGAGCGTGGCGGCACGCTGACGATCGTCAACTGTGGACATCCGGCGCCGCTGCTGCTGCGCCGGGGCCAGGTCATTCCGCTGGAGCCGGACGCGCCGGCGCCTCCGCTGGGGTTCATGCCCGAGGTCAAGCCGCGGGTCGAGCGTCTGGAGCCGGGTGACCGGCTGCTGCTGTTCACCGATGGGCTGGGTGAGGCGCGGCGGGAGGGCGAGTTCTTCCCGACCGCGGACCGGGCGTGGCGGCTGCTCGGTCACGGCACGGTCGGGGACGGGCTGGCCTCGCTGGAGACCGCCCTGGTCGATTGGGTGCACGGTCGTCTCGAGGACGACATCGCGCTGGTTCTGCTGGAGTACGCGGGCACGGACGAGGAGCCGACGGTGCCGATGCCGAGTTGGGAAGTCGGCGCGGCCGGCAGCTAGACGGTGGCTGTCTCTTTTTCGAGCTCCGCGACGACCGGGACCGGCGTGACTTCGGCGGCAATCTCGGCGCGACGGTGCTTTCCCACGTAGCGACGTGGCTGGTCCGCCTGGCGAGGTTCGGGAATCAGATTTTTGATCGTGGCGAACATGTGCGCCCCCTTGGCCGGTTTCGAAGGCAAGAGCTTCGTGTCTATGGGGAGAAACGAGCCTCCCGGCGACCCGATACGTCGCCGAGGCGTCGGAGCTCGCAAATAGCCGAACGGCTGTCCTGCTGCCTGGCCGATCGGGGCCGCTTGATGTGCGAGTCGGTCGACCCGACCCCCGAACTGGGTGGTTGGTAACAGATCAGCTGTCATCTTGTCGCTGTCTACCGATGGGTAATAGAGTGGTTATTACTGACGGGTAACTCGCGTTTGGGGCCGCACCATGACTCACTACAAGAGCAACCTCCGGGACCAGCAGTTCAACCTGTTCGAGGTCTTCGGGGCTGACCGCGCGTTCGGTCAGGCGCCGTACGACGAGATTGACGCGGAAACCGCGCGCGACGTTCTGTCCGAGGTCAACCGACTGGCGACCGAGGATCTGGCGGCGAGCTACACCGACGCCGACCGCAACCCGCCGGTCTTCGACCCCGAGACGCACACCGCGCCGCTGCCGGAGTCGTTCAAGAAGTCGTTCGAGCAGTGGATGGCCGCCGAGTTCTGGCGCCTCGACCTGCCGTCGTCGCTCGGCGGCACACTCGCCCCGCGCGCCCTCTGGTGGACGCTCGCCGAGAACGTTCTCGGGGCCAATGCGCCCGTCTGGATGTACTCGTCCGGTCCCTCGTTCGCCCACGTCGTCGAGACCGAGGGCACCGAGGAGCAGAAGAAGTGGGCCCGGCTCTTCGTCGAGAAGCAGTGGGGCTCGACCATGGTGCTGACCGAGCCGGACGCCGGTTCGGACGTCGGCGCCGGTCGCTCCCGGGCCATCCCGCAGGCCGACGGTTCGTGGCACATCGAGGGCGTCAAGCGGTTCATCACCTCGGGTGAGCACGACCTGACCGACAACATCATCCACTACGTGCTGGCGCGCCCGGCCGGCGTCGAGGGCGCCGGCGGCCCGGGCACCAAGGGCCTGTCGCTGTTCATCGTGCCGAAGTTCCACTTCGACCCGGAGACCGGCGAACTGGGCGAGCGCAACGGCGTCTTCGCCACCAACGTCGAGCACAAGATGGGCCTGAAGGTCTCCAACACCTGTGAGCTGACCTTCGGCGAGCACGGCGTGCCGGCCAAGGGCTGGCTGCTCGGCGAGGTGCACCAGGGCATCCGTCAGATGTTCATGATCATCGAGTACGCGCGGATGATGGTCGGCACCAAGGCGATCGCCACGCTCTCCACCGGCTACCTGAACGCGCTGGAGTACGCGAAGAACCGCGTGCAGGGCGCCGACCTGGTGCAGAACGACGACAAGGCCGCTCCCCGGGTCACGATCACCCACCACCCGGACGTACGCCGCTCGCTGCTGCTGCAGAAGTCGTACTCGGAGGCGCTGCGTGCGCTGACCGTCTACACCGCGACCTGGCAGGACAAGGTCGCGATCGCCGAAGCGGCCGGTGACACGGCGGCGGCCAAGGCCGCCACCAAGATGAACGACCTTTTGCTCCCGCTGGTCAAGGGCGTCGGGTCCGAGCGGGCGTACGAGCTGCTCGGGCACGAGGCGCTCCAGACGTACGGCGGGTCGGGCTTCCTGCAGGACTACCCGCTCGAGCAGTACGTGCGGGACGCCAAGATCGACACGCTGTACGAGGGCACGACCGCGATCCAGAGCCTCGACCTGATCTTCCGCAAGATCGTGAAGAACCAGGGTCAGGCCCTCGGCGCGCTCGCCGGCGAGATGCAGTCGTTCATCGAGAGCGAAGCCGGCAACGGCCAGCTCAAGGTCGAGCGGCTCGCGCTCGGCAAGGCGCTCGGCGAGCTGCAGCAGATCCTCGCCACCGTGATGACCTGGCTGGCCGGGGCACAGGGCGGCGAGCCGACCGAGCTCTACAAGGTCGGTCTGAGCTCGCGGCGCATTTTGCTCGCCCTCGGCGACGTGGTGCTCGCCTGGCTGCTGCTGCGGCAGGCCGAGGTGGCCCTCAAGGCGCTCGGCGGCGAGGTCTCGCCGTCGGACAAGAGGTTCTACGAGGGCAAGATCGCGTCGGCCCGGTTCTTCGTACGCGAGGTGCTTCCCCGGGTGGGCTCCGACCGTCGCATCATCGAGGCCACCACGCTCGATGCGATGGAGCTTTCCGAGGACGCGTTCTAAAGCTTTTCGTTGGGGCCGGCGGGGTCATTCCGGCCGGCCTCAACCCCGCGCGGTGTGCCGCTCGATCAAC
The DNA here is from genome assembly GCF_044455125.1 of Actinoplanes sp. NPDC051343. Classification (NCBI taxonomy): domain Bacteria; kingdom Bacillati; phylum Actinomycetota; class Actinomycetes; order Micromonosporales; family Micromonosporaceae; genus Actinoplanes; species Actinoplanes sp. NPDC051343. Next base: position 257,604 of record NZ_JBITEL010000012.1, read on the forward strand.
CGCATCGAGCCGGGCGACGTCTCCGACCACGAGGCTTCCGTACGGTGGACGGCCAGGCCGCTCGTCTTCAGGCCGACCTCGTTGCCGTCGTACTGCTCGTCGGGGATGAGCAACAGGGACACTTCGGAGACCGTCGGGTTGTGCCCGACCACCAGCACGGTCCTGACCTCGTCGGACACGCGGCGGAGCAGGTCGAAGACCTCGGTGCGGCCCCCGTCGTACAGGCCCTTCTCGTAACGCACCTCGGCCGCCCGCGTGCCCGGCAGCGCCTGTGCGAGAGCGATCGAAACGCCCTGCCATGTCTGCCGCGTGCGGGCGGCCGGCGAGCACAGGACCAGGTCGGGGCGCAGTCGCTCGTCGGCCAGCCAGGCGCCGGCCGCATCGGCGTCCGACTCGCCGACCGTCGTCAGGCGACGCTCAAAATCGGGCCGGTCACCGGGGGTTTCGGCCTTGGCGTGGCGGAGGATGACCAGAGTCCGTGCGCTCATGGAAACAGCTTGCCTGATTGAGAATCTTCGCGCCTGGGTAACACCTCATGGACGGATTGATCGTGATGAGGACCGAGGAGAGTCCGATGGGCATCGGCGCAAGCATCTTCCTGCTCGCGGTGGGCGCGATCCTCGCGTTCGCCGTCAACGCGCATATCAGCGGGATCGACATCAACGTCATCGGCTGGATTCTCATGGCCTGCGGCCTGGTCGGCCTGGTCATTACGCTCTGGTACTGGAACAGCCGGCGGCGCACCGTCGTGACGCGACGGACGCAGGCGCCGGTGGCGGGTACGACGTACCCGGCGGAGCGGGCCGAGTACCACGAGACGCGGGACGTTCCCCCGCCGCCCCCGCCCGGTTACTGATTTTCCCAAGTTCCGAAGCTCGCGACGCCGGTGGCTGCCCTCCCCCTAGCAGCCACCGGCGTCGCGCGTCTTTTTATCGCAGGGCCGCGGCAACCGACTCGGCCAGCGGCGTCGCCGGACGGCCGAGCAGGTTTTCCAGGTCGGTCTTCGGCACGAAGAGTGCGCCCCGGGAGGCGGCCGCGTCCGAGTCGGCCAGCACCGCCGCGTGTCCGGCGTCCAGCCCGACGCCGACCAGGAACTCGGCGTACTTCTCTTCGCCCAGATCGGTGTAGGTGACGTCGCGGCCGGTCTGCCGCGAGATCTCGGCCGCCAGTTCGGCCATCGTGAACGCCTCGCCGCCCAGCTCGTACACCTTGCCTGCGTGCTCGTCGCCGATCAGCGCGGCCGCCGCCGCCTCGGCGTAGTCGGCGCGCGGCGAAGCCGAGATTCGGCCGTCACCCGCCGCGCCGAACAGGCCGTTCTCGACCGCCTGCGCGATCGGGTAGTTCTCGAAGTACCAGCTGTTGCGCAGCAGCGTGTGGGGCACGCCGGACTCGGCGAGGATCCGCTCGGTCGCCTGGTGCTCGGCCGCCAGCTTCATCTCGGTGGTGTCGGCCCGGGGGATGCTGGTGTAGACGATCCGGCCGACGCCCGCCTCCTTGGCCGCCTGGATCACGTTGCGGTGCTGCTCGACGCGCTTGCCCACCTCGCTGCCGGAGATGAGAAGGACCGTGTCGGCGCCCGCGAAGGCGGCCTTCAGGGCGCCCAGGTCCTCGTACGGCGCGACCTTCGTGGTCACGCCAAGGTCGGCGATCTTGTCGATGGATCGACCGGTCGCCACCATCTGATCGGCCGGTACGCCGCGCGCGAGCAACGACTCCACGACGTGGCGGCCGAGATGTCCGGTGGCTCCGGTGACGACGATGCTCATATGGGAACTCCCTAGTCGTTGAGGTCTTGTCGAATGACGCTAACGTGCCAGGTCAGGGATCACTTCCCAAAAGATAGAGGGCACCTTGAAGTGCAGTACGTACCTGGGAGATAGTGTGCAGGTGAAGGCTGACGTCTACGACCGGAACTGCCCGAGCCGGCAGGTCCTCGACCGCATCGGCGACACCTGGAGCGTGCTCGTCGTCATCTCGCTCGCGCAGGGACCGATGCGTTACACCGAGTTGGCGAAACGGATCGACGGGGTGAGCCCCAAGATGCTCACCCAGACACTTCGGGCTCTGGAACGTGACGGGCTGATCTCGCGAACCGTGCACGCGGTCGTGCCACCCCGGGTCGACTACGCACTGACCAAACTCGGCGTGAGCCTGCTCGACCTGGTCGGTGCCCTGGAGTCCTGGGCGCAGACGCACATCGACGACGTGCTGTCCGCCCGGGCCGACTACGACGCGTACAGCGCGAAATAGATAGCGATGTGGTGGCTGATCGCGGCGACCAGGGTGCACGCGTGGAAGAACTCGTGGTGCCCGAAGACGGTCGGCCACGGGTTGGGCCGGCGCAGGGCGTAGAAGATCGCGCCCACGCTGTAGATGATGCCGCCGACCAGCAGCAGCACCAGGCAGGTGACACCGCCGACGCGCAGCACATCGGGCAGGATCGCGAGCGCGCCCCAGCCGAGCGCCAGATAGAGCGGCGCACCGACCCAGCGCGGCAGATTCGGCCAGACGGTCTTGAGGGCGACTCCGCCGAGCGCGCCGGCCCAGATCAGGCTCAGCATCACCGTCGCCTTGCCGGCCGGGAGCAGCAGAACGCAGAACGGCGTGTAGGTGCCGGCGATGAAGACGAAGATCATCGAGTGATCCATCCGCTTCATGATCTGGTAGCCGCGTTCGCTCCAGACCCGCCGGTGGTAGAGCGCGCTGATGCCGAACAGGCCACAGACCGTTGCGCTGTAGATCACGCAGCTCAGAAAGGGTGAGATGCCGGGCCGGCTCAGGGCGATCGAGCTGAGCACGATGCCGCAGACGAGCGCGACGAAGAACGCGTACTGATGAAGCCGGCCGCGCAGGCGGGGCTTGCCGAGGTCAGTCGGCTTCATCTGGAACGGGGCGGTGGTCGTCACGACTCCAAGGTTACGGCGCCGTAAGTTACCGGCAAGTAGATCTCGTAAGGCAGGATGACGGCATGAGGGTACGTCGGGCCGGACCTCGCGCGCTGCTGATCGAATGTTCTTCCGCTTCCGAGACCCAGGCTTGGCGGGCGGCCCTCTGGGAACGCCGCGAACAGGGCGTCTTCTCCGCCGACGAGATCGTGCCCGGTGAGCGGACGGTGCTGCTGGACGGGGTCGACGCCGGTCGGATCGATCTTGCTGCGTTGGCTCCGGCGGCCGATTTCTCGCCTCTCGAGGGTCCAGTCGTCGAGATTGCCACAATGTTCGACGGGGAAGACCTCGGCTTCGTGGCGTCCCGATGGGACATGTCGAGCAAATCGGTTGTGCGGCGGCTGGCCGAGACCGAGTTCACGGTCACCTTCTGCGGGTTCGCGCCGGGCTTCGCCTACATGCGCGGGCTCGACCCGTCGTGGGCGGTGCCGCGCCTCGACGCGCCCCGGCCGCGGGTTCCGGCCGGGGCGGTCGCCCTGGCAGGCGCCTACGCCGGCATCTACCCCACGGCCTCACCGGGCGGCTGGCGGCTGGTCGGGCGGACAGATCAACACCTTTTCGACGTACGCCGTGAGCCCCCGTCCCTCCTCGCCCCCGGCACACGTGTACGTCTGGTGGTGGCCGGTTGATCACCGTGCTCCGCGCCGGCCCGCTGACCACCGTGCAGGATCTGGGCCGCCCCGGCTTCGCCCACCTCGGGGTGCCGCGGTCCGGGGCACTCGACCAGCCGGCGCTGCGGCGGGCCAACGCCCTGGTGGGCAACGACCCGTCGGCGGCCGCCCTCGAGACGACGCTGATGGGCTGCCGCCTGCGCCTCGACGCCCCGGCGACGATCGCCGTGACCGGCGCGACCTGCACGGTGAAGATCGACGGCCGGCCGGTGGTCGGACCGGTCGATGTGCCGGCGGGTGCGGTGGTGGAGATCGGGCGGGCCGTGGCGGGGGTCCGGTCGTACGTGGCGGTAGCCGGCGGGATCGACGTCGAGCCGGTGCTCGGTAGCCGCTCCACGGACACGCTTTCCGGCCTGGGGCCGCCACGACTGACCGACGGGCAGACGCTGGCGGTCGGCGGGCGGGTCAGCACGGGACCGTCCGATGTGGCTGGGCCCGGCGTCGTTGAGCGGCCCGGGATTGTGCTCGGGGTCTGGGTGGGGCCGCGGGACGAATGGGTCGAGGTGGCGGGGCTGTTCGAGGACGCGTACGCCGTAAGCCCGGTGAGCAACCGCGTCGCGTGCCGGCTGGCCGGCACCGCCTTGAGTCGCACCCGGGCCGGCGAACTGCCGCCGGAAGGGCTGGTGCTCGGCGGCATCCAGGTGCCGCCGGACGGGCAGCCGCTCATCTTCCTGGCCGACCATCCGACCACGGGCGGCTACCCGGTGGTCGGCGTGGTCGATGATGTGACTCCGCTGGCGCAGGCCCGGCCGGGGACTAGCGTTCGGTTCCGTGAACTCCATTGACCTCAACGCCGACCTGGGCGAGGGCTTCGGCCGGTGGCGGCTCGGCGACGACGAGGCCCTGCTCGAAGTCGTGACCTCGGCGAACATGGCGTGCGGCTTCCACGCCGGCGACCCGTCGACGATGCGACGGCTGTGCACGGCCGCGGCCGAACGGGGGGTCGCGGTGGGTGCCCAGGTGGGCTACCGGGATCTGGCGGGCTTCGGGCGCCGGCGCATCGACTACGACCTGGACGAGTTGTGCGACGACATCGTCTACCAAATCGGGGCGCTGGAGGCGTTCTGTCGCCTCGCCGGCGATCAGGTGCGATATGTGAAGCCGCATGGGGCGCTCTACAACACTGCGGCCGTTGATCCTGGTCAGGCGTCGGCCGTGGTTGCAGCCGTGGTCGGCTATGACCGGGCGTTGCCGGTGTTGTGTCAGCCGGGTTCGGTGCTCGCCCGGTCGGCGGCGGAGGCCGGGCTGACCGTGATCGGAGAGGGATTTGCCGATCGGGGCTACCAGGGGGACGGCACGCTGGTGCCGCGTTCCCGCGACGGCGCCCTGATCCACGAGCCGGGGGCGGTGGTCGCCCGCGCGGTGCGGATGGCGGTCGACGGCGAGGTGGACTCGGTCGAGGGCGGCGTCGTGCCTTGCCGGGTGGCGTCGATCTGCGTGCACGGCGACACGCCGGGGGCGGTCGCGCTGGCCGGCCGGGTCCGCGCGGGGCTGGACTCGGCGGGGCTCAGGGTGGCCGCGTTCGCCTAGGACGCGCCGCCGCCGAGGCCCGGCTCAGGCCAGGCCCGGCTCGGTCGGCCCGGCTCAGCCACGTCACGCCACGCCCGGCCCAGGCCAGGCCAGGCCTGACCGACCTCAAGCCAGACGTGCCTCGAGCGGTCCGCCATATGCGCGCCGGTTGTCAGCGCTAGCTTCCGTCCATTCCGCGGAGGATCAGCGGGAGGCGCGACGGGCCCTCGGCCGTCACCACGACCGGGACGCCCCAGTCCTGCCTCGTCAAGTGGCAGGCGGCGTTCTCCACGTCGACGTCGCAGGTGGCGGCCTGGGCCACGACCTGCAGAACGCCCTCCGAAACCGCCGGATTTATCACGAGCTTGCGGGACAAGTCGGTGGTGCTCCCGGCACCCTCCAACAGCAACTCGGCCGGTGCTGCCGAGACAGTCAGGCGCGTGGACGGGCCGAACTGGGTGTCAAGCTTTTGGCCCGGCGCGGGCGTGAACACGACGTCGAGCGTGACCGGGCCCGCGGCCAGCGGCGACGCCGGGCGTTCAGTCTTGTGCCGCTCGCCGATCACGGTCTTCACGACGCCGGGGGCCAGCCGGGTCAGCCGGTGCGCGGCCGACTCGACCACGATCACGTCGCCGGAGGCGGTGACCACGATGTCGCTGGGCTCGGCCAGGCCGGAATCCACCGTCGACACGGTTTCCGACGACAGGTCGTAGCGGCGTACCGCACCGTTGTACGTGTCCGCGACCAGGACCGAGCCGTCGGGGAGAGCCGCCACGCCCAGCGGGTGCTGCAGCAGCGCCTCGGCGGCCGGCCCGTCGACGTGACCGAAGTCGAACAGCCCCTGCCCGACGGCCGTGTGAAGCGAACCGTCGGCGATCCAGCGCAACGCCGAGGTCTCGCTGTCGGCGATCCACAGGCGGTCGCCGCCGACCGACAGACCGGACGGCTGGGCCATCCAGACGTCCGGGATCGGGCCGTCGCGGAGAGACTCGACGGTGGTGCCGGCGTACACGCCGACCGTGCGCTTGATCGGATCGAACCACCACAGCTGGTGGATGCCGGCCATCGCGATGATGACCTTGTTGTCGAACCAGGCCAGGTCCCACGGGGAGGACAGGTCGGCGGCGAGCGCATCGTGCGAGTGGTCGTCCACGGTGGAGCGCCACGGGCGTCCCGAGCCGGCAACCAGGGTGACCTCGCCGGTTTTCAACACCAGACCGCGCAGCTGGTGGGCCACGGTGTCGGCGACCAGCACGTCGTAGCCGGCCACCGACGCCACGGCCGGCGGCAGCAGAAGCAGACCTTGCGGCTCGTTGAACGGGTGGCCGCGCTCCCCGGTGCCGAACCGGCGGACCAGCGTCTCGGCGTCGGGTGCGATCTCGACCAGCGAGTGCCGGGCCGAATCGGAGACCAGGAGGTTGCCGCCCGGCAGTTCGATCGCCTTGCCCGGAAAGCGCAGCAGGCCGTCGGCCGGGGCAGGCGGAACGTACGGCCCGTCGCCGCGGTGCAGCGTGCCGTCCGCCTCGTGCTTGGCGATCAGCTCGTCGATCAGGCGGGACAGCCCCTCGGCGTGGCCCTCACCGGCCATCGACGCGACCAGGTAACCCGTCGGGTCGACCACGGCGAGGGTGGGCCACGCCTTGGCCGCGTACTGCTGCCAGAGGTGCATGTCACCGTCGTCGACCACGGGGTGGTGTACGCCGTAACGCTCGACGGCCGCAGCCAGCGCCTCCGGGTCGCGTTCGTGCTCGAACTTGGGCGAGTGCACGCCGATGACGACCAGGGCGTCGCCGTACTTCTCCTCCAGCGGCCGCAGCTCGTCGAGCACATGCAGACAGTTGATGCAGCAGAACGTCCAGAAGTCGAGCAGCACGATCTTGCCGCGCAGGTCGGCCAGCGTCAGATCTTTACCGCCGGTGTTGAGCCAGCCGCGGCCCTTGAGCTCCGGAGCGCGTACGCGTGCAGTCATCGCACCATCGTGCCGCACCGGACCGCCCGGTCCGGCACGAAGGTGGTCAGCACAACAACCGGTCAGCCGTTGGGCTTCAGGCAGAGCACCTGGGTCTTGCCGTCCGTGGTCGGGTTGAGCACGTAAGGCTGCTGCGGGTCGGCGCACTTCGACTTGTCATCGGCGATCGACACGACCTGGAACGAGGAAGCCTCGCTGCAGTTCGCCTTGACCGCTTTGTCGTTCGACTTCTTGACGCAGTCGCCGGTGTTGACGCTCAGGCTGGCGTTGTCGCCGCCCTTGTCGCCGCCGGCCACCAGGTAGACGATGCCGAACGCCAGCCCGACCAGCAGCGCCGCACCCACGACGACCGCGAGCAGAATCGGCAGTATGCGGACGTGCGGCGTCTCCGGCTTGGCCGGCGCGGCCTCCGCCTCCGCCTTGAGCTGGTCGAACCGGTCCGGCTGCGCCTCGACACCGGGCCAGCTGGTGGTGTCTTCCGGCGTCGGCGGGGTGACGGTCGCGCGGGTGGCGGGCCCGGGGAACAGGCCACCCATCGGCGGCCGGTCGACCTCGACCTGACCGGGCGGCGGGAAGCTGGGCACGGCCGGCGCGGGCACATACGGTTCGCTGCGGCCGGCCACGTCGGTGGTGAGTTCGTTGTACTGCTCCGGGCCGCGCCGGGCGACGTCGGTCGTCGGCTCACCGAACGGCGGCATGCCGCCGGGTCGCTGCGGGAGCGCCGGTTGCGCTCCGGGCGGGCTGACGCGAGCACTTGCCGAGGCGCGCGCGGAGGCGCGGCTCGCCTCGGCATCATTCGGCCTTCCCGGGTACGCGGGTGAGCCGAACCCGCCGGGAGCGTTCTGATCGCCTCCGGGCTGTCCGGGGTAGGCCGCGGGAGAACTGATGCCGCCGGCCCCGTTCTGGTCGGCGCCGGGCCCACCCGCGGAGAACGGCGAGTTACCCGGGCCGAAGGGTCCGTTGTCCGAGCCGGGTCCACCGGGACCGGGGAACGAGCCGCCGTCGGACCGGGGCCCACCCGGACCGGCGAACGAGCCGTTGTCGGCTCCGGGCCGACCGGGGAACGAGCCGGGTCCGCCGGGGTACGCGCCGTGGTCCGAGCCCGGGCCGCCGGGGAAGGCCGAGCCTGGCCCGCCGGGGAAGGCCGAGCCGGGGCCGCCAGGGAATGGCCCGTTGTCGGAACCCGGTCCGCCGGGGCGGGAGTCGTTGTCTGAGCCCGGTCGGCCGGGGAAGCCCGGGCCCCCCGGGAAGGAGTCGTTGTCCGAGCCGGGTCGACCGGAGAAGGCCGCGCCACCGGGGAAGGATCCGTTGTCGGAACCGGGGCCGCCCGGGAATGCCGGTCCGCCCGATCCGGGCGACGAGCCGGCTGCACCCGAGTACGTCGAGCCGGGGAACGCGCCGTTGTCAGATCCGGGTCCACCGGGGTAGGCCGAGCCGTTGTCGGACGCGGGACCGCCCCGGAAGGCCGGGCCGGCCGCGCCGGAGAACGCCCCGTTGTCCGAGCCGGCCGGGCCCGGGAAAGCGGAGCCGGGGAAAGACCCGTTGCTGGAGCCGGGTCCGCCCGGGAACGCCGAGTCGTTGGCGCCGTTCTCCGAGCCGGGTCCGCCCGGGAAGGCGGAGCCGTTCGGGCTCGGGTACGTGCCGTTGCCGGAACCTCCGGGGAAGGCGCCGGCCGCGCCGAGCGGGGACGGCGGTCGGAACGGGGAGTCGGAGGGGCTCTCCGGCTCCGAGGTCGACGACGCCAGGTCGTCCTCCTCTGCGGGCTCGCTCGGCGGGCGGCCGTAGACACGGGCCTGCGGCGCGGGCGCCGGCGGCGGGATTTCGGAGGCGTCGACCGGTGCCCGGCTGGCCGACGGCACGGAGGCGCTCGCGGTCACCGGGCGGGCCGAGCCGACCGCCGGGCCGGACCGCTCGGCGGAGTCGCGCGGCTGCGGCACCGAGCCGCTGACCGGGGCAGCGCCGAACGGGGTGCTCGGCGAACCGGGCGGCGTGGCCGGGTTGCTCAGCACGCTCGGAGAACCGGCCGCGCCGAGGGCAGCGCCGGGCACCCGCTGCGGGTAGTCGCCGACGGGGGACTCGGGCTGCCGGAAAGGAGAGGGGTCGTCGTCACCGGACGGGGCGAACTGGCCGTTGTCGGACGCGCTGAACGGCGACGAGCCGGGGCCGGCCGAGTACGGCGATTCAGAGCCGGGCGCGTAGGGACCGGGCGCGTAGGGAGACGAGTCGGGGTCGCCGGCCGGGGCGTTGCCGAACGGGGACGGGCTGCCGTAGGTCGAGCCGCCCGGACTGCCCGGCGACGGCTCGGGTGGGCCGGCCGACGCACTGCCGAAGGTCGTCGGCCGCGCATTGCCGAACGGCGAAGCAGCATCCTCACGCCCGAACGGCGAAGCTTCCTGGCCACGCTCAAACGGCGAAGACGCCTGGTCACGGCCAAACGGCGAAGACGCCTGGTCACGGCCAAAAGGCGAAGACGCCTGGTCACGGTCGAAGGGCGAAGATTCCTGGTCGCGGCCGAACGGGGACGACTCCTGGTCACGGCCAAAGGGCGGGACGTCCTGCTCGCGGCCGAAAGGCGACGACTCGTGCTCGCGGCCGAAGGGCGACGACTCCGGGTCACGCCCTGGCGGCGACGATTCCTGACCACGATCGAACGGCGACGCCTGCTGACGGCCGGACGACGACGAGTCCTGCTCGCGGCCGAACGGGGACGACTGTTGGTCGAACGACGACGACGCCTGCTCACGGCCGGACGACGACGAGTCCTGCTCACGGCCGAACGGGGACGACTGCTGGTCGAACGACGACGACGCCTGCTCACGGCCGAACGACGACGAGTCCTGCTCGCGGCTGAACGGCGACGACTGCGGGTCGAACGGCTCGGGCAGGGCGGCCCGGCCGAACGGCTGCTCGGCCGGCGACGGCTGACCGTAGGGGTGCGGCGCGGACTCTTCCGAGGGCGCGCCGAACGGGCTGCGCACGGGCAGGTCGGAGCCGGCCGGCGTGTCGTTGCCGGAGGGTGAGCGCAGCGGGAAGCCGCCACTGTCGCCGCGCCGGGTCGGGAACGTGCTGTTGCCGCTGCCGCCCCCTCGGAGCGGGAAGCCGGCTCCGGGGTCGTCGGGCCGGGCGGGGGCCGGTGCGTCGGGCAGGCCGGCCAGGGAGGCGCCGGGAACTCGGACGCGCTGGTCGCCGAAGGCCGAGATGCCGGGCGGGCGGCCGGTGGGCGGGCCGGCTTCCGGGTCGGAGGGGTCGCTGCCGGCGAGACCGCGGGCCGGGTTGCCTGCCGCGAAACCGTCGAATTCGGTCAATTGGGGTGGCGTGGTCGGGTTGCGCTGCGGCAGCGGGTTGCCGCCGGCGATCCCATTGCGTTGCGGCAGGCCGGAATCCGGGCGCGCGAACGGATCTTCCGACTCGGACGGGCGCGATTCGGGCAGCCGCGATTCGGGCAGCCGCGGCGCGGGCGGCGGGTCAAAACGCGAGTCCCCGGCGGGAGGCGCAAACGGCGAGTCACCGGCGGACCCAAACGGCGCGTCACCCGCGGGCGGGAACGGCGCGTCACCGGCGGGCGGGAACTGCTCATCGCCGGCGGGCGGCGCGAAGGGCGACGGCTCGGGAACCCGAGCGGAGCCGTACTGCGTGCCGGCCGGGCGGGTGGGAGCCGGCTCCGAGCCCGGGCCGAACGACGACACGGCGGGCACCACGAAGGGCGAGCCACCGTTCGGCGTTGCCTGCGGGGGCGGAGCGTACGAACTGGGGAAACCGTCGGCGGGTGGCTGGGCGGTCGCGCGACCGGCCGCTCGTCGGCCCTCGGCGTCGGGCGGGAAGCCGTCCGCTGTCGGTCCGCCCGACGTGGCCTCGGCCGGTTGCGTACCGGCGTACTGCCCCTCGGACGTCATGATCGCCTCCTCATCCATGCGGCCGTGCCAGCTTTGCACGGACGCGGTCCGCCGGCACTTCGCCGACGGCCGTGCCAGCTCTCAGGCCAGGCCGTGCGGGACTGTCCGCGCGGGTCGGAAGCCCCGGTCTCTTCTCCGGCGGGGGAAGCCGGGGTCGTGACCGTGCCCAACCGTACCGGGCCGAGCCGGTGGGAGGAATCCCGGTGTACGTCCGGAAGGGGATGCCTAACTGATCTTTAAGCCTGCCCTGGAATGAGAAACGCCCCGTCCGGATTGCTCCGGACGGGGCGTTGTGCGGCCGTGGATCAGACCGGCTGGCGCTGGGCGAAGATGGCGATCTCGTCGCGCATCGACTGGCTCGGCGCGGACATCCACGCCCGGTCGATGGCGCGGTTCTGCCGGTTGATCAGACGACGCTGACGGGCGCGGTCGACCAGTTTCATGGTGCTGCTCACTTCCCCTGTACTCGGGTGGCTTGACGTCATCTCAGACAACGCAATTATGCGGGTCTGTAATCCGTCCTACCAACTAATTAGAGGGTGATGCGCAGCACCGGCCTAATAATCGAAGGTTCTTGGGCCCGAACACTTACGTCCACGCAAGCAGCGTCGCCTCCGGGTCGGAGAGGAACGCCCCGACGTCGCGCAGGAACTTGGAACCCAGTTCCCCGTCCACGATGCGGTGGTCGAAGGAGAGGCCGAGCGTGGTGACCTGGCGAATCTTGATCTTGCCCTTGTGCACCCAGGGCATCTCGCGGATCGCGCCGAAGGCCAGGATGGCCGACTCGCCCGGCGGAAGGATCGGGGTGCCGGTGTCCACACCGAAGACGCCGACGTTGGTGATCGAGAACGTGCCGCCCGACATGTCGGCCGGGGAGGTCTTTCCCGACTTCGCAACCTGGACAAGTGTGTTGAGCGCCTCGGCCAGCTCCCGCAACGTGAGACGCCCGGCGTCCTTGATATTGGGAACGATCAGCCCGCGCTCGGTCGCCGCCGCGATGCCGAGATTGACGTATTCCTTTACGACGATCTCGCCGGTCGCGCCGGACCAGGTCGAGTTGACCATCGGGTGCCGTCGCACGCCGAGCAGCACCGCCTTGGCCACCAGCAGCAGCGGCGAGATGCGCACGTCCCGGAACTCCGGCCGCGCCTTGATCTTGTCGAGCGCCCGCATCGACCGGGTCACGTCGACGGTCAGGAACTCCGTGACGTGCGGCGCGGTGAACGCCGAGGCCACCATGTTTTCCGCGGTCAGCTTGCGGACGCCCTTGATCGGGATCCGCTGCTCGCGGGAGGCGTCGAAAACCGCCGCGGCCGGCACGGTGATCGTGCTCGCTGCCGCGCCTTGCGCTTGCGCCGGGCTTGCCGCCGCCTGCTGTACGTCGTCGCGAGTCACCGACCCCATCGGGCCGGTTCCCGCGACGACCCTCAGGTCGACGCCGAGATCCTTGGCCAGCTTGCGCACCGGCGGCTTAGCCAGCACCGGCCCGCCGTGGTGCCCGTCAGCCGGAACCGCCGCGGCCGAGCCCGAAGCGGAGCCGGCGGAAGGGGACGACCCCGAAGCGGAGCCGGCCGAAGCGGAGCCGGCCGAAGGTGTGGTCGGAACCGAGGTCGCCGTGGAGGCGGTCGGGGCCCCGGCGGCCGGGACGGCCGCGGCCGGGGTGGACGTAGGCGTGACCGGCGACGGAAGGGCGACCGGGGGAGCCGCGGAGGCTGAAGGCGACGATGCGGTCGGGGACGCGGACGGCGTACCGGATGACCTTGGCCGCCTCTTGGCGGAAGTTGTCCTCGGGCCGTAACCCACCAGGACGGCCGTGCGTCCGCCGGGAGCCGGACCACCGATCATGCCGGGCTCGACCGATCCCTCTTCCGGTGCGAGTTCGACCGCCGCGAGGGATTCGGCCGACGGAGTCGGACCGTCCGAAGAGAGACCAGGCAGCGGCCCGGCCGACGGGTCGGTGTCGATGGCGACGATCGGCGAACCGACCTCGACCGTCGTGCCCGCCTCGTGGAAGATGCGGGTCACCACGCCGGCCCACTTGGCCGGGATCTCGACCGCGGCCTTGGCCGTCTCGACCTCCACGATCGGCTGGTTGAGTTCGATCGTGTCGCCGACCTTGACCAGCCAGCTGAGGATCTCGCCCTCGGTGAGGCCTTCGCCGAGGTCGGGCAGGTTGAATTCCTTGACTCGTGACATGCCGGTCACCAGCCGAACGAGCGGTCGACGGCGTCGAGCACCCGGTCCAGGTCGGGCAGGTAGTCCTCTTCGACCCGGGCGGCCGGGTAGGGGACGTCGAAGCCGGTCACCCGGAGCACCGGGGCCTCCAGGGAGTAGAAGCATTCCTCGGTGATGCGGGCAGCCAGTTCGGCGCCCACACCGATGTTGCCGGGCGCCTCGTGGACGACGACCGCCCGGCCGGTCTTGCGGACCGAGGCGTAGATCGTCGGGTAGTCGACCGGGGAGAGCGAGCGCAGGTCGATGACCTCGAGGCTGCGGCCGTCCTCCTCGGCCGCGGTGGCCGCGTCCAGCGCGGTGCGCACCATCGGGCCGTAGGCCAGCAGCGTCGCGTCGGTGCCCTCGCGGACGACCTGGGCCGTGTGCAGGGGGTAGGCCCCGGACAGGTCGGCGTCGAGGTCGACCGGGCCCTTCTCCCAGTACCGCCGCTTGGGCTCGAAGAAGATGATCGGGTCGTCCGAGGTGATCGCCTGCTGGATCATCGAGTAGGCGTCGGCGGGGTTGGAGCAGGTCACGACCTTGAGGCCGGGAGTGTGCGCGAAGTAGGCCTCCGGCGACTCCGAGTGGTGCTCGACCGCGCCGATGCCGCCGCCGAACGGAATGCGGACGACGATCGGCAGCCGCACGTTGCCCTTGGAGCGATAGAACATCTTCGCGACCTGGGAGACGATCTGGTTGTAGGCCGGGAAGACGAACCCGTCGAACTGGATCTCGCAGACCGGGCGGTAGCCGCGGATGGCCAGGCCGACCGCGGTGCCGACGATGCCGGCCTCGGCCAGCGGGGTGTCGATCACCCGCTGCTCCCCGAAGTCCTTCTGCAGGCCGTCGGTGATGCGGAAGACACCGCCGAGCTTGCCGACGTCCTCACCCATGATGACGACCTTGGGGTCGTTCTCCAGGGAACGGCGGAGGCCGTGATTGAGTGCCTTGCCGAGCGTAATTGTTTCGGGCATCAGTGCGCGCTCCCCTCGAACGTGGCCTGGTAGTCGGCGAACTTCTCACGCTGGGCGTCGATCTCGGGCGAACCGTTCGGATAGACGTTGTCGAACAGGGTGAGCGGCTGCGGGTCGGGCATCGCGAGCACGCGCTCGCGCAGGTTGAGCGCCAGGGTCTTGGCCGAGTCGTCGACCTCGGCGAAGAAGGTGTCGTCGGCCAGCTGCTGCTTGGACAGGAACGCCTTGAGCCGGCTGATCGGGTCCTTCACCTTCCAGGCCTCGACCTCGCTGGCGATCCGGTAGCGGGTCGGGTCGTCCGAGCTGGTGTGTGCGCCCATCCGGTAGGTGTACGCCTCGATCAGCGTCGGGCCCTGGCCGTTGCGCGCGTTGTCGAGCGCCGCCCGGGTGACCGCGAAACTGGCCAGCACGTCGTTGCCGTCGATGCGTACGCCCGGGAAGCCGAAACCGGCCGCGCGCCGGTAGAGCGGGATGCGGGTCTGGCGCTCGAGCGGCTCGGAGATCGCGTACTGGTTGTTCTGGCAGAAGAAGACCATCGGCGCGTGGAACACGCCGGCCCAGACGAACGCCTCGTTGACCTCGCCCTGGCTGGTCGCGCCGTCACCGAAGTACGCGATGACCGCCTCGCCGTCGGGGCTGCCGGTCTTGCCGTCCATCGTGATGCCCATGGCGTAGCCGGTCGCGTGCAGCGTCTGCGAGCCGATGACGATCGTGTAGCCGTTGAACCGGTGCTTGTTGGCGTCCCATCCGCCCTGGTCGACGCCGCGGAACAGGCCGAACGGCATGATCGGGTCGATGCCGCGGGTGTAGAGGACGCCGTGCTCCCGGTAGGTCGGGAAGGCCATGTCCTGCTCGCGCAGCGCCCGCCCGGAGCCGACCTGCGCCGCCTCCTGGCCCAGCAGGCTCGCCCAGATGCCCAGTTCGCCCTGCCGCTGCAGGGCGGTCGCCTCGGCGTCCAGCCGGCGGACCGTCACCAGGTCCCGGTACAGCTCGCGGTACTCCTCGTCGGTGAAGTCAACCGAGTAGGTCACGCCGTCGTCGGTGGTGACGCTCTCCACGCGTTCGCCATCGGGGGTGAGCAGTTGGACGAAGCCGCCGGCCGGTGCATCAAGCCCGGCCTCGCTTCCGCCGTTCGCCATCCGTGTCTCCCTGTTCATCTCTGCGCCCGCGGCGGGTGTTGCCCGTCCGCGCGACGAACCGCTGGGTCGCCGCGCCTGACCCGGGTGAGGTTGCCGCGCGGCGTCTCGGCGAGGGTCGGGACCCCGCCGGGGAGTGACGACCCCCACCAGGCGCCGTCGCACCCAATCCTGACAGAGAACGTGAGCGTGGTTACAGATCAGGTCGATCACAGTCCGGAAATCTCGCTGCCCAGGTTTGTCCGCATTAGTGGTGTTCGTACGGTCACTACCGTACGAATGGGACCATCCCGCCGCTGCCGATATGCGGCAGGTTCGTTCACCTCTGTAACCGCGGCTGATCCATGTTGATCATTGCCTCGTCGCGCCCAGGGAGAGGACCGGCCGTGCCGGACGAGCAAGACGACGACCCCGTTCCGCCGCTCAAAGTCATGCGAAAACGCCTGAACGGCGTGTACCGAGCAGACAGCGGATTCTCCGGTCCGACCCGTCGTTATGTGCTCATTGTGGCGCTTCTCGTAGGCTTGGCGTCGGTGCCCACGCTGGCGGCGATCACCGCCGGCTCGAACGAGCTCTCCGACGGCACGACCCACACCCTCGACGTGCCGTTCCTGCCACCGGCGTCCCCCGGGCCGATCGGAAGCCGCAGTCCGGCCGGCCTCCCCGATGCGGCCTCGCCGGGTGCCGGCTCGCCGGCCAGTGGTTCCTCCGGGTCCGCTTCACCGGCGGTGTCATCTGCCGGGCCATCTGAGCCATCTGAGCCATCTGAGCAATCGTCCGGGCCATCCGCCGCGCCGCCGGCCGGGTCGTCGCCTGGATCGTCTACCTCCGGCCGGCCTGCGCCGTCCTCGTCGGCGTCCAACCCGGGACCTTCGTCGAGCGTTCCGCCAACGCTTGCACCGTCCGTTCTGGGCGCGGGCGAGGGAGCAAAAGCCGCAATCAGGGCCGGGCGCATCTTGGGCCAGCTGGGTCGGCGCAAGCCGAGTGCGGCTCCGCCTTCTTCCGTACGCGGTGAGCCCGCCCCGCCAACCAGCGGCTACAACTCCGGCAGCGCCAGCCCCCACCATCCGCCGAAGCACCGCCGGCCCCAAAATCCGACCGCCCCGTCAGCCCCCAACTCGTCAAACTCCGGCCCGTCGAAGTCGGGCTCCTCGAAGTCCGGCCCGTCGAAGTCCGGCCCGTCGAAGTCCGGCCCGTCGAAGTCCGGCGTGTCGAAGCCCGCCAGCTCCGACCCGGGCGTGTCGAAGCCCGGCAGCTCGAAGCCCGGCAGCCTGAAGCCCGGCAGCTCGAAGCCCGGCAGCTCGAAGCCCGGCAGCCTGAAGCCCGGCAGCTCGAAGCCCGGCAACTCCAAGCCCGGCAACTCCAAGCCTGGCAACTCCAAGCCCGGCACGTCGAAGCCGGCGCCGTCGAAGACAAGCCCTCCGAAAGCCGACCCGGACCCATCCGCCCTGCTGCCTGGCCTAGTAGACGGCGATAGCTTCCCGTCAGTCCCAGGCTTCCCCGACCTGCCGGGCTTCAACGCCCCAAACTCGGGCCACGACGGCAGCGCTGACGGCAGTGGGAATGGGAGCGGCGACAGCAGTGGGAGCGGTGACGGCAACGCGAGCGGGAGCGGTGACGGCAGTGGGAGCGGCGACGGCAACGGCGACAGCAGCGCCGTCGGCGACGGTGGCGGTCACGACAGCGTCGGCAACGACCACGGCGACAGGAATGACCGCGACCGCGACCGCGACAGCGGCCGCGACGGCGACGGCGACGACGACAGCGGCCGCGACGGCGACAGCGGCCGTGGCCACGGTGGTTATGGCGGGTCGGGGCGGCACGACCGTCCATCCAAGGCCGGGCCCACCAAGCACCAGCCCGCGAACCCCCACCCCACCAAGCCCGCGCCCAGCAAGCCCGCCGCCTGGAACGGCCGCCCGGCCTGCGACGAGCGCGGCAAATGCGGCACCCGCCCGGCCCACCACCGCCGCCCGGATTTCACCGGCCACCGCCCGTGCGGCCGCTCGACCCATCGGGCCGGCAGGTCAGATCACCGCACCGTCCAGATTGACCGGTCCTGCGACCGGTCCGCACACCGCCGGAGGTCAGCAGTGACCGAACGCCCGCACAACATTCGAACTGATCACCTCTACGCCAACGGGGCCGGCTACAACACTCGCCGCTCGATCGTTCACGCGCACGAGCCCGACGACAACCAGAACCGCTCCTACCGTGGCAGTCACCGGGCCGCCGGCCAGCACCACCTCGACCATCAAACTCCGGCTGAGCGGCGCGACTCGCGGGTCGGCCGGCATCATGCCGACCCGCAGGACGACTACATCAACAATCGCTAGTCGAGGGTGTCGCGGTTGGCTTCGATCCAGGCGTCGATGGCGTCGGTGTCGTTGGGGTCGACGCCCTCGTAGATCAGCTGGGCCACCGCGGCGGTGGCCGGGCTGCGGCGTTCGCCGGTCGCGTACAGCCGGGCGAACTCGGGGATCATCTCCTCGACCATCTCGTCGGTCTGGGTGACCGCCGCGTCGGGCAGGCCGCGCCGCCGGGTCGCATAGGCCGACCACGCCCGGGTGACCCGGGGCAGCATGGCGGCGTCGTCCATGTCGAGGACCGCGCGCCGGTGCACCCAGTCGAGCAGGAACAGGCCGGCCACGGCCGGGCTCCAGCGCAGCGGGTCGGCCGACGGCAGGCTCGCCGCGTGGTCGAGGATCAGGCTGATGCAGAAGTGCAGGGACGCCAGCTCGTCGTCCGCGGTGATTTTGTCGAGGCCGAAGCGGGCCGCCTCGGGTGATCCCAGGAAGTCGCGGGCGAAGTCGATGGTGGGTGGCGTGCGCGGCTCGGCCAGCGGCGGGGTGGTGGCGGCCGGCAGCAGCGCCAGGCGGGCCGCGGCCAGGGCGCGGTCGGTGGCGAGCGAGCCGTCGGCGGGCAGGTCGCCGAGCCCGTCGGTGATCTCGAGGTGTTTGTTGACTTCGCCGCGGACCCGGCCCGGGTCTTCCTCGCGGAACCAGGTCAGCTCGTCGTCGTCGCACATCTCGCGCACCTGCTCGAGGATGCGGGACGCCGAGGAGCCGACGAACACGTCCTTGGTGATGCCGATGTTGTGGTCGACCAGGGCCACCACCGCGTGTTCGGGGCCGCCGTCGTCGGCGTCCTCGTAGGCGAAGGTGACCAGATAGGACGTCTGATCGCCGTACACGTCGCCGTACGCCCAGCACCCGGTGGGCCGGACGCGCCCCAGCTGGGCCGCCCACGACGGCGTCTGCGGCCCCCGGCGTACGTCGGAAGCGCCCGCCGCGTCGGGCACCAGGGCCGCGAATACCTCGCGGATCGTTGTGGCCGCCGCTGTGCGGCGGCGCGTGGTGGCTCCCAGGAAGTCACCGACGAAGTCGCGCACCGCGGCCGCCCGGTCGGCTGTCGCCACCGAGTAGACGCTGCCCAGCAGCGCGGTGCCGAGCATCTCCGCGTCCAGGGCACAGTCGAGCTTCGCCACGTCGCGGGCCGCGTGGAGGACCGCTTCATACGGAGTCTGTGGTGCCGCCATGACCGCGACGTTACCCGGCCGGGAGGGTGGGGAACCTACTCCGAACGCACCACGGTCAACGCTTCACGCGCTTGGGCGTAGGCGTTGAGCACTTCGCGCACCGGCGCCACGACGTATTCGCGGGCCACCTCGGTGATCGACGAGCGCAGCCGCTGCTCGGCCTTGCGCCGGGCCCGCCGGGCACCCCAGTCGACGATCGGACGCAGCAGAGCCGCCAGCAGCAACCCGAGCAACAGGCCCCCGAGCAGCATCAACGTCGGCATCGGCACCGCGCCGAGCTTGGGGTAGTCGAGGTCGGGCAGGGCCAGCAGCTTCAGCACGTAGCCGACGATCAGCCAGCCGAGACCGCCGGCGGCGACGAGTGTGAGCAGCCACTGCAGCAGCCCGACGCCGCGCCACCAGAGCGGTGGCCTTCGCATGCCCAATTCGGTTTTTGCGACGGCGCGGTCGAGCGCGTCGGAAAGGTCGGCGGACCGGGAGCGGGCGGCGTTGTTGAGGGCGGGCGCCCAGATTTCGGGCAGCGGCGCCGCCGCGCGGGCCGCGACGGCGCGGACGGTGAGGCCGACGGCCGACTTCTGCGCCGCGTTGGCTTCCGGCACGGACGTACGCGGTGTGATGTCGGTGGACACGGCGTCGGTCTTGGGTTCGTCGCCCAGATGCAGGCGGCGCAGCGGGTCGGGGCGCAGCCGCCGCAGGCCGCGGATCAGCGGCCACCCGGTCGAGGCGACCGCCCGATGGCGGTAGGAGCCGGCCACCGCGTCGGCGACCGCGGGCACCCCGGCCGAGGCGGCGAGCGCGTCGGATAGCTGCCGGACCGTGGCCCGGTCGATCTCGTCCTCCGCCGCGGGCGGCCCGATCATGCCGGTGAGCTGCTGGCTGACCGCCTCGAGGTCGGCGCCGAGCCGGCGCAGCGCGGCCTGTCGTTCGGCGACCGTGCGTTCCAGGGCCGCCCGCAGGTCGCTGAGCATGCCTGGCTGCTTGGCCGAGGTCGCCAGCACCGGCGCGCCGGTCATGCCGTCCTCTTCGAGCAGCCGCTTGAGGTCGGTCAGCACGACGTCGGTGTCGGTCTCGGTGAGCCGGTCGGCCTGGTTGAGCACGACGATCGTGACGTCGACGTGCGACCGGAACTGGGAGAGGTAGGCCTGGTGCAGGATGCGGTCGCCGTACTTCTGCGGGTCGACGACCCAGACGATCTGGTCGACGAGGCCGAGCAGGCGGTCGACCTCGAGCCGGTGGCCGCGTTCGATCGAGTCGAAGTCGGGCAGGTCGAGCAGCACGAGCCCGCGCAGCGACGCCTCGTCGTCGGCGTCGAGCGCGCTCTCCCGGATGAACCGCTGCCGCGGCAGCACGCCCACCCAGTCGAGCAGCTGGTTGGCCGGTTCGAGCGGGCCCCAGACGCAGGCGTGCGCGGCGCCGGTGGTCGGACGCCGCACCCCGACCGGCGAGAGCTTGAGTCGGGCCAGCGCGTTGAACAGGCTGGACTTGCCGCTGCCGGTGCTGCCGGCGAGCGCGACCACGGTGTGGTCGCGCGACAGCGAGAGCCGGGTGCCGGCCCGTTCGACCAGGGTGTGCGCTCCGACCAGTTCGCCGTCGGGCAGGTAGGGGTCGGTCAGCCGGAGGAACTTGGACAGGGCTTCGAGCCGCAGCACCAGCCGCTCGGCGTCGACCTTGCCGGAATCGCGGAGGACTTTGTCGACGAGACTCACTTCGTGCTCCCCGTCAGCGCCAGGTCGGCGCGGGCGCTTTCCACCGCCGCGGCCGCCCGCCGCAGCGCACTGCCCGGATCGGCCTCGATGCCGACGGCGCCGGTGCGGTCGGTGAACCGCGCCGACTCCTGGTCGAGCAGTTCGTCGACCCGGGCCAGGAGGTCCTCGCGGGCGCGCGTGGCCAGGGCCCGGATCGCCTGATCGCCGAAGATCGCCTCGAGCACCTTCTGCGCCGCCACGGTGGTGCCCGCGCCGACCGCGACCTCGAGTCCGGTGGGCAGGAACGCGGTCGAGGTGAAGACGGCGATCATCACGGCCAGGCCGGCGCCGTTCACCGCGTACGCCGCGCCACGGGCCACGACGCGTTTCTCGCTGCCTTCCTCGCGCACCAGCCCGAGCACCCACTGCTGCCAGTCGCGGACCAGGCGATCGGCGCGTTGTGGCAGGTCGGCGCCGGGTTTCTGCAACTCGGGCGCCAGCAGCGCGGCGCCTGCCGGGTGCGCTTGCCAGGATCCGTACGCCTGTTCGGCCGCATCAGCCGCAACGCCGCGTAACAGGGTGACGAGCTGGGACTCGAGCGCCGCCTGAAGGTTGCGCCCGGGCAGGGGGCGGCCGGTGAGCGCCGAGAAGATCTTGTCGCGCAGCTGGCCGACCTTGCTCTCCAGGCTCTTGAGGAACTCGCCGGTGCCGACGAACTCCTGCCATCGGGCGAGCACCTCACCGCGCAGCAGCCGGCCGTCGCGCAGCCCGTCGCTGACCGTGCGCTTGGCGTTGCGGTAGGCCTGCTGCACCCGGTCTTCGAGGGCCTTGGCCGCGACGATCTGCTCGTCGGCCGCCTCGGCCAGCCCGGCCACCGCCGGACCGAGCGCGATCAGCGCGCCGTTGAGGGTCTGCCGCACAACCGTGGCGCGGGCGTCGGAGTCGGCCGCGAGCTGGGCGAACCAGTCGTGCAGCGGCCGGGTCAGGTCTTCGGCGAGCATGCCCTGACCGTCGAGTGCGGCCTCGGGGAGCACGAAGAGCGGCGCGGCGCCGAGATCGCGGGAGGCCAGCATCTCCTGCAGGTGCGCGGTGACGTCGCCGGCCGCGTCGGCCGGCACCCGGTCGAGGACCAGGGCGATCACGGTGCCGCGCAGACGGGCGGTGGTGAGCAGCTCCCATGGCACCGCGTCGGCGTAGCGCGCGGCCGTGGTCACGAACAGCCAGAGGTCGGCCGCGGCGAGCAGCTGCGCGGCGAGGGCCCGGTTGCGGTCGACCACCGAGTCGATGTCGGGCGCGTCGAGGAAGGCCAGTCCGGCGCCGAGCGCGGGGGCGGAGACCAGCTGGAGCGTGCGCGGGTCGGCGCTCGACTCGGCGGTGCGGACGAGCCCGGGCAGCAGCTGGCCGCGCTGGAACCAGGCCAGGTCGGCGGGGTTGCTGACCAGCACCGGCGAGCGGGTGGTCGGGCGCAGCACCCCGGTCGCGCTGACCGGCGCCCGGACCAGGCTGTTGACCAGCGTCGACTTGCCCGCACCGGTCGATCCGCCGACGACCACGAGCAGCGGGGCGTCGAGCCGGGAGAGGCGGGGAAGCAGGTAGTCGTCGAACTGGGCGACCAGCGCGGTGCCGACCTTGCGGGCCTCTTCGGCCGAGGGCATCACGAGGGGATAGGAGGTGCCGCCGATCGCGGCGCGCAGCGCGCTCAGTGAGTTAGCTAGATCACTGAGCGCCTGCGGCGGCTCGGCCAGGCCGGGGACCGGCGGCCATTCGGGCGGCGGCGGGGTTGCGTCGGCGTCGGCCGGCAGATCGGGATGTGGCTGACGGGGCACGACGGCATCCGTACGATCAGAGTGGTTGACCGGGGCGCCGCTCTCACCTGCGCCTATGTCATTTGCGGCGGGGACGGCGGAAGGGGCCGACGGACCGACCGCGTCACCGTGCGTCGTCACGGGTAAAGAGTGCCCGATCTATGCATGCAGGACAACAGGTACCGGTATGCCGTGACCGATACGGTACCGCTTCCGGCGTCCCGCCCCGAAGTTGCGTTAAGTCGGCTCAACCTCGACTTGACGACCTGCGTGCCCGTGGCATCATTGAGTCGGTTCCACTCAACCCTAAGCAGTCGCCAAATTTGAGTAACCGTGCTCTTACGGAAGCAGCCCAGTTAGCGAGGACCAACCATGGCACGTGCGGTCGGCATCGACCTCGGCACCACGAACTCCTGCGTCAGCGTTCTGGAAGGAGGCGAGCCCACCGTCATCGCCAACGCGGAGGGCTCCCGGACGACCCCGTCCATCGTCGCCTTCGCCCGCAACGGTGAGGTGCTCGTCGGCGAGGTCGCCAAGCGCCAGGCGGTGACCAACCCCGACCGGACCATCCGTTCGGTCAAGCGGGAGGTCGGCACCAACTGGTCGATCGACATCGACGGTAAGAAGTACACCCCGCAGGAGATCTCGGCGCGGGTCCTGATGAAGCTCAAGCGCGACTCCGAGGCGTACCTCGGTGAGACGGTGACCGACGCGGTCATCACCGTGCCGGCCTACTTCAACGACGCCCAGCGCCAGGCCACCAAGGAGGCGGGCGAGATCGCCGGCCTCAACGTCCTGCGCATCGTCAACGAGCCGACCGCGGCCGCCCTGGCCTACGGCCTCGACAAGGGCTCGAAGGAGCAGACCGTCCTGGTCTTCGACCTCGGTGGCGGCACCTTCGACGTCTCGCTGCTCGAGCTGGGCGACGGCGTCATCGAGGTCAAGTCGACCTCCGGTGACAACCACCTCGGTGGCGACGACTGGGACCAGCGAATCATCGACCACCTGGTCAAGACGTTCCGCGGTGAGCACGGCATCGACCTCGGCTCGGACAAGATGGCCCTGCAGCGTCTGCGCGAGGCCGCCGAGAAGGCGAAGATCGAGCTGTCCGCCGCGACCACCACCAGCATCAACCTGCCCTACATCACGGCCGGCCCGGACGGTCCGCTGCACCTCGACACGTCGCTGTCGCGGTCCGAGTTCCAGCGCATGACGCAGGACCTGCTCGACCGCTGCAAGGGCCCGTTCGAGTCCGCGATCAAGGACGCCGACGTCAAGCTGGCCGACATCGACCACGTCATCCTGGTCGGCGGCTCGACCCGCATGCCGGCCGTCGCCGACCTGGTCAAGAGCATGACCGGCCGCGACCCCAACAAGGGCGTCAACCCGGACGAGGTCGTCGCCGTCGGTGCGGCCCTGCAGGCCGGTGTCCTCAAGGGCGAGGTCAAGGACGTTCTGCTCCTCGACGTCACCCCGCTGTCCCTCGGCATCGAGACCAAGGGCGGCATCATGCACAAGCTGGTCGAGCGCAACACGACCATCCCGGCGCACCGCTCCGAGGTCTACACGACGGCCGACGACAACCAGCCGTCCGTGCTGATCCAGGTCTTCCAGGGCGAGCGCGAGATGGCGGCGTACAACAAGAAGCTCGGCACCTTCGAGCTGAGCGGCATCGCGCCGGCCCCCCGCGGGGTCCCGCAGATCGAGGTCTCCTTCGACATCGACGCGAACGGCATCGTGCACGTGTCCGCCAAGGACCTGGGCACGGGCAAGGAGCAGAAGATGACGATCACCGGCGGCTCGGCGCTGCCGAAGGACGACATCGAGCGCATGATGCGCGACGCCCAGGACCACGCGGACGAGGACAAGAAGCGCCGCGAGGACGCGGAGACCCGCAACCTGGCCGAGCAGCTGCAGTGGCAGACCGAGAAGTTCCTGGCCGAGAGCGGCGACAAGCTGCCCGAGGAGAGCCGCAACAACATCAGCGAGGCGCTGGGCGAGCTGCGGGCCGCGATCGGCGGCACCGACATCGAGAAGATCAAGTCGGCGCACGAGCGGCTGTCGCAGGTCTCCCAGGAGGCCGGCTCGCTGCTCTACAACCAGCAGGGCGGCGCACCGTCCGACGGCACCCAGGGTGCCCCGGGCGCGGACGGCACCCAGGGTGCTCCGGGCGGCGCGGCCACCGGTGGCCCGGCGGCCGGCGGGCCCGCGGCCGGAGGTGCCGACGACGTCGTCGACGCCGAGATCGTGGAGGACGACAAGAAGTGAGCGCCGCGGACGACGAGAACGACGGTCAGGCGACCGAGCGGGTCGTCATCCGGGACCGCCGCAAGATTGATCCGAAGTCCGAGGCCGGCAAGGCCTCGGAGGCCAAGACCGCCGCTGGGCCCGGCGCGCACCGCGCGGCCGAGCCCGAGGAGGAGGTGGCGGCCGAGGTCACGGAGGCCACGTCGGCTCTCGGTGCCGAGTTGGAGGCACTGCGGAGTGAGCTCGACGAGCGCACCCACGACCTGCAGCGGGTCACGGCCGAGTACGCCAACTACCGCAAGCGGGTCGACCGCGACCGGGGTGCGGCGGCGGAGCTGACCACCGGTGCGGTCCTGACCGCACTGCTGCCGGTGCTCGACGACATCGATCGGGCCCGGGAGCACGGTGACCTGGTCGGGCCGTTCGCCTCGGTGGCGGAGTCGCTCACCGCGGCGACCGGCAAGCTCGGGCTGGCGGCGTTCGGCGAGAAGGGCGACGCGTTCGACCCCAACCGTCACGAGGCGGTCGCGCACCAGACGTCGGCCGACGTCACGGAGCCGACCTGCGTCGAGGTGATGCGGCGGGGTTACACCCTGGGCGAGCGGCTGTTGCGGCCCGCCCTGGTCGCGGTAGCCGACCCGGAGTGATCTCACACGTTCGTCCCGCCCGGCGCACCGCGCCGGGCGGGACCGACTACTAGGAGGGGGTGGACGAGATGAGCTCGAAGGACTGGCTCGAAAAGGACTTCTACGCCGTGCTGGGCGTCAGCAAGTCCGCCTCTGCCGACGAGATCAAGAAGTCGTACCGGAAGCTGGCCCGCGACCTCCACCCCGACCGCAATCCCGACAACCGGGAGGCGGAGGAGAAGTTCAAGGCGGCGTCCGAGGCGTACGACGTGTTGTCGGACGACAAGAAGCGCAAGGAATACGACGAGATGCGCTCGCTGTTCGGCTCGGGCGCGTTCCGGCGCGGGGCCCGGTCGGGCGGCGGCCAGTTCGACCCGTCCGACCTGTTCGGCGGCTTCACCGGTGGCACCGGTGCCGGCTCGGCGGGCGACCGGCGGTTCGGCGGTGCCGGCTTCTCCGACATCTTCAGTTCCATCTTCTCCGGTGGTGGCCCCACCGGCGGGCCGGCCCGGCGCGGGCCGCAGCGCGGGCGCGACGTGGAAACCGAGGTGACGCTCGACTTCGCGCAGGCGGTCCGCGGCACCACACTGCCGCTGACGCTGCGCTCGCCGGGCGCCTGCGACACCTGTCACGGCAGCGGCGCCAAGCCGGGCACCCAGCCCCGCACCTGCCCGCAGTGCCAGGGTTCCGGCCTGACCTCCCGCAATCAGGGCTCGTTCAGCTTTTCCGAGCCGTGCCGCGAGTGCCAGGGCTCGGGCAGCATCGTCGACCAGAAGTGCCCGGAGTGCCGGGGCACGGGCGGGGTCACCAAGACCCGCACGATCAACGTCCGGTTCCCGGCCGGGGTTTCCGACGGGCAGCGCATCCGGCTCTCGGGCCGGGGCGAGCCGGGTGAGCGCAACGGTGCCGCCGGCGACCTGTACGTGCAGGTCAACGTGCGACCGGACGAGCTGTTCGGGCGCAGCGGCGACGACCTGACACTGACCGTGCCGGTGTCGATCGCCGAGGCGGTGCTCGGCACCGACCTGCGGGTGCCCACGCTGGACAGCCCGGTCACCCTGCGGGTGCCGGCCGGCACGCCGAGCGGCCGCAAGCTGCGGGCCCGCGGCAAGGGAGTCGCCCGCAAGGACGGCAAGTCGGGGGATCTGATCGTCACCGTCGAGGTTCAGGTGCCCGACGGTGTCACCGGGGAAGCCCGGGATGCGTTGGAGCGGTTCGCCAAGCTGACTCCGCCGGTCGGGCGAGATCGGCTCGAGGCGCGCCTGCGCCGAGCCGGCTGACCCGCAGCAGGAGGTGTGTCCGATGTATGAAGAGATCAACATCACGGTGGAGCAATCCTCCGAGGCCAAGGTGCTGATCATCTCGGTCGCCGCGCGGATGGCCGGGATGCACCCGCAGACCCTCCGGCAGTACGACCGGCTCGGGCTGGTTCAGCCCGGCCGGGCCGGTGGCGGGGGCCGGCGTTACAGCCAGCGCGACGTCGAGCTGCTGCGCGAGGTGCAGAAGCTCAGCCAGGAAGAGGGCGTCAACCTGGCCGGCATCAAGCGGATCATCGGCCTCGAGCAGTTGGCCACCGAGCTCCAGCAGCGGGTGCGCCAGCTCGAGCACCAGCTCGACGAGGCGTACGCGCGGATCGCGCAGCTCGAGAGCCCGTACACCCGCGGAGATCTGGTGCGGCACGAGCCGCAGTCGACCGCCCTGGTCGTCTGGCGTCCGCGCCGTTCGTCCGACAACAAGTAGCAGCAGCGGCCCCGGCGGGAACCGGGGCCGCTTCTTTGTGGTCTGACGAACACGTTCGTTAAGAACGCGTTCGTGTATCATGGTCTCCAGGGCGACCCGCTCGCCGTACCAGAGGGAGACCGAAATGATCGCGATCGTCGGCGCCGGACTCGGCGGCCTGACCCTGGCCCGCGTGCTCGGTATGCACGGCGTAGAAACCGCCGTCTACGACCTGGACGCCTCGCCGAACGCCCGCCACCAGGGCGGCATGTTGGACATGCACGAGGAGTCAGGCCAGATGGCGCTGCGCGCGGCGGGTCTGTTCGCCGATTTCGAGCGGGCCGTCCTGCCCGGCGGCGACGCCAGCCGGGTGATCGACAAGCACGGCGTGGTGCTGCTCGACCAGCCGGGCGACGGGCGCCGCCCCGAGGTCGATCGCGGGGCCCTGCGTGACCTGCTGCTCCACTCGCTGCCCGAGGGCACGGTGCGCTGGGGCGCGCGGGTCACCGCGGTCAGCGCGGCACCCGGTGGGTACGAGCTGACCTTCGCCGACGGGCGCACCGAGACGACCGCACTGCTGGTTGGAGCCGACGGAGCATGGTCGCGGGTGCGGCCGCTGCTCACCGCCGACCAGCCGGTCTACGCCGGTCTGTCGTTCGTCGAGATCCGCGTGCCCCGGACCCGGGCCGAGCATCCGCGGCTGGCCGACGTGGTCGGCGACGGCATGCTCTTCGCGCTCGACGACGAGCGCGGCTTCCTGGCCCACCGGGAGAGCGACGACGAACTCTGCGTCTACGTCGCGGTCAAGAAGCCGGCCGAGTGGGCGACCGGCGGCGAGGTCGGCCGCGATTCGCTGCTCGCCCTCTTCCCGGACTGGCATCCCGACCTGCGGGCGCTGGTCTCCGAGAGCGAGGGCGCGCTGATCCCCCGCCCGATCTACGCCCTGCCGACCGGTCAGCGCTGGTCGCGGGTGCCCGGGGTGACCCTGCTCGGGGACGCCGCCCACCTGATGTCGCCGTTCGCCGGCGAGGGCGCCAACCTGGCGATGCAGGACGCGGCCGAGCTCGCGCAGGCGATCCTCGCGCACCCCGGCGATGTCGAGGCAGCGCTCGGCGACTACGAGCGGGCGATGTTCCCGCGGGCCCGGGCGGCCGCCGAGGAGTCCATGCGCAACCTCGTCGACCTATTCCAGCCGGGTGCCGCCCGCCGTCTGGCCGCCTTCTTCAGCGGAGCAACGGCCGGCTAGCGGCCGAAGATGCCGAGGCGGCGGGGGTGGCGCACCAGGCCGCCCTCGATCCACTCGGCGTACTCGAAGGTCTCGGGCCGGTTCATCAGCACGCGGCAGTTGTGGGCCCAGATGGACATCGGCTCGTCGCCGACCTCCTCGGCCCGCTCGACGAACTTCTTGAGCCGGCGCTTGCGCTGATTTGTCGCGTTCTGTCGCACTCCGTCAGCGGCGTAGATGTACATACAGTGTTGGGCGAAACGCCGGGCCGGGCACTGCCGGTCCATCGCGAGCTCGAAGAGCGTCGGCGCGAGGACGTCACCCGAGATCAAGAGATCCCAGTCCGGAGGCATGCTGTCGAGCGGCACCGACTCCGGGTGGTAGGCCCACGCCTGAATCTCCTCCGGCCGAGGGTCGGCCGGGTTGGAGAATCCGTAGAAGGTCGACTCACGCACTGCCACGCTCCCGCCTCCCTAAGAATCCCCGTTAACACACAGTCGTCGGTCCGGAACGGTAGCGCGCCTGAGGTGGGAGATGAAAGTCTCTACGGATCACATTCGGATACTGGGAAGTAACATAGCGCTGCCATCGAGGTTGTTGATCACTGAAGTTCAGGAAGTGCCCGCTGAGCTGCCATTCGCCGGCGCACAAGTGTCTTGAACCAGACGTAGTCGGTAAGCCGGGCGAGCATCGGTCCCGACACCACGGTGATCAATACGTACGCGGTCGCCAAGGGGGCCAGCCGGGGTTGCACGCCGGAGCCGACCGCGAGACCGGCGATCACGATCGAGAACTCGCCGCGCGGCATCAGGGCCAGACCGGCCCGCAGCCGCCCGGGCAGCGCGATGCCGGCCCGGCGCCCGGCCAGATAGCCGGTCAGCACCTTGGTCAGCATGGTCAGCACGGCCAGGCCGAGGGCGGGCAGCAGCACCGGCGGTATGTCGCGCGGATCGGTCGAGAGGCCGAAGAACACGAAGAAGACCGCGGCGAACAGGTCGCGCAGGGGCGAGAGCATCTCGGTCGCGTGGTGGGCGACCGGGCCCGAGATCGCGATGCCGACCAGGAACGCGCCGACCGCGGCCGACACCTTGAGCTCGGCCGCCACCCCGCCGACCAGCAGGGTCAGCCCCAGCACACTGAGTAGTAGGGCTTCCGGGTCGCGTACGGACATGAACCGGCTGATCGTGCTGCCGTAGCGGATCGCCACGACCAGCACCGCGACGACCGTGACGACCGCCACACCGAGCGCCTTCAGTCCGCCCAACAGGCCGACGCCGGCCAGCACCGCGGTCACCGCCGGCAGATAGAAGGCCATCGCGAGGTCCTCGATGACCAGCACCGACAGGATGACCGGGGTTTCCCGGTTGCCGAGCCGGCCCAGGTCGCCCAGCACCTTGGCGATCACACCGGAGGACGAGACCCAGGTGATGCCGGCCAGCACCAGCGCGGCCCGCCAGTCCCAGCCGAGCAACAGCGCGAACCCGGCCCCGGGCAGCGCGTTGAGCGCGGCGTCGAGGACCCCGGCCGGAGCGGCCGCCCGCAGGTTGCCGACCAGCTCGTCGGCCGAGTATTCGAGGCCGAGCATGACGAGCAGCAGGATCACACCGATCTCGGCGCCGACCCGGATGAACTCCTCGCTGGCCGACAGCGGCAGCAGCCCGCCGCGCCCGAACGCGAGACCGGCCAGCAGATAGAGCGGGATCGGGGATAGGCCGACGCTGCGGCCCAGCCGGCCGAGCATCCCGAGAGCGAACAGCAGCGCCCCGACCTCGATCAGCAGGGTCGTCCCGTGCATGCGCCGACTAGTCCGAAAGGTCGCCGGCGAGGATCGCGCCGACGCCGTCCAGCCCCTGGCGGGTGCCGACCGCGACCACCACGTCGCCGGCCTCGAAGGCGAAGGACGGGCCGGGCGAGGCGATCACGTCGCGGTCGCGGAGCACCGCGACGATGGAGGCGCTGGTGCGGGTGCGGGCCCGGGTGTCGCCGAGCTTGCGGCCGACGAACGGCGAGCCGGCCGGCAGGGCGATCTGCTCGGTGAGGAGCCCGGCCGCCTGCTGGCGCAGCTCGGCCAGCTGGCTGAGCATCAGCGACGCGCCGAGCACGTCGGCGAGCGCTGAGGCCTCGTCGTCGGTCAGCGGGATCGAGGCGAGGCAGGCGTCGGGGTCGTCCACGTCGTACAGCACGAGGTCGCGGCGGCCGTTGCGGTGCGAGACCACGCCGACCGTCCGGCCGGAGGCGGTGACCAGGTCATGCCGGACGCCGATCCCCGGCAGGGACGTCTGCTCCACTCGCACGCGCACGCCTCAACCGTAGCGTCGATACCCGGGCGGCGGGCCGGGTCGCCAGCAGCAACAGGACGCCGAGCAGGCACATCACGAAGTTCATCGCGTACGCCCAGCGGTAGTCGGTGTGCTGGGCGAGGCCGAGCAGCGGGCCGGCCATGATCTGTCCGATCGGGAACGTGTTGGTGAACAGTGTGGTCGCCCGGCCCGGCTCGGCCGGCATCATGTCCTGCACATACGTGATGCCGAGGCTCGACACCGAGGCGATGTAGAGCGCGTTCACGATCTGGGCCGCGAGCAGCACCCATACGGCGGGCGCGCCGAAGACGATCGCCGAATAGATCACGCCGCAGGCCGAGCCGGCCAGGATCAGGGCGCGTACGGAGATGCGGCGCGTAAGCAGCCCGAGGCCGAGCATCAGCGGAATCTCGAGGGCGGCACAGAGCCCGAGGATCAGGCCGGCGTCGCCCACCGAACCGTGCAGGTCGTGCTCGATGAACAGGGCCAGCGCCTGCACGCCGAGCACCATCGGGGCCTGCATCAGGGTGAACGCGGCCACGGTCAGCCAGATCCTGATCCGGGAGGCGGCCGGCGCCGGCACCGGCGGCGGCTGGTCCCCCTCGGGTGCGGCCGGCGCCTCTACTTCGGACAACCAGCCGAAGGCGACGAGTGTGGCCAGGGCGTACATCACGGCCGCGGTGGCGAAAACGGCGGTGAAACCGCCATGACTGAGCAGCAGCGCCGCGATCGGCGGGCCTCCGACGTACGCCAGGGAGAAAACCGTCCGCAGGGCGCTGATCCCGAGCGCGGCCCGCCCGGGGTCGTCGCGTTGCAGCACTTCCCGGGCGTACGCGAAGGTTTGCGGAAAGAGTGCCCCGGCGACGGCGAAAGCCGTAGTGGTGAGCGCGAGCAAGGCCCAGTAGTCGCGGATCACCGCGGCGAGCCCGCAACCGATCACTCCGGCGATCGAGGCGATGATCAGCAGATGGCGCCGCATCGGCCGCCGGTCGGAGACGCGGCCGATCGCCCAGCTCGTGGCGACCCCGGCCAGGGGGCCCACCACCAGGAAGACGGTGACCTTGACCGGGCCGGCGTCGACCGAGGTGGAGAGAAACAGTGCGAGGAACGGGCCGACCAGCGCGAGCGACAGCCCGGCGGCGAGAAACACCAGGCCGAGCGGGAGCAACCGCCGGGTGAGGGTCAGGGGCGGGAGGCTCACAAGTCGTTACCGTACCCGGAGTTGTCCCCGAACTTCGTTGTCGATGCCGCGTCGGGGCTCTAGAGTTGAGTGCGACACGCTCAAGTTTGCGGGAAGTCCAGGGGAGCGGATGAACGCCGAACGTCTGACCAGCAAGAGCCGCGACGTCATCACCGGGGCGGTCGCCGACGCCGGAAGGCGTGGCCACGCCACGGTCGAACCGTGGCACATGTTGCTTTCATTGCTCGACCAGGGCGGCTCCACCGCCCCGGCGCTGCTGCGCGCGGTCGGGGCCAACCCGGCCGACGTCCGCCGGGCCGCGGTTCGAGCGATCGAGCAGCTGCCCTCGGCCCGTGGCTCCAGCACCGCCGAGCCCAGCCTCTCGCGCGAGTTCGTCAACGCCATCGGCGAAGCCGAGCTGATCGCCAAGCCGCTCGGCGACGAATACGTCTCGACCGAGCACCTGCTGGCCGGCCTCGCCCGGGTCGGCGGCCCGGTCGGGCGGGCACTCAAGGACGTCGGGGCCACCGAGGAGGCGCTCGTCGCGGCGTACCCCCAGGTGCGCGGCGGCGAACGCCGGGTGACCACCGTCGACCCCGAGCAGACCTACCAGGCCCTCGAGAAATACAGCGTCGACCTGACCGCGCTCGCCCGCGACGGCAAGATCGACCCGGTCATCGGGCGCGACACCGAGATCCGCCGGGTCGTGCAGGTCCTCTCCCGGCGCACCAAGAACAACCCCGTGCTGATCGGCGAGCCCGGCGTCGGCAAGACCGCCATCGTCGAGGGCCTGGCCCAGCGCATCGTGGCCGGCGACGTGCCGGAGACCCTGCGCGACAAGCGGCTGGTCTCGCTCGACCTCGGCGCGATGGTGGCCGGCGCGCAATACCGCGGCCAGTTCGAGGAGCGGCTCAAGAGCGTGCTCGAAGAGATCCGCAACTCCAACGGGCAGGTCGTCACGTTCCTCGACGAGCTGCACACCGTGGTCGGCGCGGGCAAGGGCGAGGGCTCGATGGACGCCGGCAACATGCTCAAGCCGATGCTGGCCCGCGGCGAGCTGCGCATGGTCGGGGCCACCACCCTCGACGAATACCGCGAGCACATCGAGAAGGACCCGGCCCTCGAGCGGCGCTTCCAGCCGGTGGTGGTCGGCGAGCCGACGGTGGAGGACACCATCGGCATCCTGCGCGGGCTCAAGGGTCGTTACGAGGCTCATCACCGCGTACAGATAACCGACGCCGCGCTCGTCGCGGCAGCCAGCCTGAGCGACCGCTACATCAGCGACCGGTTTCTGCCCGACAAGGCGATCGACCTGATCGACGAGGCGGCGTCCCGGCTCCGCATGGAGATCGACTCCCAGCCGGTCGAGCTCGACCAGCTCCAACGGCAGGTCGACCGGATGCGCATCGAGAAGCTGGCGCTCGAGAAGGAGACCGACCCGGCCTCCCGCGACCGCCTCGACCGCCTGGAGCGCGACCTGGCCGACCGCGAAGAGGAGCTGACCGCGCTGAACGCGCGGTGGGAGCGCGAGCGGGGCGGCCTCAACCGGGTCGGTGAGCTGAAGAAGAAGCTCGACGAGACCCGGGCCTCGTTGGAGCGCGCCCAGCGCGACGCCGAATGGGAGACCGCGTCCCGGCTGCAATACCAGGAGATCCCGGCCCTCGAGCAGGAGCTGGCCAGCGCCTCCGCGGCCGACGAGGAGGCCTCCGCGGAGCCTCCGATGGTCAAGGAGGAGGTCGGCGCGGACGACATCGCCGAGGTCATCTCCTCGTGGACCGGCATCCCGGCCGGGCGAATGATGGAGGGCGAGACCACCAAGCTGCTGCGCATGGAGGAGTCGCTGCAGGCCAAGGTGGTCGGCCAGGCCGAGGCCGTCGCGGCGGTCGCGGGAGCCGTACGCCGTTCGCGCGCCGGCATCGCCGACCCCGACCGCCCCACCGGCAGCTTTCTGTTCCTGGGGCCGACCGGTGTGGGCAAGACCGAGCTGGCGAAGGCGCTGGCCGGGTTCCTCTTCGACGACGAGCGGGCGATGGTCCGCATCGACATGAGCGAGTACGGCGAGAAGCACTCGGTGGCCCGGCTGGTCGGTGCCCCTCCCGGCTACATCGGGTACGAGGAGGGCGGCCAGCTGACCGAGGCGGTGCGCCGCCGCCCCTACAGTGTCGTGCTGCTCGACGAGGTGGAGAAGGCCCACCCGGACGTCTTCGACGTGCTGCTCCAGGTGCTCGACGACGGGCGGCTCACCGACGGTCAGGGCCGGACGGTCGACTTCCGCAACGCGATCCTGGTGCTGACCTCCAACCTCGGTTCCCAGGCGGCCGACTTCACGATGGGTGACGAGGAGCGCCGCGACGAGGTGCTCGCGGTGGTCCGGGCGCACTTCAAGCCCGAGTTCCTCAACCGGCTCGACGACATCGTGGTCTTCCACGCGCTGACCAAGGACGACCTAGCCGCGATCGTCGACATCCAGCTCGGACGCCTCCGGGCGCGGCTCGCCGAGCGGCGGCTCTCGCTCGAGGTCACCCGGTCCGCGGTCGAGTGGCTGGGCGAGCACGGGTACGACCCGATCTACGGCGCCCGGCCGCTGCGGCGGCTCGTGCAGTCGGCGATCGGCGACTCGCTGGCCAAGGCGCTGTTGGCGGGCGAGATCCGGGACGGCGACGTGGTGGTCACCGACCTCAACGACACCAAGGACGGACTCGCGGTCTTCCGCGGCTGAGGTTTCACATGACGAAGGCCCCGGGAAAATCCCGGGGCCTTCTTTTACTGCTTACCGCGTCTTACTGGGTGGCCGCCCGCTGCCGGTAGGCCTGCGTCATCAGTACGTCGGTGACGAGGTGCTCCCCGTCATCGGACCAGATGCGGATGCCGTCGCGGTGAAGTTGATAGCGGACATCTTTGAACCTGGTTCTCGTGTCGTCATGGTGCACGACGGTCAGAGTGTCGGCGTGTGGCATGGGACTCACCGGTCCTTAACAGGTCTTGGGGCCGCCGCGGCGTGGTCACGCGGCCGGCGCTCATGGATCTGGCGCCCGAATGCGGTCTGCCTCGGCCCCGGCTATGCGGTGGCGGGGCGGGCGACCCGTGATGCGGGCACGTGGCGTCGCGGAAGCTCTCTGCTGCCCGCTCGGCGCCACGGAGGGAACTATAGGTCGCGGCCTCGACTCGTGTCGCCCCCTGATCAGGCGACCTATTTCCGGATATTTCCGCCATCGTCGCCCGATGTTGCCACAGTCGGGCGGCGCTCGCCCCGCGGTCGCGGATATGGCGGCCGACCGATACCGTAAGTCGATCTATAAGGGGGAATCGTGACCGTTCCGAGCTACCCGGGATACCCCGGAGCCGCACCGGCGCCGAAGTCGCGACCGACGATCGTCACGGTCGCCACGTACCTGCTCTTCCTCGTCGCGTTCCTCGAACTGGTCGACGCGATCGTCGCCTTCTCGGTCTATCCGAAGATCTCCGACGCGATCAAGGATGCCTACGCGGGCACGGGAGTCCAGGGCGCCGAGGACATCGTCGCGGCAAGCTCGATCATCGGCGCGGTGATCAATCTGCTGTTCGCGGGCGGCCTGGCGGTACTCGGCATCCTCGACGGCCGCGGCCGCAACGTCGCCCGCATCATCACCTGGGTCGTCGGCGGTCTCTCCCTCTGTTGCCTCGGCGCGGGTCTCGGCAGCAGCGCGCTGGTCAGCTCGGTCAACAGCTCCGACACGACCTCCGGCGGCCCGTCCTCCGCCGAGGTCCAGGACCGCATCAACGCGGCGCTCCCCTCCTGGTACGAAGGCGCCACCGTCACGATCGCGGTGGTCTCGCTGCTGGCGATGCTGGCCGTGATCATCCTGCTGGCGCTGCCGGCGTCCAACGAGTTCTTCCGCAAGCAGCCGGCCGGCTTCGACCCGTACTACCCCGGGGCCTACGGTCAGCCCGGCTACCCGGGCCAGCCCGGTTATGCCGGTCAGTCGCCCTACCCGGCGCCGCAACAGCCCGGAGGCTACGGACAGCCCGGCCAGCCGGCGCCCGGCCTGCCGCCTTACCCGGGTGGTCCCGGCACGCCGCCGCCTGGTGGCGTGCCGCCTTACCCGGGCCAGCCTGGTTCCGCGCCGCCTTATCCGGGCCAGCCTGGTTCCGCGCCGCCTTATCCGGGCCAGCCCGGTTCCGCGCCGCCTTACCCGGGCCAGCCTGGTTCGGCGTCGCCTTACCCCGGCCAGCCCTATCCCGGTCAGCCTCATCCTGGTCAGCCCTACCCCGGTCAGCCGGGTGCTTCCGGCTCCCCGGTTCAGCCGCCGCCCTATCCCGGTCAGCCGGGCGATTCCGGATCGTCGGGTCAGCCGCCTCACCCGGGCCAGCCCTCTCAGCCGGGTCAGCCGTCTCAGCCGGGTCAGCCGCCTCAGCCGGGGGATGCCGATTCGCCGGGCGAGCCGCCGTCGAACCCCGACGAGGGACCGCGGCCGCCGGCCTGATCTCAGCTCCGACCGTCTACCCGCGCCCGCCTGCGAGCGCGGGTAGTTTCTTGCCCAACGGACCATCCGCGGGGAGTCGTCGATGTCGTACCCAGTTCAGCAGCCGCCGCAGACCGCCACGCCCGCACCACAGCCGAGCGGTCCGCCGTCGGCGGTGACCGCCGCGTCCGCCCTGCTCTGGGCGATGGCCACCGCCGGGCTGATCTATGCGGGCGTCACCCTCGCGGTCGTGCCGGGCGTCGTGCACCGGTTCCGCTCCGGCACGGCCGGCAGCGACGACATCGACACCTACGCTTCGGTGATCTGGCTGGGAGCCGGCGTAGCGCTGGCCGTGGCGGTCATCCTCTTCGCGCTGTACGTCGTGCTCGGCGTCGGCCTCCGCCGCGGCAGCAACGGCGCGCGCATCGCCACCCTGGTCATCAGCACCCTCGGCCTGCTCGGCGGCGCGGTGACGGCGATCACGGTGGGCATCGAACGCAGCGGCGACGATCCGGCCGGTTCACTGGGCGAGCGCCTGAGCGGCGCCTACCCCGGCGGCTGGATCAGCACGAACGTCGGGCTCGCAGTGGCGCAGGCCGTGGCGTACGCGATCGTCCTGGCCCTGGTGTTGCGCGCACCGCGCGCCTTCTTCATCGGCCCGCCCACCATGCCGCCCGGAAGCCGCATGCCGCTGATCTACGGCGGCCCTTACCCGCCCGGCCACCCCGGCGGCTATCCCGCCGGCGGCTATCCCGGCGGAATGACTCCGCCCGGCTATCCCGCGCCGGCCCCGGGCCAACCCGGCTATCCCGCGCCGGCCCCGGGCCAACCCGGCTATCCCGCGCCGGCCCCGGGCCAACCCGGCTACCCGGCTCCCGCTGGCAGCCAGTCCGGCTACGCGCCGCCCGCCTCGGGCCAGCCCGGCTATCCGAACCCCGTTGCCGGTCAGTCGGGTTACGCGCCACCAACGCCGGGTCAGCCCGGTTATCCCGCGCCGGACCAGTCCGGCTACGCGCCGCCCACGGCGGGTCAGGCTGGCTACGCGCCGCCCACGGCGGGTCAGGCTGGCTACGCGCCGCCCACGGCGGGTCAGGCTGGCTACGCGCCGCCCACGGCGGGTCAGGCTGGCTACGCGCCGCCCACGGCGGGTCAGGCCGGCTATCCCGGCGCGGTTCCCGGCCAGCCCGGTTATGCGGCGCCGGCGCCGGTTGAGCCGGGCAATCCCGCCGCGGCTTCCGGTCAGTCGGGTTACGCGTCGGCCCAGCCTGGCTACGCCCCGGCGCCGGGACAGCCTGGCAATGCGGATCTTGGCCAGGGCGGCGCCGCGGCGTCGGCGCAGCCGGGTGGGGAGCCTGCCGCCTATTCGGGTGAGGCTGGTTACACCGGCACCTACCCGGGGCAGCCCGGCTATCCGGGCGGCGAGTCGGGTCGGCCGAGTGAATATGCGGCTCCCGGCCGGTCCGGTGCGGCCGATCAGGGGCCGTCCGGGGCTGTTCACAGCGACAGCAGCACCACCGGCGGCGAAAGCATCGCAGCAAAGGCCGCAGCCCCGGTGAGTGGCTCTGAGGCGCCTCGGGAGAGTGATTCCGGTGACAAAAATGGGTCGCCGGAAACCCCTGGAGAGGCCTCGCCAGCGGCTTCCGTGCCGGGTTCGGAATCGGCGGGGGCGAGCTACGATGGCGTTCCGCCGGCCGGTAAGCGGCCGCCGGCCGTCGGCGGCGCCGGGCCGGGAGCGGTTCCGTCGGAGGCCCCGCCGGCGAGTCCGAGGGCTCTGGCCTCGGAGGACGAGTACTGGCAGCGTCCGTCCGACTAGTCCCCGGTCGAGTGGTAACACATAGACGATCGTGGGTCACCCGAACGGGTAGGTTTCGCCCCCCAAGTTGTCCCCCTTTCGATCGTCCGGATATCTCTGCCCTGGCCGGTCGGAGGGGTTTTTTTGCTAGATGGGTAAACGTCCCGTCACACGATTCACAGGACCTTCTCAGTCCCCCGTCCGGGTGATCTGTCTCGTGCGCCTCATGTGACGCGAGACATACGGGCTTTGAGCTGCATCGATGCTTTCCGGAACGGGCGAAAGGGACCGGCTGAACCGTAAACCTTGTTTTCAGATTCTCTCAGACTTCAGTGTCAATCGTTCCCTTCGGCCCCGGTGGGGCGAAAGGTTCCGGTTTCCTTCCAGCCAGTACGCTCGATACATGGAAGCACGCCACGACCTGGGTAAATTCATCACTGAATTGGCCGTCGCAGAGCGTGGCGCCGTGCTTTCATCGGGTCGTGCACTTCTGGGTCCGAGGTACCCGGTCCAGAAGATCGCGCAGGGTGGTGGCACGACAGCGGTTAGGTGAGTACGAGTCCCCGGAAAACCGGATCAGTGACTCGAAACAGATCGACGAATTGACAATGTGGGGCGTCTCACTCCGGGGGCGGGGATCGAGAGCTCGACACGGATGGGCAGCGACCTGACGGCGGCTGAGGCGTTGCAGGAGGCAGAGACCGAAGTCGGTCTCGCCGTAAAGGCTGATCGGAGGGCCGGGTTACCGGTGGTCCATCGATCGACCGACAC
Source organism: Actinoplanes sp. NPDC051343 (assembly GCF_044455125.1). NCBI lineage: Bacteria > Bacillati > Actinomycetota > Actinomycetes > Micromonosporales > Micromonosporaceae > Actinoplanes > Actinoplanes sp. NPDC051343. Next base: position 296,245 of record NZ_JBITEL010000012.1, read on the forward strand.
GGCGGTCGATCTCGGCCTTACGGCCTGAAAGTTAGCCGGTTCGTTCCTGCGCACATGCAGGAGAATCGATGCAGTTGGTGGAAGGATGGAGATCGTGGGAACTGCGTTGGCGGAAATGACAATGCCTCAGATCTCGCCGCTTGCCGGCGAGCCAATTGAACGTGCCGACGCCGAGCGGCTCGCGGGAGTGCTGAAGGCACTCGCCGATCCGGCCCGGCTGCGGCTGCTCAGCCTTATCCAGTCCGCAACGGACGGCGAAGCCTGTGTGTGTGACCTGACCGCTCCTCTGGGGCTCTCCCAGCCGACGGTCAGCCACCACCTGCGCATCCTCACCGAGGCGGGTCTGCTCGAGCGCGAGAAGCGGGGTGTGTGGGCCTACTACCGCCTGGTCCCGACCGCCATCGCGACGATCGCCGATCTTCTCACCCCGCCGCGTAAGCGGGCGACGAAGAAGGCGCGCTGACCGCACCCGCAAGGGAAACGCCTGGCGTCACCTGAAGACGCGTGACGCCAGGCCGACGACTCCGTCTCCAGTCCACCCCCAGGACCCGAGGAGAAACGGGTGAATTACGTCCCCGGCGACCTGCGCGATCAGCTCGCGCACGTGGGGTACGACGTGGTCCAGGCCGGGCTCGTCTGCGGTTCCGGCGGCAATCTGTCCGCGCGGATCCCCGATGAGGACGCCGTCTGGGTCACGGCCGCCGGCAGTTGGCTCGAGCGGCTGAGCCGCACCACCTTCACCGCCGTGCGGGTTTCCGACGGCGCGCCGACCACGGTCGGCGCAGTGCCGGCGCAACAAAACAAACCGCACATCGAGCCGACCAGCGAGCTCGCGCTCCACCTGGCGCTCTATCGGGCCCGACCCGACGTCAATGCGATCATCCATCTGCACCCGCAGACGGCACTGCTGCTCGACGCCCTGGGCGAGCACATCCGGATCGTGACCACCGATCACGCCTTCTATCTGCGGCGGGTGTCGACCGTGCCGTTCCGGCTGCCCGGCAGCCTCGAACTCGCGGCCCTCGCGGCGGCGATGGCGGCCGACGGCACCGACTGCCTGGTGCTCAGCCACCACGGCAGCGTGGTCATGGGCGACTCGGTCGAGATGGCACACAAGCGGGCCCGCAACCTCGAGGAAGCCGCCCAGCTGACCTATCGCGCGGTCGAGGCCGGTCGCCTGGAAAACCTGCGGGAGTGCCCCGACGAGTTCCTGAGCCGGCTCAACGACCTGAGCTCAACGACGGTGTGACCGCGGCGGGCGGTGGTCGTCGTCCTCGTCCTCGTCGCGTACGGCCTCGGCCAGGCCGGCAATGCTGGCCGCCGCAACCACACCGATAGCGGCCGCGGCCTCCGGCTCGCCGGAGGCCGACGGCCCGCCGTGCTTCTTCGCCCGGCGCTCGCGGATGATCTCGATGAGGATCGGGAGTACGGAGATCAGCACGATCACCGCGACCACCGGCAGGATGTAGTGGTCGATCTTGTCGCCGATGGCGTCGTAGATCTGCTGGGCCAGCGAGTGGCCGATGATCAGGACGCCGTCGGCCCAGATCACGCCGCCGACCACGTTCCAGAGGAAGAATTTGCGGGCCGGCATGCCGAGCGTGCCCGCGACCGGGTTGAGGAATGTGCGGACGATCGGGATGAACCGGGCCAGCACCACCGCTTTGGCGGGGCCGAACTTCTCGAAGTAGTACTCGGCCTTCTCGACGTACTCCCGCTTGAAGAGCCGGGAGTCGGTCTTCTCGAACATGCGCCGGCCGTAGTGGGCGCCGAGCCAGTGGCCCAGCTGGGCACCGAGGATCGCGCAGATCGGTGCCCCGATCAGCAGCCCGGTGTAGGAGATCTGGGTGCCCTCGCCGAAGATCGAGTCGGCCACCGGTGATGCCGCGACCCCGGCCAGAAAGAGCAGGGAATCGCCGGGGAAGAAGAACCCGACGAGCAGGCCGGTCTCGGCGAACATGATCGCCCAGACGCCGAACAGGCCGAAGGTGTGTAGCAGGTCCTTCGCGTTCAGCGGGTTGAAGGCGAGCTGCTCGGTGAGCGCACGGATGTCCACGGAGAGCAGGGTACCGGCCGGACACCGGCGGGTACCTGTTCGATTCCTGTGGAAACACCGGCACCGAAGCGGGCGACCGTCGGCTCAGCGGTATTCGTCGTCGAGGTCGACCACCCGCGCCCCGTCGTCGCTCTCTTCTTCTTCGTCCGGCCGTTCCGGGACGGCGCTCGTGGCCTGCTCGGCCGCGTCCTCGATCGGCGTTTCCAGGTCGGCGTTCTCCGGGTAGGTCATGTCCGACTCCTTCCCCCGTCCTCAATAGCACAAACCGGCCGCTCAGGTGACACGTCGACGGTCGAGTGCGGCGGGAATTCCCGGAGCGAGTTTCGGGGCGGTTTCCCTCGCCGTCGGCGGCTGCGGAATACTGCCGGATGGAGGACAGCGCGGTCCTGGTTCTCTAGATCTTCTTCAAGACGCAACTGAGCAAGGAGCGCACCGATGCCCATCGCTTCTCCCGAGGTCTACGCCGAGATGCTCGACCGCGCCAAGGCCGGCGCGTTCGCCTACCCGGCGATCAACGTGACGTCCTCGCAGACTCTCAACGCGGCCCTGCAGGGCTTCACCGAGGCCGGCAGCGACGGCATCCTCCAGATCTCCACCGGCGGCGCGGAGTACGTCTCCGGCCCCACGGTCAAGAACATGGTCACCGGTGCGGTCGCCCTGGCCGAGTTCGCGTACGAGGTCGCCAAGAACTACCCGATCAACATCGCGCTGCACACCGACCACTGCCCGAAGGACAAGCTCGACAAGTACGTCCGGCCGCTGCTCGCGATCTCCAAGGAGCGCGTCTCCAACGGTCGCGCGCCGCTCTTCCAGTCGCACATGTGGGACGGCTCCGCCGTGCCGGTCGACGAAAACCTGCAGATCGCCGAGGACCTCCTCAAGGACGCCGCGGCCGCGCACATCATCCTCGAGATCGAGGTCGGCGTGGTCGGTGGCGAGGAGGACGGCGTCTCGGCCGCGATCGACGACAAGCTCTACTCGACGATCGAGGACGGGCTGGCCACCGCCGCCGCGCTCGGGCTGGGCGAGAAGGGCCGCTACATGACCGCCCTGACCTTCGGCAACGTGCACGGCGTCTACAAGCCGGGCAACGTCAAGCTGCGCCCCGAGATCCTCAAGGAGATCCAGGACGCGGTCGGCGCCAAGTACGGCAAGGACAAGCCGTTCGACCTGGTCTTCCACGGCGGCTCGGGCTCGTTGCTGTCGGAGATCCACGGCGCTCTGGACTTCGGCGTGGTCAAGATGAACATCGACACCGACACGCAGTACGCGTTCACCCGGCCGGTGGCCGACCACATGCTGAAGAACTACGACGGCGTCCTCAAGATCGACGGCGAGGTCGGCAACAAGAAGGCGTACGACCCGCGCGCGTGGGGCAAGCTGGCCGAGAACGGCCTGGCCAAGCGGGTCGTCGAGGCCTGCGAGAACCTGCGTTCGACGGGCACGAGCCTCTCGAAGTAGTCCTCCGTCCGGGCCGGTCCTCGTTAGCGGGGACCGGCCCGTTCGTGTTGCCGGACCCCGTCCAGGCGTGGGTACGATCGTCCCTCTCGAAACGGAGGTTCAAGATCGTGCTCGGTATCGAGGGCTATGAACCGGCGTGGCACCACGACGCCGAGGCTCTCGCGGCCGTCCATCGCACCCGGTTCGTGCGGCTCATCGGCCGGAAGCTGCGTTCCGGCTGGCTGATGTGGGACATGGCCGAGCGGGGCTGGTTCGCCGACGGCCCGGTCATCCTCGACTTCGGCACGACCAACGTCGAGATCACCCACCGCAAGTTCGACGAGTGCGCGATCACCTGGGACCAGATCGACATGAACGTCCCCATCGACTGGTACGAGCACTTCGACTGGCGGCCCGACCCGCACACGGCCCTGCGTAATGCTCGCGGCCAGGTTCTCCGCGCGGTCAACATCATCGAACTGATCACGGTGGCCGACTGGCGGCCGCGGATCCTGCACGCGGTCGAGTTCCTCTTCGAGGGCGCGCGGCTGGCGATCTACAACGCGATGGACGAGAACGGCCTGACCGACGTGCCCGAGGACGAACTGCCCGCGACCAACTGGCGCCGGGTCCACGTCGCCTAGCGCTCAGGTGGACAGCGCGGCCATCGCCTCGTCGAGGGAATCGGTGACGACGACGAGGTGCGACTGGTCGCCGTGCGGCGACTTGGCCAGCAACGGCCGGAGCAGCGCCTCCACCGGCAGGTCACGCCAGTGCGCCCGGCCCAGGAAGACGAACGCACCCGACGGCCCGTCGGTCTGGTAAAAGGTCTTCGTCGCCGCCTGGAAGATCTCCTGGACCGTGCCCGCCCAGCCCGGCGCGAAGACGATCCCGCCCCGCGACAGCCGCAGGATCGAATCCTCCCGGACCGCGTTCGAGAAGTACTTGCCGATCTGCCCGGCGAACAGGTTGGCCGGCTCGTGACCGTAGAGCCACGTCGGCAGCGCCAGGCCGCCGTGCCGCAGCTTGCCCAGCACGTCGGTGGCCGCGGTCGGCGGCGCCGGGTAGGCCGCGCGGACGTCGAGCGCGGCCGCCGTGTACGGGTCGTGGTCGTCGAAGTGCGGCGCCGCGGCCAGCCGGTCGATCGCCGAGCGCAACTCGGTCGCCGGGCGCGCCGCGAAATAGGAACCGAGGTTGGCCGCCTCCATCACACCCGGACCGCCACCGGTCACGATCAGACGGCCGATCGTGGCCAGCCGCCAGGCCAGGGTGGCCGCCATGCGGTAGGCGTCGGAACCGCGCGGGGCGGCGTGGCCGCCCATGATGCCGACCGCGCGCTTCGCCCCGTGGGTGTTGATCCACGCGCCGACCGCCTTGCCGAGCGCATTGTCGATGCCGGCGTCGTGCAGCCGCTGGGCGAGCGCCTCCCGGATGTCCGGGGTAGCGCCGCCGTGCTCCAGGAAGTGCTGGTAGACCTGGGTGTCGTACATGCCGGCGAAGCCGCCCTGTGCAAATCCGAAGGCCAGGTCCTCGGGCGTGTAGAGGGTCGCCGGATGGGTCGGGTAGGGCCGCGCGTCGAACGGCGGCACCAGGTGCGCCCCGCGGCGGATCAGGTCGATCTCGACGTCGGCGGTGGCCAGACGGCAGCCGACGAAGAGCGTGTCGGAAACGTCGACGCCGGCAAAATCGGGCGGATCCAGATCGAGGCGAAGCCCGAGAATCACCAGGCCGGCCAGCGAACGGCGGCCCAGGTGCAGGTCGAGTTCGGCCCGCGACTCGACTTCCAAGGCAGTGTCGTCAAAGGGGAGATCCACGGGCATGCACGTAGGGTAGCCACCATGCGGAAGACCGCCTCGGGCACGCTCTTCGGCCTCGCCTACGGCGATGCGTTGGGCAAGCCCACCGAGTTTCAGACGTACGCCGAGATCGTCGCCCAGCACGGCCCGGCCGGTCCCCGTGAGCTGACCGGGAACCCGGCGCTGGTCACCGACGACACCCAGATGACGCTCGCGGTGGGCGAGGGCATCCTGACCGCCGGGGCTTTCACCCCCGAGGCGCTCGGGCCGGCCTGGCGGGACACGTTCGTGGCGTGGGCCGCCGGCCCCGAGAACAACCGGGCACCGGGGATGACCTGCCTGCGGGCGTGCGCTCTGCTGGCCGAAGGGCGGACGTGGATCCAGGCGAGCCAGATCGGGTCCAAGGGCTGCGGGGCCAACATGCGGGTCGCGCCGGTCGCGCTGGTGCCCGGGCTGAGCGACGACGAGGTCGCGGGCGGGGCCCAGTTGCAGGCCGGGCTCACGCACGGGCATCCGACCGGGCTGGCGGCGAGCGAGCTCACCGCGTACGCAATCAAGCTGCTACGCGGTGGCTTGGCGCCGAAAGACCTGGTGGCCGCGCTGCGGGCGCGCAGCGCCCGGCAGCGGACCGTCTACCGCGGCGACTGGCTCGGTGACCTGTGGAAACGGTCGACGGCCCGGTCGGCGGAAGAATTCATCGCGCTCGGCTGGGACGAGTCGGCGGCGGCGCTCGACCGGGTCGCCGAAGGGCTGGCGGCCGAACGCTTCGCGGGCGATCCGTGCCTGGTCACCGGGGCCGGCTGGGTGGCCGAGGAGGCGTTGGCGACCGCGCTCTACTGCTATTTGATCTCGCCCGATGACCCGGTGGCGGTGGTGGCCCGCGGGGCAGCCTCGTCAGGTGATTCCGACTCGATCGCGTGCCTGGCCGGGTCGTTCGCGGGAGCGTCACTCGGGATGGCAGCGTGGCCGCCCGCATGGTGCGAGCGCATCGAATATCGGGATCGGTTGACCCGTCTCGGTGACGCCTGGGACTGAGATCATCGGTTTTCGGCCCCGGGGGAATTCGCGCCGGTCGGCCCGGTTGAATGAGGACATGCAAAACCTCCTTCCCGAGCCCCCGGCCACCTTGCTTCCCGCCGATCAGGCGGCTGACCAGGCCCTCGCCGACGCTCTCGCGGCCGGGACCACCGAGGCACTCAAGGCCGCCGCGGCGGCCCATCCCGCTTTCAGCGGCGCCTGGGGCGCCCTCGCCACCGAGTCGCTCGAGGCGGGTGAGCCGGTCACCGCTTATGCGTACGCGCGGACCGGTTACCACCGCGGCCTCGACGCCCTCCGCCGCAACGGGTGGAAGGGTCACGGGCCGATCCCGTGGTCGCACGAGCCCAACCAGGGTTTCCTGCGCAGCCTGTACGCGCTGTCCAAGGCCGCGGCCGAGATCGGCGAGGCCGACGAGGCGGCCCGATGCGCCCAGTTCCTGCGCGACAGCGACCCGGCGGCCGCCGACGCCCTTGCCTGATCTTCTATAGGCCTTCCGCTTTTCTACAGGCCTTCGGCTCTTCTACAGGCCTTCGGCGACCGCTGCCGCGATCTTGAGCCAGGCGTCCTTCGTGTTGGTGGACAACTGGCCGTAGCGCAGCGGCTCGCCGGAGTCGATCAGCTTCTCGTACGGCGCGAGCAGCACGGCCCGGGTGCGGGCCGCGAAGTGCCGCTGGATCGCCGGCAGGTCGATATCTTTGCGGGTCGGCGGCATCGAGACGATGCTGACCGCCTGCCGTACGAGACGCTGGCGGCCGCTCTGCTCCAGGTGATCGAGCATGCGGGCGGCCGTCTCGGCCGAGTCGTTACGAGCCGACATCGTGATCACCAGCTGGTCGGTGGCGTCCATCGCCGCCTGCCAGTTCTGCGCCCGGACGTTGTTGCCGGTGTCCACAAAGATCAGTTTGTAGAACCGGCTCACGATCTCGCGGATCTCGGCGAACGCGCTGGCCGTCAGCATCTCGCCGGCGGTGGCGCTCTCGTCGCTGGCCAGCACGTCGAACATACCCTCGCCCTGCGCCCGCACATATTGCGACAAGTCGCCGACGCGGCCGCCGTGCGCGTGCCGGAACAGGTGCAGGTCACGCATCATGTCCCGCACCGTACGGGCGTGAAAGTCCTGCTGCGCCCGCATGCCCAGCGTCCCCTGGGTCTCGTTGTTGTCCCAGGCCAGCACGTAGCCGCCGCGCTTCTGCCCGAAGGTCATGGCCAGCAACAACACGGCGATCGTCTTGCCGGCACCGCCCTTCGGGTTGACCACGGTGACCTGCCGCAGCCCGCCGAAGTTGCGCCGAACCATCTCGACATCCTGCTTGAACTCGACCTCATGCTTGCTCGGCGCCAGCTTGACCAGGCCCATCGTGCCCTTACGGAGCAGCGCCCGCGCGCCCATGGTCGCGGTCGGCTCGGCTTGCTTGGCCATCCGCCGCCGGGCGAACTCCTCGGCCGTCGGGGTGTCGGACACCCAGGGGAGGTCCTGGAACGGGTCGGCGTTCGGGCTGGGGGGTGCGGTGGGGTCGGTGCCCTGGTTGATCTGGGGGTGGGGCGGCAGGGCCCGGGGGTCGACGGTGGGGGGATAGGGGCCGGGCGGGCCGTAGGTGCCCGGGTGGGCGACTCCGGGTGGGGCCGGGTGGGGTTGGGCCGCGGCTTGCGGTTGCGGTTGCGGTTGCGGGAGATAGGGCTGGTTGGGGTACGGCTGAGTCACGCCGGGCGGTGCGGGCTGCGGTTGCGCTGTGCCCGGCGGTGCTGGGTGGGGTTGCGCTGTGCCGGGCGGTGCTGGGTGGGGTTGCGCTGTGCCGGGCGCGGTGAGATGAGGCTGAGTGGTCCCGGCAGCGCCGGGGTTGGGGCCGGGCTGGGGCGGCATGCCGGGTCGGGCTGGGTGGGCGGCTGAAGCAGGCGGCAACATCCCGGCGGTCGGAGTCTGGCCCTGTCGGCCGGCGCCAGGCGGCGCGGACTGAGGGCCGGCGGGGGTCGGCACATGCGCACTGCCGTGAGCGGACCCGGTGGTCGGGGCAACTGCCGACCTCGGAGCGGGAGAGATCCCCGGCCAGGAAGTCGGCGAGGTCACCGGGCCGGACGTGGGTGCGGTCGCGGGGCGGGACGTGGGTGCGGTCGCGGAGCGGGACGTGGGTGGGGTCGCGGCGTCGGATCTGGGTGCGGTCGCGGGGCCGGACCTGGGTGTGATCGCCGGGCCGGAAGTTGGTGTGGCCGCCGGGCCGGAAGTTGGTGCGGCGGCGGGTCCGGAGGTAGGGGCCGCGGTGGAGTTTCCGGGGCGGTAGACCGGGCCGGAAGCCGAGCCCGAAGCCGGCGCTTGCGGGCGATAGATCGCACCGTTGTGGGCACCGTCGGTCGAAGCGTCGTCGGGCGCCTCGCGGGGCATCACGGCCGGGTAGTAGCCCGGCCGGTCGGCACCCGGAACCGGGGCCGAGGCGGTCGCCCGCGCTTCGGTCGGGCCGGGGGTTCCGGCGGCCGCCGCGGGGCGGTGAGGCGGCTGCGACCAGGGCGAATCACTGTGGCCGGCACTCGGCTCGCCGTCGTCGCCGGCTCCGGACACGGGTGTCGCCGACGAGCCCGAGGTGGGCGTGACGGCAAACGGAGACACCGTGAAGCCCCCAGAGGGGTGGGCGGTCAGATCTGGCCGCGGGTGACCCCCGGAGGAGTCGGCCGTGAGGTCGGGCCGCGGGTGGGCGCCAGAGGAATCGGCCGTCGGGCCGGGCCGCGGGTGGGCGCCGGAGGGGTCGGCCGTCGGGTCGGGCCGTGGGTGGGCGCCGGAGGGGTCGGCCGTGAGGTCGGGCCGCGGGTGGGCGCCGGAGGGGTCGGCGGTGAAGTGTGCCCGGACGTGCGCTCCGGCGGATGGGTGGGCGGTCGGCTGGCCGGCGCCGAGCTCACGACGGCTGTGGCCGCCCGACGGGTAGTCGGTCCCGGGTCCACCGTGGTCCTGGCCGGCTCCGGGGTTCTGCGCGCCCGTCTGGCCTGGTGTCGCCCAAGCGCCCGACGGGCCGACCCCTGCGGAGGCATCCGGCTGCGCCGATCCGGGCCCGGCGGAGGCGTCCGGCTGGCCGGGTGCCCAGGCGCCCGACGGGTCGGGGGACAGCGGCTGGGGTGGGGCGTAGCCGGTCGACGGGTCGGCGAAGCCGTTGGCGCCGGGTTCCAGATTGGGCCACGCCTGGGTGGGCGGGGCGGAAGCCGGCTGCTGGGCCGGGAAGGCCTGGGCCGGGAAGGGCTGCGGCGGGTTCGGGATCGGGGGATGGACCGGCTGCTGCGGGATCGCCCCCGGTCGATAGACCCCGCCCTGCGGCTGGAGAGGGATGGCGGGTGGCGCCTCGTGGGGTACGGGCCGGCCGTGCACGGGCGCTTCCAGCTCGTCCTCGGCCCAGAACGGTTCCACGTCACGGTCGGGCGGCGTGGGGTTGTTGCCCGGGACGTAGACGCGGTCGGCGTGCTCGTCCTCCACGGATGATCCTCCCCGTAGACCTATGTCCTTCTATCTCAACACTGACACAGCCGGTCAGCCTGCGTACACCGCCCAGGCTCCGGGTTCGGTCCACCACGAACGCTTGCGGTTGAGGGAGCCGGCCACTCCGTCGTCGAGGAAGGGGAGTTCGCCGTCGCGGGGGAGTACGGACACCGCGCGGCCGCGGGCTCGCCGCACCTCCATCTGCACCTTGGCGCTGCGGAAGCGCTGCTTGATCACGCGGGGGACGGCGACCGCGACCTCGACCTGGCCGTCGGTCGGGTTGCCGTCGGCGAGCAGCTGGAAGCCGTCGACGGAGGCGTACGCGCCGCCGTTGCCGATTGCGCACGCCATGATCGGGTCGCTGCCGTCGGACAGGACTGTCGAGTCGACCTCGACGCGTCCGCGCCAGGGCAGTGCGCGCCCGTCGGCGCCCGCCCCGCCCACCAGGGCACCGTCCACGGTGACCGATCCGCCGTCGTTGCGTAGCAGGTCGAGGCGCCGGACCGAGCCGTCGAGGACCGCGGCGGCAACCGCTTCGGGCGTGCGGGGCAGGCCCAGCTGGGAAGCAAGGTCGTCGACCGAGGAGGGGTCGAGCGGCAGGATCGCCAGTGGCGGCAGGTCGGGAACGGTCCGGTCCTCAGCCAGATCGACCGGTCGCTTGCTCGGCGGGGGCGCGTACCTCCGGACCAGCCGGCGTACGACGGCGCGTAGCTGTCCGTCGCTGGCCGAAGCGACGACCAGCCGCAGTTTGCTGTCCGCGTCGGGCCAGGTCAGGCCGTCGGTGCGGGGTGCGCCGTCGAATCGGGCGATCACCTCGTCGATCTCGGCGTCGGAGCTCGCGGTGATCGTCTCGACGCGGGCGCCGGCCGTGGTCAGCGCCTCGGCGCAGCGCAGCACCGGCACCCGCGGGGCACACGGGTCGCGTTCCAGCGCCGAGCAGGCGCCTTCACAAGAGGACCCGCACGACCCGGAACCCTCGGCAAGCGAAAGGATGACGACGTCGTACACGTCAGGATCCGCTCAGCACCGAGTGGCGTTCGATGACCGCCTCGCGGCCGGGGCCGACGCCGACGATCGAGATGCGGGCCCGGATGCGTTCCTCGACGAACTCGACGAAGCGCTGGGCGTCCTTAGGGAGATCTTCGAAGCGGCGGCAGCCGGAGATGTCGGATTTCCAGCCGGGCAGCGTCTCGTAAATCGGGACAGCGTGGTGGAAGTCGGTCTGGTTGATCGGCATCTCGTCGTGGCGTACGCCGTTGACGTCGTAGGCCACACAGACCGGGATCTCGTCCAGGTCGTCGTAATTGTCCAACTTGGTCATCGCGAAGTCGGTGACCCCGTTGATGCGCTGGGCATAGCGTCCGATGACCAGGTCGAGCCAGCCGATGCGGCGCGGGCGGCCGGTCGTCGTGCCGTACTCGTGGCCGACCTCGCGCAGGTAGTCGCCGAACTTGTCGTGCAGTTCGGTCGGGAACGGTCCCTCGCCGACCCGCGACGTGAACGCCTTCAGCACCGCGACCACCCGGTCGATGCGGGTCGGCGGGATGCCGGAACCCGTGCACGCCCCGCCCGAAGTCGCGTTCGAGCTGGTCACGAACGGGTAGGTGCCGTGATCGACGTCGAGCAGCGTGGCCTGGCCGGCCTCGCAGAGCACGACCTTGCCCGCGTCGATCGCCTCGGAGAGCTCCAGCGCGGTGTCGCCCACATAGGGCCGCAGGCGTTCGACGTACGAAAGAAGCTCGGCGACGACATCGTCGGGCTTCACCGCCTGGCGGTTGTAGATCTTCGACAGCACCTGGTTTTTGAAGCTCAGTGCGGCCTCGACCTTCTGACGAAGGATCGAGGAGTCGAAGAGGTCCTGCACCCGGACGCCGAGACGGTTCATCTTGTCGGCGTAGGTCGGGCCGATGCCGCGGCCCGTCGTGCCGATGCGGCGGGCGCCCAGGTAACGCTCGCTGACCTTGTCGAGCGAGCGGTTGTACGACGGGATGACGTGCGCGTTGGCGCTGATGCGCAGGCGGGATGTGTCGATGCCGCGGGCCTCGAGACCGTCGATCTCCTGGAACAGCACACCGAGATCGACCACCACACCGTTGCCGATCACCGGGGTCACACCCGAGGTGAGAATGCCGCTGGGCAGCAAGTGCAGCGCGTACTTCTCGCCGTTGATCACCACAGTGTGACCCGCGTTGTTGCCACCGTTGAACTTGACCACGTAGTCGAGCCGGTCTCCCAGCAGGTCAGTGGCCTTGCCCTTGCCCTCGTCGCCCCATTGGGCGCCGACCATCACGATCACCGGCACTTCCGTGACGCCTTCCGTCGAACGGGTCGTACTCGGGGAAGCCCGGGTACTGCCGAAGTTTACGCGAAGGCCCAGCTGCGCGACGTGCGGAAGGAGACGCCGGTAGGATCCACGGCCGTGCGCGTACTTCTGATCGGTTCCGGTGGCCGCGAGCACGCGATCGCCCTCGGCCTCGCCGCCGACCCGTCCGTCGACTTCCTGGCCGCCGCGCCCGGCAACCCGGGCATTGCCCAGGTCGCCGAGTTGCACCAGGTCACCGCCACCGACCCGGCCGCCGTGGCGGCCCTCGCGGTCGAGCTGACGGCCGATCTGGTCGTGGTCGGACCGGAGGCGCCCCTGGTTGCCGGGGTGGCCGACGCGGTGCGCGCCAAGGGCATCGCCTGTTTCGGCCCGAGCGCGGCCGCGGCCCAGCTCGAAGGTTCGAAGGAGTTCGCCAAGGGCGTGATGGCGGCGGCCGGGGTGCCGACCGCACTGTCCTACGCGTGCACCGACGAGGCGGCGGTGCGGCGCGCGCTCGACGACCTCGGCACGCCCTACGTGGTCAAGAACGACGGGCTCGCGGCCGGCAAGGGCGTCGTCGTCACCGACGATCGCGCGGCCGCCGCGAAGCACGCCGCCGACTGCGGCAAGGTCGTGATCGAGCAATATCTTCCCGGTCCCGAGGTCTCGCTGTTCGTGGTCACCGACGGCACGGCGGCGCTTCCGCTGATGCCGGCGCAGGACTTCAAACGGCTCGCCGACGGCGACGCCGGGCCGAACACCGGCGGCATGGGTGCGTACGCGCCGTTGAGCTGGGCGCCGCACAACCTGGTTCCGCAGGTGATGCGCGAGGTGGTCGAGCCGACCCTGGCCGAGATGCGCAAGCGGGAGACGCCGTTCGCCGGGTTGCTCTACGTCGGACTCGCGCTCACCCCGGACGGGCCGAAGGTGATCGAGTTCAATGCGCGGTTCGGCGACCCGGAGACCCAGGTCGTGCTGGCGCTGCTGGAGACGCCGCTGGGCGGCCTGCTCAGCGCGGCTGCGACCGGGACGCTCGCGGCTCATCCGCCGCTGCGCTGGCGGGAGGGCGCGGCGGTGACGGTGGTGGTGGCCGGTAAGGACTATCCGGCGACCCCGCGTACGGGCGATGTGATCGAGGGCGCGGAGCGCCCGGGCGTCATTCACGCCGGCACCGCCCGCCGTGCCGACGGCGCCCTGGTTTCGGCCGGCGGCCGGGTGCTGAGCCTGACCGCCACCGGCGCGAACCTGACCGAGGCGCGCGAGGCCGCCTACGCCCTGGCCGACGGGGTACGCCTGGACGGCGCGCACTATCGCACCGACATCGCCCTCTCCGCCGTCGAGGACCGCATCAGGCTGTGATCTCCGATGCCGGCCGTGGCCGGCATCGGAGCAGCGGAAGTCAGCCCTTCGGGATGTCGAAGAGCTTGGCGACCTGGGCGGCCAGCGCGAGGTCGCCCTTGGCCTTGATCTTGCCGGTCATGAACATCATCATCGGGTTGCCGTCGCCCGAGACGACCTTGAGGAACGTGACCGGGTCCATGGTCATGGCCAGCTTCGGGTCGCGGGCCGGCTGGTTGGTGACCGTGCAGGCGCCGTTCTCGATCACCGTCTCGTAGGTGTCGCTCGAGCCGCCGGCGCCGCCGGTGAGGATCCAGTGGATCACGGCCGAGGTGTTGCCGGCCTTGTCGGCGCGGAACAGCGTCGGCATGCGGCCGAAGACCTCGTCGAGGATCTTGCCGCGCGACTCGCCGGCCATGACCTCGGCGAGCTTCGAGTCGGGAGTGGTCTTGACGAGCTGAGCGAACTCCTTGGGGCCGATCGCGGAGAGCGACTCAACGTTGAAATCAGTCATCGGTGGACCTTTCAGGCGTGGAACCTACTCGTCGGTAACCCTAGCGACAATGCCGCCTCGACGAGCAGTCTGCCACTCCCAAATGACCGTTGGACAGTCGGCTCCCTCTGTGCCAGACTCCCAAACATGTCTTTGGGGGATGACGAGACGACCCAGAACCGGGCGGCCCTCCGCGCGATGGCCCACCCGATCCGGCTACGGATCATGTCGCTGCTCACCGGCGCGCCCCTGACCGCGGCCGAGGTCGCCCGCGAACTCGGCATCAGCCACGCCAACGCGAGCTATCACCTGCGCAACCTACTCACCGGCGGCCTGATCGTCCCGGCCGGCGAGGAGAAGATCCGCGGCGGCGTCGCCAAGCGCTACCGCTACGACACGCACCGGGAGGAAGGCCTCGGCCCGGTGCCGGACGAGCGGCTGCGCGCCGACTTCAACGCCGTCGCCGACGAGCTGATCCGCCGGGTCCGGATCACGAGGTTCCCGGCCGAGGGCAAGCTGCTCGCCGACGCCGAGCTCTGGGTCGACCGGGAGACCTGGCGCGCGATCCGCACCCGGGTGCACGACGCGATCAAGGAACTGCACGACGCGGCCCAGCCGCCCCGCACCCCCGGCACCATCCGCACCGGCACCACCGTCGCCATGTTCGAGATGCTTCCCCCCGAGACGGAGAAGTGATGTCCGCCCTGGCTCCGCTGCGCCATCCCGCCTTCCGATCGCTGGCCGCCGGCCGCACGATCAACGCGTTCGGCAACTCGTTCGCCGCCGTCGCTCTTGCCTTCGCCGTCCTCGACATCACCGGGTCGGCCAGCGACCTCGGCCTGGTGGTCGGCACGCGCACCCTGCTCATGGTCGTCTTCCTGCTGTTCGGCGGGGTGCTCGCCGACCGCCTACCCAAGCACCTGCTGATGGTCGGCTCCAACCTGGTCGCCGCGCTCTCGCAGGGCGCCGCGGCCACCCTGGTGCTCACTCACACCGCGACCATTCCGATGCTGATCGGCCTGGCCGCGGTCAACGGCACCGCGGCGGCGCTGTCGATGCCGGCCAGTTCGGCCCTGCTGCCGCGAACGGTGCCGGACGAGATCCGCCAGCAGGCGAACGCGTTGAGCCGCATCCTGCTCAACTCGGCGCAGATCTTCGGCGCGCCGATCGCCGGTGTGGTCGTGGCCGCGGTCGGCCCGGGGTGGGGCATCGCCGTCGACGCCACGTCGTTCGCGCTGGCCGCGGGGGCGTTCGCGCTTGTTCGCGTACCTCAACCGACAGTGACCGGACCGGTCGAGCGACCTCACCTCTTCGCCGATCTCCGGACCGGATGGGTCGAGTTCCGCTCGCGGGAGTGGCTGTGGGTGGTGGTGGTCGGCTTCTGCGTCGCCAATGCGGCCTGGAGCGGCGGCGTGGCCGTCCTCGGCCCGGTGATCGCCAGCAAGAGCTTCGGCAGCCAGGGCTGGGGCCTGATCCTCGGCGCGCAGACCGCCGGCATGATCATCGGCGGCGTGATCGCGATGCGGCTGCGCCTGCGGCGCATGCTCTATTTCGGCGTCGCCACCTGCTTTCCGTACGCGTTGCCGCTGCTCGCGCTCGGCACCTTTCCCCGCGTCTACGTGCTGGTGCCGTGCGCCTTCGTGGCCGGCCTGATGATCGAGCAGTTCGGGGTCGCCTGGGAGACGACCATGCAGGAGCACGTTCCGGCCGACAAGCTGGCCCGGGTCTACTCCTACGACATGCTCGGCTCGCTGCTCGCGATGCCGGTCGGTGAGGTCGCGGTCGGCCCGATCTCGAAACTGGCCGGCGTCGAGACGACCGTGTTCGGCGCCGGTGTGCTGGTCGTACTCGCCGTGATCGGCATGTTGAGCAGCCGTGACGTGCGCACTCTGCCGCACAAGCGGTCGGAGCCGGTGGTCGAGCCCATGGAAGAATCGGTCCCGTGACCATCCCGAACGTCCTTGCTTCCCGTTACGCCTCCACCGAACTCGTCGACCTATGGTCGCCCGAGGAAAAGATCCGGATGGAGCGGCGGCTCTGGCTCGCCGTCCTGAAGGCACAGCGCGACCTGGGCGTGGTGGTGCCGGACGGGGCGATCGAGGCGTACGAGTCGGTCGTCGACCAGGTCGACCTCGCGTCGATCGCCGCGCGTGAGCGCGTCACCCGGCACGACGTGAAGGCGCGCATCGAGGAGTTCAGCGCGCTGGCCGGCTTCGAGCAGATCCACAAGGGCATGACCTCGCGCGACCTGACCGAAAACGTGGAGCAACTGCAGATCCGCGCGTCGCTGGTGCTGATCCGCGACCGGGCGGTCGCGACGCTGTCCCGGCTCGCCGCGCTCGCGGTCGAGCACTCCGACCTGGTGATCACCGGCCGCTCGCACAACGTCGCGGCGCAGGCGACCACGCTGGGCAAGCGGTTCGCCTCGGCCGCCGAGGAGCTGCTCATCGCGTACGAGCGGCTCGACGACCTCATCGGCCGCTACCCGCTTCGCGGCATCAAGGGTCCGGTCGGCACCGCCGCCGACCAGCTCGACCTGCTCGACGGCGACTTCGAGGCGCTCGGCCAGCTCGAGCAGCGGGTCGCCGGCCACCTCGGCTTCAACCGGGTGCTGACCAGCGTCGGCCAGGTCTACCCCCGATCGCTCGACTTCGACGTGATCTCGTCGCTGGTCCAGATCGTCTCCGGGCCGTCCTCGCTCGCCACCACGATCCGTCTGATGGTCGGCCAGGAGCTGGTCACCGAGGGGTTCAAGCCGGGACAGGTCGGGTCGTCGGCGATGCCGCACAAGATGAACACCCGGTCGTCGGAGCGGGTCAACGGGCTCGCCGTGATCGTTCGCGGTTACCTCTCGATGGTCGGCGAGCTGGCCGGCGACCAGTGGAACGAGGGCGACGTCTCGTGCTCGGTGGTTCGGCGGGTCGCCCTGCCGGACGCGTTCTTCGCCACCGACGGGCTGTTCCAGACTTTCCTGACCGTGCTCGACGAGTTCGGCGCCTACCCGGCGGTGATCGCTCGCGAGCTCGACCGGTTCCTGCCCTTCCTGGCCACTACCAAGATCCTCGTGGCGGCGGTGCGCAAGGGCGTCGGCCGAGAGGTCGCGCACGAGGTGATCAAGGAGCACTCGGTCGGTGTCGCTCTCGCGATGCGGGAAAAGGGCGCGGCCGAAAACGATCTGTTCGACCGCCTGGCCGCCGACGGCCGGCTCCAGCTGAGCCGCGGCGAGATCGACTCGCTGGTGGCCGACCGGGCCGCGTTCGTCGGAGCGGCGCCATCGCAGGTGCAGGCGCTCGCCGAGCGCATCGCCGCGCTCGTGGCGGCAAATCCCTCGGCCGCCAAATATCAGCCCGCACCCATCCTCTGAGAACTGAGGGCCGCCGGGGCGCGACGGAGCTCGACCCTCACGTCGCACCCCAGCTGCTGCCCTGACGGTAAACGGGGGCGTCGATGTCCGCCAAGACGTCACTCACCCCATCCCCCCGACGTGATGACTATTGAAGGCTTCACCGACGGGTGGTTGAGATCACCACCGAGATTGCCTGCTCAGCGCCGTGACCGTCGCGCTGCCGACACCGGCCGATGCCTTCGGCGCCCGGTTCACAAGGTAGGCTTCGCGGTGCTCACACCTCACCAGTCAGGAGTGCCCGTGCCTCGCGTCGTGGTCGACGTCATGCTCAAGCCGGAGATCCTCGATCCGCAGGGCCAGGCGGTCGCAAACGCACTGCCCCGGCTCGGCGTGACCGACGTCTCCTCGGTCCGCATCGGTCGCCGGATCGAGATCGAGTTCGCCGGTGAGCCGGATGCCGAGCGGGCTCGGGAGATCGCCGACAAGCTCCTGGCCAATCCAGTAATCGAGGACTTCTCGATCAAGGTGGAGGACGCCTGACCATGCGAATCGGTGTGGTCACCTTCCCGGGTTCACTCGACGACGGGGACGCGGCCCGCGCCGCGCGCATCGCCGGCGCCGACATCGTCCGCCTCTGGCACGGCGACGCCGACCTGCATCGGGTCGATGCGGTCGTGCTGCCCGGCGGCTTCTCGTACGGCGATGCCCTGCGCTGCGGTGCGATCGCCCGTTTCGCGCCGGCCATGGACTCGATCGTCGACGCAGCCCGCGGCGGCATGCCGGTCCTCGGCATCTGCAACGGCTTCCAGATCCTCTGCGAGGCGCACCTTCTGCCGGGCGCGCTCACCCGCAACCAGCACCTGCACTTCCGCAACCGCGACCAGTGGCTGCGCATCGAGTCGACCGACACCGCCTGGACCAACGGTTACCAGGCCGGTCAGGAAATCCTGATCCCGGTGAAGAACGGCGAGGGCTGCTTCGTGGCCGACGAGCAGACGCTCGACGCGCTCGAGGCCGAGGGCCGCGTCGTCGCCCGCTATATCAACGGCAACCCCAACGGGTCCCAGCGGGACATCGCCGCGATCACCAATGAGGCCGGCAACGTCGTCGGCATCATGCCGCACCCGGAACACGCGGTGGAGGCGCTCACCGGTCCGTCGCTCGACGGCCTCGGCTTCTTCACCTCCGTCCTGCGGGCCCTGGCGGGGGCGTCCGCGGGTGGACAGCACGCAGGGGGACAGTAAATGACGACCCAGCCGGAGACGGCCGAGGCGCCAGGAACGAAGCCGTCCGGCTTCGCCGCGACGGACGTGCTGGTCAATGAGTTCGACGGCGGGCCCGACACGGTCCAGCGCGCTTTGAGTACGCCGGAGGAACTGCAGCCGCACACCGAGCTAGGCCTCAAGGACGACGAGTACGACCGCATCCGCCAGATCCTCGGCCGGCGTCCGACGGCATCCGAGCTGGCGATGTACTCGATCATGTGGAGCGAACACTGCTCGTACAAGTCGAGCAAGGTGCACCTGCGCCAGTTCGGCGAGAAGGTCCCGCAGAACACCCGCATGCTCGCCGGCATCGGCGAGAACGCGGGCGTCGTCCAGATCTCCGACGACATCGCGGTGACCTTCAAGGTCGAGTCGCACAACCACCCCAGCTTCGTCGAGCCCTACCAGGGTGCGGCCACCGGCGTCGGCGGCATCGTCCGCGACATCCTGGCGATGGGCGCGCGGCCGATCGCGGTGATGGACCCGCTGCGGTTCGGCGCGGCCGACCACCCCGACACCGCCCGGGTGCTGCCCGGCGTCGTCTCCGGCATCGGCGGCTACGGCAACTGCCTGGGCCTGCCCAACATCGGCGGCGAGATCGTCTTCGACCCGACCTACCAGGGCAACCCGCTGGTCAACGCCCTCAGCATCGGCGTGCTGCCGGTCGAGCGGCTCCAGCACAAGGAGGCGGCGGGCATCGGCAACGTCGTCGTGCTGCTCGGTGCCCGCACCGGGCGCGACGGCATCGGCGGTGTCTCGGTGCTCGCGTCGGCGACCTTCGTCGAGGGCGTCGAGCAGCGCCGCCCGTCGGTGCAAGTCGGTGACCCGTTCATGGAAAAGCTGCTGATCGAGAGCTGCCTCGAGCTCTACGATGCCGGCCTCGTCGCCGGCATCCAGGACCTCGGCGGCGCCGGTCTGACCTGCGCGCTCACCGAGACCGCGGCCGCGGCCGGCACCGGCATGCGGGTGTGGCTCGAGCGGGTGCCGCTGCGCGAGGCCTCGATGTCGCCGACCGAGATCCTGGCCAGCGAGTCACAGGAGCGCATGCTCCTCATCGTCACGCCGGAAAACCTCGAGCAGGTGCTGGCGGTCGCCGACAAGTGGGGCGTCTGGGCCACCGCGATCGGCGAGGTCACCCCCCACCAGGGCGACGGTTCGCCCGGCCGCCTGGTGATCAGCTGGAACGACCACGTCGTCGTCGACGTGCCGCCCGGCTCGCTGGCCGACGACGGCCCGGTCTACGCCCGGCCCATCCGTGAGCCGGCCGACCTGATCCTGCTGCAGGCCGACAAGGCGGAGACGCTGCCCCGGCCGCAGACCGGCGACGAACTGCGCGAGACGCTCCTGCGGATGGCGGCGTCGCCCAACCTCTGCGACAAGAGCTGGGTCACCGAGCAGTACGACCGGTACGTGCTCGGCAACACGGTGCTCGCCCAGCCGGAAGACTCCGGTGTGCTCCGCATCGACGAACAGAGCGGCCTGGGTGTCGCGCTGTCGGTCGACGGCAACGGGCGATTCGCCCGCCTCGATCCGTACGAGGGTGCCAAGCTCGCGCTCGCCGAGGCGTACCGCAACGTGGCCGTCACCGGCGCCGAGCCGGTCGCCGTGACCGACTGCCTCAACTTCGGCTCGCCGGAAGACCCGGCCGTGATGTGGCAGTTCGCCGAGGCCGTGCGCGGTCTCGCCGACGGCTGCCAGCAGCTCGGCACCCCGGTGACCGGCGGCAACGTCAGCTTCTACAACCAGACCGGCGCGGCCGCCATCCACCCGACCCCGGTGGTCGGCGTGCTCGGCGTCTTCGACAACGTGGCCCGGCGCATCCCGATGGGCTTCCCGCAGACCACCGACGGCGATCAGCTCTTCCTGCTCGGCGAGACCCACTCGGAGCTGTCCGGCTCCGAGTGGGCCTGGGTCACCCACGGCCACCTCGGCGGCCGGCCGCCCAAGGTCGACCTGGTCGCCGAGCAGCGCCTCGGCTACCTGATGGCCCGGGCATCGATGGCCGGCCACGTGGCGGCGGCGCACGACCTCTCCGACGGCGGTCTCGCCCAGGTGCTGGTCGAGAGCTGCCTGCGATACAACGTGGGAGCGAGCATCACGCTGCCGCAGGACGACAACTCGGCGTTCGTGCACCTGTTCAGCGAGTCGGCGGGGCGCGCGCTGGTGGCGATCCCGCGCGGTCACGACCAGGCGTTCGCCGCGCTCGCCGCCGAGTACGGCGTGGCGTGCACCCCGGTCGGCGTCACCACGGCCGAGCCGGTCCTGGACGTGCAGGGCGAGTTCTCGGTCCAACTCGACGAGGTGCGCGAAGCCTGGACCGGCACCCTGCCGCGGCTCTTCGGCGGCCCGGCCGAGCTGGCCAACCGCCACGGCGACCCGGAGCACGCGGCCGACCCGACCGCCCCGGCCGGCCGGGACGACGCCGACGAGGTGCTCGAAACGGCAGCGGCCGGCGCGGCGATGGAGTCGGCGGCCCCGATCGAGGCCGACGGCATCCCGGCGGCCGCGGTCGCCGAGGTGAAGGACGAGGTCCGTTCGGTCGAGCTCGAGATCACCGAGCCCGTCGCAGCCCCCGAGCCCGCCGCAGCCGCCGAGCCGGCCGCAGCCGCCGACGGCCAATCAGCCGCCGAGCCGGCCACCCCGGAGCAGCCGGAAGACTGACCCACCGAACGACGAAGAAGCCCGGCCGCGCGGCCGGGCTTCTTTCATGTCTGCCCGGGCTTCTCTGTTCCGGGTGGAAAACGAAGCGGCCCCGCGCGAGCAATCGCGCGGGGCCGCTCTCGTTCAGTCCGCCGGTTCAGTAGCTGGCCGGTTCAGTCACGCTGGCCGGTTCAGTGGCCGCCGGCTCAGTAGCTGCCCGGGCGCCGACCGCCACGACGGCTGGGCTGGTCCGGGTCGTCCTCGTAGCCGCGCCGACCGGCGTAGCCGCCGTTGTCCTCGTCGTACTGCTGCTGGTCATAGCCGTAGCCGCCGCCCTGCTGCTGCGGGGGCCGCCCGGTGCCACCAGGCTGGCCGCCGCCGTACTGGCCGCCTGGTGGCGGAGCCTGCGGCTGGTCATAGGCCTGGTCGTAGCCGCCACGCTCGTCGTAGCCACCACCGGCACCGCCCCCGTACTGGCCGCCGCCGTATTGTCCGCCGCCGCCGCCGCCGCCGCCGGCCGCGCCGTTGGCCGCGCCGCCATAGGTGCCGCCGTACTGGCCGCCACCACCCGGCTGGGCGGCCGGACCGCCCTGCGGGGCGTAACCGGTGCCGCTGTCGACGCCACCGGCCGGCGCACCCCACGTGCCGTAGCCGCCCTGATCAGGCTGCTCCGGCACGTAGCCGCCACCGCTCTGGTAGCCGCCGGCCGCACCGTAGTCGTCGTCCTGGCGTCCGCCGCCGTAAGCGCCCCCGCCGTACGCGCCGGCACCGTACTGCCCGCCACCGGCGTTGCCGCCGTAGCCCGGCTGGCCGTAACCGTCCGGCTCGGGCTCGGGCTGGTAGAGGCCGGTGTGCTCGTCGAAGCGCTCCTGGCCCGCACCGGCGTTGCCGGCGCCGTACTGGCCGCCGCCGTACTGAGCGTTGCCCGCGCCGTACTGACCGGTGCCGGCGTAGTCGTCGCCGTCCGGCCCGTACTGGTTCGGCGCGCCGTACTGGTTGGCGCCCTGGTCGTCCCAGCCGCCCGGGGCCGCACCGGCGTAGCTGCCCTGCGGGGGCAGCGGGACCCCGTAGGGGTCGGGGAACTCGTCCTCGGGCGCAACCGGCGGCACCGGTCGGTGCAGCATGGTCGGCGCGTCGGCCATCGAGGGCGCACCCGAGCGTGGCGCGACCATGGTCGCCGCTGCGGGGTTGCCCATGCCGCCGATCGGAGCACCGCCGACGCGGGTGGCGTCGTTGAACCGGCCCTGGCTGGGCGGCACCACGCCGGGCCCGCCGCCCATCGCGGTCGGGTCGCCACCGTCGGGGCCGCCGTCGGCGGCCTTGCCCGCGTTCCTGCGTCGCATCAGCACCAGCACGATCGCGCCGATGCCGGCCGCCACGAGCAGAGCGCCCAGGACCACGAACAGCATGGAGCCGGAGCCGCTGTCCTGGCTCGCGTTCTTGGTGTCGCTGCTCGGCAGGTTGACCTGCGGACCGGCGGGCGCGCCGGTGTCGAGGACGGAGCCCGGGTCGAGGCTGGAACCGGCCGAGACCGACGGCGATGCCGACGGGCTGCTCGAGGCCGAGGCCGTAGTCGCCTTGAGGACCAGCGTGACCTTTACCGTCTTGCCGGCTTCACCGGTCACGTTGACGACGCTGTTGTCGCCGAAACCGTCCTTGCCCGCCCCGACGGTGATGTTGCCGGGTGCGATCGGGTTGGAGTCGCTCGACAGGATCGAGAACGAGCCGGAGCCGTTGCTGACGGCCTGGAACGTCTTGCCGCTGCTGTCCTGTGCGCCGATCCGGGCACCGGAGATGCCCTTGCCGCCGGTGTCGGTCACCTTGCCGGTGATCGCCCGGACGCTCTGCGGCTTGTCCGGCCCGGTGACTGTGATCGTCGCCTGGCCCGGTGAACTCTTCGCGCCGTTGCTCGTCGCGGTGATGGAGACGGTGACCTGCTGGGTCTGGCCGGCTCCCACCTGCGGCATCTTGACGTGCGAAGTGAAGTTCTGGGTGGCGCCGGGCTGGATCTGGAGGTTTTGGCCGCAGTCGTTGGCGGCGCACTGGGCGCCCGAGAAATCGATCTGGACAGTGCTGTCCTTGTCGTTCCCTCCGCCGATGCCGCCGGCCGGGTTGTTGTTGGTCACGCGGTAGCTGATCGCCACCGTGCCACCGGACAGAACGTTGTTGGGTTGCTCTCCAGTGACAACCACGGTCGGCGGCGTTGCCGCCAGCGCGATCGCGGGCGCGACGGCGATACCGCCGACCACCAGGGCCAGGAACCCTACGGCTTGTGCCGCCCGGGCTCTCAGGTGCGTCGTCACGTACACCGCCTTCCGGTCGCACGGTTCCGGCCGTCTCGTTAGGTGCCGGAAAGATCCCGCGACTAAAACACCGTCGGCCACTATGCCTTGTCACACGTCCATCGCGCGACCCAGGGGCGCGTACCAATCTCGGCAGTGCGGGTCGTATCGTCCCGACGTGTCCCCTGCGCACATTAAATCCGAGTCGGTCACCCGAGCGTTGAACGCGCTGGATCGCGGTGCGGAACCAGAGCGTACGGACCTGCGTGACGCTGTGCGAGCGTTGCTGGCCGAGTTGTCCCGCCGTGCACCTGGCCGATCGGTGGAGGTGCGAATTCCGCCTTTCGGTGCGATTCAGTGTGTACCGGGTCCCCGGCACACCCGTGGCACACCGCCCAATGTGGTCGAAACGGACCCGGTCACCTGGCTGCTCGTCGCCACGGAGCGTGTGACCTGGGCAGATGCGCTGAGTGACGGACGTCTCCGGGCGAGCGGCATCCGCACCGATCTCACCGAGTTCTTGCCGCTGGATCGCGATCCCGGACGCGGGCAGGCCGCAACCGAGCACTGAGCCGCCCCCGGTCTCCTCGCGTACACTGGGCGCTCGGAGCGGACCAGCAAGTTCGAGCAGATCAGCATGAGGGAGCAACAGGTGCCCCGAGGCGACGGCCGGTTGACCGACGATCTCGACCCCCAGGAGCGCGGCCCCCAGGATGCCTGCGGCGTCTTCGGCGTCTGGGCCCCCGAAGAAGAGGTCGCCAAACTCACTTACTTCGGCCTTTTCGCACTGCAGCACCGCGGCCAGGAGGCCGCCGGCATCGCCGTCAGTGACGGCTCGGGCGTGGTGGTCTACAAGGATCTCGGTCTGGTTTCCCAGGTCTTCGACGAGCCGACGCTGGCCAGCCTGCGCGGCCACCTGGCAATCGGCCACACGCGTTACTCGACCACCGGCGGGTCGAACTGGGAAAATGCCCAGCCGACCATCCGCGCCACCACGGCCGGCACGACTATCGCGCTCGCCCACAACGGCAACCTCGTCAACACCGCCGAGTTGGCCCGCGAGGTCGCCGAGCGCGGACTGGACGCCACCGGATCCTCGGAAATGGGCGCCACCTCCGACACCGCTCTCGTCACGACTCTCCTGGCCGGCCGCCCCGACCTCTCGGTCGAGGCCGCGGCACTCGAGGTGCTCCCGCGGCTGCGCGGCGCGTTCAGCTTCGTCTTCATGGACGAGAGCACGCTCTACGCGGCACGCGACGCCCAGGGCGTACGCCCGCTGGTGCTCGGCCGCATGGACCGAGGCTGGGTGATCGCCAGCGAGACGGCCGCCCTCGACATCGTCGGGGCCAGCTTCGTACGCGAGGTCGAGCCCGGCGAGATGCTGGCGGTCGACGAGCACGGCCTGCGTTCGACCCGGTTCGCCGCGCCCGAACCCAAGGGCTGTCTCTTCGAGTACGTCTATCTCGCGCGCCCCGACACCACGATCGCCGGCCGCAACGTCTACTCGGCCCGCGTCGAGATCGGCCGGCGGCTGGCCAAGGAGCACCCGATCGAGGCCGACCTGGTGATCCCGGTTCCCGAGTCGGGCACACCGGCCGCGATCGGTTACGCCGAGGCGTCGGGCATCCCCTACAGCGCCGGCCTGACCAAGAACGCGTACGTCGGCCGCACCTTCATCCAGCCGTCGCAGACGATTCGCCAGCTGGGCATCCGGCTCAAGCTCAACCCGCTGCGCGAGGTGGTGCGCGGCAAGCGCCTGGTGGTCGTCGACGACACCATCGTCCGTGGCAACACCCAGCGCGCCCTGGTGCGCATGCTGCGCGAGGCGGGCGCCCTCGAGGTGCACGTGCGCATCTCGGCGCCGCCGGTGCAGTGGCCGTGTTTTTACGGCATCGACTTCGCGACCCGGGCCGAGCTGATCGCGAACGGCCTGGAAATAGACGGCATCCGCCGCTCGATCGGGGCCGACACTCTGGGCTATGTTTCCA
This sequence comes from Actinoplanes sp. NPDC051343, assembly GCF_044455125.1. Lineage (NCBI taxonomy): Bacteria > Bacillati > Actinomycetota > Actinomycetes > Micromonosporales > Micromonosporaceae > Actinoplanes > Actinoplanes sp. NPDC051343. The sequence goes on from NZ_JBITEL010000012.1 coordinate 321,683, forward strand.
TGGACAGCCTGATCCAGGCGACGGAGCAGCCGAAGTCGCGTCTCTGCATGGCGTGCTTCGACGGCAACTATCCGATCGAGCTGCCGGCCGGCAACCTGATCGGCAAGCACCTGCTGGAGGGTGTCGGCAAGCGTGCGGCGTCGGCCACCGAGGCCGCGGTCGCGGAGCTCGAGACCGACTACGACGCGCGGGAATACGACGACGAGTCGCTGGTCGCCAGCCCGGGCGGCGCGAACGCCCTGCACCACCCGTGACTTCTGCCAGTAATACACCGCTAAGGGGAGAACCGTGACGCACGTGTCCGAGCGCAATGCCGGATCCAACGGCGCGGAAGGAGACCGGCTGCCCTGGACGGCCGGTTCGGGCCGCGGGGGCCGCAAGCGCACGGCGACGTACGCGGACGCCGGCGTCTCGATCGAGGCCGGCGACCGGGCGGTCGAGCTCCTCAAGTCCAAAGTGAAGAAGACCACCCGTCCCGAGGTCATCGGCGATCTGGGCGGCTTCTCCGGTCTCTTCCGGCTCAACACCGCGAAGTACAAGAGCCCGGTCCTGGCCTCGTCGACCGACGGTGTCGGCACCAAGCTGGTGATCGCCCAGCAGCTCGACATCCACGACACGATCGGCATCGACCTGGTCGCCATGGTCGTCGACGACCTGGTCGCCTGCGGTGCCGAGCCGCTGTTCCTGCTCGACTACATCGCCTGCGGCGAGGTCGTGCCGGACAAGGTCGCCGAGATCGGCGCCGGCATCGCCGACGGCTGCCGCTACGCCGGCTGCGCCCTGCTCGGCGGCGAGACCGCCGAGCACCCGGGGGTGTTGCGCCCCGACGAGTACGACGTTTCCGCGACCGGTGTCGGTGTGGTCGAGGAGAGCGAGATCCTGGGCCGCGAACGGGTCGAGGTGGGCGACGCGGTGATCGCCATGCGGTCGTCCGGTCTCCACTCGAACGGCTACTCGCTGGTGCGGCACGTGCTGCTCGGTGCCGGCCGGATGCGCCTCGACTCGGTCGTCGACGACTTCGGCTCGCAGCGCACCCTGGGCGAGGAGCTGCTGACCCCCACCAAGATCTACGCCAAGGACTGCCTGGGCCTGATCGAGGAGACCGATGTACGAGTGTTCTCGCACGTCACCGGCGGCGGCATCCCCGGCAACCTGGTCCGGGTCCTGCCCGAGCACGTCGACGCGGTGGTCGACCGGGCGACCTGGCGGCCGCAGCCGATCTTCGACCTGATCCAGGCCAAGGGCCGGATCGAGGATTCGGAGATGGAGGCCACGTTCAACATGGGCGTGGGCATGTTCGCGATCGTCTCGTCCGACGACGCCGACCGCGCGATGGCCTACCTGACCGGGCGGGGCGTCGAGGCGTGGCAGGTCGGCGAGATCATCGACGGCACGGGTGAAGTGCAGATGATGGGGCAGTACACCCGGGGCTGACCGCTGGCTGTCCGTCGGGCAAACGTGAAATGATCCGCGTGTGTCGATGTCCGGCACATGCGGATCTTTCGTCTACGGGTGGATCGTCGGGCCTAGCCTGACCCCAGGCGTCGGACAGGGACGCCGGACGGGGGTGCGAAGGATGGCCGACCGGTGGAGCGGGATGCGGGGCATGTCGGCGACCCCGACATACGTCGTGATGCAGCCGACCACCCTCTGCAACCTCGACTGTGCCTACTGTTATCTCCCGTTCCGGGGCGATGATCGGCGGATGCCGGTCGAGGTGGCCCGGGCCGTTGCCGAGGCGGTCGAGCCGTGGGCCCGCGACGGTCGGTTCTCGGTCGTCTGGCACGGCGGCGAACCGCTTGCGGCCGGCCGTGATCACCTGGCTGCCCTCATCGAGCCGTTCGGCGCCGGCATCGAGCACCACGTGCAGACCAATGCCACGCTGATCGACGACGCCTGGTGCGAGTTCTTCACCGAACACCGGGTGCGGGTCAGCGTGAGCGTGGACGGGCCGCGCGAGCGCAACGGTGACCGGGTCACGCGGGGCGGCAAACCGGCGTACGACCGCATCCGGCGCGGCATCGAAGCGCTCCACCGGCACGAGATCCCGTTCTCGGCGCTCTGCGTGGTCGGCGACCCGCGTCCGGGGCTCGCGACCGAGCTCTACTCCTACTTCCTCGACCTGGGCTGCGAGGTGCTCGGCATCAACGTCGAGGAGTTGGAGGGCGTCAACCGGCGTACCAACCGGCACGAGGCGGCCGACGTGACCGCGTTCTGGGCCGAGCTGGTGTCGGCCTGGCGCCACGACCCGCGGATCCACCTCCGGGAGGTCGAGTGGACACTCCGCTTCGCCGCGGCCGTGCTTGACGGCACCGCCGACGAGGTGCTGCCGCGTCACCTCGACCCGATTCCGACGATTGCCCAGGACGGCTCGGTGGTGCTGCTCTCGCCCGAGCTGGCCGGCTTCAAAGATCCGCGGTACGGAGACTTCACCAGTGGAAACGTCCTGAACACCCGGCTGGGTGAGATCCTGGCGGGTGCGGCCGGGACGCCGTGGATCGCCGAGTTCCTGCGTGGGGTGGAAGCCTGTCGCTCGTCCTGCGCCTACTTCGGCTTCTGCGGTGGTGCCCACGCGGCCAACCGGTACTTCGAGCACGGACGGTTCGACGTGACCGAAACCGACCACTGCCGCAACAGCAAGATTCGCCTATTGGAAGGAGTGCTGGACCATGCCCGAGATCATGAACCCGCAGCGATCCGATGACCTGGGGAACGATCCGGTGACGGCACGGGTGCGCGAGACCCGGGCCGGGCTGGCCACGCTCCTCGAGGAAGCCGAGGCGGCTCGTCGTGAGCGCGAGGCGACCGAGGGTACGACGGAAGACGGCTCGGCAGTGTGCGCCTGGAACCACTTCGAGAACATTCCCACGTTCTACAACTGGAACAACCGGCCGCGTTAAAGACTCGACGGGCCGATCGCCCGGTTGAAGCCCACGCGAGGCAGTGCCCGCGTGGGCTTCCATTCAACCGTGGAAATGGTGACTACCGGCACACGCGAGCACGCGGCACTGCCGCGTGCTCTGTGCAATGCGGGTCAACGCCTTGTAGGCGACCAGGAATCCTGGTCGTCCGCAGCGTCGTCCTCGTCATCGTCGACGAACTCTTCGTTATCGTCGTCGAAGTGACGGTCGGGCGGGCTAGCACCCGCCAGCTCGCGCTGCAAGGCGGTGAGGTCGGTGTTAGGGGAGTGGTATTTCAACTCCCGGGCCACCTTTGTCTGCTTGGCCTTAGCACGGCCGCGCCCCATGGCTCGACCCCCTCGCACAGAATTCGGGGCAGCCCGAAGGCGGGCCCCGATGACGTCAGGCATCTCTCGTGGGTCTTACGGTACATGGACGATGCCGCCTTCGGCACCTCGGGTTGCGTGTGACACTGCCGCGCGTCGCGGTTTTCTCGGATCGCTGACGTCCGGCGCCGCGCAGCAGGTCACCAAACGGTCTCAGCCGAGGTAGATCGCCCGCAGCCGGCCGACCTCGGCCATCCGGCGCTCGGCGAGCCGGTCGGCCGCGACGGCCGGCGAGACACCCTCCTCCGCCGCCATACGCAGAATGCGCCGGGTGGTGTCGAAGATGCCGGTGGCCCGCAGCTTGGCCCGCTCGAAGTTGAAGCCCTCGATCTCGTCGGCGACCTGGATCACGCCGCCGGCGTTGACCAGGTAGTCGGGCGTGTAGAGGATGCCCCGCTCCTCGAGCGTCTTTTCGATGCCGGGGTGGGCCAGCTGGTTGTTGGCGCCACCGGCCACGACCTTGGCCCGCAGGACCTGCACCGTGTCGTCGTCCAGGGCGCCGCCCAGCGCGCACGGCGCGTACACGTCGATGTCGGAACTGATCAGCGTCTGCGTGTCATCGACCAGCGTGATCTGTGGATGCGTCGTGCGGGCCCACTCGCGGGCGGCCGGGTTGACGTCGGTCGCTACCACGGTGGCGCCGTCCTCGAGCAGATGGCCGGCCAGGTATTTGCCGACCTTGCCGAGCCCGGCGACGCCGACCGTGCGGCCGCGCAGGGTCGGGCTGCCCCAGGTGTGCTCGGCTGCGGCCCGCATGCCCTGGAAGACGCCCCAGGCGGTCAGGATCGACGAGTCGCCGGCTCCGCCGTGCTCGACGCTGCGGCCGGTCACGTAGCGGGTCTCGCGGGCCACCACGTCCATGTCGGGCACGTACGTGCCGACGTCACAGGCGGTGTAGTAGCGACCGTGCAGCGACTCGACGAACCGTCCGTACGCTCTCAGGAGGGCCTCGGACTTCACCCGCTGCGGGTCGCCCCAGATCACCGCCTTGCCGCCGCCGAGATCGAGGCCGGCCAGCGCGTTCTTGTAGGCCATGCCGCGGGAGAGCTTGAGAACGTCGGCGAGGGCCGCCTCCTCGCTCTCGTACGGATAGAAGCGGGTGCCGCCGAGTGCCGGCCCGAGTGCCGTCGAGTAGATGCCGATGATCGCCTTCAGGCCGGTGAGCCGGTCCTGGCAGAAGACGACCTGTTCGTGACCGCTGGCGTCGGTGCCGTCGGAATCGAACACGCCCATCTCAGTGCTCCTCTGAAGTTGTTGAGGCCTTCGTGGGGCCGCTGCGTCCGGCGGGGTCGGCCGGACATTTGTCACCCTAGTCGCGCGGAGGGTGACGCGATTACGTCCGCGCGGGAAGTTCCGAACCGCGGATTTCGTGAAAGGATCGCGCCGTGCCGTCACTGTTCGCGTCGTACCTACGGGTTTACGAGCCGCTGACCGCCTTCGACCGTGACCGCCAGGTCTTCTGGCGTAAGTACGCTCGCGAGGGTCGTGCCCTGGGCCCGATCGACGGCCCGGTCAAGCAGCGCACCGCCGTGCTCGAGGCGCTCGGGGCCGGCTGGACGCGGCTGCCCGACCTGCCCGACGAGGCGTACGTGCTGCAGTGGGCCGAGACGCTGCTGGTCTGCCCGTGGAACCTGCGTCTGCGGGTGGCCGAGGCGGCGCTCAACGCGCGCGACGGCGTGCCCGCGGTGCTGGCCGACGCGTTCGTGCCGCCGGTGCTGGCGGGCCAGGCGAAGGCCATCGTGGAGGACTGGCGCTCCGGGGCCAAGGTGCTCGAGCACGGCGTACCGCGGGTGCACGAGCAGATCGCCACCTGGGGTGTTCCGCTGCGCTGGTTCGTCTTCGTCGACCTGGAGGAGCGCGAGATCGACCTGGCCGACGGCAAGCGCACGCTGCGCTACCGCACGGAGATCTCGAAGGCCCGGCGCCGGGCGCACCGCGGCGTCTCGGTGCTGCGCAAGTCGCTGGGTGACGCCCCGATCACCGAGGCGGTCGAGGAGGGCACTCGCTGGCTCGAGGAGTTCCACCCCCGATCCATCGTCGAACTTGATTACGGCGGCCTCGTCAACCTTCTCCCGGATGACGTCCTCGAGGAGGACGATTCACCCGGTTTGGTGGCAGCTGGGCTGTCCGCTTTGTCGCGCGGCGACGCCGATGCCGCCTCCGAGGCGTACGAGAAGCTGGTGGCGCGCTGGCGTTCCGTCCAGCTTCTGGAGCGGTGCAACTGAGCTGCGGAAATGCGGACAGACGGGCAGGATTCCCGGCCCTGAGAGCGCTTTCTAGGTGAACACTCTTCGTGATCAGTGATCGCCGAAGCGTGATAATCGGCCTAAACGAGACACTATCTGGCGTAGAAAACACGCAAAAATCGGGCATGCTTCATCCGTCTATCTGGGGACGTTCGTCCGTTCGGCCCATGTCGGACATCGGGGACTAGCCGGACCATGAGAGACGCACCGGCCGGCGGGACCCCGGCCGATGTCTTTAGGTACCTGTGGAGGAGTGACCGATGGCATCGCGTACGCACGATCCTGAGCCGCTACTAACGCCGGCCGAGGTGGCGTCGATGTTCCGCGTCGACCCGAAAACCGTCACCCGGTGGGCGAAGGCCGGCAAGCTCAGCGCAATTCGCACGCTGGGTGGCCACCGTCGTTACCGGGAGTCGGAGGTTCGTGCCCTGCTGCAGGGACAGATTCCCACGCAGCGTCAGGGCGACTGAAAACGGACCGCGGTCGACTCGAAACGATCGTGGCAAGGGGCGAGCGCCGGGGAAGGCGATCGCCCCTTGTTGTTTTCCAGACCGCTTCGATGTTGTTTTCTAGACCGCTTCGATCAGCACGGCCACCGTGCCGTGCACACCCCGGCGTAGACGGCTGCCCAGCAGCACCGCCCAGCCCGTCAGGCCGTACTTGCGGGTCAGCGCCTTGCCGATGCGCAGACGGTCGGCCTCATCGCCGATCCGTGCCCGGCCCTCGACCGCCTCGCCGCTCGGGTTGCCCCGCACGTCGCACGGCGCGACCGTGACCCGTCCGCTGTTGCGGATGCGCTTGACTTTCCCGCTGTCGCGCGGCGTCCAGACCGCCGGTCCATCCGGGTCGGGCACCGCCCAGATCGGCGTCGGCACCGCCCGGCCGTCCTTGCGGAACGTCGTCAGCAGGACGTACTTCTCGGAACTCAGTTGCTCCAGCGAGGACATGAGCCGAGGGTAGTAGCCATGGAAGAGCCACCCATCGGCGACGTCTTCGGCGAGATGGTCCGTGACGCCTATGCGGTGCGCACCGGCGTCGGCCCACGTCCCCTGGCCGGAGGCCGCCTTCCGCGTCCGGTCATCGAGATCATCGAACGCGACGACGGCCTGATCAACGGCGCGCCGGCCGATCACTACCTGGGCGAGCCCGACGAGTGGCCGGCCCACGACCACCGGGCCCTCCGGCTGTGCCGCGGGCAGGTACTCGATATCGGCGTCGGCGCGGGGCGCACCGCGCTCGAGGTCCAGCGCCGCGGGCAGGCGGTCACCGGGCTCGACACCTCGGCCGGCGCGATCGAGATCGCCCGCCGGCGTGGCCTGCGGGACACCGTGGTCGCCACGGTCGACGCGTTCGCAGCCCGGGCCGAGACCCGCTATGACACGTTCCTGTTGCTCGGCAACAACCTCGGGCTGATCGAGAGCCGTGAGCGTGCGCCGATCTTCCTCGACGCGCTGGCCCGGCTCGCCAACCCGGGCGCCCGGATCATCGCCCAGAGCACCGATCCTTACAACACCAAGGACCCGGTCCACGTCTCCTACCACCAGCGCAATCGGGAGCGCGGCCGCCTGGCCGGCCAGTTACGCCTCCGGCTGCGTTACCGCCTGCTCGCCACCGACTGGTTCGACTACCTCAATTGCTCGATCGACGAGCTCGAGTCGCTGGTCACCGATTCCCGGTGGCGCCTCAAGGAGGTCGACGACACGGACTTCCCCTACTTCGTAGCTCTTCTGGAACTGACATGAACGCTTTGTCCCGTGAACAAACAAAGACCAGCCGCCGCATCTCGATGGTGCTGCGGCACCGCCCCGAATCGGCCGGCCTGACCCTCGACGCGAACGGCTGGGTGCCGGTCGCTGACCTGCTGGCCGCGCTCGGCCTGACCCGGGCCCAGCTCGACGCGATCGTCGAGAACAACGACAAGTCCCGCTTCGCCGTGGCCCGCCGCGACGACGGCACCGACTGGATCCGGGCCAGCCAGGGCCATTCCCGGCGGGTCGCCATCGACCTCGACCTGCCGCCGGCCGATCCGCCGGCGATCCTCTACCACGGCACCCCGGCGGCAAACGCCGAGTCGATCCGGCGGGACGGGCTGCGCCCGCGCAGCCGCCATCACGTGCACCTGTCCAAGGACCTGCCGACCGCGCTGGCGGTCGGGCGCCGCCGCTCGTCCGACGTGGCGGTTTTCGAGATCGACACGGCCGCCATGGTCACCGCGGGTCACGTCTTCCACCTCAGCGACAACGGTGTGTGGTTGACCTCGACGGTGCCGCCCGGTTACCTCTCGCTAAAACGCACAAATCCGTAATCTCCCTGGTTGATCCACTCTCCAAAGTGGGCCTTCGGCGCATCCCGGCCTTCCCGCCACTAGCGTGGGGACATGGCGAGGATTACCCGGCGTCAGCTGACGAATCTCCTCGGTGCGCTGGGTGTTGTCGTCACGCTCGCCGGACTGGCGTTCGGCCTGCCGGCACTCGACCGCTCGCTGCCCTCCCAACGCCCGGTGCCGTCCGACCAGCCCTATCCGATCGGCGCCGGCGTGACCGTGGTCCCGCCCGCCGGTTCGACCGTCGACCTGACCGGCACCCGGCCGGGCACGCAGGAGGGCAAGGCACTGTTCCGGCTCGGCCCGGTGCAGTACGAGATCGACGTCCGGCCGTTCGAAGGTGACCTGACGACGGCCGCCGAGCGGCTCCGAAAACGGATCACCGGCACGCCGGGTTATCAGGTGACCGGCGCCCAGTTGGGGGTCACCACGGCCGACGGCCTCGCCGGGGTGCAGGGCAGCTACACGGCCCCGGGCCGGGGCGGCCGGTACGCGGTCTACGTCACCGACCGCCTGACCATCGAGATCACGATCAGCGGCGCCGACCTCGACCTGGGCCGCAGCCTGCCGCTGATCGAGAACAGCGCCAGGACGCTGCGGCGCGACGGGGACTCACCGTGACGGCCGAGGTCGTCCGGCCGGCCCGCGACAGTGCCGAGGCGGCCACGCTGATGCGGGTGCCCGCCTTCTGGATCGTGCTGGGCATCCTTGCGGCCGGGACCCTGCGTATGTCACAGATCGCGGGCCGCTTTTTCACGGCGTACCCGCTCGCCACCGCGACATCGGTCGCTCTCTTCGCCCTTCTCGCCGTGCCCTTCTGGTTTTTCGTCACCGAACTGGACTTCCTCGAGCGGGAGCCGACCGCGCTGCTGGTGCTGGCGTTCGCGTGGGGCGGCCTGGTCGCCACCGCGGTCTCCATCCCGGGCAGTTCCGCGCTGGAAGACCTGGTCGCCAAGCTCGGCTCGCCACATCTCGCGGCGGACTGGGGTGCCGCACTGACCGGGCCGACGGTCGAGGAGATCGCGAAGACGCTCGGGGTGGTGGCGATCGTGCTGATCGCGCGAGCCCAGATCAACAGCGTGCTGGACGGCATCGTCTACGGCGCGATGGTCGGCCTCGGATTCCAGATCGTCGAGGACGTCGTCTTCTCGCTCGCCGCGGTCTCGCTGGCCGGGCAGGGCGACCGGGTCCAGCCGGTGGTGGCGACGTTCCTGGTGCGCGGCTTCCTCTCCGGGATCTGGAGCCACACCCTCTTCGGCGCGCTCGGCGGCGCCGGCCTCGGCTATCTCGTCGTGCATCGCGACCGCAGCCGCGCTCATCGGATCGGTGTCGCCCTGCTGGCGGTGTTCGGGGCCTGGGCCTCGCACGTGCTCTGGAACTCGCCGATCTTCAGCGACGGGCTCGGCAACGGGCTCCTCGGCCTGCTCGCGGTGCTGCTGCTCAAGGGCCTGCCGCCGCTGGTACTGGTGCTGCTGATCGTGCGCCGGGTGCACGACAAGGAGGCCGATTACTACGTCGGACGGCTGGCCGCGCTCGGCGACGCCGACCTGATCACCGACGACGAACTCGCGGTGCTCGGATCGGGCGCCCGCCGGGCGGCCGCCCGACGACATGCGAGGGCGCGGGCCGGGCGTCCGGCTCAGGATGCCGTACGCCGTCTGCAGCGTGCCCAGGCGCACCTGGCCGTCGAGTTGAGCCGGGAGTCGGTCTCGACCGACCATCCGTGCGCCGACATCCGCCGGGAGCGCGCGGTGCTGGTCGGCCTGGGGCATCCGGAGGCGGTGACCGGCCCGCGGTCGTGGCAGCACACCGCGTCCACCGCGATCACCACCGTGGTGGCGATCGCGGTGCTCTTCGTCGCGCTCTCCGCCCTGGGCGGAGGCTAGGACTCAGGCCGTCGGCGGGGTGCCGCCGTCGCCGTCGACCACGGTGTCGGGGTTGCCGTCCTGGTCGAGGTCGACCATGGTGACGTCGACCTTGCCGTCGCCGTCGGTGTCGAACTGGTAGAGGTCGGGCTTGCCGTCGCCATCGGTGTCGACCACCCAGACGTCCGGCTTGCCGTCGCCGTTGGCGTCGCTGGTCATCAGTTCGACGCGGTCGTCACCACGGGTCTCGACGGTCTCCTGCGGCTCGGTCATGAGGGGTCCTTTTCCTTGGGTACCGGAGTCGGGGCCCACAGTAGGGCCGAAGTCACAACCTCGCGACCTTTCCCCGCCGGTAATCTTTGCCGTCATGGATACGGCAGCCGACGACGTCACCGATCTCCCCACCGGCGCGATGGGTGAGCCCGTCGGCGCCATGGGCGAACTCGGTGCCCGGATGGGGATCCAGATCCTCGAAGCCTCACCCGAGCGGGTGGTCGGCACGATGCCGGTCGAGGGAAATACGCAGCCGTTCGGGCTGTTGCACGGCGGCGCCTCGTGCGTGCTCGCCGAGACGCTGGGCTCGGCCGGCGCGGTCATGCACGGCCAGACCGTCGACCGGCCGTTCGGCGTCGGCGTCGACATCAATGCCACGCACCACAAGAGCGCCCGATCGGGCCTGGTCACGGGCGTGGCCACCCCCGTTCACCGCGGACGCACGATGGCGACCTACGAGGTGGTCATCACCGACGAACTGGGTGAGCGCGTCTGCACCGCGCGCATCACCTGTCTGCTGCGCGGAGCGTGAATTCCGGCATCGGTTGCCGTGCCGACGGGCGAACCTTGACCGATCCACGTACCTTTTCACACGTGACGGAGGTTCCCCAGCACGCTTTCGACGACGCGGCGCTCGTCCTGCAGAGTGCGCTCACCGACGACAGCGACGCTGTGATCGACACCTTCGACGCGGTGGTCGACCGCAACGGCGTCGTGGGTGCCTACGACGTGGCCTGGTGCCTGGCCGCGACGATGGTCGGCCGCATCCCGTCCGGCGGGGCCTGGACCCTCGACTTCCCGGGCATCGACGACGCACGATACGACAAGCGCTGGGTGGCCCGGTTCGTCAGCGCCTATGTCAACGGCGACGTCTCGACCGGTGAGGCACTCTTCGCCGCGGCGGCGGCCGACGGCCAGCTTCCCGACTGCCTGCTCGCGCTGGCCGGTTCCACGGTCGCGACGCTGCGGCACCGGGCTGCATGACCTCACCCGACGGCGACTCGACCCTCGAGCGCGTCCGCAAGCTGCTCGCGATGGCCGAAGATCCGGCCTGCACGCAGTCCGAGGCGGAGGCGTTCACCGCCAAGGCCACCGAGCTGATCGCGAAGTACGGCGTCGACCAGGCACTGCTCGCCGTCGTCGACCCGTCGGTCGACCCGATCGGCGACCGGATGGTGACCGTCGTCCCGCCGTACGCCCGGGACAAGGCCGTGTTGCTCGCGGCGGTCGCCGCCCCACTTCGCTGTCGTGTCGTCCACCTCGCGCGTCCGGGCCTGGCCCGGAGCCATCTCTTCGGGCACGCGGCCGACCTGGAGCGGGTCGAACTGCTCTTCACCTCGCTGCTCGTGCAGGCGGCACACGGCCTGGCCGCGCGCGACGTCCCGTGGGGCGAGCACCCGGCCGCGTTCCGCCGGTCGTGGCTGGCCGGCTTCACCGAGGCGATCCAGATCCGCCTGTGGGAGGCCGAGCGGTCGGCGTCGGCCGCGGTGCCCGGCTCCGACCTGGTGCTGGTCGACCGCACCGAAATGGTCGAGCGGCGGCGCGACGAGGTCTACCCCAAACTCGGCCGTCTCGGGCCACGCCGCCTCAGCGGCGGCGGCCGCGTGCACGGCTATCGCGCCGGGCAGGTCGCCGACCTGGGCGGACGCTCGGTCAGCGGTTCTTGAGATAGTTCGCCTTCGCGTATTGCGCGGCGGCGGCCTGGTTGTACATCGCTGCCTGCGACATGTACCACCCGTTGTCGGCCAGCGACTTCTTCGCCCGCGTCATGCCCGACCAGCGGATGTCGGCGTCCACGTCGGAGAGCCCGCGGTCCTTGAACTGGCGGCGCATCGCCATCTTGCCCGAGCGGAACGCCTCGGCCGCCTCCTCCGCCTGTTTCATGCACGTGAAGCCCTTCTCGCTCAGCGCCTCGGCGAGTGTCCAGGCCGCCTGCTCGGCGGTGTTGGTGAATGTCAGCACTGCTGCTCCTCCCATCGACCTGGATCACACTGTGATCGACGTCGAGGCCGGCATCAAGGCTGTATTTCGGTTGCCCGGCCCGGACGGACCCGCTAAAACCCGGGCATGGACGTCACCCGCATCCCCGCCGGCCCCGACGATCGGGCCACGGTCTTCGCCGCCCTCACCAGCCTGAACGGGCGCGACTTCACGCTTCCCGCCGACGCCTCGACCGAGCCGGTGCTGCCGGTCGGCGAGCACTGGGTGGCTTCGGGCGACGCCGACCTGGCCAACGGCGTCGTGGTCTATGTGCACGGAGGCGGCTTCAGCCACCGCAACCCACCCTTGATGAACCGGTGGGCCGACCTTCTTTCCCGCGACACCCACCGCCCGGTCCTGGTCGTGCACTACCCACTGGCCCCGGCCGAGCCGTTCCCGGCGCCGCTCGACGCCGTGCTCGCGACCTATCGGGAGCTGCTCGCCCACATCCCGGCCGACCGGGTGGTCTTCTACTGTGAGTCGTCCGGCAGCGCGCTGACCCTCTCGGCGATGCTCGAGCTGACCCCGGCCGAGATGCCGGCCGGCGTGGTCACCGCCTCCGCGGTGACCGACCTCAGCCTGGCCGGCCCGTCGATCGACGGCAACGCGCCGACCGACGCCGGGGTCAACCGCGAGATGCTCGCGTTCTTGATCGGGCAATACCTGGCCGGCGCGCCCGCCGATCAGGCGCCGCAGTCACCGATCGCCGGTGATCTGTCCACTTTGCCCCGACTGTTGATGATGGCCGGCGGGGCCGAGGCGCTGCTAGACGACACCCTGCGTTTCGCCGAGGCGGCAACGGCAGCCGGCGTGAAGACCCAGGTGGACATCTACGACGAGATGCCGCACGCGTTCACGGTGGTCGCCCTCGACGACGACAACCCGACCGGCCGGGTCGTTCGAGATCGACTGGCAAGGTGGATCGACGCCGGTTGAGTTTCGTTCTACGGTGTGGCCATGGTGCGTCGCGTCACGCTAGCGCTGGGCCTTGTTCTCCTGGTCGCGGGCTGTTCGTCACCGACGCCCACACCCCCGCAACCCACCGAATCGTCGTCCCCGGCGCCGCAGATGGGCGACCCGACGCCACCCGCCTCCGCCAATTGCCCGGCCGCCGCCCGCATCCCGTCGCACAACAGCGACATGCCCGAGATGCAGGGTGTCGGCCGGGGCGTGACACTGTTCGGGCTGTTCTTCAGCGGGCAGGCCACGGCCGGTCAGCAGATCAAAGTGGTCTGGCGGATGACCGGCGAAGGCGATTTGTCGATGACGGCGACCGGGCCGGGCGGCAAGACGTTGCGCCCGGCGTGGGGGCCCGAGCCGCACGGGGGAAGCAGCTATCACCGGCCGGGCGACGAGTGGGGCACCGGCTGGACCTTCCCCATCGGCGGATGCTGGACGATCCAGGCGACCCGGAAGACCGGAACCGCCAAGATCGGGCTTCGGGTGGCAGCTCAATAAGAAACCCGGCCCCACGAGGGGAACCGGGTGTGTAATGCCGGGTCAAGCAGTCACCGCTCGGCGAGCAACGCCCGGATGTCCAGCCGGCGCCACCCGGAGGTGCCCCGCCCGCACAGTCCGCGGCCGCCGTAATAGAGGTTGAAACCGTCGACGTACGCGCCCACTCGCATCGCCGAAAGGTAGCGTCCCCGCCTTGATCACCGGAAGATTGGCCCCGGACAGCTCTCGACGCCGATGCCCATCTGTCGCATGGTGTACCGGTGACCACGCCCGAGCCTGCCGAACCGGCCGAGTCGGAGCCGATGCCGTGGCTGCAGCCGACCACCGAGCTGCCGGCCTCGCCCGCCGGCGGCCGCCGGCGCCTCGTCGTGCTGCTTTTGCCGGTGGTCGGGCTGCTGGTGCTCTGCTGCGGCGGGGCCGCGCTGACCAGGTCGCTCTTCGGCGGCGACGACCCCAAGACCGGCTCGCCGACGCTGGTCATCCCGTCGTCGGAGGCGCCGCAGCCGCCCCCCACGTCGCCGTCGCCGTCACCGACGCCGAGCCCGTCGCCGACCAGCAAAAAACCGACGACACACCCGACGACCCACCGGCCGAAGCCGACCACGGCCCGGCCGACCACGAAAAAACCCAGGCCGTCGACGTCGGCCACGTCGGGCATGATCCAGCAGAACGTACGGGTGGGCCAGTTCTGCTCCCCCCGCGGCGCCGTCGGCATCACCCGCCGCGGCCAGGTTCTGCGCTGCGGCCCGAGCGTCGACGACCCCCGCAACCGCTGGCGCCCGATGATCTAGCAAAGTCAGGGTTTCAGGTCGACCGCGGCCCGGAACGACCCGTCCATGTAAAACGGGACCGAGGCATGCTCGTGGACGATCAGCCAGCGGCCGTCGTCCCGGCTCAGACCCAGCGTCATCCGGTGCCACATGGTGAACGGTGAATCGCTGCCCTTCGGGATCGCCGTCATGCTGTCGAGGCTGGTCGCGAACGCCGCGTCCCCCGACGCGGTGATCTCCAGCTGGGTGACCGTCCGCCTCGGCGGCGCCGCAAAAGTCGCCAGCCAGCCGGCGAGCGGCGCCGGGTCGTGGCCGTCCGTCCAGCCCCCGAGCGGCGGCGCCAGGTTGAACTGGACGACCTTCGGCGCGTAGAACGCCAGCATGCCCGGCACGTCGCCGGCCGCCAGCCGGTCGTAGCGGGCCTCGATGATCTCGCGGATCTCTTCCACGGTGACTCCCTCGGTAAGAAACTTCAGCCGAGACGTCGAAGTCGCGGCCGCCGTTTCGACATGCTCAGTGAGCGAAGGAGCGGAAACCATGAAATACCTGATCCTCATCCAGTCGAACCCGCGTTCCCTCGAGGTGTGGGAGCGCATGACCGAGCAGCAGCGGATGGACTTCGGCCGCGATCACCTGAAGCTGAACACCGAGATGGAGGAGGCCGGCGTGCTGGTCGCCTCGGAAGGGCTGGCCGACCCGTCGCTGGCCAAGTGGGTGTCGGTGCGCGACGGCGAGACGATCGCCTCCGACGGGCCGTACGCCGAGGTCAAGGAACATCTGGCCGGCTTCTACCTGGTCGACTGCCCGACCGTCGACGAGGCGATCGCGTGGGCGGCCAAGGTCCCCGACGCCGCGAACACCGAGGTGGAGGTGCGACCGGTCCTCGATATGAGCGGATGGGAGTTCTGACCGGGCTGGAGGACCTGCTGCGGACCGTCGCGCCGCAGGTCCTTGCGGCCGTGACCCGCCGCTACGGCGACTTCGACGCCTGCGAGGACGCGGTTCAGGAGGCGCTGTTCGCCGCTGCCCAGCAGTGGCCGGTCGACGGCGTCCCCGACAACCCGCGGAGCTGGCTGATCACGGTGGCTTCGAGACGCCGCATCGAGCTGCTTCGCAGCGATGCGGCCCGGCGGAAACGGGAGCTCCGGCCGGCGGATCCGGTTCCCGACGTACGCGGTGACGACGAACTGACCCTGCTCGTGCTGTGCTGTCATCCGGCGCTCAGCCCGGTGTCGCAGGTGGCCCTCACGTTGCGCGCCGTCGGCGGCCTGACCACGGCCGAGATCGCACGGGCCCTGCTGGTGCCGGAGCCGGCGATCGGCCAGCGGATCAGCCGGGCCAAGCAACGGATACGGTCCAGCGGCGCCCGCTTCGCCCTGCCGGGCCCCGATGAGCTGGGTGCGCGGCTCACCGGCGTACGTCAAGTGTTGTATTTGATCTTCAACGAGGGCCACACGGCCAGCTCCGGCAGCCGCCTGCACCGCGTCGAACTGACCCGCGAGGCGATCCGCCTGACCCGCCAGCTGCACGCGGCCCGCCCCGCCGACGGCGAAACGGCCGGCCTGCTGGCCCTGATGCTGCTCACCGACGCCCGGCGCCCGGCCCGCACCCGGCCGGACGGCGGCCTGGTCCCGCTGGCCGAACAGGACCGGTCGCGGTGGGACAAAGCGGCCATAGCCGAGGGCGTCGAGATCATCACGGGGTCGCTGACGAGCACCCGCATCGGCCCGTTCCAGCTGCAGGCCGCAATCGCGGCAATCCACGCCGAGGCACCGCGGCCCGAACTCACCGACTGGCCGCAGATAAAAGAGCTGTACGCGCTGCTCGACGCGCTCGCCCCCAGCCCGATGGTCACCCTGAACCGCATCGTCGCGATAGCAATGGTCGACGGCCCGAAAACGGCGCTGGCCTGCCTGGCCGAGGCGCAGCCCGCCTTGGCCGGCCACCACCGGGTGGCCGCGGTGCGCGCCCACCTGCTGGAGATGGCGGGCGACCCGGAGGCCGCGCGCGAGCAGTACCAGCTGGCAGCCAAGCACACCCTGAGCCGCCCCGAACAGCGCTACCTCGAATCCCGCGCCGCCCGCCTGACCAAATCCCCAGGCGACTGACACGCCGGCCGGTGAAGGCTCTGCCAATAGAGGTCGAGGAGCCGGGGAAATGCACGGCGTCCAGGCCGCGCGCCGGTAGTCGTGCCGCCGGGTCGGGTGGTGTGCCGAGCAGCGGGTCGTCGCCGTTGTGCCGGCGACGGCAGGCGAACGGCCGTAGCTGTCGTGACGCAAGGCGAGCGCTTGGCTCGAGGGCGGGACTTACGCCGACTTAGCGTCCGCGCTGCCCGCTTGCCCGATTTAAGGCCTCCCGCGCCTCGTCCGGGTATCGGCGAACCATCGCCTTGAGTTGGATCATCCGGAACTCGTGGCGGGTCTTCTCAAGCTCCGCTTCCCAGCCCGGTTTAGGACTGACCAGCTGCTCGTCGATCAAGAACTCAAGGACATCTTCAAGCGCTGGGCGGAACCGCCGTCCCCCCACAGGGAAGTGGAGTTCGCCCATCTGCTTCTTCTTACGTTTCTTGCACAAGGCCTGCAAGATGGGCTCGAGCTCGGTGTTTTTCCCGAAGACCTGCAGGTGCGCCTCGGTGTACCCGTCTGTGGCCTGCTTGTCGCGCTGATAGTCATAGTGAAATAGCGGGTTCGCAGCGTCGATAGACGCGGCTATACCGAAGTATGACTGCTGCATCGTGAGGTAATCAGTGCCCTCTTCCAGGTACACCTGGCACTGCACATCTAGGTAGAGCCGGTGTGAAGTATCGGCAGTTAGAAGCTGCACGGGCCGAGTATCAAACGTCCGTGTGAGGTGGGTCCCCACCGCCACGTAGCCACGACCAGAGTCCAAGCCGGCCAAGACCCGAGCGTTGTCCGCAACGGTCTTGTTCAGCAACCGTTGGATCTTTTCGGCGAATTCGTGAGCTTGATGCTCAGTCTTGGATCGGGCCACTCAGAGCGTGCCCCCGATGAGCACCCAGAGCTTCCGCGCCGCGGTGGACACGAAGTTACGCTCGCCGGCCTGCGCTTCAAGCTCTTCGTACGTCAGGCCGAGGCGCTTCAGCGCGCCCCGCGCGTTGGTCTTCCACTCGTCAGTCGACATGACGTTCACGAAGTTGTCTGCGGTCGCCACATCGGTGTTCGGAGGTGGTACAGCCACTGTTCTCGCCTCCCATCGCCAAGTTGGCACCCCCGACTGTATGGCTGGGGTACGACATTTTCCAGCAGACGGCGATCGCGCAGGCGGCCGGCGGAGGCACGAGTCGCTGATCGGGCAGTTGGACACCAAAGGAGTTCTGCTCTTTGCGCTCAAACAGTCTCAACGCGCCTGATCTCGGCGGAGCTGCCCGATTTACTTGGGGGGTGTAGCCGGTCAGCCGGCTCAGCTCAATCTGCGTACGGCGCCCAGCGCGAACCTCGCCGTACACGCGGGCCAGGCGACGCGGCCCTCGCTGCGCCCTCGTGGCGTCACCGGTCGCCGCCTCATCGTGGCGTAGCAAGCTCAGTCGCGACTCGACCTGATGGGCGATTCGATGAACCCGTTAGGTCGTATCGATCTGTGAAACAGCCTGACTACGTTGACCCACATGGCGAAGCCCGAGAGCATCCGCAGCACCCTCGGCCCCATCGACGGGCTCTGGGTGGTGCTCGCGCTCGTCGTCGGGGGATGGAAGAGTGACCCCGGCGTTGCCCTGCTGTGCGCTATTGCGATGGCGATGGCTCTGGGAGTGTGGCGGCTCGTGCGCATCCAGGCTAAAGCGCTGGAGTACCAACAGGCCGATTACGTTGCCCGTGATGAGAACTAGGCGCGCGACAGGTTTCCCATGACCGACGTAGATCGACCAGGCAAAAGCGGGGGCACAGCCTCAGCCTGCGACCGGTAATCAAGGTTGCTGCCCGGCTCATCCTCGAGGCCACTCTTCACTGGCCGCTACTTCTGGACCGCCGCTGATCTTTCGGCGCGGACATCTGGATGGTGTCGGAAGGCGACGGGCCGAGGTCTGGCAAGGGCCTGGACAGCAAAACGTCCACCGCACGTTTCCGCAGGTGGACGATGCTCAAAGCCCGGCGAGAGGCTTGGTGGCCAGGGGCGGGGTCGAACCGCCGACCTTCCGATTTTCAGTCGGACGCTCGTACCAACTGAGCTACCTGGCCATGGAATTGACTTGCGGTCCTGACGGGACTTGAACCCGCGACCTCCGCCTTGACAGGGCGGCGAGCACTCCAACTGCTCCACAGGACCTTGCTACTGCTTCGGCAGGTCTACGTTCAACCTACCAGTACCCCCAACGGGATTCGAACCCGTGCTACCGCCTTGAAAGGGCGGCGTCCTGGGCCACTAGACGATGAGGGCAACTCCGTCAGTATTGCACGGCGGCAATTCTGTTCGGCGCTGACCCCAACCGGGCCCCCGCTTGAGGCTTGGAAAGCATACGTGATCGACCACCCGCCCTTCAAATCGGTATCCCGTTTTCGCTGGTGGGGTTGTGACCTGCGGAAACGGCGGCGGCGATGAGGTCGACGGCTTCGGTGAGGGCGGTGAGCCGTGCCACTCCGTCCGGGAGGTCCATCGGCCAGCCGGGGCCGGCGGCGCCGATGAGCAGTGGGGGACGGGGGCTGGTGGTGGCCCGAGCCAGCTGGTCGGTGTTGCCGGTGGGCGGGGTCTGCGACCAGAGGACGACCACGTCGGGGCCGATGCGGTCGATGGCGTCGAGCAGGGCTGAGGTGGGGACGCGGGCGCCCAGCAGGCGAATGGGGATGCCGGCTTCGGCGAGCGCGGCGGCCAGCGCCTCCAGGGGGAGGGTGTGTTGTTCCTCGTCGGCTGCCGCCAGCAGGACGGTGGGCACTTGGCCGCTGCCGGGGCGCCGGACCGCGGCCAGCGCCTCGGTGACGCAGCGGGAGAGCAGGTGTTCGACTTCGACGAAGCGGCGGGTGGCCTCGTAGCGGTCGCCGATGCCGATCAGGACGGGCATTATGACCTGGTCCCAGGCGCCGATGACGCCGTGTTCGCCGATGACCATGTCCAAGATCTCGCGCATGGTCGGCGCGTCGAGTTGCATGGCCGCCCGGGCGACGCCCCGTGCGGCCGGGGCCGCCTGCGGGCCGAGGGCGATGATCTGGCCACCGCCCTGCCGGCCCGGCGCGGGCGAGTCGGGAGGTGCCGACGGCAACGGGGCACGACGCGCCCATGCCGCCGCCTCGGCCGGGGCCACCCCCTGGGCGGTCAGCCGCCGCATCACCTGCAGCCGGTCGAGGTCCTGGGGGGTGTAGCGGCGGTGATGCCCGGGCACGTGTTCGCTCGGCCCCAGCCCGTACCTCTGGTGCCATGTCCGCAGGGTGGTGACCGCAACGCCGAGCCTTCGGGCGACTGCCCCGGCGGTCAGCCCGTCATCCATCCCCCGACCGCTCCGTCGGGGATGAGGACGTGGCGGCGGGCGACAGCTGGCCGGTCACACCGGCCAGCCACGGCGCGTACGCCCGTGCATCGGCCCCGAGGTCCGCCAGCAGGTCGCTGACCGTGACCCACCGCACGTCCGCCACCTCGGCCGGGTCGGGCCGTGGGACCGCCCCGGCCGGAAGATCACCGACCAGGACGTGGTCGTACTCGTATTCGACCCGCCCGCTCGAGGGGTCTTCCGCGTAATAGGCATAGACGCCGACCGATGTGAGCACCACCCCGTCGATGCCGACCTCTTCGGCTACCCGCCGGGCCGCCGCAAGCGCCAGGTCTTCTCCCGGCGCCGGGTGTCCGCACGCGGTGTTGGCCCACCGCAACGGAAAGCGGGTTTTCGCCGCTGCCCGCTGCTGCAGCAGCACCCGGCCGGAAGAGTCGCGGACGAAGACGGAAAAGGCCCGATGCAATTGTCCCGGTGCCGTGTGCGCCTCGGAAACCGTCGTCGAGCCGATCGGCGTTCCGGCGGAGTCGACCAGTTCGACGAGATGCGACTCTCGGGAGTTGGGGGTCACGACGTGATCCGAGCGGCCGCGAGCTTGCCCGAGATGAGGACCATCGGTACGCCGACGCCGGGTTGGGTGCCCGATCCAGTGAACACCACGTTCTCCAAGGTGGGGTGAAGGTTGCCCGGGCGGAACGGCCCGGTCTGGCGGAAAGTGTGTGCGGCCGCGAACGGGGTGCCGCCGGCCATTCCCTGTGCGGCCCAGTCGGCCGGCGTGATGACCTGCGAGACCTCGATGCCGTCGGCGAATCCGACGTAGCCGCGCTCTTCCAGGGTGCTCATGAGGGAATCGGCGTAGCGGGGGGAGAACGACGGCCAATCGATCGGTCCGGCCTGAAGGTTGGGCACCGGCGCGAGCACGTAATAGGTCTGCTTGCCGTCCGGTGCGACCGACGGGTCGGTGCGGCTGGGGTTGGTGACGAGCAGCGACGGGTCGCTCATCAATTGGCCGCGGTGGATGACCTCGTCGAAGGTTCCGCGCCACGACGAACCGAAGTGGATGTTGTGGTGCGCGATTTTCCCGTACGCCTGGCGGGAGCCGACGTGGAGCACCACGCACGAGGGTGAGTAACGCAGCCGCCGCGGCGAACGCTGCGGCGGCAGCAGGTCGCGGTAGGCGATCGGCAGGTCGGGGTTGAGCACCACGACGTCGGCCGGAATCCGCGTTCCGTCGGCGGTCTGCACCGCGACCGCCCGCCCGGCCGACGTTTCGACGCGGGTCACGGTCGTGTCGTACCGGATGGTGACGCCGTGCTTTTCGGCCGCGCCGGCCAGTGCCCGGGGCACCGCGTGCATGCCGCCGGCCGGGAAATAGACGCCGGCCACCGAGTCGAGATAGGCGATGACGGCGTAGATGGCCAGTGCGTCCTGCGGGGCCAGCCCGGCGTACATGGCCTGGAACGAGAAAATGCGCTGCGTGCGCGGATCCCGGAAGAATTGGTTGATCTTCGGTTGGAGGCGGCGGAAGCCGCCCATGCCCAGCAGTTTGAGCAGGCTGAGGTTGAGCAGGTCGACCGGGGTGTCGAGGTTGCGGTCGATGAAGTGGTTCCGTTCCAGGAGCCACAACGAGCGGGCGAATTCGACGAAGCGCAGATAACCGTCGGCCTCGCGGGGGCCGCAGACCCGGGAGATTTCGGCCGCCATCCGGACCGTGTCGGTGCGCACATCCAATGTGGAACCGTCGGGGTAATAGGTCCGGTAGGCCGGGTCGAGCGGCGAGAGGGTGAGCCAGTCGGAGAGTTTCTCGCCCACGGCCGCCAGCGGTTCCTCGATGAGCGACGGCATGGTGAGCACGGTGGGGCCGGTGTCGAATTCGTACCCCTGAAGGCTGAGGCGGCCCGCCCGGCCGCCGGGTACGGATTCGCGTTCGAGCACGGTGACCTGGCGGCCGGCCGCGGCTAGATGCAGCGCGCAGGCCAGGCCGGCCAGGCCGGCGCCGACGACGACCACCTGTGACGTGGGTCCGGCAACGGTTCGCATGTGCGCCATCATGCCGGGCGATTCGTGGCGCTGACGGCCAGCGCGGTCAGCGCGTCGAGGGCCGCCGATTGGATCGGCGCGTCGGCCAGGGCTTTGACGCCCTCGTCGACGCGGTCGCGAATCATCTGCTCGATCTGTTCGGGGGCGCCGGTGGCGGCTATCACGGCGGCCAGGTCGGGCCCGCCGGAGCCGTCGGCGGGGATGACGGCTCCGGCGGGGTCGAGCGCCAGCTCCGCCCGTTGGGCTGGAGTGGCGAGTTGGTGGGCCAGCATGAGCAGAGTGGTCGGCTTGGCGGTGCGCAGGTCGTCGCCGGCCGGCTTGCCGGTGACCGCCGGGTCACCGAACGCCCCGAGCAGGTCGTCCCGCAGCTGGAATGCTTCGCCGACCGCCCGCCCGTAGCGGTCGAACGAGTCGCCGACCGCGGGCAGTGTGATGCCGGCCAGCGCGAGCCCGAACTGCAGCGGCCGCTGCACGGTGTAGCTGGCGGTCTTGTAACGCGCGACTAGTAGCGCCCGCTCGACCGACCAGGTCTCGGGTGTGGTCTCGCCGAGCACGTCGAGGTATTGCCCGGCGACCGCCTCGACCCGCATGCGGTCGTAGCCGGCGCGGACCGCGAACAGGGTGGCGGTGGGCAGCGGGGTGCGGGCGATCAGCTGGTCGGCCCAGACCAGGCAGAGGTCGCCGACGAGGATCGCCGAGGTGTTGCCGAATCGGTCGGGATCGCCGCGTCGCTTGCCGTTGGCGTGCTGGGCGGTGAAGAGCCGGTGCGCGGTCGGGCGGCCCCGGCGCGTGTCCGAGTCGTCCATCACGTCGTCGTGGACCAGAGCGAACGTGTGCAGCATTTCGAGGGCGGCGAGCGCCGGCAGCACGTCGTCGAGGGGTGCGCCGGGGCGGCACACCGAGCGCCAGCCCCAGTAGGCGAAGGTCGGGCGCAGCCGTTTGCCGCCGGACAGGACCAGGTCGCGGGTGGTTCGGGCGAAGCCGCCGAGCGCCGGGTCGACCGCGTCGAGGGCGACGATCTGGTCGGTCAGGAAGTCGGCCAGGGTCCCGTCGACGGCGTCGATCAGGCGGCCGGCGGTAGGCGTCCCGGCTTGGCGGGGTATCCGGTTTCCCTCGAGCGTGTCGTTGACCACGAGAAGTACCGTACCCTGGAAACTTAAGTTGCGTCGATTCGTGAGTCGATTTTTCCCGAGGGGTAGCTGTGGACTTGACCACTGCGTACGAACGCTGCCGCGACCTGCACCGGAAACACGGCCGCACCTACTACCTGGCTACCCGTCTGCTGCCGGCCTGGAAACGCCGGCACGTGCACGCGCTCTACGGCTTCACCCGCTACGCCGACGAGATCGTCGACAACTTTCCGCCCCAGGAGCGCGCCACCCGGCTGACCGAATGGTCGTCGCACTTCATGGCCGGACTGCGCGGCGAGCCGATCGACGACCCGCTGCTACCGGCGGTGCTGCACACCATCGCGGTCTTCGACCTGGATCTAGAGGACTTCGACAAGTTCCTGCGCAGCATGGCGATGGACCTCACGGTCACCCGCTACGCAACGTACGACGAGCTGCTCGACTACATGGAGGGCTCGGCGGCGGTGATCGGCACGATGATGCTGCCGATCCTCGGCTCGTCCGATCCGGCCGCGGCGCGCGAGCCGGCCCGCCAGTTGGGCTTCGCCTTCCAGCTCACCAACTTCATCCGCGACGTCGCGGAAGACTTCGAGCGCGGCCGGATCTACCTCCCGTTGTCCGATCTGGCGGATTTCGGGGTGACGCCGTCGGACTTCGCCGTCCGCAGCCCAAAGATCAAAAACCTTATTGCGTACGAGGTGAGCCGCGCCCGGGAGCACTACGCGGCCGCGGCCCCCGGCATCACGATGCTCGACCCGGCGTCCCAGGCCTGCATGCGTACCGCCTACGTCCTGTACGGCGGCATCCTCGACGAGGTCGAAGCGGCCGGCTACGACGTCTTCACGCAGCGGGCGACCGTACCCAACCGGCGCCGCGCCGCGGTCGCGGTGCGCAGCCTGCTCACCCGGCCCGGCACCCCGGTCGCGGCGTGATGAACACCGCTGTCGTCCTCTTCACCCGCGACCTGCGCGTACACGACCACCCGGCGCTGGCCGCGGCCTGCGCCAACGCCTCGCACGTCGTCCCCCTCTACGTGCTCGACCCGTCGCTGGCCGACATTTCCCCCACTCGGTCGCGTTTCCTGCACCAGAGCCTGGCCGACCTGCGTGCGGCGCTCCGCGACCGCGGCGCCGACCTGGTCGTCCGCACCGGCGACCCGGTCGCCGAGACGATCAAGATGGCCCTTTCGGTGAATGCCGAAGGCATCGGCCTCTCGGCCGACGTCAGCCACTACGCGCGCCGTCGCGAGGAGCGACTCACCGACGAATGCGAACGGCACCGCATCGCGCTCAAACTCTTTCCCGGCTTGACGATCGTCGACCCGGGCGCGGTCACCCCGGGCGGCGGCGGCTCGTCCTACCGCGTCTTCTCGCCCTATCACCGGGCCTGGCTGGCCTCGAAATGGCGCGACGAGGTGGCCACCCCAGGCCGGATCACGCTGCCGCCGGACATTCCGGCCGGTCCGCTGCCGGCCATCCCGGGCGGGGAATCCCCCGACGCCGTCAACGGCGGCGAAACCGAGGGAAGGCGCCGGCTGAGTGCCTGGCAACGGCACATTGACGGGTACGCCGATGCGCACAACGACATGGCCGCCGACGAGACGAGCCGATTCAGCCCGTACCTCCGCTGGGGTTGCCTGTCCCCGCTCGAGGTCGCCAAAGTTTGTGAAGGCCATGAGGCCTTCATCCGCCAGCTCTGCTGGCGGGATTTCTATTACCAGGTGGCGCTCGCCTTTCCCCATCTGTCGACCCGCGCCTACCGCTCGTCCGGCGACCTGACCTGGCGAGACGACGCCTCGGCCCTGAGCCACTGGCAGGACGGGCTGACCGGGGTGCCGATCGTCGACGCCGGAATGCGCCAATTGCAGGCCGAGGGCTGGATGCACAATCGCGCGCGGCTGATCACCGCGGCCTTCCTGACCAAACACCTCGGCATCGACTGGCGGCACGGCGTGCAATGGTTCTTCCGCCGGCTGCTCGACGGCGACGTGCCCAACAATTCCGGCAATTGGCAGTGGGTCGCCGGCACCGGCAACGACACCCGCCCCTACCGCCG
This sequence comes from Actinoplanes sp. NPDC051343, assembly GCF_044455125.1. NCBI lineage: Bacteria > Bacillati > Actinomycetota > Actinomycetes > Micromonosporales > Micromonosporaceae > Actinoplanes > Actinoplanes sp. NPDC051343. Next base: position 346,543 of record NZ_JBITEL010000012.1, read on the forward strand.
CTTCAACCCGATCCGGCAGGCGCAGCGCTTCGACCCCGACGGCGTGTACGTTCGGCGCTACGTACCCGAGCTCAAGGCCGTCGAGGGCGGCGCCGTCCACATGCCGTGGAAGCTGCCGCAGAAGCTCGACTACCCGGGCCCGCTGGAGTCGCACCGTGACGAGGCGGTGTGGCTGCGGCCTTGAACCCCGCCCGGTACGCCTGGGCGGGTCCGGTGGGGTCCGTCGGCCTGGTTGCGTCCGTCAATGCACCTGGGGCCGGCGGGCCCTCTCGAGCACGTCCTCAACACCCGTAAGGGAGCCGTAAGGCGACGAGGTGGGCGCGGGCCGCAGGATGGAACGATGGTCACGCTTGTGCTCGTGGGATTTGTCGGGGGCATCGTCACCGGCATCTCGCCCTGTGTGCTGCCGGTTCTGCCGGTGGTGTTCCTCTCCTCGGGGGCTACGAGTGGGCGTCAGCGCAGCGGCCGGCGCCCGTTGCTGGTGGTTGCCGGGCTGACGCTCAGCTTCAGCGTGTTCACGGTGCTCGGGTCGCTGGTGTTGCGGGCCCTGCCGGTGCCGCAGGACATCATCCGGTGGGGCGGCATCGGGATTCTGGCGCTGCTCGGTGTCGGCATGGTCGTGCCTCGGGTCGAGCAGATCCTGGATCGGCCTTTTCAACGGCTCTCGCCGAAAGCGCCGGAGAAGGACCGCGGTGGGTTCCTGCTCGGCCTCGCGCTCGGCGCCGTCTATGTGCCATGCGCCGGCCCGGTTCTGGCGGCGATCGCGGTAGCGGGCGCGACCGGGAAGTTCGGGCCCTCGACGCTGGCGCTGACCGTGGCGTTCGCGGTCGGCACGGCGTTGCCGCTGCTCGTGTTCGCGCTCGCCGGGTGGCGGATCAGCGACCGGATCCAGGCGTTCCGGACGCGGCAGAAAGGCATCCGGATCGCGGCCGGCGTCGTGGTCGTGGGCCTGGCCGTGGCGTTGACCTTCAACGTGACCGACGCGGTGCAGCGGGCGATTCCGGACTACACGAACGCCCTCAGCGACAAGGTCAACGAGGCCGGTGCGGTGGCGAAGGCGCTGGGCACGGGCGGGGCGAGCGGCGCGCTGGCCGACTGCCAGGCCGCGGCCGACCGCGGGCTCGCGCCGAAGCTCGAGGATTGCGGGCCGGCGCCGCAGTTGACCGGCCTCAACGGATGGCTGAACACGCCGGGGGACGCGGCCCCGCAGCTGACCGGCAAGGTGGTGCTGGTCGACTTCTGGGCGTACTCGTGCATCAACTGCCAGCGGGCGATCCCGCACGTCAACGCCTGGAGCAAGGCGTACGGGCCGGCCGGCCTGGAGGTCGTCGGCGTGCACACCCCGGAGTACGCCTTCGAGCACGTCCCGGCCAATGTCGCCGCCGGCGCGCAGCGGCTCGGCATCACCTACCCGGTCGCGCTGGACAACGACTTCAAGACCTGGGACGCGTTCCACAACGAGTCGTGGCCGGCCGACTACCTGATCGACGCCACCGGCCAGATCCGATGGGTGGGTGTCGGAGAGGGCCTCTACACACAGACCGAGATCCTGATCCGGCGGCTGCTGACCAGTGCCGACCCGGGCGTGACCCTGCCCGGGGCGACCGAGGTGCCCGACCTGACGCCGACGTCGGAATTCCAGACCCCGGAAACCTATCTGGGGGCGGGCCGCGCCCAGGGCTATCAGGGAAACGCGCCTTTGCGGCCCGGAACGGGCACGTACACCGCGCCGAGCAAACTGGCCGAGAATGCGTTCGCCCTCGACGGCACCTGGTCGGTCACCGCCGAGTCGATCACGTCCAAGCAGAATGCCGTGATCACCCTCAATTACACCGCCGAGGACGTCTACCTCGACGTCGGCGGTACCGGCACGGTCACTGTCACCGCGCAGGGCCGGACCCGGACGTACCAGGTCAGCGGCGCCCCGAACATCTACACCGTCGTGCACACCAAGGCGCTCGACTCCGGCACTCTGAAAGCGAGCCTGTCACCGGGCCTGAGCGCCTACTCATTCACCTTCGGCTAAGCGATGACCGCGAGAGAGACGGTTGCGAGAACGGTGAGCACCAGCCCTGCCCACCATCGCGTCCCCACAACCGCCTCCGTTCCTCTTCCGCGAGGGTTCAGAATCGGTTCCCGCCCGCCCGGGCTGAGCTTTTCCGCGACCGGAAATGATTAGGTGTGATCATGAGCGAGATCGAAGAGGTCGACGTCATCGTCCTCGGCATGGGCGTGGGTGGCGAGGAGGTCGCGGGCCGCCTGGCCGCGGCCGGTCTGAACGTCATCGGCATCGACAACACGCTGGTCGGGGGCGAGTGCCCGTACTGGGGCTGCATCCCGACCAAAATGATGGTGCGGGCCGCCGGGGCACTCGAGGAGGCGCGGCGGGTCCCCGGCCTGGCCGGTGCCTCGACCGTCACCCCCGACTGGTCGCCGGTCGCGAAGCGCATCCGCGACGAGGCCACCGATAACTGGAACGACAAGGTCGCGGTCGACCGGTTCGAGAGCAAGGGCGGCCGGTTCGTGCGTGGCACAGGCGAGATCGTCGGCGCCGGCTTGGTGCGGGTCGGCCCGCAGTTGTACGCCGCGACGCGTGCCCTGGTCATCGCCACCGGCACCAAGGCCGTGGTGCCTCCCGTCGACGGTCTGGCCGGCACGCCGTACTGGACGAACCGTGAGGCGGTCGAAGCCGCCGCCCTCCCGAAGTCCCTTCTGGTGCTCGGCGGTGGCGCGATCGGCTGCGAGTTCGCCCAGGTCTTCGCCCGTTTCGGCGTGCCCGTGACAATCATCGAGGGCAGCGAGCGGGTACTCGCCATGGAGGAGCCGGAATCGTCCGCGGTCGCCGCGAAAGCGCTGGAGGCCAACGGCGTACGAATCCGGAGCGGCGTCCGAGCCGCGACGGTCTCCCACGACGGCGCCGAATTCGATGTGCGCCTTTCCGACGGATCGCACGTGACCGGGGAGAAGCTTCTGGTCGCGACCGGTCGGGCGGCCAAGCTGGAAGGCGTGGAACGGCTGGGAATCGACCGGGCGTCGCGTTTCATCCCGACCGACGAATGGATGCGCGCGGCCGACAAGACCTGGGCGGTCGGCGACGTCACCGGCAACGGGGTCTTCACCCACATGGCGTTCTACGAGGCCGATGTCGCGGTCCGCGACATTCTCGGGCAGGGCGGTCCGGCGGCCGACTACCGGGCCAAGCCGCGGGTCACCTTCATCGACCCGGAGATCGGCGCGGTCGGCATGACCGAGAAGCAGGCGCGTGACGCGGGGATCGACGTGAAGGTCGGCTACCTGCCGTTGAGTTCGACCACCCGCGGCTGGATTCACGGTCCGGGCGGCGACGGTTTCATCAAGCTGATTGCCGACGGCTCCCGGAAGGTGCTCGTCGGAGCCACGACCGCGGGTCCGGCCGGCGGCGAAATGATCGGCGCGATGTCGGTCGCGGTGCACGCCGCCGTTCCGATCGAGACGCTGCGCAGCACCATTTGGGCCTATCCGACGTTCCACCGCGGTTTCGGCCAGGCGCTCAGCGACCTCTAACGCTCAGCGGCCTCTAGATTGCCATCGCCGCAACGACGACCGTCCCGGACGGTCCGGATTCGATTTGCACCTCGGCCAGGCGCCGGGCGATCCAGAGTCCGCGACCGCCGGGGCGCCGCGCCTCCGGTTCCTGCACCAGAGCCGGCATGCCCGGCCCGGAGTCGCTCACCCGGCAGACGATGCGCCCGCTCTCGCGCCACATCCGCAAACGTCCGAATCCGCCGCCGTGCCGGATGACGTTGGTCGCCAGCTCGTGAGCTACGAGCACGACGTCATCGCGTACCCGTGCCGCCCCGAGCCGATTCATCCAGGCCCCGACCTTCGCTCGCAGCCCTTCGAGCCCGGCCAGCGAGATCGTGATTTCGAGAGCACGTCGCCGTCTCGGGCCTCCGGCCGCCTTCGGCGGACCGTTCGGCCTCCGCGGTGGTTCCGCCAGGTGATTCCGGTTGCGCCTTTTCCGGTACGGGATTTTCGAGTGCCGCACGAGGTCAGCCTGACCGTGGTCAGGCAACGGGTGGTCGCTCCCAGCCATGTTCGCCGCTCCCTCGGTCGCGCTCATCCTCAGTCACCTGGATCCGGGGAACTCTGTACCCCCGGGGAGGACCTCCCATACCTGGTTGCGGGCTCTTCCGCTCGGGAGGTGCGGAGAGTAGTCATGCCCCCTCGGCAGGTCACCGTGGATTCTTACCGTTCTCCTGCGCTGACCTGCGGAGATGCGTGACACTGGAACCCGATTTGGAGCCCACGGAACGAGCCTGTAATGTTTTCCGAGCCGGCAGGGAAACGGGCGAGCGAGCGGAGAGATCCGCAGCGGCCGTCCTGCCAAATCCTTCGGACTTCGGATCGCAGCACTGCTGCGCGCCTTGGACCGCGGGATGACTAGGGCAGAGTGGCACGAACCGGGAAATACCGGTTGACACCGCCACAAAGACCTAGTAAAGTTGAACGAGTGCCCCGGGGGCCGGAACGCTGAGATGGCGGTCTGTTCTGCGGTGTGTGGTTGTTCTTTGAGAACTCAACAGGGTGCTTGATAAGCCAGTGCCAATTAGTTTTATCCCTGGCCGGTTTTTTCGGCTTGGATTCCT
>NZ_JBITEL010000013.1:0-315542 GCF_044455125.1 Actinoplanes sp. NPDC051343
CGTCAGCTGGTCACGCTTCCGACGACGCAGACAACGACAAGCCGAACTATCCCACTGGCGCAGAAGATCAACTTAAGTGCCGTTGCAGTACTAGGCCGGGAACGCCGAATCGCTAGATGTTGAGCCGGAACATCACTACACATTGAAGCGGAATTCGACGACGTCGCCGTCCTTCATCGTGTAGTCCTTGCCCTCCATGCGGACCTTGCCGGCGGCCTTGGCCGCGGACATTGAGCCGGCCGCCATCAGGTCGTCGTAGGAGACGATTTCGGCCTTGATGAAGCCGCGCTGGAAGTCGCTGTGGATGACGCCGGCCGCCTCCGGGGCGGTCGCGCCGACCGGGATCACCCAGGCTCGGGCCTCTTTCGGGCCGGCGGTCAGGTAGGTCTGCAGGCCCAGCGTCTGGAAGCCGACCCGGATGAGCTGGTTGAGGCCGGGCTCGGTCTGGCCGGTCGACTCGAGGAGTTCCATCGCCTCGTCGGCCGGGAGGTCGATCAGCTCCGACTCGATCTTCGCGTCCATGAAGACGGCCTCGGCCGGGGCGACCAGGGCGCGCATCTCGTCGAGGAACGCCGCGTTGCCCAGCTCGGCCTCGTCGACGTTGAACACGTAGATGAACGGCTTGATGGTGAGCAGGTGCAGCTCGGCCAGCAGGTCGACGTCGATGTCGGCGGCCGCTGCGCCCGCGTGCAGGGTGACGCCGTCGTTGAGCAGGTTGAACGCGGCCTCGGCGGCCGCCACGGACGGGGCCTTGTCCTTCTTGAGCTTGGCCTCCTTCTGCAGGCGGGGCAGTGCCTTCTCGACCGTCTGCAGGTCGGCCAGGATCAGCTCGGTGTTGATCGTCTCGATGTCGTCGGCGGGGGAGACCTTGCCGTCGACGTGGAGCACGTTGGGATCGGAGAACGCGCGCACGACCTGGCAGATGGCCGAGGCGTCGCGGATGTTGGCGAGGAACGCGTTGCCGCGGCCCTGGCCCTTGGACGCGCCGCGCACCAGACCGGCGATGTCGACGAAGCTCACCGGCGCCGGGATGACCTTTTCGCTGCTGAACAGCTCAGCCAGCTTGCCCAGGCGCTCGTCGGGCAGCCCGACCACCCCGACGTTCGGCTCGATGGTGGCGAACGGGTAGTTCGCCGCGAGCACGTCGTTCTTGGTCAGGGCGTTGAACAGGGTGCTCTTGCCGACGTTGGGCAGGCCGACGATTCCGATGGTGAGGCTCACGAACGTCGAGTCTACGCAGCGAACGGAGCACGACGAAAACGCACGGTGATGTCCGAAAACCGCCAGCCACCAGCGGCGGCGCCAGAGCAGACTGAGGACCATGGAACTGGACTTCGAACGGTGCTACCGGGCCGTGGACAGCCGGGACCAGCGCTTCGACGGCTGGTTCTACACCGCCGTACGCAGCACCGGCATCTATTGCCGTCCGTCCTGCCCGGCGATGACGCCGAAGCGGCAGAACGTCGCGTTCTACCCGAGCGCGGCCGCCGCCCAGCGGGCCGGCTTCCGCGCCTGCAAGCGCTGCCGCCCGGACGCGGCGCCCGGCTCCCCGGAGTGGGACGTGCGGGCCGACCTGGTCGGGCGCGCGATGCGGCTGATCGGCGACGGGGTCGTCGACCGGGACGGCGTTCCCGGCTTGGCGAGCCGCCTCGGCTACACCGAGCGGCACCTCAACCGCCTGCTCACCGCGGAGTTGGGCGCCGGGCCGCTGGCGCTGGCCCGGGCGCAGCGCGCCCAGACCGCCCGGGTGCTCATCGAAACCACCGATCTCGGCCTCGCCGAGATCGCCTTCGCGGCGGGTTTCGGCAGCGTGCGCCAGTTCAACGACACGATCCAGGAAGTGTACGCGCAAGCGCCCGGCCAACTGCGCGAACGCCGCCCGACGGCACACACCGAGCCCGGGTCGATCAACCTCCGGCTGGCGTACCGGGCTCCGCTGCACGCCGCGTCGCTCCTCGGTTTCCTGCAGGCGCGGGCCCTTCCGGGAGTGGAGGAACGTATCGGGAACGCGTACCGCCGGGGTCTGACCTTGCCCCACGGAAGCGCGACCGTCGCGCTGACCCCGGCCGACCGGTGGGTCTCGGCGACCTTGCGGCTGAGCGACGTGCGTGATCTGGCGCCGGCCGTCGCCCGTTGCCGGCGGCTGTTCGACCTGGACGCCGATCCGGTCGCGGTCGATGCGATGCTGGCGGCCGATTCCGCGCTGAGCGCGGCGGTCTCGGCCGAGCCGGGCGTACGCGTACCGCGTTCCGCCGACGGCTTCGAGATGGCCGTGCGAGCGGTCGTCGGGCAGCAGGTGAGTGTGGCCGGCGCACGGACGACGCTGATCCGCATGCTGCGGGCGGCGGGTTCCTTCGGAGACGGGGACGAGTTGGTCGGTTTCCCGGCCGCCGCGGTGATCGCCGACCTGCCGGACTCGGCGTTCGGCATGCCGGCGGCGCGGCGGGAGACGGTCCGTGCGCTGGCCGGGGCGGTCGCCGACGGGAAGCTCGACCTGGAGCCGGGCGCGGACCGCGACGAGTCGACGGCCCGGCTCATGGAGTTGCCGGGGGTCGGCGCGTGGACGGCGGGCTACGTCGCGATGCGTGCGATCGGCGACCCGGACGTATTTCTCCCGACTGACATCGCGGTGCGGCGGGGTGCGCGGGCGCTCGGCCTGCCCGACACCCCGGCCGCGCTGGGGAAGCACGCCGAGAGGTGGCGTCCCTGGCGATCGTACGCACTGATCCGCCTGTGGAGGGCGAGCTAGGTGGACGACCCGGTTGTCCACAGACGAACAAGAGGGCACGACGCGGCCGGGAGCCATGGGCCAGGCTGAGGAGCCTCGAACCCCAGGAGGACGACATGTTGAAGCACCACACCTTGAGCACTCCGGCCGGCCCGCTGACCGTGGTGACGAGCCGGGCCGGCGCGGTGCGGGCGGCCGGTTTCACCGAGTCGACCGACGCCCTCCTGTCCTTGATTCACCCCCGCCTGCGCGAGCCGGCGGAACCGGCCGACGACATCGGCATGGTCGGAGAGGCGATCCGTGCCTACTTCGCCGGCGACCGGACAGCGATCGACGATGTGCCGGTCGAGCAGGAGACGGCCGGGGTGTTCATGGCCTACGCCTGGAAGGTCATGCGCGAGATCAAGCCGGGTGCTCCGGTGACCTATTCGGAGTTCGCCGAGCGGGCCGGGCGCCCGGCGGCGGTGCGGGCGGCCGCGGCCGCCTGCGCGCAAAACCCGGTGGCGTTCTTCACGCCGTGCCACCGGGTGCTGCGCCGGGACGGGTCGCTCGGCGGCTACCGCTGGGGGCTTCCGGTGAAGCGCTGGCTGCTTGACTACGAGGCGGCCTGACCAGGCAACACGGCGTTACGAGAGCTTAAGAGAGCCTTTGGCCGGGATCAATATTTCCGGTCCTGAGTATTCAGATAGGTCTGTTCTGGGTACAACGCCTTCTATGTCCAACACATATGGCCGCTCTGTCGCCCGGTCGGTGGGCACGGACTCCGCGTCCGGTTCGGACGACCTTGCGGTGGGCACCGTTCCCGGTACGGGCGATCGCACGCCGATCGTTCCGCCGCGAACGCGAGGAGTGACCCACTGATGGCCGACTGGATTCTGGTGGCTTGCCTCAAGCAGTTGTTCGCCGAGTTCAACGAGATCGCGCCCCGCCGTGATCACGCTTCGGACGGCAGCATCGGCGACACCGCGCACCAGAACGAGGTGAGCGACCACAACCCCGACGAGACGGGCTCGGTGCCGATCCACGACGCCGACCACGTCAACGAGGTCCACGCGATCGATGTGGACATTGACCTGCGAGAACCGGGCCTGACCATGGAGATGGTCGTCCAGTTCCTGCTCGGCCGCTGCCGGAACGGATCCGAGAAGCGGCTGCGCTACATCATCTACAACCGGCGCATCTGGGAGGCCGACAACGGCTGGAACAAGCGCGCTTACACGGGGGCATCCGCACACACCGAGCACGCGCACTTCAGCGCGTCGTACGACACCGGCAGAGAGGCCAGTACGGCTTCCTGGCACCTGGAGGACATCCCCGTGGCATTGACCGCAGCCGACAAGACGTGGATCACCAACACCATCCGGTCCGAGGTGGCCAGGGTGGCGGGCGAAGTCTGGGCCTACCAACTGGAGCGGCCCGAGTCGACGACCACGCCGAAAGAGAAGGCCAGCGCGGGCGCCTACCAGCGCTACAACGACGCGGTGACCAACGCGGCGGCCGACCGGGTCATCGAAGCCCTCCGCACGGCATCCCTGCCCTGACAGGAACCCTCCGAGCGGCTCGCGGCCGGCGCTCTAGGCAGCGGCCAGCCCCGTGAGGCCGGGGAGCCCGGCGAGGCGGGGGAGCCCGGCGAGCCCGGTCAGGCCAGGGAGGCGGCGACGCGCTCGAGGGCGTCCAGGGATTCCTGCATGCCGACCTCCATCCCGGAGTTGATGTGAGCATCGCGGCCGGCCTGGTCGCGGTGCTCGATCAGCATCTCGGTGTAGGTGCGGCCGCCCTTGTCGATCAGGGTGAGCGTGGACAGGGCCGCGTTGGCGTCCGGGTCGGGGATGCCCTCGAAGGCCTCGGTGCCGACCAGGCGCTCGGGCGGCACGATCTCGCGGTATTCGCCGTGGAAGGCCACCTCGAAGCCGCCGTTGGCCTGCATCACGTAACGCCATCTGCCGCCGACCCGCAGGTCGACCTCGACGCTGGTGACGTGGCCGCGCTCGCCGGCCCACCAGCGTTTGATGAGCTCGGGCTCGGTGTAGGCGCGCCAGACCAGGTGGCGGGGCGCGTCGAACTCGCGGGTGATCAGGATCTGGTTGTCGGCCGGAAGGGTCACCCGGGCCGTGCCGTTAGTCGCCATGATCTTCCTCCTCTTTGAGCTCGGTCAGTACGGCGTCCATGGCGTCGAACCGCGAAGCCCACATCTGCTGGTATTTCGCGAGCCAGTCGTGGATGTCGCGGAGCGGGGACGCGTTCAGCCGATAGAGCCGTTGCCGGCCCTCCTCGCGGACGTGCACCAGGTCGACCTCGCGCAGCACGCGCAGGTGCTTGGAGACCTGCGGCTGGGCCAGGCCGAGCATTTCGACCAGGTCGTTGACCGGCCGCTCACCCTGGGCCAGCAGATCGAGGATCTGCCGTCGCCGGGGCTCGGCCACCGCGTTGAACGCGTCCGTCGTCGTCGCCGCTCGTGCCATGCGACGATCGTATTCCCATAAGGGAATGTGTCAACCGGCGTCGTTGGCGATCTCGTTGAACGCGGTGGCGAGCTTGGCCAGGTCGATGCCCTCGAGGTGGTCGAAGATGTGCCGGCGGACGCTGGCCAGGTGAGTTGGCCAGGCCTCCTGCAGGCGGGCGAGACCCTTGTCGGTCAGCACCGCGTTGGAGCCGCGGGCGTCGTCGGCACACTTCCGGCGGCTCAGATAGCCCAGCGATTCGAGCTTGTCGGCCAGCCGGGTCATGCCGCTCAGCGACATGTCGCAGGCCTGGGCCAGCTCGCTCATGCGCAGCGTGTTGCCCTCGGCCTCGGAGAGGTGGCGCAGCGTCGCATATTCGCTCGAGGTCATGCGCTGCTCGTGCTCGAGGTCGGCGGAGAGGACGCGCGGCATGACGCGCAGGAAGCGGCCGAGCGAGCGCATGACCGCCTCTTCGTCCGCGTCGAGCGGACGGAGGCCGTCCGGCAGCGGCGACGGAGCGGGAACTGTGGCGGACATGACATTGATACTACGACGCCGAGGAGCAACTATTTGCATGACGAAGCATTTAAAGCTCAGAACTGGAGAGCCCCATGACCAGGATCGGCATCATCCTCGGCAGCACGCGCCCGGGCCGCAACGGCGAGGCCGTCGCCAAGTGGGTGCGGGACGTCGCGTCGAAGCGCACGGACGCGGAGTTCGAGCTGATCGACCTGCTCGACTACAAACTGCCCCACCTCGACGAGGCGCTTCCGCCCGCGATGGGTCAGTACAGCAACCCGCACACCATCGAGTGGGCCGAGAAGATCCGCTCGTTCGACGGCTTCGTGATCGTCACGCCGGAGTACAACCACTCCACCTCGGCCGTGCTCAAGAACGCGATCGACTACCTGTTCGCCGAGTGGAACAACAAGGCGGTCGGCTTCGTGAGCTACGGCTCGGTCGGTGGTGCCCGCGCGGTCGAGCACCTGCGCCTGGTCGCCGGTGAGCTGATGATGGCCGACGTCCGGGCCCAGCTCACGCTGTCGCTGATGACCGACTTCGAGAACTTCAGCACGTTCGTACCCACCGAGCGGCACGAGCAGGTTCTCGGCACGGTCATCGACCAGGTCGTCGCCTGGAGCGGTGCGCTGGCGCACCTGCGCGAGCCCGTAGCCGCCTGATCAAAACGACCCGTCACCCCTTCGGGTAGAAGGTCGGTGCTTGATCCGCGAGTCGGACACTGCACAATGCTTTGGTGCAAAACCAGACAACTAGTGACTCATTGCGGCAACTGCTCGAAATGCCACGAAAGTCTTGGTGGGCCCGGCTGCCGTTCGGCGTACGGATGGCAGCCGGCACCAGCGCGCTGCTGATCGCGATCGGCGGCGGGGCGGCCGGCATCGCCGCGCTCACCCGCAGTGACCCCAAGCCGCGAGTCGTCACCGCAGTCGGTGACGCCGCCGCTCCCGATGCGACAGGGCCGGATGCGACAGGGCCGGATGCAACAGGGCCGGATGCAACAGCGCCGGATGCAACAGCGCCCGATGCGACAACGCCGGACGCGACAATTCCGGGCGCTGCCGCCCCCGGTGCGGCCGCGGCCGACGGGACACAGCCGACGCAGCCTCTGCAAAATCCGGTCGGCGTCCCCGGGCGTACGCCGGCCGGGGCCAACCGGGCAGTGAGCCGGAACCCGATCCGGCCGCCGGCGCCGGCCAAGGCCGGGCCGGGCCCGGTCGTCCCTCCCGCGAAGCCGGCCGCCCAGCCGGCGATCACCACCCGGACCGAGACCGTGACCAGGGAAATCCCCTACGCCAGCCGCATCGTGCGCGACCCGGGGCTGCCGAGGGGCAGCAAGCGGGTGCAGACGCCCGGCGTGGCCGGCGAGGAGACGCTGCGCTACCTGGTGACGCTGACCGGCGGTAGGCCGACCGCTCGGCGTCTGATCGGCTCGACCGTGACCCGGCAGCCTCAGCCGGAAGTGGTCGCGGTCGGCGACGGAACCGACCCATGCGGCGCTGATCTCGATTTGTGTGTGCCGATCGGCCGGGATCCGTGGTGCCGTCATCACCGGCGCGACGAGAGCGCCGACGGGAGCGGCGCCCCGAGCACCGCCGGGAGTGCCACCAGCACCGCCGGGAGCACTGCCGCGAGCGCGGCGGCGAGCATCGATGGCGGCGGAAACGGCCAGATCGGCGTGAGCGGCAACGATCTCGCCCTGCTCTCCGGCGGACAGAGCGCTGGGCCGGGCGGCGGGCTGGACGGCGGGCTGGGCGGCGGCACGGGCGGCGGCTGGCAGGTCGGCGGACGCGGACGCGGTTGCTAAATCGGCTGCCGTCCGGGGCCCGGCCCGGCAGACTTCCCCGGTGGACACTTTCGACGCTCTGCTCGACGAGGCGGCGGCGGTCCCGCTCGACGGCTGGGATTTCTCCTGGTTCGCCGGGCGCGCGACCGAGGAACGTCCGTCCTGGGGCTACGCGAGCCTGGTTGCCGACCGTCTGGGCGACGCCGGCACCGTCCTCGACGTGCAGACCGGCGGCGGCGAGGTCTTCGCCTGGTCGCTTGCACACGCCCGGCGACGACCACCCCTGGCGGTCGCGGTCGAACAGTGGCAGCCGGAGGTCGCCGCGCGGAAGGTCGACCATGTGGTCAAGGCGGCCGGTCTCCCGTTCCGCGAGGCCGCTTTCGACCTGGTCGTGAGCCGGCACCCGGTCGGCACCGACTGGCCCGCGACCGCTCGCGTCCTGCGCCCGGGCGGCCTCTTTCTCTCCCAGCAGATCGGCGCGGGCACCAACCGCGAGTTGTCCGAGGCCATGCTCGGCCCGCTGCCGCCACCTCAGTGGCAACACCCCGAGCAGATCCGGGCGGCTGCCGAGGCCGCCGGCCTCGAGGTTCTTGACGTACGCGGTGAGCGCCTGCGCCTGGAATTCTTCGACGTCGCCGCGGTAGCCCACTTCCTGCGAAAGGTGATCTGGACGGTGCCCGACTTCACGATCGAGAAGTACCGCGTGCAACTGCGGGCCGTGCACGACGAGATCAGCGCCAGCGGGCGGTTCGTCTCCTACAGCACCCGGGTGCTGGTCGAGGCTCGCAAGTGGAGCTGACCGGGCTGGCCGAGCAGCTGGCCGCCGTGCCCGGGGTGATCGGCGTGGTGCTCGGCGGCAGCCGGGCCCGCCGCGACCACACTCCGGAGTCCGACACCGACCTCGGGCTCTACTATCGCCGCCCGCTCGACACCGAGGTGCTGGACGCCCTGGCCAAGCGGGTCGGCGGCCCGTCCGCGGCGGTCACCGAGCCGGGCGGCTGGGGCCCGTGGGTCGACGGCGGCGGCTGGCTGCGGATCGCCGGTGAGCCGGTCGACTGGATCTATCGCGACCTCGACCGGGTGGCCGCGGTGTGGGAGTCGGCGCGGCAGGGGCGTTACTCCTTCCACCACCAGGCCGGGCATCCGCTCGGGTTCGTCGACATCGCGTACCCGGGCGAGCTGGCGCTCGGGCAGATCCTGGCCGACCCGACGGGCGAGCTGGCCGCGCTGCAGGAGCAGGTCCGGGTCTATCCGCGCACGCTGACCGAGGCGCTGGTCGGCGGCCTGTGGGAGGGCGACTTCCTGGTCGCGGTCGCCCGCAAGGCGGTGACCCGGCGCGACCGCACCTATGTGGCCGGTTGCCTGTTCCGGCTGGTCGGCGTCTGCGTGCACGCGCTGCACGGCGCCGGGCAGCGGTGGCTGATCAACGAGAAGGGCGCGGTGGCCGCGGCGGCCGCGATCCCGGGCGCGCCGGCCGGTTTCCGGGAGCGGGCCGAGGCGGTCTTCGGTCATCTCGAGGGCGGTCCGGAGCGGCTGACGAGCGCGATCGACGCGGCCGCCGATCTCGTGCTCGACACTGCCGACGCGTGCGCGAAGATGATCCGGTGACTGCCGACGCACCCACCATCCTGGCCACCAGCGCGAGCTTCGAGCCGGGTTCCTACGGCCAGTTCAGCATGCGGCCGGGCCGGATCCACCGGTTCGCGGCCGAGTTGTCCGGCAACCTCCGGGCGCCGCGAATCTGCGGGCTCTACCAGGCGACCGGCGATCCGGAGGCCCGCATCGGCGGGTTCTATGCCGCGTTCGCCGGCACCGAGTTCGTCGCCTCGCATCTGCAGTTGTTCCCGATGCCCAACGTCGACGACATCCGGTTTCATCTGTTGAGCCAGGACGTCATCTGGGTCGGCGGCGGCAGCGTGGCCAACCTGTGCGCGGTCTGGCGGGCGCACGGCCTCGACGAGATCCTCCACGAGGCATGGCAGTCCGGGGTGGTCCTCTCCGGCGTCTCGGCCGGTTCGATCTGCTGGCATCAGGGCGGCTCGACCGACAGCTTCGGGAGCGAGTTGCGGGGTTTCACCGACGGGCTCGGCTGGCTGCCGTACAGCAATGGCGTCCACTACGACGGCGAGGTTCAGCGCCGGCCGAAAATGCATGAGCTGATTGCGAACGGCACGCTCGCCGACGGGTACGCGACGGACGACGGTGCTGGGCTGCTCTACCGGGGGACCGAACTGGTCGAGGTGGTCGCCGACCGGGAAGGCCCGTCGGGCTACGAGCTGAAGCGGGCAGCGGACGGCTCTGTGACGGAGACGCCGCTGCCGACGCGGGTTCTGCTCTACGACGCGTAGTGCAGGATGACGTTGTGGACGTGGTGGGTCTTTTCGGAACCGCGGAACTCCACCTCGTACAGCTTGTCGTCGCACTGGATGGCGATCGTGCCGGAGGAGAAGAACTGACCGACCCAGTTCTTGTTGCTGACCACGCTGACGCTGCTCACCTTGGAGTACGGGATGCTGGTCAGCGCCACCCGGTTACCGGCGAAGGACTTGTCCTTGATGATGATCCGCCGGTTGGTCAGGCCGATGAAGCCACTGCCGACGCCGATCGCGTCGTAGACCGCGACGACCTGCTCGCCCTCAAGCAGACCGCTTTCGATCTGCTCCAGCTGCTCTTTTTTGTCGTAGACGACATCGCTCATGCGGGGCAGCGTAGCGATCGGAAACTATGAGATGCCGACGACCGTCCGGTAGAAGTCTTCGATTCGCGCCGCAAGGGTGACTTCACCGTCGGTAATGGCTTCGGCGTCTCGTTCGCCGAGCAGAATCTGAGTGTGACCATCGAGGCGTCGGATGCTGGGCCGAATGTGCAGTGTGTCCGCTGCCACCTTGATCCGCTCGGTCAATGCGGCATGCTGGCTGTCGTCGCACGCGAGTTCCCGCTTGAGCTGAACGCCGTCGCGCGTCCAGCCGCTCAGCAGAGCCAAGGCGTCGCTCAGGTAGTCGGTCCCGTTCGTGCGCCGTCTTCTGGCCCGCATCGCCGCACCCCCCTCGGCGTCGTTGCCGGCTTGTGGCCAAACTGTCGCCGTGTCGTCATGGTCGGTGCAGACAGTCTTGTCTTCCATGTCAAACATGTCCACGCCCACATATGCGTGTTTGCGTGACGATCGGGACGCCTCGGGCAAGCTGAACGGTTAAGTTTTATGGGAAGCTCTGATCTCATGCCGCAGGAACGCAGTGTTAGACAGTCGCGATCACCGAGGGTGATCGTGGCGGCCGCGATCGTCGACGATGGTCGCGTGCTGGCCTGCGAGCGTTCGTCGCCCCCCGAGGCCGCCGGCCGCTGGGAGTTCCCCGGCGGCAAGGTCGAGCCGGGCGAGAGCGACCAGCAGGCGCTGGCCCGCGAATGCGTCGAGGAACTGGGCGTACGCGTCGAGGTCGGCGACCGCGTCGGCCCCGACGTGCCGCTCGCTCATGGACGGGCGGTGTTGCGCGTCTTCGCCGTACGTCTTCTCGGCGGCGACCAGCCGCAGGCGCTGGAGCACCGGTCCATGCGCTGGCTGGCCCCGGACGAGCTGGACAGTGTGCCCTGGCTGCCCGCGGACCAGCCGATCGTCGCCGAGTTACCCGGCCTGCTCCTCCGCAAAGGTCTTTCGTAGCTGCCGCTTGAGCACCTTCATGCTCGGCCCCAGCGGCAGCGACTCCACGAACCGGATCTGCCGCGGGTATTTGTGCCGGCCGAGCCGCTCCTTCGACCACTCGATGAGCTCGTCGGCCGTCACCCCGCCCGGATCGGGCACGATCACCGCGCAGATCTCCTCGCCGTGCACCGGATCCGGCATGCCGATGACCGCCACCTGCATCACTGCCGGATGGCGGGCCAGCGCCTCCTCGACCTCGCGGGGATAGACGTTGAAGCCGCCCCGGATCACCAGGTCCTTTTTGCGGTCGACGATCGTCACGAAGCCCTCGGCGTCCTTCGTGCCCAGATCGCCGGTCCGGAACCAGCCGTCGACCAGCGCCTGGGCGCTCGCCGCCGGATTGTTGAGGTAACCCGCGAAGACGTTGTGCCCGCGGATCACGATCTCGCCTAGTTCGCCCGGCTCCATCAGCTCGATGCGCTCGTCGACCTCGGGCCGGGCCACCTCGACGTCGACGCCCCAGATCGAGTGGCCGACCGTGCCGGCCCGGGTGCCGTACGCCGGCTGGTTGGTGGTCGCGGTCGGCGAGGTCTCGGACAGGCCGTAGCCCTCGAAGATCTCGGCGTGGAACACCTCGTTGAACCGTTCCAGCACGGCGACCGGCAGGGCGGCGCCACCCGAGATGCACAGCCGCAGGTCGGGGAGCCGGTCGGCCTTCGCCGCGGCCTCGAGCAGCGCGATGTACATCGTCGGGACGCCGTGGAAAACGGTCACCTTCTCCCGCACCATCAGGTCGATGACGCCCTCGCCGGTGAACCGGGCCATCAGCACCAGCGTGCCGCCGAGGCGGAAGGTGCCGTTCATGCCGACCGTCTGGCCGAAGATGTGGAACAGCGGCAGGCAGCCCATCACCACGTCGTCGTTGTGCATCTCGTGGATGTCGAAGACGTTGACGATCGTGTTCATCACCAGGTTGAGGTGGGTGAGCAGCGCGCCCTTGGGCTTGCCGGTCGTCCCGCTGGTATAGAAGACGACCGCGACGTCCTCCGCCTCCACGGTCTCGTAGGTGCGCAGCGGCGTGCGGCCGGCCGACACCTCTTCGAGGCGCTGCACGTCGACGCCCTCCGGCAGCGGCCCGACGGAAGCCACCGGCAGGTTCGCCAGCTTCGCCGCCGCGGCTCCGCCGGCCAGTTGACTGGAGTGCGAGACGAGCAACTTGGCTTCGCTGTCGGCCAGGACGTACGCGAT
Organism: Actinoplanes sp. NPDC051343; assembly: GCF_044455125.1. Lineage (NCBI taxonomy): Bacteria > Bacillati > Actinomycetota > Actinomycetes > Micromonosporales > Micromonosporaceae > Actinoplanes > Actinoplanes sp. NPDC051343. The sequence goes on from NZ_JBITEL010000013.1 coordinate 12,360, forward strand.
CTCCTCCGGCGTGAGCAGAAGATGCACCGGGACCACCGCGGCGCCGACCGCCAGGGCGGCGAAATAGACGCGCGGGAAGTCGGCCACGTTGGGGATCTGTACGGCGACCTTGTCGCCCTTGCCGATGCCGAGTTCACGCAGCCCGGCCGCGAAGGCGAGCGACTCGGCCCAGAGGTCGCGGTAGGTGACCCGGGCGGCGCCGTCGACCACGGCGATCTTGTCGGGATAGCGGCGGGCGGCCTCGGCGAGGACGGTCGCCAAGGAGAGGCTGGTCAATTGAGATGCCCTCCGATCTTGGTGTACCCGCGGAGCAGGTCGCGGGAGATGATGAGTCGCTGCATCTCGTCGGTGCCCTCGTAGATGCGCATGAGCCGCACCTGCCGGTACCACCGCTCGATCGGAAGCTCACGTGTGTAACCCATGCCGCCGTGAACCTGCATCACCCGGTCGACCACCCGGTTGACCATGCCCGCGCCGAAGAGCTTCGCCATGGACGAAGAATGCCGTGGATCCCAGCCCTGGTCCACCGTCCAGGCCGCGCGCAGGATCAGCCAGCGGGCCGCTTCCAGCTCCACCTCGGAGTCGGCGATCATCCACTGGATCGCCTGGTTGGTGCCGATCTTCTTGCCGAAGGTCTCGCGGGTGTTGGCGTACTCGATCGCCATGCCGAGCGCCCGCTCGGCGATGCCCAGGGCGTTCGACGGGATCAGGTAGCGGCCCTTGCCGATCCACTTCATGCCGAGCTCGAAGCCCTGGCCCGGCTCGCCGAGCATGTTTCGGGCCGGCACCCGGACGTCCTCGAAGATCAGCGACGCCGGGCCGCCCTCACCCATGGTCTGGATGAACTCCGAGCGCCAGCCCATCGAGCGGTCGACCAGGAACGCTGTCGCGCCGCCGTCGCTGGCCTTGCGGGACGGGTCGGTCACCGCGACCACGATGACGAAGTCGGCGTCGTTGCCGTTGGTGATGAACGTCTTTTCGCCGTTGAGCACCCAGTCGTCGCCGTCCCGCACCGCGCGCAGCTTGATGTTGGCCGCGTCGGAACCGGCGCCCGGCTCGGTGATCGCGAAGCAGGAGATCCGCTCACCCTCGATGGTGGGGATCAGGAACTCCCGCTTCTGGTCCTCGTTCGCGTAGTAGAGGATGTTGTCGGCGTCGCCGCCGAACTTGAACTGCACGAACGTGCGGCCCACCTCGGTCACGATCAGCGACTGGAGTACGGCCGGCAGGTTCATCCCGCCGTACTCCTCGGGGGTCGAGAGGCCCCAGAAGCCGAACTTCTTCGCCTTGAGCTGCAACTCGCGCAACTCGCTCGGCTCCAGGCCGGGCTGGTGGCGGCGCTCGCGCAGCAGGGCCTCCTGCTCCAGCGGCATGACTTCGCGGGTGATGAATTGACGGGCGGTATCGCGAATCGCACGCTCTTCGTCGCTGAGGGAGAAGTCCATGCGTTTAAACTAGCGGCGTAAGTTTTTACACGTCCAGTGCTTCTTTTTCGGGCTTCTTTGGGGAGTGGTCATGGCTCGGCCCCGGCAAACGCTGCTGACCAGGCAACGCATTGTCGATGCGGCGTCGGCGCTGGTCGATGCCGAGGGGTTGGAAGCGCTGTCGATGCGGCGGCTGGCGACCGAGCTGGGGGTCCAGGGACCGTCGCTCTACAACCACTTTCCTACCAAGGCCGACATTTTGGACGCGGTGGCGGACGGGGTCATCTCCCAGGTCTCGCTTGCCGCTTTCGGGACCGCCGATTGGGCGTCGGCCTTGCGGTCGTGGGCGCGGTCCTACCACGCCGTGCTGGTGGCGCACCCCAACGTCGTACCCGTGCTGGCGCATGGTCCCGGCCGCCGGCCGGCCGCCCTGGCCATGGCCGACGTGGTTTACGGCGCCCTGATCGATGCCGGCTGGCCGCCCGCGCGGGCCACCCACATCGGTGCCCTGATGCGCTACCTGGTGACCGGGTCGGCGCTCGGGTCGTTCGCGCTCGGCTTCGACATCGATCCCGAGCTCTACGAGCGTTATCCACACCTGCAAGCGGCGCCCCGCCTGGCAGAGCATCATGTGGCGGTGGACGAGGGCGCGTTCGAGCTCGGCCTGGACCTATTGATCAATGGCTTGCTGGCGTCTCGTCGGGAGGATCGTGTTGATGATGTTCGAGCGTGACCGGCTCTATATCGGCGGCTCCTGGGTTTCATCCCCGGGAGACCGCATTGCGGTCGAGAACCCGTCGACCGAGGAGGTGCTCGGCCATGTCCCGGCGGGCACGGCGTCCGATGTGGACAACGCGGTGGCCGCGGCGCGCGCTGCTTTCGACGGCTGGGCGGGCACCCCGATGGCTTCGCGCGGGGCGGTGCTCGACCGGCTGCACGCCTCCCTTGCCGCCCGGGCGGGCGACATCGCCCGCACGGTCGGGCTCGAGCTGGGCACGCCGCGCAAGGTCGCCGAGAGGGTGCAGGCCGGACTCCCGCTCACGGTCCTGAAGGGGTACGCCGACCTGGCCGCGCGACCGGTGCCGGAAGAAACCGTCGGCAACTCGTTGATCGTCCACGAACCGGTCGGGGTGGTCGGCGCGATCACCCCGTGGAACTACCCGTTGCACCAGGTGGTGGCCAAGGTCGCGGCCGCCCTGGCGGCGGGCTGCACGGTCGTGCTCAAGCCGAGCGAGTTGACGCCGCTCGTGGCCTACCTGCTCATCGACGCCGCCGACGAGGCGGGCGTGCCGGCCGGGGTCCTCAACCTGGTCACCGGCACCGGCCCGGTCGTCGGCGCGGCCATCGCCGGTCACCCCGACGTCGACATGGTGTCGTTCACCGGCTCGACCGCGACCGGCCGCGCGATCACCCACGCCGCGGCCGACCGCATCGCCAAGGTCGCCCTCGAGCTGGGCGGCAAGTCGGCCAACGTGATCCTCGACGACGCCGACGTGACCCGGGCGGTCAAGGTCGGGGTGGGCAACGCCTTCTTGAATTCCGGCCAGACCTGCACGGCATGGACGCGCATGCTGGTCGCCCGGTCGCGCTACGACGAGGCGGTCGCCTTGGCCGCCAAGGCTGCCGCCTCCTATTCGGTCGGCGACCCGTTCGACGACGCGACCCGCCTGGGGCCGCTGGTTTCCGCGTCGCAGAAGGCACGGGTCCTCGGTTTCGTCGAGCGCGCAACGGCTCGGCTGGTGGCCGGCGGTCCCGACGCGCCGCTGCCCCCGGCCGGTCACTTCGTCGCGCCGACGGTCTTCGCCGACGTCGACCCGTCCTCCGAGCTCGCGCAGGAAGAGATCTTCGGCCCGGTGCTGTCGATCATCCCGTTCGATTCGGACGACGACGCGGTCGCGATCGCCAACAACTCGCGGTACGGCCTGGCCGGCGGCGTCTGGGGCTCCGACGACCGCGCGCTGGCCGTCGCCCGGCGCCTGCGCACCGGTGCGGTCGATGTGAACGGGGGCGCGTTCAACCCGTTCGCGCCGTTCGGCGGTTACAAGCAGTCCGGGGTCGGGCGCGAACTGGGTGCGTACGGCCTCGCCGAGTTCCAGCAAACGAAGGCCATCCAACGGTGAATCCTTACTTTCCGGGCGTCGTCGTCCGCTCGTCCGCCTCGGCCCCGTCCGTCGAGGAGTTGCGGTTGCCCGAGATCGGGCCGGGCCAGGTGCGGGTCCGGGTGCGCGCCGCCGGCGTCTGCCACTCCGACCTGTCCATGATCAACGGCACCCTGCAGCCGCCCCACCCGCTGGTCCTCGGCCACGAGGCAGCCGGCGAGGTCGTCGAGGCGGGCGAGCACGTCACCCGCGTCGCGGCCGGCGACCACGTGGTGCTCAACTGGCAGCCGGCGTGCCGCGAGTGCTGGTTCTGCACCCACGGCCAGCCGTGGCTGTGCTCGACGTCGTCGGGGGTGGCCGCGCTGGAAAACGGCATCACGATGGACGGTGACCCGGTCTTCGTGGGCCTGGGTTTGGGCGCGTTCGCCGAGCAGGTGGTCGCCCCGGCAAACGCGGTAATCCGCGTACCCGCCGATTTGGACTTCGAGCTCGCGGCGCTGCTGGGCTGCGGCGTGCTGACCGGGACGGGCGCGGTCCGCAACACGGCCCGGGTTCAGCCCGGCGAGACCGTGGTCGTGATCGGCCTGGGTGGCGTCGGCCTGTCGGTGGTCGCGGCCGCACGCGCGGCGGGCGCCGCATCGGTGATCGCCGTCGACGTGTCCGACGCCAAGAAGGCCCTGGCCGAGGCGGCCGGCGCAACCGATTTCCTGGTGTCGTCCGACAACCTGTCCAAGGAGATCCGGACGCGCACCTCCCGCCTCGGGGCCGACCACGCGTTCGAGTGCGTGGGCCGCTCCGCGACCATCCGCGCGGCGTGGCGCGCGACGCGTCGAGGCGGCCAGGTGACGGTGGTCGGCATGGGCGCCAACGACGACATGGTTTCGTTGAGCGCCCTCGACATCTTCTCGTCGGCCCGCACCCTGCGGTCGTCGGTCTACGGCTCGTCCGACCCCGACGTCGAGATCCCGTTGCTGGCCGCCGACGTCCTGGACGGCAAACTCTCCCTCGACCACCTGATCACCGACCGCATCACCCTGGCCGACGTGCCGGCCGCCTTCGACCGCATGGCCCGAGGCGAGGGCGCCCGCTCCGTCGTCGTTCTCTAGCCGGGCGTTGTGGGTCCGTACCGAGGTCGGCGCTTCGGCGGTGCGTCGCCGCGTTTCGCGGGCGGTGCGGGTGATGCGGGCGGCGACGTGCAGCAGTCGGTAGCGCAGCTTCTTGTGTTCGGCGGCGGCGAGGTCGCCGTCCAGGAGCAGCATCTGGGTCCAGGGGAGCAGGTCGATACCGGTGAGGCGAGTTCGAGCCAGGCTTGGGTTGATCGCGAACAGGCGGGCGGGGAATCGGCAGAAGCCGGTGTCTGTGCCGCATCGATGCGGTCCTCGACGCGTGCGTGGCAGCCAGATCATCCCGGATGGGAAGGCAACTCCCGTTCACGGAGAGGCCGCGGCATGACACCGGAGCAGCAGGAACGCAACGTCGTGTCCGGCTGTCAAGGCTGCCCGTGGAACGAGGGTACCCACCTCGCCCGCAACGGTGCCGTTGAACTTCGCCTCTGCGAATGCTGCGCGCAAGCCCACGACGAGACCGACGGCTGGACCATCACCCTGCTACCGCGCCAGCCCACACTCGTGACCTGAGTGCTCGGTCATCTGCTCCTTCAACGCGGTTGCGAGAACTTTCTTGGTGAACAACTCCAACAGGCCGTTCGGGCCGGGCAGTTCCGGACCGCGGGCCTTGGCTTCGGCCACCATTGCCGTTGCGGCGGCCTGCTCCGGTGACAACTGCCGACCGTCGCCGTCAGACTGCCTCCGCTGTTCGACGAAGTCCGGTGCCATCACTCACGGTGCCCATATACCGGACCTCAGTCCGGCGTGTCGGGCCGAAACCTATTACCAGCTCATGCGGGCGGGCAAGGCCGCCGAACCGTTGCCCAGGATCGGTCCACGAGCCTCCCCTCGTTGCTCGATGAGCTTGATCATGTTCGGACGAATGGAAGACTTCCGCAGTCTTTATGCGGTTCGGGGACGGCCGGTTAGGAGGCGCAGGGAGCCGTTGAAGTGTGGCTGGGTGCGCCACTCGGCGTACGTCTGGTCCCACCGGCCGGAGGTCAGGTCCTGGCGCAAGGTTTCGACGGTGCGCTGGGTCGCCTCCGGCGTGATGAAGGTCCACGCTGACTGGGCCGCCCGCACGCGCTCGTCGAGGAAGCTTTCCGGGCGGGCGTAGAAGGCCTCGGTGAAGCCGTCGACGCAGTCGATCGGGACCGGGACCTCGGTGACCGACGTGCGGCCGATCGCGGCCGCCAGGTGGGGGATCGGTGGGTAGCGACGGCGTTCGGCGGCTATCAGCTCGGGGGCGTAGGCGGCCAGCCAGAAGCGGTCCAGGGCGTCGCCGTCGAAGGTGAGGACGACTACCGGGCCGCGGGCGACTCGGCGTACTTCGGCGAGGCCTCGGGTCGCGTCGCGCCACTGGTGGACGGTGACGGTGGCCATCGCGGCGTCGAACGAGTTGTCGTCGAATGGGAGTTGCTCAGCATTCGCGTTCACGGCGGGGACCAGCGACGACGGGCGTTGGGCGCGCATGGTGGCCGACGGTTCGACCGCGACGACGTGGCGGTCCGAGGGCTCGTAGGAACCGGCGCCGGCGCCCACGTTGAGCACCGTGCGGGCGTCGCCCAGCGCGGAATGGATCAGCGCCGCTATGCGCGGGTCGGGGCGGCGCACCCATGCATATCCGTCGCCGTGGGTTTCGTAGTCGACATCGCCGGAAGACATGGGGCGACGCTAGACCTGTGCCCCGGGGGCCGGGTCAAGCCCGCTTTTTGGCCTCGAGCCATTGGGCCAGGCCGTCGAGGATGCGGTCGAGGCCGAAGGCGAAGCCCTCGTCCCAGATCTTGACCGTGTCGAGCGTCGAGGCCCGGTTTTCCCGGCGCCACTTGTCGTAGTTGGGGTGGTCGGGGGCGAGTTTGTCGAGGTAAGGCTCCAGCCGGGCGGCCAGGTCGGTGATCGGGACGCCCGCATTGCGGGTGGCGACGACCACCGCGTTCTGCGTGGCGGCGGAGCCGAGGGCGTGGGCGTTGACCAGGGACATCACGTGGGAGATCTCGAGACCTTCGAAGCCGGCGACGGTGAGCAGCGTGACCGCCCGCTCGCCCATGCGCATCGCGTTGGGGCCGAGGGTCGGGCGGGTGCCGAGCAGGCCTGTCACCCACGGGTGTCGCAGCAGCATGGCGTGCATGCCGTTGGCCCAGACGGAGAGGCCGATCCGCCAGCCGGTGTCGCCCGGCTCGGGCACGTAGGCCTCGCCCATCACCTCGTCGACCGCCAGCTCGAGCAGTTCGTCCTTGTTGGTGACGTGCCAGTACATCGAGGTGGCGCCGGCGCCGAGGCGGGTGCCGAGTTTGCGCATGCTCAGGCCGGCCGGGCCTTCCGCGTCGAGGAGTTCGATCGCCGCCTTGACGATCTGTTCCCGGCTCAGCGTGGGCTGGCCGCTGCGGGAGCGGGGCGGACGCAGGAACACCGAGTCGGCGAAGAAATCCGGCATTGCACCATCCTATCCAGGCTCGTACAGTGTGCGAGTGGCTAGTACAGCGTACGAGAAAGAGCGGAATCCGCGCCGCTGGCTGATCCTGGCCGTGCTCTGCCTGAGCATGCTGGTGGTCGTCATCGACAACATGGTGCTGAACATCGCGATCCCGTCGCTCATCCGCGACCTGGGCGCCGGGACCGCCGACATCCAGTGGATCATCGACGCCTACATCCTGGTCTTCGCCGGTTTGCTGCTCACCGCGGGCGGCCTGTCGGACCGGCACGGGCGCCGGAAGGGCCTGGTCACCGGCATGGCGATCTTCGGGATCGCCTCGGCCGTCGCCACCTTCTGCCAGTCGCCGGGCCAGCTCATTGCCGTACGCGCGGTGATGGGCGCCGGCGCCGCGTTCCTGATGCCGGGCACCCTGTCGATCCTGACCACCGTGTTCGACGACGCCGAGCGTAAGAAGGCGATCGCGATCTGGAGCTCGGTGCTGATGCTCGGTGCGCTCGGTGCCCCGCTGGCCGGCGGTGCTCTCCTGCAGCACTTCTGGTGGGGCTCGATTTTCCTGATGAACATCCCGGTCGCCGGCCTGGGCATCGTCGCCGCCCTGGCGTTCATACCGGAGTCGCGCGGTCCGGCCGGGCGCCCCGACGTGCTGGGCGCGCTGCTCTCGACGATCGGCATGACCGCCCTGGTCTGGGGCGTGATCAACTCTTCCCGGCTCGGGTGGGGGTCGGCCCGGACGCTGGGCGGGTTCGTCGTTGCGTTGGTCGGCCTCGTCACGTTCGTCGTCTGGGAACGCCGGGTCGCCGAGCCGATGCTGCCGATGCGGCTGTTCCGCGACCGCAACTTCGCGGGCGCCAGCTTCTCGGTCGTGCTGCTCTCGTTCTCGGCCGGCGGCATCGTGCTCGCGATCACCCAATATCTGCAGTTCGTGCTCGGCTATACCCCGCTCAAGGCCGGTCTGGCGTTCATTCCGATGCTGGTGACCGCGATGGCGTTCAACGGGATCGGGGTGCTGGTCGACAAGAAGGTGGGCACCCGGACGGCGGTCGCCGCCGGGATGCTGCTGCTGGCGGCCGGGTTCGGGGTGCTGGCCTCGCTGGGGCCGGACGACGGCTACCTGAAGCTGGCGATCGCGATGGTGGTGATGGGCATGGGCAGCGGGATCACCGGGCCGGCGGCGTACGGGACGCTGCTCGCCGCCCTGCCGCAGGAACGGGCCGGGGTCGGGTCGGCGGTCAACGACACCGTGCAGCAGGTCGGGTCGGCGCTGAGCGTTGCCGTCCTGGGCAGTGTGCTGACCACGGCCTATCAGTCGGCGATGCCGCACGGGTTGCCGGCCGCGGCCCGGCACTCGATCGGCGAGGCGCTGGGGATCGCGGCCGCGACGGGGGACGGGCAGCTGGCGCAGGTGGCGAAGAGCGCGTTCGTGCACGCGACGGCCACGGCGGCCTCGGTGGGGGTGTTCGGCGGGATCGCGGCCGCGGTGGTAGCGGTGTCGGTGCTCCGGCCGGCGAAGAAGGCGGCGAAGACGGCGGCGGAGGAGGGCACGATCGTACAGGCGTACTAACATGGCTGCATGACCGCCTACCAGCCCTCGATGCTCGACTCGACGAACGCGGCTCCCGCTCTCGGGCAACTGCAGCCGCAACGGCACCGGCTGACCGCCGGCGCGTGGGTCGACGTGCTGCCGGGCTGGCTGGGCAACTCCGACGAGGTCTTCGAGCGGCTGCTCGGCATCGACTGGCGAGCCGACCGCCGAAAGATGTATGACAACGTCGTCGACGTGCCGCGGCTGCTGCGCTGGTTCGGCGCCGACGAGACGCTTCCTCATCCCGTACTGACCGAGGCCCGGGCCAAGCTGTCTTCGCACTATGCCGACGAGTTGGGCGAGCCCTTCGTCACCGCCGGCATGTGTCTCTACCGCGACGGCCGTGACAGCGTCGCCTGGCACGGCGACACGATCGGCCGCTCGTCGCGGCACGACACCATGGTCGCCATTCTCTCGCTGGGCTCGCCGCGCCATCTCGCCCTGCGCCCGCGGGCCGGCGGTCACGAGCCGCTGCGGTTCCCGCTCGGGCACGGCGACCTCATCGTGATGGGCGGTTCCTGCCAGCGCACCTGGGAACACACGATCCCCAAGACGGCCAAGGCGGTCGGCCCGCGCATCAGCGTGCAGTTCCGCCCGGTCGACGTGGCCTGAAAGTCGGACTGCGTTACCCGAACGAGTGGTGACGAGTAAATATCCGAATAGATGAACGAATCCGTGCGGTAGATGCCATTAGATGGGCACGCCTATTACGGAAGGGTTCTTGTGAAAAAACGATATGCCGCCGCGCTGCTCGCGGCCGTCCCGGTCATCGGGCTCGGCGTCGCCGCCACGGCCAACGCCGCGACCACCCCGTCGGTGACGTTCACCCGCATCTACTTCGACTCGCCGGGCAGCGACAACCGCAGCAACACCAGCCTGAACGCCGAGTACGTCCGGATACACAACAACACCAGCAAAACCATCCAGCTCAAGGGCTGGACGATCCGCGACAAGGCGAACCACGTCTACACCTTCACCTACGGCACGTTGCCCAAGGGAACCACGGTCTACGTCCACACCGGGCACGGCACCAACGGCAAGCCGAACTGGTGGGAACGCTATTGGCAGTCGGGCAACTACATCTGGAACAACGACGGCGACACCGCCACTTTGAAGGACCCGGCCAGCAAGACCATCGACACCTGCAAATATAGCGGTGCCGGTTCCTCCACCAACTGCTGAGCTACTCGACAACGTGCCGGCGGTGACACTCCGGACGGGCTGCGCCGACCGCGCCGGCGCAGCCCGAATCGCCATCGATGGATAACGCTTCGAAAACGCTTGTTGACCAGCGCGCGCGGAAAGTTACACTCCAGGTGTAAATAGTTGACCTTCACGCTCCACAAGGGATCGCCAGCGGTCCGGCAGGGGTGAACCATGTCAACAACCGGGCTCGCGCTCGAACACCTGACCGTCCGCTTCGGCGGCCTGACCGCTCTCGACGACGTTTCGCTCCGCATTCCACCGGGCCAGGTCGTCGGCATCATCGGGCCCAACGGGGCCGGCAAGACCACGCTCTTCAACGTCGTCTGCGGGTTCGTCCGCGCCGAGTCGGGCGCGATGACGCTGGACGGCCGTCCCTTTCGGCCGAAACCGCATCACCTGGCCGGGCACGGCATCGCCCGCACACTTCAGGGCGTCGGCCAGTTCAACGGCATGACCGTCCGGGAAAACGTGCTGGTCGGCGGCAAGAACGCCGACCAGGCCCTGCAACTGACCGGGGTCGCCGAGCACGCCCACGAATTACCCGGCCACCTGCCCTATGCCCTGCGCAAACGGGTGGAGCTGGCCCGGGCCCTCGTCGCCGAGCCGCGCATCCTGCTGCTCGACGAGCCGGCCGGCGGTCTCGACGCCGACGAGATCGCCTGGCTGGAGGGCCTGATCCGCGACCTCGACACCACGGTTCTGCTGGTCGAGCACCATATGGACCTGGTGATGGCGGTCTGCGACGAGATCCTGGTGCTCGACTTCGGCAAGCCGATCGCGCTCGGGCCGCCCGATCAGATCAAAGACGATCCCGCGGTCGCCGAGGCCTACCTGGGAGCCGCCGCATGATGGAGGTGGAGGGCCTGACCTCGGGCTACGGGGCGGCCCCGGTTCTGCACGAGATCAGTCTCAAGGTGCCGGTCGGGAAGATCGTCGCGGTGCTGGGGGCGAACGGGGCCGGCAAGACGACCCTCCTGCGTACGCTCTCCGGTCTTGTCCCGGCGACCGCCGGGCGCATCCTGTTCGACGGCCTTGATCTTCGCGGCACGAAGGTCGAACGCATGGTCCACCGGGGCATCGCCCACGTGCCCGAGGGCCGTGGCGTGATCACCGAGATGACCGTCGACGAGAACCTGCGGCTCGGTGGCCTGTGGCGCAAACCGCGGCCGAGTCTCGACGAGATCTACGACCTGTTCCCGCCGCTCGCCCAGCGGCGCGGTCAGCCCGGCCATTCCCTCTCCGGCGGCGAGCGCCAGATGCTGGCGATCGGCCGGGCGCTGGCCGCCGGTCCGCGCCTCCTGCTGCTCGACGAGCCGTCGCTCGGGCTGGCGCCGCGGGTGACCGCCCAGATCATGTCGCTGCTGCGTGACCTGCGCGATCGCACCGGCCTGGCCGTGCTGCTGGTCGAGCAGAACGTGCGCGGCGCGCTCTCGGTCGCCGACGAGGCGCTCGTGCTGGCGCTCGGGCGCGTCGTCGCGCGCGGGCCGGCCGGCGACCTGCGCGACGACGCCGAACTGCGGCACGCCTACCTGGGGTTCTGACATGGACAGATTCATTTACCTGACCTTCGACGGGCTCAGCCGGGGAGCGGTCTACGCGGCGTTCGCGCTGGCTCTGGTGCTGATCTGGCGGGCCGCCCGCATCGTCAACTTCGCCCAGGGCGCGATGGCGATCGCGACCGTCTACGCCGGGTATTCGGTCAGCACCGCGACCGGCTCCTACTGGCTCGGCTTCGGCGTCGCGATCATCGGCGGGCTGGTGCTCGGCGCGGCGGTCGAGCGGGTGGTGATGCGGTTCGTCGACCATTCGTCGCCGCTCAACGGGGTGGTGGTCGCGCTCGGGCTGGTGCTGATCATCCAGGGTGTGCTGGGGATGATCTACGGCGACGACTACAAGCCGGCCGCGGCCCCGTTCAGCCGGGATGCGTTCGAGGTCGGCGGCGTCGCCCTGCTCTCGCGCTACGACCTGTTCGTGTTCGCCGCGGTGGGCGCGGTGGTCGTCCTTCTCACGCTGCTCTTCCGGGGTACGCCCACGGGCCTGCGGATGCGTGCGGCCGCCTTCGCACCGGATGTCTCACGACTCCTCGGTGTGCCGGTCAGCGGCATGCTCACGCTGGGCTGGGCGCTCGCCGCCGCCACCGGGTCGCTGGCCGGGATGCTGGTCGTCCCGACCGAGCTGGGGCTGCATCCCAACGCCATGGACCTGCTGTTCATCTCGGCCTTCACCGCGGCGGTGGTCGGTGGTCTCGACAGCCCGATCGGCGCGGTGGTCGGCGGGGTGGTGGTCGGGCTGCTGCTCTCGTACGTCAGTGGCTACCTGGGTGCCACGGTCGCCCCGATGGCCGTACTGGGCCTGCTGGTGGTCGTGCTCGTGGGTCGGCCGGACGGACTCTTCGCCCGCTCGAAAGCGAGGACGGCATGACGTTGCTCAAAGACCGGATCGCCCTCATCAAAACTCCGGCGGCCCCCCGGCGAAGCCTCAGCTCCCTGATCGGCGTGGTCGTCGGCGCGATCGTGATCGTCGCGCTTACCTACACGCTGCCGCCGTTCCGCACCTATCAGCTGGCCACGATCGGGGCCTACTTCTGCGTCACCGCGGGCCTGACCATCCTCACCGGACTCAACGGGCAGCTCTCGCTCGGGCACGGCGCGCTGATGGCGACCGGGGCCTACACGTTCGCCCTGATGCAGAACAAGTTCGACCTGCTCCCGGCCGGCATCGTGGTCGCGGTCCTGGTCACCACCGCGGTCGGCGCGGTGATCGGGCTCGCCGCGGCGCGGTTGCGCGGGCCCTATCTGGCCGGGCTCACCCTGGCCGTCGCGGTCGTGGTCCCGTCGGTCACCAGCACCTTCGACGGCACCTTCAACAGCGACCAGGGGCTGCCGGTGGCGCTCGAGCCGCCGCCCGGCACGGTCCCGGTCGAACGCTGGCAGGCCTGGCTGTGCTGGGGCGGTGCGCTGGTCACGGTGCTGGTGCTGGCCTATCTCACCCGCAGCCGGTTCGGCCTGCGGATGCGAGCGGTGCGCGACGACGAGACCGCGGCCAGGCTGGCCGGTGTCGGCGTGGCGCGTACGCAAGTGCTGGCCTTCGTCGTCTCGGCGGCCTGCGCCGGCCTGGCCGGCGCCCTCTTCGCGGTCCTCGCCCAGAGCGTCTCGCCGGGCGCCTTCCCGCTGACCCTGTCGCTGTTCCTGGTGATGGCGATCGTGATCGGCGGCCTGGGCCGGCTGACCGGGGCGTTGATCGGTGCGTTCCTGCTGGTCGCGCTGCCCGCGGTCGCGCAGTCGATCGGGGAGAACGCCGGCTCGCAGCGGCTGGAGGGCAATCTCTCGCTCACCTTCTTCGGCGTCGTCCTCGTCGCCGTGATGCTGGCCGCCCCGGGTGGTCTGGCAGCACTGATCCCCTCCGGAACACCGCGCAGAAAGGCCAAGAATGAAACGCACCGCGACCGTCCTCGCCGCCGTGCTGCTGGCCGCCGGCTGTAGCAGCGGAAACAGCAGTGGAGGCGGGGGAGGTTCCAATACCCCCGGCGTCACCGATTCGTCGATCCTGATCGGCACCCATCAACCGCTCACCGGTCCGGCCGCCGCCGGATACTCCGAGATCTCCCCGGCCAGTAAGGCCTACTTCGACTACGTCAACGCGAACGGCGGCGTCTACGGTCGCAAGATCACATACAAGATCATGGACGACACCTACAACCCGGCCACCACGCAGCAGGTGGTGCGGCAGATGGTGTTGCAGGACAAGGTCTTCGCGATTCTCAACGGTCTCGGCACGCCGACCCACACCGGCGTCCTCGACTTCCTCAAGACCAACCGGGTGCCCGACCTCTTCGTGGCCAGCGGCAGCCGCAGCTGGAACCAGCCCGACAAATATCCGGGCACGTTCGGCTTCAACCCCGACTACACGGTCGAGGGCAAGATCCTGGCGACTTACGTCTCGCAGAATCTCAAGGGCAAGAAGGTCTGCTTCCTCGGCCAGGACGACGACTTCGGGCGGGACAGCCTGGCCGGCATCGAGCAGATCCTCGGTCCGGTCGCGGCCAAGCAGTCGTACGTGACCAGCAACCCCAACGTCGGCCCGCAGATGGGTGCGCTCAAGGCGGCCGCCTGCCAGGTCGTGATGCTCGCCACCGTGCCCGGCTTCACCGCGCTGTCGATCGGCACCGGCGCCAAGATCGGCTTCAAGCCGCAGTACGTGGTGAGCAACGTCGGCGCCGACCCGACCACGCTGACCAAGACCCTGGGTCCGGCCGCGCCGCTGCTCGAGGGCGTCGTCGCGGCCAACTACCTGCCGCTGGCCAGCGACACCGCCAACCCGTGGATCCAGCTGTTCCAGAAGGTCAACACTCAGTTCAACAAGGGCGCCCAGTTCGACGACAACGTCGTCTACGGCATGTCGGTCGCCTACCTCTTCGTGCAGACGCTTCAGGCCGCGGGCAAGGACCTCACCCGCGACAAACTGGTCGCGGCGGTAGAAAAAGGCGGATTCACCGGGCCGGGGTTGGTTCCTCTGCGCCTTTCGGACAAAGATCATTCAGGGTACGCGGGTGAGCAGTTGACCAAGCTCGTCAACGGCAGGTCCACGTACTTCGGCACGGCGTTCCAGACCGACGACGGAGCCGGGCCGGTCAGCCCGTACTCGGGCACCGCGGCCGCACCGCCGGCCAGCGGAATCCCGCCGGCGCAGTAGCGTCGGGGTCGAGCGCTAATTACTGTTCGCACGTCAAGTGCACAAACACGCAAGGAGCGGTGATGGCAGACCAAGTGGCGATCGTGACCGGGGCCAGTCGAGGGATCGGCTTCGCCATCGCGCAACGCTTCGTCGCCGAGGGCTGGAAGGTTGCCATCACCGGTCGCAACGCGGAAGCGCTCGACCAGGCGGCCAAGGACCTGGGCGGCCCGGACGTGGCGATCGGCGTCGCCGGCAAGGGCGACGACGCCGACCACCGGGCCGCCGTGGTCGACACCGTGCTCGGCCAGTTCGGGCCGGTGACGACGCTGGTCAACAACATCGGGATCAACCCGGCCTACGGCCCGCTCGGCACGCTCGACCTGTCCGCCGCCCGCAAGATGATCGACGTGAACGTGCTCGGCACCCTCGGCTGGGTGCAGGAGGCGCTGCGCGGTGGCCTGAGCGACGGCGGTTCGATCGTCAACATCTCGTCGGTCTCCGGCGTCCGCCCGGCGCCGGGCATCGGCTTCTACGGCGTGACCAAGGCGGCGCTGATCCACCTCACCGAGGAGCTGGCGGTCGAGCTGGCGCCCAAGGTCCGGGTCAACGCGGTCGCCCCGGCCGTGGTCAAGACCCGCTTCGCGACCGCCCTCTACGAGGGCCGCGAGGAGCAGGTCGCCGCCACCTACCCACTGGGCCGCCTCGGCGTACCGGAGGACGTGGCCGGCGCGGTCGCGTTCCTCTGCGGGCGCGACGCCGGCTGGATCACCGGGCAGACGCTGGTCCTCGACGGCGGCGTGACGCTGACCGGGAACGTCCAGTGAAGCGGGTCGTCGTCACCGGCGCCGGCGGTGGCATCGGGGCCGCGCTGGCCCGGCACTTCGCCGGCACCGGCGCCGAGGTGATCGTCAGCGACATCGACCCGGAGGCGGCCCAGGGCGTGGCGTCGGAGATCGGCGGCCTCGCGGTGCCGGGCGATGCGGCCAACGAGGAGGACACCCGGCGGCTGGTCGAGACGGCCTGGGCCGAGCTGGGCGGCATCGACCTGTTCTGCTCCAACGCGGGGGTGCTCGACGCGGGCGACGAAACGGTGCCCGACGACATCTGGGGCCGCGACTGGGCGGTCAACGTGATGTCGCACGTCTACGTCACCCGCGCCCTGCTGCCCCGCTGGCTCGACCAGGGTGAGCCGAAACGGCTGCTGATCACGGTCAGCGCGGCCGGGTTGCTGACGTTGCTGGGCAGCGCACCCTATGCGGTCACGAAGCACGCCGCTCTGGCCTACGCGGAGTGGCTGCGGGCGACGTACGCCCATCGCGGCCTGACCGTGCAGGCGCTGTGCCCGCAGGGGGTTCGCACCGACATGCTGACCCGCGGCGGCGACCGCGCCAGCGCGAGCGCCGCGCTGCTGGCCGAGAGCGCGATCGAGCCCGACGAGGTCGCCGCGACCGTGGCTGCGGCGCTCGAGGGCGGCAGCTTCCTGATCCTGCCCCACCCCGAGGTCGCCGACTACTACCGGCTGCGCGCCGCCGACCCCGACCGCTGGCTGGGCGGGATGAACAAGATGCAGCGGGCGTTCGAGTCATGAGGGGTCTCGACCTCGAGCGCCTCCGGGCCTACCTGGGTTCCGAGAAGGAGCTGACCGGTCGCATGTTCGCCGGCGGCCGCTCCAACCTGACCTATGCGATCACCGACGGCGAGCAGCGCTGGGTGCTGCGCCGGCCGCCGCTCGGGCACGTGCTGCCGACGGCGCACGACATGGTCCGCGAACACCGGGTGCTGGAGGCGCTCTCCCGGGCCGGTTTCCCGGCGCCCCGGCCGATTCTGCTGTGCACCGACCCGGACGTGATCGGGGCGCCGTTCTACCTGATGGAACAGGTCGACGGCACGATCTACCGCGACGAGGGTGAGCTCGAGGCGCTCGGTGGTCCGGCCATGAACGCGCTGGTGCTGTCGCTGGTCGACACGCTGGCCCAGCTGCACGGTCTCGACCCGGAGGCAATCGGGCTCGCCGACTTCGGACGGCCGGAGGGCTTCAACGCCCGCCAGGTGCACCGGTGGAAGAAGCAGCTCGACGCGTCGCGCAGCCGCGAGGTGCCGGGCATCGACGAGCTGCACGCCCGGCTGGCGGTCGACATCCCGGCCGGCGGCGCGGGCACGGTGGTGCACGGCGACTACCGGCTCGACAACGTGCTGATCGGGCCCGACATGCGGATCAACGCGGTGCTCGACTGGGAGATGTCGACGCTCGGCGACCCGCTCAGCGACGTTGCGCTCATGCTCGTCTACGCCGGCCTGCCGCTCGAGGTCAAGAACGGGCGCGGGGTGGTTCCGCTGGACATTCCCGGTCACCCTTCGATTCCCGAGATCTCGTCCCGGTACGCGGAACGCAGCGGCCGTGACGTCAGCGATCTGCACTGGTACGTCGGGTTCGCCGCGTTCAAGCTGGCGGTGATCCTGGAAGGCGTGCACTACCGGTACGTTCAGGGCCAGACCGTGGGTGCCGGATTCGACACGATCGGCGGCCTGGTGGGCCCGCTCGTGATGCGGGGACACGAAGCGCTGGAGGGGAACTGATGGACTTCACCTTCGACGAGAAGACTGAGGACTACCGCAAGCGGTTGCTCGACTTCATGGATGCTTTTGTGTATCCGGCCGAGGCATCGTTCCATCCCTCTGGATGGGACATTCCGCCCGTCATCGCTCAATTGCAGGCTTCCGCCCGCGAGGCCGGGCTGTGGAACCTCTTCCTCCCCGGCTCGCACGGCGCGGGTCTGACCAACCTCCAATACGCGCCGCTGGCCGAGATCACCGGCCGCAGCCCGTCGATCGCGCCGGCCGCCCTCAACTGCGCCGCCCCCGACACCGGCAACATGGAGGTGCTGGCCCAGTTCGGCACCCCCGCGCAGCAGGAGGAGTGGCTGCGGCCGCTGCTCGACGGGAAAATCCGGTCGGCGTTCGCGATGACCGAGCCCGACGTCGCCTCCTCGGACGCGACCAACATCGGCACCCTCATCGAACGCGACGGCGACGACTACGTCATCAACGGCCGCAAGTTCTACATCTCCGGCGCGATGAACCCGAACTGCAAGATCTTCATCGTGATGGGCAAGACCGACCCGTCGGCCGACCGGCATGTGCAGCAGAGCATGATCCTGGTCCCGCGGGACACCCCGGGCCTGACCGTCAAGCGCGGCATGACCGTGTTCGGCTATACCGACGGCGATCACGGCGGCCACGCCGAGGTCCTCTTCGAGCAGGTCCGCGTGCCGGCGACCAACCTGATCAGCACCGAGGGCAGCGGCTTCGCGATCTCGCAGGCCCGCCTCGGCCCGGGCCGCATCCACCACTGCATGCGGCTGATCGGGATGGCCGAGCGGGCCCTCGAGCTGATGTGCAAGCGGACGCTGGCCCGCGCCGCGTTCGGCAAGCCGCTGGCCGACCAGGGTGTCGTGCAGGACTGGATCGCCGAGTCGCGGGTCCGCATCGAGCAGGCCCGGCTGCTGGTACTCAAGGCGGCCTGGCTGATGGACACGGTCGGCAACAAGGGCGCGCACACCGAGATCCAGGCCATCAAGATCGTGGTGCCGTCGGCCGTCGAGTGGATCGTCGACAAGGCCATCCAGGCCCACGGCGCGGCCGGCGTCGGCCAGGACACGCCGCTCGCCCACCTCTGGGCGGCGGCCCGCACGCTGCGCCTGGCCGACGGACCGGACGAGGTGCACAAGCGGTCGCTGGCCCGGCGGGAACTCGGCCGCTACCGGAGCCGCTCGTGACCCAGCCCCGTGTCGATGGCCGCACCGCCCGGTCGGAGCGCACCCGCACCGCCATCGTCGACGCCCACCTGCAGCTGATCCGGGAGGGCGACCTGCGGCCGACCGCCGACCGCATCGCCAAGCAGGCCGGCGTCTCGCTGCGTGCACTGTGGAGCCACTTCGCCGACATGGAGGCGCTGTTCGCGGCCAGCGGGCGGCGCGTCCTCGAGGTGCGGGACGACTCGCACCGGCCGATCTCGCCGAAGCTGCCCCTGGGCGACCGGATCGAGGCGTACTGCCGGCAGCGGGCCCGGCTGCTCGAGCAGATCGCCCCGACGGCCAAGGCGGCCGCGATCAAGGAGCCGTTCTCGGACACCCTGCAGCGCTACCGCCGCCTGCATGTCGAGCGGGTGCGCGACGAGTTGTCGGTGCTGTTCGCGGCTGAGATCGACGGCAACGACGAGCTGCTCAACGCGCTGACCGCGGTGAGCATGTGGCCGACCTGGGCGACCTGGCGCGAGGCGATGAACCTGTCGGTGAACGCGGCCCGCGCGACCCTGGCGCGGACGATCAATTCGCTGCTTGCCGTTCCCGGCCCATAGACCTACGATCTGGTACACATAGGACAGTAGGGGGCACTGCGGTGAGCGATACGGGTCTCGATACCACGCGGCCGCATGTGGCCCGCATGTACGACTACTACCTCGGCGGCAAGGACAACTTCGAGGTCGACCGGGCGGCCGTGGTCGCCGTCGAGGCGGCGATGCCGGAGGTGCGCCAGCTGGCCTTCGAAAACCGGGCCTTCCTGCGCCGCGCGGTGGCATACATGACCGCGGCCGGCATCCGCCAGTTCATCGACATCGGCGCCGGCCTGCCCACCGCCGGCAACACGCACGAGGTGGCCCAGGCGCTCACCCCCGGCGCCCGAGTGGTCTATGTGGACAACGACCCGATAGTGCTTTCGCACGGTCGTGCCCTCCTCGCCACCAACGTCGACACCACGGTCGTCACCGCCGACCTGCGCGACCCGGCCGACGTCATCGGCCGCGACGAGGTCCGCAAGCTCATCGACTTCGACCAGCCGGTCGGCGTGCTGCTGATCGCGATGACCCACTTCCTGCGCGACGACGAGCGCGACGAGGTCATGGGCGAGCTGCGCAAGTCGCTGGTGCCCGGCAGCCACCTCGCCACCACCCACGTCACCCGCGACCGGCACTCGGCGGAGGCGGTCGAGGGCGTCGAGGCGGTCTACCGCAAGACCCCGACCCCGATCTTCTTCCGCACCCACGACGAGATCGCCCGCTTCTTCGACGGCTTCGACCTGGTCGAGCCGGGCCTGGTCACCGTCGACGAGTGGCGGCCCGACCCGGCCGACCCGGCCCCCGAGGCCACCCGCTGGCTCTACGGAGGCGTCGGCCGCCGGCTGTAGATGTTCTGTCCACGGACGTTGGTAACGCGGTGGTTGTCCTGAAATAGGTAAGGGCCTCCGGGTGAAGTGGAGCTTGCGACAGTCCACACCACACCCGAGAGGTCCTCTATGTCCCACGCTGATGCCCCGTTGACCGAACTTGGCCGATTGCGGCTGGCGCGGTGCGTCGTGGAGACGGCTGGCCGTTACGCCGGGCCGCGGAACGGTTCCAGGTCAGCCCGGTCACGGCGAATCGCTGGGCCGACTGCTACCGCGCCGAGGGAGCCGCACGACCGGTCCAGCAGGCCGCGCCACAGCCCGAACCGCACATCCCGCCAGATCGAACGTAAAGTCCTGCAGCCCCGCCGCAGCAAACGGCTCGGCGGCTGGCGCACCCAAGGCCGCGCCCAAGGCAGACTCAACCGAGCCGCCACCGCCGGACACGACACCGGCAATCTCGACGGGGCCCTCGACGATCATTCGAGGCCGGCCTGCACCGGAATCCGCCCCAACGGCAAGGTCGAACGTTTCCACCGCACCCTGGCCGATGAATGGGCCTACGCCAAGCCCTGCACCAGCGAGAAAGGCCGCCGCAAAGCTCTAGAGCGTCCTGATGAGCGGCGCGTCCCGGGTGAACATGCGGAACCCGACGCTGTAGTAGAGAGCGCGCGCCTTCGGATGCCCCGGCGCACCTAGGCAGACGACCGTCATCTGCCGGGCCCCGGCCTCGCGGGCCAGATGCATGCCGTGCAGCAGCATTGCCCGGCCGAGCCCGAGCCGGCGGTAGCCGGGATGCGTGCCGACCGGCTCGAACTCGGCGGTCCGGTTCGCGTCGTCGAGCCACATGATGGTCGACGCGGCCATTGTGCCGTCCGGCGCCTCGACCAGGACGTGCAGGTCGGCGCGGTAGGGCGGGGTGCGCCGGACACCCTCGTAGCCCTCGGCCGTGTAGGGCGACGGTGCCCAGGCGTCCACGTGGGCCTGGACCACGGCCGCCGTGCCGGCCTCGTCGGCGTTGCGGAACCGGAACCCGTCCGGCAGCACCGGCCGTTCCAGGTCGTCCAGGTCGCGCTCGTTGAGTTGCGTCCAGAAGCCGGTGTCGCCGAGAGACTCCGGGTCGGTCACGTAGCCGTGCGCCGCCCACCGCTGTAGGCCGAACTCGTCGGCGGCGCTGGGCATCACCGTGCGCTGCAGGCCGGCCGCCACGTCGTCGTACCAGTCGATGATCTCGTCGACCAGCCCGTTGTAGTCGGGATGGACCTGATAGACCAGGTCGGCCGCGGTGACTTCGGTTATCGACCCGTCGCTGCGCCGCAGCCGGTGCGGGAGGAAGGCCCACCCCCAGGCGACGAGGGCGTCGCCGGCGAACCACAGCCGCCGCGGCCAGCCGGAGCCCCGAGCGGCGTGCCCACGACCGAAAGTCCAGGCGAGCTCGCCGACCGACGCGCCACTGGTGACCAGTTCCGGCCGGGCGGCCGTGACCTGCTGCGCCAGCCTCTGCATGAGCTCCACGTCGGCGGGGGTCATCAGCTCGACGCTCGTCATGGCGTCACTGTGCCAAAACTCGGCCGGGCCGTCGAGCCGTTTCGCTCGGCACGTGGGGCCTGCCATGCGGGCCGGGGCCGGGCGTTGTGGAGGCGGATGCCGCTGAAGACGGCCGTGCTCGCTGCGGCCTCGTCCCAGTACGCCCACAGGTTGTCGAGCACGCGCAGCTGAATGCCGGCCGCCGCGTGGCAGGCCAGCAGGTCGCCGACCGGCTCGGCCGGACCCAGCGGCTCGACCGGCTCCGGCGAGACGTGGGCGTGCGGGCTTGCAGCGTCGCCGAACGGGCGGAAACGGTCGGCCGGCAACCGGTACGCGTAGAGCTTCGTGGTCAGCAGTGCGGGCAGCCAGGAGTATTCGACGGCGTGCACCCGGCTGCTGTCGCCCGCCCCGATGAGCCGGTCGCGGTCGGCGGCGGTGGTGGCCGGGCCGGCCCGGACCAGAGCGCGCGGGCACTGACGCGGAAACCAGTAGTCGGGCGCCCGCTCCTGGTCGACTGCCCACACGTACGGCTCGGGCTGTCGCGCGGTCCGCGCGACGTGCGGACGAAAGATCGTGATCGTCGGGTCTTCGGAGAAGTGCAGGACCTCGCCGGGGTTGGGGCGCATGCCTGAAGTCTTATCGGTTGACCCGGACCCGTGGGTACGGGTTTATCGTCGCCGCATGCGGGTGGGGGAGTTGGCGCGCCGGACCGGGACGACCGTGCGGGCGCTGCGCTATTACGAGGCGGCGGGCCTGGTCGTGCCGCGGCGGCAGTCGAACGGCTATCGGGAGTACGCCCCGATCGCCGTCGATCTGGTGCGGCAGATCCGGGAGCTGACCGCGCTCGGCCTGAGCGTGGAGGAGACGCGGCCGTTCGTCGAGAGCCTGGCCGACGGCCGGGAGGCCGACGTCTGCGCGGCCGCGGTCGCCACCTACCGGAGCGCGATCAGCGGGCTTCAGGAACGGATCGGCCGGCTCACCGCGCAGCGCGACAGCCTGCACGAGCGCCTCGATGCGGCGGCCGGCCGGCTGCCTGCCGCGCCGGGGCGGCCGAGCGCGGACCCGGGCGAACTGGTCGGCCTCACCGTGCCGAGCCTCGAGTTCTTCGCCACCGACGGCCGGCTGATCGACCTCGGCGCGCTCGGGCCGGGCCGCAGCGTCGTCTTCGTCTATCCGCTCACCGGGCGGCCGGGCGTCGACCTGCCGGACAGCGCGCTCAACATCCCGGGTGCGCGCAGTTCGACCGAGCAGGCGTCCTGGTTTCGCGACCACCACGCGGAGTTGCGGTCGGCCGGGGCGGCCCGCGTGTTCGGCCTGTCGGCGCAGTCGACCGGCTATCAGCGCGAGCTCGTGCATCGGCTGCGCCTGCCGTACCCGCTGCTGCCGGACCCCCGGATGGCGCTGGCCGCCGCACTCGGCGTGCCCACCTTCGGTGCCGGCGACATGGTCCTCTACCGGCGTCTCACCCTGGTCATCCGGGACGGTGTGATCGAGCACGTCTTCCACCCCATTCCGGCGCCGGCCATGCATGCCCTCGACGTCATGCAGTGGCTGGCCCGCCGTCCGCCCGGACCCTGAGCGGCGATCAGGCCTTCTTCGCCAGCGCGACGAGGTAGCGGACCGGCGCCTCGCCCGGATTGGTGTAGGTGCAGGCCTGCGGCGACCCGAGTTCCAGGCAGTCGCCGGCCGACAGGTCGTGGTCGACGTCGCCCTCGCGGAACCGCAGCCGGCCTTCGAGCACCCAGATCTGGTGGTGGGTGCGGACGAACGGATCGGGCGGGTAGGAGACCGACCGGCCGGGCGGCAGCTCGACCTCGACCAGCTGCAGGTGCCCGTCGGGCGGAGACACCGCCCGCCGCTGGTAGCCGGTCTCCGGGTCGGTCCACAGTGGTTGGTCGGCCCGCCGGGCGAGCCGGTTGCGCGGGCCCTCGACGCGGGTGAACAGCTCGGACATGGTCAGTCCGAGCGGGCCGATCAGCCGGCCGAGGAGCGCGGCGGTCGGCTGCGCCTCGCCGCGCTCGATCTTGCCGATCATCGCGCGGGAAACCCCGGAGAGGTCGGCGAGGGCGTTCGCCGACAGGCCGCGGTTTTCCCGTACGCCATGAAGCGTCGCCGCCAGCCGGGCCGTCCCGTGGTCATCATCGAACGTCACGGGTGCCATTATGTAACACAGCCTCGCTACTATCGTGGCATGCTGACCGTTCGTGATGCCGAGGAGGCCGACGCCCCGGCCTGTGCGCTGATCTACCAGCCGTACGTGACCGGCACAGCGATCACCTTCGAGAGCGCGCCGCCGTCCCCGCCCGAGATGGCGGCCCGAATCGCGGCCGCCAGCGCCACCCACGCCTGGCTGGTCGCCGAACTCGACCGGCGGGTGGTCGGATATGCCTACGGCGGGCCGTTCGCCGCCCGGGACGCCTACCGCTGGTCGTGCGAGGTCAGCGTCTATCTGGAAATGGGCCGCCGGAGGACCGGGGCCGGCCGGGCGCTCTACGAGGCATTGCTGCCGCGGCTGGTCGAGCGCGGCTTCCGGGTCGCGGTGGCCAAGATGACGATGCCCAACGACGCGAGCCTCGGCCTGCACGCCGCGATGGGGTTCCACGAGGTCGGGGTGCACCGGCGCATCGGCTTCAAGAACGGCGCCTGGCACGACGTGGCGATCGCGCAGCGGGAACTCGTCCCGGATCTGTCGCCGCCGTCGTGAACGAGTAGCCCGGGGACCGAACGCATCCCCGGGCCTCGTCAGTGCTCAGTGATCTTCTTTTTCGTCACTGTCCGGCGCGGGCTGGGTGTAGGTGAAGTTGCCCGCCTTGAGCGGGAACTCCTGCTCGTCGCCGAACGGGGACGGCGCGGCCTGGTAGGGGGCCGCCAACTCGGAGACGTCGAGCTTGCCGTCCTCGTTGACCGCCGCGGATTCGCCCTGCCGGGCGCTGGTGAACGGCGTGCCCGACGTGTGCACCTCGATGTCGTCGGTGTCGCCGGACCGGGCCGGACGGGCCGACGCGAACACCGGCTGCTGCTCCTGCTCGAGTTCGTCCCGGCGGAAGATCTTGCGGCCGAGCCAGACCAGCGGGTCGTAGCGCCGGTCGACCACGCGCTCCTTCATCGGGATGATCGCGTTGTCCGTGATCTTGATGTGCTCGGGGCAGACCTCGGTGCAGCACTTAGTGATGTTGCACATGCCGAGACCCTGGTGGGCCTGGGCGTACTGCTTGCGGTCGGACCGCGCGTCGAGCGGGTGCATGTCGAGCTCGGCCGCCCGGATGAAGTACCGCGGGCCGGAGAACGCGGGCTTGTTCTCCTCGTGGTCGCGGACCACGTGGCACGTGTTCTGGCAGAGGTAGCACTCGATGCACTTGCGGAACTCCTGCGACCGCTCCACATCGACCTGCTGCATGCGGTATTGACCTGGGGCGACGTTCTTGGGCGGCGCGAAGGCCGGCGTCTCCCGCGCCTTCTGATAGTTGAAGGACACGTCGGTGACCAGGTCGCGGATCACCGGGAAGGTGCGCAGCGGCGTGATCGTGACGGTCTCGTCGTCCTCGAACGTCGACATCCGGGTCATGCAGCCCAGCCGCGGCATGCCGTTGATCTCCATCGAGCAGGAGCCGCACTTGCCGGCCTTGCAGTTCCAGCGGCAGGCCAGGTCGGGCGTCTGGGTGGCCTGGAGCCGATGGATGATGTCGAGCACGACCTCGCCGTCGTTGACCTCGACGTCGTAGTCCTGGATCTCGCCGCCGGACTCGTCGCCGCGCCAGACGCGGAAGTGGCGCTGGGTGCCCATTACTTCGCCTCCGTCTTGCTGGGGATCGCGTCGAACTCGGCCAGTTCGCCGTCGGTCATGTACTTCGAGAGTTCGGCGCGATCGAAGAGGGAGATCAGCTCGTCGCGCATCCTCGGCAGCGGCTTGTGCTCGAGGCGTACGTCGCCCGACTCCTCCAGCGAGCAGACCAGGTTGACCTGGCGCCACTTCGGGTCCATCTGCGGGAAATCTTCCCGGGTGTGGCCGCCGCGCGACTCCTCGCGCTCCAGCGCCGCCTTGGCCGTGCACTCCGAGACGACCATCATGTTGCGCAGGTCGAGCGCGAGGTGCCAGCCCGGGTTGTAGCGCCGGCCGCCGGTCGCGCCGACGTTGGCCACCCGCAGCTTGAGCTCCTGCAGACGCTTGAGCGCGTCGGCCAGTTCGCCCTCGCGCCGGATGATGCCGACCAGGTCGCCCATCACCGCCTGAAGGTCCTGCTGCAGGGTGTACGGGTTTTCGCCGCCCGCACGCTGCAGCGGGGCCAGTGCCGTGTCGAGCGCCGACTCGACGTCGGAGGTGACCACCCGCGGGCGCCGGGCCAGCGTGTCGACGTACGACGCCGCGTGCTCGCCGGCCCGCTTGCCGAACACCAGCAGGTCGGAGAGCGAGTTGCCGCCGAGCCGGTTGGAGCCGTGCATGCCGCCGGAGACCTCGCCGGCCGCGAACAGGCCCTCCACGGTGCCGAACGCCGCGCCCGAGTCGGGGTCGACCTCGACCCCGCCCATCACGTAGTGACAGGTCGGCCCGACCTCCATCGGCTCCTTGGTGATGTCGACGTCGGCCAGTTCCTTGAACTGGTGGTGCATCGACGGCAGCCGCTTGACGATCTGCTCGGCCGGCAGCCGGGACGCGATGTCGAGGAAGACACCGCCGGCCGGGGAGCCGCGACCGGCCTTGACCTCGGAGTTGATCGCGCGGGCGACCTCGTCACGGGGCAGCAGTTCGGGCGGGCGCCGGTTGTTGTCCGGGTCGGTGTACCAGCGGTCCGCCTCCTCCTCGGTCTCCGCGTACTGCTTGCGGAAGACGTCGGGGACGTAGTTGAACATGAACCGCTTGCCCTCGGAGTTGCGCAGCACGCCACCGTCGCCGCGCACCGACTCGGTGACCAGGATGCCCTTGACGCTGGGCGGCCAGACCATGCCGGTCGGGTGGAACTGCAGGAACTCCATGTTGATCAGCGTCGCGCCGGCCCGCAGGGCGAGGGCGTGACCGTCACCGGTGTATTCCCACGAGTTGGAGGTGACCTTGTAACTGCGGCCGACGCCGCCGGTCGCGAGCACCACCGCCGGGGCCTCGAGCAGGATGAACTCGCCCGACTCGCGGTAGTAGCCGAAGGCGCCGGCGACCCGGTCGCCCTCCAGCATCAGCTCGGTGATCGTGGTCTCGGCGAAGACCCGAATCTTGGCCTCGTAGTTGCCGGTCTCGGCGTAGTCCTCCTGCTGCAGTGAGACGATCTTCTGCTGCAGGGTGCGGATCAGCTCCAGGCCGGTGCGGTCGCCGACGTGCGCGAGCCGCGGGTATTCGTGGCCGCCGAAGTTGCGCTGCGAGATCTTGCCGTCCTTGGTCCGGTCGAAGAGCGCGCCGTACGTCTCGAGCTCCCAGATGCGCTCGGGAGCCTCCTTGGCGTGCAGTTCGGCCATCCGGAAGTTGTTGAGGAACTTCCCGCCGCGCATGGTGTCGCGGTAGTGGACCATCCAGTTGTCTTTGGAGTTGACGTTGCCCATCGCGGCCGCGGCGCCGCCCTCGGCCATCACCGTGTGCGCCTTGCCGAACAGCGACTTCGAGATGATCGCGGTCTTCTTGCCGGCCAGCCGGGCCTCGATCGCCGCGCGCAGACCGGCGCCGCCGGCCCCGATGACGACGACGTCGTAGTGGTGTCGTTCGATGCGTGTGGTCACTTGGAAGGCCCCCTCAGCCCACGAACCGCAGGTCGGAGAACCAGTGCGCGGACACGGCCATGACGTAGAAGTCGGTGAGCGCGAGTGTGCCGAGCGTGATCCAGGCCAGCATCATGTGGCGCGTGTTGAGCTTCGACACGAAGGTCCAGAAGCGGTAGCGCACCGGGTGCTTGGAGAAGTGCTTGAGCCGCCCGCCGGCGATGTGCCGGCAGGAGTGGCAGGACAGCGTGTATGCCCAGAGCATCACCACGTTGGCGACCAGGATGATGTTGCCCAGGCCGAAGCCGAACCCGTGGCCGCTGTGGAACGCGCGGATAGCGTCCCAGGTGTTTATCAGCGAGATGATCCCCGCGGCGTAGAACGCGTAGCGGTGGATGTTCTGGAAGATCAGCGGGAACCGGGTCTCGCCCGAGTATTTGCTGTGGGCGTCGGGCACCGCGCAAGCCGGCGGCGACAGCCAGAACGCCCGGTAATAGGCCTTGCGGTAGTAGTAGCAAGTCAACCGGAACAGCAGCAGGAACGGCAGGGTGAATGCCGCCTCGGGGATCAGCCAGAATTTCGGCAACGGGGTGCCGAACTCGGCCGAGCCGGGCACACACCGGTCGGTCAAGCATGGTGAATAGAACGGCGTGAGGTAGTGGTATTGGTCAACGTAATACCACTTGTGCATGAAGACGCGGACGGTCGCGTAGATGACCCATGCCGCTAGCCCCACGAAGGTGACCAGCGGGGGGAACCACCACCGGTCGGTACGCAACGTCTTGGCCGCGATCGCAGCGCGCGCACGTGCTGCATCCGGCCTCGTTGCCGTCGTCGTCATTGTCTCTCCCTGACGTGCCTGACCCTGTCAACGGGCAATGGCCCGGCTGTTAACGGGCGGGGGAGCCCGCCGGCCGCCGTGCAGCCGTGATGTGTGGCACACGTTACGCCGCGCCACAGAAGTATTGCGGCGCAGGGATGCTGTGTATGTCACAAGATCGATCGCTACTCGCATTGATGAGCACCGAGCGGACTAGCCGGAAGCGTTACCGGTCAGGTTCCACGAGGCGAGATGCAGTGCCGGAGCGGCATATCGGACGCCGGACCACCGATCGGGCAGAAGCACCGACTCGCTGCCGATGCCGTGCACCATGCCCGGGCCGAGCGCCTGCGGGTAGGCCTGGGTGAAGCGCATGTTGCCCACCGCGCCCTTGATCTCGCCGTCCTCGACCAGCCAGACGCCGTTGCGGGTCAGGCCGGTCATGATCAGGGCTTTCTGGTCGAGACACCTCGTGTACCAGAAGTCGGTGATCAGCAGGCCCCGCTCCATGCGGGCGACCAGGGGCCGGGCGGCCGCGGCCACCGGGCTCGACGGGTCGGCCGGCGGCAGCGCCGGCTCGCTCGCCGGCGGGGCCGCCTCGAGGCTCATGTGGGTGGCGATCGGCCCCCAGGTGCGCGACGATCCGGAGGCATGACCTGTCGACTCGGCCCGTGCGGCGGCGGCCGACGAACGGTCGTGGGTCACCGCCTTGGTGATGCCCTCGCGCACCAGCACGAGCGACTGCGTCGGCGTGCCCTCGATGTCGAACGGCAGCCCCGGCGCCGGCTCGGGGCGGCTGCCCAGCGGCTCGTCGATAAGCGTGATCGACGGGTCGAACTGGTCCTCGCCGATCACCGCGAACGACTGGTGCTGGCCCCACGCCTTGCCGTTGAAGCCGAAGAAGGCGAGGTTGTGCAGCAGATCGGAAACCGCCTCCGGCTCCAGCACCACCTCGTAACGGCCGGGTGCCAACTCGATCGGCCGGGAGCCGGCCCGCGCCTTGGCCGCCGCGCGCGCACCGAGCAGCGCGCCGTCGAGGTCAGCCAGCCGGCCACCGGCCAGCCGGGCCACGCCGTCGGCGCCGTCGACGCGGGCGATGCCGTCGAACGCGGCCTCGGCGGTGCGGCCCTCGACCGACTGGCCGGCCGTGTTGGCGAACGCCGCGGCGGTGTAGGTCGTGCGGCAGTAACCCGCCGTCTCGAGCCCGCCCGCCGCGCCGACGAAATCGAGCACCCGGGTGGCCCGCTCCTCGGGCGTGGCGTGCGCGGTCGCCTCGTCGAAGCCGAAGTCCAGCCCGGAGTTGCGGCCCGAGCCGTGGTAGCCCGCCGAGTGGTGCAGCGCGGACGGCGGGGTGAGACCGGGCCACGCCTTGTCGGGCGGGCTGACCCGGGCCGCCGCGAGCGTGCGCTCGACCAGCGACCGCAGCCCTTCGGGCGAGGTGACCGTGGTGGTGGCCCCGGCGGTGCGGCCGTCGGCGTGCAGCCGCAGCCGCACGCTGGTGGTCGCCTCGGCCACGTTCTGATGGATGGCCGAGTTGGCGAACCGGGTCAGGGCCTCGGCGTCGTGTGACACCGTCACCTCGGCCGCGGCCTCCCGACCGGCCACGGTGGTGACCAGGTCGACGACCTCGGCCGCAAGCTGGAGTTCGGTCGTCATGCGCGCACCCCCACCCGTACGTCCTTGAAGCGGGCCGGCGCCGCCGGATGGCCGGTGTGACCGACCTGCCCGGGTTGGCCCTTGCCACAGTTGGGCGTGCCCCAGGCCACCGACTCGGAGGAGAGCATGTCCATCGACTGCCAGAACCGGGGTCCGATGCCGGTGTAGGTCGGGTTGCGCAGCATGCGGCCGAGCTTGCCCTTCTTGATCTCGTAGCCCACCTCACAGCCGAACTGGAAGTTGAGCCGCCGGTCGTCGATCGACCAGGAGCGGTTGGTGTCCATGAACACGCCGTCGTCGGTCGCCGCGATGATCTCGTCGAGGGTGTGCGGGCCCGGCTCGAGGCCGACGTTGGTCATGCGGACCATCGGCAGCCGGGCCCAGCCGTCCGAGCGGACACTGCCCGCATAGGACAGGCCGGCCGTGGCGGCCGAGTCGCGCCCGGCCAGCACGCCGACCCAGATGCCGTCGCGCACGGCGTCGCGGCGTGCCGCCGGGGTGCCCTCGTCGTCGAAGCCGAAGCTGCCGAGCGCGCCCGGGATCGTCGGATCGATGGTGATGTTCATCAGCTCGGAGCCGTAGCGCAGCGAACCCAGCCGGCTCAGGTCGAGCCAGCTGGTGCCGGCGAACGCGGCCTCCCAGCCGAGGATGCGGTCGAGCTCGATGGCGTGCCCGACCGACTCGTGGATCTGCAGCGACAGTTGCTCGCCGCCGAGCACCAGGTCGGTCGTGCCGGACGGGCAGAGCGGCGCGGTGAGCAGGGCCCGCGCCTCCTCGGCCATGCGGGGCGCGTTGCCCACCAGGTCGAGCTCGTCGATGTTTTCCCAGCCGCTTGTGCGGTATTGCCCGCGCTGCGACGGCCAGGAGCGGCGCTGGACCTCGCCGTCACCGTACGCACTGGCGGTCAGGCTGCCACCGGTCTCGCGGATGTGCTGGTCGATGCGGTGGCCCTCGCTGGAGACGAACCACTTGCGGGTGTCCCAGATCTGATAGAGCGCCTCGGCCAGGTCGGCCCCCGCCGACTTGGCGGCCGCGGTGGCCGCGACAAGCAGGTCGCCCTTGGTCGAGAGCGAAACACCGAACGGGTCGACCGCGCACTCGCTGGCCCAGGACGCCTCGATCGGCGGCGACGGCACCAGCTTGATCTCGGGCCCGGCGACCAGGCCGGAGGCGGCCGCGATCAGGGCCGCCTGGCGGCCGGCCGACCGCGCGGCCGCGTCGGACAGATCGGGCACCGCGTAGAAACCCCAGCCGGACCCGACCAGGGCGCGCACACCGAGGCCGGCGCTCTCGCCCGACTCGAGGTCTTCCACGTCGCCGTCGCGGGCGGTCATCGACTCGGAGCGCCGCAGCATGACCCGGGCGTCGGCATAACGGGCGCCGCCGTCCAGCGCGGCCTGCACGGCAGCGCTCGCCGCATCGAAGTGGTTCATGGACCGACCCTATGGCGTGGGTCCGACAAATCTCATCCCCGGAGGAACGCGAGTTCCTCCACCAAGGTGGCGGCCGGCCGGCAGCGGACACCGGGCATCTCCCCGCCGATGATCAGCAACGGCCGCGAATGATCGGACTGGGCCACCGCCTCGGCCAGGCTGTGATGCGCGTACACCTCGGACGCGTCCACCGGATCACCCAGATAGCGCTCGGCGAACGGCCCCGGCAGCGAACCCCAGTCGATCACCGGGTCGCGGGCCACCGCGCGGTGGAAGACGTCCGGCCGGCGCAGCACGGCCATCGCCGCCAGCCAGCCACCCAGCCCGCGCCCGCGCACGGCGACCGCGGTCAGGTCGAGGTCGGGATGCTTGCCGACGAGCGCGCGCAGGGCGTCCACCTGGTCGGTCAGGGCCACGTCGACCAGCCGGCGGTGCACCACCTTCTCGAAGCTCGGCGCCACACCCGGGGTGCCGCGCCCGTCGACGCTCACCACCGCGAAGCCGGCGTCGGCCAACCACTGGCGCTCCTGCCAGGCCGCGGCGTCGCCGACGACCTCCTGATGTCCCGGGCCGGCCCCGAAGCTCATCAGCACCCCGATCTTCGCCCCGGCCACGTAGGAGGCCGGATACAGCACGGCCGACGGCAGCCGCCGGTCGGTCACCCGTTCCAGCAGAGGTCGCGGCTCGTACGGCAGGGGAGCGGCGTACGAGGTCAAGGTGCCGGCCTGCGCGTCGCCCCGGCGTACCTCGCCGTCGAGCACGAGAACGTCGCCGCCGACGGCGGCGCGGTGCCACCCGGTGGTTGCGGTGATCCGCGCGGCTTCCGGTCCGCCTCCGCCGAGAGACGTACGCACGCGGAAGACGTCCTGCCTCGACGGGTCGTTCTCGGTGCCCTCGACGATCAGGTCGGGCGCACCGGTCGGGCCGCCGGCCCGGGGCAGCGTGCCGATCACCCGGCGCACGTAGAGGGCGGGCGGGGTGAGCAGACTGCCGTCGGCGAACAGGCAGCGGGCGTCGAACCCGTCGTGCGCCAGTTCGCCGCCGACCAGCACCCGCCCGTCCGGCAGGTGCCGCGGGGTACCCGGCACCGGCTCGACCCAGCGGGCGTCGGCCAGTTCGGCGTGCACCTGGGTCTCGCCGGTGCGCGGGTCGATCGCCAGCACCAGACCGTGCTGCTGCACCCGGCGGAGCACGGTGACCAGCGGTCCGCCGCTCTCCGACCAGCGCACGTCGACCAGGTGCGGATAGGTCTCGCGGTCCCAGTGCACGTCCACCCAGCCGCCGTCGAGGTCGAGCAGGTGCAGGCTGGTCGCCGCGGCCGTACGCGCGGCCAGGATCTGCTGCCCGTCCGGCGACCACCACCAGCCGCGGTCGCGCCCGAACCGGACCGCCGCCGCGTCGGGCACACCCCAGTTGATCGGGCCACCGTGCTCGCGCCAGGCCGTGCCCGGCTCGCCGGCCAGCAGCCGGTCGCCGTCGGGACCGGACACGCGCAGCGCCGCCGAGCCGTCGTTCCACGTCACGTACCCGATGCTGCGGCCCACCGGGTCCGGCCGGGGGTCGTGCGCCGGCACGGCGACCGGCACCGTCGCCACCTCGCCGGAGAGAAGATCGGCGCGCCAGAGGCGCCCTTCGGAGGTGTACGCGGCGACGCGCGCATCGCGGTCGGTCGCGTACCCGTGCACCGGACCGGGCGCGATCAGGCGCTCGGTCGCGGTCGCCACGGTGAACGTCCAGAGGGCGGCCTCCGGGTCCTCCGGGCCGGCCGATCGCAGGAACACGACCCGGGCACCGTCGGCGCCGACCGTCACCGCGTGCGGTGCGCCGTAGCTGAAGTGACCGGTGCGATCGGCGAGTCCGGGGTAGTCCACGTGCTCAGCATCGCTGATCAAGGCTCTTTCCGGTCGGTGAACCGGCCAGCACGGCGTCCGGATTCCGGCCGGGGCCGCCGCGTAGAGTGGCCGCCGTGACAGATGCCCTGCCCGCGCGTCGGCTGCTGCTGGTGCACGCGCACCCGGACGACGAGGTCACCGGCACCGGCGCGACGATGGCTCACTATGCCTCGACCGGCGCCCACGTGACGCTCGTGACCTGCACCCTCGGCGAAGAGGGCGAGATCCACGTGCCCGCGCTGGCCCAGCTCGAGGCGGCCCAGGCCGACCAGTTGGGCGGCTACCGCCTGGTCGAGCTCCAACGGGCGTGTGCCGCGCTGGGGGTCACCGACCACCGCTTTCTCGGCGGGGCCGGGCGGTTCCGCGACTCCGGCATGATGGGTCTCGAGACCAACAACCACCCGCGGGCGTTCTGGCAGGCCGATCTCGACGAGGCCGCGGCGATGCTGGTCGAGATCATCCGCGAGGTCCGCCCCCAGGTCATGATCACCTACGACCCGAACGGCTTCTACGGCCACCCCGACCACATCCAGGCCCACCGGGTCGCGATGCGGGCCGCCGAGCTGGCCGGCGCCGACGGACCGCAGAAGATCTACTGGACGGCGATGCCGCGCAGCGTGCTCAAGGAAGGCATGGAGGCGTTCCGCCAGCTCGACGACAACCCGTTCGCCGGGGTGGAAAACGTCGAGGACCTGCCGTTCGGTCACGCCGACGACGAGATCGCGGCCCGCATCGACGGCACCGATCACTACGACCGCAAGACCGCCGCGATGAAGGCCCACGCGACCCAGATCCCCGACAACTCGTGGCTCTACGGCATCGCGGGCGACTTCGGCGGCGAGTTCATGGGCGTCGAGTTCTTCCTACTCGCGCAGGGCGAGCGGGGTCCCGGCGAGGGGCCGCACGGGTGGGAGAGCGACCTGTTCAGCGGCCTCGCCCTCGAGCAGCCGGCCGCGGCCGGCGAGTCGGCCGCACGGTGAGCAAGGCCGACGCGCGCCCGACCGGCCGCCGCGGCCCGTCGACGCCCACCCAGCCGACCGCCTCGGAGCCAGCCGCCGCCGGCCAGGCTGCGGGCGACGCCGAGCTCGCGGACGCCGACCCGGCCGCCGGGACGAAGGGCGAGCCGGGCGAGCCGGGGGCGATCGTCCGGGCCGGTGGCGTCGTCGTGTCGGTCGTCTTCGCGTTTGTCAGCGCCATTTTCGAGCTGCTGCTGTCGACGCTGCGGGCGGGCGACTTCGTGTCGGTGTGGAAAGGGAATCCGATCGGGTCCGGGCACGGGCCGTTGATCCCGCTTGCGGTGGTGCTGGCGGTCGCCGGCAACATCGGCCTCGCCTGGTTCGCGGTCGGCACCACCGGCCGCCGGTGGGCGCTCGGCCCGCCATGGGCGCTCTGGACCGTCGTCATGCTGATCGCCGCCGGCGTCCGCACCCACGAGGGCGACTATCTGCTGAGCGGCACCAACTACGTTGCCCTGGCGATGATCCTGATCGGCAGCCTGACCTTCGCGATCTACGCGTATCGGATGATCCTCAAGCGGATCCCGCCCGCCGTCGGGTCCACTTCGGCCAAGCGCCCCAACTGACAGCACAATCCCAGCCCTCCCCCAGGGACGCGGGTCGCGTCATCCGCAAAGATGACCGGCAGGCAACCACCAGATATCCACCTGGCGTTACGATCCCGACCCAGGTCCCCCCGGGAGGAATGATGAGGCAGCAGCGCTGGTTCCCGATCGCGGCGCTGGCGGTCGGGCTGTTCGCGATCAATGTGGTGACCCGTGTGGTCATCCATTTCGCGTTCAAGAACGACGACGGCGTGCAGAGCGGGGCGTCGATCGTCATGTTCGCCCTGATCGGTCTGACGCTGGCCGTCTGGACGTTCCGGGCCGCCCAGCGCCGCAAACCGCTCGACTGGCTGGTCCCCGACTGGTTCCTCGGCACGGTCGCCGCCCTGCTGCTGACCGTCCTGGTCGGACCCTTCATCAGCGGCAGCCAGCCGTTCTCCGACGGCGCCGGCAACTTCTTCCTGCAGGTCTGGCTCTATGCCGGCTTCGCCATCGTCGGCACGCTGCTGGGCTACTGGGTGGCGGTCATGATCGGCGCCGATTACCGCTCGCGCTCCCTCAAGGCGTACACCGAGAGGAGCGCGGCCAAGCCCCGCAAGGTCGTCCGCCGATAGCTGTCAGACCGGCGCTTCCCGCGTGAGATAGGTGTGGTGGGTCGTGAAGCCGGCCTTGCCGTAGAGCGCGACCGCGGCCGTGTTGCGCTCCTCGACCTGCAGGTAGGCCCGGTGACTGCCGTGCTGCACGCCCCACTGCAGCAGCCCGCGCAGCATGTGCTGGGCCAGCCCCTGGCGGCGGGCGGCCGGCGCGGTCTGCAGCAGCGAGACGCCGAGCCAGCGGTCGGGGCCGGTGACCGCGCCGCGGGCCACCCCGATCAGCGCGCCGTCGGCGTCGTGCACATGGGCGAAGACCACCTCGGCCGGACCGGTCAAGATGCGCACCGCCGACGGCGGCAGCGTGCCCTTGTGCTCGCTCACCATCGCGAACCAGTCGTCGGAGGGCGCGTCGGCCAGCTCGACCGGTGGCCGGTCGTGGCGCACCGGCGGGGTGGCGAGCAGCGGGGTGATCAGGGCGGTCTGCACGAGGGTCAGCGGCCGCGCACTCCAGCCGCGCCGGTCGAGGGCCGCGCTGACCGGCGCGGCCAGCGGCATCGGCGCGTTGATCAGGGGCTGCTGGCCGTGGTCCGCGTACCACTCGACGACACCGTCGATCGCGGCCTCGAGGGTGCGGTCGGGATCGCCCACGGCGAGCGCGGAGTTGGCGCGGCCGGTCCAGTTGCCGGCGGCGCGCAGGATCCAGCTGCCGAGCCGGGCCTGGGTCGGTGCGGGCCACGCGTCGTTGGCGGCGAGCTCGAGCGAGATGACCTCGGACGCCGGTGGGCGGCGGCCGGCGGGCACCCGTTTGGCCCGGTGCACCTCGCGGAGCGGAACCCGCAGCGTGCCCTTGTCGGTGGCGATTGTGAGATCGGTCTCGGTGAGGTCGACCAGCTCACCCAGAGCGTCCGTGAACAGCGGGCGATCCTGGGAAACCCCTACAATCCGGCGTACCACCACCCGGTGTCCCACATCCTGCCGACGGAGCACGTGTCACCTCCTCCGGTGGGGATACTAGGCTCTGCAACGTTCGTCGGCGGTCCCGGCGGCATCGCTTGGAAGGGAAAGACCCGTGACCTACATCATCGCCGAGCCGTGCGTCGATGTGCTCGACAAGGCGTGCATCGAGGAGTGCCCGGTCGACTGCATCTACGAGGGCAACCGGATGCTCTACATCCACCCCGATGAATGCGTCGACTGCGGGGCCTGCGAGCCGGTCTGCCCGGTGGAGGCGATCTTCTACGAGGACGACGTCCCGGAGCAGTGGAAGGACTACACGAACGCGAACTACGAGTTCTTCGAGGATCTCGGTTCGCCCGGTGGCGCGTCCAAGGTCGGCAAGATCGACAAGGACACCCCGTTCGTGCTCTCCCAGCCGCCCCGCGGCGAGGACCACTGAGCGTGCTGTCGTCGGCTCTGCCGGACTTCCCCTGGGACCTGCTGGAGCCGGCGAAGGCCAAGGCCGCCGCGCACCCGGACGGCATCGTCGACCTGTCGATCGGCACCCCGGTCGACCCGGTCCCGGCATTGATCCGCCAGGCACTCACCGCCGCGTCCGACGCGCCGGGCTACCCGCTGACCGCGGGCACCCCGGCGCTCCGGGCGGCGATCGCCGACTGGTTCCGGCGTTCCTGCAACGCCTCCGGCCGGTTGGGTGTGCTGCCGACCATCGGCTCCAAGGAGCTGGTGGCCTGGCTGCCGACGCTGCTCGGGGTCCGTCCCGGCGACACCGTCGTGATCCCCTCGGTGTGCTACCCGACCTATGAGGTCGGCGTGCGGCTGGCCGGTGCGACCGTGGTGCGGTCCGACTCGCTGACCGCATTGGGTCCGGCTCCGGTCAAGCTGATCTGGATCAACTCGCCGTCCAACCCGACCGGCAAGGTGCTGCCCCCGGCCCACCTGCGCAAGGTCGTCGAGTGGGCGCGCGAGCGCGGCGCGGTCGTGGTCAGCGACGAGTGCTATCACTCGCTGGGCTGGGAAACGCGACCGGTCTCGGTGCTCGACGACGAGGTGACCGGCGGCGACTACACCGGCGTGCTGGCCGTCCACTCGCTGTCCAAGCGCTCCAACCTGGCCGGTTACCGCGCGGGCTACCTCGGCGGCGATCCGGCCCTGGTGAGCGAGCTGCTGGCGGTCCGCAAACACGCCGGCATGATCGTCCCGGCGCCGGTGCAGGCGGCGATGGTGGCCGCGCTCGGCGACGAGACCCATGTGGCCGCCCAGCGCGAGCTCTACGCGGCCCGGCGGGACCTGCTGCGCACCGCGCTGACCAAGGCGGGCTTCGAGATCAGCCACTCGGAGGCCGGTCTCTACCTGTGGTCGACCCGGGGCGAAGACTGCTGGCAGACCGTCGACTGGCTGGCCGAGCGCGGCATCCTGGCCGCGCCCGGCGTCTTCTACGGCCCGGCCGCGGCCCAGCAGGTCCGGGTGGCGCTGACCGCCACCGACGAACGGGTGGCGGCCGCCGTCGCCCGTCTGACCTGACCATGGAGCCGCCGACGATCGTGGTGCGCGGGGAGGCCCGGCGTGAGGTGCCGCCCGAGCAGGCGGTGATCAGCGTGACCACCCACTCCCGCGACCGCGACCGCGAGGCGGTGCTGAGGCGCCTCGCCGAGCGGGCCGCCGAGGTGCGCGTGATCGTCGACGGCTTTGCGGTCGAGCGGCGGGAGACCGGCCACGTGCAGGTCTACCCGGAACTCAAGCGGGGCAGCGAGCGCGTCGTCGCGTACACCGGAAGCCTGGTCACGACGGTGACCGTGACCGAATTCGACGGTCTCGGCGATCTTCTGCTCCGGCTGGCCGGGCTCGGCCATGCGGCCGTCGCCGGGCCCTGGTGGCAGCTCCGGCCGGGCAGCCGGGCTGGAGCCGAGGTGCGCAAGGCGGCGATCGACGACGCCCTGGGGCGCGCGCGGGAGTACGCGGAGGCGGTCGGCGCCCGCATCGACCGGCTGATCGAGATCGCCGACGAGGGGCCGGCACAAGCCTTCGCGACGCGCAGCGTCTTCCGCGCGAGCGGTAGCGACGCGGATGCGCCCTCGATCGAGGTCGACCCCGAGCCGCAGACCGTGGAGGCGTCGGTGACCGTGCGGGTGACGATCACCGAGCCCACGCTGCCCGGCTAGTTGCCGGGAATCCAGTCCATCGAGTCGGGGTCACCGCCGATGCGGCCTTGCTCGCCCCGGTCCAGGTCGCTGATCGACGCCATCGACGGCTCGTCGAGCTCGAAATCGAAGAGCGCGAAGTTCTCGCGTACGCGTTCCTCGGTCTTTGATTTGGGAATGACGATGTCGCCGCGCTGAATGTGCCAGCGGAGCACGACCTGGGCCGGCGTCCGCCCGACCTCCCGGGCGACGGCGACGACCGCCGGGTCGGCGAGCACGGCACCCTGGGCGATCGGCGAGTACGCCTCGTTGGCGATCTCGTTGTCCACGTCGTAGGCGCGGGTCACGTCGTTCGTCAGGTACGGGTGGATCTCGATCTGGTTGACCGCCGGCCGGACCTCGGTCTCCGCCCGCAGCCGTCCCAGCTGGTGCGGGGTGAAGTTGGAGACGCCGATCGAGCGGGCCCGGCCCTCCCGGTAGAACTCCTCGAGCGTGCGCCAGGTCTGCACGAAGTCGCCGTCGTAGCGGGTCGGCAGCGGCCAGTGGATCAGGAAGAGATCGATGTAGTCGGTGCCGAGCGCCTTCAGCGTGCCCTCGAAGGCCTGCCGGGCGTCGTCCGGCCGGTGCGCCGCGTTGCTGAGCTTGCTGGTGATGAAGACGTCGGCGCGGTCCAGCCCGGATGCGGCGATCGCCTCGCCGACGCCGCTCTCGTTGCGGTACATCTGGGCGGTGTCGATGTGCCGGTAGCCGACCCGCAGGGCCGCCTCGACCGCGGTGCGGGTCTCGTCGGGCGGCACCTGGAAGACGCCGAAACCGAGCTGGGGAATAGTACGACCGTCATTGAGTGTCAGTTCAGGAATCGCCGAATCCATGGCGTTCATGTACCCAGCCAACACCGATCCACCGATTTTGGGCACGGATACTCCTGTGATCGGCGAGACTCGGCAACATGCCGAAGGGTCGCCGAGACACGCTGCTGAGGGTGGCGAACGTCAACCCCGAAAGCGTGACCACGCACACCGATCGCGTCCTCTACTCCGCGATCGGCATGTTCGTGTTGCTCTATTTCGTCTACGCCACCATAGGTGGAGCCGCTTTCATCGACGCCAGCTCCAACTACACCCACCCGTGGTACCGGTGGATGGTCGGGCCGCTGGTCGCGGCCGGCGTGGTGGCGTACGACCGAGCGGTCGTCGGCCGGGTGTCCATCAGCTACGACAAGCTGGACTCGACCGACCCGAAGGACTTCCTGAAACGGCCCACCCTCAGCCTGTACGCGGGCCGGCTCGCGCTCGCCCTGCTGTTCGCGGTGCTGATCACCGAGCCGTTAATGCTGGCCCGCTACCAGGGCGAGATCGACGCGCGGCTCAACCAGGTGCACAACGAGCAGCTCAGCTCGATCGACACCAGCGGAGCGATCGCCACCTACTCCGCCCAGCTCAACCAGCTGAAGAAGGACGAGTCGGCGGACGACGCGGCGGTGCA
The DNA here is from genome assembly GCF_044455125.1 of Actinoplanes sp. NPDC051343. Taxonomy (NCBI): domain Bacteria; kingdom Bacillati; phylum Actinomycetota; class Actinomycetes; order Micromonosporales; family Micromonosporaceae; genus Actinoplanes; species Actinoplanes sp. NPDC051343. Next base: position 51,789 of record NZ_JBITEL010000013.1, read on the forward strand.
GGACCTGACGAACAAGGCCGCCCAGAAGCGGCACGACGCCCGCGCGCTCTACCAGCAGGCGCTCGCCGACTCGTCCGGCAAGGGCGTGACCCACTCGGGCGGCTGCCCGGCCGGTGGCTACTGCTACAACCTCGTGCTGCAGTCGCGGGCACTCGACAAGCAGGCGGCCGTGCTCGACGCCCAGGCCGGGCAGTTGCTGGCCACCCAGCGCTCGGACCGCGAGGCGCGGGCCCGTGAGCAGTCCGACCTGTCCCAGCGCATCAGCAACCAGCGCTCCGACAACTCGGCCGCGGTCAAGGCGGACGCGGGTTTCGGCGCGCGCACGGCGGCCATGTGGCACCTGGTGAGCAGCGACTTCTGGGGCGTCGGCGTCTTCTATCTGGGCATCACGCTGCTGCTGGTCGCGCTCGACTGTGCCGCGGTCGCGCTGAAGTTCGCCTCGCGGGGCAACGCCTACGAGCGCAACGAGGCCCGGGTGGCCCGCCGGCGCGAGCACGAGGCGGCGCTGATCCACGAGCGGGAGATCCACGACGCGCGCAACTACGGCGAGGCGATGGCCAAGGTGGTCGCGTCCGGCATCGCCGCGGCGGCCCACGACGAACAGGTCGGGCGCGCGGCGGCGGCGCGGGCCAGCGCCGTCCTGCGGACCGCGGTGGTGGCCGGCGAGGAGTCGCCCGGCCTGCCCAAAGGCAACGGCGTCACCGGGGAGAAGCCGGCGTTGCACGCCGCCCGCGAGGAAGATCCGGCTCCTGCGGAGCCGCTACGGAACGGCCGGCATCGACGTCCGCTGCGGCTTCCGATCGTCGACGCTTCCGACGTACGCGGGATGCCGCCGCACAACGGACGCCACTACCGTCCCGTCAACCCGGGGCCGCCGGACCGAATTCACACCCAATGACCCTTGCCGCGATCGGATCCGTCGGGCGGTAGAATGATTGACGGTGCTTTTCAAGCCCACGCTCTGTTGCGAAGAGGGCCCTCGCCTTGCGGGGGCCCTCTTTGTACCTACTGGCTTTGTACCTACCGGCTTCGTACCTACCGGCGTTTGGCGATTGCCCAGCCGAGCCCGGCCACCAGCGCGCCGCCGGCCGCCGCCACCAGCCCGTGATGCTGTGACGCCCAGAGCTGGAAACTGCGATCCTTCGACTTGTCGTCGAAGTCGCCGTGCGCGCCGGCATCCGGTTCGTGCCGTCCGTCGGCCGGCTCCCACAGGTTGGTCGGCTCGTCGGGGTCGCGCTTCTCGTCGGTCTGCTGGCTGTCGAAACCGGTGCGCGCGAGGTACCAGTCGAGGATGCCGGGCGCGAGCGCATTGGCCGCCAGCGTCGCCGCGGTGGAACCGCCCACCCAGTACTCGCGGCGCTTCGGATGATCGGCCGCGTAGAGAACCGCCTTCGCCGCGACCTCGGGCTGATAGATCGGAGGTACGGGCTGCGCCTTCCGCGGCAGCCGGGACAGCACCCAGCCGAACTGGGGCGTGTTCACGGCCGGCATCTGCACCATGGTCACGTGGACGTTGCGCCTGTCGTGCAACAGTTCGACCCGCAACGACTCGTTGAACCCCTGGATCGCGTGCTTGGCACCGCAGTAGGCACTCTGCAGCGGGATGCCGCGGTAGGCCAGCGCCGAACCGACCTGCACGATCACGCCGCGGTCGCGGGGCAGCATCCGGTTGAGTGCCGCCTTGGTGCCGTGCACGTAACCCAGGTAGGAGACCTCGGTGGTGCGCCGGAACTCGGCCATGTCGATGTCGACGAACCGGGCGAAAACCGAGCTGAAGGCGTCGTTCACCCACAGGTCGATCGGGCCCAGGTCCTTCTCGACCTGCGCCGCCGCCTCGTCGACCGCGGCGAAGTCGGCCACGTCGACCTCCAGCGGCAGAGGTGTGCCGCCGGCCCGGCGTACGTCCTCCGCCGCGGCCGCCAGACCGTCCTCGCCCCGCGCGAGCAGCGCCACCGCGTCGCCGCGCGCAGCAAGCGCGCGAGCCGTCGCCCGGCCGATGCCGCCGCTCGCACCCGTCACCACCGAAACTCGTGTCATACCGATGAAGTTCCGCGAAGACGGCGGAAAGAAACCTCCGTCTCAGGCCGAATCGATCCCGTACCCGGAAACCCGCACCGGCACGGTGTACGTGGCACCCTTGCAGGCGTGCTGCGAGCTGCGGCTCATGAACAGCCCGGCCGGGATCGTGAACGCCCCGACGGTGTTCCGCGGCACGTCCCACGACACGTCGAACTGCGGACGCGTCAGCGACACCCCGGGCGTCTTGCAGCCGGTGTCCCGATGCTCGTCGTCGGCGACGATGTTGCCGGTTCCCGCGGTCACCAGCTTGATCCGGATCGGGAAGTCGTACTCGTTGGCCACCGTCACGGTCAGGTTGCCGGTGTGACCCGGCGTCAGCGGCTGGTTGAGGTCGTTGCGGGCCCGCAACGCCAGCTCGACCGCGCCGCCGGTGCTCCGGCCGGCGGTCTTCGACTCGGTGACGTGCCAGTACGTCCAGGCGGCACCCGCATTCACCACGAGCGCCGCGGCGGCGGCCACGCTCAGTATCATCCGGGTCCGCCGGTCGATCCGCGGCTTCCGCCCCTGCCCGGCCGGGCGCACCTCCCAGGTCGGCTCCTCATGGTCGGCCGTCTCGAGCTCAATATGAATTTCTTTGTTGATGTCGTCGTGCTCCCGTTTTCCCTCACCGGAGAGAAGATCGCGGCGGATCACGGCCGTCGGCCAGGGTTTCGCATGCGGCGCTTTCCTCCTCAAGGGCGGGATGGGGACTGGTCATATAACGTTCCCCGAACAAGCCGGATCCTGTGATCGGGATTTAGTCCGCCCTTGTGCGCGCATAAATCGCGCAGGAGCGGCTATCCGGCCTAACCCTGACGGGGGAATCACCGGGCGTGGCGCACTCGGCCGCGGTGACCTGCGGTTTCCCGTGGAACCATCCCACCCTGCGACGACGGCGGCATAGCAGCATCATAAGCCGGCCACAAATCTGTGCCGGTCGAGGTGGAAGATTATCGGCGATGCCAGGCCATTCTCCTGTACGCCTGCACGTGCACCCATCCTACGATCGCGGCAGGCGCTTGAGGAGTGGCCTAACCCGTTCGGGACCGCTCCCTATTCGGCGGCACTCTCGATTGTCGATGGCGGGCCGGAAGGAATATCCGAAGGTGTGGGGTCGGCTTTCGGCGATTCCGTCTTCGCCGGCTCCTTTTCGGTTGCCGACGTGGCCGGGGTCGCAGGGGTCTCCGGCGCCGGCGGGCTGCTCGTCGTCGGCGCGGCCGGCGTCGGCTCGATCGGGGTGGACGCCGGGTCGACAGCCGGCGCGGCCACACCCGCGGCCATTGCGGTGACGGTGTCGGCCAGCGCGGACGCGGCCGAGACGGGGGAGGTGACGGCGGCGCTCGGCCTGCTCTCGACGCCGGCCCAGTTCTCGAAGTGCGGGGTGATCGTCCAGCGCCACCGCCCGGTGCCCAGCTCGGCCGCGGTGAAGGTGGAGGACTCGAGGTCGCCACCCGAGGCGCGGACGGTGTGCGTGATGCCGGCGTGGTGCGCCGCGCTGACGTCCTCGGCGGCGACGATGTAGGACGTCATGCGGACGCCCGGCAGGATCTCCTGGGCGCTCCAGGAGACCATCGCGTTGCGGCCCTGCGGACCGGCACTGGGAGTGATCCCCTTGGGCATCTTGGCTGCCCGCACCTTGACGGTGACCTTCTTGACCGGGACCGTCCAGGCGGAAGCTGCCATCGTGCCGGCGACGCCGAGGGCCAAGACGGTCGCGCCGACGACGAGCGGACGCGCGTAGCGCCTCATCGCCGCACCTGCTCGGCCTGGCCGGCGAAGCGGATCGTGAAGACGACGTTCTTGCAGGCGTTCGAGACCGAGTGCGGCATGTACACCTCGAACGAGCCGGGCATCGTGCGGCCGCGGGTGTTCACCAGCACCGGGAGGCGCCCGCGGAACGGCCGGATGACCAGGTTGGAGGGGTCGGGCCGGCAGGCGCGGCGCGAGGTGGTGGCGACCCAGGCCCGGATGTTCCGGACCCGGATCGGCTGCCACTGAAGATTCCGCAAGGAGATGTCGATCCGCTGCGAACTGCCAGGGTGGAGACCACGGACGGGTCCGCCGACGATGAGAAAGCCTTCATCGTCGGCGAAGTGCCCACTGTGCGACGTGTTGAGCATCGCGCCCGCCTCGGCCGCCGGGCCGTCGCCGGTGACGACGACCGCAGCCGCGAGAAGGGCGGTCACGCCAGTGATGATGCGCCACCGTCGCACGAGTGCCTCCGCGGCTAGTGAGGTTTGATTCGGAAGCGCGCGCGTCAGGGGGTCGTGGTCGTGGGCGTGTGGGCGTCAATGTGGACCGTGATGCCGAAGCTGGCGCCCTTACAGCCGTCGCCCGCCGACTGCTTCATCGAGATAGCCGACTTCAGTCGCACGCCCTGACTGGAAGGGCCCTTGGGAACGTCCAGACCAGAAGCGCCGGTGAGGTTTGCGTTTTCGGGCATCAGGATGTCGGTGGGCGCACAGGTACCCGTTGCGTCGCTCGCCTTCGTCACCGTGAGTCCGGTCAGCTTTACGGCCCCGATCGTGACCGGGTATTTGTTGGGGTTCGCGACCACAAACACGATGTCCGCTGCCTGGCCCGGCGCGAGACCGCCTTCCGCAGTCGCAGGAGCGGTGATCGACAGCTGGGACGCCGACTCCGCCGCCGCGGCCGTGCTGCCATCGCCGATCAGCGTCCAAGTCGCCCAGGCGGCGCCGCCGCCGATGGCGACCAGCGAGGCTGCAATGATGGCGACGGAGCGCTTGGTGATTTTGCGCATGGGGGGTTCCTCCTGGAACGGGTGAGAATCGCGGGTGGGGCTTCGTAATGGGGGCCGGAGTTCCTCGGAACCGTTCCGGCGCTGCGACCAAAGATGACCCACGGAAACGGCCCTGGCGATAGTGCTTACGCTTGTCCAACAAGGAACTGTGCGGTAGTCGAACCGGGCCGACTCGACGACCCTGAAAGGGGTACTCCGGCTCCGCCGGTAGGACGCATCTGACCAGCCCAAACGCGGCAACCAAGGGCCGCCGCCGGTAAGAATGCTGTGTCTAACAGGCGTGGGCCGACAGTTCAAGCCAAGTATTGATCAAGCTCACCGAAACGGCCGTCTAAACACCGTTTCAACGCGAGCCGGAGACACGTTCCGCCGAATAAAAGCTAAACCCTCGCACCGAACGGATTAGCCTTTTCGTTCGAAAGAAACGTTCGGCTAACGGTTCTGTCCTCAAGAGGGTAGGGCGGCGACCGCCTCGATCTCGATGCGGAAGGACGGGTGGACCAGAGCGCTCACCTGCACCAGCGAGCTGGCGGGCGGCCGCCACGGGTCGACGAACTCGTCGCGGACCTCGCGGAAGTCGGCCAGATCGGCCATGTTGGTCAGGAACACCGTCAGCTTGACCAGGTCGGCCATGCGGGCACCGGCCGCGGTCAGCGCCATCTGCAGGTTGCGGAAGACCTGCCGGGCCTGAGCCCGCGTGTCGTCGGGGCCGACCAGGCGGCCGTCGGCGTCCAGCGGCACCTGCCCGCTCACCATGACCATCGTGCCGGTGAAGGCGACGACGTGGCTGTAACCGTTCGTCGGCGGCATGCCCTCGGGCTGGATCAGGTGCTGCGGCATGCCGAGAGCGTATCGGCGGGGGCAAGACCGATGAGTTCGCGCGGGCGCGACGGTCACAACGGGAGACAGAGAGGAGCGCGACTGATGTTGCTGGAGGGGCGGAACGCGATCGTCTACGGCGGTGGCGGCTCGATCGGCGGTGCGATGGCGAAGGCGTTCGCGAAGCAGGGTGCGCACGTTTTCCTGGCCGGGCGTACCCAGGCGAGCCTCGACCGGGTGGCGGCCCAGATTCAAGGTCCGGTCGACACCGCGGTCGTCGACGCGCGGGACGAGGAAGCGGTCGACGCGCACGCCGACCAGGTTGCCGGTCGGGCCGGTGGGATCCAGATCTCGGTCAACGTCGTCACCGACCACGACGTACAGGGGAAGCCTGCCACCGATATGGCGGTGGCCGACTATCTTGCCCCGGTCGAGGCGGGTCTGCGGTCGCGGTTTGTGACCGCGCGGGCGGCGGCGCGGCACATGAAGCAGCAGCGGGACGGCGTGATCCTGATGTTCGGCGGGGACGGCGACCGGTCGGCCCACCGGCGAAACCATCAGCTGGGTGGCCTGGTCACCGAGTTCTCGGCGATCGAGGCGCTGCGCCGGCAGCTGGCGTGTGAGCTCGGCGAGTACGGCATTCGCGTGATCACCCTGCAGACCGGTGGCGTGCCCGATTCGATCCCGGCCGAGCTCGAGTGGCGAGCGCCGATCGAGAAGAGCCTGGTCGAAAGCACCCTGCTGGGCCGCGCCGCCACGCTCGAGGACGTCGGCAACGTGGCCGTCTTCGCCGCGTCGGACTGGGCCCGCACGATCACCGGCGCGGCCATCAACATGACCTGCGGCGCCTTCGTGGATTAGCTTGACCCTCCAGCAGGTCGAGGCACCAGGGTTCGTTCAGTGGTAGGAGACATGCGAGGCATCGGCGAGGTGGCGCGGGCCAGCGGGCTCAGCATCAGTGCGCTGCGGTTCTACGACGGCGCCGGGGTGCTGGTGCCGGCTGAGGTCGATCCGGCGACCGGCTATCGCCGGTACGCCGACGACCAGGTGCGGGCGGCCCGGCTGATCGCCGGGCTGCGGCGGGTGGGCATGCCGGTCGCCGAGATCGCCCGGGCGGTTCACGACCTGGGTGACCCCGAGGCCGTACGCCATCGGCTCGACCGGCACCGCCGCCGTCTCGAGGACGGGCTGGCCGACGCCCAGCGTGAACTCCTCCGCATCCACGCCCTGCTCGACCTGGAGGAAAACCTGATGACCCGCATCACCCTGCCGGCTGCCGCGCTCGCCGCGACCCTTGACGCCGTCCGCTTCGCCGCCCCGTCCGCTTCCGACGGGCCGGTCCCGGCCGGCGTCCACGCCGAATGCGATCCGAAGACGTTGACCCTGGTCGCGACCGATCGTTACCGGCTGGCGGTGGCGGAGGCGGCGGCCGCCGTCGAAGGTCCGCCGATCCGGCTCTTCCTGCCGTTGCCGTTCGTGGACGAGGTGCGGGCGGTGCGGGCCGGCCAGGTGACGCTCGACCTCACCGCCGAGGCCGTGCGGGCGGAGACCGAGGACGGCGTCGTCGAGGCGGAGCCGCTGACGTTCGACTTCCCCGACTTCCGTCGGCTGCTCCCGGTCGGGGACCGGAACAAGCAGGTCACGGTCGACACCGCGGCCCTGCGGGTGGCGGTCGCGGCCGCTCCTTCGACGAAGCGGGAACACGAGGGGACGGCGTACGAGATCTCGGTCCTCGGCGTCGACCCGGCCGGAAGCGTTCGCCTGGTCGCCGAGAGCGAGTGGGCGGCGGACGCCGCCTCGCATGTCGCGGTGCGGCGCGAGTTCCTGCTCGAGGCCCTCGACGCCGGGGCGGGCGGGCAGTTGGTGCTGGAGCTCGACGGCCCGATCAAGCCGCTGGCGTTCCGGTTGCCGGGCGACGATTCACGATTCTCGATCCTGATGCCGGTCCGGCACTAGCGATCTCTGCGAGACTGGCGCGGTGGACGAGATCGCCGCACGCCGCGCCGCCTGCACCGACACCTTTTTCGGCAACGGCTTCGGCCGCCCCGCCGAGATGATCGCCTCGATCGGCGACGACGTCGAGCCCGACCTGTACGGCGAGGGTGGCGTCGTCGCCGACCTCGAGCGCGAGGTCGCCGCACTGCTCGGCAAACCGGCCGCCGTCTTCCTACCCAGCGGCACGATGGCCCAGGCCGCCGCTCTGCGCGTGCACGCCGACGCCCGCGGCCTGCGCACCGTGCTCTGGCACCCCTACTGTCACGTCGCCCGGCACGAGGAGGAGGGCTTCGCCCGGATGCACGGCCTGGTCGGGCGCTCGGTCGGCGAGCTGACCCGCCTGCTCACGCTCGATGATCTGCGGGCGGTCGCCGAGCCGGTGGCGGCGCTGCTGCTCGAACTGCCGCAGCGCGACCTCGGCGGGCAGTTGCCGCCCTTCGACGACCTCGTCGCGCAGGCCGGCTGGGCCCGCGACCGCGGCGCCGCCGTCCACGTGGACGGCGCCCGGCTCTGGGAGGCCGCGGCCGGCTACCGCCGGTCGCCGGCCGAGGTCGCCGCGCTGTTCGACACCGTCTACGTCTCGTTCTACAAGGGCGTCGGTGCGCTTCCGGGGTGCTGCGTGGCCGGCTCGGTCGACGACGTGGCCCAGGTCAAGGAGTGGCGCCGGCGGCTCGGCGGCACGCTGTTCGGGCTCTGGCCGGCCGCCGCGTCGGCGCGCAACCGGCTGCCCGGCGCGCTGGCCGAGATGCCGGCCCGGTTCGAGCACGCCCACGCGGTGGCGGCCGCGCTCGAGGCCGTGCCCGGCATCCGGGTGCTGCCCTCGCCGCCGCAGACGCCGATGATGCACATCTGGCTGTCGACGACCGCCGAGCGATATGCCGACAACGCGAAGCGTCTGGCCGAGACCGACAAGCTTTGGGTTTTGCCCCGGGCTGCCCCGACCGCGATGTCTGATTCGGTGATGGTCGAGCTGACCGTCGGCAGCGCCACCTTGCGGCATAACCCGGAGTTCATCGGCGAGACGTTTTCACGACTCCTTTAGTGGCATCACATCGGTAACGATTCGGTCCTCACAAAGATCTATCCAGCTCAGTTTTCCCAGCTCAGAACCGGTATTGGCGGTTGGAGAGAGACGCCTGGCACACAGCGTTCCTGGCTACGGTGCGAACGTGCGCAGTGGGCGGTACGGCGATCTGGTCGGCGAGGCCTCGGGCGTGCACGGCACCGGGTGGGAATTCGCCTGGCTCGACGGCCGTGCCCTCGGGTCCGAGCCGTCATGGTCGTACCCCGATCTTGCCCGCGCCCAGCTGCGTCACGCCGGCAGCCTGCTCGACCTCGATACCGGCAGTGGCGAGCTGCTGGCCGAGCTGGCCCCCCTGCCGCCGCACACGATCGCGGTGGAGAGTTGGGCCCGCAACATCCCGGTCGCGCGTGACCGCCTGATGCCGTTCGGTGTCCCCGTCCTCACCGAGCTGCCCGGCGGCGAGGAGGAGTTCGACGTCGTGCTCAGCCGGCACGGGCGGCTCCCGGCGGCCGACATCGCCCGCCTGCTGCGCCCCGGCGGCCGGGTGCTCAGCCAGCAGGTGGGCAGCGACGACCTGCTGGCGCTCAACGATGCGCTGGGCGCCACCCCGCCCCGCGTGCAGCGGTGGAACGCCGAGGTTGCGACGGCGGCTCTCGCCGCCGCGGGGCTTGGAGTGACGGACGTACGCGAGGAGCACCCGTCGGTCACCTTCCGCTCGATCGAAGAGGTGGTGCGGCAGCTCGGGGCGTCGCCGTGGCAGGTGCGCGATTTCACGCCCGAGCGCTATGCCAAGGAGCTGCGGCGGCTCGACGCGGTGATCCGGGCGCGGAGCGGGTTCACGGTGACCGCGCACCGTTTCCTCGTGGCGGCCGCGAGGCCCTTCGACGGCCCCACTCAATAAGCGAAGATCAGGTTGGCGGCCACGCCGAGCATCACGACGGCGATCAGGGCGTCCAGCAGGCGCCAGGCGGCCGGGCGGCCCAGCAGCGGGGCCAGCTTGTGCGCCCCCGCGCCGAGCGCGGTAAACCAGGCCAGGCTGGCCGCCGCCGCGCCGAGACCGAAGAGCCAGCGGTGCGGGTGCTGCTGGGCGATCGAGCCGAGCAGCAGCACGGTGTCGAGATAGACGTGCGGGTTGAGGTAGGTGAAGGCCAGGCACGCGAGCAGGGTCGCGCGCAGCGTGGCCGGGGCGCGCTCGGCCGGGTTCAACGCGGAGGGCCGCAGTGCGCGGCGGGCGGCCAGGACCGCGTACGCGATGAGGAAGATCGACCCCACCCAGCGGATGGCGGTGACCGCGCCCGGCCGGGCGTTCACCACCGCGCCGAGGCCGCCGATGCCCGCGAGGATCAGGATCAGGTCGGAGAGCGCGCAGGTCAGGACCACCGGCAGCACGTGTTCGCGGCGGAGGCCCTGGCGGAGGACGAACGCGTTCTGGGCACCGATCGCGATGATCAGGACGGCGGAGGCGGCGAAGCCGGCGATGGCGGAGGTGAACACCCCTCCGACGGTAAGAGGTCGCCGGTGCGAAGGAAAACTAAAGAATCTTACGTTGGATTAGCATTGCTTAAGTGGATGCGGTGCAGCTGGCGACCTTTCAGGCGGTGGTCGACACCGGCAGCTTCGAGGCGGCGGCCCGGCAGCTGCACGTCACCCCGTCCGCGGTCAGTCAGCGCATCAAGGCGCTCGAGCGTTCGGTCGGCCAGGTGCTGGTGCGCCGGGCCAAGCCGTGCGTGGCGACGACGGCGGGCGAGGCCCTGGTGCGGTTCGCCGGGCAGGTCGCGCTGCTCGAACGGGAGGCGCTCGACCAGGCGCGCGACGGCACCCGCGTCTCGATCGTGGTCAATGCCGACTCGCTGCACACCTGGTTCCTGCCCGCGCTGGCCCGGGTGCCCGGCCCGCGCTACGAGCTGCACACCGACGACGAGCACTACACCGCCGACCTGCTGCGCACCGGCACCGCGATGGCCGCGGTCACCGCCGAGCACGTCGTCGTGCAGGGCTGCCGTCTCGAGCGGCTGGGCGCGATGCGCTACCTGCCGGTCGGCCGGTCGGAGTTCGCCGCCGACCTGCCGAACGCGCCGATGATCGTCTACAACCGCAAGGACCGGCTGCAGCACCGCTTCCTGGCCGGTCGCACCCACCGCGCGGTCGAGCCACCGGTGCATTACGTGCCGGCCGCCTCGGCCTTCGTCGACGCGATCCGGCTCGGGCTCGGCTGGGGCATGGTGCCCGAGCAGATCGCGCACCCCGACATCGCGGCCGGGCGATACGTCCAGCTCGTCGAGGACGCCCATCTGGACGTCCCGCTCTACTGGCAGTACTGGAAGATCGAGTCGACCGTGCTCGGCGAGCTCACGACCGCGGTGCAGGAAGCCTTCAGTCGTTGGCGTGCAGCGCCGAGTTGAGTTCGATGCCGGTGCCCTTGCGCGGCCGGGCCTCGAGCACGCCGGTCACCGAGTTGCGCCAGAACAGCAGGCCGGGAACGCCGGACAGCTCGCGCGCCTTGACCACCCGGCCGTCGGGCAGGGTCAGCTTGGAGCCGGCGGTGATGTAGACACCCGCCTCGACCACGCTGTCGTCGCCGAGCGAGATGCCGGTGCCGGCGTTGGCACCGAGCAGGCAGCGCTCGCCGATCCAGACCTTGTCGGTGCCGCCGCCCGAGAGCGTGCCCATGATGGACGAGCCGGCGCCGATGTCGGTGTGGTCGCCGACGACCACGCCCTGCACGATGCGGCCCTCGACCATCGCGGTGCCGAGCGTGCCCGCGTTGAAGTTGATGAAGCCCTCGTGCATCACGGTGGTGCCGGAGCCGACGTGGGCGCCGAGCCGCACGCGGTCGGCGTCGGCGATGCGGACCCCCGCGGGCACCACGTAGTCGGTCATGCGGGGGAACTTGTCGACCCCGTAGACCGCCAGGTGCCGGCCGGCCGCCCGTTCGATCAGGCGAAGCTCGTCGACCCGGTCGGCCGGGCACGGGCCGGCCGACGTCCAGGCGACGTTGGCCAGCTTGCCGAAGATGCCATCCAGGTTGATCGAGTTGGGGACGACCAGGCGGTGCGACAGCAGGTGCAGCCGCAGGTAGGCGTCCGACGCGTCGGCAATCGGCTCGGCCAGCGACTTCACCGTGACCCGCACCTCGACCGTGGACAGGCCGGGCAGCGTCTTGGGGCCGGTCAGCCCGGCCGGCAGCACCGGCGCCTCGGCGGGCTCGTCGCCCAGCCCGAGGAAGCCCCCGGGGAACCAGGTGTCGAGCACCTGACCCTCGGCGGTCACGGTGGCGAGGCCGATGCCCCAGGCGGGCGAGGTCGAGATCGCGGTTTCCACGCCCCGCACCCTACTAAAGAGGCCGGAGCGTGCTGAAGATCGCATCGGAACCGGTGGTTCACCCTGCGCAGGTATGGTGCGGCCTATGGCGAACCCGCTGTCTGAGGACGTGCTGGTCGACCCGGTCGTGCTGACCCGCGCCCTGGTCGACGTGCCGTCCGTTTCCCGCAACGAATCGGCCATCGCCGACTTCGTCGCCGAGGTGCTCCGGACGGCTCCTCATCTGAGTGTCGACCGGCTGGGCAACACGGTCATGGCGCGCACCGATCTGGGTCGCGAACAGCGGGTGGTGCTGGCCGGTCACCTCGACACCGTCCCGCTGAACGGCAACTTCCCCTCCACCGTCGTCGACGATCTCATCTACGGCTGCGGCGCGTCGGACATGAAGTCCGGCGTCGCCCTCGCACTCCACCTCGCGGCGACCCTGCCCGACCCGGCGTACGACATCACGTACCTCTTCTACGAGGCCGAGGAGATCGACTCGCAGCACAACGGGCTGCGCCACGTCGCCGAGCAGCGGCCGGAGTGGCTGGTGGCCGACTTCGCGGTGCTGCTCGAGCCGACCTACGGCGTGGTCGAGGCCGGCTGCCAGGGCACCCTGCAGGCGTCGGTGCACGTCGGCGGACGGCGGGCGCACACCGCCCGGGCCTGGCGGGGGATCAACGCGATTCACGCGGCGGGCGAGGTGCTGCGGCGGCTCGACGACTACCGTCCACGCACGGTCACCATCGATGGTTGTACGTACCGTGAGGGCCTGAACGCGGTGCGGATCTCCGGCGGCGTGGCCGGCAACGTCGTGCCGGACGAATGCACGGTGCAGGTCAACATGCGGTTCGCGCCCGACCGTACGGAGAAGCAGGCCCTCGAACACCTGCACGAGGTGTTCGCCGGCTACGAGGTGGAGCTGATCGACTCGGCGCCCGGCGCGATGCCCGGGCTCGACGCGGCGCCCGCCCGCGAGTTCCTGGCCGCGGTCGGTGAGGCGCCGGCGGCCAAGCTGGGCTGGACCGACGTCGCCCGGTTCGCGGCGCTCGGCGTCCCGGCGCTCAACTACGGACCCGGCGATCCGCTGCTCGCGCACGCTCCCGACGAGCACGTCGAGATCGGCAAGATCCGGGACGGCGCGGCCACGCTGCACCGGTGGCTCGCCTCGTACGCGATCTGAACGAAGATCAGGCCGAACGGACGGTGAACCGGCCGATCGCCCGCTCCGCGGGCGGAGCCGGCGCCGGGCGCAGCAGCGCCGCCACCGGGATCTCGATCGTGGCCTCGCCCGTGTCGGCGGGCTCGGCATGGGTGTCCGGTCGGGCCGCGGACATGCGGCGTTCCTCGACCACCAACTGGATGCGCCGCTGCATGCGGCGCTGCATTTTCAGTCTTTCGTATCGAGTCGTCACGGTGGCTCCCTTGCCTGACGCCGTGCGTTTGGTAACTGTACAGACGCTCCAGAGCTACCGTCCGTTGCTTCAATCTGGCAAAAGGTCGCCGACCCGCAATCCTCTTACCGAAACCCACCCGGTTGTTCACCGTGTTACTGACCGTCCGCACTACCTTCTAGGCATGACGGAGAGCACCAACGGGCGACCTTCCGGCGCCGAACGACACCGCGGAGCGGTTACGCTCCGCCGCGACTCGATCCCGCCGAGTACGGCCGATGAGAAGCTGCTGGATTCGCACCATCGGCGCGAGTGGAAGACGAAGGACGCCTGGCGGTCGCTCCGGATCCTCTCCGAGTTCGTCGAGGGCTTCGACACGCTGGCCGACCTGCCGCCGGCGGTGAGCGTCTTCGGCTCGGCCCGCAGCAAGCCGGAAAGCCCCGAGTGCGAGATGGCGGCCGCGCTGGGCGCCGCCCTCGCCGAAGCCGGCTACGCGGTGATCACCGGCGGCGGCCCGGGCGTGATGGAGGCGGCCAACCGGGGTGCCACCGAGGCCGGCGGCATGTCGGTCGGGCTCGGCATCGAACTGCCGTTCGAGCAGGGCCTCAACGACTGGGTCGACGTCGGCATCGACTTCCGCTACTTCTTCGTCCGCAAGACCATGTTTGTCAAGTACGCCCAGGCCTTCGTCGTGCTGCCGGGCGGCTTCGGCACGCTCGACGAGTTGTTCGAGGCGATCACCCTGGTGCAGACCAAGAAGGTCACCCGCTTCCCGGTGATCCTGATGGGCGTCGCCTACTGGGCCGGCCTGATCGACTGGATCCGCAAGACGCTGCTCGAGGACGGCAAGGTCAGCGACTCCGATCTGGACCTGATCCAGCTCACCGACGACATCGAGGAGGCCGTGCAGATCATCGTGGCGGCCGACGCCGCGCACGCGGCCGGGAACGGGAAGAGCTGATGGCTGCGATCGGCGTCTTCTGCGCGTCCTCCTCCACCCTCGAACAGAAATGGCTCGACCTGGCCACCGACACCGGCCGCGAGATCGCCGCCCGCGGCCACACGCTGGTCTCGGGCGGTGGCTGCGTCGGCATGATGGGCGCGGTGGCCGACGGGGCCCGGGCGGGCGGCGCGCACACGCTCGGCGTGATCCCGCAGTCCCTGGTGGATCTCGAGGTGGCCGACGTCCACTCGGACGAGTTGATCGTCACCGCCGACATGGGCAGCCGGAAGAACCTGCTGATCGAGCGGTCGGACGCCTTCATCACGCTGCCGGGCGGCCTGGGCACGCTCGACGAGCTGTTCGAGGTGTGGACCACCGCCACCCTCGACCTGCATGACAAGCCCATCGTGCTGCTCGATCCCGAGGGTTTCTACGACGGTCTGCTGTCCTGGCTCGAGGGTCTGGCGCACACGGCGTTCGTGCGGGAGTCCGCTCTGGTCCGGGTGACCGTGGCGAAGTCGATCGCGGCCGCCCTCGACGAGGTGGAGAGCCGTCGGCCGGCGGCGTCCTGAAAAGTTCGCCTGAACTGGGATATCGCTGAGAGCCGATCTCCTGTTACGTTACCCAGCGCTGGGGAGTGATCACTGTGGATCAGTGGTCGCTCCCCGCTACATGGGGGAACGAACGGGGAGATTGCCGTGGTTACATGGCGTCGTATATCGGCATGCGCGCTGGCCGGTCTACTGGTGGTCCAGCTGGCCGACACGCCGGCCCGAGCGGCCGAGCCGGCCGGAGCGAGACCGGGCCGACCGGCCGGAGCGGCGGACGCACCGCCGGTCCAGCGCCGGGCGGCCCTGCCGACCGGCAGTCACCACCTTCCGGTGGGATCGGGTGATACCGGGCTCACGGCGACGGGCAAGCCGTTCCGGCGCCCGGCCGCGGCGGTGCCCGACCGGCTGACCGCACCGAAACCGGTCCCACCGCCGGCCGCCAGCGCGCGCAAGATCAAGCCCACCGTCAAGATCGGCAAAGCCGCGGCCGGCTTCGACCCGCGCACCAGCACGCCGGTCGCCCGCCCGGACGCGAGCACCGAACTCTTCCGCAACGCCGACGGCACGATGACCGCGCTGGTCGCCGCCGCGTCGAGCTCGATCACGACCGACGGCGACACCTTCGTGATGTCCGGCCACGGCGACGAGTCGAGCTCGCCCGACATGCAGGTCGGCACCGAGGACGGTGGCAAGCACATCGGCCGTGCGTACCTGAAGTTCGGCAGTCTCGCCACCACGCTCAAGAACAAGTACATCGACGGCGCCTCGGTAACGATGTTCGAGACCTGGGCCCCGTCCTGCACGGCCGCGCCGGTGAGCGTCTACCCGGTGACCCAGTCGTGGTCGCCGTCCTCGCTGCGGTGGCCAGGCGCGCCGGTCAACCAGGCGTACGACACCGAGTCCTTCGCCCACATGGGCGGCTCCAGCACCTGCGGCCCGGACTGGGAGTCGCTGCGGCTGAGCGCCGACGACGCCACCGGCTGGACCCACGGCAAGGCGTTCAACGGGCTCAGCGTGCGGGCGGCCAACGAGAAGTCGAACGCGCAGTTCAAGCGGTTCGCGGCCGCCGAGAGCGCCAACCCGCCCCGGCTGAGCATCACCTACGGCGACGAGGGCGCGGCCTACGGCGTCGACTCGGTGCTGCTGCCGACCAACACCACGGCCGGTTCGGTCGCCGCCAAGGTGACCAACCAGGGGTCGAGCACCTGGCCGGCCGGCGGTGGCTTCAAGCTCGGCGTGGTCGTCAAGAACGGCTCGACCACGGTCGCCACCTCGGCCAAGGTCGCCCCGTCGGCGGCGATCGCGCCGCTCGGCACCGGCTCGATCACGGTGCCCATCCCGGCCGTCGCGCCCGGCAACTACACGGTCGAGCTGCAGATGTACAACTCGGCCGGCACCGACTTCCACACGGCGTACGGCGTGCCGGTCGCGACGTTCCCGATCAAGGTCAACAACGTTCTGCCGGCCGCCAACTACGAGCAGCCGGGCACCGGCGCCGAGGTCGAGTCGATCACCCCGACCCTGTACGCCGAGGGCGTCGACCCCGACAACTGGCCGGCCGGCGCCACGCTCCGGTACGACTTCAAGATCTGCTCCGGCACCCCGACCGCGCCCACCAACTGCGTCAGCTCCGGCCTGACCGGGCACAGCTGGACCCCGCCGCCGCTGAACTGGTCGAGCACCTACTACTGGTGGGTCCGGGTCAACGACTCGAGCGGTACCGGGCCGTACACCGGGCCGCTGATGATCACCACCCGAGTGCCGCAGCCCGCGATCACCTCCAACCTGGCCGGCAACCCCGATTCCGCCCAGGGACCCGGCCTCGACCCCGGCATCGGCAACTACTCGACCGTGGTCACCGACGCCTCGGTCGCGACGACCGGCCCCGACCTGACCATCGTCCGCACCTACAACAGCCTCGATCCGCGGCGCGGCAACGCGTTCGGATCCGGCTGGGCGTCCCGGATCGACACCGCGCTCGCCGAGGACCGGGTGGCCGGCGCGCCGACCTCGCCCAGCGCCGTGATCACGCTGCCTACCGGGCGCCAGATCCGGTTCGGCCGCAACCCCGACGGCAGCTACGCGCCGCCCCAGGGCGTGGCGATGTCGCTGACCCGCAACGACATCACGGCCACCTGGACGCTGCGCGACTCCAGCGGCAACCGATGGGTGTTCGACGCGCTCGGCCGGCTCGCCACGGTCGTCGACCCGGACGGGCTCACCGAGACGCTCACCTACGACACCAGCGACCACGTCACCGAGATCCGCAACAACGTGAGCGGGCGCAAGCTGACACTGGCCTGGTCCGGGACCCACATCGCCCACGTCACGGCCAACGACGGGCCGGTCTGGAAGTACACGTACACCGGCGACCGGCTCACCTCGGTGTGCGGGCCCGACGCCGCTCCGAACTGCACCACCTACGACTACGGCAACGCCTCGCACTACCGCAGCGAGGTGCTCAACGACGCGCCGCGCGCCTACTGGCGGTTCGGCGAGACGAGCGGCTCGACCGCGGCCAGCGCGGCCGCCCGGTCACCCGGGGACGACGCCGGCACGTACACCGGGGTGACGCTCAACGCCGACGGCGCCCTCGGCGGCACCGGCGACAAGGCCGCAGTCTTCGACGGCGCCAGCAGCCGGGTCAACCTGCCGCCCAAGCTGACCACGCCGGCGATGTCGTCCTCGGTCGAGCTCTGGTTCCAGACCACCGACTCGGGTGTGCTGCTCAGCTATCAGAACGGCCAGCCGTTCCCGGCCACCGCCACCAAGTGGACGCCGGTCATGTACGTCGGCACCGACGGCCTGCTCTACGCCGGGTTCTGGGTGCCCAACCCGACCGGTTCCCGGCAGGCGATCAGCGACACCCCGGTCAACGACGGCGCCTGGCACCACGCCGTGCTCTCGGCGTCGATCGACAAGCAGACCCTGTACGTCGACGGCGTGGCCCAGCAGACCATTGCCACCGGCCCGATCGACCACGCCGAGCAGTGGCAGTACACGGTCGGCGCGGGCCAGACCAAGAACTGGCCGGCCACGAACAACGAGGGCTTCTACTTCAGCGGCCGGATCGACGAGGTCGCCCTCTACAACCAGCCGTTGAGCGCGCTCGCGGTGGCCGGACACTACGCCGCGGCCAAGCAGATCGACGTGCTCACCGGCATCACGCTTCCGCAGGACAACCGGCAGTACGCCAGGCTGACCTACGACGACGAATCGGACCGGGTACGCGCCCTGACCGACAGCTGGGGTCGCAACTGGACACTCGACGCGCCCGTACCCAACGGCGGCACCGGCCGGATCGCGCTGCACGGGCCCTACCCGGACTGGGTCTACAACGTCGACTACGACCACAACGGCCGGCTCACCTCGATCACCCACGACGGGGCCGGGCAGTTCTTCGACTACAACGCGGCCGGCTTCGTCGCCAAGGTCGCCGACGCCAACAACCACTACGCGGCGTTCACCACCGACGACCGGGGCAACGTGCTGTCGCAGCAGACCTGCCGGGCCGCCGGCGCCTGCGACACCGGCTACAAGTCCTACTACCTCAACAAGGCCGACCCGCTCGACCCGCGCAACGACCGGGTCACCGCCGAGTCGACCGCCCGGTCCAGTGGGCCGACCGACACGACCTATCGGACCGCCTACACCTACGACACGGCCGGGCGGCTGACCGGAACCAGTTATCCCAAGCCGGCCGGGGTGACCGATCGACCGGCCGAGAGCTGGACGTACGCGACCGGGTCGGAGGCGGCCGTCGGCGGCGGCACGGTGCCGGCCGGGGCGCTGCTGCAGCACAACGGCCTGCGCAACCAGGTCACGGCGTACCGGTACCGCTCGAACGGCGACCTGGCCGAGCAGATCTCGCCGCTCGCCCTGCACACCCAATACCAGTACGACGAGCAGGGGCGGGTCCAGCAGATCACGACCGGCAACGACGGCGGGGCGGTCTTCTCCACGACGGCGTACACGTACTACCCGAGCTCGCTCGTGCACACCCGGACCGACCCGGCGGTCAAGAACCCGATCAACGGGGTCACCCATCAGCAGGTCACCACGTACGCGTACGACGGTGACGGCAACGCGGTGAGCGTGACCTTGTCCGACGCCACCGGTGGCGACCCGGCCCGGACCACGGTGTACGGCTTCGACGCCCACGACCGCGCGGCCTCGACCCGCTACCCGGACAACACCACCGACCGCACCACCTACTCGGCCGACGGGCTGACCGTTGCCCACACGGACCAGGGCGGCATCACCTGGACCGACGTCTACGACGACGAGCAGCACCTGCTGACCCGCACCGCGGACGGCGTCGGCGCCGACCCCGACAACCCCGACGCCGACACCGCGATCACGCTCGAGTGGCGCGGCTACGACCCGGGCGGGCGGCTGGTCAGCTACGCCGACGCGATGGGCCGCACGACCCGCTACACGTACTACGACAACGACCTGCTCGCGTCGGCCGTCCGGCAGGGCTACCACGATCCGTCCGGCACGGTCCGCGACGTCACGCTGGAGCAACGCACCTACGACGCCGAGGGCGACCTGACCCAGGACGTCGACGGCGGGGTCACGACGACCAACGCGTACGACCCGGCCGGCAACATCAGCCGGACCGTGACCGACCCGTCGGGCGCGGCCCGGGCCACCGACTACGTGCGCGACCCGGAGAGCAACGTTCTCCAGCAGACCCTCACCGGCGCGGCCCAGGCCGGCCGCAGCGAGGTCACCAGCTACCAGTACGGCCCGGACAACCAGGTCACCCGCACCGATCAGCAGCTCGACAGCCAGTCGACGCTGTCCACGGTCAACACCTACGACGAGCGCGGCCTGGTCCGGTCGGCGCGTAACCCGCGCCTGCTCACCACCGACTACACGTACGACGCGATGGGCCGGCCGAGCACCGTGACCAGCCCGGCGATCGACACCTGGGTGGCGGGCAAGCAGACCAGGTCGGTACGGCCGGTGGCCACCACCGGCTACGACGCGTACGGGGAGGCCACCGACCAGCGCGACCCCAACGGCGCGGTGACGACCTCGGCCTACGACCTGATGGGCCGGCAGTCTCAGACGACCTTCCCGACGTACGCGCCGCCGGCCGGCATCGCGGTCACCCGCACCGAATCGTACGAATACGACTACCTGGGCGACATCGTCAAGACCACCGACGGGCTGCAGCGGATCACCACGGCGACCTACGATCCGTACGGCAACCAGCGGTCGATCACGCTGCCCAAGGTCGGCGACCAGCCGTCCACCAGCACCTTCCGCTACGACCGGAACGGCGAGGAGGTCGCGGCGACCACGGCCGGCGGCTCGCAGACCCAGGCCGGTTACGACGAACTGGGCCGCGCGGTGACCTCGACCGTGGTCGAGCGGCAGCCCGCACCGACCAGCTACCTGATCACTACGACGGACTACGACGACGGGGGCCGGCCGACCCGGCTCAGCACCCCGCAGGGGCACGCGACCAGGTTCGACTACGACTCCGGTGGCCGGCTCAAGACGGTCACCGACCCGACCGGCCGGTCCACCGGCTACACCTGGGACATCGCCGGACGCGCACTTGCCACCACCGATCCGTCCGGGCTGGTCACGACCACGACCTACGACCTGGCCGGCCGCGCGGTCGGCGCGCAGGCGAGCCGGGACGGCACGGTGCTGCGGAGCACCTCGGCCGACCTCGACCCGGACGGCAACACCAAGAAGATGGTGAGCGCCGAGGGTCGCACGACCAGCTACGACTACGACGCGCTCGACCGGTTGGTCACGCAGACCTCGGCGTCCATGCCGGGGCACGACGTCACGGTGCAGACCGGCTACGACGCGGCGGGCAACCGCACCCGATATGTGGACGGCAACCAGCACGCCACCGACTACACGTACAACGCGTGGGGCGAGCTCGAGTCCACGATCGACCCGGCCACCGCGTCGACACCGGATGCGGCCCAGCGCACGTGGACGTTCGCGTACGACAAGGCCGGGCAGGCGGTGACCCAGCAGATGCCCGGCGGGGTGGTCCGCACCGCGACCTACGACGCGCAGGGCCGGCTGACCGCGGAGACGGGCACCGGCTCGGCGGCGGCGACCGCGCCCCGGAGCCTGGGTTACGACCCGGACGGGCAGGTCGTCCGGGTCGGCGGTCCGGGCGGGGACACGACCTACTCGTACGACGACCGGGGCGATCTGGTCGGCAGCGCCGGGCCGGCCGGGGCGAGCACGCTGAGCTGGTCGGGTGACGGCAACAACGTCTCCCGCACCGACGCGGCGGGCACCGCGGCCATGGACTACGACGACGCGGGGCGGCCGAAGTCGTTCAGCGATCCGGTGACCGGGCGCACCGTCGACTACGGCTACGACACCGCCGGGCGCGTGGGCTCGATCGTCGACCGGGCCGCGAGCAAGACCGTCAAGCGCGTGGTCGGCTACGACGATCTCGGCCGGGTCGCGTCCGACCAGGTGCAGCAGACGGTCACGGTGGGGGTGCCGCCGCGGATCCTGCTCGGGGCGTCGTACTCGTACGACAAGGACGACAACGTCACGCAGAAGACGGCCTACCAGCCGACCGGCAGCACGGCCAACGGCTACACCTACGACGGGCTGAACCGGCTCAAGACCTGGACCACGCCGTCCGGGACGACCGGCTACACGTTCGACGATGCCGGGAACCTCACCGGCAACGGGTCGACGACGTCCGTCTACAACGAACAGAACCAGTTGGTCGACGACGGGACGAACACCTACACGTACTCGGCCCGGGGCACCACCGACAAGGTCACCCCGAAGAACGGGGGAGCGGCCGAGGACGAGAGCTTCGACGCCTTCGACCGCCTGACGGCGGACGGCTCCACGACGTACGGGTACGACGCGCTGGACCGGGTCGCGACCCGCAACGGCACGGGCGGATTCCAGTACGCCGGCCTCACCAACGACGTGGTCTCCGACGGGTCCCGGGTGGTCAGCCGGGACGCCTCGGGGCAGCCGTTCGCCGACCGGGCGACGACCGCCGCCACCGGCCGGATGATCTTCGCCGACAGCCACGGTGACGTGACCGGGCGCTACCTCTCGGCGAGCGCACCGGACACCCGCTCGTACGACCCGTTCGGCAAGGTGACCTCGTCGGCCGGGGAGACACCGGCCGCCGGCTATCAGGGCGCCTGGACCGACGCCGCGACCGGCCAGGTCGACATGGCCTCCCGCTGGTACGACCCGGGCACCGGTTCTTTCGCGAGCCGGGACACCGAGACCAACGCGCCCGACCCGAGCGGGTCCGGCAACCGGTACGCGTACGGCTCCGGCAACCCGGTTACCGCCACCGACCCCTCCGGCCACGGGTTCGACTGGGACGATCTCCCCTGCTTCTCTCCCACCGTGGAGTGCGGGCTCCACAACGCCAAGGGCCTGTACGACCAGCTCAAGGAGTACTGGGACGGCTCGCCCGGCCTGAACTCCGAGGATTGCTACCGGTACGGTTCCTGGGGAAACATGTGCGGGAGCTTCGATTACAGCGACCGTCATGAGACGTATTACTACGGCGGTTCGCAGACCTCCAACTACAACGGGGGCTCCGGCAAACCGCCGGGCGGTGGTAATGGCAACGGGCACGGCAACGGCAACGGGCACGGCCACCGGGGCGGCCCCGGTGGCGGTGACGGCGGCTCGCACTACACGCCGCCCCCGCCGCCTCCGCCCCCGCCGTGGGAACCGCCGCTCTTCCATCCGGTCAAGGCGCCCCCGCCGGGCACCCAGGTCAAGCCCCGGGTGCCGAAGATCGACATCAAGCTGCCCCACTTCAAGATCACCGACCCCGGACCCGGCATCACCGCCGGCATCGCGGGCCTAATCACCACCGCGGCCGGAGCGGTCAGCACGGTCGGCGCCGCGGCCGTCGGCACCGCCGAGGCGGCCGGCTCCCTGGTCACCCTGCTGGTCGGTGGCCTGCTCGGCACCTGGTTGTCCCAGGTCGGCAAGCGACCGCGCAACAACCCGCGCCTGGACTACTCGACCGACCCGAACGACCCCGAGATCACCAAGACCAAGCAGAAGCGTGACGAGTGCTTCGCCCAAGGCTTTGACGGCGGCGAGATCCATTACGGGCCGATGGACAATTCGGTCGTCACGCCGAGCGAACCTCTGGGTCGGGCCACCTACGGCGAGGCCTGCTTCCAGCCCGGCCCCCGACAGGCGGGCACCGACGCCACCTATACACCGCGCGGTTACGTGAGCACGCCCGGCAACGAGATGGCGCGCGGGCATCTCATCGCGAAGACGCTCGGCGGTGACGGGGCGGAACCCGGCAACATCGTTCCGCTCTGGCAGCGGCAGGTGAACTCGAGTGCCATGTTCCACGGCGTCGAGAAACAGGTCGAGCTGTGGGCCCGCGGCGAGCAGGTCTACTACCGGGTCGAACCGAACTACGTCGGCAACAACGGGGTGCCTCTCGCGCTGAACATCGTCGTAGCGGTCCGCAATCAGGCGCCGATCCACTTCACGATCTGGAACGTCAAATGACCACCCAGGACCTGCTGGCCGCGCTGCGCTGGTCAGCCCCGCCGGAGCCGGTCGACTGGACGCAGGTCGAACCGGCAGTCGGCCGGACCTACCCGGCCGAGTTCAAGGAGATCGCCGACGCGCTGTCGGCGGGCAGCTTCCAGACCTTCCTGACGCTGCTGCACCCGGCCCGGTTCGGCGGGCCCGAGGCGTACGCGGAGGAGGTGCACGGCTACGCCGACCTGTTGCGCGACGACGCGGAGGAGCGCGGCTTCCCGTACCCGATCTATCCGGATGCCGGTGGCGTCCTGCCGTTCGCGGTGATCGGCTTCGACTGGGTGATCGGCTGGCTGACCGCCGACGACGACCCGGACCGATGGCCGATCATCCTTTGCGACAGCCACCTTGGTTCGTGGCACGTCTATCCGATGTCGACATCCGAGTTTCTACGCGCCGTAGTGACCCTGCCGGCCACCATCAAGCCGATCGGCTACGTCGCCGAGGCCGTGCAGCCACCGTCCTTCGTCGGCGCGACCGGCAGTTCGGCGCCCATGCCCACCACCCCGGACCCGGACTACTGGGCCGGCCCGGCCGGGTGCCGACCGATGATCGGACCGGCCGACGCGGTGGAAGAGCTACGAGGCCTGGTCGAGCCGGTGCCCGTGCCGTCTCTCGAGTGGAGGTTCGGACCGAGCCGGCTCGGCATGGGCACGCCCGCCGACTATCGGCACCTGATCGATGAACTGGGCAACGTCCGGGTCGGCCCGGTCACCGTCACCGCGCCCGGTGGGCGGCCTGACTTCCTCGACCGCTATGACGCGCTGCGGCTGCAGGTTCTCGGACTGCGAGCCAACGGCGAGGGGCCACCCGGAACCATCTGGCCCGAACCTCGCGGCGCTGTGAAGTGGGCCGAACTGGACGGCGGCGGGTCGGTGTGCTGGCTGTTCACGTCGGCGAACCCCGACCAGTGGGCCGTCCTGGTGCTCGGCGCCGACCTGAAGTTCTCCGTCACCTACCCCATGACCGCGTCCCGTTTTCTGCTCGAACTCGCGACCCACCCTGACATGGCAACCTCCTGGGGAGGAACACGTTGATATCGACACGCGGCACGGCGGCGGCTGTGCTGGCCGCTGCGCTAGCGGTGGTGGGCCTGTCCGCGCCCGCTACCGCCGATCCGGGCCCTCACCGCGGCGACTACCTGCAGCCCGACGTACCCCGCTCGCTCGACGTCGGCTTGCTTCCGGCGACCGGTGACAAGCGGTTCGTCCACCCCAAGGCCAAGCCCGCGGTGCCGACCGGGGACAAGTCCGGCCGTACGTTCGTCTATGTCGAGGGAACCTCGGCCGATGCGGCCAAGGCCGCCGTCCAGGCGGCCGGCGGCAAGGTCCTGCAGACCAACGGCAAGCGGGTACGCGCCGCGGTCGCCGGCGCGAAGCTGAAGACCCTTGCGACGGCGCCGGGCGTGGCCGATGTGCGCCAGCCCGACCGCGCGTTCCCGCTCGCCGTCACCTCCGAGGGCGTCGAGTCGTCGGGTGCCGGTGCCTGGATCCGGGCCGGTAAGACCGGCGCCGGAGTGAAGGTCGGCATCGTCGATGTCGGCTTCGAGGGTCTGTCCGATGCGCAGGACGCCGGTGAACTTCCGGCCGGCGTCACCGTGCACGGCAACGACTGCCCGACCGACAACGGTTCTTCGCACGGGACCGCGGTCGCTGAGGTCATCCATGACATGGCTCCGGGCGCCGACCTCTACGTGGCGTGTGCGCCCGATTCGATGACGTTCGCCTCGGCCGTGCAGTGGCTGACCAGTCAGCACGTGCAGATCATCAACGCGGCGATCGGCTTTCCTAATACCGGTCGTGGTGACGGCAGCGGTCTCGACGGCTCGCCGGCTGCGGTGGTCAAGCAGGCCCGCCAGGCCGGAATCCTGTGGGTCTCGGCCGCCGGCAACCAGGCTCAGCTGCACTGGTCGGGGCCGGCCGCGGACGCCAACAGCGACGGTTACGTCGAGGCGAACGGCACCGCCGTGGGTAACGGCTTCAACCTGCCCCCGGGCGGGACCGCGACGGTGAGCCTGCGCTGGGATGCCTGGCCGACGACCCGGCAGGATCTCGACCTGATGGTCCTCTCCTCCAACCACGTGCCGACCGGCCCGGACGATCCGGCGATCGTCGGCCAGTCGACCAATCCGCAGTCCACCGCGGCCGCCCCGCTTCCGCCGACCGAACAGATCACGATCGAGAACACCAGTGGCGGCTCGCAGGCGTACTGGATCTACGTCGCCGCCAAGGCGTCCTACCCGACGACCAAGGCGGACGTGTTCGTGATGGGCGACGCGACGAGCGTGTCGTACCCGGTCGCGGCCGGCAGTGTGCTCGAGCCGGCGACTTCGCCGTACGCGATGGCGGTCGGTGCCAGTGCGATCGGCAGCGGGCGGGTCGACGCGTACAGCTCTCAAGGTCCGACCGTGGACGGCCGCACCAAGCCGGACATCGTGGGGCAGTCCGGCGTGAGCACGTTCACCTACGGTCCGGCACCGACGATGGCCGGCACCTCGCCGGCGTCGGCGCACGTCGCCGGGGCCGCGGCGCTACTCGAAGGGGCCAACAGCGATCTCGACGCGGGTCAGGTCGAGGCGATGCTGGAGGGCCGCACGAGCCCGTCGAAGTTCGACAACCAGTGGGGCCACGGCCTGCTCGCACTCGGCGCGACCGGCGACACGAACCCGGTGGCGGGCAGCGGTTTCACCCCGATGCAGACCCCGCAGCGCATCCTCGCCACCACCGGCGCGATCGGCGGGCACCAGCGGCCCTTCACCGCCGGCGAGGTCTACACGCTGCCGATCTCGGGCCTGCCCGGGGACGCGACCGCGGTCGTGGTCAACCTGACCGCGAACTCGGCCGACCGCACCGGCATCTCGCTCTACCGCGACGTCGACTCGCTCGGCGACATCCCGATCATGGAGCTCAGCGGTGCCGACGCCGCCGGGGCGGACGACGAGCACACCACGATGGCGATCGTGCCGCTCTCGACGGCCCGGACCATCGCGATCCGCAACAGCGCTGGTACGGCGGACCTCTACCTCGACCTGATCGGCTACTTCAGCCCGGCCTCGCCCGGGACCTACTTCCCGGCCGACGCGCCGGTGCGGATCATGGACACGCACACGACCCTGGGTGGTCACTCGGGGCCGCTCGCCGCCGGCGAGACGGCGGTTCTGCCGGTACGCGGCGTGGCCGGCGTCCCCGCCAACGCGACCGGCGTGCTGGTCGACGTGCACGACTCCGAGGCGACCGCGCGCGGCTGGCTCACCGTCTTCCCGCAGAACGTGCCGACCACCACCGGCACGCTGGAGACCGTGGCCGGCGCGGCCCGCAACAACCTGGTGATGAGCGGCATCGGCGACGACGGCGACATCCGGATCCGCAACCAGTACGGCAGCACCGCGGTCGCGGTCGATCTGCTCGGCTGGTTCGCCCCCGGCTCCGGAGCGACCTACGTACCGCTGGACCGCGCCACCAAGGTGCTGGACAGCCGCACCGGCACCGGGCTGCCGGCCGGCCGGATCGGCCAGGGCGACGAGGTGTCACTGTCGGTCGGCGACGTCGCCGGTGTGCCGCGGAACGTCGCCGCGCCGGTGCTCACGCTCGACGCGACCGGCGGCGCCACCGGCTCCCTCGCCCTGCACCCGGCCGAGCGTGGCTCGTCCGGCCTGACCGATGTGGACAGCCTCACTGCCGACCGGGCCGTCGCCGACCTTGCGATCCCCCGGACCGGCGACAGCGGGCAGCTCAAGATCCGCGCGGAGGCCGGGGACGCCGACCTCGCCGCCGCGGTGACCGGCTACTTCGTCGGGGGTCTGGCCCTGGCCGCCGCGACCGGGTCCTGCGCGATCGACGCCGAACCGGGCTTCACCCCGCTCTACGACGGCCGATCGCCGCAGAGCAAGGCGTGGCGCCAGACCGGCACGGCGGGAACGGTCACCGACTCGGGCTGCGAGCTCGGCTCGACCGGCAAGGACTCGTTCCTGTGGTACCCGGCCGAGAACCTGCCGTCGGACTACACCCTGCGGCTCGACTACCGGGCGGCCTCCGACTCGTCGGACTCCGGCGTGATGGTCGGCTTCGGCACCCCGACCACCAGCAACGTGGCCACCACCGGCGGCTACGAGGTGCAGATCCTCGGCAACGGCGCCACCACGGCGGCGACCGGCGCGATCAACGCCACCAAAGCACCGATCGCGCAGACCGAGAAGCCGGCCGGGCAGTGGAACGCGCTGGAGATCGCGGTCGACGGCAAGCGGATCACGGTCCGGCTCAACGGCGTACTGGTCAACGACTTCGTGTCGACGGCCGCCGGGCGGATGCTCGACCCCGCGTTCATCGGCCTTCAGGGCAGCGCGGCCGGCGACCCGGTGACGTTCCGGGACGTGCGGGTCCGGGCCGACCGGCCGGCCACCCGGTACGGCACGATCGGCGGCAACAGCGGCCAGTGCGTGAGCGTCGTCAGTTCGGCCCGCGCCGCCGGTACGGCGTTGCAGACGTCGGCCTGCGGCACCGGGGACAACGAGCGGTTCACCTTCCCCGGTGACGGCACCATGCGGGTCTACGGCCTGTGCGTGGACGCCAACGGCCCGGTCCGCAGCGGCACGTTCCTCTACGTGCAGACCGCGACCTGCAACGGCAGCGGCACCCAGCAGTGGCAGCCGAAGCCGGACGGCGAGCTCTACAACCCGGCCAAGAACACCTGCCTGGACGCGCCGCAGACCGGCACCCTGCACCTCGAGACCTGGACCTGCCAGGCCGCCACGCACCAGATCTGGCAGCTGCCGACCGCTCAGGAACGGTTCGGCCCGCTGGTCGTCAGCGGCCTGGCCAACCTGTGCGTCCAGGCGGCCGGTGCCACCAACGGGGCCCAGGTGCAGGCGGCGGCCTGCTCGCCCGACGCGGGTGGTCAGCAGTGGAACATGCCGGGCGACGGCACACTGCGGATCTACGGCTACTGCCTGGACCAGAACGGGCCGGTCCGCAGCGGCACCTACAAGTGGCTGCAGATCACCGCCTGCAACGCCGCATCGACCTCGCAGCAGTGGACGGCCCGGGGCGAGTTCCTCTTCAACCCGGCGATGAACTACTGCGTCGACGGGGTCAGCCTGACCGCGACCGGCGGCCGTTTCGACTCGTACCCCTGCGTCGCCGGGGCACCCAACGAGCGGTTCTCGATCCCGGCTCTCGGGCTGGGCGCGGGCCTGCACTGGTCCACCGAGGCCAAGCTGGTCGGTTCGTGGGCGATGGACGAGAACAACGGCACCGCCACCGCGGACGCCAGTGGCCTCGGGCGCCCGGCCACCCTCTCCGGTGCCACCTGGACGACCGGGCACACCGGCAGCGGGCTCTCCTTCAACGGCACCGGCGCCTACGCGTCGGCCACCCCGACCGCGCTGCAGACCGACCGCTCGTACAGCGTCTCGGCCTGGGCCAAGCTCAGCGACAGCAGCACCTCCCGGACGATCGTGGCGCAGGAGGGCACCACACGCACGCCGTTCGCGCTGCTCTACTACCCGAACAGCACCGAGTGGGAGTTCGCCGTGACGACCGGGTCGGGCGCCTCGTCGTACACCCGGATCGGCGCCGGAGCCGGCAGCATGACGCCCAACCGCTGGACCCACCTGGTCGGCGTCTACGACGCCGAGACGGGCGCGGCCCGGCTCTACGTGGACGGCGTCCTGAAGAACACGGTCACCGTGCCCCGGCTCTGGGCGGCACCCGGCAACACGCTCATCGGGGCGACCTGGTGGAACTCGGCTCACGACAACTTCTTCAGTGGACAGATCGACGACGTCCAGCTCTACCAGGGCGTCCTGACCCAGGACCAGATCACGGCGCTCAGCCACTCCTGACCCTCCTTCAGACGGGAAGAACATTTTGATATCGACACGGGGGATGGTGGCGGCCGTGCTGGCCGCTGCCCTGGCGGTGGTGGGCCTGTCCGCGCCCGCTTCGGCCGATCCGGCACCGCGTAACGGCGACTACCTGCAACCTGATGTGCCCCGCTCGCTCGACGTCGGCCTGCTTCCGGCGACCGGTGACAAGCGGTTCGTCCACCCCAAGGCCAAGCCGGCTCTCCCGGCGCGGGACAAGGCCGGCCGTACCTTCGTTTATGTCGAAGGAACCTCGGCGGCCGCGGCCAAGGCCGCGGTCCGCGATGCCGGCGGCCAGGTCCTGCAGACCAACGGCAAGCGGGTACGCGCCGCGGTCGCCGGCGCAAAGCTGGCCACGCTGGCCAAGGAGTCCGGTGTTTCCGCCGTGCGCCAGCCCGACCGGGCGTTTCCCCTCGCCGTCACCTCGGAAGGCGTCGAGTCGTCGGGCGCGGATGCCTGGATCCGGGCCGGTAGGACCGGGGCCGGTGTGAAGGTCGGCATCGTCGATGTCGGCTTCGAGGGCCTGTCCGATGCGCAGGACGCCGGTGAGCTTCCGGCCGGGGTGACGCTGCACGGAGACGACTGCCCGGCCGAGAACGGTTCTTCGCACGGCACCGCGGTCGCCGAGATCGTGCATGACATGGCGCCGGGCGCTGACCTCTATCTGGCGTGCGCGCCCGATTCGATGACGTTCGCTTCGGCCGTGCAGTGGCTGACCAGCCAGCACGTGCAGATCATCAACGCCGCGATCGGTTTCCCGAGCACCGGTCGTGGCGATGGCAGCGGTCCCGACGGCTCGCCGGCTGCGGTGGTCAAGCAGGCCCGCCAGGCCGGAATCCTGTGGGTCTCGGCCGCCGGCAACCAGGCTCAGCTGCACTGGTCCGGTCCGGCCGCGGACGCCAACAACGACGGCTACGTCGAGGCGAACGGCACCGCCGTGGGTAACGGCTTCAACCTGCCACCCAGTGGAACCGCGACGGTGAGCCTGCGCTGGGATGCCTGGCCGACGACCCGGCAGGATCTCGACCTGATGGTCCTCTCCTCCAACCACGTGCCGACCGGCCCGAGCGATCCGGCGATCGTTGCCCAGTCGACGAACGCGCAGGCGACAGCGCCCTCGCCGCTGCCGCCGACCGAACAGGTCACGATCGAGAACACCACCGGCGGGTCGCAGACCTACTGGATTTATGTCGCCGCGAAGGCGTCCTACCCGACGACCAAGGCCGACGTGTTCGTGATGGGCGACGCGACAAGCCTGTCGTACCCGGTCGCGGCGGGCAGTGTCCTGGAGCCGGCGACTTCGCCGTACGCGATGGCGGTCGGTGCCAGTGCGATCGGCAGCGGGCGGGTCGACGCGTACAGCTCTCAAGGTCCGACCGTGGACGGCCGCACCAAGCCGGACATCGTGGGGCAGTCCGGCGTGAGCACGTTCACCTACGGTCCGGCACCGACGATGGCCGGCACCTCGCCGGCGTCGGCGCACGTCGCCGGGGCCGCGGCGCTACTCGAAGGGGCCAACAGCGATCTCGACGCGGGTCAGGTCGAGGCGATGCTGGAGGGCCGCACGAGCCCGTCGAAGTTCGACAACCAGTGGGGCCACGGGCTGCTCGCACTCGGCTCGGCCGGCACCACCCAGCCGGCCTCGGCGAGCGGATTCACCCCGTTGCAGGAGCCGCAGCGGCTGATCGACACCAGCTCGTCGACCAGCTTGCACCCCAGCAACTTCGGCGCCGGCGAGGTCTACACGCTGCCGGTCACCGGCCTGCCGACGGACGCCACCGCGGTCGCGGTGAACCTGACCGCGTGGTCGGCCAACCGCACCCACGTCGACCTCTACCGGGACGTCGACACCTACGGCGGCGTTTCCACGGTGGAGCTGCAGCCGAACGAGAAGCGCACCTCGATGGCGATCGTGCCGCTCTCGGCGGCCCGGACCATCGCGATCCGCAACGACGCCGGCTCGGCCGGTCTCAACGTCGACCTGCTCGGCTACTTCAGCCCGACCAGCTCCGGCACCTACTTCCCGGCCGACGCACCCCGGCGCGTTCTCGACACCCACACCGCGGTCGGCGGGCACAACGCGCCGTTCGGCGCCGGCGAGACGTACGCGCTGCCGGTCCGAGGCGTGGCCGGAGTGCCCTCCGACGCCACCGCGGTGCTGGTCGACGTCGGCCTGACCGAGGCCAGTGCGGCCACCTATCTGCAGGTCTTCCCGCAGGTCGCGCCGGCCCGCACCGGCACCCTGGAGACCGATCCCAACGGCGTCCGCAGCAACCTGGCGGTCACCGGCATCGGCGACGACGGCGCCATCCGGATCCACAACCAGACCGGTACGGCCGCGGTCACCGTCGATCTGCTCGGCTGGTTCGCTCCGGGCTCCGGCGCCAAGTACGTCCCGCTGGCCCGGGCGACCAAGGTGCTCGACACCCGGACGGGAACCGGCGGTCCGATCGGCCCGATCGGTCAGGCCGCCAACGTGCCGCTCTCGGTGAGTGACGTGGCCGGCGTGCCGCGGAACATCACCGCGCCGGTGCTCGCCGTCGCCGCCGGCGGTGACGGCAACAGCTCACTGTCGGCCGGTCCGGCCGAGCGAGGCTGGTCCGGACTCGCCGACGTGCAGGGGCTCCAGCCTCAGAGCACCGTCGCCGAGACCATCGTGCCCCGGGCCGGCGACAGCGGGACCATCCGGATCCGCAACGAGGCCGGGGCGACCGACCTCACCGCGGCGGTCACCGGCTACTTCGTCGGCGGCGCGCCGCTCGCCGAGCAGACCGGCTCCTGCGCGATCGACGCCGAGGCCGGCTTCACACCGATCTTCGACGGCCGGTCACCGCAGAGCAGCGAATGGCGTCAAGCGGGCACGGCCGGCCCGATCAACACCGGGAACTGCGAGCTGAGTTCGAGCCCGAACGACTCCTTCCTCTGGTATTCGGCCGAGGACCTGCCGGCGGAATACACGCTCCGGCTCGACTACAAGACCACGTCCGACTCGTCGGACTCCGGGATCCTGCTGGGCTTCGGAGCGCCCCCGAGCGGGTCGATCGCCGCGGCCGGCGGCAAAGAGGTGCAGATCAAACCGAACGGCTCCACGATCACCGCCAGCGGCGCGATCTACGGCACCCAGGAGCCGAGCGCGCAGGCCGAGAAGCCGGCCGGCCAGTGGAACGCCGCCGAGGTCACGGTCAGCGGGAAGCGGATCACCGTGAAGATCAACGACGTCGTCGTCAACGACTTCGTGGTGACCTCGGCCGACCAGCTGAAGGACCCCGGATACATCGGACTCCAGGGCAGTGTGGCCGGCGACCTGGTGACGTTCCGCGACGTGCGGGTACGCGCCGACAAGCCGTCCGCCCGCTACGGCACCATCACCGGCAACGGCGGCCAGTGCGTCGACGTCTACAACGCCGGCCACGCGTCCGCCACCGCGCTCCAGTCGATCCCCTGCCGGGACGGCGACGACGCGCAGTTCTTCACCCTGCCCGGCGACGGCACCCTGCGGGTCTTCGGCCTGTGCGTGGACGCCACC
This sequence comes from Actinoplanes sp. NPDC051343, assembly GCF_044455125.1. NCBI lineage: Bacteria > Bacillati > Actinomycetota > Actinomycetes > Micromonosporales > Micromonosporaceae > Actinoplanes > Actinoplanes sp. NPDC051343. The sequence goes on from NZ_JBITEL010000013.1 coordinate 84,576, forward strand.
GGACCGGCCCGCTCCGGCACCTACCTGTTCGTGCAGACGTACACCTGCAACGGCGCACCCAGCCAGCAGTGGGTGCCCCGCGCCGACGGCACGCTCTACAGCGCCACCCGGAACGCCTGCCTGGACGCGCCGGCGACCGGGACCCTGCACCTCTACACCTTCACCTGCACCGCCACCAGCAATCAGCTGTGGCAGATGCCGGCCACGCAGGCTCGGTTCGGCCCGGTGTTCGCCAGCGCGTTCCCGGGTCTGTGCGTGGACGTGGTCAACCAGCAGGCGGCGGCCGGAGCGAGCGTCCAGGACGCCTCCTGCAAGGACGACATCGGCAGCCAGCAGTGGACCGTGCCGGGCGACGGCACGCTGCGGATCTACGGCTTCTGCCTGGACGAGAACGGCCCGATCCGGGCCAGCAGCGACCGCTGGCTCCAACTCTCCGCCTGCAACGGCTCGGCGACCGAACAGTGGTCGGTCCGGCCCGGTGAGGGCCTCTACAACCCGGCCACCAACCGCTGCGTCGACGGATTCAACATCGCCGCGGCCGGCGGGCGGCTCGAGGCCTACCCCTGCAACGGCAAGGTCAACCAGGAGTACTCGATCCCGGCCCTCGGCCTCGGCGCCGGCATGGACCGCTCCGCCGCGGCCCATCTGGTGGCGTCCTACGCGATGAACGAGAACAACGGCACCATCACCGCCGACGGCACGGCCGGTGCCCGCACCCAGACACTGACCGGCGGCCCCACCTGGGCCACCGGGCACGAAGGGTCGAGCCTGTCGTTCAACGGCACCAGCGCGTACACGACAACGCCGAGAACCACGCTGCAGACCAACCGGTCGTACAGCATTTCGGCCTGGGCCATGGTGACGTCGTCCCCCGCCGGTTCGTCGCGGGCGATCGTCGCCCAGGACGCGACCGGACGTACCCCGTTCGTGCTCATGTCCTACGCGGCCGGCAACGAGTGGGAGTTCGCGGTCACCCAGGCCTCGGCGTCCACCGCCTACACCCGGATCGGGGCGGGCAGCGGCTCGCTGGTGCTCAACCGCTGGACCCATCTGGTCGGCGTCTACGACGCGGAGGCCGGCCAGGCCCGGCTCTACGTGGACGGCGTCCTCAAGAACACGGTCCACGTCGAGGGGCTGTGGCTCGCCTCCGGGGCGACCGTCATCGGCCGCACCTGGTGGTCCGGGGGACCGGACGACTTCTTCGCCGGCCAGATCGACGACGTCCAGCTCTACCAGGGGGTCCTGACCCAGGACCAGATCATCGGCCTCAGCCGGTCGTGATCACCCGCCGGGTGGGTGCCCAGCACCCACCCGGCGTGGAACACTGACCGTCATGCCGCCGCAACGGGCGACACTTCTCCAGGTCGCGCAGCGGGCCGGCGTGTCCCGCAGCACCGCGTCCTTCGTGCTCACCGGACGCCACCTCGACATGCGGATCTCCGAGGACGCCCGGCAGCGGGTACTCCGGGCCGCCCAGGAACTCGACTACCGGCCCAACCTGATGGCCCGCAGCCTGCGGACCAAGGTCACCCGGACGGTTGCGCTGATCTCGGACACTCTCGCTTCCGACCCGTACGCCGGGAAGGCCCTCCACGGAAGCCTGGCCGCGGCCGTCGCCCGCGGGCACCTGCTGTTCATCGGCGAGAGCCGAGGCGACCCGATCATCGAAGAGAAGCTGATCTCGGACTTCCTGGACCGGCAGGTCGACGCGTTCGTCTACGCCAGCATGTTCACCCGCCAGGTCCGGGTGCCGCCGCTGCTGCGCGACCGCCCGGTGGTGCTGCTCAACTGCCTGACCCGCTCAGCCTCGCCGACACACCACTGCCTCGTCCCCGACGAGTACGGCGCCGGCGTCACCGCCGCCCGCACCCTGCTCGACGCGGGCCACCGACACGGCATCCACCTGGTCGGCAAGGTCAGCGAACACGTACACGCGGCCCGCGAACGGCTGGCCGGCATCGGCTCGACCGGTGCCCGGCTCGCCGCGCCCATCGAATGCGAGTGGTGGCCCGACTCGGCGTACGAGGCGGTCAGCCGAGCCCTGCGCGGCGGCCTCGAGCCGCGGGCGCTGATCTGCCTCAACGACCGGATCGCCCTCGGCGCCTACCAGGCGCTGCTGGCAGCCGGCCGGCCGATCCCGGACGAGGTGTCGGTGATCTCCTTCGACGACTCCGACCTGGCCGCCTGGCTGCGGCCGCAGCTGACGAGCATCGCACTGCCGCACTACGACCTCGGATGGCAGGCGGTCGAGACACTGCTCGGGCCGCCGTCCGAGCCGGCGGTGCACCGGCTGCCCATGCCGGTGCGGCTGCGGGCCTCGATCGGGAAGCCGCGGTTCGAATAACGTCGTACCGGCGTGGTCTCATTGGTGCCGTGAGCACGCCGGCCCCCTCCGCGTCGGTACGCCGCCCGGCGTACCGGCTGGTCCGCCGCGCCCTACCGGCGGCACCCGCGCTGCTCGGCGACCCGGTGCACGACTACGTGGCCGCACACCGCGACGGCCCGCTGCTGGTGGTCGGCGGCCCCGGCACCGGCAAGACGACGACGCTGGTCGAGGCGGTCGCGGCGCGCGTTGCCGAGGGCGTCGACCCCGAGCACATCCTGGTGCTGACCTTCGGCCGCCGGGGCGCGGCCGCCCTCCGCGACCGCATCGAGGCGCGCATCGCCGACGACCCCGGGCGCATCGTGCACGAGCCGCTGGTGCGCACCTTCCATGCGTACGCGTTCGGCCTCCTCCGCCGGGCCGCCGCCGAGCGGGGCGAACCGTCCCCCCGGCTGCTCACCGGCCCCGAACAAGACCTGATCATCCGCGAGCTGCTGTCGGTGGTCGGCGACGACGAGGCCCCCGACGAGATCGGCTGGCCCGAGTCGCTACGCGCCGCGATCCCCACCCGGGCCTTCGCCCAGCAGCTGCGCGACCTGATGCAGCGCGCGGCCGAGCGCGGCATCGGCCCGGTCGAACTGGCCCGCCTCGGCGAGCGCCTGGGCCGCGACGACTGGCCGGCGGCCGCCCGCTTCCTGCGGCAATACGTGGCCGTCCTCGCCCTGCGCGACGTGACCACCCGCGGCTCCGCGGCCTACGACCCGGCCGAACTGGTGCGGGCCGCGTCCGGCCTGCTCGACGACGACCCCGACCTGCTCGCGGCCGAGCGGCGCCGGCTCAAGTTCGTCTACGTCGACGAACTCGCCGACACCGACCCGGCCCAGATCGAACTGCTGCACCTGGTCGCCGGCGGCGGCAAGCCACTGGTCGCCTTCGGCGACCCCGATTCCTCGGTCTACGGCTTCCGGGGCGCCGACCCCGGCGCGGTGGCCAACTTCCCGGCCAAATTCCGTACGCCGTCCGGAGCCATCGCCGAAACCATCACCCTGCACACCAACTACCGCGCCGCCGAGCCCTTGCTGGCCGCAACAAGCCGCGTAGCCCGCCGCATGCGCGGCCCGATGACCCACCGCCCGATGCACGTCCCACCCGCGCCCCCCACCAAAGCCACCCCACCCCGTGACGCAGATCCGAGCGTTGGTGCAGATCCCATCCGTGGCGCAGATCCGAGCGTTGGTGCAGATCCGGCCCGCGGCGCAGATCCGAGCGTTGGTTTGGACCCGGCCCGCGGCGCAGATCCGAGCGTTGGTTTGGACCCGGCCCGCGGCGCAGATCCGGGCATTGACGTAGATCTGAGCGACGCAGAACCGAGCGTTGGCGCAGCTTCGAGCGTTGGCGCGCACCAAGGCCCCGGCGCAGGTCCGAGCGTTGACGCAGATCCCGGCCTTGGCGCCGGTTCGAGTCCCGAGGCTGTTTCGCCGGCCGGCTCTCCAGGGTCCGCGGAGTCCCCGCGGCCGCCTGAGCCAGCCGGCTCTCCCCACGCGGGTGATCCAGCGCGGCCGGCTGAACCCGCGCGATCTCCACGTGACAGTGAATCGGGGCGGACGGCTGACGCCGCCCAATCCGCGTCGTCCGCCGAATCCGCGTCGTCTCCTGGTTCTGCGTCGTCTCCTGGTTCTGCGTCCTTCCCTGGCTTTGCGTCCTCTCCTGGGTCTGTTTCGTCTGCCGGGTCCGGGTCGTCGGCTGGGTCCGGAGAGTCGGTGCGGGCGGGCACCGGGTCGCGGGCCGGTGTGCGGGCGCCCGCTTCGGGAGACGCTGCTTCGGGGCCGGAAGCCGTCGTTCGGACATTCCGGACAACCGTGGGGGAGAGCGCGTTCGTGGCACATGCGCTGCGGGAGGCGCATCTGCTGCACGGGGTCCCCTGGTCGCGGATGGCGGTCATCCTGCGGTCGACCGCCCTTCAGCTGCCGTCGCTGCAGCGGGCGCTCGCCGCCTCCGGGGTGCCGACCGTGACCCACGCCGAAGATCTGCCGCTGCACCTGCAACCGGCGGTGGCGCCGTTCCTGCTAATCCTGCGGTGCGCGCTCGACCCTGAAGCGCTCGACGAGGAAGCCGCGGTCGCGCTGCTGCACTCGTCGCTGGGCGGGGCCGACCCGCTGGCCGAGCGGCGTCTCCGGCAGGGACTGCGGGCCCTTGCGCTGGCCGCCGGCGACCGCCGTCCGTCGGGTGAGCTGCTGGTCGACGCCGTGCGCGACCCGGCCGGGCTCGACATGGTCGAGCGGCGCTGGGCGATGCCGGCCCAGACGATCGCCCGGCTGATCACGACCGCGCGGGAAACCGCGGCGGAGCCCGGTGCTTCAGCCGAGGACGTGCTGTGGACGGTCTGGCGGGCCAGCGGGCTCGCCGACCGATGGTTCGGTCTGAGCACCCGCAGCGGTCCGGCTCCCGAAGATGCCGAGGCCAGCCGGGCCCGGCAGTGGCGGGCCGAGGCGGCCGACCGCGACCTCGACTCGATGGTGGTGCTGTTCGACGCGGCGGCCCGGTTCGTCGACCGGCTGCCCGGCGCGCGCACCGAGGTCTTCCTCGACCACGTGCTCGGCCAGGACCTGCCGGCCGACTCGATCGCACCGAGCGCCGACCGCGGCGAGGCCGTACGCCTGCTCACCGCCCACGCCGCCAAGGGCCTCGAGTGGGACGTGGTGGTGCTGGCCGGCGTCCAGGAGGGCATCTGGCCGGACCTGCGGTTGCGCGGCAGCCTGCTCGGCTCCGAACGCCTGCTCGACGTCCTCGCCGGCCGCGCCGCCACCGGCCCGGCCGCGGTGGTCGGTGAGACGTCGGCGCTGCTCGACGAGGAACGCCGCCTGTTCTACGTGGCCACGACCCGAGCCCGCCACAAACTGTTCGTCACCGCGGTCGCCTCGGCCGGCGTCGGCGGCGACGAGGGCGAAGAGCAGCCGAGCCGCTTCCTCACCGAACTCGCCCTGCCCGAGTCCGCCACCGGCTCCGCCCCCGAAGGCCCCGAACCCACCGACCCCGAAGACCCGGGCCCGGACGAGCCGCGGGGCCCGGACGAGCCGCCGGACCCGAACGACAACCCGGACCCGAACGACAACCCGGACCCGAACGACACCGGCCCCGATGACGCCCCGGACTCCGGCGGCCCGAGCGACGCCGCCCCGTCGGGTCAGAGCGCCCCGAGCGGTTCCGGCGCCGGCAGCCCAAGTAACCCGAGCGATTCCGGCGCGGTTAGCCCTGGCGGCCCGAGCGATGGCGGCGTACTCGAACCGAGCGGCCCCAGCGATTCGGAGGCTCTAGAGGGCATCCGCGGCTCGACCGACCGGATAAACCCCGATGAGTCCGACCCAGACCGGCCGCAATCGGTCCGTGACGCGTGGACCGATCCGGGCGCGGGCGTCGACGCGGCCGAGGACGACGAAGCGGGTGGGTCGGCGGATACGTCGGGGGAACCGGGGGAAGATGCCGGCGCGGCCGCCAAGCTCGATGCCGCACTCGAGCTTCCCGTCGGGCGGGCGCCCCGGGCGCTGACCCTGGCCGGCCTGGTCGCGGAGTTGCGTACGGTCGTCGTCGGCCGGGACCAGACTCCCGGTAGGCGGCTTGCCGCGGCCGCCCAGCTCGCCAAGCTGGCCGCGGCCGGCGTGCCCGGCGCGCATCCCGACGATTGGTGGGGTCTGCGGCCGCTCTCCGACGACCGGCCGCTCATCGACGAGGGGCAGCCGGTCAAGGTCACTCCGTCCTCGATGGAGAGTGCGATGCGCTGCAGCCTGCGCTGGCTGCTTGAACGGCATGGTGGGGCCGCCCCGGCCGGCCCGGCCCAGGGTGTCGGCAACCTTGTGCATGCTGCCGCGATGCTGGCCGAGGACGCCAACGTGGACCGGGAGAAGTTGGTCGAATATGTGAGCGCCCGGTTCGATTCGATCGAGCTGGCGGCCCGGTGGCTGGCCGGGCCGGAGAAGGAGCGGGCCCAGGCCATGGTCGACAAGTTGCTGCGGTGGCTGGCCGTGAATCCGCGCCGGCTGCTGGCGATCGAGCACGAGTTCACCGTGCTGCTCGAGGACGAGAAGCGGCCGGTGCAGCTTACCGGCCGGGTCGACCGGCTGGAGATCGACGACGAGGGGCGGCTGGTGGTGGTCGACCTCAAGACCGGTAAGACCACCGCGGTGGCCGCCGCCGAGTTGGAGGAGCACGCGCAGCTCGCCGGTTATCAGGCCGCGGTCGATGCAGGGGCGTTCGCCGACCACGGCCGGGAGAGTGGCGGCGCCTCGCTGGTGCAGCTCGGCCCGGGCAAGGACGCCCGCGAGCAGATGCAGCTGCCGCTGGCCGACGCGACCGACCCGACCTGGGCCCACGCGATGGTGAAACGTACCGCCGAGACGATGGCGGCTGCTACCTTCTCCGCCGTCGCCAACAGCCGGTGCCGGGTCTGTCCGGTCCGCACCAGCTGCCCGATCTCCGGAAAGGGCCGTCAGGTAGTCGAGCAGTGACCCAGCCCAGCCTTTTCGCCGACGAGCCGGCGACGATGAAGAAGAGAGCCGACTCCGGGCCGCGGTACACGCCCCGGGAGCTGGCCCGTCTGCTGCGCCTGCATCCGCCTACCCCGGAGCAGATCGCGATCATCGCCGCTCCGGTCGAGCCGCTGCTGGTGGTGGCGGGGGCCGGTTCCGGCAAGACCGACACGATGGCCTCGCGGGTGGTCTGGCTGGTCGCCAACGGCTACGCCCGGCCGGACGAGATCCTCGGGCTGACCTTCACGCGGAAGGCCGCGGGTGAGCTTGCCCATCGCGTACGCACGCGGCTCGGGCAGTTGGTGAGGAGGCTGGGCCGCGACGACGCGTTCGCCGGTGAGGCCACCATTTCGACCTATCACTCCTATGCGGCGCGGGTGGTCACCGAGCACGGCCTGCGCGGCGGTTTCGAGCCGTCGGCCCGGCTGCTGACCGAGGCCGCGCGCTGGCAGATCGTCGACTCGTTGGTCCGGGCGTACACCGGGGAGATGACCGGCCTCAACCGTGCCCCGGGCACGGTGACCGACGATGTGCTGGCGCTCGCGGCCGAGCTGGCCGAGCATCTGGTCGATCCGGACGATCTGGCCGCCTGGACGGGCCGGTTCTTCGCCGAGGTCACCGAGCGGCCGGGCCGGGTCTACAAGGACGTGACCGACATGCTGGCCCGCCAGCGCAACCGGCTCACCCTGCTGCCCCTGGTGCGGCTTTACGAGAAGCGCAAACTCGACCTGGAGGCGATGGATTTCGGCGACCAGATGTCGCGTGCGGCGCGGGTCGCGCGGGACCATCCCGAGGTCGGCGAGATCGAGCGCGGCCGCTTTCGCATCGTGCTGCTCGACGAATACCAGGACACCAGCCATGCGCAGGTCACGATGCTGAACGCGTTGTTCGGCGGCGGCCATCCGGTGACCGCGGTCGGCGACCCGTGCCAGTCGATCTACGGGTGGCGCGGGGCGTCGGCGGGCACGCTCGACCGTTTCCCGTCCGAGTTCACCGGGCCGGCCGGCACCGACGCGTGGGTGCTCAATCTGACCAGGAGCTGGCGTAACCGGCCCGAGATCCTGCGGGTCGCCAACGAACTGTCGCGTCCGCTGCGGCAGGCCGGTGCCCGGGTCGCCGAGCTGGTTCCGGCCAGCCGGGTCGCGGGCAGTGTCGGCGGTCGCACGGTCGCCTGCGCGTTGCTGCCGACGTTCGCCGACGAGGCCGACTGGATCGGCGACTCGATGCTCACGGCGTGGCGGATCGCGGCCGGGCTGCGGGAGGCGCTGCCCGAGGAGATCCCGGTCGAGAAGCGGCCGACCAGCGCGATTCTGGTGCGCGTGCGCAGCCAGATCCCGGCGATCGAGGCGGCGTTGCGCGCCCGTGGTCTTCCGGTCGAGGTGGTCGGCCTGGGCGGCCTCCTGGACACCCCGGAGGTACGCGACGTGGTGTGCACGCTGCGCGTCCTCGCCGACCCGACCGACGGGGCGTCGCTGTTGCGCCTGCTGACCGGCGCCCGCTGGCGGATCGGCCCGCGTGACCTGGTCGCTCTGCACCGCCGGGCCCGCGGCATCGCCTCCGCGCGGGCGGCGGTGGTCGACCGGAACGAGCCCGAGCAGATCGTGGCGGACCGGCTCGACGACGCCACCCTGGTTGAGGCGATGGCCGACCTCGGGGTTCCTCAGCAGTACTCGGCCGAGGGCTATGCGCGCCTCCGGGCGTACTCCCGTGAGCTGAGTGCCCTGAGGCAGCGCCTCGACCAACCGCTTCCCGATCTGGTCGCCGACATCGAGCGCACCGTGGGCCTGGACGTGGAGGTGGCCGTCCGCGGCTGGCACGCGGGCGATGCCGGCCTGGCCCGCGGCCACCTGGACGCGCTCGGCGACGTGGCCGCCCGCTATGCGGGCGAGACCGAGGGCGGCACGCTCGCCGGTTTCCTGGCTTTCCTGGCCGCGGCCGAGGAGGAGGAGCGCGGCCTCGAACCGGGCCAGGTCGACGTGGTCGAGGGCGCGGTGCAGATCCTGACCGCGCACGCCGCCAAGGGCCTGGAGTGGGATGTGGTCGCGGTGGCCGGGTTGAGCATCGGCGTCTGGCCGGGCCTGGTCCGCAACTCCGACCACTACCTGATGGGTCTGGGGGTGCTGCCGTTCCCGTTGCGCGGCGACTCGGCGGGGCTGCCGGTGCTCGACCTGTCGGCGGCGCATGACCAGAAGGATGTGCTGGCCGCGCTCAACACGTTCAGCCGCGACTGGCGGGAGTACGACGAGCGCGAGGAGCGCCGGCTGGCTTACGTGGCGGTCACCCGGCCGCGGCGGCTGCTGCTCTGCTCCGGCTATTGGTGGGGCGACGGGGTGAAGCGGCCGCGCGGCCCTTCGGTGTTCCTGGAGGAGGTCCGTGCCGCCTGCGACGAGGGCGCCGGAGTGGTCGACGTGTGGACGCCCGAGCCGGCGCCCGGGTCGGCCAACCCGTCGGCCGAGGTGGTGGCGTCGGCCGAGTGGCCGCAGGACCCCCTGGGCGTGCGCCGTCCGGCGATGGCGGCCGCCGCCGACCTGATCCGCCGGATGATCGCCCAGCCGACGCCGGATGCGGCCGCGGCCTTCGCCGACCTGATCGAGCAGGAGCCCGAGGTGGCCGCCCGGGCCGGTCTCGCCGCCGAGCTGGCCGGTCTCGGTGCCAGCGACGACCCGGACGCCGAGCGCTGGCGGAAGGAGGCCGATCTGCTGCTGGCCGAGCGTGAGGAGCGGGCCCGGCGGGATGGCCCGCTGGAGGTTGCGCTGCCCGGGCACCTGTCGGTCTCCCAGCTGGTGGTGCTGCGCCGCGATCCGCAGGCGCTGGCCCGCTCGCTGCGGCGCCCGTTGCCGCAGCGTCCCACCCCGCATGCCCGCCGGGGCACCGCTTTCCACGCCTGGCTGGAACAGCGGTTCGGCTCGGCCCGGCTGATCGACGTCGACGAGCTGCCCGGCGCGGCCGACGAGGGCGCGGCCGGCGACGAGGAGCTGGCGGCCCTTCAGGAGGCGTTCCTGACCGGCGAGTGGGCCGATCGGACGCCGGTCGAGGTCGAGGTGCCGTTCGCGACGACGATCGGCGGGGTGGTCGTGCGCGGCCGGATGGATGCCGTCTTCACCGAGCCGGGCAACCGCTACGACGTGATCGACTGGAAGACCGGGCGGCGGCCGGCCGGGCTGGACGCGGAGGCGGCCGCGGTGCAGCTGGCCGCCTATCGCATCGCCTGGGCGGCCCTGGCCGGGGTGCCGGTCAACCGGGTCCGGGCGGGTTTCCACTACGTGCGGGAGCAGGTGACCGTGCGCCCGGTCGACCTGCTCGACGCCGCCGAGCTCACGGCGATGGTGGAGCAGATTCCTCCGGCGTGACCCCGGCCGCGGCCAGCAGGTGCAGCAGGGCCGCCGCGTACGCCTCCTCGGCCGTCTCCCCGTCGAAGGTCCGGCTTTCGCCGAGCAGTTCGACGACCACGGCGTACGCGGAAGCCTGGCGCCGCAGCGCCTGGAACGTACCCCCGAGCAGCTCCCGCAGCTGATCTTCGCGGGGCAGCCAGAGGGTCTCGTCGAGCTCCACGTCGTCGAGGGCCCACTCCGTGGTGCCGTTGAAACCGATCACCGGTCCCTCGGGCATCGTGTGGACCTCAATGGTCATGTTGCTCAGCACGAACACCTCGTCATCGAGGTCCCGATCGGGGATCGCAAAGCGGTCCCCGGGCCCCGGTTTCCAGGCCAGTCCGGCCTGTTTGAGCTGCCAAGCAAGTTGCACGCCGATCACTGGCAAGCCTCCCTCAACGTGCTACGCTCCCGAGCGTTGTCAGTTTGGTTCCCAAGTACTTAGGAGCGCCTGTGGGGAATTCTGCCCCAGGCGCTCTTTGTCGTAACCCGGGTTCCTCCGGTACGGGCGATCAGTACGGCGACACGAGACCGCGAATTGCGGCTCTTACTATCTCGTTCCCGTCCATAATGGCCGGGAACGATCGACCGTCGAGGAGACGAGCATGGTTACCGGCGTTGTGAAGTGGTTCAACGCGGACAAGGGCTTCGGGTTCATCACCCCCGACGACGGCGGCGCCGACGTCTTCGCCCACTTCTCCGCGATCCAGATGTCGGGCTACCGCAGCCTGGAGGAGAACCAGCGGGTCGAGTTCGAGGTGACCCAGGGCCAGAAGGGCCCGCAGGCCGCGAACATCCGCGCTATCTGAAGTGACTGGTGACCGGCTCCGTGTCCTCGGGGACGGAGCCGGTTTCCACGTGATTCACAACGCGGCGGCGGCCTCGGGCAGCGGCGCCGTACCGCCCAGATGGGCGGGGAGCCACCAGCGGTCCTCGGGACCGGCGGGCTTGTCCGGGTACGCGCGTTGCACCGCATCCAGGAGCCCTTGAATCCGTTCACGCAGCGTGGCCGAGATCGCGTCGGGCGAGACCCCCTTGGGCATCTCGACCGCCTCGCCGATCTTGATGAGCACCGGCACGTGACGTTTGGTCAGTTCTTTCGGGTGCCCCTTGGTCCAGAGCCGGTGCGGGCCCCAGACGGCCATCGGGATGAGCGGCACCTTCGCCGAGCGGGCGAGGCGGACCGCGCCCGACTTGATCTCCTTGACGGTGAACGATTCGCTGATCGTCGCCTCCGGGAAGACGCCGACCACCTCGCCACCCTTGAGCGCGGCCGCAGCCTGCCGGAACGAGGCGGCCCCGTTGTCCCGGTCGACGCTGATGTGCCGCATGCCGCGCATGAGCGGCCCGCTGATCTTGTTGTCGAAGACCGCCTGCTTGGCCATGAACCGGACCAGGCGCTTGGCGGGCTGGGCACCGAATCCGCAGAAGATGAAGTCGAGGTAGCTGGAGTGGTTGCTGGCCAGCACCGCCCCGCCGGTCGGCGGAATGTGCTCGGCGCCATCCACGTGGACCTTCAGGTCGAGCACCCGGAACATCGTCTTGGCGAAGGCAATGACCGGGGGATAAACGAGTTCCATGGAGTGACGGTAGCGGAACGCCCTGAACAGGGCCTGAAACGGGTGCAACCGACTGGCCGGTAGCGGCGTCTTACCTTTTGACGATTCTTTTCCGCTCGAAAGGCAGGCATACCGGCCATGCGGAGCACGCCCGCCAGCAGGGAGCTCGGTTTCGTTCTCGCCGTCGCCCTGACCGGCGTCGCGCTCGTCCTCGCGGTCGCCTTCATGCCGTGGTACTCGGCGTCGGGCGACGCCGCCGCGGCTACGGTCGACGTACCGGCGGCCACCGCCACGCCCGTGCTGTGAGGCGATAGCACCCTCGGTGGTGTTCACTGGGATTCATGACCGAGCCGACCCAGCAGACGTTCGCCTGGCAGCGGCCGGGCGGGACGTGGGGTTCCGGCACGGTCACCGCGGGTGGCGTGCCCCCGCTGGCCCCGCCGCCCCCGCCGGCACCGCCCGCACCGCCGCCGGACGGCCCGGCCCGGCGCCGCAGGCAGATGCTGATCTTCGGCTGGCTGGCCGGCGGCATCCTCGCGCTCGGGCTGACGATCGTGCTGATCGTGGCCCTGTCGAGCGACGGTGCGCCGTTCCGCAGCCGGGCCGAGGCCCCGAAGGACGTTCGCCCGCCGCTCGCTCAGGCCTGCCCGGCGCCGACCGGTTCGGCCGCTCCGGCGCCGAGCGCGCCGTCGCTGCCGCCGGTGACCGGTCCGCGCACGGTCGACCAGGCCGCCGGCATCTCCTACCAGGCGTACGGGGCGCCCTGGGTGCCGTGGACCGAGGAGTGGAACGCCGGGTCGCTCAAGGTGCCCTACCGGGTCGGCCAGCACTTCGTGACCGAGGTGTACAGCGGCGGCACCTACCACGCGTCGATTCTGTCGGCCGCGGTACCGGCCGCCGACAACGATGCGGTGACGCTCGACCTGTCCTGCGTGGGCCGGCAGGTGGCGGCCGACGTGCGGGCGTCCTACTACCCGCAGCCCAACACCTTCGACGAGCTCCGCGACGGCCTGACCACGCTCGGCGGCCGGCCGGCCTATGTGAACGAGTTCCGGCTGCACTTCCACGCCGACGGGCTGACCGCCACCTCGGAACTCTCCGCGGTGGCGGTCATCGACGTCGGCAAGCCGACCGCCGCCGTCCTGTACGTCTCCATCCCCGGCACCCACCAGCAGTGGGACCACGCGGTGGAGGACGTCCTCGATTCGGTCAGGCCTTTGTGATCAGACCCCAGCGCCTGCGCAGCGACGTGTCGGCCCAGTTGAAGAGCATGTCGATCAGGATGCCGAGGACCAGCACCACGATGATGTAACTGATCACCAGGGTGGAGTCGAAGAGGTCCTGGGCGTTCTGGATCCGGACGCCGATCGAGACCGTGCCGGGCACGATGACCAGCAACTCGCCGGCCATCAGGCTGCGCCACGAGAACGCCCAGCCCTGCTTGAGCCCGGAGACGAACGAGGGCAGCGAAGCCGGCAGCACCAGGTGGCGGTACTTCGCCCAGCCGCGCATGCCCATCACCTGACCGACCCGCAGCCACGTGCGCGGGATGTAGTCGATGCCGCCGATCAGGCCGTTGGCCACCGACGGGGCGGCGCCCAGGATCACCACGAAGTAGATCGCCCGCTCGTCGAGCTGGAAGAGCAGGATGGCGAGCGGGAACCAGAGCACCGACGGCATCGTCTGCAGGCCGGTGATCAGCGAACCGATCGCCGAGCGCAGCGGGGCGAACGTGGCGACCAGCGAGCCGAGCACCGTGCCGATCACCACGGCCAGGGCGAAGCCGAAGACCGCCCGGGTCATGGTGAGGCGGATGCCGTCCCAGAAGTCGGCCGTCTTGACCAGGCCGCCCAGGTCCCTGAAGACGGGGCCGGGGCCGGGCAGGATGTACGACGGCTTCCAGCCGGAGAGCGCGATCAGCTCCCACACGAGCAGCACGATGGCGATGGCCAGCAGCTTGGGCCAGGCGCTCGCCCAGATGCGCCGGCCGCGGCCGCCCTTGGCCGGCGGCGGGCCGAGCTCGAGCTGGTCGAGCCCGTCGACCTCGTTCGCGTTCGACACCGGGGCCGGCGGTGAGGCGGGGTCGAGGATGCCGTCCAGAGCGGCCCGGGTGGCCGGGAGTTCAGTTGGCATGGCGGGCGACCTCCGCGCGGAGACGGTCGGTGATCTCGGCGGCCTGGCCGGACACCTCGGGGGAGTCGATGCGCCGCGGCCGCGGGTGCTTGACGTCGAAGTCCTCGATGACCCGGCCGGGCCGGCTGCTGAGCAGGATCACCCGGTCGCCCAGCCGCACCGCCTCGCGCACGTTGTGGGTCACGAAGAGCACGGTCAGCTCCCGCTCCCGCCAGATCCGCTCGAGCTCGTCGTGCAGGATGTCGCGGGTCATCGCGTCCAGGGCGCCGAACGGCTCGTCCATGAGCAGCACGTCGGCGTCCTGGGCGAGCGCCCGGGCCAGCGCGACCCGCTGACGCATGCCGCCCGAGAGCTCGTGCGGCCGCTTGTCGGCGACGCCGCCCAGGCGTACGAGATCAAGCAGTTCCGACGCCAGCCGCCGGCGTTCCGCCGGGCCCGCCCCGCGTAGCTTCATCGGCAGTTCGACGTTGCCGGCCACCGAGAGCCACGGGAACAGCGCGGCCTCTTGGAACATCATGGAGACGAGTGCAGGGCCCGGGGCCTCCCGGTGCCGGCCGCCGATGTCCAGGGCGCCGCCGCTGATCTCGTCGAGCCCGGCGACCAGCGAGAGCAGGGTGCTCTTGCCGCAGCCGGACGCGCCGAGCAGGCAGACGAACTCGCCCTGCCGCACGCTCAGCGAGACGCCGTCCAGGGCGAGCGTCGAACCGGCGCCGGTGCCGTAGCGCTTGGAGACGCTTGCCAGCCGGACTACGTCCACGCCTTCGCGGTCCTCGACGATGGTCATGACGCGGGAGCCGCGTCGCTCACCGCCGGCTTGCCGCCCGCGGCGAGGAGGCTGTTCAGCGGGCCGAGGTCGTAGATGCCCTTGAGGTCGACCGACTTGAGCAGGCCGACCGCCTCGGCGTGCTGGGCGCCGGTGTAGAGCGACGCCGCGACCGGGTCGTTGGTGAAGGACATGTCGCCGAAGGCGGCCGTCAGCACGTTGTCCTTGAGCGGCTTGCCGGAGAGCGAGGCGAGCTGGGCGTTGGCCGCGGCCTGGGCGTCGGCCTTGTTGCCCGCGATGTAGTCGATCGATTTGAGCTGACCCTGTAGCAGCTTCTTTACCGTGTCCGGGTACTTCTTCAGGAAGGTCTGGGTGACGACCAGCTGGGTGGTGACGAACTGGCCCTGCGGCCACAGCGTCTTCTCGTCGACCAGCAGCTTGCCCTTGGACTGCAGTACGAGCTGGCTCAGGTAGGGCTCCGGAACCCAGGCGCCGGCGAGGCTGCCCTGTGCGAAGCCCTGCAGGATGGCCGAGTTGGCCTGCGGCGTGATCGAGACGTCGCCGCCGCCTTCGGTGTTGGTGGTCAGCCCCTGGTCCTTGAGCCACGCGCGCAGCGCCACGTCCTGGGTGTTGCCGAGCTGCGGGGTGGCGACCTTCTTGCCCTTGAGGTCCTGCACGCCGGTGACGGTCGGCTGGACGACCAGACCGGCGCCGCCCGAGGTGCTGCCGGCGATGATCTTCAGGCCTTGGCCGTGGGTCTGCGCCCAGCCGTTGATGGCCGGGTTGGGACCGATGTACGTCGCGTCGATCGCGCCGGAGAGCAGCGCCGTGAGCGCGTCACCGCCGGCGTTGAAGGTCTTGGTCTCGAGCTTGGTGCTGCCCAGCGCGTCCTGGTAGAAGCCCTTGTTGACGCCGACCAGGGCCGGCGCGTGGGTGATGTTGGGGAAGTAGCCGAGCCGGATGGTCGAGGCGTCGCCGCTGGCCGACGCCTTGTCGTCGTCCTTGCCGCAGGCGGCGAGGGCGGTCGTGGCGACCAGTGCGGCGGCGGCAAGGGCGAGCGCGCGTATGCGGCGGGAGCTCATGCTCTCTCTCCTAGTTCTAGGGCGGCCAGGGTGGTGTGGTCGACGACGCCCTCGATGGCCTCCTCGACCGCGAGCCACACGTCACGCAGGCCGGTCGCGGCCCCGTGATAGCTCGTGGTGGTGATGGGCAGCCCGCGCACGGTGGTCAGCGCCCCGCCGACCGCCCGCACCACGTCGCCCACCGTGATCTCACTGGCCGGACGGGCCAGGACGTATCCGCCGTCGACGCCCCGGTGGCTGTGCAGCAGCCCGACGCGCCGCAGATCGAGCAGGATGCCCTGCAGGAAGCTGAGCGGGATCTCCTGGGCGGCGGCCAGTTCGGCTGCCTTGACGAGGCGCGGCCGCGCGCCGTCCTGATCGCTGTGCTGGTTGTGGCAGGCAGCGACGGCCAGCATGGCCCGGACCGCGTAGTCGGTGCGCGCGGAGACGTACACGAATCCCGGCCCCCTTTCCGCCCGAGGCGATCAAACCCTGCCTTGTCTACCTGTTGGATGGGAATACTGGATGATGTGGGGTTTGAGAGTCAAGGCCCATCCGGATGGCGGGACGCGCCGGCGGCCCCACGGCGCGCTAGTGTCAGCCTGTGGCGCGCACAATCAAGATCCCCGCGACGAAGTACCCGGTCGAGCGGTTCACCCTGGACAACGGCCTCCGAGTGGTCCTGACTCCCGATCGCAGCGCGCCGGTGGTCGGCGTCGCCGTGGTCTACGACGTCGGCATCCGCTCCGAGCCGCAGGGCCGCACCGGCTTCGCCCACCTCTTCGAGCACCTGATGTTCCAGGGCTCGGAAAACCTGGAGAAGCTGGCGCACTTCCGGCACGTGCAGGGCGCGGGCGGCACCTTCAACGGCTCGACCCACCTCGACTACACCGACTACTTCGAGGTGCTGCCGTCCGGCGCCCTCGAGCGCGCGCTCTTCCTCGAGGCCGACCGCATGCGCGGCCCCCGCCTCACCGAGGAAAACCTGCGCAACCAGGTCGACGTGGTCAAGGAGGAGATCCGGGTCAACGTCCTCAACCGGCCGTACGGCGGGTTCCCCTGGCTGAAGCTGCCCCCGGTGATGTTCGAGACGTTCCCCAACGCGCACGACGGCTACGGCTCGTTCGAAGACCTCGAGAGCGCGACCGTGCAGGACGCGCAGGACTTCTTCGACCACTACTACGCTTGCGGCAACGCGACGCTGGCGGTGGCGGGCGACTTCGACGTCGCCACGGCCACCGAGATGATCAGGCGGCACTTCGCCGACGTGCCGGCCCGGCCGGCGCCCGAGCGCCCGGACTTCGACGAGCCCGCCCTGACCGCCGAGCGCCGCGAGGTCTACACCGACCGCCTCGCGCCGCTGCCCGCGGTGGCCGGCGGCTGGCGGGTGCCCGACCCGATCGGCGACTTCGCCGCCTTCCTGCCCTACGTGGTGCTGGCCGAGGTGCTCACCGACGGCGACGCGTCCCGTCTGGTCGAGCGCCTGGTGCAGCGCGACCGCACGGTCACCAGCATCGGCGGTTACATCGGCTTCATGGGCGACGAGTTCCAGGTGCGCAACCCGACCGCGCTGCTCCTGCAGGCCCACATGCCGCCCGGCGGCGACGCCGACAAGGTGCTGCGCACCATCGACGAGGAACTCGACCGGTTGGCCACCGACGGTCTGACCGCCGGCGAGCTCGAGCGCACCCAGGCGCGCATCGCCACCCACCTGCTGCGGGACACCGACGCGGTGCTTGGCCGGGCGCTGCCGATGGCCGTGCTCGAGCTGCAGCGCGGCCGTCCCGAGCTGCTCAACGAACTGCCCAAGCTGATCGGTGAGGTGACCGGGCCGCAGATCACCGCCGCGGCGGCCGCCCTGCGCCCGGAGACCCGCGCCACCGTCGAGGTCGTCGGAGGAGCTGCCGCATGAAAACCCTGCCCGACCTGATCCCCGACGCCAAGCTCAAGCTGCCCAGAGAGGCCGAGCGCACGCTGCCCGGCGGGCTGACCGTGATCGCCATCCGGCGCCCGGCGGTGCCACTGGTCGAGCTGCGCCTGCGGGTGCCGTTCGGCCGCGCCCCGCTACCCCGGGCCACCCTGCTGTCCCAGGCGCTGTTCACCGGCACCGGCACCATGTCGAGCGTGCAGATCGCGGCCGAACTGCAGGCGGTCGGCGGCGGCCTCTCGGCCGGGCTGGACCCCGACCAGCTGCTGGTCACCGGCAACGCGCTGTCCGGCGGCCTCGACCGGATGCTCGAGATCCTCGCTGCGGTGCTGACCGATCCGGCCTATCCCAACGAGGAGGTGGCGACCGAGCGCGACCGGCTGGTCGACCACATCCAGGTCGCCCAGAGCCAGCCCGCTCACCTGGCCCGTGAGGCCCTGCTCAAGCGCATGTACGGCCGGCACCCCTACGCGGTGCAGACCCCGGAGCCCGAGCAGGTCCGCGGCGTACGCCCGGGCCAGCTGCGCTCGCTGCACGCCGACCGGGTACGGCCCGACGGCTCGGTGCTGGTGCTGGTCGGCGACATCAACCCGGAGAAGGCGATCGACGCGGCCGCGAAGGCGCTCGGCAGCTGGACCGGCCCGGGCAGGGACGGCGACGTCCCGCACACCCCGGAGCTCGAGCCGGGCCCGCTGCTGCTGGTCGACCGGCCGGGTTCGGTGCAGTCCTCCCTGCGGATGGCGCTGCCCGCGGTGCCCCGCACCCACCCCGACTACGCGCCGCTCCAGCTGGCCAACCTCGTCTTCGGCGGCTACTTCTCGTCCCGCTGGGTGGAGAACATCCGCGAGGACAAGGGCTACACCTACGGCCCGCACTCCTCGATCGAGCACTTCCTGGCCGGCTCGGCTTTGCTGGTCGCGGCCGAGGTCGCGACCGAGGTGACCGGCCCGGCGCTGCTTGAGACCCGCTACGAGCTCGGCCGCCTCGCCAGCCTGCCGCCGGGCGAGGAAGAGCTCGAGCAGGCCCGGCGCTACGCCCTGGGCACGCTGCGGCTCGGCATGTCGACCCAGGCCGGTCTGGCCGCCCTGGCCAGCATGTACGCGAGTTTCGGCCTGCGCCTCGACCACCTGCGCGAGCACTCGGCGGCGCTGGCCGCGGCCACCCGCGATCAGGTCGCCGAGGCGGCGACGCACTACCTGGCCCCGTCCAAGGCGGTCACCGTGGTGCTGGGCGACGCGGAAAAGGTCGCGGGCCCGCTGGAGGCGCTGGTCACGGTGGAACGCGGCGAAGCGGAGTGAGCGAGGCCCCGCCGCCCCAGGACAGCCAGCAGCCCGACCTTAGTGAGCAGCCCGGCCTGCCCCCGCTCGCCCGCAGCGACCTCGACCGGTCGGCCCTGCGCCGCCGAGACGACGCCTGGCTGGCCAAGGCGTGGGACGAGGGCGTCGTGCTCGTGGTCGACCTGGCCAAGGGCGGCCGGGCGCTGGTCACCGACCGGGTCGACGGCAGCGCCGAGCTGGTGCTGGTGCCGTCGGCCGAGGCGCCGGCGGGCGACCACTGGTTCCTCGGGGTCGACCCGTCGGGTCTCGCCATGTGGACGATCGACGCGCCGCTGCCGTCGCTTGCGGGCACGCGGGCGGTCACGTTGCGAGACATCGGGCACCTGCTCGACGACCGTGACGCCGGGCTGTTCACGGCCGCCGCGGCGCTCGACAACTGGCACGCCAGCCACCGGTTCTCGCCGCGTACGGGATTGCCGACCGAGGCGATCGAGGCGGGCTGGGCCCGCCGCGACACCGAGGGCAACATGATGTGGCCCCGCACCGACCCGGCCATGATCGTGCTGGTGCACGACGGCGTGGCCGGTCCGGAGGGCCGGTGCCTGCTCGGGCACAACGCCGGCTGGCCGGTCGGCCCGGACGGCGTGCGCCGGTTCTCCTGCCTGGCCGGTTACGTCGAGCCCGGCGAGTCGGCCGAGGCGTCGGTGATCCGGGAGGTCGGCGAGGAGGTCGGCATCGCGCTGCGCTCGCTGCACTACGCGGGCAGCCAGGCCTGGCCCTACCCGGGCTCGCTGATGCTCGGCTTCCACGCCGTGGCCGATCGTGATCAGCCGTTCCGCCTCGACCCGGAGGAGATCGACGAGGCCCGGTGGTTCACCCGGAGTGACGTGGCCCAGATGATCGCGGGTGAATTCGTCGATCCGGAGACCGGCCGGCCGGCCAGCCTGCCGATGCGAGCTTCGATCGCCTTTTACCTGATTGAGCGCTGGTTGCGCGGTTTGCCCGCGTAGGTTGGCCTCGCCGGTCTAAGCGGAGAAGTTTTCTTCTTCTGAGGTAACCTTCCGGCGTTCTCAGACCGTCTCGAACTACAAAGACCGAGAGGTGGATTCGATGACGCAGGTGGAAGCGCCCACATGGACCTCCATGACGGACGAAGAGCGTGCCACGTTTGATCGGGATGGCATCCTCGTCGTTCCGGGCGTGCTCAGTGAGAGTGAGATCGAGGTCGGGCGCAACGCGATCCAGGCCGCTTACGAACGGGCTCAGGAGCCCGGTGGCCACGGCCTGAACGCGACGGGTGCCCTGCACCAGCTTTCCGCGGTGACCTCCGTCCCCGAGCTGGCCTACCTGATCGATCACCCCAAGGCGTTCAGCTACATCTGGTCCCTGCTGGGGTGGAACACGCACATCTACCACTCCCACGTGGACGTGCACCCGCAGATCCACGAGAAGCAGAAGGACTGGTGGCACTGGCACCAGGACGGTGGCCGGCAGAACCGGGAGATCGAGACCGACCCGCGCCCGATGTTCTCGGTCAAGCTGGCGTACTGGTTCTCCGACGTGAGCGAGACCGGCCGCGGCAACTTCACCGTGATCCCGGGCAGCCACAAGACCAACTGGCTCCCCGGCCCGCCGAGCCGTGGCGTTCCGTGGCCGACGCCCGAGGGCGCGACCCAGATCACCGCCAACGCGGGTGACCTGGTCGTCTTCGACCGGCGCATCTGGCACGCGCGCTCCGACAACTACTCGGAGATCACTCGCATGGGCGCGTTCTTCGGCTACACCTACCGGTGGATCGCCGGCCGCGACGACGTCGCGCACCTGCCGCAGGAAGCCTGGTTCGAAGGGCTCAACGACGTGCAGAAGCAGCTGCTCGGCCACTGCCCCAAGGGTGACGGCACCGGCGACCACGCCTGGGGCCACTACCCGGAGACCACGCCGCTCTACGGCGCGCTCAAGGAGCGGGGTCTGCTCGACTCCAGCATTCCGGCTCTGATCCCCTGAGACGGCGCATCCGGTTAGAGTCCGGATGTGGGTCAAACAGGGCAATTAGCGACAGCGGCGACCGCGGCGGGACGGCTTGTCCTCGAGGCACTCGAGAGCGGGCACCCGGCGCGGTCGCTGTCTCGTCTCAGCGACTCGCCGCGCGCCATCCGGCTGCTGCGGGAGCTGTTCATCGTCGCGGCACGCCGTACCTTCGTCGGGCGCGACCCGCGGGCGGTCACCGGATACGTCGACGACCTCCTGGCAGGCCAGTCGTTGCCGACCGGCGGTGAGGTCGCCCGCCAGGCCGAGGCGCTGATCCGGTCGGCGACCGGCGAGCCCGAGCTCGCGCACGGCATCCCGGACGTACGCCGCTTCGAGCTGATCTGCTACGCCGTCGGCGACCTGGCCCGGTCCGGCGGCGACCCGGTCGCGCTGGTCGACCACGCGGAGCGGCGGGTGGCCCGGTTCGACCGGCCGCGCAACCGCACGATCGGCCGGCGGTCGCTATGAGCAAGACCCGGCGCCGCCCGATCAACCAGGGCAAGCACGCCGATCCGGTGCGGATGCGACGGCCCAACGGCGGTCCGGCCGATCCAGGACCCCGGACAACCGAAAGGCCCGCCGAAGCGGGCCATCCGCCCTGGACGAACGCGGGCGACTATCTGCGGGCGGCGGCCGGCGACGAGGCGCCGGCCCGATTCGGTACGCCGTCCGGGCCGGTCGACGACTACGCCCGGCGGGTCTGGCACCACGCGTTCGGACTGGCCGTACGCCGCCGGTTCCAGCCCGGCAGCCCACTGGCCGAAATCAGTCGCACGGTCGCAACCGCGGTCCACGTGCACGAGGCGGCCGCCCTGCCCCTGATCGACGCCGAGATGCTGGTGCGGGCCGAGCTCGGCGAGACGGTCCCGGTCGGCGAACTCGACCCGGCCGTCCTGGTCGGCGTCCACGTGCTGTTTTTCGCCTCGCTCGCCGACGAGCTGGCTCTGGGCGACGGCGAGCTCGACGACCTCGTTACCGAGGCCGAGCGACTCGCCGCCGTCTGAGGGCCGGTTACGCCGCGATGGCGGCCAGGTGGTCCTTCACCTGAACGATGGACGGGTTGGTCAGGGCCGAGCCGTCGGAGAACTTCAGCGTGGGCACGGTCTGGTTGCCACCGTTGACACTCATCACGAACTCGGCCGCGGCCGGGTCCTGCTCGATGTCCACGACGTCGTAAGCGATGCCTTCCCGGTCGAGCTGCGACTTGAGGCGGTGGCAAAAGCCGCACCAGGACGTCGAGTACATGGTCAACATCGGTCGGGATCCCTTCGGACGGGTCACATGGCACTGCGCCTTCCCGCACAACGTCACACCCGGGTGTCATGATTCCCTACCGTGTTGAGTGATGCGGTGCTGGCGGGCCTGGACCCGGAACAGCGGACGGCGGTGACCGCGCCCGCGGGCCCGGTCTGCATCCTGGCCGGCGCGGGCACCGGCAAGACGCGGGCGATCACTCATCGCATCGCCTACCGCACGCTGACCGGCGAGGCGAGCCCCCGGCATTTCCTCGCCGTCACCTTCACCGCGCGGGCGGCGGCTGAGATGCGGGCCCGGCTCAGCGCGCTCGGCGCCTCCGGGGTGCAGGCCCGCACGTTCCACGCCGCGGCGCTGCGCCAGGTGCGCTACTTCGCGCCCCGGCTGCTCGAGGGCCGCGCGATGCCCGCACTGCTGGAGAGCAAGGCGCGCATGGTCAGCCTGGCCGCCGGCCGCGCCGGGGTGCGGGCCGACCGGACGGGCGCCCGCGACCTGGCGAGCGAGATCGAGTGGGCCAAGTCGTCGCTTGTCGAACCGGGCGAATACCCGGTCGCCGCGACCAAGGCGATGCGCGAGCCACCGTTCGAACCGGCCAAGGTGGCCGAGGTGTTCGCGGCCTACGAGACGCTGAAGCGCCGACAGGGCGTGATCGACTTCGAGGACATGCTGCGCGCCGCGGTCTGGGGCATCGAGGAGCACCCGGACGTCGCCGAGGAGATCCGTGCGCAGTACCGCCACTTCGTGGTCGACGAATACCAGGACGTCAACCCGCTCCAGCAGCGCCTGCTCGACGCCTGGCTGGGCGGCCGCGACGACCTGACCGTGGTCGGCGACGCCAGCCAGACGATCTACTCGTTCACCGGCGCCACGTCGGGCTACCTGATCGACTTCCCGCGCCAGCGCCGGGATGCGGTGGTGGTGCGGCTGGTCCGCGACTACCGCTCGACGCCGCAGGTGGTCGGCCTGGCCAACGCGGTGATCCGCCAGGCCCGCGGCAACGAGGCGCGGCTCCGGCTGGAACTCGTCGGCCAGCGCCCGGCGGGCGCCGAGCCCGAACTGAAGATCTTCCCGGACGAGACGGCCGAGGCGGCGGCGGTGGCGCGGCGCTGCCGCGACCTGATCGCGTCGGGCACGCCGGCGAGTGAGATCGCGGTGCTCTTCCGCATCAACGCGCAGTCCCAGGCGTACGAGGAGGCGCTCGCCGAGGCGCAGGTGCCGGCCGTGGTGCGCGGGGCCGAGCGGTTCTTCGAGCGCCCCGAGATCCGCCAGGCGATGATCGCGCTGCGCGCGGCCGTGCGTTCCACGCCCGGCGAGACCCCGCTGGTGGTCGCGGTGGTCGAGGCGCTCGCGGCGGTCGGCTGGTCGCGCGAGCAGCCGCCGGCCGGCGGCGCCGCCCGCGAGCAGTGGGAGGCCTTGGCGGCCCTGGTCGCGCTGGCCGAGGAGTACGCGAAGACGCCCGCTCTCGAGCCGATCGGTCAGGCGGGGGCCGTGCAGCGCGACGTCTCGCTGACGGCGTTCAACGACGAGCTGGCGCGCCGGGCCGAGCAGCAGCATGCCCCGACGGTCGAGGGTGTGACGCTGGCCTCCCTGCACTCGGCCAAGGGCCTCGAATGGGACGCCGTGTTCCTGGTCGGGCTCGCCGACGGGACCCTTCCCACGACGTACGCGAAAACCCCCGAGCAGCTGGAGGAGGAACGCCGCCTGTTGTACGTCGGGGTGACCCGGGCCCGGCAGTGGCTCTGGCTCTCCTACGGTCAGCTGCGGTCGTCGGGCGGCCGCGCCCGGCGGCCGTGCCGCTTCCTGCCTCAGCTCGAGCGCACGTCGTCCACCGAACGGGCGGGGGACCGCAGTCGGAAACCTGACCGTAAGCGGCCGCAGGTCTCGTTCTGCCGCGTCTGCGGGGCCACACTGCTGGCCGGCGCCGACCGCAAACTGGGCCGCTGCCCGACCTGTCCGTCCGACATGGACGAGGATCTCTACGAGCGTCTGCAGACCTGGCGGCAGCGCACCGCGGCCGAGCTCAAAGTCCCTGCCTACGTCGTCTTCACCGACGCGACGCTGGTGGCGCTGGCCGAGCGCCGCCCGAGCGGCCCGCCGGAGCTGCTGGCGATCGCCGGAATCGGCCCCCGCAAGCTCGGGCAGTACGGCGACGCGGTGTTCGCTCTGGTGGCGGGGGCGAGCCCAGATGATCTTGCTCCCGAGGGCGCTCAGAAAAAGTTTGAAAACTAGTCCGTAATTCGTTTGCCCTCGCTTGCGGGGCAGGAATAGCCTCAGGGCACACCTCGGCGAGCAGTCGCTTGTTGGGGTCAGGTAACCGGCCAATTGGCATTGAGTGCAACGCATCTGGAGGAGGTGGCAACGATGGTGACTACAAAGCTGACGCAACCGTCGGTGCTGCTGACTGCTGCCTGCGCTCCGTCCGCTCTGAAGCCTGCCACTCCGGTATTGGCTGCAGCGTGGGCTCCGATTCCGCGGGTGCACCAGGTCCAGACCCAGGCCGAGCTGGCTCTGGTTGAGGGTCGCACCAACGGCGTCAATGGCACCACCGGGTTCATGGATCTCGGCAGCTCCGTCGACAGCAAGCGGTACTTCGACGAGCGCGGGATTCCGCCTCGAGGAAGGCCGGTCTGATCTATCAGACCTCCGGCTCACCTCGAGGCCGCGGAACCCGACAACCGGGATCCGCGGCCTATTTCTTTGCCGGCTTACCGCCGGTGCACCACCGGTAGGCGATCCAGAAGATCGACGAAGAAGAGAGAGGTGACCGGGCTTTATGAGTCTGGCGCTGGCCCCGATCGACGTGAGCGTCGAGATCGAGGCAAACCTGCCCTGTCGGAAGTTCGACCCGGACCTCTGGTTCTCGGACTCCCCGGCCCAGCTGGAACTGGCGAAGTCGCTCTGCGGGGACTGCCCGCTGCGCGTCGAGTGCCTGGCCGGTGCGGTCGAGCGGAACGAGCCCTGGGGTGTCTGGGGCGGCGAAATCTTCGAGCGTGGCGCTGTGGTCCCGCGCAAGCGGCCCCGCGGACGTCCGCGCAAGGCTGACGTGGCCCGCGACGCGGAGCTCGCGGTCGAGGTCGAGGAGCGGCTGGCCCGCGACGGCGTCGACTCCCGCAACGCGGTCCGACTGGCGGCCTGACAAGCACATGACCACCACCCTGATCCATCCCGACGTACGAAAGCCGAGTAGCGAAATGACCCTCAACGGAGCCCTGAAGGTAAAACTTCTCCACGAAGCGTTGTCCCGGGCCCGAACGCGTCGGCCTCAGAGTGACCGCACATCTGAGGCGTACCGTCCCGCTCGTCGAGTAGCCCTGGAAGCCCGCGCGCGGGCCTCCCGCGAACTCGGTGGCGGGCGCTACTGATCGACCACTGACCCCTTCGACAAGAGCCCGTCCGCGTCCCGCGGGCGGGCTCTTCCCGTTCTGGTCGGCTTATTCGGCGGACGAGAGGAAGACGCGGGCGGCGGCGGCCAGGCGGCCCGGGTCCTCGACGTGGCACATCTCGCGGGCCGAGTGCATCGAGAGCAGCGGCGTGCCGACGTCGAGGGTCGGGATGCCGAGGCGGGTCGCGGTGATCGGGCCGATCGTCGAACCGCACGGGACCGCGTTGTTGGAGACGAACTCCTGGTAGGGCACGCCGGCGGCGGCGCAGACGCGGGCGAAGAACGCGGCACCGGAAGCGTCGGTGGTGTAGCGCTGGTTCGCGTTGATCTTCAGGAGCGGGCCGCCGCCCGGCACCGGCCGGTTGGCCGGGTCGTGACGGTCGCTGCGGTGCGGGTGGACGGCGTGCCCGGCATCCGACGACAGGCACCACGAGCCGGCCACCGCGCGGGCCAGCTCACTGCGGTCCCCGCCGAGCGCGGCCGAGACGCGTTCCAGCACGTCGGCCAGGAACGGGCCGGCCGCGCCGGAACGGCTCTCCGACCCGACCTCCTCGTGGTCGAAGGAGGCCAGCACCGCGATCGAGCCGGTCGGCTCGGCCGCCAGCAGGCCGGCCAGCCCGGCGTGCACCGAGGAGAGGTTGTCCAGCCGGGCCGAGGCGAACAGCGCATCGTCAGCGCCGAACCGGGCCGGGGCCGCGGAGTCGACCGTCACCACGTCGTACCCGCCGACCTGGTCCGGATCGATCCCGGCCAGCTTCGCCAGGTGGCCGACCAGATCGCCGTCGCCCGGGCCGCCCACCCCGAAGACCGGCTGCACGTCGCGCTGCCGGTCGGGCCCGAACGACGTGTTCAGCTCCCGGTCGAGGTGGATCGCGAGGTGCGGGATGCGGGCGTACGGGCCGGTACGGATCAGGTGGGCCGTGCCGTCGAGGGCGACCAGGCGGCCCGCGAACTCCAGCTCACGGTCGAACCAGCTGGCGACGATCGGACCGCCGTACACCTCGACGCCGGCCGCCAGCCAGCCGGAAGCGGACAGCGTCGGCCGGGGCTTGAGCTTGAAGCCGGGCGAGTCGGTGTGCGCGCCGAGGACGCGGAACGGGGTCGTCGGGCCGGCGCCGGACGGCAGCGCAAGCGCGACCACCGAGCCCTCCCGGACCACGACCAGCCGCGCGCCGGGCCGCACGGCCCCGCGCCAGTCGGCGGTCTCGTCGAGCGGGACGTATCCCGCCTCGCCGAGCCGGCGGGCCACCTCGGCCGCCGCATGGTAGGAGCTGGGGGATGCGGTGACGAAGGCAGCCAGGTCATCGATGTGGGAGGGCGCGTCCATTCCCCCATCGAATCATGGGAAGCGGTCCCCTAGCTGACCGGTGCGAAGCCCGGCAGCCACTCCTCGAGAATCGAACGGTAGGGCGCCTCGGCCTCGAGCTGGCACAGCACCCCGATCGAGCCGAGCGTGACCCGGTGGATCAGCAGGTAGGAGGGCGGGAGGTTGAGTTTGCGGCTCAACTGGTACGCCGGGGAGCGCGGGCTGCTCAGCCGGGTCGCCTCGCCGCGCAGCCAGGCCCGCGTGAAGCGGAACTCGTCGACCGCCACCGGCTCGATCATCGGTCGGAGGAACGCCAGCACCGCCTCGGCGTCGATCTCCGCGTCGGCGGCGATGAAGCCCTCGTCGCGCAGACCCTCGACGACCCCTTGGGCGTCACCGTCGAGCGCCAGCCGCACCATCCGGCCGACCGGCTCCGGGTGCCCGCCGGGCAGCCGGGCCACCGCGCCGAAGTCGATCACGCCGAGCCTGCCGTCGGGCAGCATGCGGAAGTTGCCCGGATGCGGGTCGGCGTGCAACAGCCCGGCCCGGGCCGGGGCGGAGAAGTGCAGCAGGGCCATCAGGCGGCCGGCCTCGTCGCGTTCCTCAACCGTGCCATCGGTGATGACCTTGGCCAGCGGGGTGCCCTCGACCCACTCGGTGACCAGCACCCGGGGCGCCTCGGCGATCACCTGGGGCACGAAGATCTCCTCGTCCCCCGCGTACGCCGAGGCGAAGGCCCGCTGGGTCTCCGCCTCCATGGCGTAGTCGAGTTCCTCGGTGATCCGCTCCCGCAGCTCGGCCAGCAGCGGCTTGACGTCGATGCCGGGCTGGATGATCTTGAACATGCCGGCCATGCGACCCAGCTGCTTGAGGTCGGCCAGCAGAGCGTCGCCGGCACCCGGGTATTGCACCTTGACGGCGACCGGGATCGTCTTGGGTCTGGCGTTCTTGCGCGCCGGCTTCAGCTTCCAGGTGGCGCGGTGCACCTGACCGATGCTGGCGGCGGCGGCCGGGCTGTCGTCGAACTCACCGAACTTGTCACGCCAGTCGTCGCCCAGCTGCTCGGCCAGCGCCTTGTGCAGGCTGGCCACCGGCATCGGCGGGGCCGCCTCCTGCAGCTTGGTCAGCGCCTGACGGTAAGGCCCGGCCATCTCCTCGGGCAGCGCCGCCTCGAAAACCGACAGGGCCTGGCCGAACTTCATCGCCCCGCCCTTGAGCTGGCCGAGGACGCTGAACAGCTGCTCGGCCGTGCGCTGCTGGATGTCGGCGGAAATGACGTCGCTCGCGATCCCCACGGCGCGCTTGCCCAATCCGAGCGCGGTGCGTCCGGCGAAGCCGAGGGGCAGTGCCGCCAGCTTGGCCGTACGGGCCGCGGCACGACGCGGTATGTCGCTCACCCGATCATTGTGACCGAAGAATCGGCCATCATCCGCCCGGGTCGGCAAGGTCTGTCCGGTTTCATAGGTAAAGTCCAATCATTGCCACCGCGATCCTGGCCACTATGCCCTCCACGAGCCCCGGCGGCCGATGATCCGGGCTGCCGACCTCCGCATCGCTGACGGCACCGTCACCGCATGGCCGGATCTGATCAGCGCCGTCACCGTGCGCCCGCGTCTGGTCACCGCCGCCAACGCGGCCCGGTCTGCTCGGCGGCAGGTAGGCGGCCCGGATCTGCTCAGTGCTGGGAAGGCGGTCCGGGCTGGTTGGCGCTGGGGTGTGTCTCGGGGGCGCATCGGCAGGCGGGGTGCGGTGGCCAGCGGCGTCGGCGGGTGCGGCCGGGGGCGATGATCTCGACCGCGGCAGCCAGGGTCTGCGGATGGCCGCCGTCGAGGTGGGTCAGGACCTCGGCGGTCGCGAATGCGGTGGCGGCCAGGAGGGTGGCTACTGCGCAGGGCTCGACGGCCTCGAAGAGCGGTCGGCGCGGTGGGCCGGGCCAGGCCGGGTCACGGTCCTTGCGGTGAAGGTCGAGACAGCTCAGGCAGGGGCCGCCGGTGGCCGGGACGAACGGGCCGATCACCGGTGTGCCGTCGCGGATGGTTACGGCCAGGTGAGGCACGCCCGGCCTGCCGTAGTGGTCCAGCTGCACGACGACGGTCGTGGCGAGGCTGTGCTCGGGCGAGCTGGGGCGGCGTGCGGCTGAGTCACGTAGAGGCGAGCGCAGGTCGGCACGATCGCCTGTCGGCGCGGCGGGGGCGGCGGAGTCCGGTTCGAGTTGTGGGTGCGGGGCGAATTCGGGTTGGGGGTGCGTGGCGGGTTCGGGGTGGGGGTGCTCGTGGGGCGCGGTGGCCGCGCGTACGGAATGGGAGCGTAAGCCTGGTGCGGCGCGTAGGACGGCGTCGGAGATTGCCTTGCGCCGGGGCCGTCCGAGGTCGGTCCCGCGTAGCGGGCCGCCGGCCAGCTCGCCCGGGCCGACCGTGCCCGGAATGTCGGCCTCGACCTGGCCGACGCTGGCCTCCGCGAGAGCGACCGCGATCGGCGCGCCCAGCCGCCCATGGCCCGTGACGACGACCCGGCAGGCGGCGCGGCGGCCCAGGATGTCGGCCGGGCGCTTGCGGGCCATCGCGAGGGCGGCCGCCTCCCCGACCAGGCGGCGCCGCGACTCGGGCGGGAGACCGGTCGGTAGCAGGTCGGAGGCCGGGATGACCAGCCCGGCAGCCTGCAGCGCTTCGAGGAGAGCCCGCGCCTGATCGGCCGGAACGTCCAGCTCAGCGGCTCGCTGCAGCGCCGCTCGCTCGGATCGGGTGCCGTCGAGCAGGTCGAGGATCTGGGCCGCCCGGGGGTCGGCCAGCTCGATCGACAGCGCCCGGGACGGGTCGGAGCCGAACTGGATGTCGCGGGGGCCGCGCCAGGTGCGGGGGAGGCCGGGGATGACTACGGGACGGTTCACGGGTGACAGGTTGTCACGGCAGCGGTGCGGAGCGGATCGGTTGTCCACAGGGCGACGGTGCCGATGACGCCTGCTGTCCACAGGCTTGGTGGAGTTATCCACAGGCTGCGGCGGGCTGGCAATTACTCAACGTGTCCGAGTCGACACGGATACGGGTTCCCCCGGGGCGGTCACCCGCCCCGGGGAACGCGGATCAGGCCTTGGCCTTGCCCAGGATCCGGTTGACGGTGGTGCCGCAGACCGGGCACTTGCCCTTGGCCATGTTCATGCCGGTCTTCGAGACCTCCACCGTGCCCTGGAAGTCGCGCTTCTCCTTGCACTTGACGCAGTAGCCGTTGTACGTGTTGTCGGCCACGGTTCCTCCTATGTCATGTCGGCGGCCGGATCGGCCCGGTCCCTGCTCGCGGCGATGGGCCGCGATCTTCTGTTCGGCGCTGGACCGCTCCGCGACCACGTGGATGTGGCCGCCGCTCGGCGGTCACTACCCAGGTCAGGCCAGTTCCATGTCAGCGCAGCGTCGGCGGTGTCGCCGACGACGCTGAGTGTGCCGGGAGAAAAGGGCCTTTTCGTCCAATTAGCCCGAAACACGCCGACGATTGCCTTCAAAAAGGATCTTTTCCCTGTTTCAGGCAGGAACTTGCGCGGCGACGGGGCGTCGAGCGATGGTCGGTGTTGCGCGGCTGGAAATTTTTTTCGGTTATTCCGTGACGAAAAGCCCAAATCTGGCACGTGTCATCGGCCGTACTCTTGCGGTGACATGGGTCTCACGGATTAGCGTCTCAACGTGAACCCGAACCTGGGCTGCGCGAGCCGGTAATGGCACGGACGCGCAAGCCTGTCGTGGAAGTGCGGCGCAGCCAGCGCCGGCGTCGGACGGTGTCCGCGTACCGCGACGGTGAGCGCGTGGTCGTGCTCATCCCGGATCGGTTCTCCCGGGCCGAGGAGACCGAGTGGGTCGAGCGCATGCTCGCCCGGCTCGCCGCCCGCGAGGAACGCATCCGGCGCACCGACGAGGAACTGCTGGCCCGGGCGCGCCGCCTGACCAGCCGCTACCTTCCCGACTACGCGGTGCGCATAGTGCCGACCAGCGTCCGCTGGGTCACCAACCAGAACGGCCGCTGGGGCTCCTGCACGCCCGACGACGGCACGATCCGCATCTCGCACCGCATCCAGGAGATGCCCGACTGGGTCATCGACTACGTGCTCCTGCACGAACTGACCCACCTGATCGTGCCCAGCCACAACGCCCGGTTCTGGGACCTCGTCGGCCGCTATCCGAAGTCCGAGCGCGCCCGGGGATACCTCGAGGGCATCAGCGCGGCGACCGGGCTCGTCCTCGCCGACGACTAGAGTTCGGGCGTGGTCCGACGGGTCGTTGTTGCTCTGCTCGTTCCGGTGACGTGGAGTCCGCCCGGCGTGGCGCTCGACAAGTGGCGTGCCGCCCTGGCCGAAGACGTGGTCGACCTGCTCGCGCGCCTGTCCGCCGCCTCGCCGGCGATCGCCTGCGTCCCGGCCGACCGGGAGCTCGCCGAAGAGATCGCCTGGCCCGGCATGCCGGTGTGGGAGGTGTCGTCCGCCACGATCCGGCCGGTCTTCGCCGCGGCCGCCGCCGACGGGTTCGATCAGGCGGCGATCGTGGCGGCAGATGCACCGGACGTGCCGGGCATGGTGCTGGGGAAGCTGCTGCAGCCGTTGGATGCGAAGACGCTCGCGGTTGCGCCGGGTGGGGCCGACGGCGGGGCGCTCGGGGTGGCTGCGCGGTTGCCGCTCGAGCCGTGGGTGAGCGACGTGGGGCTCGACGAGGCGTCCGCTCAGGCGCTGCGGCGCGGGGCGCCGCAGCCTGCTGAGGTGACTACTACGGCCGCTTGGCGGCGGTTGAGGGGCGCGCAGGAGCTGGCGTCGCTCGACATGGGGCTGGAGGGCTGGGACAACACGCGAGCGGTGCTCGGCGGCTGATCTTCACGCTGGCTCGCGGGGGCGCCCCCCGGCTCAATTCTCTCGAAAAAATGAAGATCCCGGGGGTGCCTGTGGACAACCCTCCGGGGGCTGTCCACAGGCCCTGGCGTTACTCAGCGTCGGGGCCGGGCTCCTCGCCCTTTTCCTTCGGGGCCTCGCCCAGGTTGTCAAGCTCACTGATGTCCCAGTCGTTGCTCGTCTGAGCGAACGCCTGCGGGTTGGCGAAGTCGTCGTCGGTCGGCAGCAGGTCGGGGTGGCCCCACAGGGCGTCCCGTCCCTGGATGCCGCGGCTCTCGGTGACCGCCGCCCAGAGGGCGCCCGCCTCGCGCAGCCGCCGTGGCCGCAGCTCGAGGCCGACCAGCGCCGCGAACGTCTGCTCGGCCGGTCCGCCGGCCGCCCGGCGGCGCCGGAACGCCTCGCCGAGCTGCACCACCGACGGCAGCCGGTCGCCGGCCGCCGCGTCGACCACGTGGCCGACCCAGCCCTCGATCAGCGCGAGCGCCGTCTCGAGGCGGGCCAGGCTCGCCTTCTGCTGCGGGGTGTCCTCGGGGGTGAAGATGCCCTCGAGTGCCATCGCCTGCATCGACTCGGGGTCGTTCGGGTCGACCCGGCTCATCGCCTCCTCGATCGCCTCGCGGTTGACGGTGATGCCGTTCGCGTACGTCTCGACCGCCGTGAGCACGTGGGCCCGAAGCCACGGGACGTGCCCGAACAGCCGCTGGTGGGCCGCTTCGCGGAGAGCCACGTACAGGCGTACCTGATCTTCGGGGATCTCGAGGCCCTCGCCGTACGCCTTGATGTTGGCCGGGACGAGGGCGGCCGTGCCGCCCGGACCGAGCGGGAGGCCGATGTCGCCGGCCGAGAGCACCTCGGCCGCGAGCTGGCCGAGCGCCTGGCCGAGCTGGCCGCCGAAGAGTGCGCCGCCGAGGGTGGCGACCATCGACTGCATCGGGCCGAGCTGCGCCTTGGCCTCGTCGGGAACGAGGTCGCCCATCGCGCCGACCATCCGGCCGGCGATCGGGTCGCAGAGCTTCTTCCACACGTCGAGCGTGTTGTAGATCCACTCGTTGCGGTTCCAGGCCGCGGCGAGTTTGATGCCGCTCGGGAGCGCGGCGACGGGGTCGAGCCACAGGTCGGCGAGTCTCAGAGACTCCTCGACCTGATGCCGCTCGAACATGTTGACCGCGGGGTCACCGGAGCCGGACAGCTGGCTCGCCGCCACCTGGCGGGCGAGGTCCCAGTTGACCGGGCCGCTGCCGGGCGCGGCGAACATCTGCTGCAGCTGATTCATGAACTGCTGCATCTGCTGCGGGTCGGAGGGATCGGGCGGCTGAGCGCCCGGCAACGAGAAGCCGAACGGGATATCGGGCACGTACCCAACCGTACGCGCGAAAGGCGAGCTCCGGACCGATGGCGGTGTCAGCTCAGAGTGAACTCAGGCAGGGGCGATAGTCTCCTGCGCATGAGACGTCGCGGTGTCACGGTAATCCTCGGCGCCCTGCTCACCGCTCTGCTGGCAGTCGGTGTCATGGCCGCACCCCTGCCCTACGTGGTGCTCAAGCCCGGGCCGACGGTCAACACGCTTGGCACCGCCGACGGTAAGGACGTCATCCAGGTCAAGAAGGGCGAGACCTCCACCTCCACCGGACAACTGCGGCTGACCACGGTCAACGTGCAGTCGCAGGTGGAGCTGGTGTGGGCGATCGGCAGCTGGTTCAGCAAGAAGGACGCGGTCGTCCCGCGTGAGCTGATCTACCCGCCCAACCAGACCGAGAAACAGGTCGAGCAGGAGAACGCCCAGGAGTGGACCGCGTCGCAGCTCAGCGCGGTCACGGTCGCGCTGACCAAGCTCGGCTACCCGGTGCAGACGATCGTGCAGAGCGTCACCGGGGGCGGGGCGGCGACCGACCGGCTCCAAAAGGACGACGTGATCACCACGATCGACGGCAGCAAGGTGACCGACCCCAACAAGCTCACCCAGCTGGT
This sequence comes from Actinoplanes sp. NPDC051343, assembly GCF_044455125.1. Lineage (NCBI taxonomy): Bacteria > Bacillati > Actinomycetota > Actinomycetes > Micromonosporales > Micromonosporaceae > Actinoplanes > Actinoplanes sp. NPDC051343. The sequence goes on from NZ_JBITEL010000013.1 coordinate 118,312, forward strand.
GACGGCCAAGCCGGCCGGCACCGCGCTGACCGTGGGCTACACCCGGGCCGGCCGGCCCGGCACGACCCAGGTCACCACGAAAGCCGACACCAAGGACGGCAAGACGCCCCGGCTGGGGGTTCAGATCACCACGAAACAGCCCAGCCCGTACGAGATCCACATCGATCTCGACAAGATCGGTGGGCCGAGCGCGGGGCTGATGTTCACGCTCGGCATTCTGGACAAGCTTGAGCCGGCGGATCTCACCGGCGGCAAGATCATCGCTGGAACGGGCACGATCGACGACGGGGGCAATGTCGGCCCGATCGGCGGTATTCCGCAGAAACTGGTCGGGGCGAAGAGCGCCGGCGCACAAATTTTCCTGGTGCCCAAAGACAATTGCGCCGAGGCATTGCAGAACGCGGTTCCCGGTCTGCCGATGGCCGAGGTGGCAAACGTGGACGACGCTCTCACCGCGCTCAAGACCTTCACCGGCGGCGGCACTCCCAAGCCGTGCTCGGCGTCGTGACAGGTGTCGTAGTGTGAGAACTTCGGCCCGACTGAAGTGTGGAGCCAACGTTGGTCATGCGTAACAGTCCTCTGCCGAGGATGAGCCGCCGCGGTCGCGTCACCGTCGGCGTCCTGGTCGGGGTCTTCCTCTTATTCACGCTGCTCGGCTGGGGCATCGACGCGTACACCGACTATCTCTGGTTCAACGAAGTCCATTTCACGAATGTCTTCTCCGGTGTTCTGCTGACCCGGCTGCTTCTGTTCGTCGTGATCGGCGTGGCCGTTGCGCTGATCATCGCCGCGAATCTTTACCTGGCCTACCGCCTGCGGCCGCTGCTGCGCCCGCACTCCGCGGAACAGGCCACTCTCGAGCGCTACCGCATGGTCATCGGCCCCCGGCTCGGCACCTGGATCACCGTCCTCACGGTGATCATCGGGTTCTTCGCCGGCCTTTCCGGGCAGGGCCGGTGGAAAGACTGGATGCTGTTCCGCAACGCGGTGCCGTTCGGTGTCAAGGACCCGCAATTCCATGTGGACATCTCGTTCTACGTCTTCGACTACCCGGTCTGGCGCTACCTGCTAGGGGTCGGATTCACCGCGATCGTCCTGTCGGTGATCGGTTCGCTGGCCGTCCACTACCTCTTCGGCGGTGTGCGGCTGCAGGGCGTCGGCGACCGCATGACCACGGCCGCCCGGGCCCACCTGACCACGCTGGTCGCGGTCTTCGTGCTACTCAAGGCCGTGGCGTACGTGCTCGACCGACGTGCGCTCCTGCTCGCCCAGCACGTGTCGCCCGGCCTCTACGGCGCCGGCTACACCGACGTCAACGCGCTGCTGCCGGCCAAGGAGATCCTGGCCTACATCTCGATCGTGGTCGCGGTGGCGATCATCGTGTTCTCCAACGCCGGCATGCGCAACCTGGTCTGGCCGGGGGTCTCCCTCGCGCTCTTGGCCATCTCGGCGGTCGCGATCGGCGGCATCTACCCGCTCGCGGTGCAGAACTTCGAGGTCAAGCCCAGCCTGGCCGACAAAGAGGCGCCGTACATCCAGAAGTCGATCGACGCCACCCGGGCCGCCTTCAACCTCGGGACGTCGTCACCCCCGGTGCAGGCCAAAACCAACAACTTCACCCCGAAACCCACGCTCGCGACGAACGCGAGCGCCCAGAACGTACGCATCGTCGACCCGCAACTGGTCTCGCAGGCCTTCACCCAGGCCCAGCAGTACCGGGGCTTCTACGACTTCGGCAAGAAACTGGACGTCGACCGCTACACCCTCGCCGGGGCCCAGACGCCCAGCGACTACGTCGTCGGCGTGCGGGAGATGAACGACGACAAGCTGACCACCCAACAGCGCAACTGGATCAACCGGCACACGGTCTACACCCACGGCTACGGCCTGGTCGCGGCGCCGGCCAACAAGGTGGTCTGCAACGGCCTGCCGTACTTCGTCTCCGGCTTCCTGACCAACAACCAGCCGTCGGCCAGCACGCCGACGCCCGGCGACACCCAGCAGGGCTGCTCGTCACCGACCGACGAGATCCCGGTCGACCACCCGCAGATCTACTTCGGCGAGGAATCCGCCGAGTACGCGGTCGTCGGTCAGACCGACTCCAACAAGCGGGTCGAGTTCGACCGGCCGGCCACCGACTCGACCAGCCCGGCGGGCGGCAACAGCAGTAACAAATCGGAGGCCGGAGAGTACTCGACCTACGAAGGCAAGGGCGGCGTGCCGATCGGCTCGTTCTTCCGCCGGCTGGTCTTCTCGGTCAAGAACGCGGACAGCAACTTCCTGCTCTCCGACGCGATCAACAAGGACTCCAAGCTGATGTACATCCGGGACCCGCGTTCCCGGGTGGAAAAGGTGGCGCCGTTCCTCACCATCGACGGCGACCCCTACCCGGCGGTCGTCAACCACCGCATCGTGTGGATCCTCGACGGCTACACGACCGCGTCGACGTACCCGTACTCCCAGAAGATCAACCTGGCCACCGAGACGCGCGACGAACTCACCGGGCAGGGGCAGTTCGCCCTCGACCGCGACGACGTCAACTACATGCGCAACTCGGTGAAGGCGACCGTCGACGCCTATGACGGCACGGTCAAGCTCTACCAGTTCGACGAGCAGGACCCGGTGCTCAAGGCCTGGAACAAGGCGTTCGGCGGGCACCTGATCATCCCGAAGGCCCAGATCCCGACCGACCTGGCCCAGCACTTCCGCTACCCGCAGGACATGTTCAAGGTGCAGCGGAACCTGCTTACCAAGTTCCACGTCACCGACCCGCACGCGTTCTTCTCCGGCCAGGACTTCTGGCAGGTGCCGAACGCGCCGGACAACCCGCAGAGCAACGTGCGGCAACCCCCCTATTACCTGAACGTCCAGCTGCCCGAGCAGAGCGGGCCGACGTTCCAGCTCACGGCGGCCGTCACGCCGTACAACCGGGAAAATCTGGCCGCATTGGTCAGCGGTTACTACGACGACAAGGACGATCCGCACCTACAGATAACCGAAGTGCCCGACCAGACGGTCACACCCGGCCCGGTCCAGGTTCATCAGAAAATGAACAACAACACGGCGGTGCGGACCGACCTACTCGGGTTGCTGTCCAACAGCAGCCAATCCCAGCTGCAGGTGCTCTACGGCAACCTCATCACGCTGCCGGTCGACAACGGCATCCTGTACGTCGAACCCGTCTACGTGAAATCCGGCAATCAGGAGACGGCGGCTCCGCTGCTCCAGAAGGTCCTGATGTCGTACGGCGACGGCGGCACGTACGTGGTGCTCGCCAACAACCTGCAGGACGGTCTGGTCGCCCTCGGTAAACAGGCGGGCACCAACCCGAGCGGCGGGACCAGCCCACCGCCGACCCAGCCGACCACACCACCGGCCAACGTCAGCGGCCAGCTCGCCGACGCGGCCGCCAAACTGCAAACGGCCATCGAGAACGTGCGCAGCGCCCAGAAATCGGGCAACTTCACGAAATATGGGCAGGCGTTACAGGACCTCGACCAGGCCATGACCAACTTCCAGAACGCGCAGAAGGCCGCCGGCCAGTCCACGACCGGACCGACGGTCACCCCCTCCGCAAGCACGCCGGCGACCCCCGCGGCGCCGGCCTCCGGAAGCCCGTCACCCACCCCCAGCGGCTAGAAACCCCAGGTCAGGTGGCCCGCCGACGGCGGGCCACCGGCCGTACGGGGGTCGCTTTGCAGGTATCGGGCGCCTTGCGCTAGTGTTAACAGGCCGACGCGGGGTGGAGCAGCTCGGTAGCTCGCTGGGCTCATAACCCAGAGGTCGCAGGTTCAAATCCTGTCCCCGCTACAAAGTTGGGAAGTCCCTGTCCGCGGAATGCGCGGACGGGGACTTTTCGCATTTCCCCTGGGGGCCGAGCCCCCAGACCCCGCGTTGCGGTGGTTGCGGTTGGTGGGGCGCTTGCGGTTGGTGGGGCGCTTGCGGTTGGTGGGGCGCTTGCGGTTGCGGTTGGTGGGGTGGTTGCGGTTAGCCCTCGCTTCGGTGGTTGTGGTTGGTGGGGTGGGCCGTCCCTCGGGGGTGTGGGTTTGTCGCTGTTGGGCAGGTGGGGGATACGCTGCGGGGTGGTGCCTACAGTGGAGGTCGCGGTCGTGGAGCGTCGGAGTGCAGCGGGGATTGACACGACTACGGCGCATCCGGCTCGGCGATATAACTATCTGCTCGGCGGCAAAGACAACTTTCAGGCTGACCGGGAGTCGGGAGATGAGCTGGCGCGGCTCAATCCGGCGATCAAGGTTGCGGCGCTGGAGAACCGGGCGTTTCTGCAGCGGGCCGTGGGGTTCCTGGCCGAGCAGGGTGTTCGGCAGTTCGTCGACATCGGCACGGGGCTGCCCACCGCGGACAACACGCATGAGGTCGCGCAGCGGGTCGCGCCCGAGGCGCGCATCGTTTATGTCGACAACGATCCGCTCGTGCTGGTGCACGCCCGGGCGTTGCTGACCAGCACTGCTGAAGGGCGCACCGCCTACCTTGAGGCCGACGTGCGCGAACCGGCGAAGATTCTCGGCGATCCGGCTCTGCGGGAGATCCTCGACCTCACGCAGCCGGTCGGCCTGGTCCTGTTGTCGGTCCTGCCGTTCGTGGCCGGTGACAACGTGGCCGGGCCGATCGTGCGGACCCTGCTCGACGCTCTGCCCTCGGGCAGCTATCTGGTGCTCTCGCACGCCACCTTCGACACGCTCGACCCCGAGGTGGCGAGCAAGTACTGGGAGATGTTCCACGCCGGCAAGTCCGACATCTGGCCGCGCACCGAGGCCGAGTTCCGCGAGCTGTTCGCCGGCCTCGAACTGGTCGAGCCCGGCGTGGTGCAGGTGCACGAGTGGCGGCCCCGGCCGGACGCGACCCCGCGGGCGGCCAAGGAGATCAACAACTGGGGTGCCGTCGGCCGCAAGCCCTAGGAGCGGGTCGCGGTCCTGCGGGCGAACTTGGTCGCGTACATCGCGTCGTCGGCGCCGCGCAGGACGGTGTCCGCATCCATGTCCGGGGTTGCCCGCACCACGCCGACGCTGACGCCGACCGCGGCCGCCTCGCCAGCCACGACGAACGGTTTGTCGAAGGCGTGCTCGATGCGGCCGGGCAGGCCGTCGGCGTCGCCGGGGCAGAGGACGACGAACTCGTCGCCGCCGTAACGGGCCAGCAGGTCGCCCTCGCGGACACAGGCCAGCATCCGCGCCGACACCTGCTGCAGCAGGTCGTCGCCGGCTAGGTGGCCGAGCCGGTCGTTGACGGCCTTGAAGCCGTCCAGATCGCAGAACAGGACCGTCGGGGCGGCGCCGGGCTCGGCCAGCGTGCTCTCCAACCGGTCCAGCAGCCGCGTCCGGTTGGGCAGTCCGGTCAGCGCGTCGTGGCCGGCCTGGTGCGCAAACGCCCGCTCGGCCCGTTCCCGCTGGGCCGACAAGGCGCCGATCCGGACCATGACCAGCGGCAGGATCACCGACGTGCCGACCGCCAGCATGACCATGTCGACGGTGCGGCCGGTCAGCTGGTCGACGGCGGCGGCGATCGGCGTGATCCCGATGGCGGCGCCGAGGAAGATGAGGCGTGCGGTGGTGAGCCGGTCGCGGACCGGTGGTCCGGCCCGCAGGGCGATGTCGATCGACGGGTCGGCGACCGCGGCGCCGGTCACCGCGTACGCGATCAGGTAGACCGCATCCGACCACGCCGGCCGGGCCAGCACGGAGGTGGTGTGGGCCACGGCCTGGCCCAGGTTGGCGATCAGCGACAGCACGAGGATGCCGATGAACGCGCGCAGCGCGACGATCGGCCGGTCGCTGATCATCTCGACCCGGATCAGCGCACCGAGCGAGCCGGCGAGGGACAGCAGCATGAACAGCGCCGCCGCCTGCTGGCCGGTCGGAAACCGGATCGCCACGAGCAGGGGGTGCAGCAGCAGCGTCCAGAGGACACCGACCAGGCCGATGCCGATGATCGCGGCGTCCAGCACACCGCCGATGTCTCCGCGGCCTCGCAGCCACACCAGTCGCAGCGCGGCCAGCAGCAACAGCAGCGCCCCGCCGACGATGAACAGCACGCTGGCCTGGCTTGCGCTGGTGGTGAAGGCGAGCTGGACCGCCTCGAACAGGCTGCCCATGTTGATCGCGAGTAGGCCGGCGAAGACGAGAATCGGCGCCAGCCGGTCCCGTCCCGGAACCGTACGCAGCCCTCGCCACGACGGGATCAGGGAACTGGCGCCGACCAGCAGATATCCGAACGGGCGCAGCGTGTGCGGGAGCTGGACCGCGACGATCGCGCCGACGGTCGCCACGAGCACGTAGACACTCAGCAGCAACCTTCTCCGGCCCACATCTACCGTCACGGTCGGTTCCCATCGGACGGACAGCCGCGTCCCTGCACCCGGCAACCGAAAAGCACCCGAAGCGCAACGGCCGGACGATGCCGAACCGCTCGAGGAGGCCGGGGTGGATCTTTACACGTACGCGCGGCCCCGCTTCGGGCGCGGGGGTGGTGATTCGGGCACGGATTGCTCCTACTCCGACGAATGAGAACCGGTCGGCGAGCAGCGTAGGCGTGTTTCCGTTCGTACTCCTAAGCCCTTAAGAAGGTCCTGAAGCGCCTTTGGTGATAACAGTTTTCCCGGTCCCTGATCCCCGCCATCTGGGATTTGTCGCGACAAGGCAGAGCGGCGCCCGGAAGGCTGGACCGATGACGACATATGCGGTGCGGGCGGCACGAGCTGAGGACGCCGAGGCGGTCGCGCTTCTGCACGCCGACAGCTGGCGCCGGCACTATCGGGGCGCCTACGCCGACTCGTTCCTCGACGGCGATCTCGAGGCCGACCGGCGGAAGGTCTGGGTGGCCCGGCTGGCCGGTCCCGGCCGCAGCGCAACCCTGCTCGCCGAGGACGACCGGGGTCTGGCCGGCTTCATCCACGTCGTGTTGGACGACGACCCCCGCTGGGGCAGCCTGATCGACAATCTGCACGTGCGGGCCGACCTTCACCGCACCGGCCTCGGGACCACGCTGGTCCGCGAGGGCGGCCGGGCCGTGCTGGCCGGAACCGACCGCGAAGCCGTCTATCTGTGGGTGCTGGAGCAGAACACGGCGGCCCAGGCCTTCTACCGCAGGCGGGGAGCGACTCCGGCGGAGCGTTGCCCCTGCCGGCCGCCGGGCATTGCGACGAACGGCGCTCCGTACAAGCTCCGCATGGTCTGGCCGGACGCCGCCGAACTCGTCGGCGGGGTTTGATTTCGGGGCCGACGAGCGGGAGACCCGCGGGCGTCGCCTGGACCTTCGGCCTGGACGCCGGCGAATACCATCCGATGATCCAGACATAGGCAGGGTGTCGTGCATCGGCGAAGGTTCGTGGTGGTTGGGGTCATCGTGCTGCTGGCCGCGCTGGTCAGCGCGCCGTGGGTGGCCGTCGAGGTGGCCGCCCACGGGCACGTGCACCAACCCGGCGACGCGCCGGAGGCCGACGTCGTGATCGTTCTCGGCACCCAGGTGGTGTCCGGGCAGCCGGGCGACCGGCTGGCCGGGCGGCTGCAGACCGCGGCCGCGCTGGTCCGCGACGGCCGCGCCCACCGGGTGCTGGTGTCCGGCGACGGCCACGGCCTGTCCGGCGACGAGCCCGCCGCGATGACCGACTACCTGGTCGCCCGGGGCGTCGACCGGTCGGCGGTGACCGCCGACCCGTACGGGCTCGATACGTACGACTCGTGCGCGCGGGCCCATCAGGTGTACGGCATCGATCGCGCGCTGATCGTCACCCAGCCGTACCACCTGGCGCGGGCGGTGACGCTGTGCCGGCATCTGGGCGTGGACGCCGAGGGCGTCTATGCCGCCTGTGACGGCTGCTCGTCGGCGACGCTGGCCCGCGAGCACGTCCGGGATTTCTTCGCGGCCGGCAAGGCGGTCTGGGACCTGGTGCGGAAGCGGCCGCCCGCGGTGACCTCGCCGGCCGGCCTGGCGGTTCGCCGAAACCGTCCACATTGACCGGACATCAGACATCCAACCCGAACAACGACCCGCTGTGCACCGGCGTCTCGGTGCAGGTGACCTACAACGGCAGGACGATCACGGTGCCGGTCAAGGACAAGTGCCCGTCCTGCGACGCCACGCACATCGACCTCAGCCAGGCGGCCTTCGGCCAGTTCGCCTCCACCGATCCGGCCACGACGCCCGGCGTGCTGAACGTGACCTGGCAGTTCGTCAGCAACAATGGCGGCGGCACCACGCCGCCGGCGAACCGGACCGGGCCGATCAACTCGGCCGCGCGCGAGTTGGTGAACCCGCAGTCCGGCAAGTGCCTCGACCTCACCGGGAACAGCTCCGCGGACTTCACCACGGTCCAGCTGTGGGCCTGCACCGGAGCCGCCAGCCAGAAGTGGAACGTCCCCGCCTGACCGGACCGCAGGGCGTGACCTTCGTCTATGGTTGCGCCATGCGCCGACGGACCATGCTGGCGGCTGCGGCGGCGGGCATGACCGTCGGCGGCTGCACTGCCGCGCCGGCCCACCCGCCGGCCCACCCGCCGGCCCACCCGCCGGCCCCGGCACGGCCGGAACGGCAGCCCGGGATCGTGACGCCACCACCCGGGTTCCTGGCACTGGTCGCCCTGGACGTGACCGCGGCTGGTCCGGCCGCCCCGCTGGCGTCACTGACCGACCGGATCTCGCGCGTGCACGGCGCGGGGGCGGCCACGGTCACGCTCGCGGTGGGTGCGTCCCTGTTCGACGAGCGGTTCGGCCTGTCCGGCCTGCGTCCCGCGGGTCTCGCGGCCATGCCGTCCTTTCCCAGCGACGTGCTCGATGCCGGCCGCTGTCACGGTGACCTGTTGCTGCAGGTGTGCGCGGACCGGGCCGAGGAGGCCACGACCGTCGCCGACGACCTGGTCGCCGCGGCCGCCGGGGCGGTACGTATCCGCTGGCGCACCAACGGTTTCCGGGCCGAGAACACGGTGACGCCGGCCGGCCGGCCCAGCACGCGCAACCTGTTCGGGTTCCGCGAGGGGGCCGGCAACCCCGACCCCGGCGACGATGCACTGATGGAGCGGTTGGTGTGGGCGGGCGGGGGCACCTACCAGGTCGTCCGGCTGATCAGGTTTGCGGTCGGGTTGTGGAATCGCGACCCGGTGACCCGGCAGGAGGAGATGATCGGCCGGCACCGGGCCGACGGCACGCCCCTGGCCGGTGGGGCCGAGGACGCCGACTTCTCCTACGCCGGCGACCCGGACGGGCAGGTCACGCCGCTGGACGCGCACATACGCCGGGCCAACCCCCGCACTGCCGACAGCCGGGAGCACCGCATTCTGCGGCGCGGTTACTCGTACGGCGCGGGGGCCGACCAGGGGTTGATCTTCATCTGTTTCCAGCGCGACATCGAGGCGGGTTTCGCGACCGTGCAGCGCCGCCTCGACGGTGAGACGTTGCAGCGGTACGTGCTGCCGTTCGGTGGTGGCTACTACTTCGTGCCGCCATCGGTGGCGGCGCTGCACGCGACGGTGCTCACGAAGGGCTGATCAGCCTCCGGGCCGCCCGCAGCCGCACCACCGCGTCGGCACCCGAGCGCTGCACCGCCAGCAGGTGCCTGGGCACCTGGTCGCCGCGGGCCCGCGTCTCCTCGATCGCCACCATGACCTCGTCCGAGATGCTGATCAGGTGTGCCTCGACCGCGCTCAACTCGGCCAGCGGCGGCGGCGCGACCCGGGTGCGCCGTCCGGCGCGGGCTCGTTGCCAGGACGGCCGCAGCTCGCCGGCGTCGACGCCGACCTGCTCGCAGAGCGTTGCCACCACGGTCCACGGCGGCACCGCCCGGCCGGTCAGATAGCGGGACAGTGCCGAGTCGCTGGCGAAGGTGACGGCCTGCAGCTCTCGTAGCGTCAGACCGGATCGCGCGCGCAGATCACGAAGCCGGGCCGCGAATTCCCCGCGCTGGGCAGTGTCGTCCATCGTGCCTCCCCCGTGTTCCAAGGCATTGGCAGCAGCTTAGAGCCATCGATTGCGATCTGTCCCGCCCTCGTCCCGATGTGTGTCGGAGCCATCGCGGCGGGTGAGGCCGGGCCTCCACACTGGAGCGGCTCAGCGCTCTGAGGAGGCCGGCTATGTTCGTGCGTCGTTCGGCGGTCCTGCTCGCGGTCGGGGTCGTACTCGCGGGCCAGCTCACCTATTCGTCCCAGCGGGACCCGGCCGCCGCGGCGCCTGCGCCGGTGGCGGCGAAGGCGCCGGCCCGGCCGCGAGCCGAGGGCCCGGCGCGTCCGACGGTGGTCGCGGCGACGACCCCGCGACCGGCCGACTACGCGTACGACGCGGCCGGTCAACTGCGCGGCGTCAGCCACTCGGCCGACGGCGAGGGCGCTCGCTACGCCTACGACGACTCCGGCAACCTGACCTCGGTCGAGCGCTCGGCGGCGGGTGCGCTGACCGTGACCGCGATCGCCCCGAGCCGGGCACCCGCCGGCGCCACGGTGACCGTCAGCGGCACCGGCTTCGCTACCACGACCGGCGGTAACACGGTCCGCTTCAACGGGACGACGGCGACCGTCACGTCGGCGTCGGCCGCCCGGCTGGTGGTCACGGTGCCGTCCGGTGCGACCAGCGGGACAGTCGCCGTCACGACCGGCTCGGCCACCGCGACCAGCGCGCAGACGTTCACGGTGACCCCGTCCCTGCCCGCACCGGCGATCAGCGGCTTCAGCCCGGCCAACGGCGCCGCCGGCACCACGGTGACCGTGACCGGCACGGGCTTCTCGGCCACCCCGGCCGAGAACAACGTGTCGTTCGGCCGCACCCGGGCCCGGGTCACCGCGGCGACCGCCGCCACCCTCACCGTCACCGTGCCGGACGCCGCCGTTTCGGGGCGGATCAGCGTGCGGACCGCCGCCGGCACGGCCACCGCCGCGTCCGACTTCGTCGCCGTGACACAGCCGTTCGCGGCCGGCGACATCGGCTCCAACGGGCTCCTGACCGCGGACGGCACGGCCACCACGGCCAGTTTCGCGACCGCGGGCAAGGTGGCGGTCCTGCGCTTCGCCGGGGTCAAGGGTCAGAAGCTCAGCCTGGGCCTGACCGGTTCGACGGCCGGTGACATCGCCGTCTACGCCTACACGCCGTACGGGGCGACCTTCGCCCGCGACGAGTACGACCAGCCCTGGCAGGTGTCCACCTTCGACGGCGGCCTGGCCATGCCCGCGCTGCCGACCACCGGCACGTACCAGATCGTGCTGAAGCCGACCTCCTCGACCGCGACCGGCACGGTCGTCGCGACGCTGTCCAGCAAGCTCGTCGGCACGCTGGCGCTGGGCGGCGCCAACACCGCGCTCACCTTCAGCCGGCCGGGCCAGCAGGCCGAGCTCACCGTCGACGCCCAGGCCGGTCAGCACATCGGGCTCGGCTTCACCGGCAGCCTGACCGGCACGGTGGTGGCCGAGGTCCAGGATCCGGCGGGTACGCCGGTGGTCTGGACCAACGGTTACGAATACTCCCGGCAGCTGGAGGATCTGCCCTACGGCGATACCGACTTCACCACCATCGGCGCGGGCCGCTACACGGTGCTGCTGCGCAGCTATGAGCAGGGAACCGGGTCGCTGACCGTCACCGCGTCGGCCGCCGCGGCCGGCGGGGCCCTGGCCATCGGCACGGCCAAGACCGTCTCGGTCGCCCGGCGGGGCCAGGACACGCTGCTCACCCTCGCCGGCACCGCCGGGCAGAACCTCGGGCTCGACCTCGCCGACGTGACGATGCTGCACTACCCGACGGTCACCATCTTCGCGCCCGACGGCAGCACGCTGGCCCAGATCGGCACGCCGGGCAGCTGGACCGACCTGCCTACGCTGCCCGCCACGGGCACCTACTCGTTGCTGCTGACCAGCGGCTCGGAGACCGGCAGCTATACCGTCACGGTGGTCCAGCCGCAGAGCGGGGGCACGCTCAGCCTCACCGGCGCGGGCACCGCGGTCACCCTGTCGGCCGGGCGGGCCGTGACGCTGACCGTGGCGAGTACGGCCGGCCAGGAAGTCACGACCGCGATGAGCAACTGGACGATTCCCGCGTCGGCCGACGCCATGATGACGGTCACCGGCCCGGACGGGGAATTCCTCGACGACGTCTACATCGACTCGACGAGCGCCTTCACGTTCCCCACCGCGACCACCGGCACCTACCGCCTCGTGCTGCGGGCGGAGGGCGGCTCGGGCGGCCTCACGGTCACCGCGTCGCCGACGATCGAGGGCGGCGCACTGACCGTCGGCACCAACAAGACGATCTCCTCGCCGCGTCTGGGCCAGCCGACCCGGATGACCTTCACCGGTGCGGTCGCCCAGCGCCTCAGCATGTACATCAGCAACTACGGCTACACGTACGTGATCTGGGTGAACGTGACCCGGCCGGACGGGTCCACGGTCTACTCCGGCTGGCTGGACGACCTGTGGCTGGCCATCGATCCGCTGACCGTGGCCGGCACCTACCGGCTCGAGGTGCAGCCGCACGCCTCGACCGGGGGCTCGCTCGGATTCGCCCTGGTCCAGGCCGTCGATGCCGGCACGACCGCGGTCGGTGGCGCGGCCAAGGCGCTCACCGCGACGGCCGGCCGCTACGTCGACACCACGATCGCGGTGACCGCCAACCAACGGCTCTCGTTCGGGTTCGGCAGCTGGACGTTCGCCGCGTCGACGATCTACGTCCGGCTGGCCGGGCCGACCGGCACGGTGATTTTCGGTGAGGCCATCCCCAAGCTCGCCAGCCTCGACACCTATCAGTTGACGGCCGGCACGTACCGGTTGTCGGTGATGGCCTCCGACCACGCCGCCGGTTCGGTCAGCGTGACCGTCTCGGCCCAGATCAGCGGGGGAGCGCTGGCCCTCAACACCGGCAAGACGGTCACCGCGAGCCGGCTCGGGCAGGCCACCTGGTTCACGTACGCGGGCACGGCCGGCAAGCTGCTGTCGGTCGCGTTCACGTCGGTGACGATGCCCTACTACCCGTACGTCTGGGTGCGCCGGCCGGACGGCACCGAGCTGGCCTACCTGCCGGGCACCGCAACGGTCAACATTCCGTCGCTGCCGACCACCGGCACGTACGAGATCCTGATCGGCCCGAACTCGGCCACCGGGACAGCGGTCGCCACGCTGAAGACCCGCACCTCGCTGGCCGCCCCACTGGCCGCCCCACTGGCCGCCCCACCGGCCGAACGATCGGCCGGTCCTCGGCCGGTGCCGGCCGCGGCGGTGCCGCGCCGGGCCCATCCGGACACCCGGCCGGCCGCGAAGGCACTACCGGATGCCGCCCGGACGCCGGCTGCCCGGCCGGCCGCGCTACCGGGCAACGGGAAACCCGGCGAGAGCTGGGTGCCGAGCGCGGCCAACCTGTCCGGTGCCGGTTGGACGACCGGACGCGGAACGCCGAAACCGGTACCCGGTCCGTTGCATGCGCTGTCCGGTGTCACCGCGCTCAGCGGCCGCGTCCGTACGCTGGACGACCAGCCGTTGCCCAACGTCACCGTCATCGTCGACGGCGAGCGCGAGCTGACCGACGCACACGGGCTGTTCCTGGTGAAGGACCTGCGGCCCGGGCACCGGGTCCTGCGGGTCGACGGCTCCACCGCGAACACCCCGACGCGCACGTTCGGTCTGCACGACATCGGGGTCGACCTCGCCGCCGGGCAGACCACCGTCCTGCCGTACACGATCTGGCTGTCCAAACTCGACACCGCGCACGTGGTCAGCTTCCCGTCGCCGACCCGGTCCGAAGTGACCGTCAAGACGCCGGCCGTGCCCGGCCTCGAGGTCAAATTGCCGGCGGGCACGGTGGTCCGCGACGTCAACGGCAAGGTGGTGACCCAGCTCGGCATCACCGCGATCCCGGTGGACCGGCCGCCGTTCCCGCTGCCGCCGTCGCAGGTGCCGAGCTACTTCACCGTGCAACCGGGCAGCGCGTACCTCTTCCCGGCCGGCGCCCGCGTGATCTACCCGAACTTCACCCACGCCAAGCCCGGCGCGTCGATGGACTTCTGGCATTACGACCCGGCCGGCAAAGGCTGGTACGTCTACGGCAAGGGCCACGTCACCCCGAACGGCCGTAGCGTCGAGCCCGACAAGGGCACCGAGGTCTACCAGTTCACCGGGGCCATGCTCATCACGCCCGGAGCGGACCCACCGCCGACCGCCGCGCCACCGGCGGGCCCGCCCAACACCGGCGGCGACCCGGTCGATCTGAGCACCGGCCTGCTGGTCGACACGACCACCGACCTGAGCGTCGACGACGTGATGCCGGTGTCGCTGACCCGCACCTACCAGCCGTCGGACACCGGTAAGCGAGCGTTCGGCCTCGGCGCCAACTTCAACTACGGCCTCGACCTCTACTCGGAGAACCGCTTCTACGAGTGCTGGCTCGTGCTGCCGGACGGTGGCCGCATCCGGTTCCACCGCACCAGCCCCGGCGGCAACCCGTCCACCGGTTACATCAACGCCGCCTTCGCGGCCGACCCGACGCCGACCGAGTTCGCCGGCGCCACCCTGATCTGGAACCACGACGGCTGGGATCTGCGGACCGCCGACGGCACGACGTACGTGTTCGGCGACGAGTCGCCGCTGCAGGCGATCCGCGACAAGTTCGGCAACACCGTCACCATCACCCGGGCCCCGGCCGGGCCGTGGACCGACGGTGTCACCCGGGCCAACGGGCCGATCACGCAGATCACCTCGCCCAACGGCAAGTGGATCAAGCTCGGCTACGACAGTCAGAACCGGGTCACCAAGGCCGAGGATGTGCTCGGCCGCTCGGTCGGCTACACCTACGACAGCGACGGGCACCTGCACACGGTCACCGACGCCGATCACGGCGTCACCACCTATACGTACGATGCCGGGCGGCTCAAGACCATCCAGGACCCGCGCGGGACCGTCTACCTGACCAACGACTACGACGGCAACGGCCGCATCCGGCAGCAGACCCTGCCCGGGAACGCGGTCTACCAGTTCGCCTACGTCACCGACACGTCCGGAAACGTCACCGAGACCCGGGTCACCGACCCGCGGGGCCACGTCCGCCGGGTGACGTTCAACGCGGCCGGCTACGCGACCGGCGAAACCTCGGCCTACGGCACCGATCTGGCCCAGACCACGTCGATCACCCGGAACCCGACCGGCAATCTCCCGACCGCCTACGTGGACGCGCTCGGCCGGCGCACCGAACTCGGCTACGACGCCTACGGCCAGGTCACCTCGGAGACCCAGCTGGCCGGCACCGCCGACGAGCGCACCGTCCACATTGCCCGCGACGGGCCGTTCGCGCAGGTCAGCAAGATCACCGACGGACTGGACCACAGCACCGTCTACGGCTACCAGGCCGACGGTGCCCTGCATACGGTCACCGATCCGATGAACCGCGTGGCCACGGTCGACACGAACGAGGCCGGTCAGGCCATCAAGATCACCAACAACGACAACAAACCGCAGATCCTCACGTACGCCCTGGGCGACCTGGTCACGGTCACCGATGCGGCGGGCAATTCCAGCCGTACGTTCGAGGACGCCGCCGGCCGCACGCTGCGCGCGACCGACGCGACGGGCGCGTTCGCCACCCAGGCGTACGACGACGCCGGTCACGTCACCTCGGTCGTCGACCCGATCGGCCGCACCACGGCGTTCCGCTACGACGCCGACGGCAACCTGCACCAGACCGTCGACGGGCGACAGCACACCACGACCTACGAGTGGGACACCTCGGACCGGCTGCAGAGCATCACCGATCCGCTGCAGCGCCTCACGTCCTACACCTACGACGGCAACGGCAACCGGGCCACCGTCACCAGCCCGGCCGGCGAGGTCGTGCACTACGACTACGACGAGCTCGACCGGTTGAAGACGGCCCGCTACGACACGGCGGCCCAGGTGCAGCAGAGTCAGCTGACCTACACCTACGACGCCGGCAACCGCCGTCGTACGGTGGCCGACTCCTCCGACGGCACGACCACGTTCACCCCGGACGGATTCGACCGGGTGGTGTCGGTCTCCGGTCCGGACGGAGATATCGGGTACGCGTACGACGACGCCGACCGGCGCACGAGCATGACGATCGCCGGGCAGCCGGACACCGTCTACGGCTACAACGACGCCGACCAGCTCACCTCGGTCACGCGCGGCAGCCAGACCACGTCGATCGGATACGACAACGCCGGTCGCCGGGGCAGCCTGACGCTGCCGGCCGGGGTCAGTCAGACCTACGGGTACGACGCGGTGGGCAACGTGACGAGCCTGACCTACCGCCAGGGCGGCACCGACCTCGGTGCGATCGCCTACACACCGGACGCCAACGGCCGGGTCGTCCACGTCGACGGCAGCTATGCGCGCGTCGACCTGCCCGAGGCGTACGGCCCGGCCCAGTACGACGCGGCCGACCAGCTGACCACCGCCGGAACGGCGAGCAACACCTACGACGACGACGGCAACCTGACCTCGGACGGCACCGACACGTACTCGTGGAACGTCCGTGGTCAGCTCACCGGGCGTACGGCACCCGGCCTGTCGGTGACCTACGGCTACGACGGCGTGGGCCGGCGGGCCAGCCGGACCGAGGCCGGCACGACCACCGACTACCTCTACGACGGCCTCAACACCGTGCAGGAGAAGAGCGGCGGCTCGGTCGTCGCAACGATGCTCACCGGCGGCCTGGACGAGCAGTTCAGCCGCTCGACCGCGGGCGGCACCCAGTCGCTGCTGAGCGATCGCCTCGGCAGCACGGTCGCGCTGGCCGACAACAACGGGATCGGCGCCGAGTACTCCTACGACCCGTTCGGCGGGACCACGGTGACCGGCGACGACGCCGGCAACGCCACCCGGTTCACCGGACGCGAGGACGACGGCGACGGCCTCTACTACTACCGGTCCCGTTACTACTCGACGGGCGCGGGGCGGTTCGTCAGCCGGGATCCGATCGGGCTGTCCTCGGGCGACCCCAACGCGTACGCCTATACCTTCAACCAGCCGACCGGCCTGGTCGACCCGATGGGTACCCGGCCACCGGCGCCGAGCAGTGACGACCCCGGTTGCGAGTCGAACAGCTTCATCCCGGGCACGCAGGTGCGGATGGCCGACGGCAGCGCCAAGCCGATCGAGCAGATCCGCGTCGGCGACAAGGTGCTGGCCGGAGACGGGACCAGCGGGCGGAGCCGCCCCGAGAAGGTCACCGCGACGATCGTCGGCAGCGGCGACAAGCAACTCGTCGAAATCACCGTGGCCGGTGCGCACGGTTCGACCGCCGTCATCACCGCCACCGACGGCCACCCCTTCTGGGTCGCCAACCCGCAGACGGCCCAGCACCCGGGTGGCCATTGGGTCGACGCGGCCGACCTGCGCCGGGGGGACTGGCTCAAAACCTCGGACGGCCGGCTGGTCCGGGTCGCCGGCACGCACTCGCTCGAGCAGAACGCCCGCGTCTACAACCTGACCGTCGCCGACATGCACACCTACTTCGTGCTGGCCGGCTCCTCGACGGTCCTGGTCCACAACGACAACGACGACGACAGCAAGGCCTGCCCACGTCCGAAACACATCGCCGACCACACCCGTTTCGATTCGAACGGCAACATCCGGCCGGGGCAGGACCAGACCTACTACGCCGGACGCCAGCTGCCGGAAGAGCAGGCGCAGGGCAAATGGAAGGGCTCGCAGGCGTCGCACACCGAGGCCCGGGCGACCCGCGAGGCCGGCTCCCCGTACCCGTACTGGGTCACCGGTGACGACCCGATCCTCGGGCGTAACCTGGTCGAGCCCGGCGACACCGTCCTGCTGGAAGGTGAGCTGCCGCCGTGCAGCTGGTGCCAGGTCGCGATGCAGGACGCCGCGGAGAATACCGGGGCCAACTGGGTCTACACCTGGATGGAAGACGGCGTTCAGCAGTTCTGGTGGCGTGGAGCGGCTAGTTGAGGTGAGTCGATGAACACCATGGTCGCGCGAGCGGTCGGTATCGAAGACATGGATCCGTTGCTGCTCGTCGGCTTCGGAGAGTCGCACGGGGCGGAGGGGCGAGACTTCGTCTTCCAGTGCGACCTGCGGGTCAACGACTATCCGGAGCAGAGCAACTGGCCGCAGGGCGAGACATACTGCGTGACCGACGCGGACGGCCGCACCAGCTTCGGCGGTGTGCTCGAGGCCGAGTTCCGCGGCGACGTACTCCGGGTCCTGTTCGACGACCGCACGGTGGCTGCCCTGCGCCTGCCCGAGCCGGAGTGGGAGCTGCACCTGCAGGACGGCGACGCCGACCTGCCCGAGGTCCGCCGCCAGCTCACCCGCGTGCTGACGTGCGGCCGTCCCGAGTTCCGCCCCCGTCTGCTGGAAATCGACGGTGACTAGGGCCACGCCCATTGTGGACACTATGCTCCCGTTGACCTGACGAGGAAGGCAGACGAGCGATGACCGGCAGCTTCGACCCTGACCTGCAGGCCCGGCTCCGGGTCGAGGAACCGCACAGCGCCCGCATCTGGAACTACTGGCTCGGCGGGAAGGACAACTTCGCGGCCGACCGCGCGGTCGGTGACCAGGTGAAAGCGGTCTATCCCGAAGTGGTGGAGGTGGCTCGCGCCTCCCGCGCCTTCCTCGGCCGGGTCGTGCGGTTCCTCACCGAGGAGGCCGGCATCCGGCAGTTCCTCGACGTCGGCACCGGCCTGCCCACGGCCGACAACACCCACGAGGTGGCCCAGTCGGTCGCTGCCGACGCCAAGGTCGTCTACGTCGACAACGACCCGCTCGTCCTGGTCCACGCCCGCGCGCTGCTGACCGGCGCCGGCGTCACCGACTACATCGATGCCGACGTGCACGACCCCGCCGCGATCCTGCGGGGCGCGGCGCAAACGCTCGACTTCACCCGCCCGGTCGCCCTCATGATGCTGGGCATCCTCGGCAACGTCGCCGACGACGACGTCCCCGGCCCGGCCGAGATCGTCGCCGAGTTCCTCGCCGCCGTACCGTCCGGCAGCTACCTGGTCATCAACGACAGCGTCGCGACCGCCGAGACCGCCGAGGCCGTTCGCACCGCACGGACCAGCGGCGCCGACTACCACCTGCGCACTATCGACCAGATGAACAGCTTCTTCAACGGCCTCGAACTCGTTCCACCGGGCGTCGTCTCCACGCCCACCTGGCGCCCCGCCGCGGGCACCACCCCCGAACCCCTGGTCGTCTACTGCGGTGTCGGCCGGAAGCCCTGATGCGGTCCACTTCGGACTACCTGCTCGACAACCAGCAGCCGGAGGCCGGCGAGCGGTTCGATCTGCTCGCTCGAATGTTCAACTCCGGCACCTTCCGCCGCATCGAGTCTCTCGGCATCACGGCGGGCTGGCGCTGCTGGGAGGTCGGCGCCGGCGGATCGAGCATCCCGTCGTGGCTGGCCCAACAAGTCGGCCCGGACGGCGAGGTGCTGGCAACCGACATCGACGTCCGCTGGCTGTCCGGCGACGGCTTCCAGGTGCGGCACCACGACGTCGCCGCCGATCCGGCGCCCGGCGCGGGCTTCGACCTGGTGCACGCCCGCGCCGTGCTGACCCACGTACCCGGCCGCGACCAGGCGCTGTCGACGATGATCGCGGCGCTGCGCCCCGGCGGCTGGCTCGTCCTGGAGGACGTCGACCCGGGCCTGCAGCCACTGAGCTGCCCCGACGAACAAACCCCGGAACACCGGCGGGCGAACCGGCTGCGGCAGGGCTTTCGCACTTTGCTCACCCACCGCGGCGCCGACGTGGCGTACGGCCGCACCATCCCGCGGCGACTGAACGAGGCCGGGCTGACCGACGTCCAGGCGGAGGCCTACTTCCCGCTGTCTTCCCCCGACTGCGCGGCCCTGGAGGCCGCAACCATCCGCCTGATCCGCAACGACCTCATCACCGACAACCTCGCCACCGCCGACGAGATCGACGCCCACTTGCGCTACATCGCGACCGACCCGGGCCAGTTCGCCACCTCAGCCATGGTCACCGCCTGGGGCCGCAAGAAATGACGAGCACCCGTCTCCGGCCACGGACGGCTGCGGCATGCCAGCCACAAGGCCGAGCCCCACGACGGCCGCGGTGACCGACGCGCCATCCGCCACCGCCGCGTCGGCCCCGCGACCCTCACCGCCGGCATTATCTGCACCACACCCCAACCACAATCGACGACTGGCACGGTCGAGCCCTGAACATCCGCAGTGAGACCTCACCGCGAAGGGAACCGGCGGCCACGCTGTCGCCGGGCGAAGAAAAGCTGGGCCGGCGCGGCCTTGAGGCGATGCGAGTTTTCGCAAACTCAGTCTTCAGCAGGCTTCCAGCCGAGCGCTTGGTGCGCCACCCGGAACGTTGATTACTCGCACTTGTCCGGGGATGTAGGACGTGCAGGAAGTCGCGGTGGTAGCCGATATAACGACCTTAACGCGAACTGTGGTCGAGCAAGAATTGGTAACGGTGAGTATCGTGGCACCCGAGTTCTTGGACAAGGTGACGCAGGCGGGCAGCCCTGATGCAGCTTGGGCGGCAGGCGCCCAGGGAATCATTACCGATGCGATGATCAAAGCGCCGCCGACCGCTGTCTTTCGAGCTGCCCTGCTGATACGGATTGCCACTGTATCCTCCTTAGTCTGCCGCGAACGCCAGTCACGCCGGAGCCCCCGCGAACATCGGCACTACGAAACTTGTCTATATGTATAGCAGCGGGCCTGCAGCCCCGGAAGGTCCGCTCGCGCAGGATCTGAATCGGATTCTGCCGAGTGCTGGAAGCCCCCTATTCAACTGAGTGCGGGCTGATTCCCCGGCCAGCGAAGGTGTCCGTCAGGAACGGTCACGCACTGCAGAACGGCGGCGTGCCTAATTGCCGCGAACGTCGCCGTTCAGCGACTTGCGGCTGCGGCGTCGAGGGTTCCGCTTCCCGGCCGAGGTAATCGAGGTGGCGGCGCGTCGGAAACACCTGCCGGCCTGGGGCCAATGCATGCCGATGTCGCTACTGAGCCAGAGCCATACCCGATCGTGAAACAGATGGCGACGCCTGCAGTGTCAAGGCTGTGTGCCAAGTAACTGTTCTCGTTACTTGAAGCACGAAGATGACACCACGGGCGCTCGTCGCCTCCGATGGCCGTCCAGGCGTGCACCTAGGTGGTGACCCAGTTCGGGCGAACCCAGGCGAACGCCCGTGACCGACGCCTCAGCACATCGGCGAGCCCGATCAGGGCAAAATCGGCAGCTATCCATGGCATGGCCTGGGTCACCGGTTGCTGACTTTTCGTCTGCGACCACCATGCGACCACGGAGTACGCAAAGGCCGCTCACCCACCCGGATGAACGGCCTTTGACCTGCACTTCTGTGGTAGCGGGGACAGGATTTGAACCTGCGACCTCTGGGTTATGAGCCCAGCGAGCTACCGAGCTGCTCCACCCCGCGTCGGCTTCTGAAGCTTACCTTGCCGGTTGTCGGGGGTCGCGCCGGGGAGGGTGAGTCGGAAGCGGAGGCCTCCGCCGCAGGCCGGGGCCGGTTCCGGGGAGTCTCGCTGCCTCCGGCGTGGGTGAAGGCGTCAAGGGTCTCGACCCGCTGTCCGTCGACCACGCGATGCAACGGGCGGCGACCTTCGTTCCCGCACGGCGTCGACGGGGGTAGGCCACCGACGGCCGCGGTGTCGAACCAGGGCGCAGGCTCCACGGGCTGGATGTCGGTCGTTCGACGCCGGTGAAGGACGCGTGGACCGGGCGGGCGACCCCCGGCACCGACGACCACCCCCGGCACCGACGACCACCCCCGGATGCCGGTCGGCGGCCCGTGCCGCGTCGGGCCGTGTCGCGCCGGCGTCTGGAGGAAGGCGGCGAAGGGCCGGAACGGCGCGAAAACGACAACGTTGTCAACAGACGGCGAGCAGGGCGAAGGCTAATTCAAGATCGAGATGGACTGATCGTTGACAGCGCTGTCAGTCCGAGCGCAAACTCCCCGGGAACGGTGTTGTTTCCAGCTCTTTACGAGAAGAGCACGAGATGAACGACGTACCCGAAGGCGCCGCCGGCACCAGCCGGCCGACCGTGTACGACGTGGCCCGGGTCGCCGGGGTCTCGATCAAAACCGTGTCCCGGGTCGTCAATCAGTCGCCGCTCGTCTCCGCCAAGACCCGCCGCCTGGTCGCCGACGCGATCCAGGATCTTGGCTACGTCGTGAACGCCGCCGCCCGCTCCCTGGTCACCGGCAACTCCACCACCATCGGGGTGATCGTCGACTCGATCGCCGACCCGTTCTTCGCCTCGCTCGTCTCGGTCGTCGAGGTCGACGCGATGGCGGCCGGCTTCAGCACCCAGGTCGCGTCGACCTGGCGGGACCCGCTGCGGGAGCGCGAGCAGGTACTCCGCATGAGCCGGGAGAACGTGCGCGGCCTGCTCCTCGCGCCGACCGCGGGCGACCACGACTACCTGAAGGGCGCCCTCGGCGACATCCCGGTAGTGCTCGTCGACCGCGGATGGCCCGACTCGGGCCTCGACACCGTCGGTGTCAACGACCGTGCCGACACGAAAGCGGCGATCGAGCACCTGCTGGCGTACGGGCATCGCCGAATCGCCTTTCTCGGCGACTACTCCGAGCTTCCGACGACGCTGAACCGGCGTGCCGGCTACTCCGATGCCATGAAAGTCGCCGGAGTGCCGGAGTTGGTGCGGTCGACGCTGAAGAACAGCGAGGCGACGGTCGCCGAGCTCCTCGCCCGGCCCGACCGCCCGACCGCGATCTTCTCGTCCAACGCCCGCACCAGCCTGGGTGCCGTCCGGGCGCTCCACCGAGCCGGCCGCACCGACGTCGCCCTGATCAGCTTCGGCGACTTCGAACTTTCCGACACGCTGCAGCCGGGGGTGACCGTGGTCGATCACGACCCGGCCCGGATCGCGGCGGCCGCCGTCGACCGCCTGCTCACCCGCATCCGAGGAGCACCACTGGACAAGGCCGACATTCTTCTGCCGACCGAACTTGTGCTACGTGGATCCGGAGAGTTGCCATGCGTCCAGTCCTGATGCCGCCGAACATCATCGACCACTTCTATCGGGGCGGGGAGCGGATTGCCGCCTTCCGTTCCGTGGCGGCGCCGTCCGCGCACAGTCCCGAGGAGTGGCTCGCGGCGACCGTCCATGTGGCCGGGAGGCCCGGCGACGGGCCGAGCCGGCTGGCCGACGGGACGCTCTTCGCCGACCTGGTCGCGGCGGACCCCGCGGGCTGGACTGGGGCATCGGACCGCCAGAGCGATGTCGGCCTGCTGGTCAAACTGCTCGACGCCGGTCAGCGGCTCCCGGTTCACGTCCACCCCACCCGGCCGTTCGCCCGCGAACACCTGCACTCCTGCTACGGCAAGACCGAGGCCTGGCACATCCTCGAGACGCAGGGCGACGACCCGTCGGTCTGGGTCGGTTTCCGTGCCGACGTCGACCCGGATGAACTGCGGAAACGCGTCGACGCCCAGGATTCGGCCTGGCTGCTCGACCACATGAACAAGATGTCGGTGCGCCCGGGCGACGGCATTCTGGTGCCGGCCGGCGAGGCGCACGCCACCGGGGCCGGCGTCTTCCTGGTCGAGGTGCAGGAGCCGACCGATTTCTCGATCCTGCTCGAGTGGTCGGTCACCACCGCCGGCCGGGAGGAGTCGCACCTCGGGCTGGGCTTCGACACCGTGCTGCGCGGGGTCAACCATCGTGCGACCGGTCCCGAGGAGTTGGCGGCTCTGAAGCACCACGTCGATCCGGCGGCCACGAGCAGCCACCTGCAAAGGGCGCTTCCCGCGGCGTCCGGCGCGTACTTCCGCTTCGATCTCGCGGCACCGGCCGGCGCCGTGCCGGTCGCCGTGCCGCACGGCTTCGCCGTCGCGATCGTCCTTTCCGGAACCGGCGTTCTGTGCTGGCAGAGCCAGGAAGAGCAAACGCTTCGGCGCGGCGAGGTCTATGCGATTCCGGACGGCCTGGGGGATTGGTCCCTCCGAGGTTCCGTACGCGTAGCCCTGTGCCGCCCCAGCGACGACTGGCCCGAAATCTCGTAGAAGTGGAGACAGAATGGCAGCAGTTCTCAGAGCCGAGGGCCTGTACCGGTCATTCGGTCATGTGATGGCGCTCGGCGGCGCCGACTTCGATATCGATTCCGGTGAGGTCGTCGCCCTGATCGGCGACAACGGTGCCGGGAAGTCCACGCTGGTCAAGGCGCTCTCCGGAAACCTGGTCCTCGACGCGGGCACGATCGAGTTCGAGGGCAAGCAGGTGGTGCTCGATTCGCCTGCCGCGGCGAGCCGGCTCGGCATCGAGGTGGTTCACCAGGATCTCGCCCTGGCACCTCATCTCAATCCGGCGCAGAACATGTTCCTCGGCCGGGAGATCCCGGCTCGCGGCCTGCTCGGCCGCCTCGGCTTCATGGACAACAAGGCCATGCGGGACCAGACCCGGGACGGTCTGGCCGATCTCGGCGGTACGGTCCGGGCGTTGAACGCACCGGTCGGTTCGATGTCCGGCGGGCAGCGGCAGCAGATCGCGATCGCGCGGGCGATCGCCTGGGCCAGCAAAGTGGTCTTCCTCGACGAGCCGACCGCCGCGCTGGGCGTGGTGCAGACCCGCAACGTCCTCGATTCGATCAAGCGGGTGCGTGACCGTGGCATCGCGGTGGTGTTCATCTCGCACTCGATGCCCGAGGTGCTCCAGATCGCCGACCGCATCCAGGTGATGCGGCTCGGCAAGCGGGTCGCGACCTACCGGAGCGGCGAGACCAACGTGGAACAGCTGGTCGGGGCGATGACCGGGGCGCTCGACTTCAAGTCGGAGAGTGCAGCATGAGCACGGATTTCGTGGACGAGTCGCCGTCCGTCTGGCGG
This sequence comes from Actinoplanes sp. NPDC051343, assembly GCF_044455125.1. Lineage (NCBI taxonomy): Bacteria > Bacillati > Actinomycetota > Actinomycetes > Micromonosporales > Micromonosporaceae > Actinoplanes > Actinoplanes sp. NPDC051343. Next base: position 143,115 of record NZ_JBITEL010000013.1, read on the forward strand.
CGCCTCGGAGAGACCCAGGCGGTGTGGATCCTCGCCGTCCTGGTGGTGATCGTCGCCTTCTTCGCGATCGCCGGCGGCAACCGCTTCCTGTCCGGCGACAACTTCTCCCTGATCAGCCAGAACCTGGCCGTGCTGGCGGTGCTCGGCGTCGGCATGACCTTCGTGATCATCACCTCGGGCATCGACCTGTCGATCGGCTCGGTGCTGGTCTTCGCCTCGGTCATCTCGGCCAAGCTGATGGCGGCCATGGGCGGCGGCGGCGCCGGGGTGGTGATCGTCGGGATCGTCTCGGCGATGGTGGCCGGCGCGGTCTGGGGCTGGCTCAACGGCTTCCTGATCGCGTACGCCAAGATTCCCGCCCTGATCGTCACGCTCGGCACGCTGTCGGCCGCGCTCGGACTCGCGTACGTGCTGAGCAAGGGCGTCAACATCAGCGTCGACGCGACCTCGCTTACCGACTTCGGCATCTACACGAGATTGCTCGGCCTGCCCGCGCTACCGCTGCTGGCCCTGGTCATCGTGGTCGTCGGCGGGATCGCGCTGCACCGCACCCGGTTCGGCCGTCACACGTACGCCATCGGCAGCAACCAGGAGGCGGCCCGCCGGGTCGGCATCCGGGTCGACCGGCATCTCATGTTCATCTACCTGCTGACCGGCATCCTCGGCGGGGTCGGCGCGGTCATGTACCTGGCCCAGTTCGGCACCACGACGATCGGCGGCCAGTCACTCACCAACCTCAACGTCATCGCCGCGGTCGTCATCGGCGGCACCTCGATCTTCGGCGGCTACGGCTCGATGTTCGGCACGATCGTCGGCCTCTTCATCCCGGCCGTCCTGCAGTCCGGCTTCGTGATCATCGGCGTCGACCCGTTCTGGCAGGGCGTGGCGGTCGGCGCGGTGCTGATCGCCGCCGTCTACGTCGACCAGTCCCGGCGCGCCGCGGCCCAGCGCGGCGCCCGCAGATCTTCCCGCCCCAAGGAAACACCCCGGGAGTCCCCTCGGCAGATGGAAGGAAGTAACCAGGTATGAACCGGCGCAACCTTCTCGGCATCGTTTCGCTCGGCACCGCGGTCGCGGTCGTCGCGACCGGATGCTCCTCGACCAAACCCACCGACTCGAACGCGGGCGGTGGCGGTCAGGTCGTGGTCAGCGGCCAGCCCTCCGCCTCGTCCACCGCGACCGTTCCGCTGCCCGACAAGGCGAAGAAGAACTACAAGGTCACCTTCATCCAGGGCGTCGAGGGCGACCCGTTCTACATCACCATGCAGTGCGGGATCGCGGCCGAGGCGCAGAAGCTCGGCGTCACGGTCAACACCCAGGGACCGCAGAAGTTCGACCCGGCCCTGCAGAAGCCGATCTTCGATTCGGCGGTCAACGCCAAACCCGACGCGATCCTGATCGCGCCGACGGACGTCAAGGCGATGCAGGCGCCGCTGGCCGCGGCTGCCGCGGCCGGTACGAAGATCGTGCTGGTCGACACCACGACCCAGGACCCGTCGTACGCGGTGTCGGCGATCGCATCGGACAACGTGGGCGGCGGCAAGGCGGCCTTCGACGCGATCAAGCAGCTGGCCCCGCAGGGCGGCAAGGTGCTCGCGATCTCGGTCGACCCCGGCGTCTCGACGACCGACGCCCGGGTCAAAGGCTTCGCCGACGCGGCCGGGGCGGACAGCAAATACAAGTACGTCGGCGTGCAGTACTCGCACAACGACCCGGCGACCGCGGCCCAGCTGGTGACCGCCGCCCTGCAGAAGGACCCGGACATCGTCGGGGTCTTCGCGGCCAACATCTTCTCGGCCCAGGGCTCGGCCACCGGCATCCAGCAGGCGGGCAAGAAGGGCAAGGTCAACGTGGTCGGCTTCGACGCCGGCCCGGACCAGGTCAAGGCCCTGCAGAACGGAACCGTGCAGGCGATCATCGCGCAGCAGCCGGGCTACATCGGCACGGTCGGCCTGGGCGAGGCCGTGGCGGCACTCGACGGCGGCCAGATCACCAAGACGGTGCAGACCGGCTTCTCGATCGTGACCGCGCAGAATATGAACGGTGACCAGAAGGACGCGCTCTACAAGTCCTCCTGCTGAGCGGGTCGCCGGCCACTTCGGACTGGGCTCGGTGATCGGCGTACGGCGGATCACCGAGGGCCTGATGAACCCGAACTGGCAGCTGTCGACGACCAGCGGGGTGTACGCGATCAAGCAGTTGCGCGACGCGGACCCCCCGGCCGGTCGTCGGCAGCAGTCGGTGCTGCCGCTGCTGGCCGCCCAGGGGCTGCCGGTTCCCGAGGTGATCGGGGACCAGGTCGGCGGCCACTTCTACCTGGTCGCCCCGTGGATGCCCGGCATCCACCGAACCGGAAGCTCACTGTCCCCGGACGCGTGCCGGGCCCTCGGGGACCTGGTCGGCCGGATCCACCGCGGACTCGCCGCGATCCTTCCGGAGCCGCCGGTGGTGACCGACGAACCGCGGACCGTCCACGACGCAGGGGCCGAACTCGAGCGGTTCGGCCGGGCCGCGTCGGCCGGGCGCGACGACTTCGACCGGGCCGCGGCGGCCGACATCGGCGAACGGCTGCGGCTGCTCGACGAGGTCGGCCACCCGCGGCCGGCCGACGAGCCGGATCTGCGGCCGGTCGGGTGGACGCACGGCGACCTCAACGACCTCAACCTGCTGTTCGAGGGCGACGAGGTCAGTGGGGTGCTCGACTGGGACCGGCTCGGCGTCCGCGCGTACGGTCTGGAGGTCGTGCGGACCGCGACCCTGATGTTCGATGTGGGTGACCTGGGCCGCATCGCGGCCTTCGCGGCGGGTTACCGGGGGCGCTTCCCGATCGGGGACGGCGCCCTTCGCGATGCCGCACACCGGCGCTGGTGGGACCTGGTGACCGAGACGTGGATTCTGCGGCTGCACTATGACCGCGGCGACCCGGGCTGCGACCACATCCTGCCCCGGTCGGCCGCGTTGCGCCGCTGGTGGACCGGCCATCGGGACGAGTTCGACGAGGCGCTGGAGTAGGCGGCCGGCACGCCTACCGCGGCACCGGAGTCGTTCGACCGGCGACCCGCAACGGATCGCTGAGCAGGTCGGCGAAGGCCAGTTCGGCCGCGCCGAGCAGGGTCGTGTCGGCGGCCAGGGCGGCCACCCGCAGCCGGGTGCGCTCCCGGGAAACCGGCAGCACGTGCCGGGCGATCCGGTCGGCGATCGGGCCGGCCGCCGCGGCGTACACCTCGCGCAGCGTGCCCCCGAAGATCACCACGCCGGGGTTGAACAGGTTGATCAGGCTGGCCACGCCGATTCCCAGCCAGTCGCCGATCTCCGCCAGCGCCTTCCGGGCCATGGGCCGGCCGGCGGCGGCGTCGACCAGCACCTCGCGTACGGCCTCCCAGCCGGCCTGCGCGCCGCGACCGGCCGCCTCGAGCAGGGCACGCTCGCCGGTCTCGGCCTCGAGACAACCGCGCGAGCCGCAGAGGCACGGCCTTCCGGCGTACGGGTTGACCAACATGTGCCCGACTTCGCAGCCGTAGCCGCCGTCGCCGCCCAGCAACTCGCCGCCGACCAGGATGCCGCCGCCCACCCCGACATCGCCGTGCAGATAGATCAGGTTCGGCGACCCGATGCCCGCGCCCCGCTCGAACTCGGCCCGCGCACCCAGGTGGGCCTCGTTGCCGACCGCGACCGGACGGCCCAGGCCGAGCGCCCGCTCCAGCTCGGCGCCGAACGCCTGATCGACCCAGCCGATCTCGGGTCCGTACCGGACGGTGCCGTCGCCGGGACGGATCAGGCCGCAATAGGAAGCGCCGGCCCCGACACAGGTCGCGCTGCCCGGGGCGGCCGCGGCCAGCTCGCGCCCGAACCCGGCCAGCACGTCGACCACGGTCTCCAGATCGGCCCCGGCCCGCGGCCGCGGCGCCTGGCGCCGATCGAGGACGCGACCACCGAGCCCGACCCGGGCCGCGACCAGACGGTCCACCGCCACGTCGAACGCCAGCACGAAAGCGCGGTCGGTCAGCGGCCGCACCACCAGCGACGGCCGGCCCGCACCGGTGCTTCCGGTCGGGTGCTCCTCGGTCACCAGGCCGGCCTGGGTCAGCTCGGCGGTCAGGGCCAGAATCGTGCTGCGGTTGACCCCCATCCGCGCGGCGAGCGCCGCGCGCGACAGCGGGCCCTGCAGGTGTACGAGCCGGAGCAGCGTACCCGGGCTCGTGCGGACGCGGTGCACGTCAATCCCTCGAGGACTCGTGGCTGAGCAGCTCGCGGCGCCGCTTCCCCCAGCCACGGGTCTCCTCGACGACGAGCTCGTCGATGTCGCGTACCAGCTCGCGCTGACGTTCCGGCGTGCGCTCCTCCGGCGGCAGCAGCCGATACTGCGTGAGCAGGGCCGACGAACGCGACCACGCCTCCGAGTTGGCGAGCCAGTCGGCGTGCCAGTTGAAGACCCGCCGCATGCCGGCGAGGAAGGTGACCGTCGCGGCCACGACGGCGGTCACCCAGGCCGGTGCGGACAGTGCGGCGAGGACGGTCGCCGCGCTTCCCAGCAGCAGCGATCCGCCCTCCAGCAAGGTGTAGCGGTAGCGGTTGCGGCGCATCCGGCTCAGGTAGTACGCGATCTGCGCGGCCGCGTGCACCAGGGCGCGGTCCTCCATGTCGGCTTCGGTCATCCGTCGATCGAGCTCGGCCGGGTCGGGACCGCGGCCCCCGGCACCACGCAACTTCATCGAAACAGTGTGCCGGTTGCGTGGGCACCGAGTCAGCAGGTGGCTGCACCGCTTCCGGCACCCCACTTGCAGGCGTCGACGGTCGCTCCCCGGCTGTTCCGAAGGACGGCTGTGTCACCGCCGTCGTTCCAGATGTAGCCGGTGCGGCCCCAGTAGCGGTGGGCGACGCTGTTGGTGCCCTTGCCGGTGTGCACGTAGGCCGACCCGGCCCGGTTGAGCCGGAAGGTCGACGAGAAGGTGTAGACGTGCCCGGCGGCGTCGCGGATGGTCCAGCCCCGGAGGTCGACGGTCGCGTCGCTGCGGTTGGTGACGACCACCCACTCGCCGTTCAGGCTCTTCGCCCGGTACTGGACCTTGGTGAACTCGACGCCGCCGCTCGGGGCCGGCAGCCGGGTGGCCGGGGCGCCCAGAACGGTCAGGTTGCGGCCGGCCGAGTAGCCGGCGAGCACCCCGTTCGACGGGTCGGCTCCCACATAGGCCCGGAAGGCGTGCGTGCCTCCCGGAACGTTGCGGGCGGTGGCCGTGAAAACGCCGCCGTCGCCGGTCTCGCCGTTCGCGATCGTCGTCCACGTGCTGCCGGACAGGTTCACCTGCAGCTGGGCGGTCAGCGTCGGCTGGCCGGGCGAGGCCTCCACGCGCGCGTCGACGGTGTTGGCGCTGCTCGAGCTCAAGGTCAGGGCCGGGTCCTGCTGGATGCGGACGGTCAGCTTGTTGGACCGTACGCCGTTTGCGACCACCTGAAAGTAGAAGCCGGAGTCGAGAATCCGCTGCAGCCGCCAGTGCCCGCTGCTGTCGGCGGTGGCGGTGACCGGCCCGCCCCCGTTGGCCCAGTCGTCGGCCGGCTCCAGGTCGTCGAACACGATCGCGGTCTCATACAACTCCACGGTCGCGCCGGGCCCCGCGGTGCCGCTCAACTCAACCGACCCGTAACCCACCCGCACACCGGGCCCGGCAAGCGTGGGAGTAGTAGCGGCATAGGACGGCCCGGCGATCACCAGCGCCGCCGCAGCCCCGGCCGAAACAGCCGTAACTACCAGCTTCTTAATCATTCCGGCAGCATAGGTATTGCTAACTGTCCGTAGTGATAGCTGGTAGGTCGGTTTTGGAAGCCGTCAGGACACCTCAAAAGTGGCCTTTCGGCGGTGGCTGCCGGCTCCGGGCGGCCGATCGATCAGCTCGACGTTCTGGAGGGTCGGCTCGTCGAGCGGCACCCGGTACCGATAGGTGATCCCCTCGTCCCGCACCACGAAGTCATCGGCGTCCGGCCGCCGCCAGGTCAAAATCATTTGCCCGTAGCGCTCGGCCAGCTTCACCAGCGCGGGGAAGTTGCCCACGTTGACCACCGGCTTCCCCGGCGGCGACATCATTGGCTCCACCGGGACTAGCAGGGTGGGATAGCGGCGTTCGATTTCTTCCCGGGTCCGGACCGGGCCGGCGCGACGGGCGAAGAGCGCGATGATGATGCCGCCCGCGGCTCCGAGCAGCAACAGCAGCGATCCCATGGCGCGCGCGCGTCCGGCGGTCATGAAGGGATGGCCGAAGAATCCGATGGTGCGCAGCAGGGTCTCTTTCGACGGGGTCGACACGTTCTTGAGACTGCCCTCGCTTAGCGTAAGGGTCATCGGGTTGAGGGCGAGGCCCAGTGACGCGGAGTAGGTGCCCCCGTCGGGCGTCTTGACCACGGGATATAGGCCGACGGTCACAGTGCCGGGATCGAGCTCGATGGCTTTGGCGGCTGCCTCGACCCGCCGCTGAATGGCGGTCAGATCGAGGCCGACGGTCCTATCGAAGACCGTGCCCGAGAACGTCGTCGCCGGTTCGCCCGGCAGCGTGGTGTGCCAGCCGCTGGTCGCGGACAGCGTTGTCCGGACCGCGAACGAGCCCGGCGGGCCGGCGTAGCGCATCTGGACGGCGACCTGGTGGGCTAGCTTACGAAAGATCGGGTCCGGCCCGTTCACGACCGTGCCGTCATAGGCGGGGGAGCGCGGGACCTGGGCGGAGTACGAGAAGTTCAGCGATTGCGCACTGCCGGTCGTGCGGGTGACGGTGACGGGCTTGATCCAGCCCAGCACGGCGAAGGCGACGCCGAGAACAGCAGTGAGGGCCGACATTGCGGCGGCGGCCCGCCACGCCGGCGGCAGACGCATGGCCCCGCGCGCGAGCGCGAGCAGCATGGCTTGCGGGCTGCTGCCCTGGGACATCGCTTTCACCTTCTTCTTCCTGCGCCCACGCGGAATCTCCCGTCGGCTGCGGGGCCCCCCGCTGCCGCTCACGAACAGGAAGCTGAGCATCCCGAGGCCGCTCGGACTGAGCAGCGGGTGCAGCCAGAGCTCGCCCTTGGGCAGGTGCAGGAACGCGCGGCCGATCAGCCGGTCGGCCTTCGGATGCACCGGGTCGACGGATTGGTTGTTGTCCCCCTTGAAGACGAAACCGGTGGCGGCGTCCCCGCCGATGATCCGGTGGAGCACCTTCTGACCCGGCTGAGTGCCATGATATGCAACGATCTGGCCGACTTGGTACGAATCTTCCTTAACCACGAAGACCAGATCGCCCTGGTAATAGAGCGGGTGCATGCTCACGCCGTAGGTGGCGACATAGGAGACCTGGCCCGTGACGACGGCCCAAGCGCCAATGGCCGCCATCAGGATGATGGCGGCCAAGGCGAGTGGTTTAACCCCGGGGCGGATGGTGCCTCCCGTTGAGCAGCGCCTGGTGGCGCCGACTGCCGCATCCATTAGACACGGCCGGGCCCGGTCCCCGAGGAAAACTGATCAGGAGACCGTGATGGTCACGCTCGTGGGGTTGGGGTAGTAGGAGCCCGCTTCCGCGACAGTGGTGCTTGCGCTGCTGACCGCGCAGGTCGCAACGCCGGTGCCCGTGTTGATCGAGCTGCAGTAGAAGCCGTTGGCCGCACTGGCAGAGTGGAGAGTCGTGCCGGTGGAGATGGTGACCGTGGCGGTGGTCGGCAAGCTCGTCGTGTCGAAGGTCAGCGTCGCGAGAGACACACCGGTGCCGGTGCTGCCCGGGGTGAAGTCCAGCTTGTCCAGGGTGGCTCCCAGAACAGTGACGCTCTGGGAACCGCCGAGCCAGCCGTTGTCCCGGGCGTCGGAGTTGACGAGGTTGGTGGACAGGCCGCCGGCGGTGAAGGCGGTCGTGCCGGCGGCGACGGCACCGGCGACGGCGACACCGCCAAGAAGCTGAAGCATGCTCATGCTGCGCATAGGATCGTTCTCCCTGTTCGGTAGCCACCGGCCGGTCGGCCCCTGGCTGAAACCCGGCTCCGCCGGGTCCTTGCTGGTGTAGGCGAACTTCCGTGCCCGCCTCGGACAACTGATGAATCGGCCGAGAGGGCGATCAGGGTGAACGTTTGGCGGGTGTTTTTCTGACAACTTGCTGTGGGTTCGGCACAGGCGTTGCCCTGGGTCCGCCGGGGCACCCTCAGCCCCGGTACGCCCACCCCGGACACCTGCCGTGAAGGCGTCTGAGAGAGTGGCTCAAATGGGCGAACGGGTACTCGAAGCCGACTGCGGCAGCTGCGCCGGCCTCTGTTGCGTGGCCCCGGCGTTCGCCAAATCGTCGGACTTTGCCATCGACAAGCCGGCCGGTCGACCGTGTCCCAACCTCGAGCAGGGAAGCTCGCGGTGCACGATTCACGAGCGGCTGGACGAGCGCGGCTTTCACGGCTGCGTCGTCTTCGACTGTTTCGGGGCCGGGCAGCGGATCACCCAGGAGATCTTCGGCGGGCGGGGCCGGCGCGACGAGCCGGACATGCTGGCCGTGCTGCCGGTTGTGCGTCAGCTGCACGAGCTGATGTGGCTGCTCGCCGAGGCCCTGAAGCTCGACGAGGCCCGGAAGTTGCACGCCCGATTGCAGACGGCTCTGGACGAGACCGATCGGCTGGCCGGCCAGGAAGCGCCGGAGCTCAAACGGCTCGAGCTCGACACGTACCGCAGGAAGCTCAACCCCCTCCTGCAGCAAGCGAGCCGTCTGGCCCGGGGCGGCACGCCCCGGAAAGATCACGGGGGTGCCAATCTGATCGGGCGGCGGATGCGCGGTGCCGATCTTCGCGGGGCGAGCCTGCGTGGGGCGCTGCTCATCGGCGCCGATCTGCGGGACGCTGACCTGCGGCGGGCCGACTTTACCGGTGCCGATCTGCGCGGGGCCGACCTGCGGGGGGCCGATCTGACCGGGGCTTTGTTCCTCACCGCGGCCCAGTTGCGCGCCGCCGTGGTGTGACGGACAGCGTCAGCCAGGCCCGCCACCCCTAGGATGTGAGAATGGTTTGGCTGCTGACCGTTCTCGGCATCGTCGGTCTGCTGCTTTTCGACTACTTCTTCCATGTCCGGCGCGCGCACGTGCCGAGCATCGGCGAGGCGGCCCGGTGGACGGCGATCTACATGTCGATCGCGGTCCTGTTCGGGCTGGGAGTCACGGTCTTCGGCGGCGGCGACATGGGCACGCAATACTTCGCCGGTTACGTCACCGAGGAAGCGCTCTCGGTCGACAACCTTTTCGTCTTCCTGCTGCTGCTCGGCAGCTTCAAGGTGCCGCGCGCCGACCAGCAGAAGGTGCTGCTCGTCGGCATCGCCGTGTCGCTGGTCGCGCGCACCGGGTTCATTCTTCTCGGCGCCGCCCTGATCGACTCGTTCGCCTGGGTGTTCTACGTGTTCGGGCTGATCCTGCTGGTCACCGCCGGCAACCTGCTGCGCCAGCAGGGCACGGAGGAAGAGGCGCCCGACAACATCATCATCCGGGTGGCGCGCCGGGTGCTGCGCACCTCCGACACCTACGACGGTGACAAGCTGTTCAGCCAGCAGGGCGGTCGGCGGGTGATGACGCCGATGCTGCTGGTCATGGTGGCGATCGGCGGCACCGACATCCTGTTCGCGCTCGACTCGATCCCGGCGATCTTCGGCCTCACACAGAACGTCTACCTGGTCTTCACCGCGACCGCGTTCTCCCTGCTCGGCCTCCGCCAGCTGTACTTCCTGATCGACGGGCTGCTAGACCGCCTGGTCTATCTGTCCTACGGCCTGGCCGCGATCCTGGCCCTGATCGGCGTCAAGCTGATCCTGCACTCCATGCACGAAAACAACGTGCCGTTCATCAACGGCGGCCACCCGGTCGAGGTCTTCGAGATCTCGACCGGGCTGTCCCTGGCGATCATCGTGTCGGTGCTGCTCATCACCGTCGTGGTGTCGCTGCTGAGCGCGAAGGGCCGCGCCCAGATGTACACGGCGGCCGCCCGCCGGCACGCCCTCGAGTTCCTCGGCATCGAGACCGACCCGGCCTACTGCGACGAGATCTTCCACCGGCTGCTGACCGAGGAGGCGCACCTCAAGTCGCTGCCCGAGCGCTACCGCGAGAAGGTGCGCTCGGAGGACGAGCTGATGGACCTCATCGGCCGCGCCCACACGCTCCACGAGCAGCGGGTGGCCGAGGGCACGTGTTTCGCCCCCGGCGTGGCGGTCCCGGCGAAGGGCCGGTCGCGACGGCGCCCGGTGGGCACCGCACCCCAGGTGGTGGGAGACGCCCGCGGGCGTACGCCGGAGAAACGGCCCCGTCCCTCCGAAGGCTGACCTGGTCAGGCGTTACGCGGCCGCGTGCCCTGGTCGTCGCCGACCGGCCGCTGACCGGTGGCGCGGGTCCGGGCCGAATTCCCGGCGAAGCGCGCCGCCGTACGCCGCGCCGCCTCCGCCCGGTCGTCGGCCGCCGGACCGTTGTCGCCCTCGGCCAGGAACGACGACAGGTTGGTGGTCTGCGTCTCGTAGCGTTCGAGCGACTGCTCGGCGCCCGCGTTGGCCGAGACCAGGCTGGCCACCCGGGCGGCCAGGTCGGCGGCCCTCGATGCAAGGTCGGTGTATTCGGGCTCGGGCGCCCGGACCGGCCGCGCCGCCGGGAGCGGATGAGGTGCCGGTATCGGCTGCGGCGCGGGCTGGTAGTCCGCGTACGGGTGCGGCTCATAGGCGGCCGGCCGCTGCCCGGCAGCGTAACCGCCGCGATCGCCCGGGTAATCGCCTTGCCCGCCCGCCTGCCCGCCGTGCTCAGCCGCGTATCCGTCCAGCCCGCCCGGGTGCTGGCCGTGCTCGGCCGGGTAGCCGCCTTGCCCGCCCGGGTGCTCGCCGTGCTCGGCCGGGTAGCCGCTTTGCCCGCCCGGGTGCTCGCCGTGCTCGGCCGGGTAGCCGCTTTGCCCTGCCCCGTATCCGCCCCGTTCGGCTGGATAGCCGTTTTGCTCAGACGGGTAGCCGCCTTGCTCGATCGGGTGCCCGTCCGGCTGGCCCGGGTTGCGGCCCTGCGCGTCTGCGTAACCACGCTGTTCGGCCGGGTAGGCCGCTTGCCCGCCCGGGTAGTCGCCGGGCCCGTTCGCGTGGCCACCGGCGCCTGCGTAGTCGCCCTGCCCGCCCGCGTAGTCCGGGTAACCGGGTTGGGCGCCACCTTGCGGGCTCATAGGGAAGCCGCCCTCAACGGCCGCGAAACCCGTGCTGCCCTGCTCGCTCGGGTAGCCGCCGGCCGCCTGCGGCTCGCCGGCGTAAGCCGCGTAGGCGTCGTAGCCGGGACGTCCTTCTGGCAGGTATTCGTCGAGGAAGGGTTCCTGCCCCCACCCGGCCCCGGGCGAGAGTGAGTCGACCTCGAGCGCCGGCCCGGTGCGGATCGGCCCCTCGACCTCCATCGAGCCGAGCAGTGAGACCGTCTGCCCCTCGCCGCCCTGGTAGTTGTTGAACTCCGGCCCGATCACCAGCCGGGACAGCATGCGGGTCTGCGGCGCCGCCAGGCCCAGTTCACCCGAGTGTTCGACGCGGAACCGGGCGATCGACTGGCGCAGCGCATTGGCCAGCCGGTCGGCGTCGCCCACCGTGGCCAGGTCGCCGCCCGCGACGACCAGCGCCGGGAACGTGCCCCCGGGTCCGTTGCACACCAGCTGGATCTGGGTGACCGTGGCCGAGCGCCCGGTGTCGCGGTTGCCCGGCTGCACCCGCAGGTGCTGTGGCCACAGCCAGTGCAGTTCCCCGCCGGCCTGCCCGTCCGGGTCGACGAAGACCACCCGGGTCTCGGTGACGACGACGCCGGTCTCTTCGGGGAGGGTCCAGCGGGGGAGTGAGGCGGGCTCGTCGAACGCGTATTCGGCGACCGCGCATCGGCCGGTCCAGAGGATGCGCTCGGTGCCGAGCGATTCCTGCAGGCTTCGGACCGGCTCGGGGCCCGAAGCGGACAGGAAGAACATGTCGGGCACGGCGCGCCTTCTCCCCCAGTTGGGTCGCGCCCCAGACGCGCGACCTCCCGTCGATTACAACCGCGCGTCATTGACGGCGACAAGTCGGCGCGGCGTAATCACACCGGATTTCCTGACGAGTACACGACAGGGCCAAGTTACTTGAACTTTTGGGTTGATTCTGATTACCGACGGTTACTGAATAAACCCTTGGGTGGTTGGGGTGAAGCGACCGCGACCCTGTCGGTCACAACGGCGGCTCCGCCCGCGAAGCGGTCGAGGTCGGCCTCGACGCGGCCGGGGAACCAGTCGCCGGCCGCCCGCCGGGACAGCTCGGCGATCGGGAGCGGGGTGCGGCCGGCGAACACGACCAGGTTGCCGAAGCGGCGGCCGCGCAGCACGGCCGCGTCGGCGACCAGGCACGCCTCGGGCAGCACCGAACGGATGGTGGCGACCTGGGCCCGGGCGTGTTTCAGCGGCGGCCCGTCGGCGATGTTGGCGATCAGCCGGCCGGCCGGGTCGAGCACTCGCGCGACGGCCTGGATGAATTCGGCCGACGCGAGGTGGGCCGGGGTGCGGGCGCCGGCGAAGACGTCGACGACGACCAGGTCGTACCCGCCTTCGCGCATGCCCTCGACGGCCGCTCGCGCGTCGGCGACGCGTACGCGAATTGCCGCTTTGGCCGGGAGCGGAAGCGACCGTCGCACCAGTTCGACCAGCGGGCCGTCGATTTCGACCACCCGCTGGACCGAGCCGGGCCGGGTGGCGGCGACGTAGCGGGGCAGGGTGAGCGCGCCGCCGCCCAGGTGGAGCACCCGCAGCGGCTCGCCGGGCGGTGCGCTCAGGTCGATCGCGGCGGCGATCCGGCGGACGTACTCGAATTCGAGGTATGTCGGATCGGCCAGGTCGACGTGGGACTGCGGGGCGCCGTCGAGCAGCAGCGTGAAGGCGGTGTCGCGGTCGGGGTCGGGGACCAGTTCGGCGACACCGGAGGCGACCGTCTCGACGATGCGGTCCGCCCGCCTGCGCTGTGCCACGCGACAAGTATGCCGTAGCAGTATCGGGGATATTTTTCGCGAAACGCCCATATGGGCAGGTCACGCCGGGTCACACTGGCCACGCAAAAACGGAGAGGAGTCGGCCGTGTCGACGAGCAACGTGCTGGCGCACATCATCGGCGAGCAGCCGCGTCGCGCCCTGGAACCGCCGCCGGTCGGCCAGATGCCCGCGATCCTGGCCGCCGCCCAGCAGGAGGCCGGGCCGCCGCTGCGGATCCGGCGCTTCGAGGCCGAGGACGGCCCGGCGTTCTGGCGGTGGGACTGCGCGCACTGCGGCGAGTACGGCGGTGGCCGCCACCACGCCGACGCGATCACCCGCGCCATGCGGCACTGCGCCGAGCACCCGGGACACCGCTCGTCCCTGCTGCCCCCGGCGCTGTGCCGTCAGCGGGACGCCTTCCTGCCCTTGCACCCGATGCTCTTCGCGGTAGACGAAGACGCCGGACCCCAGCCCAATTAGCCGGCCCGCTCCTCCCCTGTTCGCTTCTGGGCCTCGCCGACGGCCTTGTCGATCTGCGACGAGTATTTGTGGTCGGTCTTGTCGTCGACCACGTCGCCGACCTTGTCGAGGGCCTTGTCGACCTGCTCCTCGTGCTTGTCGATGAAGTCCTTGGCCTTGTTGAGGAAGCTCATCGGGTTTCCTTCCGATTGGAGAGCACCGCCGCCGTGGAGGCTATGCGGGGATCCGAAGAGATCTCCGCCAGGCCGGCCCGCAGCGGCAGGCGCCAGTTCGGGTATTGGTCGGTCGTTCCGGGCAGGTTGGGCTGGTCGGTCTCGCCGAGCACGTCGTACAGCGAGGCGGTGACGAACCGGCACGGCGTGCGGGCCAGGAACTCGTGCATCGCCAGGATGATGTCGTCGGTGCTGCTGTCGTCGGTGATCAGGCCGTTCTTCCGTAGCAGCGCGAGCAGGGCGGCCCGATCCTTGTCGGCCGACGCCGTCTCCTCCTCGACCGTCCCGGCCAGCTGGTCGAGCCGGGCCCGCACCCGCACCTGCTCCCCGGTCAGGAAGCCGGCCGCGGTCGGCAGGTCGTGGGTCGAGATGCTGGCCAGTGCGTTGCGCGGATAGTCGTCGGCGGCGATGAACGGCTGCCCCTCAGCGTCCCAGGACCGGGTGAACCAGAGAACCGCCGAGCCCAGCATGTTCATTCGTTCCAGCGTCTCGGTCACGACCTTCTCGACCGTGCCGAGGTCCTCGCCGACGACCACCGCGCCGGCCCGGGCCGCCTCCAGGGCCAGGATGCCGAGCATCGCCTCGGGGTCGTAGTGCACGTAGGTCCCGTCGGCCGGGCCCATGCCCGGCGGTACCCACCACAGCCGCCACAGGCCGGCCACGTGGTCGACCCGCAGGCCGCCGGCCCGCTGGAAGATGCGCCGGAGCATGTCGCGGTAGGCCGCGTACCCGGTCTCGATCAGCTGGTCGGGACGCCAGGCGGCGAGCCCCCAGTCCTGGCCGAGCTGGTTGAACGCGTCCGGCGGGGCGCCGGTGTGCACCCCGGCGGCCAGCACGTCCTGCAGCAGCCAGCCGTCGGCCCCGTTCGGGTCGATGCCGACGGCCAGGTCGTGCACGATGCCGACCGGCATGCCGGCCTCCTTCGCCGCCGCATTCGCGGCGGCGAGCTGCTCGGTCAGCAGACGCTGCAGCCAGGCGTGGAAGGCGACGCGGTCATTTTCGTACGCCCGGACGGCCGCCGAGTCGGGGCGGCGGTAGTCCTCCGGCCACTCGGTCCAGTTCGGGCCGAACCTCTCGGCGAGCGCGCAGAACCGTGCGAAGTCCGCCAGCCCGGGGTCCGATGCCAGGTCGACGTCCCCGGCGAGCGGCCAGAGCAGCTCCAGGGCCGCCCGCTTGGCCTGCCAGACCGCGCTGTAGTCGATCAGCTCGCCGAGTTCCGGCCGCAGCGCGTCGACCTGCTCGCGGAGAGCCGGATCGGCCCGCCGGTACTCCGGGGTGTCGGAGATGCGCAGGTAGAGCGGATTGGCGAACCGCCGGCTGGACGGCGAGTACGGCGAAGCGGCCACCGGCAGCGTCGGCGTGACCGCGTGCAGCGGGTTGAGCAGGATCAGTCCCGGCGACCCGGCCGCCGGCAGGAACGCCTTCAGGTCTCCGAGGTCGCCCATGCCCCACGACTGATCGGAGTGAAGCGCGTAGAGCTGAAGCATCCAGCCCCAGCTCGGCGGGGCTTCGGGCAGCGACTCGGGCACCACGATCAGGGTGCTGTCGCGGCCGTCGACGCGCAGCGTGTGATAGCCGAGCGGAAGGTCGTCCGGCACCGCGTCGACCTCGAGTGACGACCCGTCCTCGAGCGTGATGGTGCCCGGGCGGGGCAGCCGGCGGCCGGAGCCTTCGCGCACGACCACGGTGCCCGGCTGCTCGTGTTGCCCGCGCTGGGCCAGCGCCGACGCGATCGCCGCCGGGGACGTGGCGTCCACGCCGAGCAGGCCCAGGACCGCGACCACCGACTCGGGCGCGACGTCCTTGCGCTCGCGGTGCCAGTCCTCGTACCAGGTGGCCACCCCGCAGGCCTCGGCCAATGCCACCAGATCGGCGTTCATCCGCACCCCTTTCGTCTCGACTCTGCTGCTCATACCCTGCCAAATCGAGGGCACTCCGAAGTAACGCCTTGCCCCGCCGATTCAGGATGGACTCATGTCTGCAGTAGCGAAGTGGTGGTCGCGGCTCTCCGCGGCCGTGTTCGGCGCGACGCTCACGCTGGTCGTCCCGGTGCATGCCTGGGCAACGAGCAACGGCGTTGCCGACGTGGCGACCGAGGCGGTGCGCTACCGGCGGCGTCGCACCGGCTTCGGTTTCGTCGGGATCGTGGGCGGTCTGTGCTGCCTGTTCGTGGTCGGCGCGATCGTTCTGGTGTTCCTCCTGGTGCGCCGCAGCCGCCGCCCGAAGTAAATTTTTCTCCCCGGAACGCCCCACGGCCCCGGTCTCTCGCGCCCTAGCGTGAGGGAATGCACCGTGGGGACAGGATCGCGTTGGGTGGCGGGGTGGCCGTGCTGCTCTGCGTCCCGCTGGCCGTCTCGGCCGCTACCGCCGCCGGCGCCAGCGACGAGGTGCTGCTGTCGCGCGGCCGCCCGGCGGTTGCTTCGTCGGTGTTCAGCCCGCGATGGATGGCGGACGACGCGACCGACGCCACCGGCGACACGCGGTGGGCCAGTGCGGACGGGGCGGGCACGCAGTGGCTGCGTGTCGACCTGGGCGTCGTGCGTACGGTCGACCGGGTGCGGCTGCGCTGGGGCCGGGCGTACGGGAGGACCTATCGCGTGCAGGCCTCCGACGACGGCGCGAACTGGACCACCCTGTTCACCACCCGTTCGGGCGACGGTGGCACCGACGACCTGGAGAAACTCGACCACCACGGGCGGTACGTGCGGGTGCTGGCCACCCAGCGCGGCCGCGCCACCGGCGGTTACTCGCTCAGGGACCTCGAGGTCTACGGGCCGGCCGGGCCGACGCCGAGCCGGGCCGAGAGCCGGCCGGACGCCGCCGTCCTCGCCGCCGGCCTGGAGAACGCGGGCAAGAAGGAGACCGCGCTCGAACTGGTCGCGAGCGCCGAGAACTCGACCCTCAACTGGCGCCGGGAGTTCGGCTACCTTCAGGACATCCACGACGGCCGCGGCTACACCGGCGGGATCATCGGTTTCTGCTCCGGTACGTCGGACATGCTCGCGGTCGTCGAGGAGTACACCCGTCGCGAACCACGCAACGTGCTCGCGGCGTACCTCCCGGCCCTGCGCAAGGTGGACGGCTCGGACTCGCACGCCGGGCTCGACCCGGGATTCCCCGTCGCCTGGAAGGCGGCGGGCACCGACCCGGTCTTCCGGAAGGTGCAGGAGGACGAGCGCGACCAGATGTACTTCCAGCCGGCGGTGCGGCTGGCCATCCAGGACGGATTGCGCGCGCTCGGCCAGTTCGCCTACTACGACGCCGCGGTCATGCACGGTGTCTCGGGGCTGCGCGGGATCCGGGCCGCCGCGATGCGCAGGGCGTCCCTGCCGGCTCAGGGCGGCGACGAGATCACCTATCTGGGGGCGTTCCTGAACGCCCGGGTCGCCGAGATGCGCACCGAGGAGGCGCACAGCGACACCACGCGGGTCGACACGGCACAGCGGAGGTTTCTCGCCGCGAGCAACCTCGACCTGGTGGCGCCGCTGTCCTGGAAGGTCTACGGCGACGCCTACCGGATCGCGTCCTAGACCTTCTGGAAGAGGTTGGGCAGAGCCGTGGGCTCCCAGCCGGGCAGCGAGGTGTGCGCTTCCTTGACCTTGTAGGTCGCGCCCTTGTAGGTGACCAGGTCACCCGCCTTGTAGTTGGTGTAAGGCTTCCACGGCGACGCCGCCGGGGCCTTGGTGGGCGTCGGCGATGCCGTCGAGGAGGCCGTCGAGGAGGCCGTCGGTGAGGCGGAGGCCGATGCCGAGGCGGAGGGCGAGACCGAGCCGGAGGGGCTGGGAGACGCCGTGGTGTCCGAGGGGCTGGGGAGAGAGCCCGGGTGGCCGAAGACCGAGACGTGCACGAAGTCGACGATCATGCGGACCGGGTCGGTGCCGTCGGTGGCCAGGTTGAGCACCAGCACGATGCCGGCCGGCGCCCGGTTCGGCAGCAGCCGCAACGAGGGGTGCCCGTCGACCGACCAGACGATCGCCTTGGGGGACCAGTCGATCGTGTACGTGTGGAAGCCGTCGCCCTCGGTCGGGTCGATGCCGCCGCGCAGCGTCTGCAGCCGGCCCGGGATGAGGCGCCCGTAGCGGTCGAGCACGCTGAACGCCCGCCACGCGCCGGTGTCGCGGTTCGCCTCGATGCGGGCCTCGGCGTGGCCGTACTTCTGGCTGAACGCCTCCCGGGTGCGCAGCAGCCGGGTGACCACGAGGTTTCCGTCGCCGTCCTGTACGCCGTTGCCGGGGTCGCCGTCGAGGCTCCACTTGGCGGGGTCGAGGGGGCTGCCCGGTGCGCCGGCGAAGTCGTCGGCGAAGGCCGGGTGGGCGACCGCGGCGGACGCGGCGTCGTTGCGTCCGGGCAGCCAGATCGAGGCGGCGAGACCCGCGGTGGCGACGGCGAGCGCGGCCAGCGAGCGTGGCCGGATCGACCACTTCGACCCGCCCGTCCGATGACGTGCCTCGTGCACCCCTACCTCCTAGCTAGTTCACAGCAGCCACACCATTCACGAGCGCCGCTCACGTTGCAAGGCGGGAGGACCTGTCTTAAGGCTCTCTTAAGGTAGTCCGCCTGCTGACCCGGACCGTCGTCCCGCCGGCCCCGGTGACCAGGTCAAAAGTGTCGGTCAATTCCTCGGCGAGCCAGAGGCCCCAGCCGCCCGGTTGATCGGAAGACGGTCGTCTCGGCTCGCCGAGCGGGGCGGGCAGGCCCGGTCCGTCGTCGCTGACCTCGCAGACCACCCGATCGGCCACGTGCAGCAGGGTCAGCCGGCCACGGCCGCCGCCGTGCCGCACCGCGTTGGTGAGCAGTTCGTTGACCGCCACCACGAAGTCGTCCAGCCGGTCGGCGGCCAGCCCGGCCCCGGCGGCGCAGGACGCGACGGCGTGCCGCAGCGCGGTGATCGTGCTGTGGTCGAACGCTTCGTGGAGGAGAACGTCGTCGCCGATGCCTTCGACGGTAGGCGACGGGCGATCTTCCCGCAGAGCGGGGCCGCGCCGGGTGATCGGCTGTGGGAGCCTCGGTGCATGGCGCAGGCCCCGCTGTGGCGAGCGATCGCGGTCTACCGCATCGCCGCCCTGATCTACGCCACGATTCTGATCGTCCGCAATTTCGGGCACTACGAGCGGCCGATGCCGGCCTGGGCGGTCCTCGCGCTGATGGCCGCCTGGACCATCACCACCACCTACGCCTATGCCTATCCGGGCCGCCGCCGGCCGCTGCTGCTGATCGCCGATCAGCTGATCACCATGGCGGCGCTGGCCAGCAGCATCGGCATCGTCGGGCGGCGGGCGCTCGAACAGGGCACGCCCACCCTCGCCGTCGCCTGGCACGTGACGCCGGTGCTGGCCTGGGCCGTCTACGGCGGGCGACGCGGTGGCATCGCGGCGGCGGTCGCGATGGGTGCCACCGACCTCGTCGTGCGGGCGCACTACGACCAGGCCGCGTTCACGGGTTCGGTGCTGATGCTGCTGGCCGCCATCGCGGTCGGCTACCTGGTGCGCGTCGTCGAGTCGTCGCACCGGCGGCTGCAACGGGCGATCGAGTTGGAGGCGTCGACCAGGGAGCGCGAGCGCCTGGCCCGCGACATCCACGACTCGGTGCTGCAGGTGCTCGCCCTGGTCCGGCGCCGGGGCGCCGGCCTCGACGGTGAGGCCGGTGAGCTGGCCCGGCTGGCCGGCGAGCAGGAGGCGGCGCTGCGCAACCTGGTCGCGCACGCCTCCGTGGCGGCCGATCAGGCCGGCGAGGCCGACCTGATGGCCCTGCTCCAGCCGAGGGCGTCGGCCGAGGTCTCGGTGGCGGGTCCGGCTGATCCCGTACGCCTCCCCGAGCGCACGGCCCGCGAACTGGCGGCCGCGGTCGCCGCCGCCCTGGACAACGTGACCCGGCACTGCGCGTCCGGCACGAAGGCCTACGTTCTGGTCGAGCTGGAGCCCGGGGCGGTCACGGTGACCGTGCGGGACGAGGGCGACGGCATCCCGGCCGACCGGCTCGAGCAGGCCGCGGCCCAGGGACGGCTCGGCGTCGCCCAGTCGATCCGCGGCCGCATCGCCGACCTGGGCGGCCGGGTCCACTTCACCTCGGCGCCGGGCGATGGGGCCGAGGTCGAGATGGTCGTCCCGATATCGTGACGGCGTGACGACACCGATGCGGGTGATGGTGGTCGACGACCACCCGATGTGGCGTGAGGGCGTGAGCCGTGACCTGGCCGCGGCCGGCTACGACGTGGTCGCCAGCACCGGCGAGGGCCGGCAGGCCGTCCGGATCGCCGCGGCCGCCCGACCCGACGTGGTCGTGCTCGACCTCCAGCTGCCCGACGTCTCCGGCGTCGAGGTGATCAACGGGCTGCGCGAGGCGCTCGGCGAGGTCCGCATCCTGATGCTTTCGGCCAGCGGCGAGCAGCGCGACGTGCTCGACGCGATGAAGGCGGGCGCGACCGGCTACCTGCTCAAGTCGGCCGGCCTCACCGAATTCCTCGACGCGGTGGCCCGCACCGCGGCCGGCGACACCGTCTTCACCTCCGGCCTGGCCGGGCTGGTGCTGGGGGAGTTCCGCCGGTTGGCGGTCGAGCCGTCCGGGCCGGACGCGATCGCCCCGAAGCTGACCGAGCGCGAGACCGAGGTGCTGCGGCTGGTCGCCAAGGGCTTGTCCTACCGGCAGATCGCCGAGCGTCTGGTGCTCAGCCACCGCACGGTGCAAAACCACGTGCAGAACACGCTCGGCAAGCTCCAGTTGCACAACCGGGTCGAGCTCACCCGCTACGCGATCGAGCAGGGCCTCGGCGACTAGGGTCGGCCCACCCGATCACGTGGGGCTGCGGCGGCACGGACGCTAATCGAGGCCCGCTTCGGCGGTGACGACCGAGTGGGCCAGCGGCACCAGTTCGTCGTTGTCGAGGTCGTCTTCGTAGGCCGAGCGCTCGGCCTCCGGCTCCCAGCTCGGGCTGGCTCCCCACACATCCGCGTCGAACGCGTGCGGAGCGCCATCGTCCATGACCGGAAATTACCTCGTATTTGGGGCGGCCATCGCGTCTTCGGCGTCCTTGCCCGCGCCGAGCAGCGCCCACACGACCTTGCCGTGCGCCAGCGGCAGGCTGCCCCAGCGGGTCGCCACCGAGTCGATCAGCAGCATGCCCCGTCCGCCGTACGCGGTCGGCGCGGGCGCCCCGGTGAACGAGGGCACCACCGCCGACTCGTCCCGCACCGCCACAGCCAGGCCTTCGCTGCGTGCCGCCAGAAGCACGACCATGGGGGTCCGGGCGTGGGCGACCACGTTGTTGACCATTTCGGTGACCACGATGCAGGCCGACCCGGCCAGCTCGGACCGCTCCCAGCGCTCGCACGCCTCGGTGATCGTCTCGCGTGAGCGGCGGGCGGCACCCACCGCCGGCTGAAGGGTCAGGGCCAGCCGGTGGTCGTGATAGGGCCGGCCGAGTGCGCCGAACGCCTCCGAGGTGCTCGGCCAGACCGGCCAGCCGGTGCTCCGCCAGCGGTCGGGTTCATGCTGGTCGGCCAGCGCGAGCCGGGCGGCCGGCCAGTCGGCGGTCTCCTCGCGCAGAT
Organism: Actinoplanes sp. NPDC051343; assembly: GCF_044455125.1. NCBI lineage: Bacteria > Bacillati > Actinomycetota > Actinomycetes > Micromonosporales > Micromonosporaceae > Actinoplanes > Actinoplanes sp. NPDC051343. The sequence continues at coordinate 164,311 of NZ_JBITEL010000013.1, forward strand.
CGCGCAGCGCACCGACGGCTGCGGGGTCGGCCAGACTGAGGTCGGTGACGTCGACGACGACCGCCTCGGGCTGCCCGGCGAGGACGTCGAGCAGCGCCGACCGCATCTCGGGCGCGGTCTCCCGGTCGAGCACCCCGGCCAGCTGGACCAGCGGAAATGCCTGGTCGGTGGCGACACGGTGCCGTACCTCGCTAGGCATGATCGCTCCATTGTGCATAACGCGTCCCCCGTTCGCATTTCGGCGAGGCGGAAGCCGGGCCTGGGCCTGTCCCGTGGATCACGCGGGAGCGAAGACATCAAGGAGCCGACGGGGCCACGCCGCAGCCCTGGTGATCCGCGGGACAGACCCTGAGGGCTACCTCACGTCACCGACTGCGCTAATCGGGACATAAGCGCATGATGAGCATTGCCTGGATGTACCCCGAACGGGCATTCCCATGCGCGGGAACGTCAGACCGCCTCAGCGGCCGGTCGTCGCGGTGCGCAGGCGTGGGTCGGGCCGCCGGGCGGCGGGCAGGGTCGCGTGGTGGTGCTGCGGCTCCGCGTACCGCGTCAGGCCGATCACCGCACCGAGCGTGACGACGAAGCCGAGCGCGGCCAGCCAGCCGAGCCCCGGCTCGATGCGGTCGCCGAGCACCACCAGGCCAACGATCGCGGCCGGCACCGCGCCGGCGGCGTCCATCGCGGCGACCGCGGCGGTCGTCGAGCCGCGCTGCATGGCCAGGCCGAGCAGCAGCTGGCCGACCAGCGAGTGCACCAGCACCAGGTAGAGCAGCGGGTTGGTGAGGAAGCCGGTCACGGTGTGCGTGTTGGTCAGCGGCCGGGCGGCGATCGCGGCAGCCGAGAAGTCGATGCCGGCCAGCGAGCCGAGCACGACCGAGCCGAGAGCGCCGCGCAGGCGTACGGAAAAATAGCCCAGCCCGGCGATGACCAGGACCGACACGGCGAGCGCGACCACCATCCCAGCCCCGACCCGGCGTGAATGCGCCGGTTGAGCCGACAGCACGAGGGCGCCGATGCCGGCGAGCAGAAGCGCCAGCAGCACCAGCTCGGCGGCCGGCAGGCTCCACTTCAGCACGATTACGCCGAGCAGCGCGGTGACACCGAGCCCGGCCGCGACGCTGGCCTGCACCAGGAACAGCGGAAGGTCGCGCCGGGCCAGGAACGCGAAGACGAACCCGAGCGTCTGGCAGCCGATGCCGGCCAGATAGCAACGCTGGCCGGCCAGGCGCAGCAGCAGGCCGGGATCGAACGTGTGGTGCATCGTCGTGCGGGTCGCCGCCCGGGACTGAAGCAGGTTGGCAACCCTGTACGCCATGATCATGGCGGCGAGAGAGAACCAGCCGGATGACACCACGGAACGCACGATAGACCTGTCAGCGGGAGAGCGCGGTCAAGACCGTCTCGTGGAGTAGGCCGTTGGTCGCGATCGACGACGTCTTGTCACCGGCCGGTCGCCCGCCGAGGTCGGTGATCTTTCCGCCCGCCTCCTGGATGATCGGAATCAGCGCGGCCACGTCCCACAGTGACAACTCGGCCTCGATCATCACGTCGAGCGCACCCTCGGCGAGCAGCATGTAGCCGTAGAAGTCGCCGTAGCCCCGGCTGCGCCACGCGGCCAGCGAGAGATCGACCACCGCCTGCGTCTTCCCGATCTCGGCCCACCCGCTCAGGCTCGAATAGCAGAAGCTGGCGTCGGCGAGCCGACGCACCCCGGAGACCCCGATGCGGCTCGCCGCATGCTGATGCTTGCCGGCATACGCCCCGAGCCCGCTCGCGCCCCACCACCGCCGGCCGAGCGCGGGCGCGGAGACCAGCCCGGCGACCGGGGTGTCGCCCTCGAGCAGGGCGATCAGCGTGCCCCAGATCGGCACCCCGCGGACGAAGTTCTTCGTGCCGTCGATCGGGTCGATCACCCAGTGCCGGCTGCCCGGACCGGCCGCCGCCTCGGACCGCCCGAACTCCTCGCCGAGCACCGAGTCGCGCGGCCGGGCCCGCGCGAGCGTCGCGCGTATCGCCTGCTCGACCGCCGTGTCGGCGTCGGAGACCGGGGTGAGGTCGGGCTTGGACTCGACCTTCAGATCGCCGGCGCGGAAGCGGGCCATCGAGATCGAGTCGGCCGTGTCGGCGAGCAGATGAGCAAGGGCGAGATCGTCCGAATAGCCAGCCATGCCCGCACGCTAGCTGATCGGTGGTGTCAGGAAGGTGGCGGCGGGGCCACCAGTTCGTCGCCGTCCTCGGTGTGGCCGTGGTGGTCCAGATCGCCGGCGCGGGAGGCCAGCAGGCGGCGGTAGGACGCGAGGCGGCGCGGGTCGGCGTTGCCCTCGGCGACCCACGCGTCGAGGCGGCAGTCGACGTCGCCGGCGGCGTGCCCGCAGTTGGGCCGATCTTCGAGCGTGCCCTCGACCAGGTCGGGGAAGCCGTGCAGCAGGCTCTCGGCGCTCACGTGGGCCAGTCCGAAGCTGCGGATGCCGGGCGTGTCGATGATCCAGCCCGGGTCCTTGCGGGAACGGCCGACCGGGGGCAGCCGCAGGGCGACCGCACTGGTCGAGGTGTGTCGTCCCTTGCCGATCGCGCTCACCACCCCGACCGCCCGTAGCGCGTCCGGCACCAGGCGGTTGACCAGGGTGGACTTGCCGACCCCGGAGTGCCCGACGAGCACCGAGATCTGGCCGGCGAGACGTTTGCGCAGCTCGGCGAGGTCGCTGCCGGGCCGGATCAACACGTACGGCAGGTCGAGCTCGGCGTAGTAGCCGAGCACCGTCTCGGGACCGGCCAGGTCGGCCTTGGTCAGGCAGAGCAGCGGCTCGATGCCGGCGTCGTACGCGGCGACCAGGCACCGGTCGATGAAGCCGGTGCGCGGCGGCGGGTCGGCCAGCGCGCTCACGATCACCAGCTGGTCGGCGTTGGCGACCACCACCCGTTCGAGCCGGCCCTCGGGTGTGGTGTCGTCGTCGTCGGCCGTGCGGCGCAGCACCGACGTGCGCTCGGCGATCCGCACGATGCGGGCCAGCGCGCCGTCGGCCCCCGAGACGTCACCGACCAGGGCGACCCGGTCACCCACCACGACCGACTTGCGGCCGAGCTCGCGGGCCCGCATCGCGATGGTCACCGGGCTGTCGGCGGTGGCGTCGGCGAACACGCAGCCGTACCGCCCGCGGTCGACCGTGATCACCAGTGCTTCCACGGCGTCGTCGTGCCTGGGCCGGGTCCGGGTGCGTGGGCGCGACGAACGGCCCGGCCGGATCCGTACGTCGTCCTCGTCGTACTCCCGCTTGCGACCTGGCAGCGCCCGCTCCTCGCTTCTCGTCTGTCCCTGGTACACGCTACGTGCTGCCCCACGGGATCGCCCGGCAGGGCGTACCGTTGCCCACCATGTGCGGCCGGTACGCGACGACGCGAAACGATGCCGACCTCAGTCTCCTGTTCGATGCCGTGAGCGTCGCCGAGACCCCGGGGCCGAGCTGGAACGTCGCGCCCACCGACCCGGTCCCGGTGATCCGAATTTCGGAAAGTTACGCCGCCCGGGTGGTCGACTCCGCGCGCTGGGGCCTGGTGCCACCGTGGGCGAAAGATCTGCGCGCCGGCGCCCGCATGATCAACGCGCGCGCCGAGACCGTCGCCACCTCGCCCGCGTTCGCGAAGTCGTTCGCCCGGCGCCGCTGCCTGGTCCCGGCCGACGGCTGGTTCGAGTGGGTGCGCGACGGCAAGCAGCGGCAGGCCTTCTACATGACCCCGCTCGACGGCGCCCCGCTCGCCTTCGCCGGGCTCTGGTCGGCCTGGGGCCCCGAGTCGGTCCTGACCTGCACCATCATCACCACGGCGGCGGCCGGTGGGCTGGCCCGGGTGCACGACCGCATGCCGCTGATCCTGCCCCGCGAGCGATGGGCGGGCTGGCTGGCCGGCGGCGGCGACCCGGCCGAGCAGTTGCGCCCGATGGGCGCGACCGGGCTCGACGCGATCGATGTGCGAGCGGTCCGTCCCGATGTCGGCAACGTCCGCAACAACGGCCCGCACCTGCTCGATCCGCCGATCGAAAAGGTTTCCGAGACGACCCTTTTCTAATGGTGACGTTTGTCTAACTATGTGGGCTTCTGAACAACCAACTTTATTTCTAGATTGATAAGCCCCTTGTTCTGATCTTGTACCGTGCGATAGAAACCAGCGCCGGAGTGGTGCCGGTCCTGCACGGTGCGGACGGCTACCACGCGCAACACCGGTCCCACGGGGGAGGTGGGCTGATGACACGTGCTCGCATGCCGCGTCCACATGAGGTAGCCATCGCGCGCTCGGACTCGCGTCTGCTAGCAGCAATCGAGGAACGCCGGAGCGACGAAGCCTGGCGGACCCGCGGCGCCTGCCGCAGCGTCGACCCGGAGACATTCTTCCCGGCTCCCAACGAGCCGTCCGAGGGCGCGGTCGCGCTCTGCGGCACCTGCGACGTCAAGGGGCCGTGCCTGGCCTGGGCGTTGCAGGTGGGCGACTGTCACGGGGTCTGGGGCGGCACGACGCCCCGCGAACGCCGCGCGATGCTGGTGGCCTGGCGCGAACGCGTCAAGCCGAACGGCGAGGCGGTCGACGACGACTCGGACGAGGAAGAACGCCGTCTGCTGACACTGATGCCACTGACGCGCTGATTACATAGGGGCTGTGGACAGCTCTGATCAGGAGATAGCGACACCGCGCGGGCCGGCGTGGATCCGGGTGACGGATCCCGCCGGCCCCGCCGTCAGCGTGCTGGTCGTCGGTCACGGCGCGGGCGGGGGCGTGGACGCCCCCGACATCCTCGCTCTGCGAGATGCGGCGACGGCTTCCGGCGTACGCGTCGTGCTCGCGACCCAGCCCTACCGCGTGGCCGGCCGCAAGGCCCCCGCCCCGGCCGCTCAGCTGGACGAGGCGTGGATGGCGATCGTCGCGGCTCTCGGCGTACGCGATCGGCCTTTGATCGTCGGAGGGCGGTCGAGCGGAGCCCGGGTCGCCTGCCGCACCGCGGCCGCCCTCGGCGCCGCGGGGGTTCTCTGCCTGGCTTTTCCGCTGCACCCGCCGGGCAAGCCGGAGAAGAGCCGGGCCGGCGAGTTGCCCGACGACCGGCCCACGCTGGTCCTCAACGGTGACCGTGATCCCTTCGGCGTGCCCGCGCCCGGGCCGCTGCGGGACGTGGCTGTCCGGCCCGGCGCCGCGCACGACCTGCGGAAAGACGTGAAAGGTACGGCCGCGCTCGCGGTGGAGTGGCTGCGGAGGCACGACTGGGCCACCTGATCGGAATGCAACTTGCGCCTTCTCGGTTACACCACCCGGAGAGTTTTTGTCCCTGGGAAGGGGTTGGTGTGGTGCGCGCCGGAACCGAGAGCGTCGAACGCGACGGCCGGAAGGTGACCCGGGTGCGTGACCTGTTGAGCGCCCCCGAGTGGCCCGCGGTGCAGCCCGGACCCACCATCACATCGGTGAGTGTCAGCACACCCGCGGTTTTCGACGCAGCAGGAGGGGCACTACCCGTATCCTCGGCGGGTCGGTCGAGGGGAGAACACAGGGTGGCCCAGACAGAACGGACGGAGGAACGCCGAGCGCGTTTCGAGCGCGACGCGTTGCCGTTCGTGGATCAGTTGTATGCGGCGGGCCTGCGCATGACGCGCAACCCGGCCGATGCCGAAGATCTGGTGCAGGAGACGTTCCTGAAGGCGTACTCCGCTTTTCACCAGTTCGAGGAGGGTACGAACCTCAAGGCGTGGCTCTACCGCATCCTGACGAACACGTACATCAACTCGTACCGTAAGAAGCAGCGGCAGCCCGTCCAGGCGCCCACCGAGGAGATCACCGACTGGCAGCTGGCCTCGTCGGAGTCGCACACGTCGGTCGGCCTGCGTTCGGCCGAGACCGAAGCGCTCGACCGGCTTCCCGACAGCGACATCAAGGAAGCCCTGCAGTCCTTGCCGGAGGACTTCCGCCTGGCCGTCTACCTCGCCGATGTCGAGGGCTTCTCCTACAAGGAGATCGCCGACATCATGGGCACGCCTATCGGCACTGTCATGTCGCGCCTGCACCGGGGGCGGCGCAACCTTCGCAACATGCTCGAGCAGTACGCCGCCGACCGCGGGATCACCCGCACCGCGTCGGAACCGCAGGAGGCCTGAAAAAGTGGGAACCAACGGCGACGAACCTGAACACGAGCACGACACCGATTGCAGCGTGGTGCTCAGTGAGGTCTACCTCTACCTCGACCTGGAGTGCAGCGAGGAGCGGCGAGCGCTGATCAAGAAGCACCTGGACGACTGCTCCGGCTGCCTGGGTGAGTACGGCATCGAGCACGAGGTGAAGGCGCTGGTCGCCCGCTGCTGCGGCGACGAGACCGCGCCGGTCGAGCTGCGCGAGCGCCTGCGCGTCAAGCTCGACCAGCTAGAGGTGCAGGTCGAAACCCGCGAGTACCTCCCCTGACCTCTGCCTTCTCACGACGAAGCCCCGGCCACCCTTCTCGGGTGACCGGGGCTTTTTCGCTGCGCAACCAAGGTCGCGTTCAGCCTCCAGGGGCGCAACGCCTAGCGAGCGACAGCGAAGCCAGTTAGCTCAGCTGTTGGGGCGCTTGCCGTGGTTGGCGGCGTTCTTCTTGCGGGCCTTCTTCTTGCGCGACTTCTTCGCCATGTCGTGGGCTCCTGTTCCTGGCACGTTTCCGAACGCCGATGGTAGACGGCCGGGCGCGGGTCGCCCGCGACGGATCCATGATTTGATGGCGTCGACCGACGTGCGTGACCGCGACTCAAGGAGGCGTCCGGGATGTCCGACGAGATCCGGGCCGAGATGGTGGCCAATGTCTGGAAGGTCGTGGCGTCGACCGGCGACACCGTGGCCGAGGGCGACACCCTGGTGATCCTGGAGTCGATGAAGATGGAGATCCCGGTGGTGGCCGAGAGCGACGGCACGGTCTCGCAGCTGGCGGTCAACGAGGGCGACGTCGTCCAGGAGGGCGACCTGATCGCCGTCATCGACGGCTAGTTTTCAGCCTCTCCGCCAGCGCAGGAGCAGCCGCGTCCGGGTGCGGCCCCGCTGGCGCGGGATGGCCGGCACCCTGGTCATCGCCAGCGCGGTCGCGCGGGTCTCGGCGTCGAGGCCGGGGGTGGCCAGCGCCAGTTCGGCGACCGAGCGCGCGCCGGGCCGGGACGCGACCTCGGACAGCCGGGCCCGCACCACCGTGGCCACGTCGTCGCGGGCCGACGGGTCGATCCAGGCCGAGACGATCAGGGCGAAGAGCGCGGCCTCGGTCACCCGATCGAGGCCGCCCGCGAGCAGGTCGAGCAGCAGCCGGCGGCGTGTCGAGTCGAGCCAGGGCTCCTCCACGCCGTGGTGCAGCAGGCCCAGGCAGGCCCAGATCTCGGCCGCCGCCACGTCGGCTGGGGGTTGTGCCAGCAGCGACAGCAGGTCGAGGGGCTTGAGCAGCATGAGGTGCACGGCCGCGTCGTAGGCCGCCGGCGGATGACCCCAGCTCAGCGTGGCGACGCGACGCAGACGGCGTACGGCGTCGGGGGTCGGATCCCCGGCCGTGGCCGGGGTGACGGTGCCTTTCGGCAGGGGCGCCGCCGCGGGCGCTCCGCCGAGCCAGGGGATGTCGCGGCAGCAGTCGGCGAGGTCGGTGTGCTCGTGCGACTCGTCGGGGTGGTCGCGGATGAAGTCGGCCAGTTCGACCAGGTGGGTGATGTCGCCGTCGGACTTGAACCGCAGGCGGGCGCCGGTGTGCACCACGCAGTCGTAGCCGGGGTCGCGGGCCAGGGCACGGTCGACCCAGGCCAGCGCGTCGTCGAGGCGGCCGTGGTCGGCCAGGGTGCCCGCGATGTCGGCGTAGACCGAGAGGTCGTCCGGGTCGTGCGCGACCGCCCGGCGCAGGGCGGCGAGCGCCTCGGGCAGCCGACCGGCGCTGCGGAACGCGTAGCCCAGCCAGATCTCGGCCAGCTTGGTCGGCCGGGCTCGCGCGCCGCGGGACGCCCAGTCGACGGCGAGCGCGCTCTCGCCCAACCGGCGGGCCAGGGCGGAGCCGGCGCCGAGCAGCATCGCGTGCTCGGGGTGGGCGGCGATCGCGTGGCGGACCACGGTGAGGTAGGGCTGCAAGGCGGCGATCACGGGCGCGGGGGCCGGGTCGCCGACCGAGGTGCACAGGCGCATCACGACGTGGACCAGCACGCCCGGCTCGATGCGGACGCCGAGGGCGGGCTCGCCGACCCACGGCACGCCGGCCCAGTCGGCGGCCGGCGAGTGCCCGCTGGCCGCGGCGAGCAGGGGCAGGCCGTCCTCCGGGCGGCCGGCGGCGGCGAGCAGGTGGGCGCGGGCGACCAGCCGGCCGACCGACGAGTGCTGGGCGAGCGGGAAGAGCTCGAGGCCACCGTCGGCCTGTGCGGCGAGACGGCTGAGCAGCTCGTGGGTTTCGGGCAGGGTGGGTGCGTGGGCGAGTGCTCCGGCCAGGTGATCTGCGGCATGCTGCAGCTCTCCGCTGAGCAGGGCTGATCTGGCCTGCTCAAGAGCGCGGTCGGCGGCACGGCGTGCTTCCACGAGGGAGAACAGTAGGGGAAAAAGACCACTTCTGTCAGTACCGTAGGGATGCGCAATAGTGCGCGAAACCTTGCTTCTATAAACTGTTTCTTGCAAGACTGCGCACGGATTGCGCGGACAACAGGTCAACTCGGGAGGAAGACGTGACGCAGCGAGGTCAGGGAATGGCGGCGGACATCGCGGAACAACCGGGCGGATTCGCCCGGCTGCTCGCCCCCGCCGGCAGCACCGCGATCGCCGAGGTGGCGGCCGAGGTCGCTCGCCGGAAGCCGCGCAACGTCATGTTCGTGGCGCGCGGCACCTCCGATCACGCCGCCCTCTACGGCGCCTACCTCAGCGAGATCCGGCTCGGGCTGCCGGTGGCCAGCGCCTCACCGAGCGCGATCACGCTCTACGGCGCCCGGCCCGACTTCACCGGCACGCTCGTCATCGGGGTCAGCCAGAGCGGCGGCTCGCCGGACCTCACCGGGGTCCTCCAGGTGGCACGCGAACAGGGCGGGCTCACCCTCGCGGTGACCAACAACCCGTCGTCACCCCTGGCCCGGGCGGCCGAGCTGTCGATCGACGTGGCGGCCGGGCACGAGCGGGCGGTCGCGGCCACCAAGACGTACACGGCCGAGCTGCTCGCGCTGCTGATGCTGATCGAGGGTGTGCGCGCGGGCGACGGGCAGCTGCCGGCCGACGAGCGGGCCGCGCTCGACAAGCTGCCCCAGCTGGCCGAGGACACGCTGCGCGACACGTCGGCCGACGACCTGGCCCAGCGGTACCGGTTCGCCTCCCGGATGGTCACGACCGGGCGGGGGTACGCGTACCCGACCGCGCGGGAGACGGCGCTGAAGCTGATGGAGACGTCGTACCTGCCGGCGCTCTCGTTCAGCGGGGCCGACCTGCTGCACGGCCCGCTGGCCATGACCGACCCCGACGTGCCGGTGCTCGCCGTGGTCGGCGACGGCCCGGGCGGCCGGTCGATGCGCGACGTGGTCGACCGTCTCGGCACCGAGCGCCGGGCCGACGTGGTCACGATCGGCGCCACCGACGTACCGGGCGCGTCCGGGCGGCTCGCGGTGCCCGGCGTCGACGAGCGGTACGGCCCGCTGCTCGACATTCTGCCGCTCCAGCGGCTCGCCCTCGCCCTGGCGCTGGCCCGCGGCGAGGACCCCGACGCGCCGCGAGGCCTCAAGAAGGTGACGACCACTCTCTAGTCTGGTGGGGTGTCTACCCTGCGCGATCTCGTCGAGGAGCACACCGGCCTCGGCGAAGCCGACATCGACCACCTGCACCGCCTGGCCGGTGACTGGCAACTGCTGTCCGACCTCTCCTTCGCCGACCTGCTGATGTGGGTGCCGGTGCGGGGCGAGGACGGGCAGCCGCGGCGGTTCCTGTGCGTGGCCCAGGTGCGGCCGACGACCGCACCGACGGCCTACCAGGACGACCAGGTCGGCAAGATCGTCGGCGGGCCGGAGGTGGCCCACCTCGACATCGCCTTCACCCAGGAGCGCATCTGGCGGGAGGGCGACCCGGTCTGGTACGGCGACACCCCGGCCCGGCACGAGGCGATCCCGGTGCGGCTGCGCGACGAGACCGACCGCGACGAGTGCCCGACCGAGGTGATCGCGGTGATCGGTCGGGACACCAACCTGTCCACCGCGCGCACCCCGAGCCAGCTCGAGCTCAACTACCTCACGACCGCCGACGACCTGGCGCAGATGGTCGCCGACGGCACGTTCCCGCCGCCCCGGCACCCGGGCGAGACCACCTCGGCGCCGCGGGTCGGCGACGGGCTGATCCGGCTCGACGGCAGCGGCAAGGTGACGTACGCGAGTCCGAACGCCCAGTCGGCCTACCGCCGGCTCGGGTTCAACGCCCACCTGGTCGGCGAGGAGCTGTCCGGGCTGACCAGCCGGCTGGCCGCCGACCCGCTGGAGGGCACCGACGCGGCCGAGCGCATCCTGGCCTCGCTCCGCGGCGAATCGCCGCCCCGGCAGGAGGTCGACGCCCGTGGCGCGACCGTGCTGACCCGGGCGCTGCCGCTGATGCCGGCCGGCGTGCCGATCGGTGCGCTGGTGCTGGTGCGCGACGTCACCGAGGTACGCCGGCGCGACCGCGCCCTGATGACGAAGGACGCGACGATCCGCGAGATCCACCACCGGGTCAAGAACAACCTGCAGACCGTGGCCGCCCTGCTGCGCCTGCAGGCCCGCCGGGTCGACCTGCCCGAGGCGCGGATGGCGCTGCAGGAGTCGGTGCGCCGGGTCGCCTCGATCGCGCTGGTGCACGAGACGCTCTCGATGTCGAACGAGGAGGCGGTCGAGTTCGACGGCATCGTCGACCGTGTCGCCTCGGCGGCCACCGAGGTCGCGGCGACCAACTTCACCGTGAAGATGCGGCGCGAGGGCACTTTCGGGGTGTTGCCGGCCGAGATCGCCACCTCGCTGGTGATGGTGCTCAACGAGCTGCTGATCAACGCGGTCGAGCACGGCTTCCCCGCCCCCGACGACGAGGATTCGGTTTCCCTGGACGCCCCGCGGGCCGAGGTCGGCGAGGTCGTCGTCTCGGCGCACCGGTTCCGCAAGCAGCTGCACGTCACGGTGGCCGACAACGGGCAGGGGCTGCCCGAGGGCTTCGTGGCCGACTCGAACGGCCGGCTCGGTCTGCAGATCGTGCGGGCGCTGGCCACCGGTGAGCTCCGCGGCACCATCGAGCTGCGCAACCGGGCGGGCGGCGGCACCGAGGCGGTGCTCGTGGTGCCGCTCGGCAAGCGCTAGTTGTTGCGCGGTTGTGAACCGGTGGTGACGGCTAGCACACTCCCGGAATCTGGACCGCACTGGCCTAGAAGGGCATCGCGTGAGAGGCTGGCCGCATGACCGCTGCAGTTGACCGCCGCTTCGTGGCCCGTCGCCACGTCGACTACGGCCGTGTCCGCAGCGCCATGTGTCCGGCTTCCTGACGACGCCCGATTCCTTTTCGGGCGCGGATGACGCGCCGGCCTCTCCTGACATTGAAGTCACGAGCCTCCCAGAAGCCGTGAGCGTCGGAACGCGCCCACGAAACCCGGAGGACCGCCGTTATGGCGCCCAGCAGCACTCCAGCAACGCCGGCCGCTCGCCCCCGCAAGGCGCGCGGCGAAGGCCAGTGGGCGCTCGGACACCGCGAGCCGCTCAACCCCAACGAGCGCAGCAAAAAGGACGACAACCCCCTCAACGTCCGCTCGCGCATCGAGAACATCTACGCCCACGGCGGGTTCGCCTCGATCGACCCGGCCGACCTGCGTGGCCGTTTCCGCTGGTGGGGGCTCTACACCCAGCGGCGCGCGGGCATCGACGGCGGCCGCACCGCGATCCTCGAGCCGCACGAGCTCGAAGACGAATACTTCATGCTGCGGGTCCGCGTCGACGGCGGCGAGCTCAGCCTGGCCCAGCTGCGAGTCATCGCCGACATCTCCCGCGAGTTCGGCCGCGACTCGGCCGACATCACCGACCGGCAGAACATCCAGCTGCACTGGATCCGGGTCGAAGACGTGCCGGAGATCTGGCGCCGGCTCGAGGCGGTCGGCCTGCAGACCACCGAAGCGTGCGGTGACTGCCCCCGCGTCGTGCTCGGCAGCCCGGTCGCCGGGGTCTCGCCGGACGAGGTGATCGACCCGACCCCGGCCATGCACGAGATCCTCAAGCGCTACATCGGCGACCCGCGCTACTCCAACCTGCCGCGCAAGTTCAAGACCTCGATCGCCTGGCTGGCTGACGTGCCGTACGAGGCGAACGACATCGCGCTCATCGGCGTCGTGCACCCCACCCACGGCCCCGGCTTCGACCTCTGGGTCGGCGGCGGCCTGTCGACCAACCCGCGGCTGGCCGAGCGGCTCGGCGTGTGGGTGCCCCTGGACGAGATCCCCGAGGTCTGGGAAGGCGTCGTCGGGATCTTCCGCGACTACGGCTACCGGCGCCTGCGCAACCGCGCCCGGCTGAAGTTCCTGCTCGCCGACTGGGGCGTGGCCAAGTTCCGCGAGGTGCTCGAGAAGGAATACCTCGGACGGGCCATGATCGACGGTCCGGCGCCCGACCTGCCGTCCAAGCCGATCGACCACATCGGGGTGCACAAGCAGACCGACGGCCGCAACTACGTCGGCGCGGCGCCGATCGTCGGGCGTACGAGCGGGACGCAGCTGGGCCAACTGGCGGACCTCGTCGAGTCGGTGGGGTCGCAGCGGGTGCGGCTCACGCCGTACCAGAAGCTCCTGGTCCTTGATGTCGAGGACGCTCGCGTCGAGCCGTTCGTCGAAGCTCTCCGCGGCATCGGGCTGGAAGCCCGGCCCTCGGCCTGGCGACGCGGCACCATGGCCTGCACCGGCATCGAATACTGCAAGCTCGCCATCGTCGAGACCAAGGCCCGCGGCGAGGAACTGGTGGCCCGGCTCGAAGAACGCATGCGCGACTTCGACGCCGACATCTCGATCCACCTCAACGGCTGCCCCAACGCCTGCGCCCGCACACAGGTCGCCGACATCGGGCTCAAAGGCCAGCTGGTCATGAATGCTCATGGCGAGCAGGTCGAAGGCTTCCAGGTACACCTCGGCGGGGGCCTGGGCATGGCCCAGGGCCAGACCGCCGGCTTCGGACGCAAGCTGCGCGGGCTCAAGGCCACCGCGGAAGAGCTTCCGGGGTACGTCGAGCGCCTCGCCCGGCACTACCTGGACGGACGGTCGTCGCGGGACGAGACGTTCGCGACCTGGGTGCTGCGGGCCGACGAAGAGCTACTGAAATGAGTGACGCCCGGTCCACGCCGCTCTACTGCCCCTACTGCGGGGAAGAGGACCTCTACCCCAACGACGCATCGCACGGGGCCTGGGAGTGCCACTCCTGCGCCCGAGTTTTCACGGTCAAGTTCAACGGGTTGCTGTCCGAGGGAGTGAACCGATGACTATCGTGACCGCCGCCAACCTGGGACTGGTTTCCCTAGGTGCTCCGGCCGCCCCGGTTTTTGAAAAGCTCGCGCGCGATGCCGCCGCGGCCCTGGAAGGTGCTCCGGCCGAAGAGATCGCCAAATGGGCGACCGACACCTTCGGCGCGCGCTTCTGCGTGACCAGTTCCATGGCCGACGCCGTCGTCGCCCACCTCTTCTCGCGCGTCTCGCCCGGCGTCGACGTGGTCTTCCTCGACACCGGCCTGCACTTCCCGGAGACCCTGAAGGTGCGCGACACGGTCGCCGCCACCATGAACGTCAACGTCCGATCGATCCGCCCGCGGATGACGGTCGGCCAGCAGGACGGCGAGTACGGCCCCCGGCTGTTCGCCCGCAGCCCCGACGAGTGCTGCTTCATGCGCAAGGTCGAGCCGCTCGAGCGCGCCCTGGTCGACTACGACGCATGGGCCACCGGCCTGCGCCGCGACGAGTCCCCGACCCGCGCCAACACGCCGGTGGTGACCTACGACGCCAAGAAGGGCAAGGTCAAGGTCAACCCGATCGCGGCGTGGACGCAGGCGGACGTCGACCGGTACGTCTCGCGCTGGAACGTGCCGGTCAACGAACTGTTCAAGAAGGGCTACGGTTCGATCGGCTGCTGGCCGTGCACCCGGCGCACCAAGGCCGGCGAGGACCCGCGCGCCGGTCGCTGGGCGATGTTCGAGAAGACCGAATGCGGCCTGCACGTCTGAACCTCGGCGTAGTGCTGGTGGCGCACGGCAGCCGCGACCCGCGGGCGGCCGTCGCCACGTCAGCGCTGGCGCGGGCGGTCGGGCGGGCGCATCCGTCGTGGGCCGTCCGGGCGGCGTACCTCGACCACGCCGGTCCGCGGCCGATCGAGGCGCTGGAGTCGCTGCCGGTGCGGGATGCGGTCGTGGTGCCGTTGCTGTTGACGTCGGCCTATCACGGTCGGGTCGACATTCCGGCCGTGCTGGCCTCGGCCGGTGCGCTTCCGGTGTCGGTGTCGCTGGCCGAGGTTCTCGGCCCCTCGCCGGTGGTCGCTCCCCGTCTGGTCGAGGCGCTCGTGCGCCGCCTGCCCGCCGCGGAACTGGACGCCGTCGTGCTCGCGGCGGCCGGCACCCGGGACGCGGCCGCCCGCTCAACCGTGGAAGACGCGGCAAACGCCCTGAGCGCCCGTTTGCGCCTCCCCTGCACCGTGGCCTATGCCTCGGCCGCCCCGCCCACCGCGGGGGAGGCTGTGGAGCGTCTGAGGGCTGCGGGGGCTCGCCGGGTGGGCATGGCCGCCTACTTCCTGGCGCCGGGGCTGCTCTACGACAACGCGGCGCGCTCAGCGCGCTCGGCGGGGGCGGTCGCCGTCGCTCCGCCGCTGGGCGACGCGCCCGACCTGGTACGGCTGGTGGCCGCCCGCGTCGAGGCGGCCGTTCGCCACCCGCTGGCGCCGGCTGCCTGATCGCGGCGTCAGCCCGGCCGGCGAACCGGCCGCCCGCATCGTCCAGCACCGCCATGTCACTGCTTCTGCTCGCCACGACGCTCACTGCCACGTTCGGCTGCGCCGCCACCGCCACCGCGCGGATCCGCCGCGCCCCCGCAGCCGCTTGACCGACGGCACCCCGCTCGGCCCTCGGCGGCAGTTGCGGAGAGTTATCGCGCAATCGACGGTCGTATACCGGAGCGGCGATCCACTGCGGAGGGTGAGGGATTGGGGACTAATGGTTCGGCGAGCGCGATTTCGAGATCATTTCGGGAAACGGGAAGCACCGAACGTGATCGTATTCGCGCGGACCGGAATCGGAGCGCTGGGTAATCGTGTCGAAACAGCAAGACGCCCCGGTGCCGATCGGCCCGGGGCGCAAATACTGTGAGGGGATTGATTCAGGCGGTAGGAGCGCCGACCCGGAGGCCGCCACGACGCTTCACGGCGCGCCGTTCGTCTTCGCTCATCCCGCCCCATACGCCGGCGTCCTGCCCGGACTCGAGTGCCCACGCGAGGCAATCGGAGGTCACGGGGCACCGCCGGCACACGGCCTTGGCCTGCTCGACCTGCAGGAGCGCGGGGCCGGACGTCCCGATCGGGAAGAACAGCTCCGGGTCCTCGTCGCGGCAGATCGCATCGTGGCGCCAGTCCATGGCGGCAACACTCCTTGTTTCGGATGGGGTAATGAATTGCGGTGCTGTTTACCTATGCATGCGCGTGGTGGCCGGGCGGGGAGGGCCCGCCGGCTCGCCGGTGCGTAGCAAGCTTTTTATGTTGCTCCGATGCTGTTCGGCGCTTCTGTTTTAGGAACGCGCGCAAGCAGCAACGGGTTACTTCTTATCGCTTGTGAATGCTTTCACGAACTCTCGCGATGTCAAGGGTAGCGCCGGAAGTTTCTCCGGGCGGGTGAGCTGGGTCACGACCCCTTTGTCCGGATCTGAGTGGGTAACCAGAGCCGGTCGACGAACGCACCCATCAATGTAGTACGGTCTCGGTCCCTTCGCCGCCCTTTTGCCCGTCTTTCTGTAACGGATCGTGAGCGACGACTGAAACCATCTACCCCGTAATCAGCAGATCACACGCAGCGCTTCGGGGACGGACACAAAGTGCACCTTCTGTCGCTCTCCGAGGTAGTCGCCGTCGAGCTGGAACGCCTGCGGCCGGCTGGCCACCACGGTGAACTCGGGCTGATCGTGCAACTGCAGGATCTGCTTGCCCTGCGGGGTGCGGCCGGCGGCCAGCTGGGCCATCGTGCGGCTGGTGTTGATCATCGCGAGCTTGCGCAGCGCCAGCACGTCGAGGCCGCGGTCGAAGGAGGCCAGCGGGCTGGGGTTGATCGCACGGTCGCCGAGATAGGTCCAGGGCGCGGTGTTCTGCACGATGACCGTGCCCAGCTCGGCCTCCGCGGGCTCGCCCGGCCGCTCGATCGACAGGGGCGGCGTCTTGCGGTCGTCGCCGGTGAGGAAATGGCCGGCGATCGAGCGGAAATAGAGCGCGGGGGTCGACGTGCGGCCGCGGAGCCGGGCCTGCTCGACCCGGCGCACGACGGCGGCGTCGAGCCCGACCCCGGCGGCGAAAGTGAAGTAGCGATCGTCGGCCCGGCCCAGCCCGATCACCCGGTGCCGGCCGTCGCGTAGCCCGTCCAGAATCACGCTGGTGCCGTCGGCCCAGTCGCGGGGCAGGCCGAGCGCGCGGGCGAAGACGTTGGTCGAGCCGCCCGGCACCACGGCGAGCGCGGGCAGCCGCTGCGATCGCGGCCCGGGCAGGGGTGCCAGCGCGGTCGGCGCGGTCATCAGCCCGTTGACCGCCTCGTTGACCGTGCCGTCGCCGCCCAGAGTCACCACCACATCGACGCCGCTCTCCGCCGCCGCGCGCGCGAGACTCGCCGCATGGCCGCGCCGGGTGGTGTATTCCACCGTCAGATCGACCGCGGAGCGCAGGGCCCGGACCAGCACGTCACGGCTGCGCTCGCTGGTGGTGGTGGCTCTGGGGTTAACCACCAGTAACGCTCGCATGGGCGGCACTGTACCCGGCTGGGCGTCTCAGGTCTGTCGGTAAGGTGCAGCGGTGACCGGTGAGAAGTCAGTCGTTGACAAACCCGCGACGCTGTTGTGGGCGGTGCGGCTGCTCTACCTGCAGTGCGCCGGGCTGGCCGGGCTCACGATCTACCTGCTGGTCCTCGATCTGACCAGCGGCGACGTGCAGATCGGGGTGGCGGCGGCGCTCACCGTGCTGACCGCGCTCGCCTCGGTCTCCGTCTTCTTCGTGGCCCGGGCGCTCGGGCGGCTCCGGTCAGGTGCCCGCGGACCGGCCATCGTCGTCCAGCTGTTCGTCATCGCGGCCGGCGGCTTCCTGATCCAGGTGCATCCGCTGTGGCTGGGCGTCCTGATGATGGTGCTGGGCGTATTGACCGGGCTGCTGATCGTTCTTCCTTCAAGTACCAGAGCCCTCGGGGTCGATTAAGGCCTACCCTGTTGACGTGACCGGATCTACGGTGCGTCCACCTGCGTACCAACTGCTGGCTGATGAGCTTCGGGCCGACATCACGTCGGGCCGCCTGCAGCCGGGGGAACGTCTCCCACCCGAACCCGAACTCTGCATCAAGACCGGGGTCAGCCGCAGCACCGTGCGGGAGGCTCTGCGCCTGCTGGCGAGTCAGCACCTGATCGTCACCACGCGTGGAGTGACCGGCGGCAGCTTCGTCTCCCATCCCGACGCCGAGCAGCTCGGCGACGGCCTGGCCACCGGCTTCACGCTGCTCACCAACACGCCCAGCGTCGGCATGGCTGATCTGCTCGAGCTGCGCCGGGCCCTCGAGGTGCCGGCGGCCGGGCTGGCCGCGGCGCGCCGCACCGAGGAGCACCTGCTGGAGATCCGCGGGGCGCTCTTCGACCCGCTGACCGATGACCTCGACACGATGATGGTCGCCCACGCCGCCTTCCACCTGGCGGTGGTCAAGGCGTGCGGCAACCCGCTGTTCGAGCTGGTGGGGCGGCCGGTCTATCACGCGGCGTACGGCGAGGCGGTCACCGACAGCCTGCCCGCCGACTACTGGCAGCGGATCGACGCCGATCACCGGCGGCTGCTCGACTGCCTGTGCGTGGGCGACGCCGAGGCCGCGACCTCGCTGTCGAGCCGGCACCTCGACTATGTCGCCGAGGTCAACCGGCGCTAGCTCCCGGTCCGGCGGGTCAGCAGCCGGATCGTGGCGGAGCGACCGGTCGCGTCGGCCGCCGCGGAAGTAGTCAGCGCGGTCAGCACCTTCCACGCGAACGACGACTCGGACGGCAGGCGGGCGCCGCGTACGGTCGCGACCGAGACCTCGACGGTCAGCGCGTCGTCGGTGACCGCGAAGCGGCACTCGAGCTCGGCCCGCGGAGTGGCGATCGCCAGCAGCATCGCGCACGCCTCGTCGACCGCGATGCGGAGATCCTCGATCTCGTCGAGCGCGAAGTGCAGCCGGGCCGCGAGCCCGGCGGTGGCCGTGCGCAGGACGCCGAGGTAGCCACCGTCGGCGGGCACCGTGAGGAGCACGACGTCGTCCGAATGCGTCAGCTGAGTCACGTAGCCATCCTCCCAACGAGGAGCAGCGTACGACAACGGCCGGCGCCCGAAGACACCGGCCGTTACAAGTCCGTCAGGCCTGCTTGGTCTCCCAGAAGATCTTGGAGATCTCCTCGATCTTGGCGAGGAGCTGGTCGCCGACGGCCGGGTCCATCGAACCCTTGGCGCCTGCCGCACCAGCCAGCTTGGTGGCCTCGTTGAACAGCTGGTGCAGATTGGGGTACTTCTCGAAGTGCGGGGCCTTGAAGTAGTCGGTCCACAGCACCCACAGGTGGTGCTTGACCAGCTCGGCCCGCTGCTCCTTGATCAGGACGGCCCGGGTGCGGAACTCGGGGTCCTGGTTCGCCTGGTACTTCTCCTGGATGGCCTTAACCGACTCGGCCTCGATCCGGGCCTGGGCCGGGTCGTACACACCGCAGGGCAGGTCGCAGTGTGCGCTGACCACGGTGCGCGGAGTGAGGAAACGCGGAAGTCGCATCAGGACTCCTCCATAAGAGTTTGCGATGATCCGCGGTTGACACTACCCCTTACATCCCGGACGTAACGCGGAGGAGGACTGATGCGGTGAGGTGGCAACTGGTCCTGGTGCAGGGGCCGTCCATGGTGCCCACGTTGCGGTCCGGAGATGCGCTGCTGGTACGGCGGGGAGCGCGGGTAAGGAGCGGTGACATCGTGGTTGCGCGCTTCCGTACCCGCCCCGACCTGCTGGTGGTCAAGCGGGCCGTACGACCCCAGGACGGCGGCTGGTGGATCCAGGGCGACAACACGCTGATCGAGGACGACTCCCGGCGGTACGGGGTGGCCGATGTCATCGGGCGAGTGTTAATTCGCTACTACCCGAAGCCAGGTCGGCTAAGTTAATGTCCCGTACCACTTCTTCGGGTGATCCCCGCATCGCACCACCCGCTCGGCGCCAACTCGCGATCCGAACCGGGACCGGTGCTCCAGTCAATGCCGACGACCGATGCCCCGTGGAGTCACCATGTCTTTCTTCAGTTTTGAACTCGATCCCGCCCTGGCCGCCGATCCCGTCTTCGAGCTGCACAAACACGGCAAGATGGCGATCGCGCCGACGGTCCCACTGGCCAGCCGCGACGACCTGTCCCTGGCGTACACCCCAGGCGTGGCCCGCGTCTGCGAGGCCATCGCCGAAGACCCGGCCCTCTACGCCGACTACACCTGGACCGCCAACACGGTCGCCGTGATCACCGACGGCTCGGCCGTGCTCGGCCTCGGCAACATCGGGCCGAAAGCCGCCATGCCGGTCATGGAAGGCAAGTCGATCCTGTTCAAGCAGTTCGGCGGGGTCGACTCGATCCCGATCTGCCTGGACACCCAGGACACCGAGGGCATCATCGCGGCGGTCAAGGCGGTGGCACCCTCGTTCGGCGGCATCAACCTCGAGGACATCAGCGCGCCCCGCTGCTTCGAGATCGAACGCCGGCTCGACGCCGCGCTCGACATCCCGGTGTTCCACGACGACCAGCACGGCACCGCGGTGGTCACGCTGGCCGCCCTCCGCAACGCGGCCAAGCTGCTCGGCCGCCGGTTCGGCGAACTGCGGGTGGTGATCAGCGGGGCCGGTGCGGCCGGGGTGGCGATCACCCAGGCGCTGATCGCGGCCGGGGTCGAGGGCGCCAACGTCATCGTCTGCGACTCGCGCGGCATCATCCACGCGGAGCGCGGCGACCTCAGCCCGATCAAGGCGGAACTGGCGGCGGCGACCAACTTCTCGGGCCGTACCGGGGCTGTCGCCGAGGCGCTGATCGGCGCCGACGTGCTGATCGGGGTGTCCGGCGGTGCGATCGAGGAGAGTGCGCTCGCCCAGATGGCCCCCGGCGGCGTGATCTTCGCCCTGGCCAACCCGACACCCGAGGTCGCGCCGTCGATCGCCCACAAATACGCGGCCGTCGTGGCCACCGGGCGTAGCGACTTCCCCAACCAGATCAACAACGTGCTGGCCTTCCCCGGCATCTTCCGCGGGGCACTCGACTGCGGCGCGAGCACGGTCACCGAGGGCATGAAGGTGGCCGCGGCCGAGGCGATCGCCGCGGTGGTCGCCGACGACCTGAAGCCCACCGCGATCGTGCCGTCGCCGCTCGACCCGCGGGTGGCTCCGGCGGTCGCCGAGGCGGTCATCGCGGCCGCGATCCGCGACGGCGTGGCCCGCCGCCGGTCGCCGGTCACGGCTCCGGCGACCACGCCGATCCCACGGTAGAAGAACTTCGGGCGAGACGCCGCCGGCTTGCTGCCGGCGGCGTTTCCCGTACGCCGTGAGAGTTGTCCACAGTCGCCCGCCGCCCGTCAGAATCGCCACTAAGGTCGTCCTATGCGCGCCGCCTACGCCGCCAAGGCCGACCCCGACCATCCCCTCCAGGCCCTCACCGTCGGGGAGTTCCCCGACCCCACGCCGCCCGACGAGTGGGTGCTCGTCGATGTCCGGGCCGCCTCGCTCAACCAGCACGACCTGTGGTCGCTGCGCGGCGTCGGCCTGCGCGCCGACCGCCTGCCGATGGTCCTCGGCTGCGACGCGGCCGGCGTCGACGAGGAGGGCAACGAGGTCGTGATCTACCCGGTCGTCGCCGACCCGGACGACCCGCGCGGCCTCTCACTGCTCTCCGAGCACTACCCGGGCACGCTGGCCGACCGGGTTGCCGTCCCGAGAGAAAACCTGGTGCCCAAGCCGGCCGGGGTGTCGTTCGTCGACGCGGCCTGCCTGCCGACGGCCTGGCTCACCGCCTACCACATGCTGACCACGCGGGGCCGCGTCGACGAGGCGTCGGCGGTGCTCGTGCAGGGCGCGGGCGGCGGGGTGGCGACCGCCGCGGTCGCCCTGGCTGCCGCCATGGGCAAGCGGGTCTACGCAACCAGCCGCGACGCAGCCAAGCGCGAACGCATCGCAGTGCTGGGCGCCACCGCGGTCGAGCCGGGCGCCCGGCTGCCCGAGCGCGTCGACGTGGTCATCGAGTCGGTCGGCGCCCCAACGATCGACCACTCGATGAAGTGCAGCGCACCGGGAGCCCGCATAGTCGTCTGCGGCGCAACCGGCGGCCACCTGGCCACGGTCGACCTGCGCCGCCTGTTCGCGATGCGGCTCGACCTGCTCGGCAGCAGCATGGGCACCCCCGACGACCTGGTAGCCCTGCTCGACCTGATGGTGACCAAGGACGTGCGCCCAACGATCGACACAACCTACGGCTTCACCGCAGTGGCCGACGCGTTCGCGAAGCTCGAGTCAGGCAACATCTTCGGCAAGGTAGCAATCGACTTCCTACATTGACCCGCCCCCGCCGGGCCGCCACGCGGCACAACCCGGAGTCGCGCGGGCAGCGCGGCGCCGGCGTGACGATGCGGCTTGGACGCTCGGGCGCGGCGCGGCGCGGCGCGGCGCGGCTTGGCGGCGCGCGGTGTGGCTTGGCGGCGCGCGGTGTGGCTTGGCGGCGCGCGGTGTGGCTTGGCGGCGCGCGGTGTGGCTTGGCGGCGCGCGGTGTGGCTTGGCGGCGTCGGCGACGCTTGGCCATGCGGCGCGGTGCGGCTTGACGGCTTGGTTTGACGGCTTGGTTTGACGGCTTGGCGCAGTGCAGCGCCGCGCGGCTTGGCATGGCTTGGTGGCGCGGCTTGGCGACGGCCGGGCTCGCGATGCGGCGCGGCTTGGTGGCAGGGTTGGGCGCGTCGGCGATGTGGCGCGCTCTGGCGCTGCGGCGGGGAGATGCGCGGGTTACGCGGTGCGTATGCCTCGGCGATCTGGCCGGGCGATGCGCGGGGTCATGCGGCGCGGTTCGGCGGTGTGGTCGGGCGGTGCGCGGATTTGCGGCGCGGCGCCGCGTGCGGCGGCGCGGGGTCCCGCTCGGCTCGCTCGTCGGCCTGAGATGCGGGGTGGGTGGGCGCGTCCGACTGATACGGCGGTCGGTCCGATGGTCGGCGCTGGTCGATGGCGTTGCCGGCCGTTCTGCGCGGCCTGCGGCGATGTTGGCGGTCACGGTGCGGCGCGCTGCTATTGCGGCTGGCTCGGGCGGCGCTTCGGCGGGTGGGGCTCAGCTGCGTGGGCTTCAGCGGGCGGTGGTGCCTCGGGGGAGGCGGGCGCGGGCTGTCTCGTCGCCGTTGAGGGTCCAGCGTAGGAAATTGATGACTGTGGACTCCATCAAGTTGTAACCTATCTGGCCCGGCTGGAGGTACGTGGCGTGCGAGTTGTGCCGCAGCAGGAGGTAGGCCTTTGACCAGGGGACCCGGTCGAAGGCTAACCGGCTGCGGGCGGCCGGAACGATTGGGTCGGCGGTGCCCTGTAGGAAGAGCATCGTGGCCGGTGGGCCGGCGAAGGCCCCGGGAGCGAGCCAGCCTGCCATCACCACGCCTGCTTTCAGGCTCGGGTCGTGGCCGGCGGTGAAGAGGCCCATTGTGGTGTAGCCGCCGGCCGAGTGGCCGATCGCCGCGATTCGGGTGGTGTCGATGTGCCCGGCCAGTGGGTTGCCCGGCGTCGTGTCCAGGCGGCGGATCTCGGCGAGCACGTAGCGTACGTCGTCGGGCTGGCGGACTATGTCCGCGCGCTGGAAGCGGGTTGCGTAGAGGCTGGTGTGGGGGAACGTCGGGGCGACCACGACGAAGCCGGCGGCGGCCCAGCCGGTCAGCGCCGCCTGGTAGCGCTCCGGAGAGCCCTTGAGCCCGTGGCTGAAGACCACCAGCGGGAAGCGGCCGGGGGCGGGGCGGTCGGCCGGCGACCCGGCTCCGGTCAGGGTCCACGGCGCGGCCGGGAAGAACACGAGCGTGGGCAATGGGCGTACGGAACCTCGGTGAAGATGCAGGATGCGCAAGCCGACCGGAAAGGTCGAGGAGGTCGGCGCCGCGGGCCTTTCCGCCGGTGCCGGCGCCTGCTTCGGCGGGCCGGAGCAGGCGGCGAGCGCGACGAGCATGGCCAGTGCCGCACCGATTCGCCGCCGCGTCGCCATGATGCGACGCTACGGCCGAACACTCCCACGAAGGAGTGAAATCACCGGACCGAGTGCGTTTGCGCTGGTAGAAGCAGTCACCGATGTGCTCTTTCGTGCATGTCTTCGCTATGGTCGTGCCCATGTCTGACAACCGCGCCGACCCTAGTAGCAACACCGAGGCCTTCCGTGCCTTCACCGACAGCACCTCGCCGGAACCCCCGGCCCCGTCCAAGACCCCGCTGATCGTCGGCGGCGTCGTGGTGGCCGTCGTCCTGATCGGCCTGATCGTCTTCCTGGTCAGTTAGGTCAGGGTTGTAACGCCGCCCGCGACTGGTCGGCGATCTCCAGTTCCTCGTCCGTCGGCACGACGCAGACCGCGATCGGCATGCCGTCGGGCGAGATGATCCGCTCGGCCCGCCGGTTGCGTTCCGGGTCGACCGCGATGCCCAGACTCTCCAGCCCGGCCAGCGTCGCCGCTCGGACGACCGGGGAGTTCTCGCCGACACCGGCGGTGAAGGTGATCGCGTCGACCCGGCCGAGCACCGCCAGGTAGGCGCCCACATATTCACGGATCCGCCGGCAGTAGACGTCGAACGCGAGCGTCGCCTCCGGATCGCCGGCCTGCCGCCGCTCGAGCACCGCCCGCAGATCGTTGTCGCCGGTCAGGCCGACGAGGCCGGCGTGCCGGGTCAGTGACGTCTCTATCTCGTCGAGCGGCAGGCCGGCGACCCGGTGCAGGTGGAAGACGACGGTCGGGTCGATGTCGCCGCTGCGGGTGCCCATCACCAGGCCGCCCTGCGGCGACAAACCCATCGACGTGGCCACGCTGCGGCCGCCCTCGACCGCGCAGGCGCTCGCCCCGTTCCCCAGGTGCAGGGTGATCACGTTGGTTTCTTCGACGGGTTTAGCCAGGACTTTCGCCGTCTGGCGGGAGACGTACGCGTGGGAAGTGCCGTGGAAGCCGTACCGCCGGATCTGCCAGCGCTCGGCCAAGCTCTTGTCGATCGCCCAGGTCACGCCCTCGGGCGGGATCGTCGCGTGGAAAGCGGTGTCAAAGACCGCCACCTGCGGCACGTCGGGCAGCAGCTTGCGGGCCACCGCGATGCCGCTGAGCGCGGCCGGGTTGTGCAGCGGGGCGAGCGGCACCAGCGCCTCCACGTCGGCCACCACGTCGTCGTCGATCAGCGTGGGATCGCTGAACCGGGGGCCGCCGTGCACCACCCGGTGGCCGACCGCCGCCAGCCCGGCCAGGTCGACCGATTCCATGATGTGCTGCAGGGCGGCCCGGTGGTCGGTGGCGTCGCCGCCCTCCTCGCCGATCCGCTCGATCAGACCCTTGGCGCTCGTCTCCGCGCCGTCGAACAGCCGGTACTTCACCGACGACGAGCCACAGTTGAGGACCAGAACCCGGCTCATTTCGCTCCCGCCTGGATCGCCGTGATCGCCACCGTGTTGACGATGTCTTTCACCGTTGCGCCGCGGGACAGGTCGTTGACCGGCCGACGCAGGCCCTGCATGACCGGGCCGACCGCAACCGCGTGGGCGGATCGCTGGACCGCCTTGTAGGTGTTGTTGCCGGTGTTGAGGTCGGGAAACACGAAGACCGTGGCCTTGCCGGCGACGGTGCTCTCCGGGAGTTTGGTCGCCGCGACCGCCGGGTCGATCGCCGCGTCGTACTGGATCGGGCCGTCGACCGGCAGGTCGGGCTGCCGTTCCCGGACCAGCGCGGTGGCCGCCGCGACCTTCTCGACGTCGGCGCCCGACCCCGACTTGCCGGTCGAGTAGGACAGCATGGCCACCCGGGGTTCGAGCCCGAACGCCGCCGCGGTGCGGGCCGAAGAAAGCGCGATGTCGGCCAGCTGGGCGGCGTCCGGATCGGGGTTGACCGCGCAGTCGCCGTAGACGAGCACGCGGTCGGCCAGCAGCATGAAGAACACGCTCGACGCCACCGACAGCCCGGGGACCGTCTTGATGATCTCGAAGGCGGGCCGGATCGTGGCCGCCGTCGTGTGGTCGGCCCCGGACACCATCCCGTCGGCCAGCCCTTCGGCGACCATCATGGTGCCGAAGTAGTTGACGTCGCGGACCACGTCGTACGCCAGGTCGAGCGTCACGCCACGATGTTTACGCAGCTCGGCGTAGCGCTCGGCGAAGTCGTCGCGCCACTGGCTGCGCTCCGGGTCGACCAGCCGGGCCCCGCCGATCTCGACGCCGAGCTCGCGTGCCCGCCGGGTGATCTCGGCCGGGTCGCCGAGCAGGGTCAGGTCGGCCACACCGCGGCGCAGCAGCGTCTCGGTGGCCCGCAGGATGCGCTCCTCGGAACCCTCCGGCAGGACCAGGTGCCGCCGGTCGGCCCGGGCCCGGTCGATCAGGTCGTTCTCGAACATCAGCGGCGTCACCCGGCCCGACCGGGTCACGTCGAGCAGCCGGGTCAGCTCCGCGGTGTCGACACCGTCCTCGAACGCGCCGAGCGCCGCCTCGACCTTGCGCGGGGTGCCGGTGCTCAGCCGCGCCTCGATCCGCCCGGCGGCCGCGATGGTGTGGTAGCTGTCGGACTCCACGACCAGCATGGCCAGACCCGTGTTGAGCCGTTCGATCAGCTTGACCGCCCGCTCGTCCGGCCGCTCGCCCAGCGTCAGCACCAGGCCGGCCAGCGTGACCTGGCCGGCGGCGTGAGCCGCGCTGGCCGCGACCAGCAGGTCGGCCCGGTCGCCGGGGGTGATCAGCAGCGCCCCGTCGGTCAGGTGGTCGAGAACGGCGGGCACGTGGGCGGCGCCGACCACGTAGTCGAGCACGTCCCGGTCGGTGTTGTCGCCGCCGGTGATCACGGTGGCGTCGAGTGCCTTCGCGACCTCGGCGACGGTCGGCGCGGCCACGGCGGCGACCTCGGGGATCGTCCAGACCGGGACCGGGAGGCCGGCGTCGTTCACCTCGGTGGTGGTCCGGTTGGCGATGACGGCCAGCACGGTGGCGTTGAGGTCGCCCAGCGAGTGGTACGCGCTGCGGACGGCCGCGGTCAGCGACTCTTCGCCGCGGCCCTCCCCGCTGACGACCGGGATCACGACGCTGCCGAACTCGGTCGCCAGCCGGGCGTTGAACCCGAGCTCACGTGGCATCTCGTCGTGGCCGTCGGCCGGGCCGGCGGCGAAGTCGCTGCCGATCACCACGACCGAGCCGCATCGCCGTTCGAGCTCGCGGTAGCGCTCGACGATGCGTCCGATCAACTCCTCCCAGCGGCCGTCGGCGACCAGGGCGGACGCCTCGGCGACGGTCACGCCGTGGCCGCCGGTCACCGGGTATCGGGAGGTCAGCAGGCTGAGTAGCGGATCGCCGTCACCGGTCCCGGCGACCAGCGGCCGGAACACCCCGATCCGGGCCACCTGGCGGGAGAGCAGCTCGACGAGACCGAGCGCGACCGTGCCCTTGCCGACGCTCGGTCCGAGCCCGGCGACGTAGACGCTTCGTGCCACGCCCCTCAACCTACCGACCCCGGATGAACGCCGCCGGTCCGTAAAGCGGAATTGACGCACGCCTACTAGGCACGAGACAATCTCTCGTCCGAAGGCGGGAGTAGCCGGTAGGGGCGGCGGCCGGGCCAGCCGGCTCCGGTCATCGAGTCGATGGCATGGAGGGTTCTGTGGGCAAGACGCTGGAAGAACGGCTTGCGTGGGTTGAGCACAAGGCGAGGCTTCAGGAGGGCTTCGCCGAGGTGGTCGACATCGATCTGAGCAAGCTTGTCGAAACGACCAAAGGCATTCAGAGGACGCTCGAGACGCACACCAAGGTTTTGGAACGTCACGATCAGATCCTGGATTCGCACAGTCGGACGCTCAACCGGATCGATCAGAAGGTCGCCGGCGTGGACGAGATGGTCACTGTGGTCGATGAAAAGGTCACGGCGATCGATCAGAAGCTGGTGGGCATCGATGCCAGGCTCGACGGGATGGATAAGCGGTTCGCCGGCATTGACGCGAAGTTCGTCGGGATGGATGCCAGGTTCGATGGGATGGATGAGCGGTTCGCCGCGATGGACGCGAAGTTCGCGGCGATGGACGAGAAGTTCGAACGGAGGTTCATCGGGCTCGAGGAGAAGATGGACGTCGTGCTGACGCTGCTCGGCGGGCGTGATCGGGGCGTGGTGCCGAGCGCGCGGGTGGCGAGCGAAGGCTCCTGAGAAGGTGGGGGCAGGAGGCTGGCGGCTTCTGTCCCCTCAGGGTTTGAGCAACGGGCCCAGGTAGGTCGGAGGGTCGGTCAGGAAGCGGCGCCAGTTGGCGACGATCGTGAGCTGGTCCCAGGGGGCCTTGCGGAGGCCGAAGTCGCCCAGCTCGAGGATGGTGGCGCCCGGCAGGGCGGTCAGCAGCGGTGAGTGCGTGGCTATCACCAGCTGGGCGCCCGCGGCGCGCAGGTCGGCCAGCCGGGCGACCAGGCTCAGGGTGGAGACGAAGGACAGGGGCGCTTCCGGCTCGTCCATCAGGTAGAAGCCGGGGCCGCCGAACTTGCGGTCCAGCACCTCCAGGAAGCCTTCCCCGTGGCTGCGGTCGTGCAGGTCGCGGTCGGGGCTGCCGGGCAGGTCCTCGAGGTACGTGTAGAGGCCGTGCATGGTTTCGGCGCGCAGGAAGTAGGAGTGGCCGCGCCCGCCCACGCTCCGGGACACCCGCAGGACCTCGCCCAGCGGCGACTCCGAGGGCCGGGTCGAGTATTGGGCGCCACGGGAGCCGCCCTCCGGGTTGAGGCCGATCGCGCCGGCCAACCCCTCGATCAGGGTGGACTTGCCGGAACCGTTCTCGCCGACGAGGAAAGTTACGCCGGCGGGGATGTTGAGGCCGTGGTCGAGCACCGCGCGTACGGCCGGAATGCGTGACCACCACGCCGAGCGGTCGATCGTCGCCGCCGGGTCGAGATCGACCCGGCGGATGGGTCGATCCGTGCTATTCCTCATCGTCCTCGTCGGCGCGGGCCAGCCAGGTGGCGAACCGCTCGATCGGGGTCTCGAACTCGGGGTTGAGGTCGACGAAGGTGCGCAGCTGCGAACCCAGCCATTCCAGCGTCACGGTCTCCTCGCCGCGCCGGTCGACCAGTTCTTCGATGCCGCGATCGGTGAAGTACATCCCCGGATAGTAAAAGGGGGCGCTCCGCACCGGCGGAGCGCCCCCTTTGGTCACGGCCGCGGCAGTGCGGCCTCGACCAGCGCGGTCTGCTCGGCGTCGTGCATCTTGGCCGAGCCGACCGCGGGGGCCGCGGCGGACGGGCGGGAGATCCGCCGGAGCCGGACGCCCTCGAGGTGCTCGAGCAGGTTGAGCGCGACGAACGACCAGGCGCCCTGGTTGGCCGGCTCCTCCTGCACCCAGGCGAAGTCTTCCGCGTTGGGGAACTGGGCCAGCACCGCCTTGAGCTCGGCCACCGGCAGCGGGTAGATCTGCTCCATCCGGATGATCGCCGTGTCGGTGAGGCCGCGCTCGGCCCGGGCCTGGAACAGGTCGTAGTAGACCTTGCCCGAGCAGAGCAGCACCCGCTTGACCGCCTTCGCGTCGAGTGGCGTGCCCTTGATGCCGGCGTCGCCCATCACCGGCTGGAACCGGCCCTGGGTGAAGTCGGCGACCGATGAGGTGGCCAGCTTGTGCCGCAGCAGCGACTTGGGCGAGAACACCACCAGCGGCTTGCGTTTGGTCGACAGGGCCTGCCGGCGCAGCAGGTGGAAGTAGTTGGCCGGGGTGGTCGGGTTGGCCACCCGCATGTTGTCCTGGGCGCAGAGCTGCAGGAACCGCTCCGGCCGGCCGGACGAGTGGTCGGGGCCCTGGCCTTCCTGGCCGTGCGGGAGAAGCAGCACCAGCGACGACTGCTGGCCCCACTTGACCTCGCCGGACGAGATGAACTCGTCGACCACCGTCTGAGCGCCGTTGCCGAAGTCGCCGAACTGGGCCTCCCACAGCACCAGCGCGTCCGGGTTTTCGACCGAGTAGCCGTACTCGAAGCCCATCGCCGCGTATTCGCTGAGCAGCGAGTCGTGGACGAAGAACCGCGCGTTGGAGGTGGCCAGGGTGCTCAGCGGCAGGAAGTCCTTGCCGGTCTTGCCGTCGACCACCGAGGCGTGCCGGGAGACGAACGTGCCGCGGCGCGAGTCCTGGCCGGCGAGCCGGACGGTGACGCCCTGGTTGAGCAGCGAGCCGAACGCGATCAGCTCGCCGAAGCCCCAGTCGATGCCGCCCTCGTTGGACATCTTGGCCCGGCGTTCGAGCAGCTGCTGGACCCGCTTGTGCGGGGTGAAGCCCTCGGGCAGGTCGATGTGGGCCTGGCCGATCGCCCGCACGACCGAGGTCTCGATCGCGGTGTCGACCTGCGGCTCCGGTTCCTCGGTGATGGTGATGCGGCGGGGCGCCGAGCCGGCCGAGTCGCGGGTCGCCTTGAACACCTGCTCCAGTTGGGACTGGTAGTCGCGCAGCTGCTCCTGTGCGTCGTCGACGGTGATGTCGCCGCGGCCGATCAGCTCCTCGGTGTACAGCTTCCGGACCGAGCGCTTGGTGTCGATGATCTCGTACATGCGGGGGTTGGTCATCGACGGGTCGTCGCCCTCGTTGTGCCCGCGGCGGCGGTAGCAGACCAGGTCGATCACGACGTCCTTGTTGAACGCCTGCCGATATTCGAACGCCAGCTTGGCGACCCGGACCACGGCCTCGGGGTCGTCGCCGTTGACGTGGAAGATCGGCGCCTGGATCATGCGGGCCACGTCGGTCGAGTACATCGAGGAGCGGCTGTATTCGGGCGCGGTGGTGAAGCCGACCTGGTTGTTGACGATCACGTGGATCGTGCCGCCGGTGCGGTAGCCGCGCAGCTGGGAGAGGTTGAGCGTCTCGGCGACCACGCCCTGGCCGGCGAACGCGGCGTCGCCGTGCACGAGCACCGGCAGCACCGTGTAGCCGTGCAGGCCGAGGTCGAGGCGGTCCTGCTTGGCCCGCACGATGCCCTCGAGGACGGGGTCGACCGCCTCCAGGTGGGACGGGTTGGCGACCACGCTGACCGTCGTCGAGCTCTCGCCGTCCGGTGTGGTGTATTTGCCGGTCTGGCCGAGGTGGTATTTGACGTCGCCGGAGCCGTGGGCCGACTTCGGGTCCATCTGACCCTCGAACTCGTTGAAGATCTTCTCGTACGGCTTGCCGACGATGTTGGCCAGCACGTTGAGCCGGCCGCGGTGGGCCATGCCGATGACCATCTCGTCGAGCCCGCCCTCGGCGGACGCCTTCAGCACCTCGTCGAGCAGCGGGATCAACGACTCGGCGCCTTCGAGCGAGAACCGCTTCTGCCCGACGAACTTGGTCTGCAGGAAGGTCTCGAACGCCTCGGCGGCGTTGAGCCGGTTGAGGATGTGCTTCTGCTCCTCGGAGTCCGGCTTGGTGTACTTGATCTCGATGCGGTCCTGGATCCAGCGCCGCTCCTCGGGGCCCTGGATGTGCATGTATTCGATGCCGACCCGGCGGCAGTAGGTGTCGCGCAGGACGCCGAGCACGTCGCGCAACTTCATCCGCTGCTTGGCGGCGAACCCGCCGACCGGGAAGGTGCGGTCGAGGTCCCACAGGGTCAGGCCGTGCTGGAGCACGTCAAGGTCGGGGTGCCGGCGGATCTCGAACTCGAGCGGGTCGGTGTCGGCCATCAGATGGCCGCGCACGCGGTACGCGTGGATCAGCTCGACCACCCGCGCGGCCTTGTCGATCTGGCCCTCGGAGGTGCGGGCGACGTCGCGCACCCAGCGGACCGGCTCGTACGGGATGCGCAGCGAGGTGAAGATGTCGTCGTAGAAGCCGTGGTCGCCGAGCAGGAACTCGTGCACGGCCTTGAGGAACTCGCCGGACTGCGCACCCTGGATGACCCGGTGGTCGTACGTGCTGGTCAGCGTGGTGACCTTGCTGACGCCGAGGTCGGAGAGCGTCTCGTCGCTCATCCCGGAGTAGGGCGCCGGGTATTCCATCGCGCCGACGCCGATGATCGCGCTCTGCCCGGCCATCAGGCGCGGGATCGAGTGGACCGTGCCGATGCCGCCCGGGTTGGTCAGCGAGATCGTGGTGCCGGCGTAGTCGTCCATGGTCAGTTCGTTGCGGCGGGCCCGCCGGACGACGTCCTCGTAGGCCTGCCAGAACTGCCGGAAGTCCATCTTCTCGCAGTTTTTGATCGACGGGACGACCAGGCTGCGGGAGCCGTCCTTCTTGGCCAGGTCGATCGCGATGCCGAGGTTGACGTGCTCGGGCTGCACCAGGGCCGGCTTGCCGTCGACCTCGGCGAACGAGTTGTTCATCTCGGGGTGGGCAACGACCGAGCGCACCAGGGCCCAGCCGATGAGGTGGGTGAAGCTGACCTTGCCGCCCCGCCCGCGGGCGAGGTGGTTGTTGATGACGATGCGGTTGTCGACCATCAGCTTGGCCGGGACCGCGCGCACCGAGGTGGCGGTGGGCACCTCGAGTGAGGCGTCCATGTTCTGCACGATCTTGGCGGCCACCCCACGCAGCGTGGTGATCTTGTTGCCGGTCGCCGCCGGGGCGTTGCCGTTCGACGAGGGCTTGGCGGCGGTGGAGGCGGCCGCCGAACCGGATGAGCTCGGTGCGGCCGGGGCGGGCTTGGCGGCAGCAGGCTTCGGCGGCGCGGCCGGGACGGTCGGCTTGACCGGCGCGACCGTGGCGGCGGCGGGCGCGTCGGTGCCGGCCCGCTCCGCGCTGGCCTTCGCGTTGGCGGCGGTGGCCTCGTCCGGAGTTACGATCGATCCCGTGGCCATCGCCGGCTTGTAGTCGGCGAAAAAGTCGTGCCAGGCCGGGTCGACGCTCGTGGGGTCGGCCAGGTAGCGCTGGTACATCTCGTCGACGATCCACTCGTTGGGACCGAAGTCCGCGAGTGGGTTGTCATGCGAAGTCTGCTGGGTCGACACTTTCGTGTTCGCCTCTTTCACCATGTTGTCAGCACGCGATTCGCAGACAAGGCTACGCCGTGCGCACAGTCGAATTGTGCGCACGTCGGGTGTGAGGCCGACTCCCGGTCAGCTGATGTCGCGGGATTTCGTGATCATCGTACCGACCGCTCCGCCGACCACCGCGTAGGCGATCAGGACCGCCGCGCCGACCCAGCGCGGAGGGTTACCAGGCAGATCAGTTCCGGACACCATCAGCTGCGACGCGGTGGTCGGGACGATCACCTGGAGCTTGTCGAACCACTTCGCCACGTTGTTGCTGAGCAGGATGAAGACGATCCCGATGGCCTGCGTGCCGATCACGTACGTGATGGCCAGGACCAGGGTGGCCGCGATCTGGCTGCGGATCAGCACCCCGGCGCCGACGCCGAGCACCGCCCACAGCACATAGGCCAGCGCGTTCAGCCCGATCGCCCGCCACACCGCCGGTTCGCCCAGCTGGGCGCCGAGGCCGAGGTTCTTCAGGATCAGCGGGGCGAAGATCAGGTTGAACACGGTGGTGAACGCCCAGACGACGAGTCCGATGATGATCGAGGCGCCGAACTTGGCCAGGATCACCGACTCGCGGCGCGGCGTGACCAGGAACGTGGTGGTCGCCGTGAGGTGGAAGAACTCACTGGTCACCACGATCGCCGAGAGCAGCAGCACGATCAGGACGCCGCAGTATTGACCACTGGTGTAGAGGCTGGTCGCGACGTTGATCGGCTCGAGCGAGACCCGGACCTGATCGTTCTGGTCGGCCGCGCCGGCGCTGACGTTGGCGGCCAGCCAGTTGATCAGAATGCTCGCCGCGTAGAGCGGGACGAGGACGATCCCCATGATCCACCACAGTGAGGTGGTGCGGATCTTGAACAGCTCGGCTTGAACCAGCCTCATCGGATGCCCGCCTTTCCGGCCGTCAGCTGCAGGAAGACCTGTTCCAGGTCGCCGCGCTCGCCGGTCAGCTGGTGCAGCTCGACCGAGGCGGTGAAGGCGGCGTGCCCGATCGCGGCCGGTTCGGCGCCGGTGACCAGCAGCGAGCCGTCGGGCTGCGGGGCGACGGAGGCATCGAGGGCGTCGAGCGCGGCGGTCAGCCGGTCCGGCTGCGGGGTGCGCACCCGCACCTGGGCCGCGCCCATCGAGCCCAGCACGTCCTCGACCGGGCCCTGCCGGACCAGCTTGCCCGCCGCCACGATCACCACGTCGTCGGCCAGCTGCTGCATCTCGCCCAGCAGATGGCTGGAGACCAGAACCGTGCGGCCCTCGGTCGCCAGCGCCTTGAGCAGGTCGCGCATCCAGCGGATGCCCTCAGGGTCGAGGCCGTTGGCCGGCTCGTCGAGAATCAGCACAGCGGGGTCGCCGAGCATGGCCGCCGCGATGCCCAGCCGCTGCTTCATGCCCAGCGAGTAGCCCTTGAACCGGCGGTTGGCGGCCGGGGTCAGACCGACCAGCGCCAGCATCTCGTCGGCCCGGCCGTCGGGAAGGCCGGCCGCGCGGCAGATCATGCGCAGGTGGTTGCGCCCGGTGCGGCCGCGGTGCGCGCTCGACGCCTCGAGCACGGCCCCCACCCGGCGGATCGGATCGCCCAGCTCCGAGTACTTGTTGCCACCGAAGGTCGCCGACCCGGCGGTCGGTGTGACCAGGCCGAGAAGCATCCGCAGCGTGGTCGTCTTGCCGGCGCCGTTGGGACCGAGGAAGCCGGTCACCCGGCCGGTGCGGACCCGGAACGACAGATCGTCGACCGCGCGCAGCTTTTTGTATTGCTTGGTGAGG
This sequence comes from Actinoplanes sp. NPDC051343, assembly GCF_044455125.1. Taxonomy (NCBI): domain Bacteria; kingdom Bacillati; phylum Actinomycetota; class Actinomycetes; order Micromonosporales; family Micromonosporaceae; genus Actinoplanes; species Actinoplanes sp. NPDC051343. The sequence continues at coordinate 198,425 of NZ_JBITEL010000013.1, forward strand.
TGGTCCACGACGATCTCGTCGGTGTAGGGCCGGTCCATGGGCGATCAACCTACTAGCACGGGGCCGGCGGGCCTGACCCGGCCGTATAGACAGTCGTTCATCCAGATGCCATACAGACCCACCTGAGCTGACATTCCATCGGAAGTTGCCGCCCTTACACAGGTCACATGGCCGTTCTCATGACCGCCGCCGCCCCCACCGGCACCAGTGGCTACACCCTGCTCATCGCCGACGACGCCGGTCAGGTCGAAGCCGCACAACGGCTGCGGCACGACGTCTTCGCCGGCGAACTCGGCGCGCGCCTGACCGGCGCCGTCGACGGGCGTGACGTGGACGAGTTCGACGACTTCTGCGACCACCTGATCGTGCGCGACGACGCGACCGGCACGGTGGTCGGCACCTACCGGATGCTCTCGCCGAAGGCGGCCGAGCGGGCCGGGCGCCGCTACGGCGACGGCGAGTTCGACCTCAGCAGCCTGCGCCCGCTGCGCGACCAACTGGTCGAGACCGGTCGCTCCTGCGTGCACCCGGACCACCGCTCGGGTGCCGTGGTCAACCTCATGTGGGCGGGGATCGCCCGCTACCTGCACCTCAACAACGTGCGCTGGCTCGGCGGCTGCGCCTCGGTGCCGCTGGGCGACGGCGGCACGACCGCAGCCGGCGTCTGGGCCCGGGTGCAGGGCAAGCACCTGGCTCCGCCCGCGCTGCGGGTGAAACCGCGCAACCCGTGGCTGGCCACCACCGACGTGGTCGGCGACCCCAAGGTGCAGCCGCCGGCGCTGCTCAAGGGCTATCTGCGACTCGGCAGCTGGGTCTGCGGCGAACCCGCGTACGACCCGGACTTCGACTGCGTCGACTTCTACGTGCTGTTCTCGATGGACCGGCTCGACCCGCGCTACCGGCGCCACTTCCTGGGAGCGACCCGATGATGTGGCAGCCGGTCTCCGGATGCGGGCCCCACTGCCGCGACGGTGCCGACGTGCCCGCGGCTCCCGGGATCGCCGGGCTGCGGTTGCTGGCTCTGGCCGGCGTACTCGTCGGGGGTTTGCTGCTGGTGCCGCTGATCCGCGGCACCGCGCTGCGGGCCCTGGCCCGCAGCATGCTCGCGGTGATGGGCGTGCGGGTGGAACGTCGGGGTCCCACCCTGAAACCCGGGAGCCTGCTCGTCGCCAACCACGTCTCGTGGCTCGACATCCTGGTCCTGATGGCAGCCTCGCCGGTGCGGCTGGTGGCCAAGGGCGAGGTCGGCAACTGGCCGGGCATCGGCACGCTGGCCGGTTTCTCCGGCGCGATCTTCCTCAACCGGGCGCGGCCCAAGCAGCTGCCGCACACGGTCGGCGAGGTCGCCGCATCGCTGAAGGCCGGCCGGTCGGTCGCGGTCTTCCCGGAGGGTACGACGTTCTGCGGGATCACCCAGGGCCGCTTCCGTCCGGCGATGTTCCAGGCCGCGATCGACGCGGGTGCTCCCGTGGTGCCCACGTCGATCAACTACGACTCGACCGCGGCGGCGTTCATAGGTGACGACACCCTCTGGGATTCGGTACGCCGGGTGGCCGCGCTACGGTCGCTCACGGTCACCCTGGTGACCGCGCCCGCGCTGCGCCCGACCCCCGAGGCCGACCGCCGGGCCCTCGCCCGGGCGGCGCAGACCTCGATGGGCGTGGCCGGTTACCGCCTGGCTGCCTGAGAGTTCTCTCAGAGAACTTTCAGGCGGCGTGCAGCGATCCTGCAGTGCGTTGATAAAGAATGGCGCCATGGCCGCCCAGACCCAGTCCAAGCAGAGCGAGGCGAAGCTGCTCGTCGTCGAGGACGACGCCAACATCCTCGAGCTGCTCTCCGCCAGCCTGCGTTTCGCCGGCTTCGACGTCAGCACCGCGACCAGCGGCAGCGCGGCGGTCAGCGCGGCGAAGAACGCGTCGCCCGACCTCGTCGTGCTCGACGTCATGCTCCCCGACCTCGACGGCTTCGAGGTCATCCGGCTGATGCGCGAGGGCGGCCAGCGCACCCCGGTGGTCTTCCTGACCGCCCGCGACGGCACCGACGACAAGATCCGCGGCCTGACCCTGGGCGGCGACGACTACGTCACCAAGCCGTTCAGCCTCGAGGAGCTGACCGCCCGCATCCGGGCCGTGCTCCGGCGCACCACCCAGGGCGACGAGGAGCCGTCGCGGCTGGTCTTCGCCGACCTCGAGCTCGACGAGGAGACGCACGAGGTCTACCGGGCCGGCAACCGGGTGCAGCTCTCGCCGACCGAGTTCAAGCTTCTGCGCTACCTGATGCTCAACGCCAACCGGGTGCTGTCCAAGGCGCAGATACTCGACCACGTCTGGAAGTACGACTTCCGCGGCGACGACAACATCGTCGAGTCCTACATCTCCTACCTCCGACGCAAGGTCGACAATGTCCAGCCCCGCCTGATCCACACCCTGCGGGGCGTGGGTTACGTGCTGCGCAAGCCCGCAGTCTGAGCAGGCGTTCGGTGACCGTCACCGAGCGGATCCGGCATGTCGTCGCGACTCAGCAGCCCAAGCTGCGCCGGGTACCGCTGCGCACCAAGCTGGTCGCGGCCGTGCTGGCGCTGGTGTTCGCCGCGCTGTCGCTGATCAGCGCGGCCAGCACCTACGCGCTGCACAGCTTCCTGATCGGCCGGATGGACACCCAGCTGCAGGCCTATGCGCAACAGGCGGCCGGCTGGACCGGAAGCACCCTGCAGCTCTCCTTGCTGGCCGAGGTCATCCCGCCGGAATACTTCCTGACCGTGCGCTCGGTCAGCGGCGTCGGCGCCACCCCGGTGATCTACGGCGGCAGCGGCAAGCTCACGCTGGCCGACCTCCCGACCCTGGCCAAGGGCGTCGACCAGGTAAACGAGCACGCCGGCCACGCCTACACGGCGCGGTCGACGGACGGCAAATACCTGTGGCGCATCCTCGTCGAGCGCCTCGACAACGACTCGGTGCTGCACGTCGGCCAGCGGATGACCGGCATCGAGGACGCGACCACCCGGCTGATCTGGGTCGACGTGCTGGTCGGCGTCGGCGTGCTGATCGCGCTCGCCTCGCTGGGCGCCGCCATCGTGCGGGCCAGCCTGATCCCGCTGCTCGAGATCGAGCGGACGGCGGCCCGGATCGCCGACGGTGATCTCACCCAGCGCGTCATCGACCCGGAGAACGAGCCGAACGGGGCACCGACCACCGAGCTCGGCCGGCTCTCGCGTGCGCTCAACGCCATGCTGGCCCAGATCGAAACCGCGTTCATGGCCCGGGCCCGGTCCGAGGCGGAGGCCAAGCAGGCGGCCGAGGCGGCCCAGCTCTCCGAAGGCCGCGCCGTGCAGTCCGAGGCCAAGATGCGGCAGTTCGTCGCCGACGCGTCGCACGAGCTGCGCACGCCGCTGACCACCATCCGCGGCTTCGCCGAGCTCTATCGCCAGGGCGCGGTCAGAAATCCCGACGACGTGGCCCGGCTGGTGCGCCGCATCGAGGACGAGGCGGCCCGCATGGGCCTGCTGGTCGAGGACCTGCTCCTGCTGGCCCGGCTCGACCGGGAACGCCCACTCACGCTCGGCCCGGTCGAGCTGCCGGTGCTCGCGATCGACGCGGTGCAGGCGGCCGAGGCGACCGCGCCCGACCGCACGATCACGCTGGAGATCTCCGACCAGCCGGAGCGCCTGGTGGCGTACGGCGATGACGGTCGCCTGCGCCAGGTGATCGGCAATCTGATGACGAACGCCCTGGTGCATACGCCGCCGGAGGCGGCGATCACCCTTCGCCTGTACGCCGCGCCGGGTGACCGCGCGGTGGTGGAGATCAGCGACGACGGGCCGGGCCTGAGCGATGAGCAGCGGGCGCGCGTCTTCGAACGGTTCTATCGGGCCGACGAGGCCCGCACCCGGCACACCGAGCGGGAGGCCACCGGAACCGGGCTCGGCCTGGCCATCGTGGCGGCCATCGTGCGGGCCCACGAGGGCAGCGTCGAGGTGCTGAGCGAGCCCGGGCAGGGCGCCACCTTCCGGGTTACTTTGCCGACGCTAAATCCCGATAAAGGCTTCACAGAAAATGTCCAGGGGTAACACAGGTCGATTCGAGAACGGCGGGGCAAGGTGGGTGACATGAACGAGAACGAGACCGACCCGCGACCCGCGGACGCCGCCGGAGAGAGCAAGGCTCCGGAGAGCACCGGCCCGGAGAGCGCCGCACCGGCCAGTGCCGGCCCGGAGGGCGGCAACCCGGAGCGGGCAGAGCCGGAGCAGCCGACCGCCTCCCAGCCCGGCGCCCCTCTTCCGGTCGGCAGCTGGAACCAGTCGCCCCAGTCGCCCCAGTCGCCACCTCAGTCGCCGTGGCAGCAGCCGCAGGCTCACGAGCAGCAGCACCCGACCGTTCAGATGCCGTATGGGCAGCAGCACCCGGGCTACAGCGGCTACCAGCAGCACCCCGGCTACCAGCAGCCGTACGCGCAGCATTCGGCCTATGCCGCATGGTCCCAGCAGCAGGCAGCCGCCGGCGGCCAGCAGCCGGGTGCCGAGGGCACCACGGCGACCTGGGCCCACCCGGTCGGCACCGATTCGCAGCAGCCGCCGTCGCCGCCCGGACGGGGCCGCAAGATCTTCGCGGCCGGCGCCGCGGCCGTGCTGATCGCTCTCGCCGCGGGTGGGGTCGGCGCCGCCACGGCACTGGCCATCGACAACGACGGCAACCCGCCGGCGATCCAGACCAGCAACTCGTCGGTGACCCGGGTGGTCGACCGTTCCTCGCTGGCCCAGATCGCCTCGTCGGTGCAGGACAGCGTCGTCTCGATCACCACCCAGTCGGGTGAGGGTTCGGGCGTGATCTTCTCCGCCGACGGCTACATCGTCACCAACAACCACGTGGTGGCGACCGCCCAGGGTAAGACGGTCACCGTCATCTTCTCCGACGGTAAGAAGGTCACGGCCGACATCATCGGCACCGACCAGCGTGACGACCTGGCCGTGGTCAAGGCCTCCGGGGTCAGCGGCCTGCACGCGGCCAAGTTCGGCAGCAGCGCCAAGATGGAGGTCGGTGACACGGTTCTGGCCATCGGCAGCCCGCTCGGCCTCGAGGGCTCGGTGACCGCCGGCATCATCAGCGCCAAGGACCGCACGATCCAGTCCAGCAGCGAGGACCAGCAACAGCAGCAGGGCGGCGACCCGTTCGGCGGTGGCCAGCAGCAACAGCAGCAGGGCAGCACCACCTCGATGTCCGGCCTGCTGCAGACCGACGCCCCGATCAACCCGGGCAACTCCGGCGGCGCGCTGGTCAACACCAACGGTGAGGTCATCGGCATCAACTCGGCGATCGCGACCCAGGGACAGGGCAGCGGCAACATCGGCCTCGGCTTCGCCATCCCGAGCGACAAGGCGGCCTCGATCGCGCAGCAGCTGGCGGCCGGCAAGCAGCCCGCCCACCCGGCCCTCGGCGTGAGCGTGGCCGACGCGGAGAACGGCGGCGCCCTGGTCAGCAGCGTCACCGCCAACAGCGCCGCCTCGAAGGCCGGCCTGCAGCAGGGCGACGTGATCACCGCGGTCGACGGCAAGGCGATCAACGGCGCCGACGATCTGGTCCAGGCCATCCAGGGCGGCTCGGTCGGGCAGAAGATGACGATCGACTACACCCGTAACGGCGCCAAGAAGACGGTCAGCGTGACGCTGGCCGAGGCCCAGTAGGAAAGCTTCTCCTCCCCGATGCGGCGGGCGGTGTGACAAGGGGGTTGTCACACCGTCCGCCGTACGCCTGTATAGGACGCGCGGTATGCCGCTATTCAGGACTTATCTTGCAATCCATGATTTTTCGGCACGGGGGACTCGCCCTCCGCGTGGGCGACGGCCTAATCTCCATCCCGCTGAGGCCAACCGCGGATTCGGCGCACGGAGAGGCACCCTGAGTTGACGTACGTCGATACCCGGACGAATGTCTGGGAGGCGCTGGCCGGGCGGGCGCCCGGCGAGCCCACCGGCCCCACCGACCCCGGTCTCTGGGGTGCGGTCGTCGACCGCCTCAACCCGGCCCGGGCGCGCCCGGTGCTGCGGGCCGGCATCGAAGCCATGCAGATGACCGCCGTGCGCGGCGGTGACTACATCATGCTGCGCTCGCCCGACGACGGCAGCCGCCCCGGCTACCTCCGGCTCACCCCCGAAGAGTGGCAGCTCGCGCTCCTGATGGACGGCTCGAGCACGGTCACCCTCCTGGTCGCCGAGTTCGCCCGCATCGCCGGCCGGCTCGCCCCCGACGAGGTCCGCCGGGTGGTCGCCGACCTGGCCGGCCACCGCATGCTCGACGAACTGCCGATGGACGCGTTCCGGCCGCTCGATGAGATGCAGCACCAAGACCCCGAGCGCACCGCCCGCGGCCGCCGCACGCTCGTGTTCGACGCCGACGGTTTCGCCACCTCGCTCTACCGGGCCGGCGGCCGGTTCTTCTTCGGCAAGGTCGCCGCGGCCGTGCAGGCCCTGCTGGTCGTGGCCGGGCTGGGCCTGTTCGCGCTGACCTGGATCCGCGGCGGCCAGTCGCTGTTCCTGTCCGGTGGGTCATACCTGCTGGGCGCGGTCGTGCTGATCCTGCTCAACGTGCTGGTCGTGGCCGGTCACCAGCTCAGCCACGCGCTCGCCGCCAAGCACGTCGGCCGGGACGTACCGGCCGGCGGCTTCGTCCTCTACTTCGGCATCCCGTCGTTCTTCCTCGACACCGCCGACGCCTGGATGGCCGGCCGCCGCGCCCGCATGCTGGTCTCCGCGGTGGGGCCGCTCAGCTCGCTGATGCTGGCCGGGCTCGCGCAGACGATCGGGTACGCGCTGCCGATGCTCGGTGGGCTGGCCTTCAAGCTGGCCTTCCTGTGGTACCTGAACGCGTTCCTGCACCTCAGCCCCCTGCTTCCGCTCGACGGCCACTATCTGCTCAGCGACTGGCTCGAGATCCCGCAGCTGCGTGGCCGGGCGCTCTCGTGGATCGGCGGCCGGCTGCGTGGCCGACCGCCGCGCTGGTCGGTGCTCGACCGCGAGGGCCGGATCATCGGCCTGTACGGGATGCTCGCCGTGCTCTGGCTGGCCGTCGCCGCGATCCTGGCCGTGCGGATCTGGTCGGACCGGGTCGACGGTCTGGTCACCGGCCTCTGGCACGCCGGCTTCGGCGGCGTCCTGCTGCTCCTGCTGATCGTGGTCGGCCTGTTCGCCCGGCCGATCTACTTTCTGCTCGGCCGGGCCACCCGGGCCTGGCGGGGAGCGCGGCAGCGCTCGGCCGAGAACGACCGCGAGGGCGACACCCCGCGCCGGCTGGCCGCCCTGCTCGCCTCCGATCTGGGCGGCCTGCCCGAGCCGGCGCTGCACGGCCTGGCCTCGCGGGCCCGCTGGGTGCACGCCCCGGCCGGTCGCCAGCTGGTGCTGGCCGGCGGTGCCCAGTCGGCCGTCCACGTCGTGGTCGACGGCACGCTGCACGCGCGCAAGCCCGGCGACCCGCCCGGCACGATCCGCCACCAGGTCGGCCCGGGCGGCGTGGTCGGCCTGGTCAACGCACTGGGCGGCCGTGCGACCCAGCTCGATTGGTACGCGGCCGGCACCACGTCGCTCTCGATCCCGGCCGCCACCGTCGCGACCGTGGTCGGCCCGCTGCCCGGCCCGCCGCCGGACGACCTGCTCGAGGCCGAGGCCCTGTTCGCCGACACCCCGGCGCTCGCGGCGCTCGCCGTCGATCAGCGGCTGGCCCTGATCGCCTCGGCCCACCCGGTCGACCTGGAGGCCGGCGCGCCGGTGATCCTGCCCGGCCCGACCCACGCCGTGGTCGTCGAGTCGGGTGTGATCGCCATGGCCGACGACATCGAACTGCGCCGGGGCACCCTGATCGGCCCGGTCGGCGACGGCAGCCCGGGCATGGTCGCGCAGGCTCGCACCCCGGTGCGGCTCTGGGTCGTCCCGGACGCCTCCGACCTGCCCCCGCTGGTCGGGGCCACTCACCGCCCGGGCTCGTCGATCCCGGTGGTCAGCGTGCGGGGTGCACTGGCACCGAGCGTCGTCAGCCCCGACTCGTACCCTCCGCTGGCCGTGCCGCCCGGCCCGCCGCCCGAGGAGAACGACGCCGAGGTCGACCGCCGTTTCGAGCGCCGGCTGTGGTGGCTGGTGGCCGGCGTCCTGGTGGTTGCGCTGGTGCTGGCCGGCCTGAGCGTGCGTTCCGGGCCGGCCTGGGCCGAGATGCCGTCCGACAAGGGCCTGCTGACCGTCGACAGCGGCGTGATGACGGTCGTGGTCGCGGGTGACGCGGTCACGCTCGCCCCGGGCGACCGGCGATACGTCGGCGACGGCACCCAGATCAGTGTTCCGGTCGGCGCGCGCGGCCGGCTGACCTTCCCGGGCGGAGCGGCGGCGCTGTTCTGCGGCGGGGCGCAGGCCCAGATCGGCAAGCTCGACGTCGACGGCGGGCGTTCCCGCACGGTGCATGCCGTGCTGACGCTCCAGTCCGGGCGCGTGCTCGCCGACACGGCCGGCACCAGCGGGGCATACCAGCCGCTCGCGCTGACCGTGGCCCGCGCGCGCAACGACGTGAGCGCGACGACGGCGGCCTGGTTCTGGGTCGAACCGGCCGCCGACTCCGTGTCGACCGGCAAGGTGACCATCGGGACGACCCCGGCCAGGGCCACGCACAAGACGCTCGGCTGCGGTGACGGGGTGGCGGTGACCCCGCCCGCGTCGGAGACGCCGGACCCGGCGCTCGACGCGCCGCTGCCGTCCGATTCGGCGTCGGTCGCGCCGGTCCAGTCGGTGGCACCGAGCGTGACCATGACGTTGCCGACGCCGACCGGGGAGCCGACGACGGTTGCCCCGAGGACCACGCCGCCGGTCGAGGCCACACAGACCACGAAGCCCGCGGTGACTCACACGGTCCGGCCGCCGACGAGGCCGACCACGAAGCCGACCACGAGGCCGACGACCGCGCCGACGACGCCGGCGACCACCGCGCCGACGACGCCGCCGACGACCGCCCCCACGACTCCTCCGAGCGAAGGGGAGTAAGACTCCGTGCTCTGCTGGTTCTGCTCCGAACAGGCCCGCGCGACGTGCCGCTTCTGCGGTCGCGCGGTCTGCGCGGACCACGCCCGTTTCGGCCCCTACCTCCTGCAGGTGACCCGGTCGCTGGAGCGGGACCGGGCCGAGGGCCTGGTGGTCGAGGACGCCGTCCAGTGCGGCACGTGCCGGCCCCGGCCGCAGCCGGTGCCGATGCCCGAACTCGACTAATCCTCGTTCATCTATTTACAACTTCAGTTAACAGTCCTAATAATTGGCCATGCGCCGATCGATGATCTTCGCCGTGGCCTCCGTCCTCGCGGCGGCCGGCACCACCGTGTACCTCGGGTCGTCCGCCAGCGCCGCGACCGCGTGCGCGCCGGCGTGGAGCGCGACCGCCGTCTACGTGGGTGGCAACACCGCCTCCCAGAACGGACACAACTACTCCGCCAAGTGGTGGACCCAGAACGAGTCCCCCGCCACGCACTCCGGCCAGTGGGACGTCTGGGCCGACGGCGGGGCCTGCGGGGGCGGCACCACGCCGCCGCCCACTACAGCCCCGCCGACGACTGCCCCACCCACCACGGCCCCGCCGACGACTGCTCCGCCGACGACTGCTCCGCCCACCACTCCGCCGCCGCCTCCTCCTAACACGGGCATCCCCAAGCACGCCCTGATCGGCTACCTGCACGAGACGTTCGCCAACGGCTCCGGCTACATGAAGATGTCCGACGTACCGAGCAACTGGGACATCATCGACCTGGCGTTCGGCGAGCCGTCGAGCGCGACCTCCGGTGACATCCACTTCACCCGGTGCTCGGCGAGCGAATGCCCCGGCGTCGAGTCCGACGCCGACTTCCAGGCCGCGATCAAGGCCAAGCAGGCGGCGGGCAAGAAGGTGCTGCTCTCGATCGGCGGCGCCAACGGTGAAGTCCAGCTGACCACCACCGCGGCCCGCGACAAGTTCGTCAGCTCGGTCAGCGCGATCATCGACCGGTGGGGCCTGAACGGCCTCGACGTCGACTTCGAGGGCCACTCGCTGTCGCTGAACACCGGCGACACCGACTTCAAAAACCCGACCACCCCGGTCATCGTCAACCTGATCAGCGCGCTGAAGTCGCTCAAGGCCCGCTACGGCGCCGGCTTCGTGCTGACCATGGCCCCGGAGACGTTCTTCGTCCAGCTGGGCTACCAGTTCTACGGCTCGGGGCCGTTCGGCGGCCAGGACCCGAGGGCCGGCTCGTTCCTGCCGGTCATCTACGCGATGCGCAACGACCTGACGATCCTGCACGTCCAGGACTACAACTCGGGCCCGATCATGGGCCTGGACAACCAGTACCACAACATGGGCGGCGCGGATTTCCACATCGCCATGACCGACATGCTGGTGGCCGGCTTCCCGGTCGCCGGCAACACGGCCAGCATGTTCCCGGCGCTGCGCCCCGACCAGGTCGCGTTCGGCGCCCCGGCCACGGTCAACGCCGGCAATGGCTACGTCGCCCCGGCGGCCGTCCAGCAGGCGTTCGGCTGCCTGGCCAAGGGCACGAACTGCGGCGGCTACACCCTCCGCGGCGGCGCACACAGCGACCTCCGCGGCCTGATGACCTGGTCGATCAACTGGGACCACTTCAACGGCTACGAGTTCCAGAACCAGAACGGCGCGTACATCAAGAGTATCGGCTGACCGATCTGGAAATGCCTGACCACCGGCCGGGGCGAGCGGGGCGTTGGCGCGCCCGGAACGCTCGCCCCGACCGGGCGACCTGCGCTGTTACAGATAAGGCCGGGTGATCAGCTCGATGGCGTGGCCGGCCGGGTCCTTGAAGTAGACGCCGCGGCCGCCGTGCTCGTCATTGATCTCGCCCGGCCGCTTCATCTGAGGGTCGGCCCAGTGCGTGACGTCCTGGGACTTCAGCCGGGCGTAGGCGCGGTCGAACAGGTCGTCGTCGAGCAGGAAGGCGTAGTGCTGCATCTGGATGTCGACCGGCGGCTCGGCGAACTGGAGCAGTACGCCGTCGGTGAGCTGCACGTTGGTGAACAGGCCCCAGGACGGCGCCTCGGGGAGTTCCAGCAGTTCGCGGAAGAAGCGGGCCGACTCGGTGCGGTCCTTGGACGCGATGATGGTGTGGTTGAACGTGACTGCCATGGTGGTTGACCTCGCGAAACACTCGACACGGACGGATTCGTCGGTGCACGGGTGGGCGGCGGGCCGCGGGCGGTCAGCTGTCCACCGGATCGCCCGTCTGTGCATGGCTCGACGCCGGTCCGGTGTTCACGACCACGAGACTAGCGGTCACCGCGTACCGGAGAAAGCCGCAAGCGAGGCGGTGAGCCGAGCCGCGTCGGGGTTGCCGTGACACGATGTGTTGCATGGTCAACAGTCCGGTCGCGTTCGTGCTCGGCGGGGGTGGGGTGCTCGGCGCGGTTGAGGTCGGGATGCTGCGGGCGCTGTTCCGGGCCGGGTTCCGGCCCGATGTGGTGATCGGCACTTCGATCGGCGCGGTCAACGGGGCGCTGGTGGCGCTCGATCCCAGCGAGGCGATCACCGATCGGCTGGTGCGGTTGTGGACGTCGCCGGAGGCGGCCGAGGTCTACGGCGATTCGATCGGACGTCAGCTGCGGCGGTTCGCGGCCCGCACCCATCTGCACTCGCCGTTGCCGCTGCGCCGGCTTCTCCAGAGTGAGCTGGGGGAGCAGTCGACGTTCGCCGATCTGAAGGTGCCGTTCCGGTGCTGCGCCGCCAGCATCGAGCGGGCGGCCGAGCACTGGTTCGACAGCGGGCCGCTGGTCGACGCCGTGCTCGCCTCGTCGGCCGTGCCCGGGCTGCTTCCCCCGATGGAGATCGAGGGAGAGCACTATGTGGACGGTGGGATCGTCAACTCGATCCCGATCGGGGAGGCGGTGCGGGTCGGCGCCAAGCTGATCTTCGTGCTGCAGGTGGGCCGGGTCGAGCGTCCTCTCACCGTGCCCCGCCGGCCGTGGGAGGTGGCTCAGGTGGCGTTCGAGATCGCCCGCCGGCATCGGTTCGCCCGCGAGATGTCGGCGCTGCCGGGCGACGTCCGGGTGCACGTGCTGCCGAGCGGTGGCGGTGGTGAGTCCCGCGACGACAGCCCGTGGGCCTACCGCGACATGGCGCGGGTGGGCCGCCGGATCAGCCGGGCCTACACCGCTTCCCGCCGCTACCTGCACGCCAATGTGCACGGCGGGCACTGATGCCGCCTCCCCCCTCGTGGATCCGCCGTCTCCTCCTCGGCCCCCTCGTCGTCGCGCTCGCCGTGACGCTGCTCGTCTCGCTGCCGGTCTGGCTGGTGCTGGCCCTGATCGCGTCGCCGCTGGTGCCCGGCCATCTGCGGGTGCCCCGGCTGATGTTCCTGGCGATCGCCTACCTGGTCTGGGACGCCTCGGCGCTGATCGTGCTGGCCGCGCTCTGGGTCGCCTCCGGCTTCGGCTGGAAGATCCGTACGCCGGCTTTCCAGCGCGCCCACTACGTGGTGACCGGCAAGTTCCTCGGGTTCCTGTTCTGGATCGCCCGCTGGTCGTTGCACCTGGTCGTGGACGTCGTCGGCACCGACCCGGACACCGCGCGGCCCGGCCGCCCCGAGATCGTGGTGAGCCGGCACGCCGGGCCCGGTGACTCGTTCATCCTGATCCACGCGCTGGTCAACTGGTTCGCCCGGGAGCCGCGCATCGTGCTGAAGGCGACCCTGCAGTGGGATCCGACGGTCGACGTGTTGCTCAACCGGCTGCCCAACCGTTTCGTCACGCCAGGTCGCACCGGTTCCCGCCCGCTCGAGGAGGAGGTCGGCGAGCTGGCGGTCGGGCTGGACGACAACGACGCCTTCGTGATCTTCCCGGAGGGCGGCAACTTCACCCCGCGGCGGCGGATCAAGGCCATCCAGTGGCTCCGGTCGCACGGCATGCCGGTGCTCGCCCGAAAGGCGGAAAACCTGCGGAACGTGCTGCCGCCGAAGCCCGCCGGACTGTTCGCGGCGATCGACGCCGCGCCCGACTCCGGAGTGATTTTCGTCGCGCACACCGGGCTCGACCGGATGATGACGGTCGCGGACGTCTGGCGGGAGCTGCCGATGGACAAGCGCCTGGTGATGCGGTTCTGGAGCGTCGACCCTCAGGACGTGCCGACCGGTGAGGAGGAGCGGGTCGCCTGGCTCTACGACTGGTGGGCCCGGATCGACCGCTGGATCGAGGAGAACCGGCCGGCGGCCCGTCCGCTGACCACGGACTGGGCCGCCCGCCGGTTGAAGATCTAGGAGCCCAGCGCCTTGTAGATGCTGTCCGGCGCCTCGGTGACCGACGAGGCCGCCGGCCGCTCAACGGTCACCGGCGCGCCGTAACCGCTGTACAGCGCGTCGATCGGCTCGGTCTTCTGACCGTTGACCGGGGGCAGGTCGATTTTGAGCTCCTGCAGCTGCCCCTGCGCGTCGAGCCCGGCGGTGAACGGCACCTGCGAGGCAGCCTGGCCGTACCCGTCGATCGTGACCTTGCTGAGGCCGGCGAGGCCGGCGGCCTTGGTCAGGTCGAGCGTGCCGGCGTAGCTGTTGGAGCCGGTCGAGTGCACGTCCGTGGTCGAGCTGAGCAGCTTGGCCGTGTTGACCGGGTCGATCTGGTCCGGCCGCAGCCCGATGCTCGCGTCGGCCGGCAGGCGTGACCCGTCGACGTGCGTCCAGCTGTTGTTCTTGGTGATTCCGGGGATCTGGACGTACAGGTCCTGGTCGATCAGCAGCGTCTTGATGTTGACCGAAGCGTTCGGGCCGGTGGCGGTCACGTCGGCGGTGCCGGCGCCGTGCGGGGCGTCGATCGCGCCGGTCAGCTTGAAGCCGGCGCCCGAGGTCACCGTGATCTTGAAACTTTCCTGGTCGAGCTTGGCCGTGGCCGCCGCCAGCTGCGAAGCCGCGGCCGGGTCGGCCGCCGACGCCGCCGCCGAGCTCGCGGTGGGTGCGGGGGCGCTGGCCGCGCCACTCGGGGTGGTGGAGGCGTTGTCGCAACCGGCTACCGCGAGAGCGACCGCGGCCGTCGTCACGAGGCCCAGTCCGGCGAGCCGTGGTGTGCGCATGTAGATCCCTTCATCGCGCCGTTCGTCCGGATTGACGAACGTGCGAGGGAATGTGCCCGAACCTGCCGCACAGCAAACGGTAAGTGGACCGCACTAAGCTCAGGACCATGGCTGAGCTGCTCGACGCCGATTCCCTGCGCGATGCCGTCGCTGTACTCGACGGTTGGGAGGGCGGTCCCGAGGCGATCGTTCGCACTATTGGTCTTCGCAGTTTTCCGGCAGCGATCCAGGTCGTCGACCGGGTCGCCGAGGTCGCGGAGGAAATGGATCATCATCCGGACATTGACATTCGCTGGCGTACCCTGACTTTCCGCTGCGTGACCCACTCGGCCGGCGGTGTCACCACGCGTGACATCGCGCTGGCCAACCGCATCGACCGCATTCTCGCCGACGCCTCGGCCTGACGCCGTCGCCGACGCCTGACCTGGAGGAAGCAACCTTGAGATTCGAGGTCAGCAAGGTCCTCGACGCCATCGAGGGCCGGCTTTCCATCGACCCGGCTCTCGCCCGGGCGGTGGTCGACCTGTCGGAGATCGTGCGCTACGCCGATCTCGACGGCGGACGCCCGGCCAGCTCGGTGCGGCTGGGCCTGGTCGTGGACGCCCTCAGCCGCCACGTCGCGGAGGAGAATGCGCCGGTCTACGTGGTCTGCCCGCGTGGCCTGCTCTCCGATACCGACCTGACGTCCAACGAGCGCATGGTGATCCGCCGCTGGGCCGACGACGGCAAGGTCGAGGTGGTGCCCCAGCTCGACGACCGCGTCTACGAGGTGGCCGAGCTGCTCGGCGTGCCGGTGCTCACCCGGGCCCGCGGCGACCAGGTCCGCGACCGGCGGCCGTGGGTCGACGAGCCGGGCCGCCTGCTGGCCGCGGTGGCCGGTGAGGGCGGCGGCGCGGTGCTGATGGCCCGGGTCGGCCGTGGTGAGCCTCCCCGCCCGGCCGAGCGCTCCCAGCTCGGCGAGCGGCTGCTGGCCCGGGTGTGGCGCTGCCCCGAGTCCAACTGCTCGAGCTTCGGCCAGGGCGGCGACCCGGACAGCCCGTTCTCCGACATGCGCACCTTCACCAGCCCGGTGGCTCAGCCGCCGCCGGCGCTTCGCTCCGGCGTGCCGACCTGCCCGCGGCACGGGTCCAAGCTCAAGGACGCCGGGGCCCGACCTCCGGTCGAGGTTCTCTCGGTACGCATCGACGGCGTGATCCGCCAGCGCTTCGTCGTCTCGGCCGACGCGCCGGTCGTGGTGGGCCGCGCGCCCGAGGGCGGCAAGGGCATCATGCTCGGCCAGTGGCTGACCGAGGACGCCCGCAAGTGGATCAGCCGTGGGCACGTGCAGTTCGAGTTGCGCGGCAACGGCGAGCTGACGGCGCAGGACGTCAGCACCAACGGCTCCGGCATCCGCCCGGGCGGCTCGACGGACGACGACGAGCGGATCACGCTGAAGCGCGGCGAGACCCGCTCGCTCGGCGCGACCGACGTCGTCGAGCTCTACGCCGGCGTCAACGTCGGCCGGTCCAAGATGTGGGCCACCGGCGGACTCGTCCAGCCCCAGTCGGTGATGGCCGAAGCTCCGACGATGGCCCTGCGCAAATTCACGGGTTGAGAATCGCCTCGAGCTGGGCCACCGCGTGGTCCAGCTCGCCGCCGGTCACGACCAGCGGCGGGGCCAGCCGGATCGTCGAGCCGTGGGTGTCCTTGACCAGCACGCCGCGCTCGGCGAGCCGCTCGCAGGCCTCCCGCCCGGTCATCAGCGCCGGGTCGATGTCGACGCCGGCCCACAGCCCGCGCCCGCGCACCGCCACCACGCCCCGCCCGATCAGCTTGGCCAGCGAGGTGTGCAGGCGTTCGCCCAGTTCGGCCGACCGGCGCTGGAACTCGCCGGTCTCCAGCAGCTTGACCACCTCGACGCCGACCGCGCAGGCCAGCGGGTTGCCGCCGAAGGTCGAGCCGTGCTCACCCGGCTTGAGTACGCCGAGCACCTCCCGGTCGGCCGCGACCGCGGAGACCGGCACGATGCCGCCGCCGAGCGCCTTGCCGAGCACGTACATGTCGGGGACGACGCCCTCGTGTTCGATGGCGAAGGTCTTGCCGGTGCGGCCCAGCCCGGACTGGATCTCGTCGGCGATGAACAGCACGTTGTTGGCCGTGCACAACTCGCGCACCCCGGCGAAGAACCCGGCCGGGGGCACCAGCACACCCGCCTCGCCCTGGATCGGCTCCATCAGGACGGCGACCGTGTTGGGCGTGATCGCGTCGGCCAGGGCCTCGAGGTCGCCGTACGGCACGACCGTGAACCCGGGTGTGTAGGGCCCGAAGTCGGCCCGCGCGTCGGGATCGGTGGAGAAGCTGACGATCGTCGTCGTACGCCCGTGGAAGTTGTCCGCCGCCACGATGATCTCGGCCTGCTCGTCGGCGACGCCCTTGACCCGGTAGCCCCACTTGCGGGCCACCTTGATCGCGGTCTCGACCGCCTCGGCGCCGGTGTTCATCGGCAGCACCAGCTCTTTGCCGCAGAGTGCGGCCAGACCACGGCAGAAGTCGGCGAACTGGTCGTGCACGAAGGCGCGGCTGGTGAGCGTGACCCGATCGAGCTGGGCGTGCGCGGCCGCGATCAGCTCCGGGTGCCGGTGGCCGAAGTTGAGCGCCGAGTAGCCGGCCAGGAAGTCGAGGTAGCGCCCTCCGTCGACGTCGGTCACCCAGGCGCCGTCGCCCTCGGCGATGACGACCGGCAGCGGGTGGTAGTTGTGGGCGGTGTAGCGCTCGGCTTCCTCGAGTGCCCCGGGCGTCCGCATGTCGACACTGGTCATGAGCGCACCTCCAACGTGCAGCACTTGGGGCCGCCGCCGGCCTTGCGCAGCTCGGAGACGTCGACCCCGACGGTTTCGTAACCGGCCTTACGCAACTCGGCATCGAGATGGGTGGCCTGGACCGGCAGCACCACCGTACGGCCGTCGCTGACCGCGTTGAGCCCCAACACCGCGGCGTCCTGGGCGTCGGCGATCACCGCGTGCGGAAACAGCTGCTGGAGTACGGCCTGCGAGCCGGGCGAGAACGCCGACGGCAGGTAGGCCACGTTGGTCTCGTCGAGCACGCAGAGCGCCGTGTCGAGGTGGTAGTAGTTGGGGTCGACCAGCTGCAGCGTGATCACCGGGCGCCGGAGCACTTCCTGGGTCTCGGCGTGCGACGCGTGCGAGGTGCGGAAGCCGGTGCCGGCCAGCAGCACGTCGCCGGCGAGCAGGATGTCGCCCTCGCCCTCGTTGGTGTGCTTGGGCATGGTTACGACGAAGCCCCGCTCGCGGAACCAGGACGCGTACGCCGGGGCCTCGTCGGCCCGCTCGGCGTCGCGGAACTGTACGCCCAGGACGCGGCCGTCGACCGTGGTGGCACCGTTGGCGGCGAACACCATGTCGGGCAGGCCGGGCAGCGGGTCGATCTCGTCGACGGTGTGGCCGAGGTCGAGGTAGGTCTGCCGCAGGGACTCCCACTGGCGGACGGCGAGCGCGCTGTCGTACGGCGCGGTGGGATCCATCCACGGGTTGATCCGGTATGTGACCGCGAAATAGGTGGGCCGGCACATCAGATAGCGGCGCGGCGAGGCGGTGACCTTCATGCCCAGAACGCTATGCGGGACGGGCCGACGAATGCCCTGCTCAAAAGCTGCGCACCGCGTTCGATCATTGCGTGATCGGCGGTTGCGGCGAAGATTCGTTAAACACACGTGGAGGGCGGCTCTTCATTGAGCCACCCTCCACGACGGCGCACCGCCGGAGTGTTTCGGGGCGGGAACCGCCAGCCGGGGTCCCGGTTCCGAGATCGCGGTTGGCGCATCGCCGCCCGCGAATATGAACTACCCTCAGAAGCGGTTCACAAACTGTGCATCAAGCCACTGGCGGACGGAGTTTACCGGCTGCATGTCGGTGCCGAGCCAGCTGAGCGAGCCGGTCAGCGCGAGCACGCCGACCACGATCGCGGCCAGCGCCAGCACCATGCCGATGAGGGCGTCGGTCTTGCCGGCCACGTGCCGTTTGCCGGTGGCGTGGATGCCGCTGAGCGACAGGATCAGGGCCACCACGGCGACGCCGATGCCGTAACCGAGCAGCGGGCCGGAGAGCACCAGCAGGGCCGACCCGACACCGAGGATCAGGCCGAGCGTGGCCAGCATGCTGGACCGGGGCTTCGGCCCGGCCGGAACGACCGGCTCGGTTGCCGGTGGCCGGAGATCGGCCGAATCCCGCTGGTCGGAACTGCGCTGGTCAGAGTCGCGCTGGCCGACCGGCTGAGGACGCGCGGCCGGCGGCTTCAGATCGGCGGTGTCGTCGATCTTGGCCGCGCGCTCGCTCTCGCTGCGTCGCGGAACGATCGTCGGCGGGTTGGCCGGCGGAGGCGCCACGGTCGGCGGGAGATTGGTCTCGGTGGTCGCGTCGCTTTCGCGCCGCGGGCGTACGGGAGTGGTTGCCGAGCCGCGGGGGGCCGGACGGTCGGCCTCCGCGCCATCGGCAGTATCGGTCTGGCGGGAGAACGTCGGGATCCTCACGTCCAGCACCTCCTTGACGAATTCGGGGGATGTCAAGCCCTTACCCCGAACGTCGCCAAACGACACAACGGGCACGCAGGTTCACCCGCGTGCCCGTGCGATGTGCCGGAAAAAGCCAG
This sequence comes from Actinoplanes sp. NPDC051343, assembly GCF_044455125.1. Taxonomy (NCBI): domain Bacteria; kingdom Bacillati; phylum Actinomycetota; class Actinomycetes; order Micromonosporales; family Micromonosporaceae; genus Actinoplanes; species Actinoplanes sp. NPDC051343. The sequence continues at coordinate 217,141 of NZ_JBITEL010000013.1, forward strand.
GTCAGACGCGCGACGCGTGCTTGCCGACCTGGGTCGCCTTGCTGATCACGTGGTCGACCAGGCCGTACTCCTTGGCCTCGGTCGCGGTGAACCAGCGGTCGCGGTCGGCGTCCCGCTCGATCTCCTCCGGGGTGTGCCCGGAGTGGAAGGCGATCCGCTCGTTCATCACGTTCTTGATGTGCAGCATGCTCTCGGCCTGGATGGCGATGTCGGCCGCGGTGCCGCCGATGCCACCGGAGAGCTGGTGCATCATGACCCGCGCGTGCGGCAGGGCGTAACGCTTGCCCGGCGCGCCCGCGCAGAGCAGGAACTGACCCATCGACGCGGCCATGCCCATCGCGAAGGTGGCGACGTCGTTCTTGATGTACTGCATCGTGTCGTACACCGCCATGCCGGCGCTGATCGAGCCGCCGGGGGAGTTGATGTAGAGCGCGATGTCCTTCTCGCTGTCGGCCGACGCGAGCAGCAGCATCTGGGCGCAGATCCGGTTGGTGACCTCGTCGTTCACCTCGCTGCCGAGGAAGATGATCCGCTCGCGCAGGAGGCGCTCGAAGACCTGATCGTCGAAGGACGCGCCGCCGCCCCGCATCGCCAACTCGTCAACACTCATGGGCTCACCCTCTCGCATCCGCCGCGGAAAGACACATCCGACCGGCCGTTCGATCCCCAGCATTACCGACTCGTTGCGTTCCGCCCAGTGATTCCCCTGTGGGCGAATCCGCTGACGGCAGAACCAGACGTGGAAGAAGACGGATACCGTTGCTCCCCGTGCCAGAGGGACACACCATCCATCGACTCGCCTCGCGGCATCGCCAGCTCTTCGCCGGCCGACGGCTCGCGGTCGCGAGCCCTCAGGGCCGCTTCGCGGCCGGGGCGTCGGCGGTCACCGGGCGCCTTCTGCGCGACACCGAGGCGTACGGGAAACATCTGCTCCACCACTTCGAGGGCGATCTCAGCGTGCACGTGCACCTGGGGCTCTACGGCAAGTTCGCGGACGGTGAACTGCCGGTGCCCGACCCGGTGGGCCAGGTGCGGATGCGGGTGACCGGCGACACGCACTGGCTCGATCTGCGCGGCCCCACCGCATGCGAAGTCCTCGACCCTGAGCAGATCGACCGGCTGCGCTCGCGGCTCGGCGCCGACCCGCTGCGCGATGACGCCGACCCGGGCCCGTCCGGCGCCAAGATCCGGGTCAGCACCAAGCCGATCTTCGCGCTGCTGCTGGACCAGTCGACCGTGGCCGGCTGCGGCCTCATCTACGCCAACGAGGTGTTGTTCCGGGCCGGGCTCGCCCCGACGACGCCGGGCCGGCTGATCGGCCCCGAGCAGTGGGATGAGCTCTGGGCCGACCTGCGCGCGCTGATGAAGGAGGGCGTGGCCCGCGGGCGCATCGACACCGTGCACACCGAGCACACCCCCGAGGCGATGCACCGGGCGCCGCGCGTCGACCGGCACGGCGGCGAGGTGTACGTCTATCGGCGCCCCGGCCAGCCGTGCCTGATCTGCGGCACCGCGGTCGCCATGGGCCCGCTGGCCGGTCGCAACCTCTACTGGTGCCCGGCCTGCCAGTCGTAGACCGCCGATCGCGCCGGCGTTGGCTGGCTGGGGCGCCAGCGCGCCGACGTCAGGTGGCTGGGCCCGCTGATCGCGCCGGCGTCGGTTAGCCGGCTGACGCCGCGTCGGCGGCTCCGGCCGGCGGAGCCCCGGCCGGCGGCGTGGAGGGCGGGGCCGAACCGGTCGGGGTGGAACCGGGCGCGGCGGTGGCGGGAGCCGGCGGCGTCTGCGGGGACGTCTGCTGGGGGATCGTCGTCGTGAAGTTCGACGTGATCCAGGGCAGCAGTTTCGAGTACGCCTCGATGGTGTCCGGCTGGTTGAAGTCGTGGGACAGGATGATCGACCCCGGCTTCACCGACTTGCGGATCGCCGACACCACCCGCGTGACGTGCGCCGGGTCGGTCTCGCCCTTGGGGTGGTCCCAGTCGCGCGGGTCGACCTGCCAGTAGAGCGAGGTCATGCCCTGCGCCTTGGCCACGCCGACCAGCCGCTCGCTGAAGTTGCCGCCGGGCGCCCGGAAGAACGGGATCGGCGCGTCCGGGACCGCGGCGCGGATCGCCGCGTTGGTGCGCTCGAGGTCGGCCTGGATCTTTTCCGGCTTGTCCTTGCCGATGGTCAGGCTGTGGTCCCAGGTGTGGTTGCACAGCGTGTGCCCGGCCGCGACGATCTCCCGGACGATCTCGGGGTGCTTCTGCACGTTGGAGCCGATCAGGCAGAACGTCGCCTTGACCTGGTATTTCGCCAGCAGCGCCAGGATCTTCGGGGTCTGCACCGGGTCGGGGCCGTCGTCGAAGGTCAGCGAGATCGCCTTGCTGCCGGTCGTCCGGAGCGAGTGGCCCGGTCCAAGGCCGCCGGTCGGGAGCTTGACCTCGGCGGCGGGCGCCTTGGCGGAGGCGCTGGTGCTTGGTTTGGGCGCCGGCGACGTCGTACGCGAATCGGCCGCACCGGTCCCGTGGACCGGCTTGGTGTCCTTGGTGTTCTTGGGTTTGCTCTTGCCGATGTGCACGCCGACCGTGCGGGCGGCGGCCGCGTCGACCACGTCGATGCCCTGCTGGCGCATCGGGTACGCGACCACCAGCAGCGCCGCCGCGACCAGCGAGGCGAGCAGGATCTGCTGGCGCTTCCTGCCGATCCGCACCCACGACTCGATCGGCAGGGTGCCGGGCGCCCGGTGGGCGCCGGTCGCCGATGGGCGGCGCGTCTCCGACCGGCCACCGGAATGCCGGGAGTGCCGCGGCCCGGTGGCCCCGCCGTGCCGTGCCGCCGCCGACCGTGAATCGGTGCGCGTCTCATCCGATGAGGCCGGCTTGGAGCGGGCAGCCCTCGACCGGGGCGTCAGCGACGGGAACGGGGACGACGGCGTCGGCTCGGAGAGTGCGCGGTAGAGCGCCGAGGGTTCGGTGAGAGCGGCCCGGGTGAGCATGAGCTCGTCGTCGGCCGGCTCGGGTTTCGCCGCGCGGGGTGCGACCACCTCGGCGAGGGTTTCCGGGCGGCGGTGCCGGCCCGAAGGAGCAGCGTCGTCGCCGGACGCCGGGCTCGGATAACGGGGAGATCTCGGCGACATTGGACATGCGTACCGTGTTGCAAGATCTTTCGCGAGACCAGAAACGTGATGTCATCCTGACGATGAGTAGTAACGCCTAATAGATGGCCATCATCACAGTCGGACAATTACGGGCATCCCCAACAAGATCACAGCGCGGCGTGCACAGCGTCGGTGGCCTTGCGGGCAGCGATCAGCACCGGGTCCCACACCGGGGCGAACGGCGGGGCATAGCTCAGATCGAGACCGGTCATCTCCTCGACCGTCATCCGGTTCCACACCGCGACGGCCAGCGCGTCGATCCGCTTGGCCGCTTCGATCCGTCCGAGGATCTGCGCGCCGAGCAGAACGCCGGTGCGCCGCTCGGCGATCAGCTTCACCGTCATCATGGCCGCGCCGGGGTAGTAACCGGCCCGGCTGGTCGAGTCGACCGAGGCCGTGACGTAGGCGTAACCCGCGCGCTCGGCCTCGCGCTCGGTCAGCCCGGTCCGGGCCACCTCCAGGTCGCACACCTTCGTCGCCGCGGTGCCGATCACGCCGGGGAACGTCGCGTAGCCGCCGCCGATGTTGATGCCGGCCACCCGGCCCTGCTTGTTGGCGTGGGTGCCGAGGGGTACGTGGATCGGCTGTCCGGTGATCCGGTGGCGGGACTCGACGCAGTCGCCGGCCGCCCAGACGCGATCGAGCCCGGGCACCCGCATCCGGAGATCGGTGATCACCCCGCCGGTTTTCCCCAGCGGCAGGCCGGCCTTCTCGGCGAGCGCGGTGTTCGGGCGTACGCCCAATCCCAGGACCACGATGTCGGCCGGCAGCGAGCCGCCGGGCGTGACCACCGCCCGGACCCGGCCGTCCCCGGTGTCGAGGCCCTCGACGTGGGTGTCGGTGCGGATCTCGATGCCCTGTCCGCGGATCGCCTTCCCGACCAGCGCGCCGATGTCGGGGTCGATGGTCTTGCCCATCGGGTAGCTCGACTTCTCGAGCAACGTGACCTCGAGTCCGCGCTGGACCATCGCCTCGGCCATCTCGACGCCGACGTAACCGCTGCCGATCACGACCGCGCGCCGGGGCTGCGGCTTACGGTCGAGCCAGGCGTGGATTGCGGCGCCGTCGTCGAGCGTCTGCACGCCGAAGACGCCCTCGCCACGCACCTGCGCCCAGTCCGGCGTGACCGGGACGGCGCCGGTCGCGTAGACCAGGTGATCGAAGCTCTCGCGCACCTCGCCGCCGCCGGCCAGGTCGTGCGCGACCACCTCGCGCCTGTCGAAGTCGATGCCCACGACCTCGTGGCGCATGCGCACGTCGATCGCATTCTTGCGATGCGCCTCCGGCGATCGCGCGATCAGCTCCTCCTTGTCGGAGACACTTCCGCCGATCCAGTACGGGATGCCGCACGCCGAATAGGAGGTGAAGTGACCGCGCTCGAACACCACGATCTGCAGGTCGTGCTCGCCCATCCGCTTGCGGGCCTGTGAGGCGACCGACATCCCGGCCGCGTCCCCACCGATCACGACCAGTTTCACGCTCGGCCCCTCAGTCTTCGTCGCCCCGGGTCGCTCGGGCCAGCCAGTCCACCACGTCGGCCACCGACCCCCGCTGGGCCAGTATCGCTCGCTGCCGGGCGGCGCCGGTGCCCCTTGTCCGCAGCCGATCCATCAGGACGGTCGCGCGGTCGAGGTCGCCGTGGCGTTGCAACTCCGGGCGTACGTAGTCGAACAGCTGGCGCAGCAGGCGCCAGGCCGGCCGGGGCTCGCGGGTAGCCATGTCGATGTTGTCGCCCTCGAGGCCGTCGTGTGCGGCCCGCCAGTGTGCGGCCATCAGCAGCGGATGGGGCACGTTGGGCGCCGGCACTCCGTCGCGGACCTCGTTGAGCAGGGTGGCGACGAGAGCTCGCGCGAGCGCGGCGAGCAGGAGCACGTCGTCGACGGTCGGGGTGACGTCGCCCATCCGGATCTCGATCGTGGGGTAGCGCGCGGAGAGCCGGGCGTACCAGTAGAGCATTCCCTCGTCGAGCATCGCGCCGCTCGCCTGGAGGTCGCTGATCAGCGTCTCGTACTGCTCGAACGACTCCAGGTAGGGCGCCGGGCCGACGGTCGGCCAGCGTTCCCACATGACCGAGCGCCAGCTGGCGTAGCCGGTGTCGTGGCCGCCGTGCAGCGGTGAATTGGCCGTGGCGGCCTGGAAGATCGGCAGCCACGGGCGCAGGTGGTTGAGGATCTGCACGCCGGTCTCGCCGTCCGGGATGCTGACGTGCACGTGAGTGCCGCACATGCCCTGACCGGGGGAGAGGTCGCCGAAGCGCTCGCGCATCATGCGGTAGCGGGGGTTGTCGACGATCCGGGCGTTGGGGCCGGCCGCCGGGCTGACGCCGGCCGCGACCAGGCGGGTGCCGGCCCGTTGTGCGGCCCCGCTCAGCTCGTGACGGAGTCGTCGCAGCGCGGCCGCCATCTCGGGCAGCTCCAGCTGAGGCGGGCTGGCCACCTCGATCTGGGTCCGCTGCAGCTCGTGCTGCACGACGTCGCGAAGGTCCTCGGGTATCTCGGCGAAGACCTCCTCGACCGCCTCGACGGCCCGCGGTTCGACGGCGTCGACCAGGAGGTACTCCTCCTCGACGCCCAGGGTCAGCAGGTCGTACGACTCGGCCTTCTCGGCCATTTCTTCGGTGATCGTGGTGCCGCCGGCAGCCGAATCCATGGTCCGCGAGTACCCCGGTGGTCGTTTCCGGAAACGACCACCGTTGTGCGGCGGGGTTATCTTGGCCGCATGCTTCTCTGGGGTTTCTGGGTGCTGGCCGCCTTGATGAACCCTGCCCATCCCGCTCCGCTGGTCGTCGGCCTGGCGGTGGTGGCGGCTCTTCTGCTCGTCGCTCTGCTCCTGCCGACCCCGGCCCCGGCTGCCGCTTCGAGCGCCGTCGCCTTTGCGCGCCGGGCGCGCACCGCGGCCCCGCCCCGCCTGATCGACCCGGACGCCGCCGGTCGTCCGCGTCCCCGAGCACCCTCGGTGTGCCCCGCGGCTTGAGTCTCAGCCGCTCCGCGTCCATCTCCTCGTTCGGACCGCAGGGGTACACCCATGTCCATTTTTTCGGCCTTCAACGCCGTCGTCGGCGTTGCCCACTCCGCTATCGAGGGGCTCGCGTCGCTCCTCGGCCCGCTCGCCGGCAGCCTCTCCGTCGCGCTGGCGATCGTCCTGTTCACGCTGCTCGTCCGTCTGTCGATCAGCCCTCTCACCTATCTGCAGATCCGCTCCGGTCGCCGGCGGGAGACGCTCGCTGTTTCGCTGGCCGCGCTGCGGGAGAAGCACGCCGGCGACCCGTCGACGCTGGCCACCGAGACGCTCGCGCTGCACCGGGCGAACGGCATCAGCCCGTTCGCGGGCCTGCTTCCCGGGCTGATCCAGTGGCCGTTCTTCATGGTCATGTACCGGGTGGCCTACCGGGCGCCGGCCGGTGACCTGTTCGGCGTGCCGTTGTCCGCCCATCTCGCCGCTGGGCTGCCGGTCTTCGCCGTCCTGGTGGTGATCGCCGCCGTGGTGGCGTGGGTGTCGTCGCGGCGGCTCACTTCGTTCCTGCGCTTCCTGCCCTTCCTTACCGTGCTGACCGTCGCCTGGCTGCCGCTCGCCGGTGCCCTCTACCTGGTCACCTCGACCACCTGGACCGCTTTCGAGCAGGCTTTCTGGCGGCGTCCGGTATTAACGGGCAATAGCTGAAGGTCGATATTGACAGCGAAGTTGTAACAAGCGTGAAATATCGTGAGAGCGCTCTCACAACCCCTTCAGCCCTCCTGCAGAAAGGGCGTTTCCCGATGGCACGAACCCGTGGGCTTCTCGCCGTGGCGACCGCGACGATCGCGGTCGCCGCCACGGCGGTCTTCGCCATGCAGGCCGACGCCGCCGTTCCCGGCGCCCCGTCCGGCATGACGACCGTCTTCAGCGACGACTTCACCGGTGCGGCGGGCTCCGGCCTCAGCACCGCGAACTGGCTCTACGACACCGGCACCTCGTACCCGGGCGGCGCGGCCAACTGGGGTACCGGCGAGGTCGAGACGATGACGAACTCGACCGCCAACGTCTACCAGGACGGCGGCGGCAACCTCGTGATCAAGCCGATCCGGGACGCGTCCGGGCACTGGACGTCGGGCCGGGTCGAGACCCAGCGGACCGACTTCGCCGCCCCGGCCGGCGGGAAGCTGCGCATGGAGGCGCGCATCCAGCAGCCGAACGTCAGTGGCGCCGCGGCGGCCGGTTACTGGCCGGCGTTCTGGGCCCTCGGCGCGGCGGCCCGCCCGGCCGCGGCGACCAACTGGCCGAGCATCGGCGAGTGGGACATCATGGAGGACATCAACGGCCGGTCGTCGGTCTTCTCCACGCTGCACTGCGGCACCGCCTCCGGCGGTCCCTGCAACGAGACGACCGGGCTGGGCTCGGGAGAGCACGCCTGCTCCGGTTGCCAGACCAGCTTCCACACGTACGCGGTGGAGTACGACCGCAGCGTGTCGCCCGAACAACTGCGGTTCTACCTCGACGGCGCCAACTACTTCACGCTCAACTCGTCCCAGCTGGACGCCACGACGTGGAACAACGCCACGCACCACGGCATGTTCATGATTCTCAACGTGGCGATGGGCGGCGGCTTCCCGGCTGCGTTCGGCGGTGGGCCCACCTCTTCGACCGCTTCCGGTGTGCCGATGCTGGTCGACTATGTGGCCGTCTACCAGTCCTCGGGTGGCACCACCACGACTCCGCCGACGACTCCGCCCACCGGTGGTTCGTCGCGGGACGCGTACTCGCAGATTCAGGCCGAGTCGTTCGACGCCTCGGCCGGCGTGGTGCCCGAGACCTGCTCCGAAGGTGGGCAGGACATCGGCTCGATCGCCAACGGTGACTGGGCGCAGTACAACAACGTCGACTTCGGCACCGGTGGTGTGAAGGACTTCGTGGCCCGGGTTGCGTCGGGCGCCGGTTCGGGCGTCAGCGGCCTGATCGAGGTGCGTCTGGACAGCCGGAGCAACGCTCCGATCGGCAGCTTCGCGGTCGGCAGCACCGGCGGCTGGCAGAACTGGACGTCGATCCCGGGCAACGCCTCCGGGGTCTCGGGCAAGCACACGGTCTACCTGACCTTCACCAGCGGCCAGCCGAACGACTTCGTCAACGTGAACTGGATCCAGTTCCGTCGATAAGAATTCTTATCTGTTTTCCGGGCCGGAGGCGAGGACCAGCGCCTCCGGCCCTCTTTTGCGATTTAAGGAAGTTTAAGGTCGTCGCTATGGACTTTTACAGTTAACAGTCCTAAACATTGATACATCTCTTGCCCCCAGGGAGGTACGGCGATGAAGCGCTCCAGATCCGTCATCCTCGCAACGACCGTGGCGCTCGTGGCCGCCGGCGCGGCGACCTACTTCGCCGGCAGTGCGTCGGCGGCCGCCGCTTGTGCTCCCGCGTGGAGCGCCACCCAGGTTTACGTGGGTGGCAACAGTGCCTCGCAGAACGGCCACAACTACAGCGCCAAGTGGTGGACCCAGAACGAATCCCCGGCCACCCACAGTGGACAGTGGGACGTATGGGCCGACGCGGGTGCCTGCGGAGGCGGCTCTACCCCGGCGCCCACCACTACCCCTCCGACCACGAAGCCCACCACCGCGCCGCCGACCACCGCACCGCCCACCACCGCGCCGCCGACGACCGTTCCGCCGTCCAACGGCACGCTGCCCAAGCACGTGCTCACCGGCTACTGGCAGAACTTCTACAACGGCGCGGCCGCCCTCAAGCTCGCCGCCGTCCCGACCAACTACGACCTGATCGCTGTCGCTTTCGCGGACGCCACGTCGACACCGGGCGCGGTCTCCTTCACCCTTGACTCGGGCCTGTCGGCCCAGGTCGGCGGCTACACCGACGCTCACTTCAAGGCCGACATCGCGACCCTGCACTCGCGGGGCAAGAAGGTCATCATCTCGGTCGGCGGCCAGAACGGCACGATCAGCGTCAGCGACTCCGGTTCGGCCACCAACTTCGCCAACTCGGTCTACTCGCTGATGCAGACGTACGGCTTCGACGGCGTCGACATCGACCTCGAGAACGGGATCAACGCGACGTACATGGGTCAGGCGCTGCACAGCCTGCGTACCAAGGCCGGCGCCAACCTGATCGTCACGCTGGCACCGCAGACGATCGACATGCAGAGCACCGGCTCGTCGTACTTCGCGCTGGCGCTCAACATTAAGGACATCCTGACGATCGTCAACACCCAGTTCTACAACTCGGGCTCGATGCTCGGGTGCGACCAGAACGCGGCGTACTCGCAGGGCAACGAGAACTTCCTGACCGCGCTCGCCTGCATCCAGTTGCAGGGCGGTCTGCGTCCCGACCAGGTCGGGCTCGGCCTCCCGGCCAGCACCAGCGCGGCGGGCAGCGGCTACGTCTCGCCGTCGGTGGTCAACTCGGCGCTCGACTGCCTGTCGGCCGGCACGAACTGCGGTTCGTTCAAGCCGCCGGCGACGTACCCGGGTCTGCGCGGCGCGATGACCTGGTCGATCAACTGGGACGTCAGCAACGGCAACGGCTTCGCCAACACGGTCAAGCCGCACCTGAACAGCCTCCCCTGAATCCCCTCTAGGAGAACCCCCGTGAAACTCCGTCGGAAGCTGCTCGTCCTCGGATCGGTCCTGGCGGCCGGATCGGCCGCCGCGATCGCCCCGATGGTCGCCTCGAACGCGGCCACCGCCTGTGCACCCGCCTGGAGCTCCACCGCGGTCTACGTCGGTGGCAACAGCGCCTCGCAGAACGGCCACAACTACAGCGCCAAGTGGTGGACCCAGAACGAATCCCCGGCCACCCACTCCGGTCAATGGGACGTCTGGGCCGACAGCGGCGCCTGTGGTGGCGGCACCACGCCGCCGCCGACCACCGGTCCCACCACGGCGCCTCCCACCACCGGCAGCAAGATGGCGTCGGCGCCGTACGTGTACCCGGGCTGGGGCAACCCGCCCGCCCCGGCCACCGTGGTCGGCGCGACCGGCGTCAAGGCGTTCACCATGGCCTTCGTCAACGCCAGTGGCGGTTGCAACCCGGCGTGGGACAGCGAGTCCGGCCTCACCGGTGGCGTGCACGGCAGTTACATCTCGCAGGCCCGTGCGGCCGGCGCCGACGTCGTCCCGTCGCTCGGCGGCTGGAGCGGCAACAAGCTCGGCCCGAACTGCGCGACGGCGAACGACCTGGCCGGGGCGTACCAGAAGGTGATCAACGCCTTCTCGTTCAAGGCGATCGACATCGACATCGAGAACACCGACGAATTCGAGAACCCCGCGGTGCAGGACAAGATCCTCAGCGCGCTCGCGATCGTCAAGAGGAACAACCCCTCGGTCAAGACGATCGTCACGTTCGGCACCACGCCGAACGGGCCGAACAGCAACGGCGTCCGGCTCGTGCAGCAGGCCAAGGCGCTGGGCTCGAACATCGACATCTTCACCCAGATGCCGTTCGACTTCGGCGGTGGCTCGGACATGTACACCGCGACGGTGGGCGCGTCCGAGGGTCTGAAGAACCAGCTCAAGAGCACGTTCGGGTACACCGACGCGCAGGCCTACTCGCACATGGGCATCTCCGGCATGAACGGTCTCAGCGATCAGCAGGAGACGACCTCGACCGACACGTGGACGCGGATCCGCGACTATGCGTCCAGCAAGGGTTTCGCGCGGTTCACCTTCTGGGCAGTGAACCGGGACCGGGGCTGTGCCGGCGGCGGAGTGGTCTCCGACTGCTCCGGTATCGCTCAGGCGGACTGGGCCTTCACCAAGATCTCGGCTGGTTTCTGATCTCCGAACCGGCCGTGATCGAGGGCTCTCAGGACGCCTGACAGACGCGCGGTCGTCCCGTCCCGCGGCCGCGCGTCGCTCATCACCCCGAGGGCTCCGGCCCTCGGGGTGATCTTTTTGCGGTACGAGGGTGGCCGTATATGCCGATCATCGGTATATTCCTGAGCCATGAGCGACGGACCCATGCGTGAGCCGACCTTCCTGGTCCTCACCGCGCTGGCCGGCGAACCCCGCCACGGTTACGCCGTGATCGAGGACGTGGCCGCGATGACCGGCGGCCGCGTGCGCCTGCGAGCCGGCACCCTCTACGCGGCGCTCGACCGGCTGCGGTCCGACGGACTGATCGAGGTCGAGCGCGAAGAGGTCGTGCAGTCCCGGCTCCGGCGCTACTACCGGCTGACCGCCGCCGGCGAGCAGAGCCTCGCCGCCGAGACCGCCCGCCTGCGTGCCCAGGCCGCCATCGCCGAGGAGCGCCTGCGCTCCCGGGGCATCACCTTCGGAGGAGCCACCGCATGAGCTCGAAAGAGAACCGCTACCGGCTCCTCCTGGAGCTCTACCCGGCCGACTTCCGGCGCGAATACACCGACGAGATGATCGGCGTACTGATGGCCGACCCGAGCCCGGTCCGCAAGCACGCGGCGAGCCTGCTGGCGGGCGCCGTAACGGCCCGGCTCCGCTCGACCCTCGAGGGCCCGGAGTGGCGGCGGGCGGCCTTCACCGTGCAGTTGTTCGGCGCGATCCTGCTCTGCGCGGTCGCCCTGCGCCGTTTCGCGATGGTCGGCGCGGTCGCCCTCTTCGAGCCGGCTTACAACCGGCCGCCGTTCGCTCCCTTCGACGTGGCACGAGCGGTTCCCTGGGCCATGGTCGTGGTGGCCACGCTGGCCGGATGGCGCGGGCTGAGCGTGACTGCTGCACTGGCCGGCGTGATCGCCGAGATCGCGGCGCCGTCCCGGTTCTACGCCGATTCCCCGGTGATGCTGCTCAACGTCTTCTGGATCGTCATGGGCGCGATCGTGGTGCTGATCGCCTCGACCGTCTCGGTGCACGGTCCGCGGCCGCGCGGCTCGCTGTTCGTGGTGGCGGCGGGCGTCGTCCTGGCCACCAACGGTTTCAGCACGCGAATCGCCTATCCCGACTACCTCGGCACCCTTTCGCTGGACGGCAACCAGTCTCGGTTCGCGTTCACCCTGTTCCTGCTGCTCACCACCGGGGGACTCGCCCTGGTCGGTGTGTTCCGGCTCGACCCCGCGGTGCGGCGGCGGGTGATTGCCTGCACAGTGCCGGTGGCGGCCGTCTTCCCGCTCGTCAGCTACGGGTTCGGCGGGTTCCTCGAGTTCAACTCGCGGCACCCCGACGACATCCAGTTGCTCGGCCCGGTGCAGTGGGCCGCTCTGATCGTCGTCCCGGCAGCCGCCTTCTGGACCGCGGCCGGCCTCAACCAGCGGCTCGAGCGGAGCCGGGCCATGACCGTGGTCGGCGGGCCGGCCGGAAGTGGCGGGCTGGTCGGGAGCGGTGGGCTGGTCGGGAGCGGCGGGCCGGCCGGAAGCGGCGGGCTGGCCGCGAGTGGTGGGCCGGCCGAGAATGGCGGGTCGATTGGCGGCAGCGGGGCGACGGTGCCGGGTGACTCGAGGCCGGAAACGTAGGACGGCGGTTTCGCGGAGCCGGGTGTCGGAAACTGAGGACGGGCATGAGCGACCGGTGGTATCAGAAGGCCGTTGTCTACTGCCTCGACATCGACACGTACGCCGACTCGAACGGCGACGGAATCGGCGACATCCGCGGCCTGATCGGCCGGCTCGACTACCTGGCCCGGCTTGGCGTCACCTGTCTGTGGCTCAACCCGATCCACCCGTCACCCGACCGGGACGACGGCTACGACGTGGCCGACTTCTACAACGTGGACCCGCGGTTCGGCACGCTCGGCGACTTCGCCGAACTGCTGCACCAGGCCGACAACCTCGGCATCAAAGTCATCATCGACCTGGTGGTGAACCACACCTCCGACCAGCACCCGTGGTTCCAGTCGGCGCGGTCGGATCCCGAATCGCCGTTCCGCGAGTGGTACGTCTGGGCCGAGAGTGCGCCGCCCGACCGGCACCAGGGCATGGTCTTCCCGGGCGAGCAGGGCGAGACGTGGAGCTTCGACCGCACGGCCAAGCTGTGGTACTACCACCGGTTCTACAAGTTTCAGCCCGACCTCAACATCAAGAACCCGGCGGTCCGCGAGGAGATCAAGAAGATCTGCGCGTTCTGGCTCCAGCTCGGGGTGGCCGGCTTCCGGATGGACGCGGTGCCGTTCATCATCGAGGAGACCGAGCCGGGGCATCCCAACCCGCCCAAGAACATGGAGTTCCTGACCGAGCTGCGCGAACACGTGCAGTGGCGCAAGGGCGACTCGGTCCTGCTGGCCGAGGCCAATGTGGAACCCGAACAGCTGGTCGGGTTCTTCGGTGACGGCGGCGGCTCGGGCAACCGCATCCACATGCTGTTCGACTTCATGCTCAACGGGCGGCTGATGCTGGCGCTGGCCCGGGAAAACCCGGAAGCGATCATCGAGGCGCTGCGCGAGACGCCGAAGCTGCCCCGGGGCGGGCAGTGGGCCACCTTCCTGCGCAACCACGACGAGGTCGACCTCTCGCGGCTCACCGCCGAACAGCGGGCCGACGTGTTCGCCAAGTTCGGGCCCGAGCCGGAGATGCAGCTCTACGGGCGCGGCATCCGGCGGCGGCTGGCCCCGATGCTCGGCAACGACCGGAAGCGGCTGGAGCTGGCCTACGCGTTGCAGTTCAGCCTGCGGGGCACCCCGGTCCTGCGGTACGGCGAGGAGATCGGGATGGGCGACGACCTCGCGTTGGAGGGGCGAGACGCGATCCGCACCCCGATGCAGTGGTCGATTCTGCCCAACGCCGGGTTCTCGACCGCATCCAAGGCCGAGCTCGTCCGACCTGTGGTTGATCACGGCGACTTCGCGTACGAGAAGGTCAACGTCACCCAGCAGCGCCTGGACCGAAAGTCCTTGCTGTCGTGGTTCGAGCGCATGATCCGCACGCTGCGTGAGGCACCGGAGGTCGGTGCCGGCAGCTGTACCCACGTTGATGTGCCCGTGCCGCCCGGCGTGCTCGTGCACCGAGCCGACGACTCCACCGGCACGATGCTGTTCGTGCACAACCTCGGTCCGGACGACGGCACGGTCGACCTGAGCTCCCTTTATCCGGAGGCTGAGTCGCCCAACGACGTGCTCGCCGACCGCGAATACGCGGACCTCGGGAAGTTCCGTGAGATCGAGGTCGCAGGCTACGGATATCGGTGGATCCGCCTGCGCCGTTACTCGTGAGTCGAGTTAGAGTCGGCGCGTCGTCGAGATCACAGCCGGAGGCCGCAATGTCGCAATCCGTTCCGCCCCGCGTCGCGATCGTCACGGGTGCCGCCCGCGGCATCGGCGAGGCGACCGCCCGAAAACTGGCCTCCGATGGTCTCGCCGTCGCGGTCGTCGACCTTGACGAGGGCGCCTGCGCCAACACGGTGACGGCGATCCACGACGCCGGCGGCACCGCTCTCGCGGTCGGGGCGGACGTCTCCGACTCGGCGCAGGTGACGGCCGCGGTCGAGAAGGTCGTCGCCGAACTGGGCGTGCCGACCGTGCTGGTCAACAACGCCGGCGTGTTGCGCGACAACCTCATCTTCAAGATGAGCGAGGACGACTGGGAGACCGTGATGGGGGTGCACCTGCGCGGCAGCTTCCTGTGCACCCGCGCGGTGCAGAAGTACATGGTCGACGCGAAATGGGGCCGCATCGTCAGTCTTTCCAGCACCTCGGCGCTCGGCAACCGCGGCCAGGCCAACTACGCGGCGGCCAAGGCCGGCCTCCAGGGCTTCACCAAGACCATGGCGATCGAGCTGGGCCGATTCGGCATCACGGCCAACGCGGTCGCGCCCGGCTTCATCGTCACCGACATGACGGCGGCGACGGCGGCCCGGGTGGGCGTCGACTTCGCCGACTTCGAGAAGGCGGCGGTCAGCCAGATCCCGGTCGGCCGGGCCGGTCGCCCGGAGGACGTGGCCAACACGGTGTCGTTCCTCGCCAGCGAGGGCGCCGGTTTCGTGTCCGGTCAGGTGATTTATGTGGCCGGTGGGCCCCGCGACTAAAGCTGGTACAAAGGAATCATGAATCGGCGAATGAGCTCTCGTAGCGTCTCGCTGACCAGCACCTTCCTCTTGCTGGCGGCGGGCGGGGCGGCGGCCTGCGACAACAGCCGCTACCACAACGAGGGCTTCTACTGCGCCGATGGCAACGGCGTGATCGTGGACGAGAGTTATTGCGACGCCAATCACTATTACGGCGGCGGCGTCGTGCCTTACTACATCTGGCACTCGTCGGGCTATCGCTCGGGCTACCCGATCGGGGCGCGGCTGCCGTCCGGCGGCAGCCGCTTCGCCTACAACGATCAGGCTTCGCGCAAGTCGTTCGGCCTGCCCGCCACCGGGAAGATCGGCAACGGGACGATCAAGACGAACGTGGTCGGCAAGGGCGGCAAGGGCACCAGCAAGAGCAGCTCCCACACGTCGCACACGTCGGGCGGCTGACACGGTGCGCCGCATTCCGTACGGGCCGGTTCGTGACGGCTGGAAGCTCACCAACTACAGCCTCGGGCTGACCTACAACGACACCGAACTGCCCGACGGGACGATGATCTCGTACTGGCAGGAGGGTCCGTACTACGACTTCACCGCCGGAGAGATCGAGGAACTGGAGACGGCGACCTCGACCCTGCAGGCGATGTGCATCGAGGCCGGCGACTGGATGGTCGGGCAGTGCCCGCGGCACACCGTCGAGGGCCGCCGCGCGGGCTACTTCTCCTCGGTGTGCAACCCGTCGAGCTGCTTCCTCGCCAAGATCGGCATTCCCGAGTTCGCGCACGAGCAGATCATCCGCACGTGGTTCGACGGTGACGCCGACACCTGGACGCACTACGACAAAGACCCCGACATGCGGCTACCGATGGAGACGCCGGACTTCTCGCCGAGCATCTACGGCCGGTTCGACCTCTGGTACAACGGCGCCGGCAGCACGCCGAAACTGTTGGAATACAACGCGCAGACGCCGACCTCGCTGGTCGAGTCGGCGGTGATCCAATGGCATTGGGCCGACCAGACCAACCTCACCCGGCACCCGTGGCGGCAGTGGAACTCGATCCACGACCGGCTGGTCGGGTGGGAGGCGGGCGACGGCGAACCGGCCGACCCGGGTGCGTGGCGGCGCAACATCGCCAAGCTGCGCGAGGCCCGCACGTGGCTGCCCGAGAAGCCCAAGATCTTCTTCGCCTACGAGACGTCCGAGACCTCGGGCGAGGACCGCATGAACGTGGCCTACCTGATGTCGACGGCCGAGGAGGCGGGCTTCCCGGTCGAGTTGATCGCGATGAGCCAGATCGGCTGGGACGTGTCCGGCGACCGGGTCATGTTCGTACCCGGCGGCTCCGGCAAGGCCGAGCCGATCGACGTCGTCTTCATGCTCTACCCGTGGGAGTGGTTCTGGAACGAGGAGGGCGGCAAAGCCTTCTTCCGCAACATGGCCGACCCGACCAAGCACGGCACGGTCTGGATCGAACCGCCCTACAAGGCCGCACTGCTCGGCAACAAGGCGATCCTGCCGGTGCTCTGGAAACTCTTCGGCGATGATCGGGAGCGGGGAAAATACCTGCTACCCGCCTACTTCGCCTCGTCGTCGGCCGCGGCCTCGCTGACCAGCTATGCCAAGAAACCCGTCTGGGGACGGGAGGGCGGCTCGGTCACCCTGGTGCGGGACGGCGTCACGATCACCGAAAACCCTTCCGAGTACGGCGCGGACGGGCTCTACGTCGTCCAGGAACTGTGCGAGTTGCCGTCGTTCGACGGGCTCGAGGGGACGGTCCATCCGGTGCTCGGGTGCTGGCTCGTCGACGGCGAACCGGCGGGCCTGGGCATCCGGGAGGGCCTCGGCGTCGACGGCCTGGTCACCAAGGACCAGTGCAATTTCCTGCCCCACACCATCGAGGCCTCATAGCCAGGTCGTCCCCAGCCAGGCGGCCGCCGCGGCGGCGATCAGCAGGCCGATGTTGAGGCCGATCAGGTTGGCCTCGCCACGGGACAGGTGGGTGACGATGCCGCCGACCTGGACCAGGACCAGCCCGATCGCCGCGGCGAAGGCGAGCGCGGCGGCGATGCCGGTCAGCGGGGGCACGATCAGGCCGACCGCGCCGAGGATCTCCAGCGCGCCGATCGTGCGGACCAGCGGCATCGGCATCCGGTCGACCCAGCCCATCATCGGCAGCAGCCGCTCGCGCGACTCGGCGACCTTGCGGCCGCCGGCGTAGAGGTAGAACAACGCCAGCAGGCCGGCGACGATCCAGTAGGCGATGCGCACGGAATACCCCTTACCAGGACGGTTACTGAAGGGAAGCAGCCTCATGATGCGGCACTATTGAGGGGCTTACAAAAGGCACAAGCGTGTGCCTGAGGCACAAGGGGTGGTCATGTCGGAGTACGAGCACACCTGCCTGATCCGCGGCGACGGCGGGCGGACGCTGCGGGCCATCCTCGACCGCATCTGCAACAAGTGGACGTTGCTCGTGGTGGCGACTCTCGACCAGGCCACGCTCCGCTTCACCGACCTGCACCAGCAGGTACCCGGCATCTCCCAGCGGATGCTGACGCTGACCTTGCGCCAGCTCGAACGCGACGGCCTGGTTTCCCGTACGGTCCACGCCGAGGTGCCGCCCCGCGTGGAATACGCCCTGACCGCGGCCGGAAAGAGCCTGATCCCGCCCGCGCTCGCGCTGGCCGGCTGGGCGATCGAGCACGTGCCCGCGATCGAAGCCAGCCGAGCCGCCTACGAAGCGGTCAGGACCGCCGCGCCGACCGCGGCGAACCGCCGCACGGTTGCCTCGCCCGGAGCCGCTAGCGTGGATTGATGACGACCCGAGAGGCGCTGGAGCGGCTGCTGGCCGGAGCCGAGGGAGAGGCCGACGCGCTGGAGGCCGACCTGGCGGCGGTGTTCGAGGCGTCGCGCTCCTCCAACGCCGATGACGAGCACGACCCGGAGGGTGCCACGATCGCCTTCGAACGCGCCCAGCTGACGGCGACCCTGGCCGCCACCCGGCAGCGAGCGGCCGAGTTGCGGGCCGCACTGGCCCGGCACGACGAGGGCGCCTACGGCATCTGCGAGCGCTGCGGTAACCCGATCCCGGCCGAGCGACTCGAGATCCGCCCGGACGCACGCACGTGCGTCAGCTGCGCCGGAAGGGTTTGAGCGCAACCGCTTACGCAGGTCGCCCGGTCGGGGTGAGCGTTCTGGGCGCGCCAGCGCCCTGCTCGGCCCGGGCGGGCCCTCGGCGGGAGCTGCGGTCCGTCACCCACCACCCCGCTGCGACATCTCTCAGTTTTTGGGGCGGTGGCGCCAGATCCACCAGAGGCCGATGAACGGCAGCACCAGCGGGACGTAACCGTAGCCGCTGCCGTAGCGGCTCCAGACCGTGTCGTCGGGGAAGGCGACCTTGTCGGCGACGCTCAGCGTCCCGACGATCAGCACACCCAGCAGCTCGATGCTGCAGCTGGTCAGCGCCAGCCGGCGGCCGCGCTCGCCGCCGATCGCCAGGCCGACGGTCGCGGCGATGTAGACGAGGCCGGCCAGGCCGGACAACAGGTAGGCCAGCGGGGCCTCGGAGAAGTGCGTGATGATCTGGACGATCGCGCGGGCGCTGGCCGAGAGGGCGAAGACGCCGTAGACGAAGAGCAGCACGCGGCCGAGGCCGGTGTTGAGGGCGGCGTCGGCCGGGCGGGTCTGCTGGGCGGTGGGTTCAGGCGGCACCGGTCACCGACGCAATCTGCTGCAACCGCAGCACCAGAACCGGCAGCACCAGGCAGGCGACGCCGAGAATGAGGTTGCCCCAGCGGGTCGGTTCCAGCCGGGCCAGGTAGAAGGCCACCGGCGCGAACGCGATCGTGGTGATCAGGTAACCGAGGAACGTGGCCGTCTCGGCGGGGCGGGTGCCGTCGAAGAGGTTGACGACCGCGACGACCACGAGCACCGCGACCAGCACCGCGAGGCCCAGCGTGACCATCAGATCGAAGCGGCTGGGGGCCCGGTCGAGGGCCGCGCGCAGCAGGAACCACACCGCCAGCACGAGGGCGGCGATGATCGTCACCAGCGACAGGGGACCGTTCACCCGGCACAGCGTACTGATCGCCGAATTGCTGGTAACTTGCGGCCGGGACGTGAAACACCGGGAGGGTGCATGCGCTTCGGACTATTCGGCACGGGACCGTGGGCGCACATGGCGCACGCACCGGCGCTGACCGCCCACGATTCGGTCGAGTTGGTGGGGGTCTGGGGGCGCAATCCCGACAAAGCCGCCGAGCTGGCCGCGCTGCACAACGCCCGGCCGTACGCCGAGATCGCCGACCTGATCGCCGACGTCGACGCCGTCGCGATCGCGCTGCCGCCCGACGTGCAGGCGCCGATCGCGTTGCAGGCGGCCCGGGCCGGCAGGCATCTGCTGCTCGACAAGCCGGTCGCGTTCACCCGGGCCGAGGCCGACGAGATCGTTTCGGCGGTCGAGGAGCGCGACCTGGCGTCCGTGGTCTTCTTCACCCGGCGGCTGATGCCGGAGATCGAGGAGTTCGTGGCGTCGGCGCGGCAGGCCGGCGGCTGGCTCGAGGGCCGGGTCGACCACGTCGGCTCGATCTTCACCGACGGCAACCCGTTCGGCGCCTCGGCCTGGCGCAAGGAGAGCGGCGGCCTGTGGGACGTCGGCCCGCACGCGCTCGCCCTGCTGCTGCCGATCCTCGGGCCGGTCACCGAAGTGACCGCGATGGCCGGCGCGCACGACATGACGCACGTGCTCGCGCGGCACGCCGACGGGGCGATCAGCGCGCTCACCATGTCGGTCGACGCGCCGCCGGCCGCCGGCCGCGAAGAGGCCGCGATCGCCGGTGAGGCCGCCGTTCTTACCGCGCCCTCCGCCGAGTGGGACCCGGTGCAGGCGCTCGGCCGGGCCATCGACCAGCTGCTGGCCGCCGCGGCCGGTGGCCCGAAGCCCGAGCTCGACGTGCGGTTCGGCGCCCGGATCACGGCGATCCTGGCCGCGGCGCAGGAAGCGATCCGGACCGGGCGCACCACCACGGTCTGACGTCAGGCCCGGTCTGACGTCAGTCTTAAGGGACGGTCCGCTCGATCGCGGCCGGGCCGTCCTCTTCCAGTTCCTTGCGGGCGCGCTCGACGTTCGCCGGCGTCGGGTCGCGGCCCTCGGCCACGGCCAGATCCTCCGGATCCCACTTCTGGTCGGCGCCCGTACGCAGGTGAGGCTCCTCGCCCGGCTGCAGGAAGTCGGGGGTGTCGCGGTCGGTGCCGCCGCCCGTGATGAACGCGTCGACCGCGACGTCGTCCTCCACCGCGTCGGCGACCTCGTCGCTCTCCTCCAAGGGATGAATCTCGTCGGTCATATCTCCTCCTCCGGCCTTTGCGTTACCCGTCTTACCCCCTCGTACGCCGGATGACCATGGGGCCGAAAGGGACGTTGAAGCAGTCGACGGTCAAACTGAGCGCTAACTGGACAGTACCCGCGCGTTACGGATGGACGCTTAGTAGTGGGACGAATACATTTCCGACTTGGCGCGCTTGAGATGTACCGCTGTGGCGGCGGCGAACCGACCAGGCGCGCGTGGTGAGGGGGAAACGTGACCGGGCTGTCCGACGCCGAACGGGATGCATGTGACGTGGTTCAGGCGCTGGCGGGGCTGGCCGCCCTGCTGCGCCGGCCGATCGGCGACCTGCCCGGCCTCGACCCGCACGACCCGGCGGTGGCCGAGGCTCACCGCACGCTGCTGAGTATCGCCGAGGACGGCGGGGTCGCGGCGGGCCGGGTGCTGGCCTATTTGCGCGAGCTCCGCGGATCCGGCGACGGCGAGGCGGTGGCGGTGCCGCCCCGGCTCGGCCAGTGGCGCGAGTGGATGCCGCCGCGCGGACAGCTCTTCGGGGCGACCGCGAGCGCCCGCCGCACCGACGAGGTGCCGCAGCCGCGCCGCAGCGACCCCGGCGAATGATCTCAGGCGTTCTTGCGCAACGTCTCCGACGGTGACTCGCCGAAGCGGAGGCGGTAGGCCGACGCGAAACGGCCCAGGTGAGCGAAGCCCCAGCGGTGGGCGACCGCCGACACCGTGAGCCGGGTCGGGTCGGCCCGGCGCAGGCTCTCGTGGGCCCGGTCGAGACGCACCGACTGGAGATAGGTCATCGGCGCGCTGCCGACGTGCCGGCGGAAGCCCTCCTGCAGCGAGCGCACGCTCATGTTGGCGATCCGGGCCAGGTCGGTCACGCTGAACGAACGCTCCGGCTCGTCGTGGATGGCCTCGACCGCACGGCGGATGGCCCGGGGCGGACCGGCGGCGGCCGGGCCGATCAGCTCGTCGTGATATTTGTGCGGCACGCTGAGCAGCAGCCCGCTGAGCACGCAACTGCGCAGCTGCTCGGCGATCAGCGGTTGATAGAGCAGGCTCTGTTCGTAGTCGAGTTCGTCGCGCAGCAGGCGCACCAGGCGGCTCCAGCTCTGGCTCGGCCCGGCGGTGAGCGCGATGGCCGGTGGCAGGTCGATCGGTCCCTCGACCGGGTGACCCAGCAGGCCGGCGAGCTCCTCTTCCAGCGCGGTCCGCTCGATCTTGATCGCGAGCTCGGCCGACCCGGCATCGTGCAGCGTGAAGACCGGGCTGCCGGGACCGAAGACCGCGGCCGTTGCCGGGGTCGCCAGCACCTCATGACCGGCATGTCGCGTGCGCATGCGCCCGGACGTGGGCATGCAGACGTGATAGGCGTCCAACTCGGCCACATCGAACGTGACCGAGGTGGCAAAGCTGAACTGGCCGACGGTCAGCGGTCCGAGTTGGATCACTTCGGCGCCCAGCGTGAAACCCGCCGGTCCTTCCGGGGTTCCGACCGCTACCGGGTAATAGAAACGATTTAGCAGGATGCGGGCCTGATCGATGTCCGCGCTGCTGAAGTGGATGATGTCGGGACCTTCAGGGAGCATGGGCGCGGTTCGGAGGGAAACGTCAACCATGCCGTAGCGCGCTCCATCGCATACCGTGAGTATTCGGCCCGACGGTGCGGAACGTCAACGTCCCAGTGGCCCGCTGACCGTTCCAGCACATTCAGGCCATGTGAACTACTCTGGCGTTCCGCGCCTACGTGGCGTAACTTGCAGACCAGCGGATTGTTGTAGGGAACGCGGTCGGAGGGTGAGCGTCGTGGCCGCGACGCCAGGCCCAGCCCAGGTCGGATGCCCGTTCGGGCATCGTGTGACCGGCAGCCGTTTCGCGACGGAAAGGTCGGCGTCGGCTCGGCTCGACGCCAGGAAGAGGGCAGCCGTGTATCTGCCGATCACCACGCGCCAATTGGCCGACGGCACCGTTGAGATCGCCCCGAGTGGAGAAATCGATCTTGACAATGCCCATGTGATGCGGGATGCGGTCAACGATGTTCTGACCAGTTCCACGCCGGGCAAGATCTGCCTCGACCTTCAGCGGGTAATGCTGATCGACAGCATCGGCATCGGCATCCTCGTCGCCTGCTTCCACACCGCCGCGGCGAGCGGGATCAAGCTGGTGGTCAGCCACCCGAGCCCGACGGTCTACCGTCAGCTCTGGGTGTCCGGGCTGGTCGGCCTGCTGGGCTGCGCCGAGCCGGCGACCGCACGCACCTCGGTCGGCCTGCGCCCGTCCTGAGCGTCCTGACCCCGTCTGGTCACCCACCTGGGCGACGCCGCCGACCGATTTCGCACCGTGCTGAGCAGCTGCCCGGCCGTCGTTGACAGCCGGGCGGTCTGAGCCGCGCTCAGTGCATCGGGACGCCGGTGGCGGCCGCCTCTTCGTTCGCGCGCCGCTCGTCGCCCGAGAGCGTGGAGAGCGGCTTCTCCTTGATGAACGCCACCGCGATGACGGCCAGGAACGCGATCGGGGCCGTGACCAGGAACAGATCGGACGTCGCGGTCGCGTAGATGTCCTTGACGACCAGCAGGACCTCGGGCGGCAGGCTCTTGAGGTCGGGCACCTTGGCGGTGCCGCCGCCCGCGGTCGCCGCCGCGCCGAACTTGTCGGTGAACAGCGAGGTCACCCGGTCGGCCAGCACCGCGCCGAGCGCGCTCACCCCGATCGCGCCGCCCATGCTGCGGAAGAACGTGATCGACGAGGTGGCCGCGCCGAGTTCGGTGGCTGCCACGTCGTTCTGCGCCGCCAGCACCAGATTTGCATGAGCATGCCGACGCCGACGCCGAGAACTGCCATGTAGACCGACACCACCGGCACGCTCGTATGCGCGTCGATGCGGCTGAGCAACAGCAGACCGGCGGTCATGACGACCGCGCCGGAGACCAGGTAGGCCTTCCACCGGCCGTACCTGGTGATGAGCTGGCCGGCGACCGTCGACGAGACCAGCAGGCCGAAAATCATCGGAAGGCTCATCAGGCCGGCCACGGTCGGCGACTTGCGGAGCGCGATCTGGAAGTACTGCGACAGGAAAATCGTGCCGCCGAACATCGCGACGCCGACCAGGACGCTGGCCACGATCGCCAGCGTGACGGTGCTCGCGACGCCGAAGACGGCCCCGAACATGCCGGAGTAACGGCCCAGCTCGCACGGCGGAATCATCGCCGCCATGACGATCATCGCGAGCGCGCTCATGCTGCCCGCGCCGACGCCCTGGGCGATCCGGCTCAGGATCAGAATGCCGCACGTTGGGGGTGAACCCGGCGATCAGCGAACCGATCACGAACAGCGACAGCGAGACCTGGATCAGCAGCTTCTTGCTGTAGAGGTCGGCCGGCTTGCCCCAGAGCGGCACCGTCGCGGTCATCGACAGCAGCTCGGTGGTGACGATCCAGGTGTAGACCGACTGGCTGCCGCCCAGGTCGGCGATGATGCGGGGCAGCGCGTTGGAGACGATCGTGGACGCCAGGATGGCCACGAACATGCCGAGCATCAGACCGGACCACGGCTTCGGTTGCGGTCGTGCTGGTGTTTGCTTCCGCGACGGCGTCCACGGCTTCGGCCGCGACCGGCTCTTCCGCGAGGGCCACCGCATCCTCCGCGATGGTCGCCTCGACAGCGGTGGCCGCGGAGACGGGTTCGGGTTGATCCGGTGGTCACCCGGTCGAGGCCGCGCTCGTCCACCAGGCGTAGCGGGCCGTGGTCAGGGCCGCCCGCGTCTGCTGCTTCTTTTGGTCGCGCCGGCCGGGCACGTCAACGCTCACGGGCGGAACCCTACGGCCAGAACTTGCAGGCTCTGCAAACTTCTATTTTGTGCAACAGTCAGTCGTTCAACTGGACGCGCGCGATCTCACCGAGCGCGGCGGTCAGGACGGGCTCGATCGGGCGTGGACCGGCCAGGTCGGCCATCAGCAGTGCGGCGTGCCGGGCGAGCACCTCCGGCCGGGGCGGTGGGGTGCCGTCCTCGTCGGCGACGCCCAGAGCGCCGGCCAGGAGCAGGAGCACCACGTGCGGATCGAGGTCGGGCTGCCAGTCGATCGCGCCTCGCACGCTGCGCTCGAGGACCGTGCGCACGGCTTCGCCGTCCAGCCCGTCGGGATGGGTCTCCTCCAGCAGCAGGCGCACCGTCGTACCCAAAATCAGGCCGGACGTCGCCGGATCGAGCCCGGCCAGGTCGGCGACTGCGTCGTCGAGCGCCTCGCGCTCGCGGCGGCGAGCCGCGTCGACCGCCGCCGTGGCGGCCGCGGCGACGGGACGGGCCGGGGCGGGGAGATGACGCCAGGTCTGATCCATGCCGGGGACCCTAGACCGACGCTCCGACAGAACCGCGCCGTTGACGGAAAGCCAGGTAATGATCCATCCGAAAATGTCGTAGGCGCCTGGCAGGGTGTGTCCCATGCCTGCCGAACTGCATGACGCGATGGCCGCCCGAGTCGAGCGCGGCGAGTTTCCCGGCCTGGTCTCGCTCGTCGCCCGAGGCGACGAGGTGGCCGTCGACGCGCTGGGCTTCACCCACGTCGGCGGTGACACGCCGATGAGACGCGAAACGCCGTTCCGCATCGCCTCGATGACCAAGCCGGTGGTCGCGACGCTGGCGATGATGCTCGCCGAAGACGACGTCCTCGACCTCGAGGAACCGGTGTCCACGGTGCTGCCCGAGCTGGCCGGCCAGCGGGTGCTCGCCCGGCCGGACGGGCCGCTCGACGAGACGGTGGCGCCGGTCCGGCCGGTGACGGTGGAAGACCTTCTGACCTTCACCAACGGCTTCGGCATCATCGCCGCCGGGCAGCAGCTCAACCCCGACTACCCGATCGTGCGGGCGTGGCGCGAGCAGCAGCTGGTGATGGCCGAGCCCGATCCGCGCACGCCGCACGACCCCGACGAGTGGATCCGGCGGTTCGGCACCCTCCCGCTGATCCACCAGCCGGGCGAGAAATGGATGTATAACGGGGGCACCCTGATCCTCGGCGTGCTGCTGGCCCGGGCGGCCGGGCGGCCGCTGGGCGATCTGCTGCGGGAGCGGCTGTTCGAGCCGCTCGGCATGCGCGACACCGGGTTCTGGCTGCCCGCCGAGCGCGCGGCCGAGCTGCCGGGTTATTACATGACCGACTTCTCGACCGGCAAGATGGCCGAGCACGACACCAGCCCGCCCGAGCTGTGGAGCGCGCCGCCGGCCTTCCCGTCCGGTTCGGCCGGTCTGATCTCGACCGCCGACGACTTCCTCGCGTTCGCGCGGCTGCTGCTCAACGGTGGCGTGCACGGCGGCACCCGGCTGCTCTCCGAGCAGTCGGTCGCCTCGATGACGACCAACCACCTGAGCCCCGAACAGATCGAGACCGGCGGCATGCTCCTGCTCCAGCAGGGCTGGGGCTACGGCATGGCGGTGACGGTCACGGCCGACGAGGTGTCCGGCCCCGGGCGGTACGGGTGGTCCGGTGGCTACGGCACGTCGTGGTTCAACGATCCGCACGAGGGGCTGATCTCAATCGTGCTCGGCCAGGTCAGCGATCTGCTGTGGAGCGGGGCGCTGACCGAGTTCGATCGCTTGGCGTACGGAAGCCCGACGTAGGTGACCTAGCGCGAGCAGTCGCGCCCGGCCTGGGGAGGAACGGATGAGCAGTCTTGACGCGGTCACGGCGTGGGTGCAGAGCTACCGGCGGGCGTGGGAGTCCAACGATCCGGCGGACATCGGCGGCCTGTTCGCCGACGACGCGGCCTATTTCACCGAGCCGTGGGCCACGCCGTGGCTCGGGCGGACCGAGATCGTGGCCCGGTGGCTCGCGATCCGCGACGAGCCGGGCACCACGACCTTCCAGTGGCACCCGGTGATCATCACCGACGAGGTGGCGGTCGTGCAGGCGACCACGACCTATCCCGACAAGACCTACAGCAATCTGTGGGTGCTACGGCTCGACCAGGTGGGCCAGGCGCAGCAGTTCACCGAGTGGTGGATGCAGCATCCGGCCACCACCGGCTGAACCGCACCGGTCGATCAGGGCAGGACGGGTTCCGGTGGCGGCGCCACCGGCAGGGTCAGGCGGGAGGGATCACAGTGGACGGTGCGGTGCGACGGCGTCAGCGTGCCCGATTCGTCGACGGCCCGGGCATAGCGGGGAAACGCGCCACCGGTCACCAGCAGGCGCAGCCGGTGGCCGGCCCGCAGCCGGTGGAAGCACGCGTCGAGGGACAGGTGCAGATGGTGCACGTCGCCCGGCGCCACGGCCGGGTCGAGCCGGTGCATGAGGTCGCTGAAGTTCCGCGAGTGGCCGCGCTCGTCGACGTCGCAGAGGCGCACGAAGACGTCGGCGTACCGGCTGTCGGCCGAGATCACCAGGTCGAGCACGGGGGCGCCGATCACGTCGACCGCGGTGGGCAGGGGATCGGTGGTGAACGCCCGCACGTCGGGGCGGGCCTCGAGCGACCGGTTGTCCTTCACGCCCATCGAGCCGCTCAGCGTGCGGCCACCCACGGTCGGCGTGGGATCGGCCGGGTCATAGCGAAAAGTGACGCTGTCATTTCCGGCCTCATTGATCGTGTCATGCGAATGGATGACTTCGGCCGATTCCTGATTCTCCGATTCGTCGGCCGTCGGGTGCATCAAAGTCAATGTTCCGGTCGCGTGGAGACGAAATACGGCGGGCGCGGAGGGCGGCGGCCAGGACGGCAGATCGTGCCAGCGGCGCTCACCGGTGCGGAAGACGCTGACCGGTTGCCGCCGCGCGGGCGGGCCGCCGGCCATGTACTCGTCGAGCCAGGCCAGCGTCTCGCGGCTCACCCGGCCCTCGGCGCGGCTGCCGACCTCGAGGTGGGTCCACGGGCCGACGGTCAGGCCGACGTCGAGGCCCCGGCCGGTGAGCACGGCATACTGCTCCAGCGTCTGCTCCAGGAACAGGTCCTGCCAGCCGCTGACCAGCAGGATCGGCGTGGTGACCCGCTCCAGGGCGGCGGTGGCCCGACGGGCTTCCCACCACGGGTCGACGGCGTCGGTGCGGGTGGCCCACTCGCGATACCACGGGGCCCGGCCCGAGAGGACGGTCTCGGCTGCTTCCGGGAGCGGCAGACCGGCGTACACCGGACGCAGCCGCCGCCCGGCGGCGACCGTGTCGAGCAGTCGCCGCAACCCGCCGTTGTCCTCCTGACGGGTGATCTGATAACTCCATCCGAGGAAGTCGCCGAGGGTGAAAGCGCCGGTTCCGTAGGTCGAGGCGCGGAAGTCGTGCGGCCCGACGTAGATCACCGAGGTGCGCAGTTCGGGCGGCGGGTCCTGCAGGATCGTCCACTGGGTCCAGCCCAGATAAGAGCCGCCCAGGGTGGCCAGCCGCCCGTCGAACCACTCCTGGTCACGCAGCCAGGCAACGGTGTCCAGGCCGTCCTCGGTCTCCTGCGCCATCGGCTCGATCTGCCCGCCGGAGCCGAAGGTGCCGCGCACGCTCTGGATCAGCACGTGGTAGCCGCGGGCCGCGAGAAGTCGCCCGTTCAGCGCCGACGTGGGAAAACCCCGGCCGTACGGCGTGCGGATGAGCACCGTCCCCCGGGCCCGGCCGCCGCGCGGGCCGTAGTGGTCCGCCGCGAGTTCGACGCCGTCCCGCATCCGGCATCGTTCCGGCTCCACCACATATTCGGTACGCGCCGGGGCCTGCCGCAGCACGCGGCCGACAAGCGCGTCCGCGACCCGTTGCCGCCGGGAAATCGCCACTGGGACCACCACCTTGATCGAGTAAGTCGAACAATAAGTGGATCTCGCGCAAAAATGAATATGAATGCCATTCGAGTGTGGGCGGATGTGCGAATTCGCGACCGAACCGGCACACTTCCACGGGTGGAGGTTCAGGAGACGCTCGGAGGGCGTTACAAATTGCTCGACGAGCTCGGCACCGGCGGGATGGCCGTCGTGTGGCGGGCCCGTGACGAGGTGCTCGGCCGCCCGGTCGCGGTCAAGGTGCTCGCCGGCCGATTCGCCGGCGATCCGCAGTCGCGCGCCCGCATCCGCGACGAGGCACGCGCCGCGGCCACCCTGTCCCACCCGAACATCGCCCAGGTCTACGACTACGGGGAGTCGGCCGACGGCGACGCACCCCGGCCGTACGTCGTGATGGAACTGGTCAACGGCCCCACCCTCCAGCAGCGGGTGGCGAACGCGCCGCTGCCCCCACGCACGGTCTTCCGCATCTGCGGCGAGGTCGCGGCCGCACTGGCCGCGGCCCACGCCGACGGCCTGGTCCACCGCGACATCAAGATGGCCAACATCATGGTCACCGCGACCGGGGCCAAAGTCGTCGACTTCGGCATCGCGGCCGCCGTCGGCCCGGCATCGCCGGAAGAGATGCTCGTCGGCACCCCGGCCTACCTGGCACCCGAACGCCTGACCGGCGACGCGGTGCAGGCAGCGTCCGACGTCTACGCGCTGGGCGTCCTGCTATACCGGCTGCTCGCGCACGAGCCCCCGTGGACCGTCGAGACGACCACCCAGATGCTCAACGCGCACATCTACGTCGAGCCGTCGCCGCTGCCGGAGCTGCCCGGGGTACCGCCCGAGGTCGCCGACCTGATCGACCGCTGCCTCCGCAAAAACCCAGCCGAACGCCCGACCGCGGCCGAGGTGTCAGCCACGCTGGGCGACGCGGCCGAGGCCGCAGCCCTTTCCGTACGCGCTGAGCCCACCCACCCGCCCACCGTCCCGTCGCCGCGGGCCGTGGAGGGCGAGGAGTACGACGAGCTCACTCCGGCCTCGGCCCACCGCGAGCCACCGTCATCCGACCGCCCGGACCGCCCGGACCGCCAGCGCCGCCCGGACCGCCAGCGCCGCCCGGACCGCCAGCGCCGATCGGTCCCGGGCCGCGGGCCTACGGGCGCCGCGGCCGCTGCGGGGGTGGGCCGTGGCGCACGGGGCGCGGCGGAGTCGGCGGGCCGCTTCGATGCGGCAGCCTCTGCGGCGGACTTCGGCGCGGCGGATGCGGCACCCTCGGCGGCCGACTTCGGCGAGGCGGATGGGGCGGTCCCGGCGGGGGGCTTCGGTGCCGCAGACGCTGCGGGCGGCTTCGGTGCCGTGGGCCCGGCCGGTCGCCGGGCCGCCGGCGAGGGTGGCGTTGGGCCTGACTTTGGTGGGCCCGGGCGCTACTCGGGCCGGGCGGAGGACGAACCGGTCGAGGCCGACTTTGCTTCCGGTCAGAGGTTCGGGCTGGGGGGATTCGATTCTTCGGGGGTGGATGCCGGTGGTGCCTCGGGCGGCGTCAGCGAGGGGCCGGGTGCCGGGGCTGGCGCATTCCTGCCGGGAGCTGAGATAGGAGCCGTGCGGTCGCCGCTGCCGGGCGCGGACTGGGAGACGTCGGGCAGTCAGGCGCAGCCGGGTGGCGGATCGGCTGGGGCGGCGGCTGGACTCGACGACTCCGGCGTTCGGGCGGGCGGCCGGCGGCGGCGCGCTGAGCCGGATGGTCTGGGTGAGTCAGCGCGGCCGGATCCGGGTGGTCGGCGGTCGGATGGTGGGGAGTTGCGGGACGGGGTGTCCGGCGACTTTCCGGGTCGAGGCGCGGGTGGTCGGCGGCGGGGTTTTGGGCGGGATGATGCCGTGTTCGACGCCGGGGTTGTTGCGGCCGGTGAGCGTAGTGGGACCGGCGGGGCTGGGCCGGAGGCGGGCACCACTGTGCTCGGAGCGGCGCGGAAAGGGTCCGGCGGGGCGGCTGCGGGGCGGGCCGGGTCATGGGTGGATGCGGGACTTGCTGGTGCGGTTGGGGCGGGGGACGCCGTACGGAAAAGGCGGCGGAATGTTCTCCTGGCCGGCGGCGGCGTTGCGGCCCTGCTGGTCGCCGTGCTGGTTTTTTGGCTTTTGGGGGATCGGCCGGAGCCGGCCGAGCGGGCTGCCTCCGGAGCGGCCGGGGTTTTGCCGTCGTCGGCGCCGTCCGATGTGGTGCGGCCGACGCCCAGCGTGACCGGGGGGTCTTCGACGTGGGCTAACGGGACGGCCGGGCCGGGCCGTCCGGTGGCCGGTGTTACCGGGTCGACCGTGTCGCTCGGGACCAGCGCGGTGCCGAGCACGACGTCGACCGACGGGTCGGCGCAGCCGAGCGGTGAGCCGTCGGCGCTCGCGCCGGCCGGGCCCGTCGGCACTCGGCTGAGCTCCGAAGGCGGGGTCGTCTACGCGGTCTGCTCCCAGGGCAAAGGGCAGCTGACCAGCTGGGAGCCCAACCCCGGCTTCACCGTGCAGAAGGTCAACCAAGGGCCGGCGCTGGCCCCGGAGATCGTCTTCAAGGGGGCCACGAACCGCTACCGGATGACCGTCACCTGCGTGGCCGGCACGCCGGCGCCGCTGGTGCTGCCGCTCTGACCGGCGGCGGTGAGCAGCGCCTCGGCGACCGCGGTGCGGGAGTTGAGCACGGCCCGGCCCTGACGGTGGGTGACCACCAGGCCGGCCGCCCGGAGGGCGCTCAGGTGTTGCGAGACGCCGCCGGGCGAGATGCCGGTGCGGTGGGACAGTTCGGTGGTGGACAGGGGTGCGGTCAGCTCGGCCAGCAGGCTCGCCCGGCCGCGGCCGAGCACCGCGCCCAGTGCGTCGGGCGGCGGCTGCGACGAACGTTCCCAGAGCGTCGCGACGCCCCGCGCCGGGTAGGCGAGCTGAGGCACCTCGCCCGCCCAGACCGTCATGACCGACGGCCACACGAAGACCGACGGCACCAGCACCAGGCCCGCCGCATCCGGCACGTCGGGCGCCGTGCAATGCCGCTGATCGACGACCAGCCGGCCGTCCGACCAGGTCACGGCCGGGTGGAGTTCGTTGAGGACGGCCGCGCTGCCGTCCTCGGCCAGCCGCCGGGCCCGGCGATGCACCTCCGCCTCGAGCAACGCCCGCATGCGGGGCCAGTCCGGTGCGATCGCCGACCGCCAGAAGGCGGCGACCTCCTCGGCCAGCCGAACCAGCCCGGCCCGCGGGTCGGCATAGAGGTCGCGGAGGGGTGCGGGCCGCCCGCCGGGCATCAGGTCGAGGTGCGCCCGCACGACCTCGGGCGGTGTCGCCCGCAGGCCGGCCAGGTCGCGGTCGAGGTCGGCGGTCAGGCCGGTCGGCGGCGGGGTGAGGAAATCCGGCGTGTAGCCGCCGGTCGGCGCGACCAGGTGCCGGAGCAGGCCGGGCGCCAGCCGGACCCGCGCCGCCCATCGGCGGTGCACCTCGGGGACGCCCGGATCGCGCAGGATCCGCACGCCGGCCAGCACCTCCCACAGGCACGACACCCCGATGCGGACGCGGGCCACCGCGGGCGCCGACAGGCCGATCGCCACCACCGCGGCCACCTCCGACCATTTAGCTGGAGCTGAAACTTTACGGCCGATCGCGCCCGGAGCGAAGACTGAGCGGGTGACTGATCAAGCTGCGTACTTTCGTTCCCTGCATGTTCCCGGATCGCCGCTGGTGCTGGTCAACGCCTGGGATGCGGCGAGCGCCCGGATAGCCGAGGAGGCCGGGTCGCGGGCGGTCGCCACCACCAGCGCCGGAGTGGCCTGGAGCCTGGGCGCCCGGGACGGCGACGTCCTCGACGCCGACGAGGCGGTGGCCGCGATCCGGCGGGTGGTCGCCGCGGTGCAGGTGCCGGTGACGGCCGACATCGAGTCGGGGTTCGGCGCCGATCCGGGTGCGGTCGCCGAGACGATTCGCCGGGTGGTCGCGGCCGGGGCGGTCGGCGTCAACATCGAGGACGGCATCCGCTCGGTCGAGGAGCAGTCGGCCCGGCTCGCGGCGGCACGGGGCGCCGCGGGCGAGGCGCTGTTCATCAACGCCCGGATCGACGAATATCTGCGCGGCGGCCACGACCTCGGGGCGGTCGTCGCGCGGGCGAATGCGTTCGTGGAGGCGGGCGCCGACGGCGTCTTCGTGCCGGGCGTCGTCGATCCGGCGACGATCGAGGAACTCGTTGCCAAGATTCCGGCGCCGCTGAACGTACTCGTCGGACCTGGGGCACCGACGGTGCCGCAGCTTGCCCGCCTCGGCGTGGCCCGGGTCAGCCTGGGTTCCGGGGTGGCCTCCGCGGCCTATGCGGTGGTGCGGAAGGCGACGCGCGAAACGCTTTCGGCCGGGACGTACGCGTCGCTGACCGAAGAAATTCCCTACGGTGAGCTGAATTCGTTGCTGTGAAAAGAAAGGCGGCCCGGCGGGGGCCGCCTTTCCGGTGAACTATTCGGCGTAGCGGGTCGGCGGGAACGGGTTGTCCGCGCTGAGCGGCGTCGTCTCGCCCTCCGCCTCCTGGCGCGCGGTGACGCTCTCGATGTCCTGCTCGTCGGAGTCGAAGTCGGGGTCGAACGGCACCGGGTCGTCGGTGGCCGGCGGCACGTCGGCCGGGTCGTAGTCGCTCACTCCGGCCTCGGCGCGCTCCGCCTCCGTGCGGCGGGCCAGTTCGTCGTCGTCGAGGTGGGCCGGCGTGCCACCGTGGAACCGGCGGTCCCGCTGCCCCTCGGCCGCCTCGGTCGTGAAGTCTTCGCTCGCCATGTCGTCTTCCTCTCGGTGAGACGGTCCCTTACCCGCCTCGGCCGCTCGCAACCACGAGCGAAAGGCAGGCGCGAGGACAGGTCTACCACCGTTTCCGGCGATCAAGAACCGGCGGGGCGGGTCGGCGGCCATGTCAGCACGTCATCGGGGATCGACGAATCGCGCAGGGCGCACTCGTCGCGGCCGGGAATCGTCGGCCCGGCGCGGACCACGATGCGGGCCAGTTCGATCGCGCCGTGCGGCTGGAAGTGTGTGTTGTCCTGGTCGCCGTCCGGGAAGTTGGGCCATTCGCCCGGATCGAGCCAGAGGAAGTAGTCCTTCGTCTTCTCCGGCCCGAGTTCGCTCCAGAGCGCGAAGCTCAGCGCGGTCAGGTCGATCAGCGGGGTGCGGGTCGCAGCGGCCAGGGCTCGCATCGACGCCGGGTAGTCGCCGTGCGACAGGTACGGCGTGCCGTCGGCCGTGAATCGCCGCCGCTCGACCGGCGTGACCAGGATCGGCTGCGCGTGGGCGTTCCGGGCGCCGTCGAGGTAGAGCCGCAGATAGTCCTGGAAGGTCGTCCACGGCTCGGTGTAGCGGGCCGGGTCCTCGGACTTCTCGTCGTTGTGCCCGAACGAGACCAGCAGCGTGTCGCCGGGTGCGATGGCGGCCAGGATCGTGTCGAGGTGGCCGAGGTCGGCGAAGCTCTTCGAACTCGCACCGGACCACGCGCCGTTGACCACCGCGACGTCCGGCCGGAGGAAGACCGGCAGTGCCTGACCCCAGCCCGCCTGCGGGACGTCGGCGGTCGCATAGGTCGCGGCGGTCGAGTCGCCGGCCACGAAGATCGTCCGCCGACGCCTGCGGGCCGGGAAAGGCCCGGCCAGACCGAGGGCGCCGGCGGCGGCACCCCGGAGGAGCGTTCTGCGATCCACAGTCATGCTCACCATTCAATCAACGGACATCGATGTCGGGCAAGCGCTTTCCTGCTGATCAGCCGGAGCCTGTAACGCGATCGCGGCGGTCAGGCCCCCGATGCCGGCGCCGACGACGGCGACACGGAGTGATCTGGTGCTCATGGGGGCTTCACTCAAGACGGTCAGCGAACTTCGACGCAGCCCGTATATCAAATTCGGCGCGAACTTTCCGGCCCGTGGGCCGTCTGATCTGACATAGAGCAAAGGGAGTGGCGCGCATGACGAAGCTCGGCCTGACCGACGACCGCCTGACCACCATGAACCTGTTGAGCGAGGCCTACCACGGCCTCAGCTGCCTCGTCACCGAACTCTTCGACCGCCACGAGCTGACCGCGATCGAGTTCGACGTGCTGCGCCACCTGGCCGGGGAGGCGGACCACCGGTTGCGCATGAGCGACCTGGCCGCGCTGACCCGCTTCTCGCAGAGCGGCATGACCCGCGTCGTCGATCGCCTGCAGCAGCGCGGCCTGGTGCAGCGGGAGGCGTGCGGCGACGATCGCCGCAGCTGGTACACCGTCGCCACGGGCGCGGGCCTGGACCGTCTGCGGGCGGCCCTGCCCGACTACCTCGACCTGATCCAGCGGTTCGTGGTCGATCAGGCCAGCTTCGATCAGTTGCAGGCCACGGTGGCTACCTTGCGCGCCATCCGTACGGCAACGGTCGCCTGAAGTGACGGCTGTCACCCATTGAGGGATATCTCCATTGATGATCCTCAGATAGTTTTCTCCCTGCGTCCGGCCGCCTCATGTCGCCGGGTCGATCACGGGGAGCAACGCCAATGGATGCCTGGGTCCTCAAATCCCAGCAATGGGTCAACGCCACCTACGCCGGAGTGAGCGGCTACGTCGCCGCCCCCGAGAACGGTGTCACCGGCTGGAAGACCATGTACGCGCTGACCCGGGCCCTGCAGCACGAGCTCGGCATCACCTCGCTGTCCGACACCTTCGGCCCGACCACACTGGCCCGGGTCGGCGCCCTGCCCGGCGGCGGAGTGAGCCAGCAGACCACCAACCAGAACCTGGTCAACATCGTCAAGGCCGCGTGCTGGTGCAAGGGCTACGCGGGCGGTGACCTCGACGGCCGGGTCACCCAGCAGCTCAACGACGCGCTCTACGACATGCAGAGCAACATCGGCATCACCCCGATCTACGACCCGATGGTCACGCCGAAGCTGTTCAAGGCGCTGCTGTCGATGGACGCGTACGTGGTGGTGTCCGGCGGCACCGCGGACATCAACCTGATCCAGCGAACCATGAACGCCGGGTACGGCGGCCGGCGCGACTTCTACTACATTCCTTGCGACGGGATCTTCTCCCGCGACGTGCAGCGGGCGTTGTACCTGGCCATCCAGTTCGAGCTGGGCATGACCGACGACCAGGCGACCGGCAACTTCGGGCCGGCCACGCAGGCCGGGCTGAAAGCGCATCCGCTGTCGCCCGGCAGCACCGGCGTCTGGGTGAAGATCTTCAGTGCCGCGATCACCTTCAACCGCGTACGCATGGACGCCGCCGACGACACCTCGGTGTACTCCGGCTTCACCGACAGCTACAACGCCGACCTGGCCGCCGCGGTCCGCAAGTTCCAGGAGTTCTCCGAGCTCCCGGTGAACGGCAACGCCGACTTCGCCACCTGGTGTCAGGCGCTGGTCTCGACCGGCGACCCCGACCGGCCGGCGAGCGGGTGCGACGGCATCACCACGGTCACCGACGCGCGAGCCAAGGCGCTCTACGCGGCCGGCTACCGCTATGTGGGCCGTTATCTCGACGAGCGGCCGTCGAGCAAGCCGCTGAACAAGCGGATCCAGCCCGGCGAACTCGACACCATCTTCGGCAACGGCCTGCGGGTCTTCCCGCTGTCGCAGTACTACGGCGGCGAGGTCGGCTACTTCACGTGGGACCAGGGCTTCAAGGACGCGCAGGACGCCCACGACGCGGCGGTCGGCTACGGATTCGCCACCGGGACGGTCGTCTACTTCGCCGTCGACTACGACGCCACCCAGGACCAGATCGACTCCAACATCATCCCGTACTTCCGTGGTGTGGTCTCCGGCCTGGCCGACAAGGGCAAGAAGTACATCCACGGCGTGTACGCGTCCCGCAACGTCTGCGCCGAGGTGACCCGGCAGACGTCCGCGCGCTGGTCGTTCGTCTCCGGCATGTCGTACGGCTTCTCCGGCAACATGGGCTTCCCGCTGCCCGACAACTGGGCGTTCAACCAGGTGCAGACGCTGACCGTGGGCAGCGGCTCCGGGGCGATCCAGGTCGACAAGGACATCCACCGGTCGAGCGGCGACAAGGCGGTCGGCTCGGTCAACCAGGCCAGCTCGCCGCTCGACAAGTACGTCGCGTACATCGAGCGGCTCTACGCCCTCGCGGTGCAGTACAACAACAGCGACCCGTACCATCTCGCGAACCAGCTCGTCATGGAATACCTGCGGGCCAACGCGTACGACACCGCCGCGTTCAGCGCTCTCATGGGGTCGATCGACCACGGCTTCGTCGACTTCGTGGACAACGCCGGCGTGGACCGCATCAACGACCTCGCCGACCCGTTCTACGGCATCGACCTGCACGTGGCCCATTTCGGTGCCGCCTGCAACGGCTACTACGCGCTGTCCGAGCCGTCGGAGACGACCACGAACGGCAGCGACATCGGCGGCTGGGGCGGCGACTGGATCACCTTCTACGGCGACTGGCGCAACGCCAGCGAGAGCTACGCCTCCGGCAGCGCATACTGCGCGGCGCGCCTCGCGAAGGTCGACGGCGCCGGCACGTTCAAGCTGCGCGACCTCATTGAGGACGTCGACGCGTACAACATCAACAAGCTGGTCCGGGGCGGCGCGAACATCGGCGCCGCCGCGCGCTCCTACTACCTCGGCGGCGGCTACCTCACCCGGTTCCGCACGTTCGTCGACGGGCGGTTCGGCACCATCCCGCACGCGAAGGCGGCCGCGAAGGACATGCTGACCTCCGACGCGCTGGCCAACGTCGTGGCGTACCGGACCGGTCTGCTCGAGAGCTACTCCGGCACGGTGCTGCCGCCCGAACTGCTGCCCGACGACAGCATGGACGACTTCTGCCAGGGCTTCGCCGACATGCTGCAGGCCAAAATGGCGGTCGAGGTGCAACGGGCAGCCGCCCTGCGGGCGGCAGGCAAGATCTGAGCCATGCCTACCGTACGCAAGCTCCTGCTCGGCGCCGTCGGCACGTTCCTGCTGGCCGTGGTGGCCTGGGTCGCCGGCCTGGTGAGCGGGAAGCTGCTGTCGTTCCGGCCCGCCGACGAGTACTGCGGCGAGCACGTAAAGGCCCTCTCCTGGCACTTCATCCCGCTGACCCATCAATGTTCGTTCACCGACGGCACCAGCCGCGAACTGGTGCCGGCGTGGGTCAACCCGCTCTTCTTCGTCAGCCTGGCCGCCACGCTCGTGCTGATCCTGCTGGCGATGCGCGCCGCCAACCGCCCGTAATCTTCCTTCAGGAGGCACTGCCCGATGACCGGTCTCTCCCGCCGCGAAGTCCTTGTCCTGACCGGCGCCGTCGCCGGCGCGTCGCTCGCCGCGGTGGCCGTGGGTTCGCCCGCACTGGCCGCCCCGCCCAGCTGGCGCGGCTCCGAGACACAAAACGGCTGGCCGGTGGTAAGCGGCGCCGCCGTAAGGACGGCCACGGTCGAGGGCAGCGACGCCCGGTTGTCGCTGATCCCCGGCGCGGTGACCACGCTGCTCGTCCACGTCCTGCGGCGCTTCCACTACGAGGTGGAAACGTTGGCGGCCGGCGGCGTGTCCGGCCACACCTCCAGCCGCGCGGTCACGGCACCCTTGGAGTCCAACTACCTTTCCGGTACGGCGTTCGCCGTCCAGCCGGCGGCATACCCGGCCGGCTCAACCGGCAACTTCTTCGCCAGCCAGGTACTAATCATCCGCGACATCCTGGCCGACTGCGGCGGCGTGGTCCGCTGGGGCGGCGACGACCCGGTGAAACCGAAGGAAGGCCACTTCCAGATCGACGTCCCACCCGGCGACCACCGCCTGACCTCGGCGGCGGCCCAGCTGGCCGCCCCGGGCACCCCACCCGACGTCTGGACTACGACCCGCCGAAACCGCGCGCGAACGCTGGAAACTCGCCAGCATCGCGGATAGGTCTTGTCTCCAGCCACCGGGCCGCTGACGCCATCAAATTCGCCGCGCCCGCGGTAGATCGCGGCGAGGTCGTACCGGAGGTGGCGTCGCCGACCCGGTCGCCGGCTTCACTCCGATGGGCAGGGCGTGCTGGTATCAGCTGAGGGCCTGCTGCGTATCGCCGAGGCCGTTGTGCACGCTCCCCAGAGCAGAGCCAGCGTTGATTTCGCCCACCGGGCTACGCCGGCGAACCGGGATCGGGCATGCCACACACGGCCCACCATGCCCGACCTCCCATGCGATCTCGGCCTTCCCGCCGGCCACCGCCAACCAGTGGACCTCCACCCACCGCGCCACCGACGCGATCACGACGCAAGTCGCGCGCAGCGTCGAAGCAGGCGTCCAGGCGCGAGCGCAAGGCGGGGTCGTCGGTTCAGCTCAACGACCTGCTCCAACTCCACCACCACCTGCGTGCACCGGCATGAGCAAGACCGCCCGACAACTCGCGAGGACGGGCCATGCGCTCCGCATCAACAGGAACACCGGACGGACAACCCAGCTACCGCACGCGTTCTTCGAACCCCTAACGCCTACGCGTCTTCAGTGCATCGCCAGCGAGAAGCCTCGGACTCGAGGGCAAGGCCAGCCGTTGACTCAGCTGTCACTTGACGATTTGGCCCCAACCAGAGCCACAAACGACGGAACAGCCGCACGTGTGGTGCCTGGTTCGGGCCATGGCGCAAACCCACCTGGACGGCGGACGCGACGCTCGGTTTTTCGTGGGGTCTGGGGCTCGGGCCCCAGGGAAGAATGCACCATGACCAGGCGAAGCGCGTAGCGCGAGCAGCCTGAGCCTGAATGGTGCCCCCGGCAGGATTCGAACCTGCGCTTTCGCCTCCGGAGGGCGACGCTCTATCCCCTGAGCTACGGGGGCCCAGTGATTCGAAAGCCTAGCAGGCCCGCCGGAGCCCACGCCAACCGGTTCCGGCGAGCCGTGAAGGTGCTGGTCAGCTGGCGCCGAGCTGCTTCAGCATGTCGTTGATTACGGTGATCTCGCCCTGCTGGCTGGCTACCATCGTGCCGGCCAGCCAGTCGACGTCCTTGTTCTTCGAGAGGTCTATCGCTTCCTGGGCCATGTGGATGCCGCCCAGGTGGTGCTGGCGCATCAGCTGCAGGAACTGGATGTCCAGCTGTTTGCCGGTGGCCTTGCGCAGGCTGTCGAGTTCCGGCGGGGTGGCCATGCCGGGCATCAGGCCGTTGACGACCTCGCCGGTGCCGCCGGGCATCCACTGCATCGGGGTTTTGGTGCTGGTGGGGCTGAGGTGCCAGTTGCGGAGCCAGGCCTGCATGTAGTTGATCTGGCCTTGCTGGGTCAGGGCGATGTCGCCGGCCAGGGTTACTACGGCCTGGTTGG
This sequence comes from Actinoplanes sp. NPDC051343, assembly GCF_044455125.1. Taxonomy (NCBI): domain Bacteria; kingdom Bacillati; phylum Actinomycetota; class Actinomycetes; order Micromonosporales; family Micromonosporaceae; genus Actinoplanes; species Actinoplanes sp. NPDC051343. The sequence goes on from NZ_JBITEL010000013.1 coordinate 256,500, forward strand.
TGGAGTTGGCGTGGGCGATCATCGACATTTCGACTGCCTGGGCGTGGTGGGTCGACATGTCGCGGAGGAAGCCGGCCTCGACCGAGTTGTCTTTCGGCTCGGTGAGGGGGCGGTAGAGCAGGCCTATGACCGTTCCCAGGAGCAGTCCGACCACCAGGGCCGCGGCCGTGACGATCAGGCCGCGGCGGGAGCGGGGTGCGGGGGTGTCGACCGGCGCGGCGGCTTCGGCCGCCGCGTCCGAGTCGGTGGAGACGGTCATTAGTTGCCTGCGGAGGGCTGGCTCATGCCGGGCTGGGCGCCGGTTGCGGCGGTCACCGGGCCGGTGGTCGTGTTGCCGCTGGAGCAGGCCGCGCCGGGCTCCATCGAGGCGTTGAGCCGGGCGTCCTTGATGAACGCGTCGATGCGTGAGTCGGACGCGTCGTCGAGTTTGAGCTGGTAGCCCCAGACCTGCAGCGAGATGTTGTGGTCGAGGCCCGGGTAGGGCGACATGAGCATGTAGTCCTTGCCCTGGACCTTGCTCTTCAGCTCGTCGATCTGGGCCTGCGGGATGCCGGGCTTGTAGGTCACCCAGACGGCGCCGTGTTCGAGGCTGTGCACGGCGTGCTCGTTGGCGATCGCGGCGCTGTAGACGTCACCCATGCAGTTCTGCCAGAGCGGGTTGTGGTCGCCGCCGACGGGTGGGGTCGTCAGGTAGCTCAGCGTGCCGTCTTTGTGGTTGCGGGCGTCTAGCGCCGCGTTCTTCTGGGCCCGGTAGTTGACGACGCCCTTGATGTCGGCGACCTTGTCTTCCCAGCTGCGGGAGCCTCGGACGACCGCGAACACCGCGTAGCCGATGATCGCCAGCACGACCACGCCGACGACGCCGCCGATGGCGATGGGGCCCCAGTTCGTACTGTTGGAGACCTTGACCGGGGCGATCGGCTTGCGGCCCTTGCCGCCTGGGCGCGCAGCGCCGGGTCGGCCGGCGGCGGCCTTCTTGGCGCCGCCGGCGGGCTTGGCGCCACCGGCGGGCGGCTTGCCCTGGCCGGAGGTCTTGTCGACCTTGACCTTGGACGGGATCCGCTCGGGACCCGGCGTGCTCATACTCATCGTGCCTCGTCAATTCGTGTGCAAGCGGAAAGGCGGGGCTCGGGTGGCCGCCGAGTGCCGAAGTCTACCCCCGATAGCATGGCTGAGTGACTCCCGCCAACCTTGCCTCCACCGTTCTCTCAGCTGCTCGTGCCGTGTTCGAGACCCGCGGTCTCGATGTCGCCGCCCTCCCGGACGCCACGACGGTCGAGCGGCCCCGCAACCCCGAGCACGGTGACTACGCCTCGACGCTGGCGTTGCAGCTGGGCAAGAAGGTCGGTGTGGCGCCCCGTGAGCTGGCCGGGGCGCTGGCCGAGGAGCTGGGCCGGCAGCCCGGCATCAAGTCGGTCGACATCGCCGGACCGGGCTTCCTCAATATCCGGCTGGACGCCGCCGCGGCGGGCGTGCTGGCCCGCGAGATCGTGCTCGCCGGCGCCGACTACGGCCATTCCGGCACGTTGCAGGGCGATCACATCAACCTGGAGTTCGTCTCGGCCAACCCGACCGGTCCGGTGCACATCGGCGGCGTGCGCTGGGCCGCGGTCGGTGACGCTCTGGCTCGGCTCCTCCGCGCCGCCGGCGCGGAGGTCGCCACGGAGTACTACTTCAACGACGCCGGGTCGCAGATCGATCGTTTCGCCCGTTCCCTGTACGCGAGTGCGAAGGGTGAACCGGCTCCGGAGGACGGCTACGGCGGGGCGTACATCGCCGAGATCGCGACCGCGGTGCAGGCCGAGGCGCCCGACGTGCTCCGGCTCGACGAGACCGCGGCGGTCGACACGTTCCGCCGGGTCGGCGTGCAGCTGATGTTCGCCGAGATCAAGGAGTCGCTGGCCGAGTTCGGGGTCCGGTTCGACACCTATTTCAACGAGAAGGACCTGCACGACCGGGGCGAGTTGCAGGAGGCGCTCGACCGGCTGCGCGAGCAGGGCCACATCTACGAGGCCGACGGCGCGACGTGGCTGCGCACCACCGAGTTCGGCGACGACAAGGACCGGGTGCTGCGCAAGTCGGACGGCGACTGGACCTATTTCGCCGCCGACTGCGCCTACTACCTCGACAAGCGCAAGCGCGGCTTCGACCGGGTCGTGATCATGCTGGGCGCCGACCACCACGGCTACATCGGCCGGATGAAGGCGATGTCGGCGTGTTTCGGCGACGACCCGGCGCGCAACCTCGAGATCCTCATCGGCCAGTTGGTCAACCTGGTCCGCGACGGCGAGCCGGTGCGGATGAGCAAGCGGGCCGGAACGGTGGTCACCCTGGAGGACTTCGTCGACGCCCTCGGCGTCGACGCCACCCGGTACGCGTTGGCCCGTTACTCCTCCGACTCGCCGATCGACCTCGACGTCGAGCTGTGGACCAGTGCCAGCCGGGAAAACCCGGTCTACTACGTGCAGTACGTCGCGGCCCGCACCGCGAGCGTGGCCCGGCAGGCCGAGGCGGTCGGTCTGACCCGTGGCGAGGCGGACGCCTTCAAGGCCGAGCTGCTGGTCAACGAGAAGGAAAACGACCTGCTCAAGGCACTCGGCGAATACCCCGAGACGGTGGCCCGGTCGGCTGAGCTGCGCGAGCCGCACCACGTCGCCCGGCTGCTCGAGAAGATCGCCGGCGCCTATCACCGCTTCTACGACGAGCCGGCCTGCCGGGTGCTGCCCAAGGGTGACGAGCCGATCGGCGACGGCAACCGCGCCCGCCTCTGGCTCAACGACGCCACCCGTACGGTGATTGCCAACGGTTTGGGCCTGCTCGGCGTCTCCGCTCCGGAAAGGATGTAGGCATGCGAGCGCATGAGGCCGGGGCGCTGCACGGCGACCTGGGCAACCGGGGGCCGGCCTGGTTGCGTACGCCCGAGGACGTGAACGCCCTCGTGCCGCAACTGTGGCCACGCACCGTGACCCGCGCCGAGGCCGGATTTTTGCAGGTCGGCGGCGTCAGCGTCGCCGACCTGGCGGCCGAGCACGGCACTCCCGCCTATTTCCTCGACGAGGACGACCTGCGGGCCCGGTGCCGCGAGTTCGCGGCCGCGTTCGGCGACGCCGACGTCTATTACGCGGGCAAGTCGTTCCTGTGCAAGGCGGTCGTCCGGGTCGTCGAGGAGGAGGGCCTGTTTCTCGACGTCTGCTCGGGCGGTGAGCTGGCGGTGGCGCTGGCGGCGGGCTTCCCGGCCGGGCGCATCGGCTTCCACGGCAACAACAAGTCGGCGTCCGAGCTGTCGCGGGCGCTCGAGGCGGGTGTCGGACGCATCGTCGTCGACTCGTTCGACGAGATCGACCGGCTGACCTACCTGGCCCGGCTGGCCGGCAAACGGCCGAATGTCCTGGTCCGGGTCACGGTCGGGGTCGAGGCGCACACTCACGAGTTCATCGCCACCGCGCACGAGGACCAGAAGTTCGGTTTCTCGCTGGCCGGTGGGGCGGCGTTCCAGGCCGCGGTGACCATCCTGGACCAGGGCGTGCTCGAGCTGAAGGGCCTGCACTCGCACATCGGCTCGCAGATCTTCGACACGAGCGGCTTCGAGGTGGCGGCCCGCCGGGTGCTGGAGCTGCAGGCGCAGATCCGGGACGCGCGGGGTGTCGAGCTGGACGAGCTCGATCTGGGCGGCGGCTTCGGCATCGCGTACACCACCCAGGACGACCCGTCGACGCCGGGCGACCTGTCCAAGCGCATCAACAAGATCGTCGAGTCGGAGTGCGAGGTGGCTTCGCTGCGCAAGCCGCGGCTGTCGATCGAGCCGGGCCGGGCGATCGTCGGGCCGTCGGTGTTCACGCTCTACGAGGTCGGCACGGTCAAAGACGTCGACGGCATCCGGACGTACGTGAGCGTGGACGGCGGCATGAGCGACAACATCCGCACCGCGCTGTACGACGCGTCGTACAGCGCCACGCTGGCCGGCCGGGTGTCGAAGGCCGAGCCGATGCTCGCCCGCGTGGTGGGAAAGCATTGTGAGTCCGGGGACATCGTCGTGAAGGATGAATTCCTGCCCGCCGACGTGCAGCCCGGAGATCTTCTTGCCGTGCCGGGCACCGGTGCCTATTGCCGGAGCATGGCGAGCAACTACAACCACGTGCCTCGGCCACCGGTCGTGGCGGTGCGTGACGGCGCCTCGCGCGTGATCGTGCGCCGCGAGACCGAGGCCGACCTGCTCGCATTGGATGTTGGATGAGCGACGCAACTGAGCCAGCCTCGAAAGCGGCGATCCGCCTGGCACTACTGGGGTGTGGGACCGTCGGTTCCGAAGTTGTCCGCCTGCTCCACGATCAGGCCGGCGACCTGACCGCCCGGATCGGGGCACCACTCGAGCTGGCCGGCATCGCCGTGCGAAGGATGAACAAGTCCCGGGGTGACGTCGACCCGGCCCTGTTCACTACCGACGCGCTCAGCCTGATCAAGCGCGACGACGTCGACGTGGTGATCGAGGTCGTCGGTGGCATCGAGCCTGCCCGGAGCTGGCTGGTCGAGGCGCTGCGGGCCGGCAAGAGCGTGGTCACCGCCAACAAGGCGCTGCTGGCCGAGGACGGCGCGGCCCTGCACGACGCGGCGTCCGAGGGTGGCGCCGACCTCTACTACGAGGCCTCGGTCGCGGGCGCGATCCCGCTGCTCCGCCCGCTGCGCGAGTCGCTGCACGGCGACCGGGTCACCCGGGTCACCGGCATCGTGAACGGCACCACCAACTACATCCTCTCCTCGATGGACGCCACCGGCGCCGGCTTCAGCGAAGCCCTCGACGAGGCCACCGAGCTGGGCTACGCGGAGGCCGACCCGACCGCCGACGTGGAAGGTTTCGACGCCGCCGCCAAGGCCGCGATCCTCGCCTCCCTGGCTTTCCATTCCCGGGTGACCGCCGCCGACGTGTTCCGCGAGGGCATGACCGGGGTGACCGCGGGCGACATGGCCAGCGCCCAGGAGATGGGCTGCACGATCAAGCTGCTCTGCATCGCCGAGCGCGGGCCCGACTCGGCCGGGCACGAGTCGGTCAGCGTGCGGGTGCACCCGGCGATGATCCCGCGCAGCCACCCGCTGGCCGGGGTCGGGGACGCGTTCAACGCGGTCTTCGTCGAGGCCGAGGCGGCCGGCCAGCTGATGTTCTACGGCCGCGGCGCGGGCGGCACCCCGACCGCGAGCGCGGTGCTCGGCGACATCGTGGCGGCGGCCCGCAACCGGCTGTCCGGCACCCGGGCGCCGAGCGAGAGCAACTACGCCCACTTGCCCGTCCGTTCGATCGGCGAGGCGGTCACCCGCTATCACATCAGCCTCGACGTGGCCGACCGGCAGGGCGTGCTGGCCACGGTGGCCGGTGTCTTCGCCCAGCACGAGGTGTCGATCGCGACGGTCCGCCAGTCGGGCCGGGAAGAGGACGCCAAGCTGGTGATCGTGACCCACGGCGCGCCCGACGCGCATCTGGCCGCCACCGTCGAGGAGCTGTCCGGGCTCGACATCGTGCGGTCGATCGCCAGCGTGCTGCGCGTCGAGGGAGGGAGCTGACCGTGCTCGACCACGTGGGTTTCCAGTGTGGTGACCTGGCCGCCAGCGCCGCGTTCTACGACGCCGCGCTGGCCCCGCTCGGGGTGACCCGGCAGATGGATTTGCAGGTCGCGATCGGGTACGGCAGCGAGCGCGCCGATTTCTGGATCAGCGCGCTGACCGAAGGTGACGGCTTCCGCGAGTCGCACATCGCCTTCGCGGCGGCCGACCGGGCCAGTGTGGACGCGTTCTTCGCCGCGGCGGTCGCCCACGGGGCCGAGGTGCTGCACGAGCCGCGGGTCCACGACGAGTACCACGAGCATTACTACGGTGCATTCGTACGGGATCCGGATGGAAACAACCTCGAAGCGGTGTGCCACCGTCCCGAGTAATGGACACTCGTCCCAAGATTCGGCAGGCGTGCGGCACCCTGGGACGAGTTCGCCCAGCTTGAAGAAGGAGACGGCCATGTGGCGGGGACTGATCGAGGCGTACCGGGATCGTCTGCCGGTCACCGAGGCCACCCCGGTGGTCACCCTGCACGAGGGCAATACGCCGCTCGTGCCGGCGCCGGTGTTGTCGCAGCGCGTCGGCGCCGACGTCTACCTCAAGGTCGAGGGGGCCAACCCGACCGGCTCGTTCAAGGACCGCGGCATGACCATGGCGGTCTCCAAAGCGGTCGAGGACGGCTCCAAGGCGATCATCTGCGCCTCCACCGGCAACACCAGCGCGTCGGCCGCGGCGTACGCCGCCCGGGCCGGCCTGACCTGCGCCGTGCTCGTGCCGCAGGGCAAGATCGCGCTGGGCAAGCTGGCGCAGGCGCTCGTCCACGGGGCCAAGCTGCTGCAGGTCAGCGGCAACTTCGACGACTGCCTGGCGCTCGCCTCGAAGCTTTCCCAGGACTTCCCGGTGTCGCTGGTCAACTCGGTCAACATCTTCCGGCTGCACGGGCAGAAGACGGCCTCGTTCGAGATCGTCGAGGCGCTCGGTGACGCCCCCGACATCCACTGCCTGCCGGTCGGCAACGCCGGCAACATCTCCGCCTACTGGATGGGCTACCAGGAGGACAACGAGGCCGGCAACAGCACCCGCCTCCCGAAGATGTACGGCTTCCAGGCCTCCGGCGCCGCCCCGATCGTGAACGGCAAGGTGGTCGAGGAGCCGTCCACGATCGCCACCGCGATCCGCATCGGCAACCCGGCCAGCTGGACCAAGGCGCTCGACGCCCGGGACTCGTCGGGCGGCCTGATCGAGGCGGTCACCGACCGCGAGATCCTCACCGCCTATCGGCTGCTCGCCCGCGAGGTCGGCGTCTTCGTCGAACTGGCCAGCGCGGCCAGCGTGGCCGGTCTGCTCCAGCAGGCGGCGGCGGGCCGGGTGCCGGCCGGTTCGACGGTGGTCTGCACGGTCACCGGGCACGGGCTCAAGGACCCGGAGTGGGCGATCTCGACCGCGCCCTCGCCGACCACGATCAGGAACGACGTGCTGATCGCGGCCCGCGAGCTAGGCCTCGCCTGACCCGACCGGCCTGCGCGGAGCCGGCCCCAGCTCGCGCGAACTGGCCTCAGCCGGGCGGGGCTCAGCCGGGCGGGGCTCAGCCGGGCCGGGATTGGCCGGGCCGGGATTGGCCGGGCCCGCGCTGGATTCCTGCTGGGCGGCCCTTACCAAAAGGGCCGTCGCCTGCGAGACGATCTCGAGTTCCTCGGCTGAGAGCCGGCTGAGTAGCGCACGCATCTTTTCCTGCCCGGCGTCGACGATGCTCGCGATGAGTCTGGAGCCCGCCCTGGTGAGGCCGATCCGGCGCACCCGCCGGTCCTGCAGGTCCTCGCTGCGCGTCACCAGATCCTGCACCACGAGCCGGTCGATCATGCCGCTCGAGGTGGCCAGCCCGACTCCCAGCATGCGGGCGAGCTCGCCGCCGGACAGGGTGCCGTGGCGGGAGAGCAGCATGAGAATTTTGAGCTGCGAAAGGGTGAGGTGTGAGCTGAACAGCGGATCGGACCGGTCGGCCGCAAACAGGCTCCGGAGCTGCTGCTGCACCACCATAATGTCGGCGATGAGCTGCTCGTTCTCGGCCACCGCAAGCCTCTCTTCTGCCCCGCGCTGATCGGACCGTACCAGCGACCCCGCGGAAAACCATTTGTTCGTGTCAGGCAAACTATTAGCACAGGACGAACCTTTACCGGGGGAGCGCCCATGTCCTTTCTGACCCGGCTCAGTCTCGCCAACCGAGGTCTCGTTGCCCTGATCGCCGTCGTGATCGTGGGCTTCGGCGCAGTCGCGATCCCGTCACTCAAGCAGCAGCTGTTCCCGTCGATCGAGCTGCCGGCGGCGTTCATCGGCGCGTCGCTGCCGGGCGCCAGCCCGGAGATCATCGAAGACCAGATCACCAAACCGATCGAGGACGCGGTCAAGGGGACCGACGGCATCGACACGGTCACCTCCACCACCAAGGAGGGCTCGGCCACCGTCACCGTCGCCTTCACCTACGGCACCGACATCGATCAGGCCGTCAACCAGCTGACCACGTCGATCAACCGGATCCAGTCCACGCTGCCCGACAAGGTCACGCCGACGATCTTCGCCGGCAGCACCGACGACATCCCGGCCATCGTCCTCGCCGCCTCGGGCGGCAGCGACGAGACCGACCTGCTCAACCGCGTCAACCAGACCGTCGTCCCGGAGCTCAACGGGATCGCCGGCGTGCGGGACACGCAGGTCACCGGCGCGCGTAAGGCGCAGGTGATGATCACTCCCGACCTGGCCAGGATGGGTGCCGACGGGGTCGACCCCAAGTCGCTGACCACGGTCCTTCAGGCCAACGGCGTCTCCATCCCGGCCGGTGCGGTCACCGACGGCCAGCAGTCGCTCAACGTGCAGATCGGCACCCCGATCACCTCGGTCGACCAGCTCAAGGGCGTCTATCTGACCGGCTCGCACGGCCCGGTCAAGCTCGGCGACGTCGCCGCGGTGGAGAGCAAACTGCCCACCGCGACGTCGTTCACGCGTACCGACGGCGTCGACAGCCTCGGCATCGCGGTCACCGCCAAGCCGGACGGCAACCCGGTGCAGATCTCGGTGGCGGTGCGGGACCAGCTCGACAAGCTCCAGAAGGACTCGGGCGCCAAGCTGACCGTCATCGTCGACCAGGCGCCGTTCGTGCAGCGCTCGATCAAGAGCCTGACCACCGAGGGCCTGCTCGGTCTCGTGATGGCCGTGGTCGTGATCCTGATCTTCCTGCTGTCGATCCGGTCGACCCTGGTCACGGCCGTGTCCATCCCGCTGTCGGTGCTCATCGCGCTGATCGCCCTGTGGACCGGCGACTACACGCTCAACCTCCTCACCCTCGGGGCCCTGACCATCGCGGTCGGCCGCGTGGTCGACGACTCGATCGTCGTTCTGGAAAACATCAAACGACATTTGGAGTACGGCGAGCCGAAGGTCCACGCGATCACCACGGCCGTACGCGAAGTGGCCGGTGCGGTGACCGCCTCGACGCTGACCACGGTCGCCGTCTTCGCCCCGATCGCCCTGGTCGGCGGTCTGGTCGGGCAGATCTTCGCGTCCTTCGCCATCACCGTCACGGTCGCCCTGCTGGCCTCGCTGTTCGTGGCCCTGACCGTGGTGCCGGTGCTGGCCTACTGGTTCCTCAAGCCACCGCCCGCCGGGGCCGACACCGAGGCGGTCCGCCAGGCCGCGGACGCGAAGGAGCGGCGCAGCCCGCTTCAGCGGGCCTACCTTCCGGTCATCCGGTTCGCCACCCGTCGCCGCGTGTCCACGCTGCTGATCGGTGTCTTCGTGCTCGTCGGCACCCTGGGCCTGGCCAGCAAGCTGAAGACCAACTTCCTCGACCAGTCGGGCCAGGACACGCTGTCGATCACGCAGACGCTTCCGGTCGGCACCAGCCTGGCCACCACCAACGACGCGGCCAAGCAGGTCGAGGCGGTGCTGGCGGGCCGGTCCGACGTGAAGACCTACCAGGTCACGGTCGGCAACGGCGACTTCAACCCGTTCGCCGGGTCGAGCGGCGCGAGCACGGCCAGCTTCTCGGTCGCCCTCGACGAGGGCGCCGACGCGGCCAAGGTCGGCGACGAGCTGCGCACCAAGTTCGACTCGATGACCGGGGTCGGCGAGGTCAAGCTCGGCGACGACAACTCCGGGCTCGGCGGCAGCAAGCTTTCGGTCGACGTGCAGGCGGCCGACCCGGCCGTGCTCGCCACGGCCACCGATCAGGTGCGCCAGGCGATGACCGGGGTCACCGGTGTCAGCGACGTCGACACCACCCTGGCGGCCAGCGTTCCCCGGCTCGACGTGCAGGTCAAGCGCGATGTCGCCGCCGGCTACGGGCTGACCGAGGCGTCGATCGGGCAGAGTGTGGCGGGCGCCTTCCGGTCCGCGCCGGCCGGCCAGATCACGGTCGGCGGTGCCACTCAGGACGTGGTCATCTCGTTCGGCACGGCCCCGGCCGACCCGAACGCGCTCAAGGCCCTGCCGATCACCACCCCGCGCGGCGTGGTGCGGCTCGACGCGGTCGCCGACATCAAGCAGGTCGACGGCCCGGAACAGGTCACCCGGGTCGACGGCAACCGCACCGCGACGGTCAACGGCACGGTCACCGGCTCGGACCTCGGCAAGCCGACCGCCGACCTGAAGAAGAAGCTGACCGCGCTGACCCTGCCGGCCGGCGCGTCGTACTCGCTCGGCGGCGTGAGTGCCGACCAGGCCGACGCGTTCAAGCAGCTGGGTCTCGCCGTCCTGGCGGCGATCGCGATCGTCTTCATCATCATGGTGGCGACGTTCCGCAGCCTGATCCAGCCGGTGATCCTGCTGGTCTCGATCCCGTTCGCGGCGACCGGCGCGATCGCGCTGCTGCTGATCACCGGCACGCCGCTCGGCGTCCCGTCCCTGATCGGCGTGCTGATGCTGGTCGGCATCGTGGTCACGAACGCCATCGTGCTGATGGACCTGATCAACCATTACCGGCTGCAGGGCATGGGCGTGCAGGAGGCGGTGATCGAGGGTGGCCGGCATCGTCTGCGGCCGATCCTGATGACCGCGATCGCGACCGTCTTCGCGCTGCTGCCGATGGCGCTCGGGCTCACCGGCGAGGGCGGCTTCATCTCCCAGCCACTGGCCATTGTGGTCATCGGTGGTCTGGTCAGTTCGACACTGCTGACCCTGGTGCTGGTGCCGACGCTCTACACGATGGTCGAGAACCGCAAGGAGAAGTCGCGGGCCAAGCGGGCCGCCAAGCGGGCGCGTAAGGGCGGCGGCGAGGCCGAACTGCCGAAGCACGCGGCCGGACCCCAGGGAGACGAGCCCGCGGAGAACGACGGGCCCGCGGTGGGCGAGCCGGTGCCCGCGTCGAGCGGTGGCGCCCACGAGGCGCAGGAGAGCACGCAGCCCAGTGGCGCGCTACGCGGCTACACCGATCAGTTCGAGGTGCTCAAAGTGAATCGGAAGCCGAACGCCTGACCTCACCATCGATCTGGCCGGACCGGCGATGCCGGTCCGGCCAGTATTGTTCGGTACGTGGCATCAGCGCTTACGGTCGTTACCGGCAACCGTGACTTCCGCCGTCTCTTCGGGGCCGAACTGGTGGTTTTCGGCGCTGACTGGTTCGTCATGGTGCCGCTGCTCAGCCTCCTGCCCCAGCTCACCGGCAGCGGCGTCTGGGGCGGGCTGGTGCTGGCCGTCGACACCGGCACCAACGCCTTGCTGCTCCCGTTCACCGGCACCATCGCCGATCGGATCGACCGGCGCCGCATCCTGATCGTCGCCAACCTGGCCGAGTTCGCCGGGGTGCTCCTGCTGTTTCTCGTCCGCTCGGCCGCGACAGCGCCGCTCGCCCTGGTCGCGGTCGCCGCGATGGCGGTTGCGAAGGCGTTCTACAGCCCGGCCGCGTCGGCCGCCCTGCCCAACGTCGTCGAGCCCGAGGACCTGGCCGCGGCGAACGCGGTCGCCGGGTCGTCGTGGGGCACGATGACGATCGTCGGGGCGTCGCTGGGCGGCGTGCTGGGCAGCGCCTTCGGACCGTACGCGTGTTTCGGCGTCACCGCGGTGTGCCTGCTCACCGGTGCCCTGCTGACCGCCCTGATCCGCAGGCCGCTGCAGGCGCCGCGCGCGCCCGGTGCGGCCGCACCGGCGACCCTGCACGCGCTGGCCGAGGCGGTGCGCTACATCATCGCCCGGCCCCGGGTCGGTGCGCTGGTCACGGTCAAGTCGGCGGCCGGGCTCGGCAACGGTGTGCTCACGGTCTTCCCGCTGATCGCGGCGGCCCACGGGGCCGGTGTGCTCGGCGCCGGCCTGCTGTTCGCCGTACGCGGGGCGGGCGCGCTGGTCGGCCCGTTCGTCCTGCGTCCGGTGCTCCGCCACCGCTCCTGGCTGATGTTGAGCCTGGCCCTGTCGATGGCGCTCTACGGCGTGGGTTATCTCGGGGTCGCGCTCAGCCCCTGGTTCGCCGTCGTGCTCGTGCTGGTCTTCGTGGCGCACTTCGCGGGCGGCGCCAACTGGACGCTCTCCAACTATGCCCTGCAGGGCGAGGTGCCCGACCGGCTGCGGGGCCGGGTCTTCGCGGTCGACATGATGCTGGCGACGCTCGCCATCGCCGTGAGCCAGCTGGGGGCGACGGCGGTCGTCGACCACGTGGACCAGCGCGCGATCCTGGGCGGGTGCGGCCTGATCACCCTCACCTACGCCGTCGTCTGGCGGCTGGCCACCCGCAAGCTCTCACTGAGCCCGGTGGTCGCCGCTCCACGGGTCTTGAGCGTCGGGGATGATCCGGCCGGTCTCCCCGGCGGCGACGCCACCGGGGTGGAGGCCGGCGGGCTGGACGGCGACGGCCGGGAAGACACCCGAGGGGCGGACGTCGGCGGACTGGACCGGGACGGCCGGGAAAACTCCTGAGGGGTCGGGCGCGCCGTAGGGCGCAGCGTCGGGCGCCGGGTAGGGCGCAGCGTTGGGCGCCGGGTGGTCGTGGGCCGGCCGGTCGGGCGTACGCCGGCCGGTGACCAGGCCGGCGATGAGCAGCGCGAGGCCGACCGCGAAGACGGCGCCGAGGGCGAAGCTGATGCCCGCGTTGAGATAGCCGATCGTGCGGATGTTCAGCGTGCCGTCGCCGTAGCCACGCCGGAGCAGGAGGTGCGGGAACAGCACCGACCAGGTCAGTGACAGCACCTCACGGAGCACCATCAGCAGCAGGCCGCTGCGGGCGAGCACGGCGCTGCGGGCCGGCAACCGGCCCCGGCCCGAGACCAGGACCAGCCCGACGACCAGCACCGCGAGCGTCGGCAACGACAGCACCAGGTTGCTGAACAGCGTAATCAGGGGACCCACGCGGCCGACCGTAGCCGGGCGGTACGACATTTCGGTGTCCACCCGGAGGGCGTCACGTTGAGATGATCTAGACCTAACATGTGGCGATGGGCCTGACCTTCGTCACCGAACCGGTGTCCGTGAGCACGCCGGCCACCAGCGCCAACCTCGGTCCCGGCTTCGACGCCCTGGGCCTCGCGCTCACCCTGCACGACGACCTCACCGCGACCGTCACCGGTGACTCGTTCCGGGTGAGCGTGCGCGGCGAGGGCGCCGGTGAGCTTTCCGAAAACGAGGATCATCTGGTCGTCCGCGCGATGCTGGCCGCGTTCGACGCGCTCGGCGAGCGGCCGCCCGGCGTCGTCGTCGAGTGCCACAACCGCATCCCGCAGGCGCGTGGCCTGGGCTCCTCGTCGGCGGCGATCGTCGGCGGCATCCAGCTGGCCCGGGGCCTGGTCGCGGGCGGCCTGGGCCGGCTCGACGACGACGACGCGCTGCGCCTGGCGGCCCGCCTCGAGGGCCACCCCGACAACGTCGCTCCCTGTCTGCTCGGCGGGTTCACGATCGCCTGGGCCGAGGGTCCGGGGGCGCGGGCCGTGCGTTTGAGGGTGGCGGACGGCGTACGCCCGACGGTCTTCGTGCCGACCGAACTCGGATATACCGCCTCGGCGCGGGCTGCTCTGCCGTCGAACGTTCCGCACGCCGACGCCGCCTTCAACGCCGGTCGCGCGGCCCTGCTCACGCACGCCCTGACCGAAGATCCGGGGTTGCTCTTCGCGGCGACCGAGGACCGTCTGCACCAGGGCTATCGGGCCGAGGCGATGCCCGGGACGGCCTCGCTGGTAGCAGGCCTGCGCTCGGTCGGTGTGGCGGCCGTGGTGAGCGGTGCCGGGCCGTCGGTGCTGGCGTTGTCCGAGGTGCCGGCCGATTTCCATCCGGGAACAGAGTGGCGCGCCGAGACGTTGGGCGTGGATGCCACCGGAGCTCTTGTCAAAGGGAGTATGGTGGAACTCGCCTAGCGGGATCCTGTTGCCGCAGGTCGTATGAGTTGACTAGTCGCATTAGTTGACTACGCTCAAGACCTAGCACAGCCGCGAAGCGAGCGATCCCTGCGGTTCGGCGCGCACCCCCTGAGACTTCACAGGCTCCTTTGAGCCGTCTCAATCTCATCAAGGCACACGCCGCGCAGCAGGACTCTCAAGATTGCTGCACTCGCCGAGACCTACCCGTCAATGTCTGACGGACAGGACAACCGTCGAGCTGCCGTGCTGCATAAACTCCCGCCGCCGCTGGGCGGAGGCGGGTTCCGAGGGCACCCGGGCCACCAGGCTGCAGAAACCGGGGGCTCCCGGGCTTTTTCCGACGGAAGGAATCCATTGAGCGACACCACCGACGTGACGTCGGGTGTTTCTGACGTCGCTGACGGCGCCGGCACCACCGCGACTGCCACGAAGCGCCGCCGAGGCGGCACCGGGCTGTCCGCGATGCTGCTGCCGGAGCTGCAGAGCCTTGCCGCTTCGCTCGGCATCTCCGGCACCGCCCGGATGCGTAAGGGCGAGTTGATCACCGCCATCACGGAGCGCCAGAGCGGCGGCCAGGGTTCTTCCGCCGCCGAGTCCGCGCCCCGTCCCCGGGTCCGGGACACCGCCCGGTCGGCCGAGCCCGTGGTGGCGGCCGCTCCGGTCGTGTCGGCCCCGGTCGTAACGTCCCCGGTCACCGCCCCTGTCGAGGCGCCGCAGTCCGCTGCCGTGCAGCCGGAGGCGGCTCCGGTCGCCGAGGGCGGCAGCCGGCGTAACCGGGAGCGCAACAACGCCCCGCGCGAGTCGGCCCCCGTGGTGGATGCGGCCCAGACTGCTGCGCCCGCCCAGAACGGGACGGCCCAGACCGGGACGGCCCAGAACGGGACGGCCCAGAACGGGACGGCTCCGAGTGTGACGGCCCAGACCACGACCGCTCCGGCCGAGGGCACCGAGCAGCGCACCGAGCGGCCCGAGCGCGAGCGGGGCGACCGCAACCGCGACCGCGGTGACCGCGACAGCCGTCGCCGTGACGGGCAGAACAACCAGCGTGACGACCGTCCGCGCGAGGATCGGCCGCGTGACGACCGCCCGCGTGACGACCGGCCCCCGCGTGACGATCGGCCCCCGCGCGACGACCGGCCCCCGCGTGACGACCGGCCCCCGCGCGACGACCGTGGTCCGCGTAACAGTGACCAAGGTCACGACGATGACGACAACGACGGCGACGGCAGCCGCCGCAGCCGGCGCAGCCGGTTCCGCGACCGGCGCCGCGGCCGGGGCGAGCGCGACGGCAACGACGGCGGACAGCGTGACAGCCGCGACGGCGGTCGCGAGCCGCACGTCAGCGAGGACGACGTCCTGGTGCCGGTGGCCGGCATCCTCGACGTGCTCGACAACTACGCGTTCGTCCGCACCACCGGCTACCTGTCCGGGCCGAACGACGTCTATGTGTCGATGTCGCAGGTCAAGAAGCACGGGCTGCGCCGCGGCGACGCGGTCACCGGCGCCGTGCGGGCCACTCCCCGCGAGAGCGGCGGCGACCAGCGCCGCGACAAGTACAACCCGCTGGTCCGGCTCGACACGATCAACGGGATGGAGCCCGAGGAGGCCCGCCGGCGTCCCGAGTTCTACAAGCTCACGCCGCTCTATCCGCAGGAGCGCCTGCGGCTGGAGACCGAGCCGCACATCCTGACCACCCGGGTCATCGACCTCGTCATGCCGATCGGCAAGGGGCAGCGCGCGCTGATCGTGTCGCCGCCCAAGGCCGGTAAGACGATGGTGTTGCAGGCGATCGCCAACGCGATCACCCACAACAATCCCGAGTGCCACCTGATGGTCGTGCTGGTCGACGAGCGGCCCGAAGAGGTCACCGACATGCAGCGCACGGTCAAGGGCGAGGTCGTCGCGGCCACGTTCGACCGGCCGCCGCAGGACCACACCACGGTCGCCGAGCTCGCCATCGAGCGGGCCAAGCGGCTGGTCGAGCTGGGCCACGACGTGGTCGTGCTGCTCGACTCGGTGACCCGGCTCGGCCGGTCCTACAACCTGGCGGCGCCGGCCTCCGGCCGCATCATGTCGGGTGGTATCGATTCGACCGCGCTCTACCCGCCCAAGCGGTTCCTGGGCGCGGCGCGCAACATCGAGAACGGTGGCTCGCTCACCATTCTCGCGACCGCGCTGGTCGAGACCGGTTCGATGATGGACACGGTGATCTTCGAGGAGTTCAAGGGCACGGGTAACGCCGAGCTCAAGCTCGACCGCAAGATTGCCGACAAGCGGACGTTCCCGGCCGTGGACGTGCCCGCCTCCAGCACGCGTAAGGAGGAGATCCTGCTCGGCAAGGAGGAGCTGGCGATCGTCCACAAGCTGCGGAAGGTGCTGCACTCGCTCGACTCGCAGGCCGCTCTCGACCTGCTGCTCGACCGGCTCAAGCAGTCCCGCACCAACGTCGAGTTCCTGATGCAGATCGCGAAGTCGACGCCCGGCGAGTAGTCATCGCGTACGGCAGACGCGGCCTCACCGAAAGGTTGAGGCCGCGTCTTTTTGTCGCACTCAATGTGTGATAAGTCGCACTTCTTCGTGCCAACCTCGTCAGCATCGCGCTTGGGGAGGGCTCTCGATGAACGTGCCGGGCTACCGTGACCATCCATCCGAACCGTGGGATCGGGCCGCGCCGGCCGATCCGGCCGAGGCCGAGGAGTTCCTCCGCCGCAGCTACGCCGAAAATCCGCGGCTCGGGCCGGTCGAGCCGCGACTGGCCATCGTGCGCGCGCAGATCGCGGCCACCGGCACCTACGTGCACACGACCGACGAACTGGCCCACGGCGCGAAGATGGCCTGGCGCAACGCGAGCCGGTGCATCGGGCGGCTCTACTGGAAGAGCCTGCTCGTGCTCGACCGGCGCCGGGCCCGCACCGCCGACGAGATCTTCTCGCTGCTGGTGCATCACCTGCGGACGGCCGGCGACGGGCCGATCCGGCCGGTGATCAGCATCTTCGCGCCGGCGCATCCCGGGCAGCCGTTCGCCCGGGTCCGGAACGAGCAACTCATCCGGTACGCCGGTTATCGCGGCGAGAACGGCTGCCCGGTCGGCGATCCGCGGCAGGCCGGCTTCACCGAGACCGTGCAGGGCCTCGGGTGGCACGGCAAGGGTGAGCAGTTCGACGTGCTCCCGCTGGTCATCGAGACGCCGGAGGAGGGCCTGCGGCTCTACGAACTGCCGGAGCGGGCGATCCGCGAGGTGCCGATCACGCACCCCGAGTACGGCTGGTTCACCGAGTTGGGGCTGCGGTGGCACGCCGTACCGGCGATCAGCAACATGCGGCTGACCATCGGCGGCGTGCACTACCCGCTCGCGCCGTTCAACGGCTGGTACATGGGTTCCGAGATCGGCGCCCGCAACCTGGCCGACGCCGACCGGTACGACATGCTGCCGACGATCGCCGCCCGCATGGGACTGGACACCAGCCGGGAGTCGACGCTGTGGCGCGACCGGGCGCTGGTCGAACTCAACCGGGCGGTGCTCCACTCGTACGAGCAGGCCGGGGTGAGGATCAGCGACCACCACACCGAGTCGCAGCGGTTCCTGGCCCACATGCGCAGCGAGGCCAGGGCCGAGCGGCCGGTGCCGGCCGACTGGACGTGGATCGTCCCGCCGATCTCGGGTGGGCTCAGCCCGCTGTTTCACCGCTACTACGAGGAGATGGACCTGCGGCCGGCGTTCTACCTCGACGACGAGGCGGCTGCGGCGGCGTCAGGGCTTTGAGGCCGTCACCAGCGTCGCCGCGACCCAGGGGCCGCCGTACCACATGCGCCAGCCCAGCGGCCGCAGCGTCGGCGACAGGCCGCGCTCGGCCAGATGGGTGCGGTAGGCCGGCGCCGCGTTGATGTCGGCGATGACCAGCCGGCCGCCCGGCCGCAGCACGCGCAGCGCCTCGTCGAGGGCGCGCAGGCGGCCGGCCGCCGGCTGGATGTTGTGAATGGCGAGGCTGCTGACGACCAGATCGAAGGACTCGTCGGGGTACGGGAGCGCGGTCATGTCGGCGGTGTCGAGGGAGACCCGGTCGGAGACGCCGGCGGCCTCCGCGTTGGCCCGGGTGACCTTCTCGGCGTTGCCCGACTGGTCGGCCGAGCGCCACAGATCGGCGCCGCTCGCGGTGCCGGTGGTGAGGCGCTGCGCGACCGCGATCAGCACCGCGCCGCGGCCGCAGCCCAGGTCGAGGACGCGCTCGTCGCCGCGCAGGGCCAGCCCGTCGAGGATCTCGGCCCACACCGCGAACTTTCCCCACCGGGTGGCGTGCAGGTAGAGCGCGGCGGCGGCCGCGAAGTAGGCGGCGAAGAACAGCGGCCACAGGCCGACCACCCAGCCGCCCAGCGCGAAGCCGATGATGCCGCCGGCCAGCATCAGGAGCGAGGCGACGGTCAGTCCAATGAGGAACGGCGGAGCGTCGAAGCCATATCGGGGACGGACCATGACGACATCCTTCACGCGAACTCGTTGACGGCGAAATCGTCGCGGTGGCGCCAGGACGCCTCGGTGCGTACGTGCCCCGCGCGCACCCATTTGAGCACCCTGTGGGAGAACTCGGCGGCCGGGATGCGACCGGTCGACCGCAGGACGTAGCCCTCCGACACCTCGGGATCGCGCTGGCCGGACCAGGCGGCGCGCGCCTCGGAGATGCTGCCACCGCGATAGAGCACCGGGACCACCGGCAACTCCAGCCGCTGCGCCCAGTCGACCGTGTCGTCCCAGCCGAGCAGCGTGTCGGTCTCGTCCCAGATGCCGAAGACGATGAAGACGCCGGGGAGGTCGTGGTAGGCGATGGAGCGCCGCGCCCACATCGACTCGCCGCACACCCGCCAGTCGTCGGGGATCCGGTGCGCGGTCATCGCCCAGAGCGCCTTGGCCGGCCGGTCCCACGGGTGGGTGCCGGAGTCGAGGGAGCGGGCGTACATCTCGTCGCGGGTGAAGGTGAGGTTGCCGCCGTCGAGTTTCTCGGTCACCACCAGCTCACCGTCCAACCACGACAGGTCGTCCTGGATGCGGTCGTCCTTCGTCGCACCCGGCGAGCCGGGCAGATGGTAAGTCCGCGGATACTTCACCTAGAAGTCCCCCTCCGCGACCTGGAAGACGGTCAGACCGAGCTCACGCCACATGCGTACCACCTGACGGCGGTCGTCGAAAACGCCGACGACCCGCCAGCGCTCGCGGATCCCGGTCTCGAAGAGCTCCCGTTTGACGATCGCGTCCTTGCGGTTGTCGCCGGGTGGCCGCATGAAGAGTCCTTCGTACGGCACGCCCACGAAAAGGTCCAGCCAGGCCTCGGTCTCGGCGCGCGCCTCGTCGTCGCGGCCGGTGCAGAAGACGATCGCGTTGCCGGCCGCGTGCATCGCCCGGACCGCGTCGATCACGGCCGGGTTGGGGGAGTCGGAGCCGACCTGGTCCCAGGCGTACGGGCTGCGGTCGCCCATCAGCGCGACCGTGCCGTCGATGTCGACCAGCACCGCCGGCGGCAACTCGGGATCGGGTTCGTACCGCACCGAGTCGGCGTCGACGTACGGCACCGGCAGGGGCAGGTTGCGCCCGGCGATGTACCGGTCGTGCATGCGACGGATGTTGCGCTCCCCGACGCGTACGTCAGAAGGCCGTGCCGCATCGCGGCGCAGGCATTCCTCCAGCGGCACCTCGGTGAAGTCGTGCACCTCGAAGCTTGCGCGAAAGCGCGCGGCGAGCACCGCCCATTCCCGGACGGTCGAGCCCCGCAGGTTGGTGTCGTCGACGATGACGTCGGCGCGCCGCGCCAGCAGCGCCTCCACCGACATGCGCTGGATGTGGGTGACCTGGTTCTCGGCCGTCTCGGTGAACAGCCGTCTCCCGTGCAGCATCAGCCGCAGGTCGTCGCGGTTGACCCGGAGCACCCGCGGCTGGAGCTTGCGGGCGAAGGTGGTCTTGCCCGACGCGGGCAGTCCGCGGGTGATGAGCAGTCTGGTCATGGAAGTCCGATTTACGCAGGTGGGGAATGCGGCGAGCGCAGCTCACGTTAACGACCATGCACCACCGATTTTCGGTCGGTGCCGGTCACATGGCAGACTGGTACATCGGCCAGACACCAGGTTCCGGTTCACGCCTGAGCCCACCGCCCTGGCGGGGCGGCGCGGCGTCGACGGCGACCCGGCGACCACATCACTGAGAGGGACCGAGAAACCATGAAGAGCGGCATTCACCCGGAGTACACCTCGACCGAGGTCATCTGCTCCTGCGGCAGCACCTTCACCACCCGGAGCACCGCCAAGGGCGACGAGATCCGCGTCGAGACCTGCAGCGCCTGCCACCCGTTCTACACCGGCAAGCAGCGGGTTCTGGACACCGCCGGCCGGGTCGCGAAGTTCCAGGCCAAGTACGCGAAGGTGAACGCGGCCAAGAAGAAGTAACTGCCTCGACGGCGCCCGCCCCGCAAACTGGGGGCGGGCGCCGTTCGCGTATCGGGAGATCACCTTGAGTAACGATCGGCTTACCACTCTTCTGGCGGAGTACTCGGAGCTGGAGAAGCGGATGGAGGACCCCTCCATCCACTCCGACCAGGCCCTCGTGCGCCGGGTCGGGCGCCGCTTCGCCGAGCTGGCGCCGATCTATGCTGCCCACGCCGAGCTCGAGGCGGCCCGGGCCGACCTCGCCGCCGCCCGCGAACTGGCCGCCGAGGACCCCGGGTTCGCCTCCGAGGTCGACGAGGTCGCGGCCACGCTGCCGCCGCTCGAGCAGAAGCTCGGCGAGATGCTGATCCCGCGCGACCCGAGCGACGCCAAAGACGTGATCGTCGAGATCAAGGCGGGCGAGGGCGGCCAGGAGTCGGCGCTGTTCGCGGGCGACCTGCTGCGCATGTACACCCGCTACGCCGAGCGGCACGGCTGGGTCGTCGAGGTGATCGACTCGCAGGAGTCGGACCTGGGCGGGGTCAAGGACATCTCGATCGCGGTCAAGACCAAGGGCGTGCCCCAGGGCGGTCACGGCGTCTGGTCCCGCATGAAGTGGGAGGGCGGCGTGCACCGCGTGCAGCGGGTGCCGGTGACCGAGTCCCAGGGTCGCATCCACACCTCGGCGGCGGGCGTGCTGGTGCTGCCCGAGGCCGAGGACGTCGACGTGCAGATCGACCCCAACGACCTGCGGGTCGACGTCTTCCGGTCGAGCGGGCCCGGCGGCCAGTCGGTCAACACCACCGACTCCGCGGTGCGCATCACGCACCTGCCCACCGGCACGGTCGTCAGCTGCCAGAACGAGAAGAGCCAGCTCCAGAACAAGGAGTCGGCGCTGCGCATCCTGCGCTCCCGGCTGCTGGTCATCGCCCAGGAGGAGGCCGACGCGGCGGCGTCCGACTCGCGCAAGGCCCAGGTGCGTACGGTCGACCGCTCGGAGCGCATCCGCACCTACAACTTCCCGCAGAACCGGATCACCGACCACCGCATCGGCTACACGGCGTACAACCTCGACCTCGTGCTCGGCGGCGAACTCGACGCGGTGCTCGACGCGCTGGCCGAGGCCGACCGGCAGGCCCGCCTGTCCGGCGAGACCGAGCTCAGCCGACGGCAGTGACGTCGAGGCCGTCGCGGCGCGCACAGATCAGATAGCCGGGTGCGCTCTGGCAGCCGAAGTGCTCGACCTCTTTGACCGTGCCGAGCAGGTAGCTCCGGCCGGTGTCGAGGTCGAGCTGGATGACCGAGCTCAGCCGGTAGTCGCTCGCCACGATGCCGATCAGCAGCACCGAGCCGACCGGAGAAGCGCCGGTCCAGGTCGGCTCGCCCCGGACCGCGTCGCCGATGCCCCGGCCGGTGGCCGAGTCGACCAGCTGATAGGGCCCGATCGACGACGACCCGTTGCCCAGGAACCGGCCGTTGGCCAGCGGCCACATGCCGCTGAGGTCGGCTCGGCTCCAGAGGGGTCGCCCGGTGACCGGGTCGCGCCCGATCAGGCCGCTCGTCTCCATCGCGCAGAGCACCGCACCGCAGTCGATCACGAAGCCGTCGGAGTGCCAGAGCTCCTGGAAATTGTCGAGCCGGTAAACCGTGGACTCGTTGCTCTCGTTGTCGGCACGGGAGACCACCAGCCGGTTGTCGATCACCTGCAGGCTGGAGTAGACCCCGGCCCCCCCGATCCGCGGCCACTGTCCGCTCACCCGGCCGGTGTGCACGACCGAACCGTCGGCGTAGTCGAGGACGGTCAGCAGCCCGGACCCGTCACCGAGCACGATGTGGGCCGGCCTGCCGCCGTGGTCGTCGACGGCCCAGACGTCGACGCCGCGCACCGGCATGCTCCAGCGGGTTACGCCGTCGTGCAGGCCGATCATCCGCAGACGGGTCAGGCTGCCGTTGTGGTTGCTCTCGCCGAGCAGCACCGAACCCGGATAGGTCTCGATCGCGTCGCCGGGAAGCGTCCACAGCGCCCGGCCGGTGCGGGTGTCCCGCGCGATCGTGCTGCTCGTGAACGTCTGGACCATGAACGTGCCGTCGTCCTGCGGGATGCGGGCGTCGGTGACCGTGTCGGGCATGACCAGCACCCCGTCGACCACCGGCCGCAGCGGGACGCTGTCGACGCCGGCCGGCACCGTCCACCGCTTCCGGCCGGTCGCCAGGTCGAACGCCGAGAGCGTGGCGCTCCCGTCCTCCAGCTGGCCCGCGAAGAGGGTGGTGGCGTCGATCGCCATCGAGTCGCCCTCGCCGTAGTGGGTGCTCCACAGCGGCCGCACGGTGTGCCGGAACGACGGCGTCGACCCGGTCGCCCCGAGCACCGTGAGTGCCGCGACGACGACGAGCGTGACTTGGCGGATCATCCGCCGGTCGAGCCGGACGGGCGTCGCCGGCGGCGGGGTGTCCCCGTCCCGGGCGAGCTCACCCAGCTCGATCACGGTCATCTCGTGGGGCTGCGATTGGCTGCGGCGGCGGCCAGGGCGGCGCTCAGGGTGCGGCCGTTGACGCCGATCTCGGACCAGCCGGCGGCCAGCCCGATCGGCGTGCCGGGAACCAGGATCTGCCAGTTTTCCGCGTTCGTGGCGGCGGTGATGCGGCGCGACACCTCGGCGGCCTGGGCCGGTCCGGCGCCGGGCAGCAGGACCACGAACTCGTCGCCGGCGAACCGGGCCACGAAGTCGCCCCGGCGCATGACCCGGTTGAGTACGCCCGCGATGCGCTGCAGCACCAGGTCGCCGCAGTGCCGTCCGTGCCGGGCGTTGACCGCGGTGAACCCGATCAGGTCGCAGACGCCGATCGCGGCCCGCTCGCCGCGGTCGAGCATGTCGCCGACGTACCGCTCGAGCTGGCGGCGGTTGGGCAGGCCGGTGAGCGGGTCGGTGAGGGTCTCGTCGCCGTACCGGTCGGCGTCGCGCTGGGTCTCCTGGGCGTCCAGGCGGGCGGCCACGCCGTCGAGGTAGCCGTCCCGGAGCTGGTCGATGCGCTGGGCGGTCAACCGGAACGCGTAGCGGTCGGCGGCGTGCGCGGCGGCGTGATCGCCCGACGCGGCGTGACAGATGCTGCGTAATCGGGCCGGCTCGGCGGCACCCAGCACCTCCGGGGAGACCGGCACCGACTCGAGCATCGACAGCGCCCGGCCGGGCTTGCCGGCCGCGATCGCCCGGCACACGTTGCCCAGGTGCTGCAGGTCGCGGGCGCGGACGCTGTCGCCCCCGCCGGTCAGCCAGACGGCCGCGTCGGCCTCGGTCTCCTCACCCAGCGCCTCGCGGCGGGCCAGGGCATAGCCGTACGCCGTGCGGCTGCTCGGCCGCATGCGGTCGGCCCCGATGGCCACGTAGCGAATCAGCTCGGCCTCGATGTCGCGCAGCACCCGCAGGCAGCCGTCGGTGTCGCCCTGGTGGTCGAGCCAGACCGCGCTGCGCAGCCGGATGCCGGGGGCCGCGAACAGCTCCGACGACAGACCGACCGCCGCCCCGACCTGCCGGGCCTGCTCGATCGCGGTCAGCGCCTGGCCGTGAAAGCCCAGGTAGGAGTAGGCCATCGCGAGGTCGTGCCAGCCCCAGGCGGTCTCCGAGTCGCTCTCCGGCACCGCGGCCAGCGCCCGGGACGCCTGCACGAGGTGGGTGACACCACGGTCGAGGTTGCGCTGCAGATAGGCGCCGAGCGCGGCGAACGCGTGCATCTGGCCGCGCAGATAGGGATCGGGGAGCTCACGGACGGCATTGGACGCGATCGACATCGCGGTGGAGAGCTCGGCGACCCGGCCCAGGTTGATCAGAGCCCCGAAGCGCTGGACCAACGCGTACGCCCGGGTGGTGGGGTCGATGACGTCCGCGAGCACCCCGTCGAGGATCGGCAGGGCTTCGGCCGAACGCCCGTCTTGCTGCAGGTGCCCGGCCTGCCGCAGCTCCTCGACGTGCTCCGCGAGCTGGTCCAACCAACTCAACGCCTCGCCTCCCAAGACCCGGCCGGTCGTCGGCGCAACCGACGATTGATGATTATGCCGTGGACTCGGACAGCGAACACACCTCCCGACCTTTGGTACGCATCCGGCTCAGCCCGATCGTCGCGGCGGCCGCCGACGAACTGGCCGAAGCCGGCGTCGCCTCACCGCGGGTCGATGCCGAATTGATCGCCGCACATGTTCTCGAGGTGTCGCGCGGCCGCCTCGCCCTGATCGAGTCGCTGCGTCCCGACCAGCTGCGCCGGTTCACCGCGCTGGTCGGCGAGCGGGCCCGCCGGATCCCGCTGCAGCACCTGCTCGGCACCGCCGCCTTCCGCCATCTCGAACTGGCGGTCGGCGACGGCGTCTTCGTGCCGCGCCCCGAGACCGAGCTGCTGGCCGGGTGGGGCATCGAGCGAACGCCGCCGGGCGGCGTCGTGGTCGACCTCTGCAGCGGTACGGGGGCGATCGCGCTGTCGGTGGCCGACGAGAGCAAGGCCGCCCGGGTGATCGCCGTCGAGCGCTCCCCGGTGGCCCTCGACTACCTGCGGCGCAACGCGATCCCGTTCCCGTCGGTCGAAGTGGTCGAGGGCGACGTCACCGACCCGGCGCTGCTGACCGCCGAGCACGGCGTGGTCGACGTGCTGCTGTGCAACCCGCCGTACGTGCCGGACGGCACCGAGGTGCCGCCCGAGGTGGCCGACCACGACCCGGCCGAGGCGGTGTTCGGCGGCGCCGACGGGCTCGAGGTGATCCGGCCGGTGATCGCGCTGGCCGCGGCCCTGCTGAAGTCGGGCGGATTCGTCGGTATCGAGCATGATGACGTGCACGGCGACGCGGTTCCTTCGCTTTTGCGGGCCGACGGACGGTTCGGTGAGGTGACGGCCCACCAGGACCTCACCGGTCGGCCGCGGTTCGCGACCGCCCGCCGCACCTGATGCGTGCCGCGCGACACATGGCAGACTGCATCTCGTGATGCTCTACGACTGCCGTACCACCGCGGACCGCGATCGCGGCATCGCCGCCGCCGTCGAGGCGGTCAAGAGCGGCGAGCTTGCGGTGTTTCCCACCGACACCGTGTACGGCATCGGCGCCGACGCGTTCACCCCGCACGCGATCACCGCGCTGCACACCGCGCGCAACGCGACCCGGCAGGTGCCGCCGCCGGTGCTCGTCGGCTCCCGCCACACGCTGGACGGACTGGTCTACTCACTGCCCAAGGCGGCGCGCGAGCTGGCCGACGCGTTCTGGCCGGGCGCGCTGACGCTGCTGGTCGAGCACTCGCCGAGCCTGCAGTGGGACCTCGGCGAGACCGGCGGCCAGGTCGCGGTGCGCATGCCGCTGCACCCGGTGGCGCTCGAGGTGCTGCGCGAGGTCGGCCCGATGGCGGTCACCACCGCCAACAAGGTCGGGCAACCCGCGCCCAAAACCGCCGAAGAGGCCCGCGACCAGCTCGAGTACGCGGTGCGCATCTACCTCGAGGCCGGGCCGGCCGCCGACCCGGCGCCGAGCACGGTCATCGACGTCACCGGCGACGCTCCGCGGGTGCTGCGGGCCGGTGCCATCCCGCTGGAAAAGCTTCGCGACGTGGTGCCCGACCTCCTCGCCCCGGAGGAATGAGCGTGGCGCCGTTCACCGTCCTGCACGTCTGCATGGGCAACATCTGCCGCTCGCCGATGGCTGAGCGTCTGCTCGACCGGGCGGTCCGTGACCGTCTCGGTGGCTCGTCCGGCGCCGACCTGGTGCGTAGCGTGAGCGCGGGCACCGGCGGCTGGCACGAGGGCGAGGAGATGAACCCGCCCGCGGCCCGGCAGGTGCGCGCCCGGGGCGGCTCGATCGACGGCTTCGAGGCCCGCAAGCTGCGCGGCGACTTCCTCGACGAGGCCGACCTGATCCTGACCGCGACCGCGGATCAATACGACTACGTGGTCGCGTTGCGGCCCGAGGCGGCCACCCGCACGTTCGTGCTCGGCGAGTTCGGCCGGCTGATCGCCTCGATCGACCCGTCCGAGCTGCCGCCCGCCGGAACCGACGCCGACGCCGTACAGGCCCGGGGCGAGGCGATCATCGCCGCGGCGGCCCGGCTGCGCGACGGCGACGGCCCGCGGCCGGGCGACGACCTCGACGACCCGTGGGGCCGCGGCGACCAGACCTTCCAGCGCATCGGCGACGAGATCGAGGACACGACGGTCCCGTTCGCCGCGCTTCTGCTGCCATGACCGGCCGTGTCGTCGCCCCCGATGCCGCGGGCATCCGGGCGGCCGTCGAGCTGTTGCGGGCCGGGTCGGTGGTCGCGTTCCCCACCGAGACGGTGTACGGCCTGGGCGCGGACGCCTTCTCGGTCAAGGCGGTCGCCGAGATCTACCGTCTGAAGAACCGTCCCTCGTGGAACCCGCTGATCGTGCACGTCGCGGACGTCGCGGCGGCGGGCTCCCTCGTCGAGGAGTGGCCGGCGGCGGCCGACGACCTGGCCGCCCGATTCTGGCCGGGACCGCTGACGCTGGTGTTCCGGCGGGCGCCGCACCTGGCCGGGGTCGGGGCCGACAACGACACGATCGCCATCCGGGTGCCCGCCCATCCGGTCGCGCTGCGCCTGCTCGAGGCGTGCCGGCTGCCGCTGGCCGCGCCGAGCGCGAACCGGTCCGAGAGCATCTCGCCGACGACCGCCGAGCACGTCGTGCGCAGCCTGCCCGACGTGCCGCTGGTGCTGGACGGCGGGCCGAGCTCGTGGGGCATCGAGTCGACCGTGCTCGACCTGACCACGCCGACGCCGACGCTGCTGCGGCCGGGTGCGCTCGGGCTGCGGGCGATCCGGTCGGTGACGGGCGCGATCGCGTTGCCCGGCAACGGACCGGCCGACGGGACCGCCCGCCCGTCGCCGGGAATGAGCCGACGGCATTACGCACCGCGAGCTCGGTTGATCTTGGCGCCGGAGGTCGGCGAGACCGGCGAAGAAACCGGAGTGCTCGCGTATGAGGGCCCGGAAGGGAAAAACCGGGAGCTGCTCCCGGCCGACCCGCGCGAGTACGCCGCCGACCTCTACGCCGCGCTCCACCGGCTCGACGACGCCGGGGTGGCGACCATCCTGGTGCAGGAACCGCCCGACACCGAGGACTGGCTGGCCGTTCGCGACCGGCTCACGCGCGCCGCCGCTCGGTAGGCGACTCGGCTCCACGGGCGATGTTGCGGGCCATCCCGCTGAACACGATCCCGTGGAACGGCACCACCGACGCCCAATAGGCGTGCCCGGCCAGCCCGCGCGGCAGGAACACCGCCCGCTGGCGATAGACGCTGGCCCGGTCGCCGTCCGGCTCGGCCGACATCTCCAGCCAGGCCCGGCCGGGCACCCGCATCTCGGCCCGCAGCCGGAGCAGCTTCCCGGGCACCAGTTCCTCGACCCGCCACCAGTCGAGCGCCTCGCCGATCCGCAGACGCTGCCGGTCGCGCCGGCCGCGGCGCAGCCCGACCCCACCGACCAGTCGGTCCAGCCACCCGCGTACGGCCCAGGCGAGCGGGAACGAGTACCAGCCGTTGTCGCCGCCCACACCCTCGATCACCCGCCACAGGTCGGCCGCCGGGGCGGACACCTCGCGGCAGCGCTCGTCGACGTACATGCTGCCGCCGGACCAGTCCGGGTCGCTGGGCAGCGGCTCGGCGGCGGCGTCCCAGGCCGCGGCGGTCGACCAGCGGGTCTCCACGTTGGCGTCCCGGACCCGGCCGAGCGCGAGCCGGACCGCTTCGTCGAAGCCGAGAAGCGGGGTCCGGTCATGGACGTACGCGTCGAGGTCGTGTTCCTTCGCGATCGCCTCGTGCACCAGGCTCGCGACCAGCGGCCGGGCGATCGCGTTGGGCACCGGCGTGATCAGTCCGACCCAGTGCGCGGACAGCCACGGGCTGAACGGCCGCAACGGCACGATGCCGCGCGGCCGCAGGTCGGCCACCCGGGCGTACCGGCGCATCATGTCGGCGTAGCTGAGCAC
The DNA here is from genome assembly GCF_044455125.1 of Actinoplanes sp. NPDC051343. Taxonomy (NCBI): domain Bacteria; kingdom Bacillati; phylum Actinomycetota; class Actinomycetes; order Micromonosporales; family Micromonosporaceae; genus Actinoplanes; species Actinoplanes sp. NPDC051343. The sequence continues at coordinate 284,747 of NZ_JBITEL010000013.1, forward strand.
GTCCGGCCCGCCGATGTCGAAGCCGCGGCTGACCTCGGGCGGCAGCGTGGCCGCGGTGACCAGGTAGCGCAGTACGTCCCGGACCGCGATCGGCTGAATCCGGTTGCTCACCCAGCGCGGCGTCACCATGACCGGCAGCCGCTCGGTGAGGTAGCGCAGCATCTCGAACGAGGCCGACCCGGATCCGATGATCACCGGGGCGCGCAGCACCGCCGTCGGCACCCCGCTCTCGAGCAGGATCCGGGCCACCTCGGCCCGCGAGCGCAGGTGCGGTGACGGCCGGTCGCCGGGCGGCGGCTCGGGTCCGCCGAGGTAGACGATGCGCCGGACGCCGGCCGCCCGGGCCGCCGCGGCGAAGTTGCGGGCCGCGACCCGGTCAGCCGACTCGAAGTCGGCGCGACCGAGCGAGTGCATCAGGAAGTATGCGACGTCGACGCCCTCGAACGCCGGGACCAGCGACACCGCGTCGCCCAGATCGCCCTCGACGATCTCGACCCGGTGGGCCCACGGCATGTCCCGCAGGCGGCCGGCACTGCGGGACAGGCAGCGTACGGCATACCCCGCCTCGATGAGGCGGGGTGCCAGACGGCCGCCGATATAGCCGGTCGCGCCGGTGACCAAGCAACGCATAACTGGAGACTGTGCCCGTCAGCTGCGGTTCTAAGCCATATGCTCAGCTGCAGGGCAGCGTTGCCACAGCTGGGGGAGGGCGCGTGGACACGACCTTCTGGGGTCCCGACTTCGCGGAACTCGAGCGCGACGATCCGGAGATCGCCCGGGTGCTCCTCGACGAACTGGCCCGGCAGCGCGGCGGCCTGCAACTGATCGCCAGTGAGAACTTCACCTCGCCCGCGGTGCTGGCCGCGCTCGGCTCGACGCTGGCCAACAAGTACGCCGAGGGTTATCCGGGGCGTCGCTACTACGGCGGCTGCGCCCAGGTCGACCGGGCCGAGCAGCTCGCGATCGACCGGGCCACACTGCTGTTCGGCGCCGACCACGTCAACGTGCAGCCGCACTCCGGCACCTCGGCCAACCTCGCCGCGTTCGCCGCCCTCGCCGAGCCGGGCGACACCGTGCTCGCCATGGAGTTGCCGCACGGCGGGCACCTCACGCATGGCAGCCGGGTCAACTTCTCCGGCAAGTGGTTCCACCCGGTGGGCTACCGCACCGCGCCCGGCACCGAGCTGATCGACTACGACGAGGTGCGCGACCTCGCGCTGGCTCACCGGCCCAAGCTGATCATCTGCGGGGCCACCGCGTACCCCCGGCTGATCGACTACGCGCTGTTCCGCGAGATCGCCGACGAGGTCGGCGCCTACCTGCTGGTCGACGCCGCGCACGTGATCGGCCTGGTCGCCGGCGGGGCGATCCCGTCGCCGGTCGAGCACGCGGACGTGGTCACGTGCACCACCCACAAGGTGCTCCGGGGACCGCGCGGCGGCATGATCCTCTGCCGCGCCGAACTGGCCCGCCGGATCGACAAGGCGGTCTTCCCGTTCAGCCAGGGCGGCCCGATGATGCATGCCATCGCGGCCAAGGCGGTCGCCTTGCGCGAGGCGGGGAGGTCACGCTTCCAGTGGTACGCGCGGCAGGTCGTCGACAACGCACGGACCCTCGCCACCGGTCTGGCCGCCGAGGGGATGCGGCCGGTGACCGGTGGCACCGACACCCACCTGGTCCTGGCCGACCTGCGGGAGCTCGGGGTGACCGGATGCGACGCGGAACTGCGCTGCGAGCAGGCCGGGATCACGCTCAACAAGCACGCTTTGCCGTACGACCCGGAGCGGGCCGCGGTGACCTCCGGTGTGCGCCTGGGTGCGCCGGCCGTTACCACGCAGGGCATGGGCGAGGGCGAGATGCGTACGATCGCGGGGTTGATAGGCGCGGCCGTCCGCGCCGATCCGCAGACCGAGGGTGGTGCTCGCGTCCTCCGCGAGCTCGCGGAGGAGTCGCGTGCCCTGGTCGATCGCTTCCCCGCATATGACAGGCAGGATGTCTTCGCATGACCGAGCCCGACGTCACGCACGACCCCGAGGTGCCAGTGACCAAGGTGCCAGCCCAGGCGCACGCCGGCATCGTGCGCACGATCCTGGGCCGCGATGACGAGGACGACGACCGCCCGCTGCCCGACCTGCCGCCCCTGCCGGCCGACCCGCGCTGGCGCATCGAGCACCTGCCGCTGATCACGGCGATCGGCTTCGCGCTGGTCCTCTTCGGCTTCTCGGCCGGCCTGCTGATCGGCGGCATGCCGGCTGCGCTGGGCGTGTCCGGCGGCATCCTGATCGTGACCATCGGCGTAAGCCTGACCACCCTGGCGATCGCCTGGGCGGACGTCATTCGGCCGGAACTGGTCCTGCCGGTCGGGATGAGTGTCTACTTTGTGAAATACGCGGCGATCGTCTTCCTGATGTTCGCCGTTGTCGGCAGCGACTGGAGTGGCGCGCGTCCCATGTTGTGGGGGCTGGCGATCGGCGCCGTGTTGCTGACCGGCGTCCAGGCCTGGTGGCTCACCCGGCTCGCCAACCGGCGGGCGGCCACCGTGCCGCCCACCGGCCAAGATCCCGAATAGCGGTCCTGGTCAGCGCGAACAGGCGCAAGATCGACTTGAGGGATGATGCCCGATCCGGTGACTGCTGCGTGCCGTGCGTGGATTCAACTTGCAGCAGGGGAGTACTGTTTCGCCAATTGGCGCGGCCACCCGTCGCCCGGACAACATCGCGTTGCCCGGGGGGTGCTGCATAGCCTTCTGTTTCCGGCTGATATCTTTCTCCCAGTCATGGCCGGTCAGTTACCCCCATCTGGTGAACCCCCCAAGGACGACACTCCGCCACCCCCCATCGATTCCGGGGCGGGCATGGCGGCGGTCAGTTACCTCATCGGGGGCATGATCGTATGGGGTGGGATCGGCTGGCTGGTGGATCACCACTTCCACACCCACGGCATCGCGTTCGGCATCGGGGCGGTCGTTGGGGCGGCGGCTGGTGTCTACCTTGTTGCGCGCCGCTTCGGCGCCTGACCTGGAAGGGCTATCGTGACCGGTCAGACGACTGTACTCGCGGGGGGCGTGCCTTGGCCGCCGTCGGTTCACGACTTCTATGCGCCTGCGATCGCGCCCTGGGGCGCTGACGGCTACCACAATCCGTGGTTCACCAAGATCACGGTGATGCTGTGGCTCTCGGTCGCGGTCATCATTCTTTACTTCCTGCTGTCGTACCGGAAGCCGAAGCTCGTTCCGACCAAGAAGCAGTGGATCGCCGAGTCGATCTACGGCTTTGTGCGGAACAACATCTCGGTCGACATGCTCGGCACCAAGGACGGCGTGCGTTTCGCGCCCTACCTGGCAACAGTCTTCATCTTCATCTTCGTGATGAACCTCTGGGGCATCATCCCCTTCTTCCAGATCTCGCCGAACTCGCACATCGCGTTCCCGGTCGTCCTCGCGATCCTGAGCTATGTGATCTTCATCTATCAGGGCTTCAAGCGGCACGGCGGCACGTACCTGAAGCACGCGCTGATCCTGCCCGCGCCGTGGTTCATCCAGCCGATCCTGATCCCGATCGAGTTCTTCTCGACGTTCATCGTGCGGCCGTTCTCACTGGCCGTCCGGTTGTTCGCGAACATGTTCGCGGGTCACATGCTGCTGCTGGTGTTCACGCTCGGCGGCTTCGCGATGATCAACGCGAACGCGCTGCTGTCGCCGGTCTCGGTCCTGTCCTGGGTGATGACGATTGCTTTGACGTTCCTCGACTTCGCCGTGATCGCGTTGCAGGCTTACGTCTTCACCGTGCTGACCGCCAGCTACATCCAGGGATCGCTGGCCGAAGGCCACTGAACCCTCAAGGTTTCTTGTAAGTCCCCGTAGTCGTCCCGCGTGATAGTCACGCGAGATTTCAGGAGGAACTCCTAATGATCACCGCCGACGTTGTGGGTAGCACCGCCGCCATCGGTTACGGTCTCGCCGCCATCGGCCCGGGTGTGGGTGTTGGCCTGATCTTCGCCGCTTACATCCAGTCCACCGCTCGCCAGCCCGAGGCCGCTCGCATCACTCAGCCGTTCATGTGGATCGGCTTCGCCGTGGTCGAGGTTCTCGCCCTGCTCGGTATCGCGTTCGGCTTCATCTGGCAGGGCCAGCTCTGATCCCCTGCCCTCGAGGGAGGCGCACATGATCCACATCGCCTATCAGGCCGCCGCGGAAGAAGCGATCAACCCGATCGTTCCGCTCTGGCAGGAGCTGGTGCTCGGCGCCGTCGCGTTCGCGATCGTGGCGTGGGTGCTGATCAAGTTTGTTTTTCCGCGCATGGAGGAAACCTTCCGGGCGCGTGTGGACGCGATCGAGGGCGGCATCAAGCGGGCCGAAGAGGCCCAGGCTGAGGCCAACAAGACTCTCGAGCAGTACAAGGCCCAGCTGGCCGAGGCTCGCACCGAGGCCGCTCGCATCCGCGACGAGGCCCGGGCCGACGCCGAGGGCATCCGCCAGGACGTTCTCGCCAAGGCGCGGGAGGAGTCCGAGCGGATCATCCAGGCCGGCAACGACCAGCTCGGTCAGCAGCGGGAGAGCATCCTCCGGGAGCTGCGGTCCGAAGTGGGGTCGCTCGCGGTCGACCTGGCCGGCAAGATCGTCGGAGAATCCCTCGCCGACGAGGCTCGTAGCCGGGGCACGGTCGAGCGCTTCATCAACGAGCTCGGTGCGACCGGCTCGGCGGGCGGGCGGCGCTGATGGCGTCGAGCGCCAGCCGGGATGCCCTCGCCAAGGCGTCCGAGAAGCTCACCGCGGACACCGCGAAGGTCACGGCCGCGCAGCTGGCCACGGTCGCCGACGAGATCCTGTCGGTGGCCGGCCTGCTGCGGGCCCAGCCACGCCTGCGGCGGGCGCTGACCGACCCGGCCCGCTCCGGCGACAACCGGGCCGAGCTGCTCCGTTCGCTGCTGTCCGGCAAGCTGTCGCAGATCACCGTGGACACGCTGGCCACCCTGGTGGCCGGCCGGTTCGGTGCGCCGTCGGAACTGCTCGACGCGACCGAACGCCTCGGTGCCGAGGCGCTGCTCGACTCGGGTGACCGGGCCGGCGAGCTCGCCGACATCGAGGACGAGCTGTTCCGCTTCGGGCAGATCGTCTTGGGCAGCGGAGAGCTGGCTGTCACGCTCAGTGATCCCGGTGCGGCTCCCGAGCGGCGGGTTAAGCTGGTGGAGGACTTGCTCAAGGGCAAGGCCAAGCCGACCACGCTCCGTCTGGTCGAGGTCGCGCTGGAAGGGTTCGGGGGCCGTGGTTTCGACGGTTCACTGACCCGGCTGGTCGAGATGACCGCGGAGAAGCGCGACCGCCAGGTGGCGTACGTCGTGGTGGCCAAGCCCCTCACTGACAGTGAGGAGCAGGCGTTGGCGAGCAAGCTGTCCGATCTGTACAACCGGCCGGTGTCGCTGAAGATCGACGTCGATCCCGAGATCATCGGGGGCGTCAGCGTCAAGGTGGGTTCCGACCTCTACGACGGCACGGTCCTGCGGCGCCTCAACGAGGCGAAGCAGGCCTTTCGCTAAATAGATATTCCTCACACCAGGGGCGTTGACCGCCCCGGTGACCAGGCCCCTCGGCGGCGGCGACGTCCCGAGCTAGACAGAGAAGGCAGAGGATGGCCGAGCTGACCATCTCCTCGGACGAGATCCGGGGGGCGCTAGAGCGCTACGTCTCGTCCTACACGCCCGAGGTCTCCCGCGAGGAGGTCGGCATCGTCTCCGATGCGGGCGACGGCATCGCGCACGTCGAGGGCCTGCCCTCGACCATGGCCAACGAACTGCTCGAATTCGAAGACGGCACGCTGGGTGTCGCCCTGAACCTCGACGTCCGTGACATCGGCGTCGTGGTGCTCGGTGAGTTCACCGGCATTGACGAGGGCCAGCAGGTCAAGCGGACCGGCCGCGTCCTCTCGGTGCCGGTCGGCGACGGGTTCCTCGGCCGGGTCGTCGACCCGCTGGGCAACCCGATCGACGACCGCGGCGAGATCGCCAACGAGGGCTTCCGCGAGCTCGAGCTGCAGGCGCCGAACGTCATGGCCCGGCAGCCGGTGAAGCAGCCGCTGCAGACCGGCATCAAGGCGATCGACGCCATGACGCCGATCGGCCGCGGCCAGCGCCAGCTGATCATCGGCGACCGCAAGACCGGTAAGACCACGGTCGCGATCGACACGATCATCAACCAGCGCGCCAACTGGGAGTCCGGCGACCCGGAGAAGCAGGTCCGCTGCATCTACGTCGCGATCGGCCAGAAGGCGACCACGATCGCGTCGATCCGGGGCACCCTCGAGGAGCAGGGGGCGATGGAATACACGACCATCGTCGCGGCTCCGGCGTCCGACCCGGCCGGCTTCAAGTACATCGCTCCTTACACCGGCTCGTCCATCGGCCAGCACTGGATGTACAACGGCAAGCACGTCCTGATCGTCTTCGACGACCTGACCAAGCAGGCCGAGGCCTACCGCGCGGTGTCGCTGCTGCTGCGCCGCCCGCCGGGCCGCGAGGCCTACCCGGGTGACGTCTTCTACCTGCACTCCCGGCTGCTGGAGCGCTGCGCCAAGCTCTCCGACGAGCTGGGCGGCGGCTCGATGACCGGTCTGCCGATCATCGAGACCAAGGCGAGCGACATCTCGGCGTACATCCCGACGAACGTCATCTCGATCACCGACGGCCAGATCTTCCTGGAGACCGACCTGTTCGCCTCGGGTGTCCGCCCGGCGATCAACGTCGGCACCTCGGTGTCCCGGGTGGGCGGTTCGGCGCAGGTCAAGGCCATGCGTTCGGTCTCCGGCCGGCTCCGCCTCGACCTGGCCCAGTTCCGTGAGCTGGAGGCCTTCTCGGCCTTCGCGTCCGATTTGGACAAGGCGTCGCGGGCCCAGCTCGACAAGGGCGTACGCCTGGTCGAGCTGCTCAAGCAGCCTCAGTACTCGCCGTACTCGGTGGTCGACGAGGTCATCGTGATCTGGGCCGGCACCACGGGTCAGCTCGACGACGTCCCGGTCGGCGACGTGCGCCGCTTCGAGACCGAGTTCCTTCCCTGGATCAAGCGGCACCGCAGCGACACCTACACCGCGATCGAGTCGTCGGGGCTGCTCAACGACGACAACCTCGAGGGCCTGAAGTCCGGCATCGACGAGTTCAAGGAGCTCTTCCGCTCGGGCGACACCGGCATCAAGGTCAACGAGACCGAGGCGGCCGCCCTGGCCGACGGCCGCGAGACTCGCGAGACGGTGACCCGCGAGGTTCCCCGTCCCGCGGACAAGAGCTAGTCGTGGCCGGTCAGGTACAGGCCCTCCGGCGGCGCATCCGCACCGTCCGGTCGACCAAGAAGATCGCGAAGGCGCAGGAGCTGGTCGCGACCAGCCGCATCGCCAAGGCGCAGGAACGGGTCACCGCCTCCAAGCCGTACGCGGAGGCGATCACCCAGGTCCTGACCGCCCTGGCGTCCAACGCCTCGATCGACAACCCCCTGCTGGTCGCCCGTGAGCGGGTCCGGCGGGCGGGCGTCCTGCTGATCACCAGCGACCGCGGCCTGGCCGGCGCCTACAACGCCAACGCCATCCGCACCGCCGAGCAGCTGATCTCCCGGCTGCGCAGCGACGGCAAGGAGCCGGTGCTGTACGTCGTCGGCCGCAAGGGCGTCGGCTACTACCGGTTCCGTAACCGGCCGATCGAGACCAGCTGGACCGGGTTCTCGGAGCGTCCGTCCTTCTCCGACGCCAAGCGGATCGGGGACGCGCTGCTCGAGGCGTTCATCGCGGGAGCGGACGATGCGGACGCGCACTACGGCCCCGACGGCATTCAGGGCGTCGACGAGCTGCACATCGTCAGCACGCAGTTCAAGTCGCTGATGACGCAGTCGGCGGAGGCGCACTTCCTGGCGCCGATGGAGGTCGAGGACCGGGAGGCCGAACCGGGTCTCCGCCCGGCGTACGAGTTCGAGCCGGACGCCGACGAGTTGCTCGAAGCGTTGCTGCCGAAGTACCTGAACACGCGGATCTACGCGGCGTTGCTGGACTCGGCGGCCAGCGAGTCGGCATCGCGCCGGCGGGCGATGAAGAGCGCGTCGGACAACGCGGACGACCTGCTCAAGCGGTACACGCGCGAGATGAACTCCGCGCGGCAGGCTGCGATCACCCAGGAAATCAGTGAGATCGTCGGCGGCGCCAACGCGCTGGCCGCGTCGGGAAGTGATGAGTGATGACTGCTGTAGCTGAGCCCACCAAGACGGAGACCGGCGTCGGCCGCGTCGTCCGGGTCATCGGCCCGGTCGTCGACGCCGAATTCCCGCGCGACGCCATGCCCAACATCTACAACGCGTTGCACGTCGACGTGACCCTCTCCGAGGGCACCAAGACGCTGACCCTGGAGGTCGCACAGCACCTGGGCGACAACCTGGTCCGTGCGATCTCGATGCAGCCGACCGACGGTATGGTCCGCGGCGCCGAGGTCACCGACACCGGCGCCGGCATCTCGGTGCCGGTCGGCGACGTGACCAAGGGCCACGTGTTCAACGCTCTCGGCGAGGTGCTCAACGTCGACCCGTCGACGCTGGACATCCAGGAGCGCTGGGCGATCCACCGCGCGCCGCCGCCGTTCGCCGACCTTGAGCCGAAGACCGAGATGCTGGAGACCGGCATCAAGGTGCTCGACCTGCTCGCGCCGTACGTGCGCGGCGGCAAGATCGGCCTGTTCGGTGGCGCGGGCGTGGGCAAGACGGTGCTCATCCAGGAGATGATCATCCGCGTTGCCCGCAACTTCGGCGGTACGTCGGTGTTCGCCGGCGTGGGCGAGCGCACCCGTGAGGGCAACGACCTCATCCTGGAGATGGAGGAGGGTGGCGTTCTCGACAAGACCGCCCTCGTCTTCGGCCAGATGGACGAGCCGCCGGGCACCCGCCTGCGGGTCGCCCTGACCGCGCTGACCATGGCGGAGTACTTCCGGGACGTCCAGAACCAGGAGGTGCTGCTCTTCATCGACAACATCTTCCGGTTCACCCAGGCCGGCTCCGAGGTCTCCACCCTGCTCGGCCGCATGCCGTCGGCCGTGGGTTACCAGCCCACGCTGGCCGACGAGATGGGCCAGTTGCAGGAGCGGATCACGTCGGTCCGGGGCAAGGCCATCACCTCGATGCAGGCGATCTACGTGCCCGCCGACGACTACACCGACCCGGCTCCCGCCACCACGTTCGCCCACCTGGACGCGACGACCAACCTCGAGCGGTCGATCTCCGACAAGGGCATCTACCCGGCCGTGGACCCGCTGGCCTCCAGCTCGCGGATCCTGGCGCCGGAATACGTGGGTGCCGAGCACTACGCGGTCGCCCGTGAGGTGCAGCGGATCCTGCAGAAGTACAAGGACCTGCAGGACATCATCGCGATCCTCGGTATGGACGAGCTCTCCGAGGAGGACAAGGTCACGGTGCAGCGGGCTCGCCGCATCGAGCGCTTCCTCTCGCAGAACACGTACGCGGCCGAGCAGTTCACCGGCGTCCCCGGCTCGACGGTCCCGCTGAAGGAGACCATCGAGGCGTTCAAGAAGATCAGCGAGGGGGAGTACGACAACTTCCCCGAGCAGGCCTTCTTCATGTGCGGCGGCCTCGAGGACCTCGAGAAGAACGCGCACGAGCTGATGAAGGGCTGACCTTTACGGCGTACTGACGGGCCGCACCGATCGCAGGATCGGTGCGGCCCGTTGCCGTTTCCCTGGTGGTTTTCGTCCGTTTGTACCCAATACGTGCGCCTTTTGGAGTATATGCCGTTGGCTAGGCTGGCCTCCTGCACGCTAAGTGATCAAGCGGTCTACCCACGGAGATCAAGTGCCTGAGCCATCGAGACATCGCACGCCGCTGTGGGCACGCCTGTGCGCGGTTTTCGGCTGCGTGCTCATGATGGTCAGCGGCGTCGCGATCGTGGCGAGCAAGCTCCTGGTCGCCCGCTACGAGAATGCGGTGCACAACCAGGACCTCTTCGGCGACACCGCGGCCGCCGCCCGGCCGTCCGACATCCAGGGCCCGCTCAACATTCTGCTGGTCGGCATCGACCCGCGCGACGCGAACACCGCGCCGCTGTCCGATTCGATCATCGTGGTGCACGTGCCGGCCGGTATGGCGAAGGCGTACCTCTTCTCGATCCCGCGCGACCTGCTGGTCGACATCCCGGCCTTCGACAAGACCGGCTTCCGCGGCGGGCGCGCCAAGATCAATGCCGCCATGTCGTACGGCAGCTCGGTCGCCAACGGCAAGCACGACGTCGCCCAGGGCTTCGACCTGCTCGCCAAGACGGTCTCCCGGCTCACCGGCATCCCCGCGTTCGACGCCGGCGCGATCGTCAACTTCGGCGGCTTCAAGAAGATCGTCGACGCGATGGGCGGCGTGACGATGACGATCGACCAGAACGTGAAGTCCGAGCACCTTCAGCCCGACGGTCGTCCCCGGCCGCGCTATGAGCGGTGCGCCGACAACACCTGCGCGCACCCCTATTACGGCCCGCAGGCGACCTACCGGCCCGGCACCTATCACCTGCAGGGCTGGCAGGCCCTCGACTACGTGCGGCAGCGCTACGGCCTGCCCAACAGCGACTACGACCGCCAGCGGCACCAGCAGCAGTTCATCAAGGCGATGGCCCAGCAGGCGCTGAGCAAGGACGTCGTCACCGACCCGGGCAAGCTCGACAAGGTGCTCAAGGCGGCCGGCAGCGCGCTGATCTTCGACGGCAAGGGCCACAGCGTGGTCGACTGGGGCTTCGCGCTGAGGAGCATCCGCTCGCCGGACATGACGCTGATCAAGATGCCGGGCGAGTCGTTGTTCGACGGCGGCGCCTATCTGGGCGAGGGCTTGAAACCGAGCGCGACCGACTTCTTCGGTGCGGTCGGCCGGGACGACATCGGCAATTTCCTCTTCGACCATCCGGAATACGTCAACAAGGCGAGCTGATCCGGGGTGTGGCGGTCGCCACCCGGCGCCACGGCGCCCGGCGGCGCCGTTTAGACTTCACCCCATCGGTTCCCTCTCACCTTCGTGAGATCTAACCAGGGAGAAAGCGTGGCCAACCAGCTGCACGTGAACGTCGTAGCCGTCGAGGAGCGTGTGTGGTCCGGCGATGCCGAGATGCTCGTCGCCCGCACGACCGAGGGCGAGATCGGCGTGCTCCCCGGTCACGCCCCGCTGCTGGGTCTGCTCAAGGAGCCGTCGCAGGTTCGGGTCAAGCTCGCCGGCGGTGAGCAGCTGACCTACGACGTGGCCGGCGGATTCCTCTCGATCGACGCCGACGGGGTCACGGTTCTCGCCGAGAGTGCGACGCCCGCTCAGCCCGAGACCCACTGACGGCCCGCGATGCGGGTTCTGGAAGTCTTCGGAATCTGCGTCGTCGCGCTGCTCGCGCTCCTCTTTGCGATCTTCTTCCGCGCCCGGCTGTTCATGCTGGGCGGCGGCACCATCCGCCTGCAGGTCCGGGTCAGCACGCTGGTCCCGGGCCGCGGCTGGTCCACCGGCATCGGCCGGTTCCACGGCGACGAGCTGCGGTTCTACCGCATGTTCAGCCTCGCCTTCCGCCCCAAGCGCATCCTCGACCGCGGTGACCTGGTCATCGACGAGCGGCGGCTGCCCGAGGGCCCGGAGCGGCTCACCATGCCCGGCCACTGGATCGTGCTGCGGCTGTCGACCCGGGGCGACCAGTTCGACATTGCGATGGCCGAGTCCACGGTCACCGGTTTCCTGTCCTGGCTCGAGGCGGGGCCACCCGGGCCGCCGGGCTCGGTGGCCCCGCGTCCCGCAATCCACCCGCGCCCCATCGAATACTGAGCGCTCGCTGCCGATGACCGCGGCGGGTAGGTTGCTTGTCGATGAGCAACCTTCCCGACCCCGGGCGGGCGTCCACCCTGGACGACTTCGCCGAGACCCTGCGTGGCCTCAAGGCGTGGGCCGGTAACCCGTCGTTCGAGACGATCACCGGCCGGGTCAACCGGCGGCGGTCCAAGGGCGAGCGGGTCGGCAAGACCACCGTGGTCGACTGCTTCCGGCCCGGTCGCCGCCGCATCGACGCCGACCTGGTGGCCACGGTCGTCGAGGCGCTGCACCCCGACCCGGACTACGTCGCCCAATGGCGGCAGGCGCTCCGGGCGATCCGCGGCGAGACCGAGGCGGCCTCCCAGGTGCGTGTGCTCGACGCCCTGCCCGGCGATCTGAAGACCTTCACCGGCCGCCAGGCCGAGCTGGAACGGCTCTGCGATCTCGCGCGGCGCGGCCGGTCCGCCGGCGACGCCCTCGTCATCTCGGCCCTGGCCGGCATGGCCGGAGTCGGCAAGACCCAGCTGGCCGTCCACGTCGGGCACGCCCTGCACGAACAGGAGCCGTTCGAGCAGATCCTCTTCGTCAACCTGCGCGGGTTCCACCCCGATCCGACGCAGCCGCCGGCCGATCCGGGCGCGGTGCTCGACGGGTTCCTGCGTCAACTCGGCGTGACCGGGCATCAGGTGCCGCACCCGGTCGAGGCCCGGACGGAGCTGTTCCGGCGAAAGCTGTCCGGGCGGCGCAGCCTGGTCGTGCTCGACAACGCCTCCGACGAGGAGCAGATCGAGCCGCTGCTGCCGGGCGTGCCGGGCTGCGTCACGCTGGTCACCAGCCGTCGCAACCTGCCGGCGCTCGACCCGGTGTCCCGCTTCGCGCTCGACGTCTTCAGCGAGGCCGAGGCGATCGAGTTCCTGGCCGCCGAGGTGCCGCAGATCCCGGTCGGCCCCGACCCCGGCGCGCCGGCCCGGATCGCCCGCCGGTGCGGCCGGCTGCCCCTCGCGCTGGCGCTGGTCGCCGGCCACATGCGGACCAAGCCGGGCTGGACCCTGACCGATCATGCGGACTGGCTCGACGAACGCCATGCGAGCCGCCGGCTCGACTCCGAGGTCGAACTCGCGCTCGAGGTGTCGTACCGGAACCTGACCCCCGGGGAGCGGAAGCTCCTCCGCCTGATCGCCCACCACCCGGGTCCGGATTTCGACGCGCGGGCGGCGGCCGCGCTGGGCGGCATCGATCTGGCGACCGCCGACGCACGGCTGGGCGAACTGGCGTCCGACAACGTGCTGTCGTCGGCGTCGCCGGGCCGCTATCAACTGCACGACCTGGTGCGGGCCTACGCGGCGGCCCGATCGGCGGACGAGGACCGCCGCTCCGACCGGCACGCCGCGATGACCCGGCTGCTCGATCACTACCTGGCGACCACGGCGACAGCGATGGACCGGCTCGACCCGGCCGGCAAGACGCTCCGGCCCGCGATCGGAGCGCCGGAACTGCCGCCTGAAGATCTAGAGGAGCCGCTGACCTGGCTCGAAGCCGAGCGGCACAACCTCATCGCGTCGGTCACCTTCGCGGCGGCCGAGGGCCGGACCGAGCATGCCACCCGGATGGCGGTCGTGCTCTCGCGCTATCTGCAGGGCCGCTACAACACCGCGGCGCTGCTGGTGCACGAGTCGGCGGCCCGGGTGGCGCGGCAGGTCGGCGACGAGATCGGCTATGCCGGAGCGCTGGCCGGTGCGGCCAACGCCGAGATCTTCCTCGGACGGCACGACGCGGCGGCCCGCAGCCTGGAGAACGCGCTGCGTATCTTCCGGCGCCACGACCGGCCGGCAGACACGGCCCGCGTGCTCAACAGCCTCGGCATCGCCCAGGCCCGGCTCGGCCGCTACCAGGAGGCCATCGACCTCTCGCAGCAGTCCCTCGACCTCTACCAGTCGCTCGGCGACCGCACCGGGCAGGCCCGGGCGCTGATCAACCTGGGCAACCTGGCCGCGCGCCGCGAGCAGCCGGACGCCGCGGTCGAGCACTATCGCGAGGCGCTGCGGGCCTATCAGGAGACCGGCGACCGGAACGGGGAGGCGGTAGCGCTCGGCAACCTGGGCGGTGCCGAGTTGAAGCGGCAGCGGTACGACGCGACCGAGGGCTACCTGAGCCGGGTGCGCGAGCTCAGCCGGGAGCTGCGGCGGCGGAACCTCGAGGCGAACGCACTCGACGACCTGGGCCGGCTCAGCACCCGGCGCGGCGACGGCGAGCGGGCGGTCGGCTACCACCGGCAGTCGCTGGCGATCTATCACGATCTCGGCGACCGGGGCAGCGAGGCGTGCTCGCACAACGGGCTCGGCGAGGCGGCCCGGGCCCGTGGACGCTTCGAGGAGGCCCGGGACGAACATCTGCGGGCGCTCGAGATCGTCGACGACCCGGCGGTCGACGACCGGAGCGAGCAGGCCCGCGCGCACACCGGGCTGGCCGAGGCCGCCCGGGAGCTCGGGAAGGTCGTCGAGGCGAGGGAGCACTACCTCGTGGCGCAAGGCCTGTGGACAGAGCTCGGTTCTCCACGGGCGGCCGAAATCGCCGAGGCGCTGGCGGCCCTCGACCGCTAGCGTCCGAGGCATGCGAATTCGGATCGTCGACGCGTTCACCGATCGCCCCTTCGCCGGAAACCCGGCCGGGGTGGTGGTTCTCGACTCCTACCCGGACGACGCGTGGATGCAGTCGGTGGCGGCCGAGGTCAACCTCTCCGAGACCGCGTTCGTGCACCCGCTGCCACCGGGCGGAGACGCCGGCTTCGCGCTGCGCTGGTTCACGCCCGCGGTCGAGGTCGCGCTCTGCGGGCACGCCACGCTGGCCACCGCGCACGTGCTGGCCCGACCGGGCACCGTCCGCTTCGCGACCCGCCAGAGCGGGGTGCTGAGCGCCACCGCGGCCGGCGACGGCGCCTACACGCTCGACTTCCCGGCCGCTCCACTCAGCCCGCTGCCACCCGACCCCCGGCTCGCCGACCTCCTCGGTGCCGAGATCGTCTCGCTTCACTACACCGGCCCGATCACCGATGACTACCTGGTCGAGCTCAAGTCGGAGCAGGCGGTCCGCGAGCTGACACCCGACCTGGCCGGCCTGGGTGGGTTCTCGCACCGCGGCATCGTGGTGACGGCGGCGGCCGATGCCGACTACGACTTCGTCTCCCGCTTCTTCGGCGTCGGCGTCGGCGTGCCCGAAGACCCGGTGACCGGCAGCGCCCACACCGCCCTGACCCCGTTCTGGGCATCGCGGACGGGCCGGAGCGAGATGGTCGGCTACCAGGCCTCCCCCCGGGGCGGCGTGGTGCGGGTGGCGCTGAAGAGCGACCGCACCATGCTCACCGGCCACGCCGTCACCGTGATCGACGGGGAACTCAGGGCTCAGCCGGGCGGCTCCGACTGGATCTCGACCTCGTAACCCCAGTTGTCCTCCAGATAGGCCGCATAGGTGTCGGGGCCGCCGGCGTGCGGGTGGCGGTCGGCGAAGAGGAGCGACCAGCCGTGCCCGGGTGCGTCGGCGGTGAGCCGGTCGACCTCGTCCCGGCCGGCCGCCGTGAAGGCCAGGTGGTTGAGGCCGGGCGCCTTGCGGTCGTGGACATCGCCGGTCAGCGCCGGCGACTGCTCCAGCACCAGATAGACGTCCCCGTGCCGCCACGAGCGCCCGGCCGGCCAGTCCTGGAAGTGCTCCCAGCCCAGCTCGCCCAGC
Organism: Actinoplanes sp. NPDC051343; assembly: GCF_044455125.1. Classification (NCBI taxonomy): domain Bacteria; kingdom Bacillati; phylum Actinomycetota; class Actinomycetes; order Micromonosporales; family Micromonosporaceae; genus Actinoplanes; species Actinoplanes sp. NPDC051343. The sequence continues at coordinate 300,264 of NZ_JBITEL010000013.1, forward strand.
AGCCAGCCCCACGGACCCACCGCGCCCGGCAGGTCGGGCACCCACAGCTCCACATGGTGCAGCATCAGGCGCTGCCGCCGGTCGGCCACAGTTCGGCGTGATGCGGCATCAGGTGCCGCCGCTGGTCGCCGACAGTTCGACGGCGCGGCATCAGGCGCCGCCGCCGGGCACCCAGGTGACGTCGCCGCCCGGGTTGGCCGCCCGGGACAGGATGAAGAGCAGGTCGCTGAGCCGGTTGAGGTATTTCGCCGGCAGTTCGGAGGTTCGCTCGGGCTCGGCTGCGATCAACGTCCACGCCGAGCGTTCCGCTCGGCGTGCGACCGTACGCGCCACGTGCAGCAGAGCCGCACCCGGTGTGCCGCCCGGCAGGACGAAGCTGTTGAGCGCCGGAAGATTCTCGTTGTATTCGTCGCACCAGCCCTCGAGCCGGGTGATGTAGTCCTCGCTGATCCGCAACGGGGGATAGGGCGGGTCGTCGGCGATCGGATTGCACAGATCGGCGCCGACGTCGAAGAGGTCGTTCTGCACGGTGCTCAGCACACCGCGTACGTCCTCGGGAAGCGCACCGAGCGCAAGCGCCACCCCCAAGGCCGCGTTGCACTCGTCCGCGTCGGCGTAGGCGGAGATTCGCGGATCGGTCTTCGCGACCTGCTCGTTGTTGCCCAGGCGGGTCTGTCCGCCGTCGCCGGTCCTGGTGTAGATGCGAGTGAGATGCACGGCCATGCCCCCACCCTACGGACGTTCGCCCGCGGGCAGCCTCCTACCATGGCCCGCGTGGATGTGATCAGGGTGAAGGGCGGCGCACGCCTGGCCGGGGACGTGATGGTCGGCGGCGCGAAGAACTCGGCGCTCAAGCTGATGGCGGTCACGCTGCTGGCCGAGGGGCGCAGCGTGGTCGAGAACGTTCCCCGGATCACCGACATCGCGATCATGGCCGAGGTGCTGCGGCGGCTGGGCTGCCAGGTGGGCCTCGAGGGCAACCGCGCCACCATCGACGTGCCCGGCGAGCCGGGCAGCGAGGCCGACTACGACCTGGTGCGCCGGCTGCGCGCATCGATCTGCGTGCTCGGGCCGCTGCTGGCCCGCCGCGGCTACGTGCGGGTGGCGCTGCCCGGCGGCGACATGATCGGTTCGCGCGGCCTCGACATGCACATCTCCGGCCTGACCAGGCTGGGTGCCGAGATCTCCGGCGAGCACGGATTCGTGATCGCGTCGGCGCCCAAGGGCCTGCGCGGCGGCAAGATCTGGCTCGACTTCCCGAGCGTCGGCGCGACGGAGAACATTTTGATGGCGGCCGTGCTGGCACGCGGCGTCACCGAGATCGACAACGTGGCACGCGAGCCCGAGATCGTCGACATCTGCGAGATGCTGACCGCGATGGGCGCCCGCATCGACGGTGCCGGCACGTCGACCCTGACCATCGAGGGGGTCAGCGAGCTGCGCCCGGTCGTGCACACCACGGTCGGCGACCGCATCGTGGGCGGCACCTGGGCCTTCGCGACCGCGATGACCCGCGGCGACGTGACCGTCCGGGGTGTACGGCCGGAATACCTCGACATCGCGCTCGACAAGCTGGTCAACGCCGGCGCGATGATCGAGCCGGGTGACAACCTGTTCCGGGTGCGCATGGACGAGCGTCCCCGCGCGGTCGACATCGTGACGCTGCCCTATCCGGGCTTCGCGACCGACCTGCTGCCGATGGCGATCGGCCTGGCCTCGGTGGCCGAGGGCGCCTCGCTGATCACCGAGAACATCTTCGACGGCCGGTTCATGTTCGTGAACGAGATGGTCCGGCTCGGCGCCGACATCCGCACCGACGGACACCACGCGGTGGTCAACGGGCGGGAACGCCTCTCCGGCGCCCCGGTGCGGGCGACCGACATCCGGGCCGGGGCCGGGCTGGTCATCGCCGGCCTGTGCGCCGAGGGGGTAACCGAGGTCGGTGACGTCCACCACATCGACCGGGGCTACCCCGACTTCGTCACCGATCTGGCCAAGCTGGGGGTCGACGTGGAGCGGGCCGACGTGCCCGAGCCGACGTTCGACTTCTAATAGGCTCCCACCACGCGGCGGGCCTCTTCCAGCTGCTCGGTGAAGACCAGCACGGCGGTGCGCCCGTCCGGGCCGACCGCCCGGGTGGCCCGGATGCCGGCGTCGCCGAGCATCTGCCGGATCTCCTCGGCGATCTCCGGGGTCTCGGCGAACGCGGCCGGCCCGAGCAGGCCGTAGTCGTCCTCCGGGTCGCGGGTGATTGTCCAATGCAGGCCCAGCCCCATTCGCCGGAAAACGGCGCCGAGAACGACGACCAGACCGACGGCGATCAGCGGCCCGACGAGGTACCAGCCGTTGCCTGTGGGCATGGGCACAGTCTGGCACCGAGGGTTCGCCTTTTCCCCGGATTTGCCCCGATCGGAGCAGGTGCCCTTCCTGAGTTTCCGTTCAGTAGGGTGAGTCCTGTTCTGGTATCGCTCTGGAAGGGGTTCACATGGCGGGTCGACTCGCGGTCATCGGCTCCGGGCTGATGGGTTCCGGCATCGCCCAGGTCTCGGCGCAGGCCGGCTGGCAGGTCACCATGCGGGACGTTGACGACGCGTCGCTCAAGCGCGGCATGACGGCGATCCGCGACTCGTTGAACCGGTTCGCCGCCAAGGGAAAGATCGCCGAACAGGACGTCGAGGCGACGCTCGGGCGCATCACCCCCACCACCGACATGGACTCGGCCGCCGACGCCGACGTGGTGGTCGAGGCGATCTTCGAGAAGGTCGAGGCCAAGCACGAGGTCTTCCGCGCTCTCGACAAGATCTGCAAGTCGGGCGCGGTGCTCGGCACCAACACCTCGGCCATTCCGATCACCCAGATCGCCGCGGTCACCGAGCGCCCCGAGTCGGTGGTCGGCATCCACTTCTTCTCGCCGGTGCCGATGATGAAGCTGGTCGAGCTGGTGCGCGGCTACCAGACCTCGGACGACACGCTGGCCTCGGCACGCAACTTCGCCGAGGAGGTCGGCAAGACGTGCGTCGAGGTCAAGCGGGACGTCGCCGGCTTCGTCTCCAACCGGCTCTTCTCGGCGATCCTGGTCGAGGCGATCAAGTTGGTCGAGTCGGGCGTGGTCAGCGCGGCCGACCTCGACACGGTGATGAAGCTCGGCTTCGGCCACGCCATGGGCCCGCTCGCCACCGTCGACCTCACCGGCCTCGACGTGATGCTCAACGCGGCCGGCAACATCTACCGCGACACCCAGGACGAGAAGTTCTTCCCGCCCGAGCTGCTGCAGCGCATGGTGACGGCCGGTGACCTGGGCCGCAAGACCGGAAAGGGTTTCTACACCTACTGAGCAGTACCGGCTGTACCCTTTTTCCGACATTTCGGCTCGGGGGGAGCGGCTGACATGGTGGTGCAGGCACCGGCGGTGGAGGACACCCAGTGGGCGCTGGCCGAGGCGCGCAAGGAGGCGCTGGCGGTCGCGCCCGGCTGGTTCCGGGCGTGGCCCAAGGGCGGCGAGAAGTGGTCGGCCGTGAACCTGCGGTCGGCCACCCAGGTCATCGTCAACCACAGCCGCGAGGATGACCGGCACCCGGACAGCTGGACGGTGCGGGCGCTGTTCGGCAACCACGCGGTCGAGCTGCGGTTCGGGCCGTACGACTCCAAGGACCAGGCAATCCTGGTCGCCCACGCGGTGCTGAAGGTCGCGTTCGGCGACGAGCCGCCCGCCTAGTCAGGCGATAGTTTGCGCCCCGGGCGGACGGTGGGGGACCGGCTTCGGCCGCGCCCGAGGTCCGGGGCCGCCTCCGGGAAGTCAAGGGTCAGCCCGGGAGGCGGGGCCCAGGTTGTCGGGGACGTTGCGGCCGGCGTCTACTCGCCGCTGAGTACGCCGGCGGCCGTCGAGAGACGTGTCAGTCCTAAAGTTCGTCCGGCGAGTTGAGTTTCGATGCGGGTCCGTAAAGCAACCCGGGCGAACGAGGTTTGTGTTTTTTGGGTCGCCGGGACCCGCGGGCCGAGGTGGGCCTGTCAGCGGGAGCCGGTGAACGCCAGGGAGATCAGGGTGGCGGCGACCATGCCGCCGCCACCCGTCTAGCGGGAGCCGGTGAACGCCAGGGAGATCAGGGTCACGGCGACCATGCCGCCGCCACCCGGCTAGCGGGAGCCGGCGAACGCCAGGGAGATCAGGGTGGCGGCGACCATGCCGCCGAGCAGGGTCAGGCCGACGCCGCCGACGTCGAGGCGGGCGCGCAGGCGGCGGCGGGCGAACAGGGCCGCGATCGGCACGCCGACCGACGGCGCGGCCAGGAAGGTGGCCCAGCCGAGCCCACGCAGGACCGGGCCGCCCCAGATGCCGATGCTGCCGAAAGTCACCAGTCCGGCCGCGACCAGCGACGCCATCGCCGCCAGCACCGCGCCGGCCAGCGGCAGCAGGGCCAGGGCCCAGCGCGGCAGCGGGCGCCGGCCGAGCGGCCGGATCGTGTCGTCGATGCGGGAGGCGGCGCGGGCCAGCAGCGTACGCGGAGACTCGCGACCGTTGGTCGCGACCGACGTCAGCGGGTCCGAAGGGTTGCGCGGCAGCGCGACCCGAGGCAGTGACTCGACCGGCGCCGGCTCCGGGACCTCGCCCAGCGCCCGCACCCGCAAGCCGCGGGCCCGCCGCAGCTGATCCCAGAGCCGGGACGCCTCGCGGTCGATGTCGAGCACCTGGGCCGCGGCCGCGCCCGCCCACCGGTCGGCCGACGTGGCGTCGCCCTCGGCGCGGGCCAGCTCGCCTGCGGCCTGGGCCGCACTGGCCTGGTAGGCCTGTTCGGCGCCGGTCAGTTCGTCGTCGCGTTTACGGGTGGCCTCGGCCAGCGCGTTGACCATCAGCTGGTAGTCGTGGCCGGGCGGGCGGCGATCACGCATGGTCACTGTTCACCTCGTACGGGATGATCACTTCCGGGGTGCGGTGCACCGACCGGTCGAAGAACAGGCCCCGGCGGTGGCGCGGGTACCAGACCGGGCCGCCCGGCTGCGGGTGCAGCGGGGCCAGGTCGGCACCCTGCACGTCGAGTGCCACCCAGGCCCCGATCGCGTCGAGCCGCGCGCCCGGGCCGCCCAGGCTGTCGCGCAGCCGGGCCACCGAACGCCACCAGCCCAGCACGTGGGTGCGTTCCTCGGGGCCTTCGGTCAGCAGCCGGCGCAGGGCGGCCGGGTCCTTGCAGTTGTCGAGCGCGTAGCCGAGCACGTAGTGGGGGCGGTCGAGGATCGGCACCTCGGCCGGGTCCGAGAACCAGTCGGCGGACGGCAGTTCGGCGACCAGGCGGGCCGCCGCCCGGCCCGCGTCCGGGTCGAGGCAGACCACGCTGAAGTGGGCCGGGCCCTGGGCGGCCAGCGACAGCGCGGCCGCGGCGAGCACGTCGCACGCCTCCTCGACCCGGGTGCCGAGGACGGCCAGGTTGCGCCCGGGCATCCGGCCCAGCCGTAGCCGGGCCGGCCGGGCGGCCACGTCGATCCGCTCGCCGAGCACCGCGCCGGGCGAGGAGCCCACCGGCGCGTCCAGGGGCGGCACCGGTCCGGACGGCCGGCACGACGAAGGGAGCCGCGGCACCGCGTCGCCGTCGAAGATCCGGGGCTGCTCGCAACCGGCCGGGCGGGCTCGCCAGAGCCGTCGTTGCAGGCCGCGCCAGGCGGTGCGGTCGCCGGCGTCCGGCAGCCGCACGATCAGGTTGGCGCCGGGGGCGCCCGACTCGGCGTTCACGACCGCGTGGTGGCGCGGGATCACCGCGGCGGCCAGGTTCTCGTCGGCCAGGATGCGGCGGGCCTTGGGCAGAGCGATCCGCAGCGTGAACTGTCCGATCAGGCCGGAGCGGCCCCACAGTGCCTCGATGCCGGAGACGTCCTGCGAGGCCAGGATCAGGTGGATGCCCTGCGAGCGGCCGCGCCGGGCCAGATCCTCGAGCAGGGTGACCGCCTCGTCGGCGACCGCGTCCCGGCCGGCCAGCAGCACCTGGAACTCGTCGATCACGGCGACGATCCGCGGCCAATGACCTGCCGGGTCCTCGGCCCGCAGCTCGGACAGCTTCGCCGCGTCGTGCCGCTTGGCCGCCTGGGCCCGGGTGCGCAGTTCCTCGCTCAGGTGCCGCAGCATGGCCAGGCCGAACTCGCGGTCGCCGTTGACGTTGAGCCCGGCCAGGCGTACCTGGGGAAGCCAGCTCGAGTCGCGCGGCCCCGGCATGAACCGGGCGAACGACACACCCTCCTTGAAGTCGAGGAGGTAGAGGGCCAGTTCCTCCGGGCTGTAGCGGGTGGCGAGCGCGGCCACCCACGCGTACAGGAGGTTGGTCTTGCCGGACCCGGAGGGGCCGCCGATGAGCGCATGCGGCGGATCGTCGCCGAGCGGCACCTCGACGAGCCCGCCGCCGCCGTCGGTGCCGTCGCCGATCGGCGCGATCAGGCCGTGGGCCGACGACTCGGACCAGAACTTCGGCGGCTCCAGATCGGACATCCGGGCCGGTGGCGGCCCGGCGCGCAGGCGTTCGGCGGTCGCCCGGCAGAACGCCGCCACCTGATCGGCGGGGGGCGGCGGGTCCAGGCGGATCTCCAGGTCACCGGTCAGATCGCAGGTCGCCGTCTGGTCACGCACGGCGAGGCGGCGCACGGTCGGGTGCTCGGCGAGCTCTAAACCCCGGACGATCAGGTGTACGCCGCAAGCCACGCCCGTGCGCACGATGCGGTCGAGTTGCGCCCGCTGTGCGGCGGTCAGCTCGCCGGCGGTGGCGCGGTCGGCGAGCAGGACCACGACCTGCCAGGGTTCCGCTCGCGGCCCGGTGCGGGTGGTCGTGGCCGCGCTCAGATCGGCCAGCGAGACGTATTCGCCGGCCAGCACCGTCTCGTTGACCCGGCAGATGTGCTCGACCAGCCCGTCGAGCATGCCGCCGAGCCCGCCCGGCCCGACGAACGAGATGCCGAGCGGCGCGAACGACGCGAGCGTGCCACCCAGGTGCTCGGGGTCGTAGACGGTGAGCCGGACCTCGCCCGGCCGGGTGCTGCCGAGCGCGCGCAGCAGCAGGCCGGTGATCATCCCGTCGACGGTGGCCTGGGGGCCGCTCAGCTCGAGGTGGGCGGCGTCGAGCAGCGGGACCAGGCCGGGCAGCGCGACCGCGTCGTCGAGCCCGAAGGTGCCGATGCGCAGCAGGCCGGGGCGGGTGCCGGGTTCGGGTTCGGTCGGCGACCACATCCGCCAGGGCAGGCCGGCCGCGCCGGAGGCGCTCAGCGCGGCCAGGTGGCGTACGTTCCCGGCGAGCCGGGCGGTTTCCAGCTGGTAGCGGTGCTCGATGTCGCGGCGGGCCGAATCGCGGGCGTCGGCCAGCTGGTTGAGGCAGGTCGCGTACGCGTCCCGCACCAGCCGACGTCGATTCTGTGCCTCGCCACGGGCCGACTCCGCGGCCGCCAGTACCGCCCGGGCGGCCCCGCGCGCCTCGGCCAGTTCCTGGCGGACGGTGGCGACGAGCGCGTTGCGGTGGTTACCCACACGACCCCCCGGAAATCACGTAGGGGGATTTTACGGATTTTGCCCCTTCCTGTGGGCTTATGTGCTGCGTGTCGTGGTCGGGCGCTTCCCGGCCGCCAGCCGGGTCAGCCATCGGGGGTCGGTGCTGACCATGTCGTCCCACAGGTCGCGGGCCACCCGCGCCGCACCCTCGGACTGCCAGCGGCGCAGCAGATGGCGCGGAACGTACTGCCGGATCCACTCCATCGTGCGACGGGCCTCCAGGTCGAGGTCGTCGCTCGGCCGCCGCGAGAGGCCCTCGTTCTGGCGCCGCGAGAGGCTCTCGCTCTTGCGCCGCGAGAGGCTCTCGCTCTTGCGCCGCGAGAGGCTCTCGCTCTTGCGGCGGGAGTATGGCTGAAGCCCGAGCAGGGAGCAGAAGTAAACCGCGTTGTAGTGGCGCCACTCCTCGTCGGTGGAGAACTTTCCGGCCGGCCGCAGCCCGGCCACCGCCTCCTCCAACACGTGGCGCAACCCGTGGGCCCGGGCCAGCGGCTGCTCGACCGGGATCTTGAGAAGGCGCCGATCGACCGCGGGCAGGTCGATCAGCGGGCTGCGCAGCAGCCGGCCCGGGTCGCCGTAGCTGTCGAGAGCCTGGAGCACGAACTGCAGGAAGTCGGCCTCGGTGGTCGCAAGCATCCGGCTGCGCTCGCGGCGCCGGGGCAGTGCCTCGCCGAGCAGGAACAAGGCGTGCCGGTCGGCTCGCACCCGCTCGTCGGACCAGAACGCGACCCGGTCGAGCAGGCGGTGCACCGGGCCGCCCAGCCCGATCGCCGTCATCACCACGCCGACCACCGCGAACTGGAAGACCGCGACCATCCGTGACGAGGTCACGAACATGGTCAGGATGACCGGGCCGCCGACCAGCAGCAGCCCGCCGACCGCGGCGACCAGCGAGCGGCTCAGGTCGGGCCGCAGCCGCTCGCCCGCGTCGACCGCCTCGGCCACCGCCACCAGGTAGCCCAGGATCAGCACATCGACCCCGATCGCGGCGATCGCCAGCCAGGGCGCGCCGAGGTCGGCCGGGCCGACCAGAAGTGCGAGCGCGGTGCCGTAGAGCACCGCGACCAGGCTCAGCGCGAGCGGGAGCAGGCGCGGCTCGACCTGGTCGCGGAACCGCCAGAGCAGTGACAGGCCGCCGAGCAGCGGAGCCAGCACGACCAGCCGCCCGGCCGGCGGCAGCACCACCGCGATCACCACGAACGCCGCCGACACGACCAGCCAGCCGCGCTCGATCTGGCGCCGCTCGGGCACGAACGACGGCAGCAGGGCGACCGCGGAACCGGCCCAGAACAGGGCCGGGACGGCCAGGAGGACCTCGGCGGTGGTGCTGCCCGGGGCGAGCGTCCAGGCGATGACGCCGGCCGCGTACGCGATCAGGGCCCCGGCGGCTCGTCGCCCGGCCGCGCGGGCCGGGTCACGCCCGACCAGATAGCAGGCGAGCCACCAGGTGAGGGCGAAGGCGGGTACGGCGATCGCGGGCACGCGAAGAGTCAACCAAAGATCTGGTGGGTATCGACAGTCGACAACTGCTGCTTCCCGGCCCGCTTCCGCCGCCGCCGGCGCACCACCCAGACCGCGAACCAGACCATCAGCAGCAGCCCGACCAGCACCAGGACCGGCAGCAACACCGCCAGCAGCGACATCGCGACGCTGCCGAAATCCTCGAGGGTGCTGACGATCGGGGCGCCGAATCCGGCCGTGGAGACGTTCACCACCGGGCGGGCGGCCGCCTTGACGCCGTGCACGCAGAACGCGATCAGCACGCCGGCGACGACGGGAACCCACTGGTGGGAGGTGAAGAACGACCCCGGGTCGGAGACGGTCACCGTCTTGGCGCCCGAGCCGGCCCCGAAGGCGAGACCGCCCGCGGTCGGCCGGACCACGGTCTGCACCAGGTCGTTGACGTGATCGACCACCGGAACCTTGTCGGCGACCATCTCGATCGACAGCAGGACGGCCAGGATCAGCAGCACCCAGCCGTTGGACAGCCAGGCCCAGCCGTTCGGCAGTTGGATCGTGTCGGTGAAGCGGCCGAGCAGGCCCATCACGAGCAGGGGGATATAGGCATTGAGGCCCGCGGATGCGGCCAGACCGGTTCCGGTCAATGCTTCGAGCACGACACCAGGATGGCATCCGTAGTCCACGAACGCCTTCCGCTACTGTCGTCGGGTGCGTCTGGTCATCGCGAAATGCTCCGTGGACTACGTCGGACGACTTTCGGCCCACCTGCCCTCGGCAGTGCGCCTGGTCATGGTGAAGGCGGACGGGTCGGTGTCGATCCACGCCGACGACCGCGCCTACAAGCCTCTCAACTGGATGAGTCCGCCCTGCAAGCTGCAGGAGGCGCCGGGGGTGTGGAAGGTCGTCAACAAGGCGGGCGAGGAGCTGCGGATCACCCTGGAGGAGATCTTCCAGGACACCTCGTACGAGCTGGGCATCGACCCGGGCCTGCAGAAGGACGGCGTCGAGGCGCACCTGCAAGAGCTGCTGGCGGCTCACCCGGAGACCTTCGGCGAGGGCTTCACGCTCGTACGCCGCGAGTTCATGACCGCGATCGGCCCGGTCGACCTGCTCTGCCGGGACGCTTCCGGTGCGGCCGTGGCGATCGAGGTCAAACGGCGGGGCGAGATCGACGGGGTCGAGCAGCTCACCCGCTACCTCGAGCTGATGAACCGGGACCCGCTGCTCACCCCGGTGAGCGGCATCTTCGCCGCCCAGGAGATCAAGCCGCAGGCCCGGGTGCTGGCCACCGACCGGGGCATCCGCTGCGTGGTCGTCAACTACGACAAGCTGCGGGGCACCGAGCGCAACGAGCTGACCCTCTTCTAATAGTTGTTGGTCAGCTCGACCCGGTCGTGCGCGGTCGTCCCGGCGATGTAGGCCCGCGCGCCGAACCCGCCGACGACCGCCTGCACCACCACGAAAGTCCAGGTCATCGGGTGGCCCTGGGCGATCTGCAGCAGCGTCGGCAGGCCGAGCAGCAGCGCGTCCGGCCCGAAGATGGCCTTGAACAGCGGGCCGGGCGAGATCGAGACGCCCATCTGGGTGTCGAACGACATCGTGTCGTTGCGGACGAAACCGACCCGTGCCTTGCGGATCGCGGCCGTCGCGCCGACCGGGCCGAGCACCAGCCCGACCACCCACCACTGGCCGGACGGCAGGTCGCCGAGCGCCTGCAGGACGCCGAGTGCGAGCGTCGACCAGATCGTGGCCAGCACGGCGGGCACCCAGATCCGCTGCGACACCGCCTGCCGCGAGTCGAGCCCGAGCAGTCGCAGGAGCACCGGGTTGGCGGCGTCGGTGCGGACGTTGGCGGTCGAGGCCCCGGCCGCGAACATGCCGCCGAGCAGCACCGCCGCCCCCAGCACCCAGGCCTGGGAGTGCGCGAGCAGGGCGGGCAGCGCGGCCGACCCGACCGTCCACAGCAGCCGGCGCGGGCGGCGCAGGGCGAGCAGGATGTCCTGGGCGACCAGCGCCGGCACCCGCGTCCAGAGCCGGACCGAGTGCAGCTCCCGCTTCGCCCAGTAGCGCCGCTCGATCATCTCGGCCACGAACGACGGCTCGACCCCGAACGCGCTGTCCAGCAGCGTGCCGGCGGTCTGGGCGGACTCGAGGATCCGCTCGTTGGGGGTGCGGCCGAGCCGGATCACCGAGACCGTCATCAGCGCGACCACGAGCACGGCCAGCGCACCGGCCGCGAGCCCGGCGGTCCTGATCGGCCAGTCGGTGCCGGCCCGCGGTGCGTGCACGGCCGAGTCGACGACGAACCCGGCCAGGCCGGCCGCCAGCACCACGCCGGCCAGCCGGTCGGCCCACGGCGCCCAGGTGCGAGCGGCCTGGGTGGCCAGCGCGAGCAGCATGAGGACGATGCCGGCCAGGGCACTGCCGATGAGCAGGGCGGCGGCCAGGCCGCCGGGCATCGGCCGGTACGCGACGTGCCCGGTGATCGCGAGCCCGAAGAGTGCTCCGACCAGCGCCGCCGCGAGGGTGGCCAGGCGCAGTGAGGGTGCGAGCAGCCGCCGCCGGCTGACCGGGGCGGTGAGCAGGAACGACGCGGCCGGCCGGCTGAGACCGAGCGGGCCGAGCCGGCGCAGGGCCAGGAAGATGGCGCCCACCCCGGTCAGGAGCAGGGCCAAGCCGGCCAGCTCGGACGCGTTCGGGTGAGCGGGCCAGAAGATCACGGCGAGTTGCTTGTGCAGCATGCCGCCGACGATCGCGATGAACAGGACGACGAAGTAGATGTTGCCGGCCGTCGCGCCGCGCTCGCGGTGGGCGGTCTGGCGCTGCCGGATCCACTTGCGCAGCGCGGGGAGATCGGTCGGCTGGAGCGTCATGAGGCGGCCAGCGTCTCCATGTCGGTGATCGCGGCGCCGCTCGCCGTGGCGAAGGCGTCGTCGTGGCTGGCCATCAGCAGGGAGCCGCCGCTCGCCACGTACTCGGCCAGCATTTCGGCGACCGTGGCCCGGCCCTCCGGGTCGAGGCGCTGCTCCGGTTCGTCCAGGATGAGCAGCGAACTGGGCCGCAGCAGGGTGAGCGCGAGCGTCAGCCGCTGCTTCTGCCCCGACGAGAGCGACGGCGGGATCGCGTCGGTGTGCCCGGCCAGGCCCAGCCGCTCCAGCGCCTCGTCGACGCCGGCCTCCTCCGGATCGGCGCCGTGGGCGCGGCAGACCAGTTCGGCGTGCTCGCGCGCGGTGAGACCGGCGTACCAGGTCGGTGCCTCCACGGTGGTCACCACCTGGCGCCAGAACTCCGGAGTCGAGCCGGCCGGCTTCCCGAAGATCTTGATCTTGCCCTGGTCGGGTCGCTGCAGGCTGCTCACGCAGCGCAGCAGCGTCGATTTGCCGATGCCGTTCTCACCGGTCACGCAGACCCCGGTGCCGGCCGGGACGCGCAGCGACACGTCGACCAGCACCGGTGTCGAGCCGTAGGCGACGTAGAGCCCGTCCACCTCGACGGCGGGTTGATCTACCACGTGACGGACGGTAGCAGCCCTACCGTTTGCGCCCGTACAGGAGCTTCACCGCTTTGACGATCCGGGCGACCTGGGCCGGGGTGCGCTCGAAGGTCATCGCGGGCAGCATCGACGGGCCGCGGCGTACGGTGATCGACTTCGCCCGGGCGAACTCGCGCAGCCCGTCCTCGCCGTGGATGCGGCCGAAGCCGGAGTCGCCGACCCCGCCGAACGGCAGGTTGCCCATGCCGACGAAGGTCAGTGACGAGTTGACCGCGACCATGCCGGCCCGCAACCGGCGGGCGATCCGCACCGCGTCGGCCTTGCCGAAGACCGCGCCGCCCAAGCCGTACGGCGTGTCGTTGGCCTGCCGGACCGCCTCGTCGGTGTCCGCGACCTTGGTGATCGTCAGGGTCGGGCCGAACGTCTCGTCACGGATCTCGGCCGAGTCGGCGGGCACGTCGACGAGCACCGTCGGCGCGACGTAGGGCGGCTGCACCGCGCCGGCCCCGCCGAGCACCGCCCGGCCGCCCTTGGCCAAGGCGTCGTCGATGTGGTCGCGGATGATGTCGATCTGCCGGGGCATCGTGATCGGGCCGATCTCGTGGCCGGTGCGCAGCTTGCCGGCCTTCTCGACCACGGCCGCCACGAACTGGTCGTAGACCGGGGCCACCACGTACGCCCGCTCGATGCCGATGCAGGTCTGGCCGGCGTTGGTCATCGAACCCCAGACCGCGGCCTCGGCGGCGGCCGGGATGTCGGCGTCGGCGTCGACGATCAGCGCGTCCTTGCCGCCCGCCTCGATCACGACCGGGACCAGGTTTTCCGCGCACGCGGCCATCACCTTCTTGGCGGTCGCGGTCGACCCGGTGAACGAGACCTTGCCCACCCCGGAGCGGCACAGCGCGCCACCCACGTCGCCCATGCCGTGCACGACCTGTAGCACCGGCTGCTCTCCCACCACCTCGGCGAACGTGTCGGCCAGCCATTGGCCGACGATCGGGGTGTATTCGCTGGGCTTGAAGACGACCACATTGCCGGCGGCCAGTGCGCTGCTGATCGGGCCGATCGGCGTGAGGATCGGATAGTTCCAGGGGCCGATCACGCCGACCACACCGTACGGCAGGTATTCGATGTGTCCGACATGCTCGGCGGTCAGCAGGCGGGTGCGGGTGCGGCGTGGGCCGAGCACCGCCTTGGCGTGGTGGGCGGCCCAGTCGATGTGCTCGATGGCGCCGACCGCCTCGACGATCGCGTCGGCCTCCGGCTTGCCGGTCTCCTGCCCGGTGATCCGGGCCAGTTCCTCGATCCGCTGGGTGAGCAGGGTGCGCCAGCGCAGCAGCCGCGCCTTGCGGCCGGTGAAACCGAGGCCCTGCCACCAGGCGGCGGCCTGCCGGGCGCGGGCCACCGTGGCGGCGACCGCGTCGGCGTCGGCGGCCGGCACCCGGCCGGCCTCCTCGCCGGTGGCCGGGTTGGTGGAGATGAGCACGCCGTCTTCGATCTCCGGCACGCCTGGCACACGGGTAGCGGTCATGAACGTGAGTCTAAATCGCGTACGGCCTCACCCGTACCCTTGAAACGTGAGCCCCCGCCGTAACCATCCTCGCCGCCGTGACGCGTCGGCGACGCCGCCGTCCGCGCTGACCGACGAGCGTGTCCGCAAGGGCATCGAGGGCGTTCAGCAGTGGCAGGACGGCGAGTGGATGGTCCGTTCGATCTTCGGCGGGGCGGCGGCCAAGACCTACCGGTGCCCCGGCTGCATGCAGGAGATCCGGCCCGGCGTGGCGCACGTGGTGGCCTGGCCGATCGACGGGCGGGGCGACGAGAGCGACCGGCGGCACTGGCACACCGGCTGCTGGAAGGCGCGTGACCGGCGCGGCCCGAACGTGGAGCGGTCGCGCAACGCGCCGCGCTATGGGTAAGGATCTCCTTATGAATATTCGCGCGAACTCGATCCTCCCCGCGAACCGGGAGGACATCGAGTTGCAGACCGCCGACGGGCTCACGCTGGTCGGTGAGCTGGCCACGCCGCTCGACCGCGACCCGGTCGCCACGCTGGTCTGCCTGCACCCGCTGCCGACCCACGGCGGCATGATGGACAGCCACGTCTTCCGCAAGGCCGCCTGGCGCCTGCCCGCGCTGGCCGGGGTGGCCGTGCTGCGGTTCAACACCCGGGGCACGAGCAGCGTCCGCGGCACCAGCGAGGGCACGTTCTCGTCCGGCGTCGACGAGCGCTACGACGTGGCCGCCGCGATCGAGTACGCCGAGTTCGCGGACCTGCCGAACATCTGGTTGCTCGGCTGGTCGTTCGGCACCGACCTCACGCTCATGCACGGGCTCGACCCGGCCGTGCGGGGGGCAATCCTGCTCTCGCCGCCGCTGCGGTTCAGCGAGGCCTCACACCTGGCCGCGTGGGCGGCCGACGGCAAACGGCTGACCGCGCTGATTCCGGAGTTCGACGACTACCTGCGGCCGCCCGAGGCGCTGGCACGTTTCGCCGCCATTCCGCAGGCCGAGGTCGTGCCGGTGGCCGGGGCCAAGCATCTGTGGGTCGGCGACGCCGAGAAGGTGCTCGACGAGGTCGTGCGGCGGGTCGCGCCGGACGTCGAAGTTCCGCTGCCGCGGACCTGGGACGGCCCGATGGAGACCGGCGACATGAACGCGTACGCCGACCGGAGCGTCGCCGCGTTCGCCGACGTGCCCGTCCCGAAAGCGCTCGACTAGTGTGGTGCGCCGTAAATTCGTTGGCAAAACCGTGCGAGTGATTCGAGGATCTCTTCGGCAGTCTTGGTCCAGATGAATGGGCGTGGGCTGC
>NZ_JBITEL010000014.1:0-274262 GCF_044455125.1 Actinoplanes sp. NPDC051343
CACGCTCACGCAGCTCGTCGGGGTACTTCTTCGGTGCCGGCATAGCTAAATCTTCTCCCAGGTTTCGATGTCTCCATCAAACCCGGGGCGAAACAATCTGCTCAGCGGCTTGTTCGCCGGCCCGGCCGGCGGGGCCACGGGTTGACCGGCTGCCGTTGTCGTTCCAGCGATCCGCGGCACTGGCCGTGAAGATGCTGAGGTGTTCCTAAGGTTCGCCGACGGAAGTATGAAGGCTGCCTTGTTGAGCTTGAGGTGTGGCGGGGCAGAACCCGCCACAACCCAACACGAGGGAGTCCCATGCGTACCAGAAGGATGTTGGCGACCGTCGCTGCGGCGACCGTCGCGGTGGTCGCCGTGACCGGTGGGTCCGCGGCCTCCGCCGCCACCGGGTCCCAGCCGGCCGGGAAGGGCTCGGTGGCCGTTGCGGCGAATGCGAAGCCCGGGCCGGACAAGGGCGACCAGGACAGGCTCCTGCGCAAGATCGCGGCGAGCCTGCACGTGAGCCTGGCGAAGCTGGAGAACGCGCTGCGCGACATGAAAATGACCAGCCTTCGGCTGGGTGCCGATCCGACCGACCCGCGGGTGGTCGCCGTGTTCGCCAAGGATCTCGGCATCAGCGACGCCAAGGCTCGGGCGGTGGTCAAGGAGATCGTCGGTCAGCCCGGACCGGGCAGGTCCGGCAAGCCGGAGAAGGGCAGCGACCAGGACGCCCTCCTGCGCAAGATTGCGGCGAGCCTGCACGTGAGTCTGGCGGCTCTGGACAACGCGCTGCGCGACATGAAGATTGCCAGCGGCAAGCTCGGCGCCGACCCGACCGACCCGCGGGTGGTCGCGGTGTTCGCCAAGGACCTGCACATCGGCGACGCTCAGGCACTCAAGATCCTCAAGGAGATCGTGGGTCAGCCCGGTCCGGTGAAGCCGCCGTCCGGTAAGACCCCGCCTGGAAAGACTCCGCCGAGCAAATCGCCGTCGCCCGCGCCGTCGGGTAAGGCGTGACGTCACAATAAGTCGTGCACGTTCTGATAGTCGACGACGATGAAGCGGTGCGGCGGGCGCTGATGCACGCGCTGCGCCGCGACGGCTACGGCGTGGCCGAGGCGGCCGACGGGGGTGCCGCGCTCGAGCATGCGGCGGCCGGCGGCCTTCAAGCGATCGTGCTCGACGTCCTGATGCCCGAGCCGAACGGCCTGGAGGTCTGCCGCATCCTGCGCGAACGCGGCGACGAGACGCCGATCCTCATGCTGACGGCCCGCGACCTGGTCGCCGACCGGGTCGCCGGGCTCGATGCCGGGGCCGACGACTACCTCGTCAAGCCGTTCGCCCTGGATGAGCTGCGGGCCCGGCTGCGCGCCCTGCTCCGGCGCGGCGGCCAGACCCGCGACACGCTCGCCTTCGCCGACCTGGAGCTCGACCTGGCCGCATGCCGGGCCCGGCGCGGCGAGCGCGTGCTGTCGCTGACCCGAACCGAGTACGCGGTGCTCGAACTGTTCCTGCGCAACCCGCGCCGGGTGCTCAGCCGCACCGCGATCTTCGAGGCGGTCTGGGGCTACGACTTCGGTCCCGGCTCCAACGCGTTGTGGGTCTACATCAGCTATCTGCGGTCCAAACTGGAGGCCGGCGGCGAGGCGCGGCTCATCCAGACCGTACGCGGCCTCGGATACGTGCTGCGGGAGGAGCCGTGACCCTCCGCGCCCGGGTCTCGCTGGTCTGCGGCCTGGCCGTGTTCGTCGCCCTGTTCGCGGCGGCGCTCGTGGTCTACCTGGCCGCCAACCGTGACCTGCACAACCAACTGGACAACTCGCTGGTGTCGACCGCGTCCAACGCGCCGGACTTCGCCAAGAAGCTCAAGCTGCAGGCCATCGAAACGGGCACGCCCTCACCCGACGGGGTGCTGGTCGTCGGTGACACGGTGCTCCAGTTCGTCTCGTTCGACGAGGTGAAGCAAACGGCCCAGCCGACCGTGCTCGGTCCCTCGAGCGGACTCGGTCCGCTGACCAATGAAGATGTGGAGGTCGCCCACGGCGGGCAGAGCCCGTACTTCTCCTCGATGACCTACCAGGGCCGACCGTACCGGATGTATACCGCGTCCTGGCTCCAGCCCGACGGACTGGTCCGGGTCGCCCGCCCCGAGTCGGCCGCCATCGTGCTGCTCGAACGGCTGGCTCTCATCCTGGCCGCGCTGATACTCGGCGGCACGCTCGCCGTGGCCCTCGGCGCCCGGCTGCTGGCCGGGCGGGTGCTGCGGCCGGTGCAGGCGCTGACCGAGACCGTCGAGCACGTGACCGCGACCCAGGACCTGGCGCTCGATCTCCAGGGGCGCGTGGACATGCACGGCCGCGACGAGATCGCCCGGCTGGCCCGGTCCTTCGCCGCGATGATGGCCACCCTCGACGACGCCGTACAGACCCAACGCCGGCTGGTCGCCGACGCCTCGCACGAGCTGCGCACCCCGCTGACCAGCCTGACCACCAACCTCGAACTCCTCGCCGAGGAGGGCGGCCTGGCCGACCCGCAGGCGCCGGCGCTGCTCGGCTCGGCCCGGGAGCAGAGCGGCGAACTCCGCGCCTTGATCAACGACCTGGTAGACCTGGCCCGCTACGGCCAGGCCGAGACCCACCGCGAGGACGTACGCCTGGACCTGCTTGCCGACGCCGTGCTCCAGCGGGCCGCCAAGCGTGCACCACGCACCCGCTTCGAGACCCACCTCGACGAGTGCTTCGTACACGCCGACCCCGACGCGATCGAGCGAGCAATCGGCAACCTGGTAGACAACGCGGTGAAGTGGAGCCCACCCGACGGCGTAGTCACCGTCACCGTCACCGCCGACGACCAAGAGGTAGCAGTAAGCGTCGCCGACGAGGGCGCCGGCATTCCCCCCGACGACCTCCCACACATCTTCGACCGCTTCTACCGTTCTCCGGCCGCCCGCTCAAAACCCGGCTCCGGCCTGGGCCTGTCGATAGTCCGCCAGATAGCCGACAACCACGCCGGCCGAGTCCTGGCCCACCCGACCCCCGCCGGCACCGAAATGCGCCTAATCCTCCCACTAGGTCCCGTCCCCTAGACCCCGGCGGCCGGGTACGGCGCGGAGCAAGAAATGAGCCCAGGTCGTCGACCAAGGCCCGCCCGAGCGCCCTCTTCCGCCCGTGAGCAGCCCGTTCGCTGCGGAACCAATACGGCCGAGCGGCCGCCCATGAGGCCACGCCGAGAAGGAAGCCGGGGCCGTCGCTGATGATTGCCACAGTCGCGCACGATTCCCGCTCCGGTGGACCGGACCGGCGTGTACGTCAGCGATAGCGCATAGCAATTCGCGGCTTCAAGTCCGTCCTGGTCGAACGCATGGCGGGTACGGCGTTCGTGGTATGTCGACGGGTCTGGCACCCCGGCGGCTGGGCCGGAGCCGTCGACGCCCACGCTCGATCGGCTGCCCGCCCTGGCCGCATCGACCGGTGCCGTCGTGATCTGTGACGGCGAGCCGCGCGTCTTGCCGCGGGCCGTGGAAACCACCGCTTACCGCATCGTCCAGGAAGCAGTGACGAACGCGTTGCGGCACGCCGGCCCGGCCCGGATAGAGGTGCGTATCGGATACCGTCCGGACGGACTGTCGGTGACCGTGCGCGACAACGGGCGGGGTGGCGTTCCGGCGGCCGGCAACGGACTGCGTGGCATGGCTGAGCGCGCCACTGGGCTGGGTGGGTGGCTTCGGGCGGGGCCGGCCGACGACGGAGGCTTCGAGGTGCGGGGGTGGCTGCCGGTATGACGGTTCGGGTCCTGTTGGCCGACGACCAGAGACTTGTGCGGGCGGGCTTACGGGTTCTGCTGGAGCGGGATCCGGACATCGAGGTTGTCGCGGAGGCAACCGACGGGGACGAGGCGATCGCCCTTACCCGAGCGCATCGGCCGGATGTCGTGCTGATGGACATCCGGATGCCCGGCACGGACGGTTTGACGGCCGCTCGGCGCATCCTCGCCGATGCGAGGTTGCCTGACGTACGCGTTGTCGTGCTCACCACGTTCGAGTTGGACGAGTACGTCTTCGCGGCGCTGCAGGCAGGAGCCAGCGGGTTCCTGCTCAAGGATCTGGAGCCGGACGAGCTGCGCCGGGCGGTACGCGTGGTCGCGGCCGGTGACGCGCTGCTGGCGCCCGCCGTGACCGCGGTAGTCAGCGGCCCTCCTATGGCGGATCCGGTGCGGGTACGCCGCTCGTAGCGTTCCGCTCATGTTTCTCATCTTGGGTCCGGCGCTGAATCTGCTCGCCGGCTTCTTCTGGCAGAACGACACTCAAGGCATCACCGCCGGCACGATCATCGTGTTGTCGACTGCGTGCTGGCTCATCGGGCTGATCGGGTTGTTCGAGCGGCTGCGGCCTACCGCTCCGAAGTACGTAGCTGTCGGGTTGCCGGTGGCGGTATTCGGCGCCGTCGGTGGGGGTGGCTTACGGAGTACAGAGTATTCATGAGGGACTGTTCGCCGTGTCCCACGCCGACGCGATCGAACGACTCGGCGAGCACCCGTTCGCCGCATTCGCGGTGTACTGGACGTGCGGGCCGCTGTTTCCCATCAGCATGTTCGTCTTGGGCCTGGTGATGGCGAAGATGCGGGCGGCGCCGCTTCCGGCCGGCATCATGATCAGTCTGGGTGCGGTCGTGTTCCCGCTGAGCCGCATCACCCGGGAGGCGTCCATCGCGCACCTGGCGGACCTGTTCCTGCTGGTGCCGTTCCTCTACCTGGGTCTGCGATCGATGTTCGGGTCCAGGGGCCTACCAGGGCCGCTCGGCGACCGCGATGCCGTGGGTTCCTAGCACAGCGCTCGCCGCACTGGTGAGGCGGGCTCCGCGTTCGTCACCGAAGGCGCGGCGGCCTTGCCGACCTATTTGGCCTTTGAGCCGTCGGGACCCACGGCGAACCAGGTGCCTTGCACGCCCTGACCCTTGAGGTCGCCAGGCTTGGAGTCCTTCGAGAAGCGGTAGATCGGGTGGTTGCCGACCGTCAGCTGGATCGTCCCGTCCGTACGCTGGATCGCGCCGACCTTGCTCGGTTCCACACCCGAGAGGTAGACCTTGCCGCCCTTCGCGACCGTGACCGGCGGCCACGTCTGGGCGCACGTGTCGTAGCAGTTCGACTTGGGGTCGGAGCCGCTGTGGTCCTTGTCGAAGCGGTACAGCGACGCCTGGTTGATGTTGACCAGGTGCGGGGCGCTCAGCGTCTTCGACGTCACTGCCGTGACCTGCACCCACCTCGGCGGCTCTTCCTGGATCGTGACGCCGGTCACGGTGCCGCCGTTGCCGGTCTTGCCGTCCTCGGCCGCGGTCTGGTCGACGACCCGGAGCGGACCGTCGGCGGGCGGGGCCGAGGTCGCCGCGGACGTCGCCGGTGCGGCCGGGGGCGGCGCCTGCTTGTTCGAACTCGAGTCACCGATCGTGATCGTCTTACCGCAACCGGAGACGAGCACGGCCGCACACAACGCCACCGCGGTGGCTCGCAAAGCACGGGTCATGGTGCATACACGGGATAGGGGGTCGAAAAGGTTCAGGTGAACCTTTGGCTGCTCCGGCCCCGTGTGTCCCTCAGCGCATTGGGAGGCCGGCGCGATACAGGAGGGCGAGATGGCGGAAGACGTCTTCATACCGGGCGATGACCTGCAACAGGCCGAGGACATGCTGAACTTCATCGACAACTTCATCGACATCGATCGGAACCAGTTCGACTTCGACGCCGCGTTCGGGCCGGGCCAGTTGCTCAAGTCGGCCAACAACTTCGAGAAGAAGTGGAACGACGGGCGGACGCAGCTGAAGAGGGAAGTCGGCGGGGTGAAGGACGCCGTCCAGAACATCCTCGACTCGTTCAGCAAGACCGATCAGGACGCCGCCAGCAACCTCAGCGATTCGTAAGGGTGACCGCCTTGACCACGACCGCGTCCGCGAACCGATTCCTCATCGACATCCCCAGCCTGTGGAACCAGGTCGACCTCACCGGTGAGCACCTGGCTCAGGTACGCGCACAGGCGCTGGCCGCGACCACCTCCCCGCGCGAGCGGATGGAGATCAACGACATGTTCCGCCAGGGGCGCGATATCAGCCGGGCCGCCCGCAAGCAGGGCGCGTTGCTGGCCGCCGGAACGGCGACGATGTACGACGACGGCCTGTTCATGGCGTACGGCATGGTGTTCGCCGTGACCACGCCGAAGGGTCAGGAACTGACCCTGCCGGTGCTCTCGGCCCAGCTGGGCGCCTCGTCGGACGGCTCAGCCCCCAAGGACCGGGTCATCGCGTCGGCCGAGGTGCCGCACGTCGGCACGGTAGCCCGGGTGACCGGCACCGAGACCACCCGCCTGACCGCCGACATCGACGTCAAGTTGCTGGTCATGCACACGATGATGCCGGTGCCGGGCCGCTCCGAGGATTTCCTGGTCGTCACGCTGGCCAGCCCCAACCTGCCGCTGAAGAACGATGTCTACGACCTGTTCGACGCGATCACCAGCACCTTCCGCTTCGTCACCGAGGACGGCCAGGCGATCAAGGCATGAGCCGAGGACGGCCCGCCGGCACCGACGGGCCGTCCTCGTCCAAAACTAAACCGCCGGCACCTGCACCGAGACCAGCCGCCCGTCGCCCAGATGCAGCAGGCCGCGGCCAGGCTGCGGCGCCTGGCCCACGTAGCCCCGGCTCAGCTTCACGCCGATGATCTCGCCGTCGCTCAGGCCCTGCGGCGAGAGCAGCATGCCGGTCCGGTTGCGTTTGACCTGCCCCATCCACCCGGCCAGGCTGAGCGCCAGCGACTCGGCGTTGCCACCCGCGATGATGCCCCAGCCGTTGCCCTGCGCGCCGCGCGCCAGCATGGCCAGGTCGCTGTCGATGTCGGCACCCATCAGCAACTCCGCGTCGTCGATGACGATCACCGCGTTGTCCTCGGGGATGTCGCCCAGCACCGAACGGAAGTCGGTCACCGTCACCTCGGGATCGTTGATCACCGCGGCCACACCGGGACGCCCCTCGAGCCCGCGTAGCGGTGAGCGGCGCGGGGCGAGCACGACCACGCCCGTGCCCTCGGCCAGCAGCGATTCCGCTGCCGCGAGCAACGCCGTGCTACGGCCCGTCCGCGGTGGCCCGGCGATGACGAACGTCGGCACGTCGGCCAGGTCGGGTCCGAGCGAGGTGAGGCTGTCGCCGCCGATTGCCACCAGCGGGCGCATCGGGCCCCGGTTGACGTGCAGCGCCATCGCGTCGGCGTACGAGATGAGGTCGGGCAGCACGTCGAGCCTCAGCGCCCGTCGGACCGCGGGAACCGCGGCCTCTCGCTTGGTCAGTTCGTCGCCGAGCGCGAGCAGCACCTGGGCCTGACCCGTGCCGGACAGGTCGTTGTCGAGGACCGCGATCTGCACCTCGCTGAGGTCCTTGGTCCGCATCGCGCGGCCGGGCGCCATGTCGGTCGGTGCCGAACGGGTCGGGATGCCGACCGACGAGTAGTCCTGCTTGTCGTTGAGGCGCAGCACGAACTTGTCCTCGGTGGTGCCGGAGTAGCGACCGCTGCCCAGCACCTTGTCACCGGCCAGGACCACGTGGACGCCGACGCCGGCGCCGTCGCGGAGTAGACGGACCATCCGTTCGATGAAGCTGCCGTTGTCGTAGTTGACGAACTCCCGGTCGAACACCTCGAACCGGTCGACCATCAGCACGATCTGCGGCAGCCGCTGCTCGGGCGCCTGCGAGCGGCGAAGCTCGGTCAGGTCGGCCGTTCCGTTCGCGCCGAGGATCGCCTGCCGGGACGTCAGTTCGGCGTTGAGGCGGTCGAGGAGCCGGCCCAGTCGCTCGACCTGGTTCTTGTCGACCACGGCGCCGGTGTGGGGCAGCGCGGTGAGGGCGTTGAGCGCGCCGTTGCCGCAGTCGACGCCGTAGAGGTGGACGTCGTCGGCACCGTGTGCCGTGGCGAGCGCGGCGGCCAGCGTACGCAAAGCCTGCGACCGTCCGCTGCGGGGCGATCCGACGATGTGCAGGTGGCCGGACCGGTCGAGGTCGAACGTCAGCGGCATCCGGCTCTGCTCGGCCGGCAGGTCGACCAGGCCCCACTCGACCGGAGGCAGCGCCGCGGCGCGGACCTCGACCGGCTGCGGGTCCGGTGGCCGGGTCCAGACCAGCAGGTTGGGCAGCGCGGGCAGCCAGGGGCTGGGCTGCCTGGCCACGCCGGCCAGTTCGGCCGCCTCGGCGACGGCGCTGACGAGGACGGCCAGGTCGGTCACGGCCTGGGTGGGTGACTGTCCCGAGCGGCCGGACGATGTCTTGGCCGGCAGCGGCCCGCCGAGGTCCTTCCAGGACACTGTGGACGCCTTGACCGCGATCGGCGTGTTCTCCGGCCCGGCGCCGCCCGGGCGCCGGCCGCCGACGCGGGCGGACTGGAACGGCAGCAGGACCGACGGGCCGAGCCGGGCGTACGCGCGTCCGGGGTTGGCCGACGAGATCTCGCCCGCGTCGGGCGCGTCGATGATGTCCCGGCTCTCGCTGGTGTCGGTCGTCCGCAGCGCGATCCGCAGGTTGGTGTTGGCCCGGATGTCCGGGGTGACCGCGCCGCCCGGCCGCTGGGTGGCCAGGATCAGGTGGATGCCGAGCGAGCGTCCCCGCTGGGCGATGTTGACCAGGCCGGAGATGAAGTCGGGCAGTTCCCGCACCATCGACGCGAACTCGTCGATCACGAGCAGCAGCCGGGGAAGTGGCGCCAGCGTGTTTCCCCCGCGGGCCCGTTTGTCGAGGTAGTCGATGATGTCCTTCGCCCCGGCGACGGCGAGCATGGTCTCGCGCCGCTTGAGCTCGGCGCCCAGCGACACCAGCGCCCGCTCGACCAGGTGGGTGTCGAGGTCGGTGACCAGGCCGACGGTGTGCGGCAGTTCGGCGGCCTCGGCGAAGGCGCTCCCGCCCTTGTAGTCGACCAGCACGAAGGTCATCTCGTCCGGCCGGTTGACCACGGCGAGCGTCGCCACCAGGGTCTGCAGCAGCTCGGACTTGCCGGAACCGGTGGTGCCGGCGATCAGGCCGTGCGGACCGTCGCGGACCAGGTCGATCGAGAACGGGCCGTCGTAGCCGGCGCCCAGCACGGCGGTGGTGCTGCGGCCGCCGAGCGACCACCCGGCGACCAGGGCCTGCGCGGAGGGCGGTTCGACATTCAGGAGGTCGAGCAAGCGTACGGATCCGGGCAGCACGCTGTCGTCGCCGTCCCCGACTCCGCGCAGCGGGGCCAGGGCCCGGCCGAACGGCTCGTACCAGCCGACGTCGGGCGAGTCGGTGCGGATCTGGTCCAGCGGGGTGCCGACGCCGGATCGCAGCGTCGACATGTTCCGCGGGCCGGCCTCGGTCACGACGACGGCTCCGCACTCCTCGGGAAGAAGCCGCTCCTCGTGGTCGAGACAGATCACGTAGACGCCGACCGACGGGCCGTCCCTCAACAGCGCGATGACACCGGGCAGCGAGCGCGCCCGCCGAGCCTGCTCGAGCACGACGAGCACGTCCGGGTAGCCGTTGACGCCGCCCCGGATCAGCTCCGGGCCGGCCGCCAGGCGGGCGGTGACCAGCTGGCCGAGCTCACCGACGCGCCGCGCCAGCGAGTCGACGGTGCTGCCCACCAGCGCGTACGCGTCCTCACTCTGCGTCTGCGCGTGCGGCAGCCACCGGGTCCAGGACCAGCCGCGCTCGCCGTCCGGTCCGGCCAGGATGACCGTACGGAGGTCGGCCGGGCTGTGCAGCGCCGCTGCCTGGGCGACGAGCCAGCGCGCGAGGTCGTCGGCCTCGGGACCGGTGATCCCGACGACACCGGCCCTGCGGATCGGCAGGGCGACCGGCACCTCGTTCAGGGCGGGCACCGTGGTCCGCCGGTGCTCCTCCTGCTGCGGGTCGTCGAGGCTGACCGACGACGGCAGGTCGGTGGTGCCGATGCGGACCGACAGGAAGTCGGGGTCCTGCCAGCGCCGCTCCCACAGCCGCTCGGACGGCTGCATGGCCATCTGCAGCAGCGAGGCCGGGTCGGGCAGGGAGAGGCGCAGGTTGTGCTGCTCGTCGGCCAGGGCGGCCTGCACGTCGGCCTCGATGGTCGCCTTCTTCTCCTCGTACGCCTTGAAGTCCTCGCGGTATTTGGTCATCGCCTGTTTGCGTCCGCCGAACTGGCTGACCAGCGCGGCGATGGGGGAGAGCAGGGCGATGAAGACGAACGTCCACTTGCCGGTGGCGATGATCGTCACGATCGCGCTGCCGATCGGCAGGAGCAGGATCGGCAGCAGCGGGATCGGCCGCTTGGACGGCTTGATCGGCGGGTTGGGCAGGCGGAACTTCGCTCCGGAGGCTGGCGGCAGGAACCGCGGCGGCCGGTTGAACTCGAGTCCGAGCCCGTCCGCGGCCGGTGTCAGCGGCGCCCGGTTGGACTGCCGCGACGTTAGTTCGAGCAGGATGTCGCCGACCGTGACGAGGTTGCCCTCGCGCCACTTCGCGCCGGCGTCCGCCTTCTTGCCGTCGAGCAGCGCGTGGTCGGCGGCCAGCAGCTCGGCCGTTCCGTCGAGCCGCACCCGCACCCGGGCCGCTTTGGCCGGGGTGGTGCCGTCCTCCGAGGCCAGTCGCACGCGGCAACTCGCAGCGCTGCCGATCTCGTAGTCGCCGGGCAGCAGCCGAAAGATGGTGCCGGCTCCGGGCCCGGAGACCACCCGGATCTCCGTACGCCCCTCGGCCTCGGGCTCGGCCGGCAGTGGTGTGCCGAGCCCGAGGTCGACGCCGTCCCGAATTCCGGCCGCGGCCAGCGTCGCCTGTGGATCCACCGGTTCCGAGCCCAGGTAGACCCGCGGTTCGGTGGCGCCGAGGCCGACCGCGCGAGCCAGTTCGGTCGCGAGGCTGCCGGCCGTCGCCTCCGGCTCGGTGTCGACGACGACGGTGGTGGAGTCTCCCTCCACCTGAGGATCTCGGACGCTGAGGTTGATTCGCACGGTTGACGACCTTCGCTCGGGATTTCGGGAGGGATCAGTTGAGGTTCGAGCCGAGCTCGTCGTCGGTCTGCGAGAACGCGTCGCCGACGCTCTTGACGTACTGGCCGATGCCCTGCAGACCCTGATTGACCTGGTCGAACCCCTTGGCGAACTCGTCGAAGAACGGCGAGAACTTCTGCTGCGCGGCCGGGGTGCTGTAGCCGTTGGCGAGCAGGCTGGAAATCTTGCCCTTGACCTCGGTCAGCTTGTCCTGCAGCTGCGAGAAGTCGTTGAGCAGGGCCTGCGACGTCGAGGCGGTCTCATCGGAGTTGACCTTGTAATCGGGCATGGTGATGCTCCCTTGTGGTGTTGCGGTTCATCCCCTCGGTCGAGGGGAGGTCTTTTCCGCGGCGTTCGCGCACCGCTCTTCACCGACGCTTGGGTCCCTTGGGGGCGGAGGCATGACCCCGGTGGGGATGGCGGCGGCGTCGGCTCCGGCGGGGGTGGCGGGTGCCGGGCCGTTTGATCCCGATCATGGAAGTCGGGTCTGACCTCATACCGACGACTCCGATGTTGGCCTGGCTCGCGTGCTGCCTCGCCATCCCTACCTCTCCCGGACCGGTCGGCGGCCACGCACCCGGCCGATGCGCACTACACGGAACCTCCCCGGCAAAAGGTTCAGAGATTTCTTCGAACCCTTCCGGCCCCCGCCCCCGTGTACTGGGCGAGCGAGGCACCACCGACGAGCTACCGAGGCGGGCATATGAAGAGGCGAAGAGTGTTGGGCGCCGCGGTCGCCGCGATGCTGGCCTGCTGGGTCGCACTGATGGCTGCCGCACCGGCGCAGGCCGCGCCGGGCGACCTGGTCAAGGTGTTCGTCGTGACCGATCCGGGCCAGACGCTGCAGACGATCGCGCAGGACACCCTCGGGAACAGCGGCCGAGCCGGGGAGATCTTCACGCTCAACAAGGGAAGGCCGCAGCCGGACGGCGCCGCGCTGACCGACCCGAACCAGCCTCTGCACGTCGGCTGGGTGCTGAAGCTGCCCGACGACGCCGCGGGCCCGGACGTCAAGCAGGCGCAGGAGTCCGGCACCCAGCACCAGACGGGCGCCGCCGCGCCGCCGGCCACGACCGGCACGGTGGTGGCGTTCCCGCTGACCGCCGCGATCGCGGTCGTCGTCGCCGTGCTGCTCGCGTTCGTAACCGCCGGGATCCTGAGCCGCCGCCGGGTGGCCGCCTCGTTGGGCCGGGTACTCGCCAAGCTCGGCGAGGCGGGCCGGCGGCGCCGCCTCCTGGCCGAGCGGCGCGCGCTCGCCCAGCGGTTCGCGGCCGACGGCGAGTCGGTGCGACGGGCGTACGAGACGATCGGCGAGGCGGCGGTCGCGGCCGAGAGCGACGATGGCCCGGTGCACGCGGTGCGGCTGGACCGGACCGGCGCCAGCGTATGGCTGTCCGCCTCGGACGCGCTGCGCGAACCGTGGGAGCAGGTCGACAGCACGCAGTGGCGCCGCCCGACCAACGGTTCGATCGATCGCCTGACCCCGGCCCAGATGCCGCGGGCCCGGGCCGAGCAGTCGACCGCCTGCCTCGTACGCGCGGGTAGCGACCCGGCCGGCGAACCGATCTTCGTGGACCTGACCCGGCTCGACGGCGTGCTGAGCGTGACCGGCGACCGTACGGTGGCACGCGACATCGTGCAGAACCTGCTCAGCGAGGTCTCCCGCCTGCGGCCCGATATGCCGGTCTTCTTGTTCCCGGTCGCCGCGGCCGGGTTGCCGCTCACCGTCCCGCCCGGTCTGAAGGTGCTTTCCCAGGTGCCGATGCCCCAACCGGGCGGTGAGCAGGCGAGCCCGGTACGCGGCACAGCCGCGCGTCATTCCGTACGCGGTCTGATCGTCGCGACCGGAAACCTCGACGAAAGGGAGGCCGCCGATCTGCTCGCGTTCTGCGGCAGCCGCGGTGGTGGCTGGACCGGCCTGGTCTGCGGTGAGGTCGGCGGCGGCGCTCACTGGTGGTGGCGTGCGGACGCGGCCGGCACGGTCGACATCCCGGTTCTCGGCGTGGACCTCACCGTTCCGGCGTGAATCCTCCTGCGGAGTTGGGCGAGCGCGTAGTGCTGACGGGACTTCACCGTGCCGACCGGCACGCCTAGCGCACGCGCCGCCTCCGCCGCGGTTCGGCCGCCCAGCGCGGTATGCAGGAGGACGGCGGTGTGCTCGGCCGACAGCTCGCGAAGAAGCCGAACTGCCTCGTCATAGGCGACGACGGCGTCGGCGTGATCCGGCTGCGCCATGTCCCGGTCCTGCGTCCCGATGCTCTCGTGCCGGGCCGACGCGCTGCGCCGCCAGTCGATCGCCAGGTTCCGCGCTACGGTAAGTAACCACCCTCGGACCGATCCCTCGTTGGCGTAGAGCGCTTCGATGTGGTGCCAGGCCCGGACCAACGTCTCCTGCACAATGTCCTCGGCGAGGTGGTGGTCGTCGAGCAGGGTGCGGGTATAGCTGAGCAAAGCCTTGGAGTGGGCCGATATCAGCAGCTCTAACTGCTTCTGGCGAGCAGCGACATCGTCAATAGGAGGGATCACGACAGAGGGAACGGCTAATCGCGACAGTGTCTCATTTCGCCCGAAAAGTGTGACCTGGATCTCAACCATGATCACGACGACCGGCAGGCGAATCGCCGCTCAGTGACATTGATCAAGCCGATGCGGGCCTCTAGGCACCGACTCGGCTGTTCCCAACGTCGCCGACGCCTGCACCCGAGCTCAATCGGCCGACGCCCCCGCGGCCCAGTAGCCGCTCGACCCGATGGCGGGCACCACAAGCAGATCAGGCTCCGGTCGATCCTTTGAACGGGATGCCTGGCCCCGGGTCTGCCGACCCCGCCGTGCCATCGGCGCCGGCATCCGCCGGCCCCGGGGGCTGGTCGCCGTCCGCCGGAACATCCTTCCGTGCGAGTACTTCAACGATGTTGAGCAGCCACTTCCGCATGGTGATCTCGTCATATGCGGGGTCGTAATAAGCGCCGGCGTCTTCGAGCCAGATCCGAGAAAGGTCCTCCTCGGTGGCGTCGGACTCGATCAGCGTGACGATCTCGGCCCGCAGGGCCTCGGCCACCTCGGCAGGCTCGCTGTCGCGGAACCTTTCCACAATCTCAATAGGATCGTCAGCCTCTTCCTGGAAATCCTGGTGGAAGTAGGACTGAGCAAGGTGCGCAATGTTTGTGTACAAGTTTACGGCTCCGGGTACGAAGTGATGATTTTGAATCCGCCAGGGGCGGTGGGATCCTTTTCCAGGACGGTCGTTACTTTGGACACGCCGATCTGGCTGATTGTGCCGGGGGTCGGATTGTTTATATTTCTCGGTCCCAATCGAGTGATTCCATCGGTCGGAGGTATCGCATTTTGGATGGTAATCCTTGCCGGCCCTCTGCCGGGCGCGCCGGGGGCGCCGAGGAAAGTGGCAATCGTCGCCTGATTGGCTGAAATATTATCAGAGGTTGCCCTTTCGGCCACCGTGAGGTCATTGAACGTTGAAGCGGTCGGGATGGGCCTTACCGCTTTAACGCCCGGAGCCGCCGGCGTTCCGGTCAGGCGCTGGTCCAGATCAGCTGGGGTCTTCCCCACATGTCTGGCGATTGCATGCCCGCCCTGCAATTCTTGCGCATTGAGATCGATGCCCCCGTTGGCATTCAGGGGGATTCCCAGATGAGTCGGCACAGTTCCCGGCGGCGGGGGCAGCGCCGGGGCCGGGGTCGGTGGCGAGGGATTTGACGTGGACGGAGGTGGTGCGGCGGCCGATCCAGTTCCGCCGGGCAAGCTGCGGGAGCCGGTGCCGCCCTGTCCAGACTTGACGGGGATGCCGCCCGGCCCAGTTGACGATGCCGACTTCTTCCTGCCTCCACCACCGCCGGTCAGGATGCCGGCCGCACCCGCGCCGGCGATCTGCCTCGCGTCGAGCCCGTCACCGTTGAGTGCCTCGGTGGCAGCCTCGTCGGCCGCCCCCTCACCGAAGTTCTTGACCACCGCCCCGGCGAACTTCCCGCCGACGCTGTTGGTGAGCGGCCCGATCGTCTTGCTGGCGGTGATCGATGCCTTGATTCCGGCGATACTGCCCTTGGCCGTCTTAGCGAGGTTCGGCACGATCTTTGCCACGACCCCGGCTCCGGCCTTGAAGGCCCCGCCGGCGAGCTTCAGCACCGAGGCGCCCGGGATGAGCCCGACCAGCCCGACGAGGAAGTCGCCCAACTTGAAGTTTCCGCTGGTTATGGCAGCTATCTGAGTGATCGCGAACAGCGCGGCGCCGAGGATCGCGCCGACGACCGGGAAGAACACCGAGACGATGGCGATGAGCGCGCCGAGGAGGATCTGCACGAACGGGAAGTCGGCGAAGAAGTCGGCGATCTTCTGGAAGATGTTGCGTTCCGGGATCGCCTCGCCGGCCGCGTGATCGAGCGCCTCGGCACAGGTCCGCGCGGCTGCATCCCGCATACTCTTGGCCTGCTCGGCCAGCCCTTTGGCTGCCGAGAGCCGGCTGTTCGCGTTGTCGATGTCGTTCTGCTGCTTGGTCGCGGCCGCCTTGTCGTCATCAGTTGCATCTGCCGCCAACGCGGGAACCGTCTGAGACGCCTGAGCGGCTACCCCCTGCGCCTGTTCGACCGCCTCGTCGAAGGTCTCCTGCGCCTGGCTCAACTGCGGGATGTACGCCCGGTAGGCGTCGGCAGCGTCTTGATAGGACCGGGCGGTCTTGGACAGCTTGTCCGGCAGGTCGTCGCCGACCTTCTTCCGCAGGGCGTCCATCGCCGCACCACGGCCGGTCGAGATCGAGCCGTCCTTCCTCAGGACATTGAGCGCTTTCTCAGCCGCGTCCCCGATGTCGCCGTAGCGCTGCACCACACCTTGGATCTGATCGGGATCACCGGGCACCGGGTCTGAGCTCATGCCGACCAACTCGAAGTCCGCGGACGTCGCGTGCTTTCGCGCCATGCTTCACCTCTCGCCGGGTCGGCCGTAGACGCGAGTAACACGGGACGGAGTCGCCGAAAGGTTCAGATCATCAACGCGGATGCCGGGCGCGAGGCTCCCGCTGTCGAACGATCACATCCACGACACCGACAGGTCCGGTCAAGGGGTCTGGCGTCGAACTGCCGGCACCCACGTTACGAAGAGACCTACCCGACACGCGGGCGGCCGGGTCTTTATCAGCTGTCCGTCGACGCCACCCGGCCCGGCGACAACACCCCCGGATCATGCGTACGACAGGGGGCAAGAGCCATACCGGACCGGTGACCGAGATCCCCAGCTGGGGACTCATCAGGTAACGGAGCACCCGCCTGGCAACGTCCTTCCGAACGCAGCCAGACAGGATGCAGACCGTACACGCTGGCATATCGCACTGCCGCTCAGCACAGGTCGCACGACGGCGGGGAACGCGGACGAAACCGCAACCAGTCGGTCCTCGGCGCGAAAACGCCACCGGTCAGGCCGAACCAAGAATGCGCCAGGCTGCCGTCAGTGGAACGTCTACGCCTTGTCCCGGGCCGACCCAACCCGCTCCGCGGCCAATGCCCGCTGACGTTCCGCGAGCCATATGTTCGAGAGCTCACCGAAGTCGGCCGATTCGTTGACGTGGGGGAATTCCTCATCAGGAACCGGCACGCCGAGGAAGTCGCAGAGCGGCTGCCAGCCCTCGCTCACCTCGAATATCAACAACTTTTCAGCTGACACGGTGGCTTTCACCTCGGCGATGTGCCGGTTGAAGACCTCGACGGCCTCATCCTCGTCCATCTCGTTCAATGGTCGGTCGCCGCCGACGTCGAAGATGCGGGGCAGCAACTCCTCGAACGTGAAACGGCCGAACGCGATGGCGTCCGGATCCGGCTCCCCTGACTGCGGCGGGGGTTCGGGAAGGGCGAAAATGGTGCGCTTGGCGCTTTGGTACCAGCTGTGCGGGTCCCGAACGGTCAGCACGACTTTGGCCTCAGGCCACGCCTCCATCTGCTCGCGCCAGTAGACACAGCCAGGGAAGTCCACCGTCGTCCGATATCCCTCGAACACCTTGCGGACGTCCACCGGGTCACTGGCGAACGCCTCCTGCCAGAGTGGCATCTGCCGAGGTTTTGTAACCACTTCGACCATGTGGTGACACGGACCGAACCCAAGTGCCTCAAATGCGGCGCGCAAAGATAAAGTCCCGGTACGGCCGAGTCCTGCGCCGATAATATCGATGCCCATTGCAACCTCTCGTGCGGAGAGCCATTCCCTGCGCGCGCCACAATATGGCAACACATCGATCTCGTTAGTATCTTGAGTGCTAGATCACTCAGGTGATCCCTGAGATCAAGTTGTTCGGGGTTGGTGCCTCGGATGCCCGGGTCGACGGGGTGTGACTGATCGCTTTTGTTGAGCGGCTTGCCGAGCGGGGACAGGCGCCGTGGCAGCCGTCAGCTGGCGATGGTCTTCCAGAAGTCACACCGGTGTTCCTGGGCGAGATCGGCCGGTTCCGTCTTCCCCGGTTGCAGCGACTGGACGTGCTCGCCTGTTCCAAATCGGGGCCAGGGCGCCGCGCCGTCGCCGTTCGGGTCGCCCATGTAGGCGAACTGGGCCCAGTAGCGCACCATCGTGTCCGCCAGTTGGTGCTGAGCGGGTGTGGCCGGACCGGGGAGCTGCTCGTCGGCGAAGAGATACTGCAGCTCGCTCCCGTGGAACGCCCCGGTTGGGAAATTGGGTTTCTTGAGGGTGCTGAACCAGGGGGCTTGGTCGTCGTCGAACTCGTAGGCGTAGGTCGGCACTTGCCGGTCCAGGGTCCGATCCCGGTCGAGGGCCGTGCACCCCCAGGCCCAATCGCTGATGACGGCGGACAGCGCCTCACCAGGGGACTGGAAACGGTCGGCGGGGTAGCGGGCGAGGACGCGGGCCGCGTCGGTGGAGGTGAAGAGCGTCCGGATCTGCTGCCGGTAGCCTGCGTCGGTCGTGGTCTGGCCGGTCACGGCTTCGATGGCCGCGGTGAACAGGCGATGTTCGTCTCGAGTGGTTCCCTGGATGATGGGGACCCGGTTGAAGCGACCGGTGGCGAACGCCTGTTCCGGGGTCATGGGCAGTATGCCGGCGCCGACCGTTGGTCCGGACCCGAGTCCGTAGTCAGACCACTTGACGAGTTCCGCCACGGGTTCGGCGCGTAGACAGGCCGCTGCTGTCCGGAGGTCGGAGCAGCCGACCTTGGCCGCGACGTCAAGCCCGTGCCGCTCACGCTCCGCGCGCGGCAGCGGGAACCAGGTCGGCGGACCCGGTGACCATTTGCGTCCTGTGCACTGGGCGCTTTGCAGGATCGCCTTTTGGAAGAGGCCTGCTGACCCCGGCGCCACGAGATGCGCGCAGACGCTGGTACCGCCGGCCGACTCGCCGAAGAGCGTGACGTTCGCCAGGTCGCCGCCGAATGCCGCCGCGTTGCGCCTCACCCACCGCAACGCGGCCTGCTGGTCCTCCAGGCCGAAGTTGCCCGACAGGTGCTTGGACAGACCGTGGTCGAGCGCGGGATGGTCGAGGAATCCGAAGACACCGAGCCGGTAGTTGAAGCTGACCACGATAACCTTGCCCATGCCGGCGAGGCGCTGTGCGTCGTAAAGGCTCCCGGCGCCGTTGATGAAGCCGTTGCCGTGAATCCACACCATCACCGGTAGGTTGCGGCCGCTGCTGCGCAGAGGCGTGGTGACGTTCAGATAGAGGCAGTCCTCACTACTGCTCTGCTGGTCGATGAGCCCTGCTGCCTGTGCACACCGGTTCCCGGGTTCGGTCGCGGTCCGTACGTCTGACCAGGGCGCAGCCGGCTGGGGCGACGCCCAGCGCAGCCGCCCGACCGGCGGGGCGGCGTAAGGGATCCCCTGGAACATCCGGGTGTCCGTGCCGAGGCGGCCTTCGACCACGCCGGCGTCCGTCCTGACGACGGTGGCGGGACGGCCTTGGCCACCCTCGCCGTGATGTGCTGCCTGCGAGCATCCGGCTGCGCCGCTGATCATGGCGCCGCAGAGCAGAGCGGTCAGCAGGGCCCGTAAGCCCGGCCGCATGGTGACCTGCGACCTGCGATGCCCTGGTGAGAGATCCTGACCTATGAGGTTCACCGACGTTCACATCCTCGAACTATTAGTGTGGGGTCCACACTAATATAAAGTGTGAGGCACCCACAAAGTCAAGGCCCCGTAGAGAAGACATGGAGATGAGCCCGATGCCGACAAATGAGGATGAGCGGCTGCCACCTGGCCTCGCCCAGGCGTGGGGGCTGACCCCCAAGCCAGGGCGACTCGGCCGGAAGCCCTCGCAGAGCGTTGAGGGAATCGTCGAAGCAGCTGTCGGGCTGGCCGACGCGGAAGGCTTCGCGGCCCTGTCCATGCCGAACATCGCCAGGCGGGTGGGGCTCACCGCCAACGCGATCTACCGGTACGTCAGCTCGCGGGACGAACTGCTGGTGCTCGTCGCCGAGACCGCATGGGGCCCGGCGCCGGACTTGGAAACCGGCACGGACCAGTGGCGAGCCGCGGCCGCCAGGTGGACCAGGGCAATGATCGAGCGATGCGACACTCACACATGGCTGCCCGACCTGCCCATCCGCGGGGCGCCCGCAACCCCGAACCTGCTGCGCTGGACGGAAGTGCTGTTGGGAGCGCTCACCGGCGCCGGGCTGAGCTCTGCCGAATCGCTACGGTGTGCGCTGCTGCTTGACGGCTACGCGCGGCGCATCGCCATTGCCCGCCGCGACGTGCGCAACAGCAGCGCGGCGCCGGTTCAATCGGCCGCCGTGACACGGTTCCTTCAACCGCTCCTGCACGAGCACGGATATCCCATTCTGGCGTCCATGATGATGCACAACGAATACGACGATGCCATCGGCGACGACGACGTGGACTTCGGCCTGACCCGGATCCTGGACGGAATCGAGGTCCTGGTCGCTCGACGAACGCAAGCCCGCTGAACTCCGGCTCAACAAGCAGGAACTCGGCCCGCCGACCGCTGGTACGGCCACGCGTTTGGACAACCCTTGACGAGC
Source organism: Actinoplanes sp. NPDC051343 (assembly GCF_044455125.1). NCBI lineage: Bacteria > Bacillati > Actinomycetota > Actinomycetes > Micromonosporales > Micromonosporaceae > Actinoplanes > Actinoplanes sp. NPDC051343. The sequence goes on from NZ_JBITEL010000014.1 coordinate 19,974, forward strand.
CCCAGTCGACCCCGCCGGCAGCGAAGCACCGGCCGGAGCCTGGGAGGGCAGCAGGACTCGACTTCTCCTGGACTTCGTCGACGCGACGATACCGTCGGGGCATCCGGACCTACCGAATTGCGTGCGTCCGCGCCGAGGATGAGAGTCCGAAGTTTGCGTATCGACACGATGCAGACGTCAACCCTTCATCGCCTCCGATGGGGTCGCGTACGGGGTTCGCGAGGTGGCGTGGCCCGGGCTCGTTCATTGCGTGTCGGGGTATGGCCCGGGCGTCACTGAGTCGGTACGGGTGCTGCGCTGCGCGACGACCGCGTCGGCGATGCCGCGTAGGAACCGTCGGACGGTCTCCAACTCGGCCTCGTCGTATCCACGCATCGTGGCGATGATGCGGTCGATGAGCGGACCGAAGAAGGACCAGCCGAGATTTATCGCGCGTTCCTGCACGACTACGTGTACCCGCCGGCGGTCCTGAGCGTCGCGGATCCGCTGGACGTGGCCCGTGCGCTCGAGCCGATCGAGCAGGCCCGTGATTGTCGCCGAGTTCAACCTGAGCTGGTCGGCGAGCCAGCCCGGCGTGGCGTTAGTACCCGCTCGGGTGGCGTCGAGGAGATGGATGAGTGCGCGCAGGTCGGTGGGGTGCAGGCGGTTGGTCTCGGCGAACTCGGCCGCGAACAGGTCCAGTTCCATGGTGACGGCGCGCAGCAAGTGAACCATCTGCAACCCGCGGTCGTCTTCGCCGCGTCTGTCCGGATTGTCGTCGTCCACCCCGGCAGTCTAGCCAATGGTTAGGCGGCCAAGTATTTTGGTCACCGAGACAATTGATGACGAGGTGATCGCATGTCTCCGACATCGGCCGCCCAGCGGAAGTTCTTCCAGGCGTACGACACGCTGTTGGCGCGATGGCCGATACCAGTGGAGTCCGTGGATGTCCGTTCGGCGTACGGCATGACCCGTGTACAGATGTGCGGGCGGGCAGACGGGCCAGCCCTGGTTCTGCTGTGCCAGTTCGGCGCAACGTCGACGGTGTGGTTCGCGAACGTGGGAGACCTCGGCCGCGAGTACCGCATCTATGCCGTCGATCCGATCGGACAGCCGGGGCGCAGCGTTGCCGGTAACCGGCCGATCACCGACGTATCCGACCTCATGGACTGGCTCGACGGCGTGCTTTCCGAGTTGGGCCTGGAGAGCGTCTCGCTGTGCGGGCACTCATACGGCGCCTGGTTGTCGTTGAACTACGCGATGCACGCGCCGCAGCGGGTACGCCGCCTGGCGCTGCTCGACCCCACCGACTGCTTCGCCGGCCTACGGCTGGACTACCGTCTGCGCGCGGTACCGCTGCTGCTGAGGCCGAGTCCGGCGCGCTGGCAACGGTTCGTGGACTGGGAGACGCATGGCGCCATTGCTCCGGACCCGCAGTGGTCCAGGCTTGCCGGACTGTCCAACGCCCGGCCAGGCCGGGTCCGCTTCGTCGCACCTCACCATCCCGATCCGCAGCGGTTGCAGGCGTTGCGGGTACCCACGCTCCTGGTCATGGCCGAGCGCAGCCGGGCACACAACCTCGCACGCGTCGAAGCGAACGCGCGACGGCTGCTGACCGACGTCACGATCACCGTCCAGCCGGCGGTGGCACACCAGTCGATGCCCACAGCTGAACCCGACGTCCTCAACGGGGAATTGCTCGCATTCCTGCATTGATCGCCTGCGGCTCCAGGGTGACCCGAGCGCGCCGGGTCGCCGGACGACGGATCATGGTCCGGCCGGCTGGCGCAGTCGGCGCGGTCGCACCGCACCACGCTAACCCGACACCCTGCCGGCAAACCAACGCCGCAGACACGCGACAACGCACTCAGCGGCCCTGAGGCATCCGGATCTGGCGATTCGCGTACCGGCGCCCTCGGGCCCGCGCAACGGCGCCAGACGTGTTGGCCCGCGTCCCAGCGCGCGTCGACCGGGTGCTGGCGTCGAGTGAGGGCAGGATCGGTGGTTATGAAGTCCCAACGTTTCGTCGTCACGGTTACCGCCCGGCCACGCGGCAAACTGCTGGTGCCCGTCCCGTTCAACCCCGACTCGTCTGGGGCATCAAACAGCGCCACCACGTTGCCGGCCCCGTTAACGGCGCCCGAGTGCGCACAGTCCTGGAACCGACCGGCGACGGCTTCGGGTTCACCCTCGGCCCGAAATCACCGAGCGCCCGTGGAGTCGCCGTCGGCACCGAGGTTACGGTGGAGATCCCGAGCGTCAGAAAGCGGCTGTTGCGGCGGCGGTCAGACCGGTGACCTTAAGCCGGACGATGCGCGTGACGGTCCTGCCGAACAGCAATAGCAGCGATCCGGCGACTCTGGCCTTCAGGGGTAGAGCGGCGTCGTGGATGTAGCGGCGCAGTTGCGTCAGGTCTTCATGCTCGCCCAGAAACAGATGGGCTGCCCTGGCGCCGGTATCGAGACCTCCTCGTCGTGTGGGTGATCGGCTCAGCCGTCGCGGCCAGCGCGGGCAGGACCGTGCCCGGGTACCGGTAGGCCCAGCGCAGGACCGACAGTGGTCGGCGTGCGCCGATTAGCAGGCTGGCGAACGGGCGCAGCGCCTCCGGGATGGTGCCGTCCGGGGCCGGCCAGCCGCTCGGATACCTTCTCGCAGCGGGCGCAGCGGGCGCAGCGGGCGCAGCGGGCGCAGCGGGCGCAGCGGGCGCAGCGGGCGGCCGAGGCGAGATCGGTGACGGTTCCGCAGACGTGGCCTCGGTAGTCGAGTTCGCTGCCGGCGCATGGTCCGCACACCGGCCGGCCGCCGTCGGGCCTGCGCCGCGGTATCGGGGTATACGTTGCGGCGGCGCGGAATCGGCATCGCGTGTTCAGTCCTCGAGCGACGGGCGCCGCAGCCGCGTACACGGCGCCGCTGACGGGGGCCGCCGCCCTTTGTCCCGCGACCCTGCGGACCTGCCGCGGCGCGGCCACCGGTTCGATCAAGTCGTTCGGCGTGCACTGCAGGATGTCGCACAGCGCGACCAGCGTGTCCGACTCAGCCGCTGTGGCGACTGTGTCACCAGCCGGTAGACCTGCTCCCGCGACAGGATCACGCCGCGTTCGGCCAGCAGTGGTACCAGATCTGACGTCTGAAACCAGCCCCGCCGCGTCATGTCACTTAATGGACACCGGTTTGCCGTGAATATTTATTGATGTTTGTAAATGTTCGGCATATCGTGCGATCAGGACCATGGATCTGAAGCCAAAGTAGCTCTGGAGGGGAAACAGGTGCGAATCAAGGTTTACAGAGCAGTCCTCGCGGGTTTGATCATTCTGGGAGGCCTCTTTTGGGCCAATCCCGCTATGGCGGCCGACCCGCCCTACACTGACGGAACGCTGAACGCCAGGAGCGGTGGCGGTGTGACCGCCACAGGATTCACGAGCGGTTGGAACAAGGGCACAGTATCCGTCGATACCGCTCTCTACAACAACAATATCCTGAAGAACACGACGAAGAACGACTGCGCCGCATCGACCGCATGCCATAATAATCCGACACCAATTGTATCTTGCGGCTGCCCTGGCCAGTGGATCCTGTACGTCGACGCCTACGGCCCCCGGACGAACGGCGTCACCAGTGACCACGCCAAAAAGGAGGTCCTCGCGAGTATTGTTGATGGCAAGCTGGTGCTGAAAGTGATCTCTGAGACACATACCAGGAATTAGTTCGGCAGTTGACGGATGGACTCTCGCGGCACCTCCGGCGCAACAAATTCGGGTGTCGCGGGTGTCCATGCTAGTGTCCCGAGAATCTATGTCAAAGGCGGAGGTGCGCGTTGAAGACTGTGGACTTTACCGTTTGGGACGCTCCTAGGTTTGGATCGCCTCGCATCGACTGCGTCAGTACCCACTGGTCTGATCGTCGGCTTATAACCGTCTCGATTGGAAGGTCAGACGGCGACGAACGCAAAAGCCCGCCAGACATCACCATAGCGTCCATGGATGTCTCGATAGCTGACACGACACGGCAAGGCCTCACGCTGGGTCCGCTATTTCTGTATATTGAGCGCTTGGCAAATGCGCAAGAAGTGAGCCATGCGGAAGCTACCAACTTGCTCGTTCAATTGTCGGAGCAGCCGGGAGTCCCAACCACGCTAACGGTGGAGGGCTCCCTGGTCCCGGCTCGTCGGCACGACATTCTGGCGACGGGCGATTGGGCGATTACCACACTCGCTGCGGACGTTGCAGTATGCGTGGCCGGTAACCGAGGAGTCGCGGTTCCCCAGTTGGATAAGGCCACTATGAATCTCTGGGAAGACACGCTGCTCGAGCAAATCGCTGACATACACCGAACATGGCGTCAACGTGATGCCGCCCGACGTTGACAGCGAACATCACTCCCGGTAACGCAGCTGCGAACACTTCAGGTATTACGGCTGGCATTCGGCTGACTATCTGCATCCGGCGTCAACCGAGGTCGCTTTAGCTGGCCGATAATAAAGAAGCCCGATTTACACCGCCGCGGTCAGGGCTGCGTATCGCAGAATCTGCGCGAGCAAACAACGCGACGCGGATTCCACATGGGCGCCGGATAACCGACGTTCGGTCACGCGATCGAGATTACATTAGCCGACCGGCGCCTCACGAGTTCGTCGAGCAGGCCTCGTTGTCGTGGTGCAGCGCGGCAATCGATGACCGCCAGTACGTACAGCCTCGCGCCGGTCAGCGTGATCGCCTCGAGGAAGTCCACGGCCAGCAGCGCCTCGGCCTTCAAGGCCTGCGACCGGAGGGCGCCCAGCGCGCGGAGCCCGTACCGCGGCAGGGCCGCGACGCTGCCGCGTGGCACCGGGCATGCAGGTGACGGTGCCAGCGCAGGGCCGTGTCCGGGCCGGACCAGCATGAGGCAGCTTGAACGTTCCGGAAGAGTCCCGTGCCGGCATGTCCGCGCCCTCGGCCGAGCGTCCGCCGGTGAACCGCGATCATGCCGGGCCGCCGGCGTCAGTCGGGCTCGCTCATCGCCGGTTCGTCCGGGAGGTCCGCCAGCACTGACGCGTCCACCTCGCGCAATCTGACATGAGGCAGCACATCGGCGATGCCGGCCGATCCGCCGCCGGGTATGAGCGTCAGCATGGTCCCGTCGCGCAGGCAGGACATCGCGCGTTCCAGGCCATCGCCGGCACTGGACACGCGCCAGCGACGATCGCTGCCCGGTCCGCAACCTCCATACCGGACCGATGCGGCCTCGACCACCCCGTACAGCCGACGGCCAGACGGACCTCGCAGGGCCGTCCTGATGCTGTAGCGTCCGGCCCACGTGCCGGTCAGCTGATAGCCGGGCACCTCCGGCACGATCAACGGCAAACCGACTGCCTGGAACTTCTGTGCCCGCCATCGATGCTGGCACCCCCATGTGGTCAACGTCGCGGCGGCGCAGGGCAACACCAGCGTCGCGCTTACCCAGCGCCGCCAGCTGCGGCCGACCGGCGCGTACGCCAGTAACACATGCACCGTGACGGCGGCACCGCCCCAGAGCAGAGCGGCCTCCACGCGGTTGCGCTCCGCCCCGAGCACCAGCGGGACCACTGCCATGGGCACCAGCAGCAACGGTACGAAGACATGCCATTGCGGCCGGCGGAGTCCCGGCAGGCGACCGCCGATCCTACCCGCCGCAGCGACAAGCGTGACCGCGGCGACGACCGCCATCAATGAGCCGGCCAGCCCGATCGACGCGTCGCGATCCGCATAGTCATGGACCTGATATCTACTCAAGCAGTGCAGCACGGTGACGATCGCGCCCGCGGTGATCAGGCCATAAGTCGCCCCGCCGGCCGCGGCCTGCCCGGCACCCACCCCGACGTCCATCCTGCCATGGTGCCCATGGCGTCACCGCCGCGCCAATCCCTCGACCGGTAGCCGTCGTCGCGTTGAGTGGGGCTGCTGGAAGCCTTCCGGCAGGTGGTCAGTCGACAACCGGCGTTGCCTCGTTGGCCGCTGGATCCGGGTCGTGCCTGGATGTGCCTTCGGCCTGTCGGGGCCGGGCGGGCGTCCGCGCGACGATCTGCTGCAGCGCCTCGGCGTGGGCGAGGAAGCGGCGCAAGCCCTCATCGGTAGCGCGGACCCTGGTTTCGGAACCCGGCCGAGGTAGGTGCGCCGTTGCTCGATCTGTCCGTCGTTCTTGAGAGTGGTGAGCTGTTTGGAGAGTGCGGAGTCCGACAGCGACACCTCGTCACGCAGGAAGGCGAAGTCGCACCAGTCGACCGCGCACAGCACAGACATGATCGCCAGCCGGGTCGGGTCGGACAGCGGGCCGTTGAGCTCTGCGGTCATCGGGTCGAGATCAGCCGCTGGCTCAGCGCGAACAGGGCTGTGAAGACGGCGCCGTAGAGCAACCCGGCCACGGTATTGGGGTAGGCGCCGAGATGGCTGGTGAGGCTCGCGGCGTACTGCGCGACCAGCCAGCCAGCCAGCCGGCCGCACCGCCGAGCACCGCGATCGCGGCGAAGGCGCGGGGCGCGAAGGACTGCCGGGGCTGCACCCCGCGCCACCTGCCGAGCGGCGCTGAGCCGGTCGCGAAGGTCGCCACCAGGACGGCGACGAAGGCGATGAGGATCAGCAGTGCGATCAGCCGGGCGCCGCCGAGCGAGACGAAGTCGTTGGCTGCGCTGCCGGCAGCGACGAGCACGAACATCGTGGCGTAGACCCACCATGGCAGGCGGGCGTCGTGCCTACGAACTCCGCATCGGCGAGCGAGCGCAAGATGCCCGCGGTTGAAGTGTCGGCCGGAAAGAACGTCTCGATCGCGATCTCGTCGAGCGTGACGTCGCGAGGCGAGCCGAAGACGGTGACGGCGTAGAGGAACGACAATTCCCCGTACGACGTGGCGAGCTGAAGTGGCACGACAAGATCGTGTCCGGCCTCTATGGACGGGAAGGCCGGCGAATCGGGCGGGGCGTAGCGCCCGAGTTCGGCGAGTAACTCCTCGAGCCCGTCCGACGCGGTGCGGTCGAGCTGCCGACGGACCCGCCGGAGCATATGGGCCCGCCACTGCTCGAAATTGCGGACCTGTGATGCCAAGCCGGACGGGTGCAGCGTCAGCCGGAGCATGTTGACCGGCGGTCCAGCCAGCTCGTCCGGCAAGTCGGTCAGGAAGATCCGCATGGTGCGGTTGGCCGCCAACAGATCCCACCGCACATTCACCGCAACGGCGGGACTGGGCTCCAAGGCGGTGAGCACCGCCCGAACCGCCTCCCGCGCGGCGCCCAGATCGGCCAACGGGCGCTCGGAATGGACGGGCGCGAATCCGGCGGCCAGGTAGAACCGATTACGCTCGCGCAGCGGCACATCCAGCTCGTCACAGATCCGCTCGATCATCTGCCGGCTGGGATTCGACCGGCCCGTCTCGATGTAGCTCAAGTGCCGCGCCGACACGTCGGCGGCCGACGACACATCCAGCTGCGAGCGACGACGCCGTTCACGCCACTGCTTCAACAGCATCCCGATGGATTCGTTCGGGCTCGCGGTGGCGGTAGTCATGACCGCGACCATGCCGTCAGGCTGGTCGTGAGGCAATGACCTCCGACGTTATTGCGGCTCGTTTGCCGCATCCCGCAAGGTGTGGTCATGACGGATATTATCGATCAATATGTCGCGTTCTGGAACGCTGCTACCGCAGAGGAGCAGCACCATCTGGCGGCGGCCACGTTTGCCGACGCAGTCACCTACGACGCACCGGTCCAGGTCATGCGAGGCGCCGACGAGCTGATCGGCTTTCGGAATCAGTTCGCCGAGCACATGCCCGGCTATTCGTTCCGGCCCCGTAGGCAACCGGAGAGACATCACCGCCACGCCCGACTGCAGTGGGAGCTGACGGTGGACGGCACATCGTTCGCCACCGGCACCGACGTACTCGAGTTTGACGAAGGCGGCCACATCCGAGCGGTCGTCAGCTTCCTGGACCGCGCACCGGAGGGATTCCAACTCGCCGATCATTGAGTCGAACAACCCAGGGCCCACCTTGTCGTCGGGCAACCGGCTTCGATCGGCGAGGGCTTCGCCCGGCGCAGGTTGGGGCCGGCGGCGTACAGGCCGGTCAAGGTCGTGCCCGGATGCGCGGCGTTGCTGGCGATTCCCTCCCTGCCGCTCACCCACGGGTGAGCTGAGTGGGAGCTGGCCGATGAGCGGGACGAACCGGCGGGCGAAGGTTGCCGGCTACCAGCGGACGCTGTCCGGGCTCGCCGGGCGTTCATGGGGTGGCGGTGCCGGCGTCCCACGTCGATACCGCGATGCCGACCCGGTTGCGTACGCCGAGTTTGCGCTGGATGGCGGCGAGGTGGTTCTTCACCGTACCGGCGGCGATGAACAGTTCGTCCGCGATCTCGGCGTTGGTCCGGCCCCGCGCGACCAGGCGGGCGATTTCCTGTTCTCGTGCGGTGAGGAGTTCGTGGCCGGCTGCCGGACGGCCGGCTGCGGCGGGCGCGACCGTCAGATGCCGCAACAGGCGGAGGGTGACTTGTGGGCTGATGAGGGCGTCGCCGGCCATTGCGGCGCGTACGGCTTCGGCAAGCAGTGCCGGCCCGGAGCGCTTGAGCAGGAATCCGCATGCCCCGTTGCGTAACGCCGCGTGGACGTACTCGTCGAGGTCGAACGACGTCACGACGATGACCCGTAGCGGATCGTCGGCCTGGCTCCCGGCGAGGATGCGGGTGACCTCCAGACCGTCCACCCGGGGCATCCGGATATCCGCCAGGATGACGTCGGGTCGTAGGTGCTGAGCCTGTTCCACCGTGGAAACACCGTCGGCGGCCTCCGCGATGACGGTCATGTCTGGCTCGGAGTCGAGGATGATGCGGTAGGCGGCCCGGATGCTCTCCTGGTCGTCGGCGATCAGTATCCGGATCGGGCGGTCGACCACGGTGTCAACGGGCCGTCGAATCGGCGGTGTACCGTGCGCGCACCGGAAGCACCGCCGTGACCTGCCAACCGGTCGGCTCGGTGGGGCCGGTGCTCAGTGTGCCGCCAAGTGCGCCAACTCGATTGGTGAGACCGGCGATGCCTAGCCCGCTCCGACCCGACGCACCGCGCCGCGTCCCGGCGAGCCGGCTGGGGTCGGAAGGACCGGCACGGCGCCGGGTGGGACGCTGAGCGGTGCCGTCGTCCGCGATCTCCACCCGGACGCCGTCGCCCGGCTCACGTGCGACGGTGACCCGAACATGCGTTGCGTCGCGGGCGTGCCGGCGCACGTTCGTCAGCGCCTCCACCACGATCCGGTACACCGTCGCGGAGACCTCGGGCGGCAATGTCGGCACGGTGACCTGGGCCGTGGCTGGGCCTTCATTCTGGGCCGGGGTGCGGGCCAGGCCGGGTTCGATGTCGAGGCGAGCGGCGACCGTGCCGGTGGCGGTGAAACGGTCAACGAGTTCGGGCAGATCGTCGACAGTGGGCTGTGGCGAACGCGGCGCGCCGTCCGCCGTCGTTTCGGCCAATCCACCGAGGCTCTCGGCGTGGTGCAGCAGGTGAACGGCGCGGTCGACCGTCTGCAACGCGCGCAGTGCTGTGCCCTCGATCCGGCGCAGCAGCATCCCGACGTCGGCGCCAAGCCGGTCACCGTCCCCGTCGCGTGCCCGGGCGCCGAGAAGGACCTGTCCAGCCTGTGCCTGCAGCAACATCTCGTTGATGTCATGGACGACGAAATCGTGCAAGTCGTCGGCCAGTTCCAGTTGCTGGGCACGCCGGGCGGCCATCACCCCACGGGTGCGCCTCTCGTCCAGAGCGCGAAGGTACAGCCCGACGGCGACCGCGAGCATCGCGAGCATTCCCCAGCCGGCATAACCACCGACGGACTCGGCAGACCACGCCGGCAGGCCGAAGCGCAGCAGCCACAACGGCACGGCCAGCCCGGCCAGAGTGCCCGCCGTGACGGCGACGCGGGCCCGGGACCACCGCAGCGTCAGTACGGTCAGCACGAGCAACACGACGACCTCGGCCACGCCCAGCCTGGTCGCGGTGGTCATGCCCTGCGGATAGGGATCGCCACGCGCCAGCACCACCGCGTCGAAAGTCAGCGACAGCAGCCCGGCAGCCGCCGCGGCGATACCCAATCGATCCCTGGCCGCCATGCCGGGAGCCTATGCCGACATTGACGACCGCGCCTGTGCCGAACGGCACATCCGGTACGCACAGCGGCCGTCGACGCCTGCCGAACGACCCATACTGCGGCACGTCAACCGTCATCGACTCTGGTTGGCATGACACACATACCTACGGACGTCGACGACACCTTGACCGCGGTGGTCACACAGCCGGCGGCCCCATCGTGGGGCGCCGGCTGGCCTCGCTGGATCGGCTGGGCCACGGCAGCGTGGTCGCTGACCTACGCCGCGCTTGGGCTCTTCTGGTGGCGCGGCGGCGCCGGCTTCCCGTTCGGCGTCGAACACGACCCGGGCGGAAAGGGGACGTCGCTGCTCGAACACGCGCGGCCGGAGACGACGGGGCCGGTGCTCGCCGGGGTGGGGCTGGGCGGCGCGGCGTTGGCGGTGCTCCTGAGCCGCACCCGGCGCCGCGGGCTCCTCGGCAGAGCGCTGGCCGGCATCAGCTGGGTCATGGCCGCCGGCCTCGCCGTGGTGATTCCGGACTATCGGCCGTTGCTGGCGATCGTACGGGCGCCCATGCTGCTGGCAGGGGCCCCTTTCGGCTGGCCGCAGGAGGTTCGGCTGGCCGACTTCTTCGCGTTGTTCCTGCCATGGCCGGTGCTGAACCAGATCTTGTTCATCGCCGGTGGGTCGCTGTGGGCCGCGACGGTGGTTGCCGCCCGTCGTCGGGTCCGCGGGGGGTGCGGCAACTGCGGCCGTGACGATGCCGCGCGCGGCTGGACCACACCGGCCGCCGCGGCGGTCTGGGGCCGCTGGGCCGTCACGGTCGCAGTGATCGTCCCCGTCGGATACGCGTTGACCCGGTGGGCATGGGCGCTGGACATCCCACTCGGCGTGTCACGGGCCGGGCTGCACAAGGAGGCGATCGAGAGCCCGGGCATCTGGCTCGCCGGCGCCATCCTCGCCACCATGGCGGCGGGCGGCGCTCTCCTGACGATCGGACTGCTCCGCCCGTGGGGTGAGGTGTATCCTCGCTGGATCCCCTATCTGCGTGGGAAGCGGGTCCGCCCACGCACTGCGATAATCCCCGCGTCGATCGTCGCCCTGTTGGTCACTTCGGCCGGGTTGATGTTCCTACGGTGGCTGGCCCTCGGCCGAATCCACTTGGCCGCCGACACCTGGGGACTGTTCGTACCGGAGTTCTTCTGGCCGGCATGGGGCGGCGCCCTCGGCGCGGCCACACTCGCCTACCACCTCCGCCGCCGCGGCGCTTGCCGGTATTGCGGACGAGGCAACGCCACAACGCGGCCGTCCGTAGCCGGGGCTACCGGCGGATGATCGGCGTCGCGCTGCTGGCCTGGCTGGTGGTAGGGGTGATCGACGATCTCCAGCTGGGCCGGCGCGGCGTGGTGGTTACCGCCACGGTTGAGGACATCCGCGGCAATGACCGGTTCCACGACTGCCTGGCGTCCGTCGCCATCGACGGGGTGGCGTATCGCCAGTGGGCACACGCCATGCCGGACGCCGCCTCCGCCACCCCGATCTACCCGCGCCGCAACTCGGCGTTCTGCCTCCGCAATGCCTTGTTCTCCGCGACCAAGCGGGCGTTTTCCGCAGCAAGCAGACCGATGCGCCGGGAAAGCTCCTGCAGACCGGGCAACCCCTGAAATTCAACCCACCATGGACGTACCCGAGTGATCCTGTGGCTGCGCCGCCGGGGTCCAGCCGCCGCCGACGGCACCTCCGGACTGGTGGCCTCCCCGTAGATCCCTCCACCGGCGGTCGGCCGCCGATCCTCGTCTGCGACCGATGGCACGAGCTGACTGGCATCGTCGGAATCCTGCCGGCCACAGAAGCCGGCCGTCCCGCGAGGCATCTGCCGCGTCGGATCTTCGTTGGACCCCCGTGGTGTGGTCGGCAGTTCAGACGGTGGTGGGCTACCCATCAGGATTGCGCGGTGCATCCGTTGAAGCGTTTCGCTGGGATCGATGCCGAGTTCCTGCGCCAGGACGGTCCGTAATTGCCGGTAGGCCTCCAGTGCCTCGACGCGCCGACCTGTCCGGTGCAACGCCGGGATCAACCGAAGCCAGAGCAACTCTCGCGTCGGGTTGCCAGCGATCAATTCCCGTAACTCGGTGATGGCGTCACCCACATATCCGATCTGGACGCGCAAGTCGATATGCCGCTCCACGGCGGTCAGCCACTCGTCGGTCAGTCGGGGCCGGACATCCCGACCGAGCCAGGCGTCGTTCATGTCAGCGAAGGCGCGACCACGCCACAGACCCAGGGCTTCCTCCAGCGTTACCAGCTCGGCCTGCGGGGAACGCGCTGTTCTACTCGTACGGACGAGCTCACGGAAGCGGCAAAGGTCAACCACGTCGGCTGCGACGGCAATTCGGTAGCTGCCGCCGCGCGTCGTCTCGATGAGATCATCGCCCAGCAACCGTCGAAGCCGGGCAACGTAGGTGTGTATTGTGCCGCGCACCTGCTTCGGCATGAGCTCCGGCCAGAGCCGCTCGGCCAGTTCATGCACGGAGACGGACCGGCCGAGTGCGAGGACCAGCAATGCCAGCACGCTACGCAGTCGCCCCGCAGGGACAGCAACGCTACGTTCGCCGAGGGTCACCTCCAGCGGCCCCAGGATATTGAACCGGACGCCACCTCGTTCGCTCATTCCCCCTCCTTGCGAGCGATCACAGCGGCATACTCGATCGCGCGGCGGCCGTCGTGGGACCGGCGCCCTCCCGCGAACGCACCGCCTTGCCGGGGCTGTCTGCGCTCTCCCCGGCTCACCAACCGGGGAAGCGGTACGGACCAAGCGGTTCACCTTGCGGTGCCGGGGAAGTCATGTCACGACCGTAGGAATGCGCGGGTTCGGGTGCATCCGGCGCGAGATGGGTGTTCCATCTCCGACTTTAGGATGAGAACGGCGCGGCGATCCGGCCTGGCGTCCGGGCACATATCCAGGAACGCGGGACGACTCGGTAATCGATTCGGGCGAAGCTCCAGGTAGGACAGCAAGCCGACCGAACCGCGTCCAGCACATGGCTTCGTGTTCGGCGCCGACATCGCCGACGCGCTCGCTGCCGTCGTAGCCGAGCCGGCAGGACATCAGGCCGGCGGCCAACGTCGGCCTCACCACCGTCTCAACATTTGAAAGGGATTTGAAAGCCGTCGTGGCTACCGTACGCCGCATGTCATTTGGCCATCGAAGTATCTTGGTCCGCGCTATGACCGCCGTGGTGATCGTGCTGGCGTCGCTGGCCCTTGCAGCGGCCCCGGCACGTGCCGCAGCGGGCAACCACAATATGACTCCACAGGCGACCAACTGGCGTCAGTGCCTCGACATCGGGGCGAACACACCCGGCACCTATGTAGGTCTATCCGAGTGCAACGGCGGTCTCAGCCAGGAATGGTGGTGGAACTGCAAAACGGTCGATTTCCAGACGGTTTGCCAGGTTAGCTCGGCATCCAGCGGCTACCGCCTGTGCTGGGATCTGCGTTCGTACGATACGGGCTCGGTGGTCATTCTGAATGGATGTGACGCCAGGCTCGCCAGCCAGCTCTGGGACATTGACGACTACAAGATGGTGAGCGTGGGTAGCAGCCGCATCAAGTGTCTGGACCTGCGTTCGTACGCTCGGGGCACGCCGGCTGGGCTGAACTGGTGCGATGGCACCGTGGCCAGCCAGAAGTGGTTTTGGCGCTGGACGTCCTGACCCGCGGCACGGTTTGCCGGTCCAGTGGTGTGGGAGCTCCGCGCCACTGGGCCCCGCCGCCCCTTCTGTGATGTCGGTGTGACGGCGCCGTTCGCGCCACCGCGGTCGGCAGTCGATGACCGCGAACATGCTGCCGAGGTGGCTTGCCGCCGCGCCTTCGCGGTCCGTCCTGCCCGGTCGAAGACCGACCCGGCAGCGGCCCGTGCGTCCTGCTCATCGGAAGGCCGCGACCCGGACGTCAGCCGCGCGAGACCGGTCATGCAGTCGACCACGCTCGCGCGGTCGGTCCAGTCCGGCTCCGGACGCCCGAACGTAGCGGATGCGCGTCTCCCGGGACCTGCACGATCTGCTCGGCCAGAGCCTGTCCGCAATCTCCCTCAAAGGTGACCTGGCCGACCGGCTGCTGTCGCTGGATCTCGCCCTGGCCCTCGCCCTGCAGGAGGAGATCGCCGCAGCTCAGAACCTGCTGGTGGTGGCCGGTGTCGAGGCGCGGATCTACACCACCGGTGCCGGCCTCGACCTGCCCGAAAAAGCGCAACCGGTGCCGGCGTGGGCGGTCCGCGAAGGTACCGAACGCGACGGCTACCCGCAGATCGTGGTCCGCATGTGCATGGTCGGATCTTGCCCAGCGCTTGGGCAAGTCCACGATCCGGCCGGAAGTCAGGGTGGGAGCCTGGACTCAGCACGCAGCCGTAGCCGCCCGCCGGGATTCCGCCGCCCGGCGGGCGGGTGCCGTGGTCCGTGTACGGGCGTGGGTGTACCGCCCGTACACGGACCCGTCTCAGTGCCCGGGGCGGATGCAGTTGATCCCGGCGGGAACGCTGCCGGTGTAGTACTGCAGCACGGCTTTGAAGTCGGCGCACCGTGCGTTGTCCTCCGCGGCCGACCACGCGTACCCGATGTCCCGGCTGACCAGACCCATGTCGAGGGCGTCGGCGTCGGCGTTGAGCGGCCGGGCCACCGTCCAATACCATCGGGCCACCGGCGCACTCCAGGCCAACGTGGCGGCGTCGTCGGGGTTGTTCACCAGGTCGTGCCCGAGGTTTTCGCCCGCGGCCCGGTAGTTGTCCACTCCCGTCAACTGCAGGTAGCCGCGACCACGGTAGGTGCTCGGGTCACTGGTCTCTGTGGCGTTGTAGCGGAAGCCGCTCTCGTTTCGCACGGTGGCCAGGAACGCCGCCACTCGCGGTGGCGTGGTGATGCCGCCCCGCTGCATCTCGGCGTTCAAAGACGGCAGACCATCCCGTACGACCTGCGTGTCGTACGTCGAGCCGAAGATCGCCCGCAGGTCTTCGATGGACACCGTGATGCCGGGCGGCCGGTCGACGATGACGAGTTGGACGGTGCTGTCGGCCAGGCCGACGGCGGTTATTTCGGTGGCGTGGGCCGGGGCATTGTTGGCGCCGGGCACTGTCTGGAAGCCGGTCCAGGTGTCGTTCGGCCGGCGGACCTGGTGGTATACCACCCCGTCCGGGCCGATGTCGGCGAGCAGAGCGGAACCGTCGGGTAGACCCGCGACCGTCACCTTGCTGCCTTTGGCCGCGGCATTGCCGGGCGCCGGGACGGCCTTGAACCCTGACCAACTCCCGTCCGGGCGCCGGAGCTGGTAGTACACGACACCATCGGGGCCGACATCGGCCAGCAACACCGAACCGTCCCGCAAACCGGCGGCGGCAAGTTCGCTGCCCCGCGCCGTGGCGTTACCGGGAGCCGGAACCACCTGGAAGCCGGTCCAGGTGTCGTTCGGTCGCCGGATCTGGTAGTACAACGCTCCGTCGGGACCGATATCGGCCAGGAATGCCGAACCGTCGGGCAGACCCGCCACAGCGACTTTGCTGCCTTTGGCCGCCGCATTCCCCGGCGCCGGAACGGTCTTGAACCCTGACCAACTGCCGTCCGGACGCCGCAGCTGGTAATACACCGCGCCATCCGGGCCGACATCCGCGAGCAGAACCGAGCCGTCCGGCAGACCGGCAGCGGCAACCTCACTGCCGCGGGCCGCAGCATTGCCCGGAGCCGGCACTCCCTGAAAGCCGCTCCACGTACCGTCGGCGCGCCGAACCTGGTGATACAACACGCCATCCGGGCCGATGTCGACCACCAGCACCGCGCCGTCATTCAACACCGCAACCGCGGCCTTGCTGCCCTGGGCACCCGTCCCGCCCGGAGCCGGCACCGCCGACAGACCCCGCCACGAACCATCGGCGTTACGGATGTCGTGAGAAACGATTCCGGACGATGCGAGCACGGCCGGTGCCGCGGAAGCCACGGTGGCCGGCACCAGGCTGGCGGCGACCGTCACGGCGACGACGGCAGCCAGACCGATCTTGTGCACGTTCCTTTCCCTCATTTGGGTGCCACGATGACGAGTTGGACGGTGCTGTCGGCCAGGCCGACGGCGGTTATTTCGGTGGCGTGGGCCGGGGCATTGTTGGCGCCGGGCACTGTCTGGAAGCCGGTCCAGGTGTCGTTCGGCCGGCGGACCTGGTGGTATACCACCCCGTCCGGGCCGATGTCGGCGAGCAGAGCGGAACCGTCGGGTAGACCCGCGACCGTCACCTTGCTGCCTTTGGCCGCGGCATTGCCGGGCGCCGGGACGGCCTTGAACCCTGACCAACTCCCGTCCGGGCGCCGGAGCTGGTAGTACACGACACCATCGGGGCCGACATCGGCCAGCAACACCGAACCGTCCCGCAAACCGGCGGCGGCAAGTTCGCTGCCCCGCGCCGTGGCGTTACCGGGAGCCGGAACCACCTGGAAGCCGGTCCAGGTGTCGTTCGGTCGCCGGATCTGGTAGTACAACGCTCCGTCGGGACCGATATCGGCCAGGAATGCCGAACCGTCGGGCAGACCCGCCACAGCGACTTTGCTGCCTTTGGCCGCCGCATTCCCCGGCGCCGGAACGGTCTTGAACCCTGACCAACTGCCGTCCGGACGCCGCAGCTGGTAATACACCGCGCCATCCGGGCCGACATCCGCGAGCAGAACCGAGCCGTCCGGCAGACCGGCAGCGGCAACCTCACTGCCGCGGGCCGCAGCATTGCCCGGAGCCGGCACTCCCTGAAAGCCGCTCCACGTACCGTCGGCGCGCCGAACCTGGTGATACAACACGCCATCCGGGCCGATGTCGACCACCAGCACCGCGCCGTCATTCAACACCGCAACCGCGGCCTTGCTGCCCTGGGCACCCGTCCCGCCCGGAGCCGGCACCGCCGACAGACCCCGCCACGAACCATCGGCGTTACGGACCTGGTGCTGGACGTTGCCCGTCCGGCCGCCGGCCATCCGGGCCGCCACGTCGGCACGCATCACGTCCAGATCCACGAACGCCGGATCCTGCTTTCCCGTGGTGCTGGTCTCGCGGTGGCCCCGGGCGTAACTGGCGTCCCGGCCCAGGTAAGTCAGCACGGCCGCGGTGGCGGTGACCGAGTTCTGGTACTGGGCGTCGGTCATGTGCTGCGGGTCCGCCGCGCTCGGGTCACCCTCATAGTCGATCTCCCAACCGATCAGCATCGTGTTGCCGTCCCCGGCCGGAATCGGTCCACTGGCCCGGGCCGCCCCGGCGTGGTTCGCCCGACCGGCGGCAATCAGATGAAAGACGCCGTTGTAGTCGACCAGCGCGTGACAGAGTGGACCTTGCAGGTCAGGCCGGCCGTTGATGACGGTGCTGAGGCTGGGCGCGGGGTTCGTCGGGCTGGACCGTGCCGCTGTGTGGTGCCACAGCACGCCGAACGGGTCGAATGCGCCGCTGACCGAGCGGTCACGCCAGTTGCCCTCCTCGACCACCGGCAGACCGGCCTGTCGAAGCACGTCGATGAGCCACGGTATAGCCATCAGGACTCCCGCAGATCGCATAGACATTCGAAGGTGCGCTCCGCTGCCTGCGGCGGGCGAGCATTCGCCGGTGCCACAGCCGGGAGCGCCACCACGACCGGCAGAGCCGCGGCAACGCGCAGGAAGCGGCGCCGTGACAGCCGTCGTTTGGTCGTTTCCATACATTCACCTTCCACAAGGAATGGGACCGATGACCGATCGGAACACACGTCACTTTCAAAGCGCTGTCAGTAGCTAAATGCCCACGTCGTCCCGAGGGCGTCAGCGTGCCGCGTCGATGTGGCGAAGGCTGGCCACTGTGCTCTTCTTCGACTTCGCTGCGGCTTCGCCCACCAAGCGCAACCTCGCCCGGTTCGGCTTCTTCGACCCCCGGTCGAGGGAGCGCTTCATCGACCGGCACGACGTTGCCCGCGCGACCGTGGGTCAGCTGCGCCTGGCAGCCGGCCGGCACATTCCCGGCGAGGCGCTCGCCACCCTGCTGGGCGGGCTGACCATGCGCAGCGCAGAGTTCCGCGACCTATGGGCCAAGCGCGACGTCCGCGAACCCACCCACAGCGTCAAGCGGTTCCGGCACCGCCATGTTGGACGAACACCGCGAAAGGTAACGATCTTCGGTTTCCAGGTTGTCATTATTGGGGGACAAGTTCCGGCAGCACCCGGCTGCCGGGCCTGGGGTGGCGCAGCGGTTGACGTGCTGTCCTATCCGCCACGTCACTGGAACGGCCGCACCTCGATCTTCCGATCGCAGATTTTCGACGCCTCGGTGGCGAGATCGAGCGCCACGTCCGGATCGGGAACGACCCAGACCCAGACCCAGACGCCGGCGAGGTACTCCTTCGACTCCACGAAAGGTCCGTCGCTGAACATCGCCTGCTCGCCCCGGTTGTCGATGGCCGTGGCCGCGGCGGTATCCGCGAGTCCGCCATTGTCGTGTGTCAGGTCGGGTAGAGGTCGGTCGAGGCGATCTGTGCTTCGATGTTGGCGACGCGGGGATCGGCGAGCTCGCGCATGATTTTAAGAGCGGCCTGCCAGCACTGGCGGGCTAGACCGGGGTGGTTGGCCGCTTGCAGCGTATTGCCCAGGTCCACGAGCAGATTGGCTTCCTGGCGGCGATGACTCAGCCGTCGCAATGTGACGGTCGCCAGCCTCAATGACCGTACCGATTTGCCGTAGTAGCCGCCTGCGGCGTACGCCAGGCCGAGGTTCTGCTCATTGCACGCACCTTCCTCGGTCACACCGAGCTCATGGAACAGCACAGAAGCTTGTTGGTGGCATTCGATGGCTCGGTGATATTCACCGGCGGCGCTGAATGCCTGGCCCAGGTTGTCGAGGTTCTGCGCCACCCCCCGACGGAATCCGCTCTGTTCGCACAGGCGCAGCGCCTCGCCGCACAACCGTTGCGCCTCCTCGGCCTCGCCGGCGCTGGCGTGGACCAGGCCAAGGTTTCCCAGCGTCATGGCCTCACAGGTTCGATCGCCGATGGCACTGAAGCGTGCCAGCGCCTTGCGGAAATAGTCCTTGGCCCGAACCCAGTCCCGCTGATCCCAATAGGTGCAGCCGAGGGAGTTCAGCGTGTATCCCTCACCAGCGGACTCGAGCGCCGACTCAGCCGCCTGCCTTGCCATTTCCAGGAACTCGATGCCTTCGCGCCAAGGAATACGGCGATCGAGGAAGGTGGTCATCGCGATGACCGTGCGCCAGGCATGGCCGGGCCGGCCATGCGATGCGGCCCAGTTCACCACCGAACGCAGGCAGTCATACTCTCGCTCGAACCACGCCATGGCCTGATGCTGGTCGGCGAAGACGGGTACCGCCATGGTGGGCGTGTACGGATCGAGGAAGTTCCGCCGACGGGTGGGCATCAAGGCGGTATCGGCACTCACTGCGGCGTGCAGGCACCAGTCCAGAAGCCGGCGTATCGCCGCCTCCGACGCGGACGCGGCGCCGTCGCACACCATCCGGTCCGTGGCGTACAGCCGGATCAGGTCGTGCAGTTCGTAGCGATCTCGCTGCCGGCGCTGAACCATGTTGGCCTCGACCAGTTGATCCAACGACTGCTGGGCTTCTCGGACCGGCAGGCCGGCCAGCGCAGCGGCGCAGTCCAGCCCGATGTCGGCGGCCGGGTGCAGGCCGAGCATATCGAACATCGCGGCAGCATTTGATCCCAGCGCCTGGTACGACCATGACAGCGCGGCCCGCAGGTCGGTGTGCGGATCGCTTTCCCCGGTCACGAAGTTGTCCAGGCGAGCTTTCTCGTCTTCCAACGCGTGTACGACGTCGGACAGAGTGCCGGAGCGGTGCGCGCGTTCAGCGACAATGGACAGTGCCAGCGGTAGCCCACCACATATCTCGACCAGTCGAGCCGCGGCGTCCGGCTCGGCCGATATGCGCCGTGCGGACAGCACCGCGGACAAGAAACTGATCGACTCGGCGACCGCTAGCGAATGTAGCGTCACGCGGAGAGCCCCGTCACGAACCGACAATCCACGCAGCTGGTTTCGACTCGTGACGATCACCAGACAGTCCATGCCGGGTAACAATGCCCGCACCTGGTCGGAGTTCCGTGCATTGTCGAGCATCACTAGTACGCGCAGGCCGGCCAATGTCGTACGCAAAAGGGCGGCCCGCTCGTCAGCGTCGGGCGGGATCACTCCGTTGCTTATCCCCAGGCCCCGCAGCAGGATGGCTGCCGCAGCCGCCGGTGTGATCGGCTCGCCGGGGCCGTGCCCATGCAGGTTCAGATAGAGATGCGCATCCGGATATCGATCGGAAACCCGGTGCGCCCAGTGCAGCGCCAGACTCGTCTTGCCCATGCCGGGCGCTCCCTCGATCGACACGATCGTGGCGCCCCGCCCGTCGGCCGAATCGGCCGCCGCCAGCAAAGCGTCAAGGTCGGCCAGCTCGGCGGTCCGGCCGCTGAAGTTGACGATGTCATGCGGCAACTGCCGTGGTGGCCGGCGGTCCGGGACGGGCCCCGGCGCCGTCGGCGGCGCGGTCACACCGTCCTGAAGGAGTGCCCGCTGCAACTGCTGAAGCTCGGCGCTCGGGTCAATTCCCAACTCGTCGCCCAGTATTCGCCGAACCTGCTGATAGGCGTCCAACGCTTCCGCTCGCCGACCGGCCTGGTGCAGAGCGACAATCAGCCGGAACCACAGCGATTCCCGAGTGGCGTGCTGGTTGGTCAGATCACGCAACTCGGCGACCAACTCGCTGGCGTGACCACTCTTCAGCTCCAGGTCGATGCGCCGTTCGGTGGCGGCGAACCATTCATCGACCAGCGGCGGAACGACCTCGCGATCCAGCCACGGCGATTCGACACCGGTGAACGGGCGACCGCGCCACAACGCGAGCGCCGCCCGCAACAGCGCCAGCTCCTGATCGGCCGCCTCAGCGGCCCGAGCCTGACGAAGCAGGCCATGAAACTGATGTATGTCTATGTTGCCACTGGGGACAGCAAGCAGGTACCCGCCACCCGAAGTGGTTCGGATCAGCTCGTGACCGAACAATCGACGCAGTCGAGCCACATAGGTATGAACGGTGCCCCGCACATGCGCCGGTGCCCGGTCCGGCCACAGTTGACCGGCCAGGACATCCGTGAACACAGGTCGTTCCGCTGACAAGATCAACGACACCAGCAAGGTTCGCAACTGACCCGAGGGCACCACCGTGATGCCACTCTGACGATGCCCGGCCTCCCAAGCGCCGAGCACCTTGAAGTAGACATCGTTGCGGATGCCCTCACGAGCACTGCGACGAAGGTCGACCTCTTGGTGAATTGAAATGGCATCTCCAATGATGTGTGTAGCACCTCAGCTAGCGTGCGGCGGAAAGCTTCATCGGCCGGCCAACCGCTTACCCGCGTATGCGCCCGAACTCAGCACGACCGAGAAACAACAGCCAAGATTCTCCCGGCGTCAAGCACCGGCAATCAGCCGACGCTGTCGGCCGCGCGATCGTGCTCCGTATTGACCCACCACGCGGAGCACGGAGCCCTCCTCCATGCCCGCCCGGCGGCTCTGCCGCCTCCTGCTCGTTATAAGGCGTTGCGCGACAGAGTCTAGAGCCGGCGCATCACCAGTCGCCTACCCTTGGATCGGCCGTGAAAGGGTTTTGAAAGCCTCAGATGGCGACATCCATTACTGCTGGGCGAGTTGCTGCTGGCATTCGGATCGGACTGCCGCGGTCACCTCTACCTCCAGGTCGTCCAGGTCTGATGTGAACGTGCGGATGTGCATCACGTCGGCGAAGGTCCCTCCGTGCGGTCTGAGGATCGCGCGGATGATCTCGAAGATGCGTTCCGCCTGAGCGGCGGCGTCGCCTGGCGCGACTAACTGCCCGGCGTCGTCCACGGCGACCTGCGCGGCCTCGACGAATTTTCGAGCCGGCGCATCGCCGTCGACCGCACGAACTACTTCGTACGCATTGGCGGGGCCGGGCCGCCGATTCTCCTGCTGCATGGCTTCCCGCAGGCGCATCGAGGTGTTGCCGAAGATCCGCTTCGTCTGATGTTGACTGGTCGACGAGGCAGCCCCGTGCATCCCTCCCGCAACGGTTCGAGCCGGTCGCGGTAGACGATCCCGACTACGAGCCCGATCGTGGCGCTGACATCAGCGAGGGCCAGTGTCCAATGAATGCCAGCACGCTGCATGGACAGCCCGGCGAGCGCCGAGCCGAGTGCGAGGCCGCCCGCGTTGGCACTGATCAGCCACGTATAGGCCTCGGTCAGGGCTTCAGCAGGAGCGAGATCGTCGAGCAGCAGATACGCCGAGATCATGCTGGGTGCGTAGGCAAGTCCAACGAGCACAAGCAACCCGCCGAGTTGTATGACCGATGCTGCTGCCGGTAGGGGAGCAACCATGGCTGCGAAGATGGCAGCCAGCCACACGTAGCGGCGGCTGGGTCCGGTCTTCCAGGCTCGGGCCCCGTAGTACAGACCGCTGAGCATGCTGCCGGCCGACATGATGGCCAGCAGCACGCCACCGGTCGACGCCCGGTCCTCGGCGAGAGCGGGAATGGCAACGTTGAGGACTCCGATGACGGCTCCGGTGGAAGTGAGCATGCACACCAGCACTCGCATCCCGGGTGTGCTCAAGGCGCCAGACAAGCTCATGCTGGAGCCCGTTCGCCGGCCGGTGGAGCGGGAGGCGGGCGCAGTGACGAACGCTGTGGTGCCGACCGAACCGGCGACTCCGGAGATGACGAGGACCCAGGCGGGCGAGGCAACCGTCAGCAGCAGCGAGGCGGCCAGCGGACCGGCCACAGAGATCAGATCTTCAACGAGTGCCTGGAGTGCGTAGGCCGCCGGCAAATTTTCGGCGGAATCGACCACCACCGGCCACAGCGCCCGCATAGACCCGCCGAGCGTCGAGCTCGTCGCACCCGTCATCGCCGCGAACACGTACATGGCCGGCGCGCCCCGATGGGTCAGCGCGGCCGCGACGAACCCTGCAAGGGCGCCAGTCTGGAACAGCGCGAGGGCGGGCAAGACCCGTGACTGTCCCCATCGGTCGACGGCCCGCCCCCGAAACGGTGCACTCGCGGTGGTTCCGATCATCAGCGCTGCCAGCGCCGCCCCGGCTACAGCGTAGGAACCCTGCTGCTGATGAACGAGAAGCACGATGCCCAAGGGCCGCATGCCGTTCGGCAGCCGACCGACGACCATGGCAGACAGCAGGCGCGGCACCTGGCGACCTCGTAAAACATTGCGATAGCACCCCAAGGCCATCACTCGACACCAACCGACGTCATCACAACCTCCCTGAAGGCACTGAAAAGTGACCTCAGGGCTTTTGTCCCGTCAGTTGCGACGCCGGAACGCCCAGCGCTGGCACCGCTCGGTCACGGACCTCCAGGAGCGTCAACCCACCTGAGAGCGGAACCCTAGGTGCAACACCAGCACCATATCAGCGAGCCGCGTACGTCAGGATGCCTGCACTCGTCGAAGAGGGCGAGAGCTTCGGCGGGGTCCCGGCTCACCAGGCGTCCCGAGCCGGCCGCCGTCTCATCTTCGCCCATTTGTCGGCTCGTGCCCACTTCCGCTCCTCGAAGGCGCGGACGGCCTCGTCCAGATCTGCAGGACCCGGGTATCGACGTTGCCGAGGGAGGTCTCGGCCCGGTGCGTCGTCGGACCACAATCCGAACGCCCCGCCCGGGCGTAGACGGCTGCCGAGCCGGCGCAGTCCGGTCGTGGTGTAGAGGTCGGTGCGGGTGGGATCCAGGATTTTGGTCATGCCGGAGCCTGCCAGGTCACGGGTACCTCGGTGGATGCCGTAGATGAAGGCGTCGTCCTTGTAGGGCAGCCGGTCGGCGGGTTTGGCCAGGCGCAGCGTCGGAATCCGGCGGAAGAGGGTGTCGAAGACAATCTGCAGCTCCAGGACGTGATCGCCGGCCCGGATGGTCACGTCGTCGATCTCCACGTCCTCGACGGCGATGCGGGAGTTGGCGAACTCGGCGATCGTGTAGACCCGCAGCAATTCCTCGATCGCGGGGAGCGTCAGATGGCCCAGGGTGCGCGGGGGGCGTCGGTCGGCTTTATGGGCAGACGGGCCCAGACCACTTTCCCGGTCGGGGTGGACCGGCTTCCCCAGCCGTGACTGACCGCGTCGATCAGCAGCATGCCCCGGCCACCGAGGCGCCGCAGATCCGGTGCCAGCAGCTCGGGCAGGTCAGGGCTGTGGTCGAAGACTTCGACCAGCACGACGTCGCCGCGATGGCTGAGTGCGACTTCGCCGCCGTCACCGGTGTGCCGGATAACGTTTTGTACCAGTTCGGTGATAACGAGCAAGGTGTCGTCGACCAGCTCTGCCGTCTGCCAGTGAATCAGGTGGCCTCGGGCCACCTGTCGGACTGTAGCGCTGTCGGTACCGTGGTCGAAGGGTAACCGCAGCACCTGCATGACCGAGTTTCTACCCTATGCGCGCACGGGTACACCGCGGTGGTCCGTTGTCGGGTCGATGCGGGCTCAAGCCAGGGTGTCATCGATGCCGGCGGCGGCGCGCTGGGCCGGGCCGCGTCTTCGGCGCTGCCCGCGCCGGACGACATCTGTATTGTCCCGGGCTGGTGGGGACGAGCATTGACGTCCAGAGCGGAGTGGCGGGACGGCACAAGCGACAGGAGCCGGGTTCATGATCGACGTCAATACCTGCGTGCTGGGTGGTGCGATGATCCAGGTGTCGGTGGTCGGTGAGATCGATATGGGTACTGCGCCACGGCTGGACGACGCTTTGATGGCCGCGGTCGGACAGGAAGCAGCGATGGGCGTGCAGGTCGACTTTTCCGGCGTGACATTCTGCGACTCCACCGGGATCGCCTCGCTGGAACGGGCCTACGCGGCAGCCACGCAGCGGTCGGCGCCGTTCCGCCTGGTAAACGTGCAGCCCGCCGTCGCCCGGGTCCTGGCAATCGTCGGCATCCTTCAGGCCCTCACCGATAGCGAGTGACCTTGACCGGTTGTATCCCGAGGTTCGTAAGCTGCTGCCGGGCCTTGAGGACCGACGTCTCTGCGCAGAGTTGCATGCCACGAAACCCGGCGACGAACGGTTCGACGCGACTGGCGGCCCAGAACTTACCGACTGCTCGATCCGGCAGCCAGTCGAGGCGGCCGTCGGCGCCTACTCCGAGGTCCGCTGAAGTGTCAGCAGGTTGTTGTCGCGTACCGCTCGCAGGGACAGGGTCCGGTAACCCTCTTCGTCGAACAGGACGGTGAGCCGGTCGTCCTCCTCGCGCATCACGATCCCGTCGCCCCATTCGGCATGCCGAACGCGTGACTGCACCGCGAAGCCCGTCTCACCGGTTGGCAGCTCCGGGGCAGTGCCGGCCGCGCAGGTGTCACAGGCGCCGCACGGCTGCTGGGGGGCGCTGCCGAAGTAGCCCAGCAGGAACTGTCGCCGGCAGCCGGTGGTCTCGGCGTATCCGCGCATCATCTCGACCCGGGTCAGCTCGACACGCCGCTGCTGCGCGGCGACCTCGGCCGCGGCGGCGACAGCCTGCTCGACGCCGGTGTGGCCGTCCCAACGGAAGCCGCGGCGGGTCGAGATGACTGTGCCGCTCTGCTGGAACAGGTTGAGTGACCGGGTCACCCGGGCGCGGCTGACGTCGAGTTCGGCGGCGACGTCGGTGGCGGTGACCGAGTGGTCGTGGCGGCGCAGTGCCCGGCCCAGCCGGGCGAGCAGCTCGTCGTCGACGGTCCCGGAGGTGAAGAACCGCGGCAGCCGCATGTCCTCCGGGCGGTAGAACAGCAGCGCGTACGCATCGTCGCCGTCGCGGCCGGCCCGCCCGATCTGCTGATAGTAGGAGTCCAGGGACTCGGCCGGCCCGGTGTGCAGCACGTAGCGCACGTCGGGTTTGTCGATTCCCATTCCGAACGCGGAGGTCGCCACCACCACGACGTGCGGGGAGGTGAGGAAGGCGTCGTGGACCTCGCGACGTTGCGCGGCCTTGAGGCCGGCGTGGTAGGGGTATGCCTGCACGCCGGCGTCGCGCAGCGCCTGCGCGTACGCCTCGGTTTCCCCGCGGGTCTGGGTGTACACCAACCCCGGCGGGTCCAGCCGTGTTGCGTGCTCGATGACGGCGCGTTGCTTCTCCGCGGGGGTGATCTGCCGGTAGGCGCCCAGCCAGATGTTCGGCCGGTCGAAGCCACCGATCACCTGCTCGGGTTGGCGCATCCCGAGCCGGGCGCCGATGTCCTCGCGTATCGGTGGAGCGGCGGTCGCGGTCAGCGCGAGCACCGTGGGGTGACCGAGACGTTCGACGGCCTCGCCCAGGCGTAGGTAGTCCGGGCGGAAGTCGTGACCCCAGGCGGAGACGCAATGCGCCTCGTCGACCACGAACAACGACGGGTGCGCCGTGGCCAGCCGATCGAGGACCTCCGGTTTGGCCAACTGCTCCGGGGTGAGGAACACGAACTCGGCGTCGCCCTGCCTCAGCGCCTGGAAAGCCTGGTTGTCAGCGCTGTCGGACGTCGACGAGTTCACCACGCGGGTGTCGGGCGCCAAGCTGGCGGCGAGTCCTTTCATCTGGTCACGCTGCAGGGCCAGCAGCGGCGTCACCACCACGGTCGGCCCGTCGAGCAGCACGGCCGGCACCTGGTAGACCGCGGACTTGCCGAATCCGGTGGGAGCTACGAGCAGCGTGTCGCGGCCGGCCATCACGTGGACCATGGCGGCGGCCTGCAGCGGATGCAGTTCCTTCCAGCCGTACAGCCGAGCGGCCACCGACCGCAACCGGCGCAGATCACCTTCCGTGTCGGGGTCGACCTCCATGGCGTTCATTGCCGCCGCGTACCCACCGGCGAGGCACTTCTGCTGTCCGAAGCTGACCAGCAGGTCGGCCAGGTGCCCGAGGGCGTGTGCGTCGGTGACCGGGTCGTTGACCGCCGCGAGAGTTTCGGCGCGCGTACCCGGTGCACGGGCGCGCGTCCGGTCACAGGAACCGCTTCAGGACGCCGGCTGCCGCAACGCTCAGCGAGGTTCCGTTGTCCGCGGCTCGCGCGCACAGCTCGGTGTAGGCGTCGTCGGTGCGGTCGGGGGTGCTGCCGGCGAGGACGTCCAGGGCAAGCTGGATGGTGGCCCGCACGGACAGGGCGCCGGCGTATCCAGCGAGCAGTTCCTCGGCTCCGGGGTCGGACACCGGTGGGCCGCCAGCATCCAGATCGAGTTCACGGCTGCCGGCATACCGTTCTGCCATCGCGGCGATCAGCGGTTTCATCGCGGCGTCGTCGCGGCCGTAGAGGTTGAGCACGGCGATCGTCGTGCCTCGCCCGTTGTAGAGCGGGATCGAGATCGAGGCCCGCAGGCCCAGAGCCGGCGCCACCTCGTGGAAGCCCGGCCAGTCCATCGTTGCCGCGATGTCGGGCACGCCGACCGGTTCGCCGGTCTCCAGAGCCTGGAGGCAGGGGCCGGCCCGGTCGGCGAACTGCGCTTCGTCGACGGCCAGTGCGATGTCGCTGCTGGCCGCGACGGTGGTGTATTCGCGCCCGTGCAGCGTCGTGATCGATGCGTAGTCGGAAGCGGCGACCCGGTCGGCGGCCAGGGCTGCGATCGCGGCGAGGCGCTGCTCGACGCCCGAAGCGTGGGCCGGTGTCTCCGCCAGGGCGACGAGGGCTTCGGCCAGCGGGCCGTGACGCCCGGGCGATACCCGTTCGGGGTGCGGCAACGTCGACATGATTCCATCCTGTTCTCAGCGACCGTTGACCACGGATACCCGGTCGGCGCCGACCTACGCGACAAGCTGCCGCCGGCCACCGTACGTGTCGCCGAGCCGGACGGAAGCAGCCGCGACCACGTCTATTCGCGCCCGGAGTACCGGCGTGACCCGGCGGTCGTGTCCGTCTTCCAATGAGTGGTACTCGAGCGGTACGGCACGGCGCCGTCGCAGGGCATGCCCGCCGTAAGCCGATCTTCCAGGCAGAGGGCCTCGCCCATGCCGCCTGCGAACGGAATGGGAGTCCCATCGCGGGGTATGCGGCTGGCATGAGCACAGACGTCTTCGCCGACTAGGTCCAGCTTGGGCCGGACGGGACACCGGACTGACCCGCGGCCAGCAGTTCAGGGAGGGCGTATGCCGATCATCGAGGAACCGGGGCACGCGCACGGCGCACCCGAGGAGAACTCGGGGCATGGCCGGTTGAGCGTTCGTCTCAGCGCGCCCGTACGACCGGCGACCCGCACCGGCCTGGTGCCGATCGTGGGCTCCGACGGCGGGCTGCCGGCCTTGACGTACGTGCCTGAGCCGGTCGACGCGGGGCCGTACCGGCTCGTGATCCTTCTGCATGGCGCCGGCGGCTCGGCCCGGCAGGGCCTGGAGCTGATGCTCCCGGTGGCGCAGAGCCGGCGGCTGCTGCTGGTGGCGCCCAAGTCGGCTGGGACCAGCTGGGATGTCATCTCCTCCGGGTTCGGCCCGGACGTCCGGCGGCTCGATCGGGTGCTGTCCGAGGTGCTCGGCGGCTATCCGGTCGACCACATGAGTATTGGCGGCTTCTCCGACGGCGCCTCGTACGCCTTGACGCTCGGGCTCACCAACGGGGACCTGTTCGACAGCGTGCTGGCGTTCTCTCCCGGCTTCGCCGCCCCGATGGTGATACACGGCGCGCCCCGAGTCTTCATTTCGCACGGCGACGGCGACCGGGTGCTGCCGATCGACCGGTGCAGCCGGCGGCTGGTGCCGCGGTTGCGCAGATCTAGCTACGACGTGACGTACGAGGAGTTCCACGGTGGTCACGAGGTGCCGGACGACGTCGTGCGACGCGCGTCGGCGTGGTTGCCCGATACGGTGACGCCCGACCGATGAGTCACTCTGCTCTGCGCCTCCGCGGACGGCACACTGATGCAAGGTGTTGCCGACCGAGTTGGCCCAGGCGGGGATGGGCAGGCTCGCCGCCGCCGACGAGGCGGTCAGCGTGGTGAAGAAAACCATGCTGACCGGCCTTGACGCCCGCCGCGCAGCGGCGACTGTGCACGGACCTCGCGGCGTGCGCGGCCGCCCTCGGCGATCTGGCGCGAGAAGCCGGCGAGGACGCCCCCGCGGGATGAGGGCGAGAGGCTCGATCCCGCCCTGGTCCGGTCACCGCGGTGGAGCTGATGGCCGGGCCGGAGCCGGGAGCTGCCGGGCCCGGGCCGTCAGGCGGGTGTGGCCCGCAGCTCCGCGATGCCGAGGAAGCCCGACGGCGTCTCCGGCCGGCTGCTTGTCATCTCCAGCCGCAGCGCAGTCGTGCGCACCGCCGGGAACGCGATCGTCGCCGGGCCGGTGGCCGACGCGGGCCAGGTGACGCGGACGCCCGTCACCGGGCGCCAACGCGCGCCGTCCCACGCCGAGACGCCGATCGTGGCCGGTCGCGCGTGCTGGGCGTCGGAGAGGAACCAGGCCTGTAGGCCGCCCACCCGCCGGGCCGGGGACCACGACAGCGATACCCAGTCGGCGGGGCGGGCCGCGCTGATCTGCGGCAACAGGGGAGTGGCCGGCTGGACGTACGCGTCGGACCATGCGGTGGCGGTGTCCCCGTCCACCATCGCGGCCGGGGGTGTCTCCTCGGCGCCGGAGAAGCTGGCGCCGACGCCGGGCACACGGCCGGGGACCGGTGTGGTCGGCGCGCCGGGGGTGAACCACGTGACCGGCGCCGGTCCCTGCTGCGAAGGGGGCCCGAGCGGCGGCAGCGCGAGGACCGACACCCGGCCGGTGCGCAGGCCCGTACCGGAGACACTCACCGAAAGCGCGCCGGGGCCGGTCGGCGTGACCATCGCCAGCGCCTTGCCGTGGAACGCCGTACGGTATGCCGCCTTGTAGCTCTCCGCGCTTTCCTGCCGGCCGTTGTCCACGCCGACCAGCCGGCCGCCGCGAACCGAAAAGGTCAGCAGGTTGCCGGCCGTCGGCACGACGACGCCGCGGCGGTCGACCACGTCGGCGGTGACGACGGCCAGCGAGCGGCCGTCCGCCGGCACGGCATGGCGGTCGACCGTGAGCCGGACGGCCGCCGGTGTCCCGGCGGTCTCCACCTGGTCGCGGGCCACCACGTGGCCGTTCTGCCGGGCGACGGCCACCAGGCGGCCGGACTGGAACGGAACGTTCCAGGTCAGCCGCAAGTGACCGGAGGTGCCGTCGCTGTCGATGTAGCTGCCGGTCGGTGTCGTCTTGTCGTCGCCGGTCCGCTCGGTGGTCTCCAGGTAGGGACGGTCGTCCGCGGTGACCTTGTGGTCGAAGTGCCGCACGCCGAGCGAACGCCCGTTGAGGAACAGCTCGACAGTGTCGACGTTCGAGTACGCCCAGACCTGCACCGTGTCGCCGGGTTGGTGTGCGGTCCAGTCCATCGGCACCAGATGCACCATGGGCTGCCGGGTCCACTGGCTCTGGAACAGGTAGTACTGGTCCTTGGCGAAGCCGGCCGTGTCGGTGGCGCCGAAGAACGACGTCTTGACCGGGTAGACGTCGAACGGCGTCGGCTCACCGATGTAGTCGATGCCGGACCACAGGAACTGGCCGAGGAACCACACCCGGTCGCGGTCCTTCTTCAGCGAGTATTCACCGCTCATCGTCCACGACTCGAGGTTGTTGTCGTAGGACGACGCGGCGCGGTGGCCGGGCGTGTGGTCCTCGCCGGTGTTGAGCTGTTCGGGCTGGTCGTACTCGCCGCGGGTGGAGGTCTCCGACGACGACTCCGATTCGAAGAAGAACGTGTGCGGATAGCGGGCGTGCAGCGCGTCGACCGAGGTGGCGGTGTTGTAGTTCAGGCCGACGCCGTCGAGCATCAGCAGGATCTGCTCCAGCGGCGAACCGGGGGCGGGCACGCTGCGGTACTTGTCGGAGCCGATGACGACCGGACGGGTGGGGTCCTGGGCCCGCACGTCGTCGATCAGCCGGCGGGCGATCGGCACCGCCTCGGGCTGCCACGAGTTGGGGATCTCGTTTCCGATCGACCACATGATCACGGCGGGGGAATTGCGATAGTCGCGCACCATCTCGGTGATGTCGGCGTCGGAGTCGGCCGGGAAGAACCGGGCGTAGTCGTAGGGCACCTTGGCCACGTTCCAGACGTCGAACGCCTCGACCATCAGCACGATCCCGAGCTGTTCGGCGGCCTCGACGAGTTCCGGGGCGGGCGGGTTGTGCGAGGTGCGTACGGCGTTGACGCCCATGCCCTTCATGATCTTCAGCCGGCGTACGATCTCGTCGCGGTTGACCGCCGCGCCGAGCGCGCCCAGGTCGTGGTGCAGGTTGACGCCCTGCAGCTTGGTCCGGCGCCCGTTGAGGAAGAACCCGCCCTGCGGGTCGAAGCGGGTGGTGCGGAAGCCGGTGCGCGCGACGTAGGTATCGACCACCCGGCCGGCGACCCGCAACTGCGTGGTGACGCTGTAGAGGTACGGGTCGTTCACGTCCCACAGGTGCGGCCGGCCGATGCGCACGTCGACGCTCGCCTGCCCGGTCGACGTGGTGGTCGAGGCCGAACCGGCGACGCGCCCGCGCGCATCGCGCAGCGTGGAGGTCACCCGCACGGGTGTGCCGTTCGCGCCGTCGATGGTGGTGGCCACGCGCGCCACGCCGTGCGCGACGTCGGGCGTGGTCACGGCCATGCCGTTGCGTTGCACGCGGACCGCCCCGGTGGCCACCAGCCGCACGTTGCGGTAGATGCCGCTGCCCGAGTACCAGCGGCTGCTGGGCACCTGGTTGCGTACCTTCACCGCGAGCAGGTTGGCGGTGCGGCCGTCGGTGTGCGCCCCGGTCAGGTCGAGACTGAAACCCGTGTAGCCGTAGTGGTGGACGCCGAGGAGGTGGCCGTTGAGGTACACCTCCGAGTCCATGTAGACGCCGTCGAACTCCACGCTCAGGTGCTTGCCCGTCAACGTGGTGGGGAGGGTGAACGTGCGCCGGTACCACCCCAGGCCGCCCTGGTAGAAGCCGGTGCCGGAGGTCGTCGCCGGGCCCGGGGTGGGGTTGAGCTCGATGCTCCAGTCGTGCGGGACGGTGACCCGCCGCCAGCCGGAGTCGTTGTAGGACGGGTCGGCGGCGTGGGCGTACGCCCTGGTCGGGTCGGTCACGCCGGCGGAATTGACGAGGGCGAAGCGCCAGCCGGTGTCGAAGTCGTACGTGCCGCCCTCGTGGTGGGCGACGGCCACGTCGGCGCCGGTGAGCAGCGGCCCGGGCGCCGGGGAGTACGCGGCGGGCGCTGCGGGCGGGGTAGGGGTGGCGGACGCCGCGGCCGGGGCGACGGCCAGCGCCGTGATCGCCGCCAGGCCCGCCGCGAACAGTCGCCTCGGGGATGCCTTCACGCTGACCACTCCTTCACCGTGCCGACGTGCTGGTGCCGACCTGCTGGTGCCTCGCCGCGACCGGCAATGAATCTACGGGCGCCGATAGATCAACTCAACTGGGGGAGGTCGTCGCCCGGGCCGTGCAGCCGCCGCTGCACGGCCCGGACATCGTCAGCCGGCCGCCACCCGGCGCAGCAGGGTGAAGGCGCGGGACGTCGCACCGCTCGCCTGCGCGTGATCGGCGTCCGCCAGCGTGGCGGCCCAACCGGCCTTCGCGTGGCCGGCCACGACCTGTGCCTGAGCCGCGTCGCGCACCAGCGAGAGGATGGCGTCCGGCAGCGCCGCCGAACGCCCGGACCCGCTCAGAGCTCGCTCGGCGGTCCCGAGCGTACGGGCGTCGGTGCGCAGCGAGCCGTCGGAGCGCCAGTTGCCGGCGGCCAGCAAGGCCCGGACGGCCGCCGTGGGCCGGGCTCCGGCAGCCGCCGCGAGCCGGTCGCGCCCGCGGTCGGTACGCAGTCCCCAGCCGTACGGGTAGAGAGGCTGGTAATTCGGGTCGCCGACGTTGATGGGCACCTGTGCGGTGGTGCGGGGCCACGTCATCGACAGGCGGCCGGTGAACGGGCGGCGCCCGAACAGCACGTCCGCCACACCGGTGCCCTCGCTGCCGGGCAGCCACGACGCGACCAGTCCGTCGATCTCGCCGAGCTGGTCGGTGAGCACCTGCGGCCGGCCGGAGACGACCAGCACCACGCACTTGGCCACGGCCTTGCAGACGCGGTCGACCACGGCGCGGTCGCCCGGCTGCAGCGTCAGCGACTTCGGCTCCTGCTGCTCCGGTGACCCGTACGGCCACGCCGGGCCCCCCACGTCGCCGTAGCCCTCGGCGTACGGGGTCTCGCCGACAACCACCACGCCGACGTCGGAGCCGGCGGTCGGCGCCGTTCCGTCCGCGCTGTAGGTGACCCGGGCCGCCGGCGCCACCTGCCTCATGCCGTCGAGAATCGTCGTGCCGGGAATGACGTGGCTGCCGCTGACGCCCTGCCACTGCAGCGTCCAGCCGCCCGCCTGGTTGCCGATGTTGTCGGCGTTGCGCCCGGCTACGTAGACGTGCGCGTTCGCCCGCAACGGCAGCACGTGGCCCTGGTTCTTCAGCAGCACCTGCGACTCGGCGGCGGCCTGCCGGGCGAGCGCCCGGTGCGAGGCGCTGCCGACCTGGCCGACGTTCGCCGTGGAGGCGTACGGGTGCTCGAAGAGCCCGAGCTGGAACTTGATCCGCAGGATGCGCCGCACCGCGTCGTTGATCCGGGCCATGCCGACCCGCCCGGCGCCGACCTCGGCGCTCAGCAGGCTCTCGAACTGCCCAGCGGTGTTCGGCTCCATGAACATGTCGCTGCCGGCGTTGACGCCGACCCGCACCTTGTACGGGGTCAGGTCGCCGGAGGTGGGGTTGCTCGGGTCCGGGATCTGGTGGATGGCGTTGTAATCGGTGATCACGAAGCCGTCGAAGCCGATGGCCCGCTTGAGGACGCCGTTGATCAGCTGGCCGTTGGCGTGCATCTTGATTGGGTTGCCGACGCCGTCCTCGGTCCAGTCGACGCTCGAGTACGACGGCATCACGGAGCCGACGCGGTGCCCGCGCACCGCCGCCACGTACGGCGAGAGGTCGATCCGGGCGAAGTCGGCGGGGTTCGTGACGGTCACGCCCTGATCGATCTTGTACGAGTCGGTGGTGGACGTGCCGTACTCGGTGTCGCCGTCCCCGGCATAGTGCTTCACCGTGGCCAGCACCCGGTCGGGCCGGCCGAGGTCGCGCCGGTCGGGACCCTGGAGCCCGTCGACCGAGGTCTCCATCCGGATCACCAGCGCCGGGTCCTCGCTGAAGCTCTCGTACGTGCGGCCCCAGCGCTCGTCGCGGGACACGCAGACGCACGGCGCGAAGTCCCACGGGATGCCGGTGGCACGCATCTCCACGGCGGTGTCGTGGTACACCTGTTCGGTCAGCGCGGGGTCGCGGGCCGACCCGAGGCCGACGTTGTGCGGGAAGATCGTCGCGCCTGCCACGTTGCCGTGGCCGTGCACCGCGTCGATGCCGTAGATCAGCGGGATGTGCAGCCGGGTGCTCAGCGCCTGCTGCTGGAACTGGTTGACCATGGCCACCCAGGCGGCGGGCGTGTTCGGCGTCGGCGTGGAGCCCCCGCCGGAGAGTACCGAGCCGAGGTTCCACCGGCCGATCAGCGTGGGGTCGCTCGCCACTGCGGAGCGCTCGGCCTGGGTCATCTGGCCGATCTTCTCGGCCGGCGTCATCCGGCCCAGCAGGTCGGCGACCCGCCGGTCGACCGACAGGCGGGGGTTCTCGTACGGGAGCGTTCCACGGCCGGCGGCGGCGCCGGTGCCCGGAAACAGGGGCACGACCAGGGCGGCGGCGGACAGGACGGCGAGCCCTCGTCGGGCGTGCCGGATAAGGGGTTCACGTGGTCGCATGCCGGTCCTCCTCGGTGGTCGGGACGGCCGGCGCGCACACGCGCCGGCCGGGCTTGACCTCATCCCGCCGATCGTGTGTGGCGTCTTCGAGGACCGTCAATGCAAACCTGTCGTTTCCGTCAGCGCCTGAAATGCCGCCCGTTCGTACCGCGGGCCGGCCGCGAAAAGGCATTTCGCGGAGGGCGTGGGGCAGGTGTGCAGCGCTCCGGATCTGCGCTCGCCACCGGGTCGGGGCCTCAAGCTGTTTCGCTGATCGTCGCCCGCAGCAGGCGGTCGGCCAGCTCGGTGCGGCGGTAGAGCACCGAGCGGCCGTGCCGCACGCTGACCAGCAGCCCGGCCGCCCGCAGCGCGCGCAGGTGCTGGTTGACGGCCGGCGCGGTGACTCCGAGCCGGACGGCCAGCTCGGTCGAGGACGCCGGCGCCTCCAGCCGCACCAGCAGACCCGCGCGGTGGGCGCCGATCAGGCCGGCCAGCGCTCCGGGCGCGGGCAGCGGTTCGGTCTCCCACAGGGTGCCGCCGCCCCGCGCCAGGTAGATGATCATCGGCGGCTCGTCGGGCGAGACGGGCGTCGACACCGCACTCGTAAAGTTCGACGGTACGAGCGTGAGCCCGCCCTCGGTGACCCGCGTGTACGTGACATCCGAGCGGACGCGGACCTCCACGACATCGCCGGTCATGCTGACCCGCTCGGAGAGCCCCGCGAACATCCTCGCGAGGCCGTGCTGCGCGATCTGCCGCCCCCGGTACGTCACGTCGCCCTCCAGCAGCGCGCGCATCCGGGGCCAGTACGGCGCGAAACATAGTTCCCAGTAGCCCTGCAGTGCGTCGACGATCCGGCCGAGAACGTGCGGTCCGCGTAGCTGCGGCGGAATGTCGTCGCCGTGTAGCAGCCGCAGGTCCCGTTCGACCCGGCCGGGCGGGGTCGCGGCCACCTCGGCCAGCTCGTCCTCGATGCGGGCGAGCGGCGAGTACGGGTGCGGGGTGAGGAAGTCCGGCGTCCAGAGCACGTCCGTGATCAGCGCGTTCAGCATCTCGGCGTCGAGGCGGTCGCGTAGCTGCCGGGTGCGGCGGATCCACGGCAGCTGCAACGGATAGCGGCCCGGGTCGCGCCAGCAGCGCAGCGACAGGGTGAGTTCGTTCAGCGGCGAGATCGCGAAGCGCACGCCGCCGAGGTCGCTGGCGCCGAGCTCGTACCGCACGGGCATGAAGCAATACGCTACATCGGTCGCGTCGCCGGGCAGGGCGCCGGTGCACTGAGCGGGTGCATCCCGTCGAAAAGGCACTGATCGTCTCGACCACGACCGGCTCGATCGCCAAGGGGCTGATGTTCAGCGTCAGCTCGCTCTACTTCACCCACGTGGTCGGCCTGCGCCCGGCCGTCGTCGGAGCCGGCCTCACCGTCGCGGGCGTCGCCGGAATGGTCGCATCGTTCGCCGCCGGCTACCTCGCCGACCGGCTCGGCGCGCGGCGGATCCTGCTCGCCGCCACGCTTGCGCAGGGTGCGGCGCTCGCCGCGTACGGAATCTGCCGTGGGGTGACCGCCTTCCTGCTGGTGGCGTGCGTAGCCGTCGGCGCGCAAGGCGCGCAGCGGACCGCCCAGGTGACGCTGCTCGCCCAGGCCTTCCAAGGGGCGGAGCGGGCGAACGCCCGCGCACGGCTGCGCGTCGCCACCAACGTCTTCGTGGCGGTCGGCTCGGCCGCCGCCGCGGGGCCGCTCACCCTCGGAACCAAGATCGCCTACGAGGCGTCCATGCTCGCCGCCGCCGCGCTGGTCCTCTGTTCACTCCTGGCGTTGCGCACGCTCCCGACCGCCGCTGCCACCACCGCCCCGCACCCGGCCGCGCGCCGGCCGCCCCTGCGCGACCGCCGCTATCTGGCCGTGGCCGCGCTCAACGGCGTCATCACTATCCAGTTCGGCGTGCTCACCGTGGGCCTGCCACTGTGGGTGACCGGGCACACCCGCGCCCCGGCCGCAACCGTGGCCCTGCTGCTCGTGCTCAACACGGCGCTGGTGGCACTTTGCCAGGTCCGGTTCACCCGCCGGATCGCCGACGTACCGTCGGCGGGCAGGGCCGTCTTCCGCGCGGTCGTACTCCTGCTGCTGGCGTGCCTGCTCTATGCGGCGGCCGCTTGCGGCAACGCGGCTGTCGCGGCCTGCGTGCTCGTGCCGGCCGTGGTCGCGCACAGCTTCGGCGAGATCCTGTCCGAGGCGGGCGGCTGGCAGCTCGCCTTCGACCTGGCCGACCCGCGCGACGCGGGCGCTTACCAGGGCATCAGCCAGACCGGGTTCGCGATCGGCACCGCACTCGCCCCGGCCACCGTCACCGCAACCGCGATCGCTCACGGCACCGCCGGTTGGATCGCGCTCGGCACACTCTTCCTGGCCGCCGGCGCCGCCACCGCCGCGATCGCCTCCCGCGTCACGCCGGCCACCGCGGGGGCCCGCTGTTCCGGCTAGGAGCGCGCACGGGTCCTGCGTGTGAGGCCGATCGCGAGCACAGCCGTTGCCACGAGGGCGGCAGTGGTGAGATACCAGCCGATGCCAAGGCGGCCGGCCGCCTCCGGCTCGACGAGGTTTCCGGCGCTGTCCGCAACGAATCTGCCGTGCCCATCCGTTCCGGGAACGGGCGCGAGCTGGATGAGCGGACCTCGCCGATCGCGTTCGCGGCGAAGCGGCGGGATCCCGCCGGGGCTGCGTGGCCTCAGCCGTTCCGCCACTCGTCGGAGGTCAGGTGCGAGCCGGCCTGCGGTCCCATCAGCAGCATGCCGCCATCCACCACGTAGGAGGCGCCGGTGACGTAGGCCGCGGCCGGTCCGGCGAGCATGGCCACCACCGCCGCCACCTCGTTGGCGTCGCCCGGCCGGCCGGTCGGGATCCCCGGACGCCGCACGGTGTGCGGGTCGACGTCCTCGTTGCCGGTCATCTCGGTGGCGATCTCGCCCGGCGCGACCGCGTTGACCGTGATCCCGGCGCCGGCCAACTCCTGGGCCACCACCTTGGTGAGCAGCCCGAGGCCGCCTTTCGCCGCGCAGTACGCGCCGGAACCGACCCGGGGGGCGTGCTCGTGCACGCTGGTGATGTTGATGATCCGGCCGCCACGGCCGGTGGCCAGCATCCGCCGGGCAGCGCGCTGGGCGCACAGGAACGGACCGTCCAGGTCGACCGACAGCACCTCGCGCCACTGGGCGTAGTCGGTCTCGACCACCGGCGTCGAGGTGCCGGTGCCCGCGCAGTTGACCAGCACGCCGACACCGCCCAGCGCGTCGGCCAGCTCGTCGACGACCTCGGCGGCCTGCGGCAGGCCGGTCAGGTCCAGCGCGCGTACCTCGCATCGCCGCCCCGCCGCGCGTACCTTCTCCGCCGTACTCTCCGCGCCTGCCTTGTCCGACCGGTAGGTCACGCCGACGTCGAACCCGGCCTCGGCGAGTGCGACCGCGATCGCCTCCCCGATCCCCGAGTCCGAGCCGGTGACGACGGCAACCCGGTCGTAGTCGGTGTATCGCTGGGTCATCCTCGTTGTCCTCCCGTTACTCGGTCCCGGAGGGAGTCTTCCTCCGGGTTCTCCTGTCCGCCGGGCTCGCGCGCCGGCGCCCGCGGGTCGGAGCGGCGCTGGGTGACTGCCCCCGCTCCTCGCTCGGGCGGGCCGTGGCGCGGACACTTGTGGGCGTACCCCTTGATGACACCCGTACCCCCGATGGCCGAACTTTTTCCGACCGGGCCCGCCACGTCGGACCGGCATGATGCGCTCGACGAAGGACCGCGACCTCGGCGGTCCCGCGACGGGTGCCCAGGACCAACAATGAGGGCGGGGGCGGCGGTGAGTCGGTCGCGCCGGTGCCGTACGTCCTCGAGGAGGCCGCCGGTCCGCTGGCGGCCCTAATTACCTTGCTGTAGTTCGTTGACCTGCGGCATTGACGTCCGGGCGGGCGGGTAGCTGGATCGGGTGACGTTGGAACGAGCGATGCCCGAGCTGATACCGCCGATGCTGGCCGCGCTCGGACGGCTGCCGGCCGGCGGTGGCTGGGCGTTCGAGTTCAAGTACGACGGGGTCCGCGCCGTCACCTACGTCGACCGGGGCGCCGTCCGAGTGCTGTCGCGCAACAACAACGACGTCACCGGCAGCTATCCGGAGCTGGCCGCGCTCGGCGAACTGCTGCCGGGCCGCCGGGCGATCCTGGACGGCGAGATCGTCGCTCTGGAGCCGGGTGACCGGCCGTCGTTCGCCCGGCTCGCCGGCCGCATGCACGTCGCCGAACCCTCGGAAATGCTGCTGAACACCGTGCCAGTCGTCTACTACGTGTTCGACCTGCTGTGGCTCGACGGGACAGCACTGCTGGAGGTGCCCTACGAGCAACGCCGGCGGCTGCTCACCGGGCTCGCCCTCGACGACACCGCGGTACGAACCCCACCGAACTTCGTCAACGCCGACGGTCAGGCCGTACTACGCGCGGCCGAGGTCGGCGGCCTCGAGGGCGTGATCGCCAAGCGGCTCGCCGCGCCGTACCGCCCCGGCCGGCGCGCAGGCGACTCGTGGACGAAAGTGCCGCTGATCCGTACTCAGGAAGTCGTGATCCTCGGTTGGAAGCCGGGCGAAGGGCGACGGGCGAGCACCATCGGCTCGCTGCTGCTGGGAGTCCTTGACCAGCACGGTCAGCTTCGCTTCGCCGGTCATGTCGGGACCGGTTTCACCGGTGTCATGCTGCGTCTGCTGCAGGACCAGCTCACACCGCTGCGGCGTGGCACCTCACCGGCGCGGGACGTGCCGCGGGAGCATGCCCGGCACGCCCACTGGGTGGAGCCGGCGCTGGTCGGTGAGGTAGCGTTCCGCAACTGGACTCCCGACGGGCGGCTCCGGCACGCATCCTGGCGCGGCTTACGGCCGGACCGTAGCCCGGGCGAAGCCCGGCGGCAGCCGGCATCCTCGGTCGCGGCCTCGGCCGAGCAGGTCGAAGGGGCGCTGGAAACCTCCGACGGGCGATGGCGGGTCGAGGTGGTCGGCCGCGACGGGCACCGTTCCTACCGGCTGTTGCACGCCGACAACCTGATCGAGGGCCTCGACCTCGATGCGGTGCAGCGGCTCCTGGCCGAACAGCATGTCGACCTCGCCGACCTCGTCGAACCGGCACGCGTCACCGAGAGCGGACGAATCGGCGCGGCGTAGCAGCATCGTCGAATACTCGCCGGCGGCCGGCGACTCCCACCCGGCCGTGCGACACTCGCCGCGGATCGGGTGCCAGCTGTGGGAGGTCGGCCTTGCCCAGTACCAGCTCGCCGGTTCCGGCTGCGGACACCTCGGCAACCGCACCCGATGCTCCGCATGCCCGTACGGTCCTGGCGATCGGGTCGCTGGGGTTCTTCCTGATCACGCTCGACATCTCGATCGTCAACGTCGCGCTGCCGAACATCACCCGGGAACTGGGCGGCGGCACCTCGGGCCAGCAGTGGACGATCGACGGGTACACCCTGGTTTTCGCGTCACTGCTGTTGTTCGCCGGCAATCTGGCCGACCGGATCGGGGCGAAGAGGGCGTTGGGGCTGGGCATCGCCACGTTCACGCTGGCCTCGGCTGCCTGCGCGGCCGCGCCCGGCATCGGGGTGCTCGTCGCCGCCCGCTGCCTGCAAGGTGCCGGGGCCGCGGTCATGCTGCCGGCCTCGATGGCCCTGATCCGGGAAGGCTTCCCGGACACCCGGCGGCGGGCCCGGGCGCTGGGCGTGTGGGCCGTCGGCGGCGCGGTCGCCGCGCTGGTCGGCCAGCCGCTGGGCGGCCTGCTCACCACCCTCGACTGGCGGTGGGTGTTCACCATCAACCTGCCGGTCGGCGTCGGCATGGTGCTGTTCCTGCACACCGTCGCCCGTTCGGCCACCCGCCCGGCGCTGTTCGACTGGGCCGGGCAGATCCTCGCCATAGTCGCCCTGGCCGGACTCGTCTACGGCCTCATCGAGGGCGGCCACGCCGGCTTCACCTCGCCCGGGGTCGTCGTCACGCTGGCGGTCGCCGCTGCCGCGATCGTGGCGTTCCTGATCGTCCAGGCCCGCGGGGAGCATCCGATGATGCCGCTGAAACTTTTCCGGTCGAAGGGTTTCCGGATCGCCTTGTCGGTCGGCTTCGCCTTCATGGTCGGCAACTACGGCAACGTCTTCACCACCAGCCTGTTCCTGCAGCAGTACCTCGGGCTGTCCCCGCTGCGGGCCGGGCTGGTCTACATACCCTCCGCCGTCTTCGCCATCACCGGCAACCTCACCAGCGGCCCGGTCACCAACCGGTTCGGGCCGCGGGTGCCGGTCGTCGCCGGCCAGGCGCTGATGGTGGTCGGCCTGGTCGCCCTGCTGGCCACCGTGCACGTGAGATCGGTTCTTATCGTCGCGCTGTGCCTGATCCCGATCGGCGCCGGCGGCTCCCTGGCCATGCCGGCGGTCACCGGCGTGGTCCTCGACGGCGTCGACCCCGGTCAGGCCGGCACGGCCAGCGCGGTGTTCAACACTTTCCGCCAGGTCGGGGGAGCGGTCGCGATCGCCGTCTTCGGCTCGCTGATCGCCGGCTCGCCGACGTTCCTGCCCGGCATGCGGACCAGCCTGGCCATCGCCGCGACCCTGCTGCTCGGCACGGCCCTGCTCAGCCTGCAGGTCCGCACCAGGGCCGCGACGCCATAAGGGCGGTAACTCCATCTCGATCAGGGTCGCTGACGGCGAACCGGTCGACGAGGAATACCCAATGGTGCCGTTCGATACGGCGGCGGCGGTGACGTGCTGATACCGCCGTCGACGCTAGTCCACTGAGCCCCGCGAACCCGCGGAGGCCGGGCGTCGGCTCGGCAGGACAATTGAACTGTTGTGCGACGCCGCGAGCCTCCAGACGCGGCGGCGGCTCATTGCCCAGGGGCCACCACCGGGCTGTTGTGATAGGCGGCGATCAGCCACTGGCCGTCCCGCTTCTCCAAGACCCAGGTCGCGTTCACC
This sequence comes from Actinoplanes sp. NPDC051343, assembly GCF_044455125.1. Lineage (NCBI taxonomy): Bacteria > Bacillati > Actinomycetota > Actinomycetes > Micromonosporales > Micromonosporaceae > Actinoplanes > Actinoplanes sp. NPDC051343. The sequence continues at coordinate 61,749 of NZ_JBITEL010000014.1, forward strand.
TTACGGAGGTCGTCCGGAATCTCGGTCTCGCCGGCGAACAGGATGGCGGATTCGCTGATGACGATCGCGCCATCCCGGCCGACGAAGCGGATGCTGAGCTGCTTGTTGTAGGTCGAGCTGCCCTTGAGCGGCCCCTCGAAGCCCAGGGTCATGTTCTGACGGATCACCTCACGGCTGTCGCGGAGCGAGCCGGCCATGATGGCGGTCGCGTCCGCGGTGTAGTTGGCGACCATGCCGTCGGCATCGCCGGCCTCCCACGCCTTGTACGAATCGACCAGCACGGCCTGGATAGCTGCCTCGTCTTCGGAACGGCTGTCTGACATCGGGTTCTCCCCCTTTGATCGGCTCGCCCGGGGTATTCCGGTGAACTCGTCACTACATACCGGCGGCGGGGTCGAAACTCATCGCGCCGGCGACAAAGAGATCTGGAGGCACCCGATCGAAGCGCCTGACCGACATACCCGCTGGACGGTGCGGTCACCGCGCTAGCGGCAAAGTGACCAGATAGGCGCCCAGAAGCAGGGCCCCCTCGGCCCGGCTGAACCCGGTGGTGGCGGCGAAGCACGAGCCAGGCGAGCAGCGTAGCGGCGACCATGGCGGTCAGGATCGGATAGTCGAGGCGGCCCGAGGCGCGGCGGCAGTCCGCGTTCGTGCGGGCGTCTACAGCTCGGCCAGGTTGCGCAGCAGGATTGCCTCGGCGAGGCAGGTCCGGGCGAATTCGGCGAGGTGCAGGCTCTCGTTCGGCCCGTGCGCGGCGCAGTACGGGTCTTCGATTCCGGTGACCAGGATCGCCGCCTCGCCGAACAGCTTCTGGAAGGTGGCGACGCAGGGGATCGAGCCGCCGATGCCGATGTCGACCGGGGCGGTTCCGTCCCAGGCGGCGGTCCAGGCGGCGCGCGCCGCGTCGTAAGCCGGCCCGGTTGTGTTGATGACGCACGGTGCGCCGCTGCTTTCCAGGGTCACCGTCAGACGCGCTCCCCAGGGCACATGCTTCTCGAGATGGGCGCGGATGGCCGCGTACGCCGACGACGGGTCGTCGCCCGGTGCCAGCCGTACGCTGATCTTGGCTTTGGCCCCGGCTACGACGGAGTTGGGCGCTTCGCCTGTGCGCGGCGCGTCGATGCCGAGCACCGCGATGGCGGCTCGGGTCCACAGCCGGTCGGTGAGCTGGCCGTTGCCGATCAGCCGGATCCCGTCGAGAACCCCAGCCTCCCGCCGAAAGCGTTCCTCCGGATAGTCGGTCGTGGTGCCGCCGCGGACGGCGACCCCGCCGTCGTCGTCGTGCAGGGTGCTGAGCAGGCAGGCCAGCACGGTGAGTGCATCCGGCACCGGACCGCCGAACATGCCGCTGTGCACGGCGCTGTGCGACGTGCGGACTTCGACGAAACAGCTGACCAGTCCGCGCAGCGACGTCGTCAGGGCCGGCCGGCCGATGTCGAAGTTGTCGGAGTCGGCAATGACGATGACGTCGGAGCGCGGGCATGCCATGTGGTCGGTGATGAGTCGGTCCAGAGATTCGGAGCCGTACTCCTCCTCGCCCTCGACGAAGACCACGACGCCGACGGGCAGGCGTCGCCCAGGGCACGCAGTGCCGCGACGTGGGCCATCACGCCGGCCTTGTCGTCCGCGGCGCCCCGCCCGTAGAGTCGGCCGTCGCGCTCGACGGGCTCGAACGGGTCGCTGTCCCACGGCGCGAGGTCGCCGGATGCCCTCCTAAAAGCTGGGGTGGCTTTGGGCGTCGCGGACGGTGACCCATTGCCAGACGGTGAACTCGTCGAGGTTGGTCAGGGCGCCGAAGCGGCTGCTGCCGCCCGAGTCGCCGAGGCCACCGAACGGGGCCGGTGTCTCGTCGTTGACGGTCTGGTCGTTGATGTGGATCATCCCGGCGCGCAGCCGGTCGCCGATGGCCCGTGCGTGCTCGACCGAGCCGGAGTGCACGCCGGCGACCAGACCGTACGGTGTGCCGTTGGCGAGCCGGACGGCCTCATCGTCGTCGCGGACGGTGGTGATGACGGCGACCGGCCCGAAGATCTCCTCGGTGAACGCCGGCATGTCCGGGGTGACCTCGGCCAGCACGGTCGGGCGCAGGTACAGCCCGTCCGCGGTCCCGCCGGTGACGATCCGGGCGCCGGCGTCGACGCTGCGCCCGACGATGTCGGTGATGTGATCCAGCTGGGACTGGTTGATGATCGGGCCCAGGTCGACGTCGCCGCGCGGGTCACCGACGGTCAGCCCGTCGGCGATCTTGGCGATCGCGTTGGCGTACGTGGCCCCGATCGATTCGGCGACCAGGTGCCGGCCGATGGCCATGCACACCTGCCCCTGATGCGCGAAACTGCCGTACGCCCCCGCGGCCGCGGCCGCCTCCACGTCGGCATCGTCGAGCACCACGAAGGCGTTGTTTCCGCCGAGCTCGGAGACCATTTTCTTGAAGTGCCTGCCGGCCGCCTCGGACAGGGTCCGGCCCACCGGAGTGGAACCGGTGAACGAGATCATGTCGATGTTCGGATCCTCGGCGACCGCATTGCCGAGTTCGCTTCCCTTACCGGGCAGCATGTGCAGCACCCCGGGTGGCAGCCCGGCCTCCTGGAAAAGCCGGGCGATGACCACGCCGCAGCAGATCGCGGTCTCGCTGGCCGGCTTGAGGATCACGGCGTTGCCGGTGGCCAAGGCGGGCGCGACCGAACGCAGCGCCAGGATGAGCGGGAAGTTCCACGGGGCGATGACCGCCACCACGCCGTACGGGATGCGCCGCGCCATGCTGATCCGGCCCGGCTGAGTGGTGGGCAGCAGCGTGCCCCACGGCTGGCTGGGCAGGGCTGTTGCTTCCTGGAGTTCGGTCAGGGCGAGGTCGAAGTCCAGTTTCGCAGCGGGGGACGCCTTGCCGGCTTCCCGGGTCAGCCAGGTGGTGATTTCGTCGCGGTGCTTCTCGAACAGCGCCGCCGCGCTGCGCAGCACGGCGACCCGATCCTGGAATGCCGTCGCGGCCCAGCGGCGTCCGGCGTCGGCGGCCCGTTCCGCGCAGCCGGACAGGACCTCGGCGGTCGCGGTGCCGATTTCGCCCAGGACGTTCCCGGTGGCCGGTTCGGTGGCCTGCGTGGTCGTGCCGGTCGACGTCCATTCCCCGGTGAAGATCCTGCCGCGCCAGATGTCCTCGTCGTCGAGCAGTCCCATGGCGGTTCCTCCTCAGGCCCTCGGGTGTGAGTCAGTCCTCAGGCGGCCGGGTTGAGGGCGACTTTGAGCCAGCCCGGTTGACGTTGGTCGAACTCGCGGTAGGCGGCCATCACATCGGTCATCGGCTCCTGCTCGGTGAGCAGCAGGGCCGGGTCGACACCGCCCTCGGCGACCAGGCGGAGCAGGTCGGGCATGTAATGGCGGTGGTTGCAGTTGCCGGCCTGCACGGTCAGGTTCTTGTTCATCACGACCCCGATCGGATAGGTGCTGATCGTCTGCGGGTAGACGCCGATGATCCCAATCGAGCCCGCCTTGGCCACCACCTCGGCGGCCCACCGTGACACCTGGCTCGGCGCGTCACCCGGCACCCATTGATTACCGGCGGGATTGCCTTCGGGCGCGGCCTGCTGCTGCTCGGAGTCGAATTGCTGGGCCTGCTCGGCCGGCACCCCGGTCAGAGGACGCTCGGCGTCCACTCCGACCGCGTCGATGACCCGGTCGGCGCCGATGCCCCCGGTGAGGTCCTGGATGGCGGCGACGGGTTCCTCGGTGTCGAAGTTGACGATTTCGGCGTGCTGTGCCTGGGCGAGTGCGAGCCGGTCGTCGTTGTGATCGACGGCGATGACTCGGCCGGCGCCCTGCAGATAGGCCGATAGGATCGCCAGTTGTCCGACGGGCCCGGCGCCGAAGACGGCGACGCTGTCACCGTTGCGAATCTGGGCCAGCTTGGCGCCGAACCAGGCGGTGGGGAAGATGTCGGACACCATGATCGCCTGGGCGTCGGATACACCGGGCGGGATCGGGACGAGGCTGGTGTTCGCGTACGGGATGCGGGCGTATTCGGCCTGCAGGCCGTCGAAGCCGCCGGCGGCCTCCGGGCCGCCGAAGAAGGCGGTGCCGGCGAGCTTGCCGCCGGGGTTGGCGTTGTCGCATTGTGCCTGGTAGCCGGCGCGGCAGTAGGAGCAATATCCGCAGGAGATGGTGGAGGGGATCACCACCCGGTCGCCGGGTGAGAAGTTGCGCACCGCGGTGCCGGTTTCGACAACCTCACCGACGCCCTCGTGCCCGATAATGGTGCCTTCCCGCATGCCGGGCATGGTGCCGCGGATGAGATGCAGGTCGGTGCCGCACATCGCACTGGTGGTGATCTTCACGATCGCGTCGGTAGGTGCCTGAATCTTCGGTTCGGGCACATCCTCGAGCCGGATGTCACCGACCGCGTGCCACACCACTGCCTTCATGAGTCAACTCCTCGCTCGATGGACTCGCGACCGTCCGATGTGTCGGTTCCGGTCGGGTAGGGGCCACCGCCGGCCGATCCGACGCGCTGCTTGCGGTGCTCGGCCGCCGCTGCCGGGTCGGCCGCGTCCGTACGGGTGCTGCGCTGCGTCTCGCCGGAGGGTGTGCCCGCGATCGCGGAGTCTCCGGCCGGCGCTTCATGTCGTGTCATCGTTGCCGCCTACCCGCGCACCGGGCGGATACGCCGAAAGGCCGGGACTTTCCGCGCGCTACTCGGTGGCTGCGTCGATGTCGGCTCGGCCGCTCTCACCGATCCAGACCGACTTGAGGTTGCAGAATTCGCGGATCCCGGCGGCGGACAGCTCCCGTCCGTAGCCGGAGTTCTTGACGCCGCCGAACGGGAGCTGCGGATAGGAGGTGACCATCCCGTTGATGAAGACCGCGCCGGCGTCGAGCTCGTTGACGAGCCGCCGTTGCTCCTGCGGGTCGTCGGTCCAGGCGTTCGCACCGAGCCCGTAGGACGTGGCGTTGGCCAGCTCGATCGCCTCGTCCATCGAATCGGCACGGTAGACGGCGGCGACCGGGCCGAAGACCTCCTCGGTGAACATGCGCATGTCGCGGGTGACATCGGTGATCACGGTCGGCGGGTACCACCAGCCGTCGCCCTCGGGAGCTTTTCCGCCGCAGCGTACGGTGGCGCCTTTGCCGACCGCATCGGCGACCTGCGCCTCGACGTCCTCGCGGCCTTGCCGGGTGGCCAGCGGTCCGACGTCGGTGGTGTCCATCATCGGGTCGCCCACGGTGAGCGCCGACATGTGCGTCACGAAGGTGTCGACGAATTGGTCGTAGACGTCGGTGTGCACGATGAAGCGTTTCGCGGCGATGCAGGACTGGCCGTTGTTCTGACACCGGGAGGTGGTGGCGACCTGTGCCGCGCGGTCGAGGTCGGCGGTGGGCAGGACGAGGAACGGGTCGCTGCCGCCCAGCTCCAGCACGGTCTTCTTCAGCTCGCGGCCCGCGATCGCGGCGATCGACCGGCCGGCGTTCTCGCTGCCGGTCAGCGTCGCGGCGCGGACCCGTGGGTCGGACAGGATCGTCTCGACCGCGTCGGAGCCGACCAGCAGGGCCTGGAACGCCCCCGGAGGGAAGCCGGCTCGCGTGAACAGCTCGCCCAGGTAGAGGGCGGTCTGCGGAACGTTCGAGGCGTGCTTGAGCAGGCCGGTGTTGCCGGCCATCAGGGCGGGTGCGGCGAACCGCATCGCCTGCCACAGTGGGAAGTTCCACGGCATCACCGCCAGGACCGGTCCGAGCGGCTGATACCGGGCGTACGCCTGGGCGGCGCCGACGGAGGACGGTTCGACCGGTTCGTCGGCGAGGAACTGTTCGGCGTGTCCGGCGTAGAAGCGGCACCCGTTCGCACACTTGGTGACCTCGGCCTTGGCGGCCGCGAAGGTCTTGCCCATCTCCTGGGTCATCAGGGCGCCCACCTCGTCCTGCTCGGCGTCGAGCAGGTCGGCCGCGGCTCGCATCCAGGTGGCGCGCTGTTCGAACGAGGTGTCGCGCAGCGCGCGGAAACCCGCCACGGACCGGCCGATCGCCTCGTCGATCTGCTGGTCGGTCAGCGGTTCGAACGTCTTGAGCACCTCGCCCGTGACGGGGTTCGTCGTCGCGATCGGCATCGTCGCCTCCTTCTGGCGGCCGCCGCGGTGCGCGGCGACCACTCGGTTGGTGAGCTGCTTCGGAACGGCGTCGCGGGCTAGCGCGAGCGCGAGCGCATAGATAGACCGAGCCGCCTATGCCCTGTAGCGCCCGGCACGCCGGCAGCACCGGAGCGGCCTACCCGGCGGTGACCGCGGCAAACGGTGAGCGTCGCACATGATGGCTCACCTTCCGCTGCAGGCGGGCGTCGACCAGGCTGTCGCCGGCGTCGTGGCGGGCGGCCCTGCCCGCATCGTTTGAGCCGGCCCCTGAGCGGGCACGCCTTGGGCATCGACGTTGGAGAGGAGCTCGCCATGCCGGCGAAGGATGACATGCCGAGCACGTTGAAGCGGTCGCCGAAGAAGGCGCAGGAGACGTACGTCAAGACCCGCGATCACGCGGTCGAGGAGTACGGCGACGGCGAGCGGGCGCACCGGACGGCGTTCGCGTCGCTGAAGCATTCGTTCGAGAAGTCCGGGGATCACTGGGAGCCCAAGGACAAGAAGGGTCCGAGTGACGCCAAAGCGGCCGGTGGCCGGGGCACGAAGGCGAAGACCGCCGGTGGGGTCGATGCGAACGCGAGCAAGAAGCACCTGATGGATCAGGCGAAGAAGCTCGAGATCAGCGGCCGCAGCCGGATGACCAAGGACCAGCTGGTCGACGCGATCCAGAAAGCCAACGCCAGGAGCACCCGCAAAGCCCGCGGTAAGTAGCAGCGGGTTCTTCCTTGCCGTCGCCGATGTTGTCGACGATCGGCGACAGGCCCGCGGACGCCCAAAGCAGGAGGGGATCTTCCAGAAGTCGGAGATTGCGGTCGCCCGTCGCGGTCAGCGCCGTGGAGGTCAAAGCGGCTGATCGCCGATCGGCCGGAGCTGCGTGATGCGGGTGCCCATGGTGCGTACGATGCGCCAGCCACCGGAGACGGTGCCCAGCGCGATGGCCGTCTCAGCGAGCAGCACGACCTACAGCGGAATGGGCAGGGTGTCACCGGAGGCGCCGGCGCCAGCGCCAGGGCGATGAGGCCGATCAGCACGGCCGTCGTCACGTCCATCCTGGACCGTTACTCACACCGGGACGCGGTAACCGTCTTGCCGATTCACACGAGGACACCGTTCCGGGTTCCGGCCGCCCGGGTGGTGCGTCAGACCCGGTCGGCTAACGCCCGGATGGGCGCCGACCAGGCGCCGGGATAGCGCCAGCAGAACGAGTGCCTGCCCGGAACCTCCACGTATTCGCCGACGGCGGCCAGGCCGGCGAGCCGTCGGCCCCACTCCGGCGTGCTGAGCCGGTCCTCGCGGCCCCGGATCACCAGGACCGGCACGGTGAGCGCCGCAACCGGCTGCTCGAGGTCATGCCTCAGGTGTGCGCCCAGCACGTGGAAAACCCGGCGGAACCCGACCGCCTGACGCTCGGGTCCAGCGCCTGTGGATACCCTGCCTCGACGAGAAGATACCGACCCACGGAGTTTGTCCCGGTCGGGTGCGGGTAGCCCGCGCACATGATCGGTGCGAGGCTGCCGCGGCGTGAAGACGCCCGCCTGGTTCGTGGGGCGGGCTGCTACGTGGGTGACCTGAGGATCCAGGACTGCGTGGAAGCGGTGTTCGTCCGCAGCGACGTGGCCCACGGTGTCCTGCGCGAGGTGGAACTCGGCCCTGCGCGGGCCGTGCCCGGTGTGGTGGCGGCCTGGTCGCACGCCGATCTGCCGTTCCTTCCCGAGGCGCCGCCCATGATGGATCCCGAGTCCGTACGCGGCCGACCGTGGCCCGCGCTCGCCACGGATCGGGTCCGCTACACCGGGGAATCGGTGGCGATCGTTCTCGCCCGTGACCGGTACGCGGCCGAGGACGGCCGCGACGCCGCCCGGGTGGACCTCGAAGCGCTGCCCGTGTTGCTCGACCCCACCGAGGCGGCGGGCAGCGACGTGCAGCTGTTCCCCGGCATGGGCAACGTGACGCAGGAGAAGGAGTTCGGTGAGCCGATCGACCCCGACGTCTGGGAAAACGCCGCCGTGGTCGTGGAAGGCAACTACCGGCAGCAGTTGCTCGCCCATACGTACATGGAGACCAGGGCCGTTCTCGTCCGGCCGGAACCCGGTGGAGGCTTGACGGTGTGGGTCTCGCACCAGGCTCCGCACCGGCTGCGCCGGGACCTGGCCGGGGCGTTCGGGTTACGGCCGGAGCAGATCCGGGTGGTCGTACCGGATGTGGGCGGCGCGTTCGGCGGCAAGAGCGAAACCTGGCCGGAGTACCTGGCCGTGACGGCCGCGGCCCGCCGGCTGAACCGCCCGGTGCGCTGGCTGGAGGACCGGGCGGAGTCGCTGACCGGGCCGCCGCACGGGCGCGGTCAGAACCAGCGGGTCCGGATGGCGGCCGGGGCCGACGGGCGGATCCTCGCGTACGAACTGCATGTCGATGCCGACGTGGGTGGCTACCCGCACACCGGCTCGTTCGTGCCCATGGCGACCTCGATGATGGCGACCGGCGCGTACGCGATCCCGCAGGTGCACGTGCGCAGCCGTGCGGTGGTCACCAACACCGCGCCGACGTGCCCGTACCGTGGTGCCGGGCGACCGGAGGCGGCGTCGGCGATCGAGCGGACCGTCGACCTGCTCGCGCACCGGCTGGGCCTCGACCCGGCAGAGATTCGCCGGCGCAACTTCATCCGGCCGGACGCTTTTCCGTACGACACACCGACCGGTTTCACATACGACAGCGGTAACTACTCCGCAGCGCTGGACGTGGCCCTGCGGGAGCTGGACTACCAGGGGTGGCGAACCGAGCAGGTGCGCCGCCGGGAGGCCGGTGAGGCCCCGATCGGCATCGGGCTGTGCACCTACGTGGAACGCTCCGGCGCGGGCGAGGAATTCGGTGCGGTCGAAGCGTGTGCCGACGGTACGTTCGTCGCGCTCTCCGGGTGCTGTTCGACCGGTCAGGGTCACGAGACATCCTTTCCGCAGGTCGTCGCCGCGGTGCTGGACGTGGAACCGGATCGGGTGCGCCTGGTGGAGCGGGACACGGCGGTCGTACCTCAGGGCATCGGCTCGTTCGCGAGCCGCTCCATGCAGACCGGGGGCGCGGCGCTCCACCGGGCTGCGGGCAAGCTGGTCGACAGCGCCCGCAAGCGGATGGCCGAGATCTGCGCGGTCCCCGTCGACGCCGTCCGCTATGAGAGCGGCACGGTCAGCGTGGACAGCCGGTCGATGACCCTGGCCGAGCTGGCCGCCTCGGAACAGCTGCGGGCGGACGAGACGTACGCGCCGCCGGAGAGTTTCCCGTTCGGCGCGTACGCCGCGGTGGTCGAGATCGAGCCGGAACTGGGCGAGTTGACGGTGCTGAAACTCGTCGCGGTCGACGACTACGGCGTGGTGGTGAACCCGCTGATCGTGGACGGGCAGAGCTACGGGTCCATGGTGCAGGGCATCGGCCAGGCACTGTACGAGGACATGCGCTACGACCCGGACGGCCGTCCCGCCACCCGCAGTCTGCTCGACTATCTGATTCCCACTCTGTCCGAGCTGCCGCCGCTCAGTTTCGCCGAGACCTGTACCCCCAACCCCAATACGCCGTTGGGGGCGAAGGGAGCGGGGGAGGCCGGTTGCATCGGCGCACCACCGGCTCTGGTCAACGCCGCCGCCGACGCGGTGAGCCGGGAGCGCCGCGACGCGCTGCAGATGCCGCTCACGCCGTACACCTGCTGGAGTGCCGCCCGATGAAACCCGCACCGTTCGACTATGTCGCCGCGCGCAGCACGGAGGAGGTGCTCGCCGCGCTCGCCGACGGCGACACGCAGGTGCTCGCCGGTGGGCAGAGTCTGGTCCTGGAGATGAACTATCGCGCTGCCCGCCCGCGGCGGCTCGTCGACATCAACCGGGTACCGGAATTCGACCGGCTGGACGCCACCGGGCCGGCGCTGCGGGTGGGGCCGTTGGTGCGGCACCGGGCGTTCGGCTCCGACGTCGTGCCGGGGCCGCTCGGTGACCTGCTGCGTCGGGTGGTGCACCACATCGCCCATCCGCCGATTCGTGCCCGGGGCACCATGCTCGGCAGCATGGCGTACGCGCACCCGGCCGCCGAGTGGCCCACTGTGGTCACCGCGCTGGGCGGCGAGTTGCATCTCGCCGGGCCCGAGGGCGAGCGCACCGTGGCGGCGGAGGATTTCTTCACCGGCCCGTTCACCACCGCGCGTCGCCCGGACGAACTGCTCGCCGAGGTACGCCTGCCCCACTTGCCCCGCAGCACCGCGGTGGGCTTCGCCGAGCATCGCCGTACCCATGCCAGCTTCGCCCAGCTCGCCGCGGTCGCCGCGGTGACCGTGACCGACGGCCGGGTCGTTTCGGCACGGATCGGCCTGGCGAACGCCGCTGACCGGGCGACCCGGGCCCACGCCGCGGAAGCCGTGTTGTCCGGGCAGCCCCTTGACGACGCCCATGTCGCGGCGGCTGCCGAGGCGGCCGCCCGGCAGGACGCCGATCCGCAGCCGCAGCCCTACGCCGACCTCGAATATCAGCGGCACGCCATCGGCGTGCTCGTGCGCCGGGCACTGCGGCAAGCCCGAGACGGAGGATGACGCCATGCGCACGACCCTGACGGTGAACGGGCAACGGTACGACCTGGAGGTGGAGGCGCGCCGCACGCTCGCCGACGCGCTGCGCGAGGACTGCGGTCTCACCGGTACACACCTCGGCTGCGAGCACGGCGTCTGCGGTGCATGCACGGTGCTGGTGAACGGCGACGCGGTGCGCTCGTGCCTGATGTTCGCCGTCCAGTGCGACGGAGCCGCGATCCGTACGGTCGAAGGTCTCGGCGGCGACCATCCGTTGCAGACGGCCTTCTCGGCTGAGCACGCGCTGCAGTGCGGCTTCTGCACGCCGGGCTTCCTGATGCTCGCGGCCGGAGCGCTGGAGGACGATCCCACGTTGAGCGACGATCCGGAGCGCCTGCGCGAGCTGCTGACCTCCAACCTGTGCCGATGCACCGGTTACGAGGCCATCCGGCGCGCCGTCGTCCGCGCCGCGACGGCCTGATCGGAGTTTCTGAGCGCTCCACGATGCGCGCCAAGCCGTTCAAAGAGCTTCGATGCGGGTACCCGGCGCGCATGAAGACCCGAGTACGCGCGCTGGGCCATCCCGTACACCCTATGGTGATCGTCTTCCCGCTTGCCCTGCTCCTGACCGCCACCGTCTTCGACCTCATCGCCCTCGGGCGTGACGACGGGGCGTTCGACGAGGCCGGCTACTGGAACATCGCGGCCGGCATCATCGGCGCCGTCGTGGCGGCCCTGACCGGGCTGCTGGACTGGACCGCCATCCCGGCCGGCACCCGCGCCAAACGGATCGGACTGCTCCACGCCGCGGCGAACACCGTCGTGCTCCTGCTGTTCGTGATCAGCTGGCTGACCCGCATCGACAACACAAACCATGCGGCGAGCGCCGGCTCGCTGGTCGTCCAGGTCCTCGCGGTCCTGATCAGCGGCGTGGCGGCGTGGTTCGGCGGAGAGCTGGTCGACCGGCTCGGCGTCGGTGTCGACGACGACGCCCACCCCGACGCGTCCAGCTCTCTGGCGCGGCGACAAGGACGTGCCGGTCGTCTCTGAGCCCGGGGCGACCCGGCCTGGAGGAGTGCCTGTTCCACCCAGTCGAACGGCGGTTGCGGAGCGCCGCCGAGGTCGTCGGGGCACTGCTCGACACGGTCGCCGACGATCTGCAGACGCAGGGCGAATGGGACGAGGTGGCCGGACTGCTGGCAGCCTCGCCGGCCGGGGGCTCGTCGGCCGGCCGGCAACGAATCCTCGCCCACGCCCACGCCCACGGCGACCTGGCCAAGGTAACGCGCCGGCACCAGCGCTAGTGGCTGACCGGCGGTCAGCCACTAGCGGTAGTGTGGCTGACCGCGGTCAGGATTTGTCGTCGGCTGTCTTGCCGTGCGGACCGTACGGCGACATCTGGGCCTCCGGGACGGGGCGGCCGGCAGAATTTTCGTGGCTTCCGCCGGGTGCGTCGGTCGGGTTCGCGTCCTGGGTGCGCTGTTTCGTCGTGGGCGACTCTTCGCTACGCCGGATCTCTGGCTGCTGAGGGTTGGTCATCGAGCTCTCCTTTCCGGCGCCTGCATACCCTTTTCTGGCCCGCATACGGGTTTCGTCTCAAACTGGGCAGCGGGGCTCAGCGCCGGTCTTCGCCGAGCGCGGCGCTCGGCACCACGGCGGCCGCGACGTTTACAGTTTTTCTGCCAGCACGGCGTTCGCCGTGGTGCTCAGCGAGGTGCCAGCTTCCGCACCTCGCGAGCACAGCTTGGCGTACGCGTCGACGCGCCGGCTTCTGGCCGTTTGTGAGGGGAATGGGTTCGCGCAGGTCCGTGATCGGGCGACATGGCCGGTGAGTCCCGCCTCGGCCGGGAAGCCGGTCGCCGGAGGGGTCGGTCAGGCGCACAGAGGGGAGCGCCGGAGTCGGCCGGCGCCCCCGACCGCTGGTTACGCGTTGTAGGTGTCGTGCAGGGGGAACTGCATTACGTGTGCCTGCCGGCCCAGGGGCGTCAGGTCGAGGTAGCTGTAGGTGTTGACGAGCGGGTCGATGCCACGCTCGTAGGTGGAGTACGTGTGATAGACGTCGTCGCCGTCACGTACAAAGACGCTCAGTCCCTGCCACTCGCCGCTGGTGTACCACGGGGTGCCCTTCGCGATGAGGGTGTCTTTGTCCTTGTAGTTGTACTCGACCGGCGTGACCGACTCGTCAGTGGTGACGTGGAAGTCGTAATTGAAGTCGTTGCCGAACGACGAGTACCACGGAATGGTCCACCCCATTCGCGTCCGGAACGGCGTGAGCTTCGCGATCGGCGCCCGCGAGACGAGCGCGATAGTGGTGTTCTGGGCATGCAGGTGCTCGGGGTGGCTGATGTTGTCCACCAGCAACGAGCAGCTGTTGTGGCCCTCGTCCTCGTCCGGGCCGAACATGAAGTGGTAGATGATCAGCTGCTCGCGGCCCTCGAACAGGTCGACGAGGCGGGCCTTTCCGTCCGGGCCCTCGAAGGTGTAGTCCTTGTCGACCTTCACCATCGGCAGTTCACGCCGCCGGGCGCTCACCGCGTCCTGGGCGAGCATAATATCTTTCTCGGCTTTCAGCAGTTCCTTCCGGGCGGTGAGCCATTCGCCTCGGGATACGACCTGTGGCAGTGTCACGGCATTCCTCCTGGTGGTTTCTTCTTGCTGTAAAGACTTCGTGGCCGGCCCTTTTTCATCGCTTCCCGACGCGATCAGGCCACGGCCGCGAACATGGCGGCCATGCCGATGCTCATCAGGGCGTGGCCTGCCTCGGCCGCTTGACGACGGCTTTGCCGCCTTCCCGCGGTGTCCGAGTTACGGGCGGCCCGGATGGCGGTGAGAACCATGGCCACGCGGCGAAGACGAAGTACGCCGTGAGGCCGAGCGTGGCGATCACGTGGTCCCGGTCGGGCGTAGCGGACGCCGCCAGGTGGTGATGCATCGTCATCATGTCGCTCCGGTCCCCGGCTCCCATGGTGTGGAGGTTGGCCATCGCGGCGATCGACCAGGTGAGGGCGCCGGCCATGGCAGCATGGTGAAAATCGCGCCACCGCGGGCCGTCCGGGTGCGTACCGTCGTGGCGCCCATGCACCGCTTGGATGTAGAACCAGGCGGCGGCCAGGGTGAAGATGGCCTCGAAGGGCCAGGTCGGCAATGTCGATCCCCACCGCCAGGACATCAGGATCATGGTGGCGCAACTCGCGGCGTGGATGCCGCTCCCCGCTCGCCCGGACTACCTACGGCAACGGTTTCAAGCCGTTACCGGTCAGCAGATAGGCGGATTCCGAATGATCAGGCGAGGTGCTCAGCAGCGCGACGGCCTGCCCCACCTGTACGGGGGTCAGCACGGGTCGTAGCGCCTCGACGAAATCGGCTACGTCGATGCCTTGCTGCTCCGCGTACGCCCGGACCCCGAGCTCGCCGAGCGCCGTCTCCGGCGTCAGCTGCGGAAGCACGGCTACGAAACGAACACCGAGCCCGGCGTCCCGTGACTCCTGCCCGGCATATGCGGTGATGAAGCGGACCGCCGCCTTGGCTCCGGCATACCCGCCACTGAGTGGTGAGCCGCGCAACGCGGCCCCGCTCGACATGGTGATGACCGTGCTGCCGGCCGGGAGGCCGATGCGCAACGCCGCCTGGGACCAGTGGAAAGCCTGCCGGGTGTCGACCTCCCAGTTGCGGCTGAAGCTCTCCCATGTCTGCCGGCTCAGCGGACCCATCGGCGGTGCCGCACCGGCGTTGAGCACTGTCGTGCGGGGTCGATACCGCTCGAGAAGCTCCGTCGCCACGGCCTCGTCGGACGCATCCGCCTCGACCGGGACGAAGCCGGCACCGAGCTCGGACCTGACCTCTTCCAGCTCGGAGCCGGTCCGGGCGACGCCGACGACGGTCGCACCCGTCGCCCGGAGGGCCCCCGCGATGGCGCGGCCGAACCCGCGTCCGGCCCCCGTTACGATCGCGGTGGTTCCGGTCAGATCAATCGGTGAAGTAGTCACGCTGATAGAGACTTGACTCCGGCCGAGAATTAATCGGCCCCGTGTTGCCTGGCGGCGGCGACTTACGCACGATCCTGACTGGTCTCGACAGGTGTGTGCCGGACGTACCTGCCATCTCGACGCGCCCCTTCTGCGGGAGCGCAGTCGCTATCTCCGCGTGGAGCAGCCGCAACGGTATGCGGACGCCGCGGACGCAAGGCGTCAAGTCAGTTCAGCTGCGGTCCCGGAGCCGGGGCAACCGCACGGCACGGCGATGAATCTCAGCCGTCGGCCAAGTCTTCATCAGTAGAAGAGTGCACTTCTCGAGGAAAGCGGCGTGCGTCATGCAGCTTGCGCAGGAGGACCCGTTCGTGCGCCTGACCGACCCGTTCCGGCGGGAATTGCTGGCGCATTGCTACCGGATGACCGGTTCGTTGCAGGACGCCGAAGACCTGGTCCAGGAAACCTACATACGGGCCTGGCGCTCGTACGACAGGTTCGAAGGTCGCTCGTCCATGCGCCTGTGGCTCTACCGGATCGCGACCAACGTCTGCCTGACCGCGCTGGAACACCACAGCCGCCGCCTGCTGCCCTCGGGACTCGGCCCACCCAGCGATGACCCGGACCACCCGCTGTCGGCGCTGGAGAAGGACACCTGGATCCAGCCGTTACCGGGCCCACCGATGGACACCGCCGACCCGGCTACGATCGTCGCCGCTCGCGACAGCGTCCGCCTGGCCCTCATCGCCGCCCTGCAACACCTGCCGGCCAAGCAGCGAGTCGCCCTGATCCTGCGGGATGTCCTGGCCTGGCGGGCGAACGAGGTCGCCGATCTGCTCGGCACGACCGGCGCCGCGGTCAACAGCCTGCTGCAACGGGCACGAACTCAGCTGCGGCGCGTCGCCCCCGCCGAGGACCACCCGGCCGAACTGTTTGAGCCTGGCCTGCGCGCCCTGCTCGACCAATACATCACAGCCTTCCAGAACGCCGACATCAACGCGCTCATGGAAGTTCTGCGCGACGATGTCGCACTGGAGATGCCACCGAACATCCAGTGGTTCACCGGCCGGGCAACCGTCGGGCAGTTCCTGCGCAACAACGTGCTCGCCCGGCCAGACATGGCCCGCATGTTCCCCACCACGGCCAACGGCCAACCGGCGGTCGCCGCCTACTGGCGGGGGAACGACGACTCCTACCGGGCGCACGCGCTGCAAGTACTCACCATCACCCACACCGGAATTTCGCGAATCGTCTCCTTCAACGACCCCGAGCTCTTCCCCAATTTCGGACTTGCGAGGGTCCTGACGGCAGAGCAGCCGAGGTGACGCCATGACGATGCTCCGCGGGTGAGGTTCGGCTGCTCCAGAAGGCGATCCACTTCGCGTCTGAGGGCCTCGACGCGGTCGTGCGGGCACCGAGTCGTTGCCGACGCCATGAGAGGCGTGGGATCTGCGGACGTTGCGGCCGCACCTCAGCAGTTCGATCGACGAACTACAACGGAGCATTGCCCCGCGGCCTACGCGGCTCGGCAGGCGGTGGCCGGTCGGTGTAGCGATGAGTTCTTGGCCGCGGCTGAGTCTTATTCATCATGCCAACCATTTTGCCGCCGCCGCCCTTCGACCTCGAGCTCGGCGCCGCGCTGAGCGCCCTCGGCGCCGGAGGTCCCGCCACCTTCAACGACGACACGATCGCCCGGATCCGCTCGCTCGAGCTGATCCCCGCGCCGAGCCTCGACCAGCTCCGAAGCGACAGGCGATTCCGGGTCGAGGAGCGAGTCGTGCCGGGGCTCGGCGACGACCCGGCCATCACGCTGCTGATCTGCACGCCGGCCGCGCCCACCGGCGTACTGGGCTGCGTCTATTACGCCCACGGCGGTGGCATGGTCTTCGGCGATCGGCGGTCCGGGATCGCCGAGCTGCTCGACTGGGCCGAGCGGTTCAACCTCGTCCTGGTGTCGGTCGAATATCGGCTGGCGCCGGAAACCCGGCACCCGGGACCGATCGACGACTGCTACGCCGGGCTCCAGTGGACTGCCGCGCACGCCGCCGAGCTCGGCTTCGACACCGATCGGCTGATCGTGGCCGGCAGCAGCGCGGGCGGCGGCCTGGCCGCGGCGCTCGCCCTGCGCGCCCGCGACCAGGGCGGCCCGGCGCTGCTTGGTCAGATCCTCATGTCTCCGATGCTGGACGACCGCAACGACAGCCCGTCCGCGGTCCAGATGACCGGCCGCGGCATCTGGGATCGCGGCGCGAACGAGTACGGCTGGACTTCGCTGCTGGGCAAATCCTGGGGCGGGACCGAAATCTCGCCGTACGCCGCTCCCGCGCGAGCAGTCGACCTCTCGGGGTTGCCGCCCGCGTTGCTGGATGTCGGCTCGGCCGAAACGTTCCGCGACGAGGGCATCGCGTACGTCAGCCGGATCTGGCAGGCTGGCGGGGTGGCCGAACTGCACGTCTGGCCGGGCGGATTCCATGGCTTCGACGGCCTTGCTCCGGGCGCGCGGCTGAGCCACGACGCCCGCGAGATCCGGCTGCGCTGGCTACACCGGCTGCTGAACAACTGAATGAGGACGGCATACAGTCCCATCCCGGTGTAAGGACTCCAAACTGTTTACGGTTCGGAGGCGGCGGGAGCAGATGAGAGCGCAGCCGAGTTTGAGCAGGCTTCCCGCGCTTGCCGCGGATCGTGGTACCGCCTGCAACAGCGGCAGCAGTTGGGTGACATGAGCGAGGCAGTAACCGCGGTCGTGGCGGGTGGGATGGGCCGCCATAGTGACCGTGGCAATCGACTTCGGCGCCGGCCGCAGATCGGCGCTCTGATCCAGGCTGAGTGCAGCTCGATCGCCATGGGCCCCGACCGGTCCACCATCACCGCCGCCTGCGTCGGGGGCGTGAGGCTTTGGAGGATCCTCCGTTAGGCCGCAGGCCGGATCTGCTCGCGGAACCGCTCGAGTTCGAACGCGTGCCACTTGAGCCGGCCGGCGACGTACACGCCGTGCAGCTCGTCGATCAGCCGCTCGACCAGCTCCAGGTCGCGTTCCGCGCCCAGGCTCGCCCACACCTCCCCCTCGCGGTCGTACGCCACCCCGAAGTTGCTCAGCATGACGAACACCTCCAGGAAGTCCCGCCAGAACCCGGCGGCATCGATGCCCGTGGCCCGCCAGTCCGTGCGGCTGAAGCGCAGCGTGGCATCCGAGGTGTAGTCGCTGACGAAGCCGCCCGAATCGCCGCAGTTATGGTGGGCGATCGAGCTGGCGGTGAGGCCGGCCCTGCGGACGGCGAGCAGGGTGGCCGGGTCGCCGGCGTGGCGGGCCTCCAGCTCCTCCAGGGTCTTGAACAGCGACTGGACGTCCCGGTGCCGCCAGCCCTTTTCCTCAAGGTCGGGTGTCGCCGCCGCGATCAGCTCGTGGTAGAACGGTCGGGGCGAGACCGGGTACGGGTCCCAGCCGCCGAAGTGCGCGCGTTCGGCGAAGCGGTCCTCCGGGGTGTCGCGCATCGCGGGCGATCGGTGCTTGTCATCGATGCCGATCCACTGCACGACCTTCGAGCGGGCCTTCATCATTGTCTTGCGATCGCGGACCAGCGGGCCGGCGAGGTCGGCGGCGCTGATCCCGGCGGCCGCGAGGCGGCGCTCGACGTCGAGGATGTGTGACCACATCCGCGCGCTGAACTCCCGGTACGGGCTCTCGGAGAGTTTCGCGTCGAGGGCGTCCCAGTCGCCGCCGTGGTCCCGGACGCAAACGGCGCAGAACCACAGGTCCCAGTACGTCCACTCGGTGCCGGCGACCGTCTTCCACACCTCCGGCCCGTACACCGTGGGCTGCCGTTGTGCCTTCGCCGTCGCCAAGGCCCGGAACTCGGCGCGGGCGGCGTCCGGGTCCGCCCCGGCCAGCAGTTCGGCGGCGAGGTCGGCGACCGACCAGGTGGCGAGGGTGCCCGTGGCGGCCAGGTAGATCCCGAGCTCGCGGACGCGGTGGCGGTCCTCGACGTCCAGCCAGGCCAGCGCGACGAGCTGGCGCAGCCGCCGGGCCAGCTCCGCATGGTCGCCGAGGGTCACCGCGATCAGGGTGCCGCCGAGCGTGAGGTCGCCCGGCACCCGCCCGGGCCCGAACACCGGCTCGGCGACGCCCAGCGGGCCGGGCGACGGGTTGAGCCGGGCGCCCAGTGCGCCGGGCACCTTCCCGGCAAGGTCGACCAGCTCCAATACGTCATGATCGGGAATGCTGCGGTGGAGCTGCTCGACCGTTGCGCCCCGCCGCAGTGCTCCGTCCGCCTCGAGCCGGGCCAGCAGCAGGCAGAGCCGGGCCAGCCCTTTCTCCGGGCCGGCGGCGCCGACCACGCCGACGGTCGCGTACGCGGCGAAGTAGCGCTGGACGCGGTCGACCAGCTGGGGCCGGCGCCCGCGCAGCACCCGGTACGCCGGCACGGGCTGCACGAGTGCGCCCATCCGCAGGGCGAGGGCCCGCTCGGCGTGCCGGCCGACCGACTCATCCGGCTCGGACGGCAACCGGCCGGCCACCGACGGCGCTCCGGTGAACGCCCGGGCGCACCATTCGCTGAGGACAGCGCCGCCAAATCCATCGTCCGCCATCCCTGCATTCTGGACCATGCCAAACGGCGTTTGGCGGCGGCGCATCCATGGAGCGCCGGCGTTCCCGATGCGGTCGACAGGGTCAGCAATCTCGAGTGCCCCGTCGCGGGCGTTGCTGTGCTGCCTTGCATGACCGGACAGCCCGGAGAACCGGGCCTTTCCTCAAAGGTCGAGCTGGTACTGCAGGGCCTGGTGGGTGGGCAAATATCCGAGTGCGTCGTTTATATGCCGCATGGGAACGTTGTTGTCCGCGGTGTCGGTGACCACACCGGAGAGTTCGGGGTGGTTGATGCGAGCGAGGCGAACCATCTCGGCCTTCATCCAGCGGCCGAGGTCGTGGCCGCGGTGCTCGGGCAGTACACCGGTGCCGTAGTGCTGCCCGTCGCCTCTGCCGTCGCCCGGCACCACGAGCTCCGAGAAACCGACGATGGTGCCGTCCGAGTCGTCGACGGCAACCACCGTGGTGAGCAGGTCACCGCGGTCGGCAACGGCCTGGGCGGCGGCCAGAACTCGATCCACGTCCCAAGCCACGACACCGTAATCCGTGTCGCCCATCGGCATGTCGTCCATCGCCCGGCGGGAGTCGGCGAAGGTCTTGGCCAGTTCCCCGGGGACGGTGCCGCGCCATGACGCGAGACGGTAGCCGTGGTGTGGCAACTCGACGACCGCGCTGATCCGGTCGATCCTGCTGCGATCCATCTCATCCAGCGCAAGCCGAGCATGGATCAAGGTCAGCACCTTACGGAAACCGCTTGCGGCAAGGAATCGATCGCCCGGCGTCTCCGCGTCGGCCTGCGCAATCACAGACCGCCTACCCGCCTCCCGCGCGGCAGCCACCGCCCGGTCGAGAAGCAGTGATCCGACCCCCTTGCGTCGCTCCGCCACATGCACATTCACCTGTACCTCGGCCAGGTGTTCCTGGCCCGTGCGGGTGAACAGCCGCAGAAAAGCCGACCCGAGCGGATCATCGTCCGCACCACTCGCCAACCACGCGAGGCGATAACCGGAAGAGGTACGGTCAGACTCAGTCAGGGCAGTGATACAGAAGGTAGCTCCGGCGGGTCGAGGGGATAGCATCCGGCCCACAGTCGACCACGCATCCGGCCGCCGGGACACCAAGTATTCGGCGGGCGGCAATCGCGAGGCGTGCATATCGGTTGAAGCGGCTCAGCCGAAGCCGGGTTCGCCCCGTTGCTCCGAAGGGGCCTCGCGCGTCCTCAGATGCCCGGCCGGCGCAGGTGATAGCTCAATACCGCGAGGACCAGCAAGTTGAACGGCAGCTCGCCGACCGCGGCGAACTGACTGTCGGTGAAATTGAAGATCTGGCTCACCAGCAGCTCAACCAGCACCGCGACCCGAAACCAGCCGTACGCCGCGCGCTTGTCGGCCCGCCGCCGCAGGA
Organism: Actinoplanes sp. NPDC051343; assembly: GCF_044455125.1. Lineage (NCBI taxonomy): Bacteria > Bacillati > Actinomycetota > Actinomycetes > Micromonosporales > Micromonosporaceae > Actinoplanes > Actinoplanes sp. NPDC051343. The sequence continues at coordinate 82,359 of NZ_JBITEL010000014.1, forward strand.
GCCCGGCCACCACGCACGCCAGGGCGACGCTGCGGGACACGGCCCCGCCGGCGATCGCACCGGGTTCAGCGACGGAGCCGAGGTCGTGGCCGGTCGTCTGGGACAGCGCCTGGCTCACGAACACTACCGCCACCACCACCCGCGACAGGATGAACAGGCCCAGAACCGCTGGGGTGAACCAACGCCCGTCGAGCAGCCGTCGCGCGACCGCCTCCGTCCGGTCGAACAGGTCCTGCACCCGTTGCGAGTGCCCGCGGTGCGGCGCGGCGGAGAGCAGCCTGCGCACGGCCTCGGCCGCCTCGCCCTCCTGCCCGGCCAGCAACTCTTCCGCAGCGTGCCGCTGCCGGCTGGTCAACCCCGAGGTCACCCCGGCGGACGCCAGTTGCGCGGCGGTCGCCAACCGGTGCCGGTCCTCGACCACCCGCCGTCTGCGCAGCTGAGAGGCGCACACCAGCAGCGCGGCGAAGACGAGGTAGATGATGGCCGCGGCGGGCCGGTAGAAGTAGTCGTTGCGCCGGGTGATGAACTTGCCGACCTCGTCGACGAACAGACCCAGGCCCACCCCACCCAGTACGGCCGTGGCGGCCCGCGCGCCGACACCGGCGAAGAGCAGGGCGCACAGCAGGCCGGCGAGCATCAGCAGACCGCCCCACAGGACGTGCGCGATGTGCAGGGAGGCGCCGCCCACCTGCGGATAGCCGGCCAGGCCCAGGAAGGCCCGGACGATCAGGACGGTGCCGACGCCGGACAGCGCCAGCAGCTGAAGGTAGGCCGCGCCGTCGGTGACCGTGGTCAGCGGCCGGCCACCGCGGGAAGCGATGAGCACCGGCCCAACATAGTGCTCTCGACCGGGCCGTGTGCTCCGCCGGTGCGATTCACGCAATGCGAGGACTTCGGACGAGACACCGCTGGCGTCTGTCCGCAACTCGGCGGGAATGAGACTGGGCACCACCCATCACCGCGTACAGCGCGGCCATCCGCACGCCAAGTGCCCGGTGCGGTTACGGTTGGGCGTGCCGGACGAGCCGCGCCGGCCAGCGCCGCTCCAGCTGGCGGCGCCGGTCAGCGTACGTTGGCGAACAGGTCGTCCTCCCAGCCGTGCGGGCCGCTGCCGGCGCCCCGCTCGCCCTTGACCAGCACGAAGTATTCGGCGGCGATCCACTCGCCGGCATCGGCGGCCAGGAACGGCGACGCAGCCGGAATCTGGCTGGCGTAGGCGCGCAACGCGTCGATCTTCTGGCCGGCCCAGACGGCGCCGTCCACTCGCGTGGTGACTTCCTCGTCGGGCCGGCCGAACGGGAAGTCCTCCGGCTTCTCGATCGCGTCGAACGGGTTGCCGGGGTCCTGCGCGAACCGTTGAATCATGCTGGTGAGCTGCACGTACGGAATGGCCGTCCAATAGATTTTCTGCGGCCCGAACCCCTGCTCGCCGGCCAGTTCGGCGGCCCGCATCGCCACCCGATGCGCCTGGATGTGGTCGGGGTGGCCGTAGAGGCCCTCCTCGTCATAGGTGACGAGCACCTGCGGGCGCACCTCACGCATCACCTCGAGGCACAGCTGCGCGGCCTCTTCCAGGTCGGCCTGCCAAAACGCCCGGGGGTGCTTGTTGCTGTCCAGCCCCATCATCCCGGAGTCGCGGTAGCGGCCGGCGCCGCCGAGGAACCGCCGGTCGGTCACACCGAGCGCGGTGCAGGCGCGCTCCCACTCCGCCAGCCGCCAGCCGCCCAGCTGATCGGCCTCGCCGGCGGCCAGCTGAGCGAGGGCGGGGACGTGAACTTCGCCCTCTTCGCCCAGCGTGCAGGTGAGCAGCGTGACCTGGGCACCGTCGGCCGCATACCGGGCCATGGTCACCCCGGTGCCGCTGCTCTCATCGTCGGGATGGGCGTGCACCAGCATGAGGCGCCGGTCGATCGTCATGGGGTTGTCACCTCTCGCGAAGTTCGCGACATTGCGGAAGACGTCGGTGGGCAAGGGGTCCGAGTGCGGACGGGAAGGATCACCACGAACAAATCTAACCAAGCAACACAATCCCGTACGCGCTGAGCACGGTCATGTCGGTGAGTTTCAGCGCCACTCAGCTCAGCCCTGGTGGGCGGGGGCCGGCCAGACCGGTTGCAGCACGTGCCAGTCGTGTGGATGCCGGCGGACGGCGTCCGTGAAGACGTCGGTCAACTCCTGCGTCATCGCCGCCACCCGGGCCCGGGTGGCGCCCTCACGGCCCGGGACGATCTCCGGGTGGATCCGGATCCGCAGCCGCGGACCGTCGTACCAGAGCGATGCGGGTAGCAGCGCGGCCCCGCTGGCGCTGGCGCTGGTCGAGCCACCAACAGTTCGACACCCTCATGACGCTCGGGCTGATTGATAGAGGGATGCCGGACCCGGCGCCGACACTTTCCGGCCCGTACAGCTACGACGACGCGGTCGACATATTGCTCGATCCACCACCGGGCAAGCCCGTCTTCACGGCGAGCGATGACCATGGCATCCATTGCGGCTCGGCAATCGTCGAAGTCCACGAGAGCTCGGGTTGGTGTCGCGGAATCGCTCGCAGCGCGTCGGCAACGGCCGCGGGATGGCCTTGTCGAGGATCGGCGTGGCGATCGGGCCGGGGCTGACCGCGTTGACCCGGATGCCCGCCGGCAGCAGGTCGCGGCCGAGCGAGCGCGCCAGGGACGACACCTGCCTGGGCAAACGTCAAACCTTAGCCGTGCGTACCTCGCCGGATCGGTGCAGCAGGAAACCGGTCACCACACCCGCGATCAGGACGGCGGCCAGCAGACCCGTCGTGGCGACCGGGGCGAGGTCGAGGACGGCGATCACCAGGGTCAGAGGGACGCCGACTCCGGGCCACAGCAGCGCTCCGCGAACCCGCCGGCCCAGCTGCGCCTGCATCACCGCGGCGCTGAACAGGTAGCCGGCGACGGCGATCCCGAGCAGCCAGCGGGGGCCCGGGGCGAGGTGGGCGTCGCTGCCGTGCAGCACGGCGTGTTCCAGCCCGACCGCCACGGCGACCAGCGAGATCGTCAACGACAGGTGAACGTACACGTAGAAGTCGTGCACGCCGTGCTTGGTGACGTCCTCACCCTCGCTGGTCAGGCGCCGCTTGGCGGCCCCGCCGGACAGGTCGAAATACACCCACCACAACGCGGCGGCGACCAGGAACGCGGGCAACGCCGTGACGACCACCGACGGCTGCCAGTCGCCGTCGTGCAGACCGGTCACGACCCCGGCGACGGCCTCTCCGAGCACCAGAATGACGAACAGAGCGAAACGTTCCGGCAGGTGCTCCACGTGCAGCGGGACGGCGTCCTTCAACCGGGCGGTGGCGGTCGGCCACACGACGTCCACGAGCACCCCCGCGGCCCACAACCAGTAACGGCCCGGCGCCGAGACGACCACGGACACCAGCCAGATTCCGGCGCCCAAGGTATGCCCGACCAGGTAGAGCCGCACGGTCGAGCGAGCGCCCGGGACGTGCCACCACGCTCGCACATACCCCGCGATCAACGCGAGACGGATCAGCACGTAGCCGAGCGCGAACCACCGTCCGGTCGGGCCGTCGACCTTGTCCACCGCGGCCGCCATCGCCACCACACCGGCCATCGCGGTCAGCGTGAGCAGCCGGAACACTGCGTCGTCGGTGTCGAACCGGTTGGCGTACAGGGTCGTGCTGGTCCATGCCCACCAGCCGATCGTCAGCAGACCGATGAATACCGCCGCGCCGTGCCAGCTCTGGTCCTTGGCCAGCATCTCGGCGCAGCGGGCCACGAAGAACACGAACGCCAGATCGAAGAAGAGCTCCAGCCGGGTCGCCGAGCGGTCGGACTGCTGGTTGAGGTCCGGTGGCCGGACCGGGTCGACCTGCTCGGCCTCCTCCTCGTCGAGCTCCTCGTGGCGATCGCCGAGCCGGTCGTGTCCGTGGGTCATGGCATCTCCCGATCCGCCGTGGCGTGTTCCAGCGACGAAGTACCCGGGACGCACCGCCTAACCCGCGCCGGCATCGCCTACAGCGCAGTTCATCGTCAGGTTTGGTTCAGGTCGACCCGATAAAACGTGAGATGGCTGAGGCGGAGCTGCAAAGAATGGGCGGGCTGACCGGCTGGGTGGCCTCGGTCATCGAGTCGCTCGGCGAGCCGGGTGTCGGCCTGCTCGTCGCAAGCACGTCAACCTGCACTCCCCGGGTGCGGCTGGCCGACGCTGGGATCGCCGGCAAGTTCCCCGATCGCCGGGTGGGTGGTGCCGTCGAAGGTGGCGGCGACGGTCTGGCGGGCCGGGCGGCATGGTTCCGGTCTGCGGGTCGTCCGTGCGCCGAGCTCTACATGGACGGTCCCTGTTCGTGCGGACACCCGTTCCGTTCCCTGAACGGGTGTCGTGACCGGCAGTGGCTGCGGTCCTAGCCTGAAAACACGAGCCGCCGATCAATGCATATCGATGGCAATGGTCAGGAACGGGGAGGAACGGCAATGCGTAAATTTGTGGGAACGGTCGCCGCCGCCGGGACGGCACTGGTCACGTTGTTCGTCACACCGACGGCGGCCCACGCGGCCACCTGTTACGGAAGTTCCTGCACGTACGAGGACCCGCAGACCACCGGGTGTGCTGCCGACGCCATCACGGCGAAGAGCGTGGTCGCGCTGGGCCGGACGATCGAGCTGCGCTACAGCCGGACCTGCCGTGCGGCGTGGGCGCGCGTCCGCAACGGCGCCGAAGGCGACTACGCCTATATCTACAACAACATCGGCTACGAAGCCGCCGACCGCGTCGCCGCCGGGACCACCAGCGTCTACACGGTAATGGTGAACGATGCGGGCTACCTCGCACGGGCCTGTCTGGATGGCGCGAACTACTGCACCGCCTGGTACTAGGGGGTCATTGCGCCCTCTCGACGTCCCACCAGCGGTACACAAGATTTCCGTCCGCACTCGAGCCGTGGCTGTTCGCGCCGATACCAGCGAACTACGCACCGTAACCACCCGCTGCCGCGCAGGACCCGACCGTGGTGACGAAAGCGCACGTGGAGTCGAACGCGGTCGGCGCCGGCCGGGAACACCGGCGCGCAGCCGCTGTCCGCGAGCGGATCCGCCAGGAAGAAGACGGCTGACCCCCGGCCGGGCTGAGGTCGTCCAGCCTGTTCAGAGGCACGTCACTCACCCGCCACACGGGAACCCATCCCACCTCAGCTGTCGTCCCGCCGGACCGCCTACATAGGAGCTCCGGAACGCGTACCCAGTGCCAGGCGGTGATCAGATTTTGCGAACTGCGCTCGTGAAACCGGCGATGAAAAGGGTGGCGAAGGTCCAGGCCAGCAGTTGCAGGACCCAGCCGATGACGGTGAGCGTTTGACCGATGGGAGTGTGGGTGGATTGGCAACCCTCGTGGGCACCGGTTTTGATCAGCGGGGTGCCCAGGTCGAGGCCGATGCCGATCTGGTCGATGGTGGTGCATGAGGCTGTGACCGTACCGGCGGCGGATTTGGGGGCAAGGCCACCGTGGTTGCCGCCGATGATGCTCAGCGTGACGGCGGCGGCAAGCGTGGCGAAGAGCAGGAGCAGTGCGCGCCAAGGCTGGTAGCCGTACCCGAGGGTGATGCCGGTGAGGCGTCCCCAAGCGCGTTCGGAGGCGGCCAGTCCTGCGCGCTGGATCTGGTCTCGGCGTTGGGCAATGAGGACCGTGCGGGCATCTCGATCATGGCCCGCCGCGCGGTAAGCGGCCGCGAGGTGCTGATAGGGCTGCGAGGTGTAGCGGGGGGTGTGCTCACGCAGCAGAGCTAGCCAACTCCGCAGGCAAGCAGGCCGTGGTAATCCAGGGTAGGTAAGTCCGTCCAACTCGATCAGCGATTCATGGGTCGGTGCCGCGCGCATCGCCGAGGCCGTGTCGAAACGGAAAGCCGCACCGATCCGCATACCAGCCAGCATCAGCACGACGGGAGAACCAGCGCTGGTCGCGACGAACCCACCGTCAAAGATGGCGTCCTGGTCAACCTGGAGGCCGGTCGCGACGAAGGCCGGGCCAGTCGTATTACCCATGCGCGCCCCGTTGCAGGCCAGAAGGCCGCGGATGTGGGCACCGGTCAGCAGGACCGTGCCCTCGGCACTGGCACTGGTAGCGGTGAACCCGTCGTCGAGACCAACGTCCCGGTCGGCTTGGAGGCCGTCGGCGTCGAAGGCCGGTCCAACGGTGTTCTCCAGGTGGGCTCCGCCGCAATCCAATGTGCCGACGTGGGCGCCCAGCAGGCGGATCGTCCCCTGCTCGCTCGCGCTGGCAGCGGTGAACCCGCCGCGAAGCATCACGTTCTGTTTCACCTGGAGGTTGTCGGCGTTGAGGGCTGGCCCGGTGGTGTTCCTCAGCCGCGCCCTGCTGCAGTTCAGCTGGCCACCGATATGGGCGCCGAGCAGTCGGATCGTGCCTTGCTCGCTGGCGCTGCTAGCAGCGAAACCGTCGTGCAGGAACATGCTCTGATCGACCTGGATGCCGTCAGCATCCAAAGCCGGCCCGGTCGTGTTCTCCAGCATCGCTCCGCGGCAGTCCACCGTGCCGACGCGGGCAGCAGCCAGACGAACGGCACCGACGACAGATGCAGCGGTGACTGTGCTTCCGGCCAGTGAGAACACGCGCGCGGCGAAGCGTGTGGCGTCGACTGGCGCCCCAGAACTTGCGGACTGCTCGATCCGGCATCCCGTTAGGACAACCGACAGCAGTTGGGCGTTGCGGAGGTTCAGGCCACCGGACAGCAGACAGTCCCGCAGGTCCAGTGCCAGATCACTGGTGATGTTCTCCAGGTCGATCTGACCGGTGATCCGGGCTCCGCGTAGCCGCAGGCCGCGCGGATCGGGCTCGCCGGCCACACGGCCACGGACAATCTCACGGATGAGTGATGCCGAGATCGTCCGGTCATCGCCCCACGACCGCATTGCTGCCTCGTCGACGGGCCCCTCACCGGCCAGATCAAGCACACGACCGTCAGTGACAGATTTGATCAGCCGACGCTCCAGCGGACTGTGTACCCGGTCGTCCGCACCACTTGCTCGCCGGCCGCGTACTAGCCTCATGACCCCAATATATGGACAGAGCTGGTGCCCATCGGCACAGCGGGGTGGTCATCGAGGGTCCGAGGCCGAGGACTCCGGCACCCCCGCGTAGTCGGGCAGCTCGACTCCGTTGATCGCACGCTCGATCAGGTCGACGGGCCACTCTTCCGGGCTGGGCGCGGCGTCCGCCCCGCCGACGTCGAGACTGCGAGCGTGCAACCGGCCGATCTGCTGGTTGGCCTCGACGAACGGGCGCATCCGCCGCTCGTAGGCGGCGAACCCGGCCTCCGGGTCCCAGCCGGCGGCGGCCAGCTCTCCGGCCAGCAGGTATGCGCCGACCAGGGCCAGCCCGGTGCCCGCCCCGGACAGCGGCGACGAGCTGAACGCCGCGTCCCCGATCAGCCCGACCCGTCCGCTTGACCAGCGGTCCATCACCACCTGGGCGACCTGGTCCAGGTAGAAGTCCGGGGTGTCGTCCAGGTGCGCGAGAATGCGCGGGGTCAACCAGCCCAGGTCGGCCATCCGCCCGCGCAGCAGACGCTTCTGGGCCGCGACGTCGCGGTAGTCGACGTCGAGATCGGCCGCGGGGAAGGAGAACATGGCCATCGCCCGGGTGGCGTCCTGGATGGGCCGCAGGCCGGCGGAGCGCCCGGTGCCGGACTCCTGGTAGTCGATCAGCCAGCGGTCCAGCCCGAACTCGTTGGGCACGGTGTAGAAGGCCATCATGCGCCCGAGGTGGCGAACGAAGCGCTCGTGCGGGCCGAAGACCATTGCGCGCAGTGCCGAGTGCAGCCCGTCCGCACCGATCACCAGGTCGAAGCGCCGCCGGCCGCTGCCCTCGAAGGCCACGTCGACCCCGTCAGCGTCCGGGGTGAGCTGGACGATCCGGTCAGCGAAGAGGTACTCCACGCCGTCGCGGGTGTCGTCGTACAGCACCCGGGACAGGTCCCCGCGCAGGATCTCGATCTCCGCGATGTACCCGTCGCCGCCGTCGTCGTCCGCACGGAAGGTCTCCAGCACGTTCCCGTCCACGTCGACGTTGTACGCGCCGGCAGTGTCGGTCCGGGCCGCGCGTACGGCCGCGTCCAGCCCCATCCGCCGAATCACCTCCTTGGCCACCCCACGCGCGTCCACCGCCTGGCCACCGGGACGCAACTCGGGTGCCCGCTCCACCACGGTCACCTCGGCCCCGCGCCGGCGCAGCCAGTGCGCGAGAGCCGGCCCCGCGATGCTTGCCCCTGACACCAACACCCTGCTGCTCAACACGCCCCCCGCTCACCCGTCCGGACAACTGCCCCGATCGTACGGTCGCCAGCTGGACCGACCGGTCCGTGACAAGCGATTCCGGCCCGCCGTTCCGCCGTAAGCCGGCCAGCCTCTTCCGCCCCAGGCGAACCAATCCCTTGCCCGGCCAGTGCGCATAGGCTGAGCGAGTGGTCGCGGATAGGTGATTCTGGGCGGCGGGCGCTTGACCGCCGGAGTCGTCAAGATCGGTGAAACGGTAAGACGACCGAAGTCGCCTTTCACGAGGACGCTGTTGTTGCATCTGGCTGAGGCTGGCTTCGACGGTGCCCCGAAGTACCTGGGCCGCGACGAGCTTGACCGCGACATCCTGACCTTCCTGCGAGGGGATGTGCCCGCGAAGTGGGGCGCGCTGACAGATGACCAGGTCGCGGCCGCCGGAGCCCTGTTGCGCCGCTTCCACGAGGCAAGCCGAGCCCTCGCCCAACGTCTCGGCGACGGGCCGGTGATCTGCCACAACGACCCGGGTCCGAACAACACCGTCTTTCATCACGGTCGACCGATCGCCTTCATCGACTGGGACTTCGCCGCCGTCGGTGACCCACTCGAAGACGTCGCCTATGTGGCCTGGTCATGGTGCATCTCGTCAAAGCCAGCCCGGGGAGATCCGACCAGTCAAGCGCATCAGGTCCGGGTCTTGGCCGACGCCTACGGACTTTCCACAGATCAACGCAATGACCTGATGGACGCCGTCCAGGAACGTCTCGTACGCAACGAGCGATTCTGGACCGGACGCGCCTCCAACGGGCCGCCCGTGATCGCCGGGCCCCCACCGGCCGAGGTGTTGGCGTGGACATCTACGGAGAAGGCTTTCGTGACCCGCTTCGAACGCGTATTCACCGCCGCCCTGGCGTAGGAACTCAGCCCGACCGCCGCAGACCTCACCACCACGCCACCGTCCACCAGCGTCCGCATGGTCGCTCGCTGTTTCCCGGCACGGTTGCCTCCGCGCCTGGGTTGAGCCGCCGCCCGCGCGTGTAGGAGGCCGCTGAACGGGAACGCCGGGAGGATGGCACCAGTGAGAGGCGCGGCCACGGCCGCTTCCAGCCAGGCTTCCGGGCCGGACGGCGTACGCGTGCCGGCCGGCGAGGTGCATGCCTGGCTGCCGGGCACCAATCAGACGGTGTGCGGTCTGGCGTTGAGCCGGACGAGACTGGTGCGCTTCCCGCACGTGCCGTTCGACTTCCGGGCGACGGACGTCCTCACCGACCGGGACGAGATCGGCTGGATCTGTCCCCGGTGCGTGGCCGCGACCACTCGGCGCGACGAGCGCGGATGGCGGCGGGTCTCGCCTCGTCCGTGACCGGCCTCGCCGTACTCGCGTGCCGTACGGTCGCCCCCCGCTGCTGGTGATCGAGAAGGCCGAGGACGCCGGCGACAGGTTTGCGGTGCGAGCACGTACGCCTTGGGTAGCGGCGGCGTGCCCGAATTGATCAACGCCGCCGGCTCCGCAGCCCCCGGGGTGGCTGCGAAGCCCGGGATGTGCCGGGGTCAGGCGACTGCTGTCTACCTCGATGACTTCGGCGCCGCCGTCGGGCTGGATCGGGCTCGCGCTTGCGGCCGGTTAGGGTCGCTCGCTCGAATAGGACGCGCTGCGTCCCCATGGTGTGCACAGCAGGCCGCAGAGTCCATCGTAGTCGGCGCCATCCCGGTGGCGGTCTTGCCAGGATTCGTGTCCCCAACCGAAGCCGGCGCCAGGTGTTTGATCGTCAAACTGGTTGAGGTTCCGGTCACCGAGCGCGATGATCCTTTGCCGTGGCTCGCGGGTGACGATCGAGCTCACCACGCGACGTCCCGTCTGATGTCCATTAGTCAGCGTCACGAGAAAGCGCACAGTTCGCCGCCCGGCGGTCCCCGAGGACCGCACCCACCTGACCCCGATCGGCAGCTTGGGGTCGTGTACGAACCGGGTCGTGTAAGGGATCTTGTGGACCTCGGTCTCGGCCTTGGTGGTGATCACCGGATCGGCGGATACCTTGGTGGCCGGGCCGCTTTGTGTCGCCGGTGGAGTCGTTCGTGCAGCGGCCGGGTTGTCGGCGACTCGAGACCCGCTTGAGTGGACGTGTGGGGTCGCGCGTTCGGGCGCCGGATCCGCAGTTGATCGAGCTAGGTGCGTGATCCGGTTGTCCGTGGCCAGCGGCACTGGCACCGTGGGCGCGGTCGCGGTCGCGGTCGCGGTCGCCGTTGCCCTCGCCGTCGCCTCGAGGCTGGCCGGGTCGTCGGGCGCTGCGCTGCTACTCGCCGATTCGTCGACTGCCGCGACGCCACCCGCCGCGCCGTCTTTAGGGGCTCCATTCTCCGCCGTGACGAAATGCGACTCGGGAGCGCCGGTGCCGGTCATCGTTGCCATGCCGGCCGCTATGCCGCCGACCGCAAGCATCGGGACCGTAGCGCCTATCGCCACCCGAAGGCCGAAAGGTAGTCCCGCCCAGCGCGACTTCTCAGGTACGTCAGGCAAATCGTATCTCAAGTTGCTTATCAGGTATTTCTCCACGCCAACATTGTGCTGCCTCCGCGGCACTGGGCAAGTACCGGTGCGGGCCGTGTCGGATTGCGGGCTTGCGTCGGAGAATGTTTACGACGGGCAGGTGTTGACGATCGCGGCATACAGCTCGTCCTGAAACATCGAATTAGACCGTCAGCATCGGACATCGGCCGGGGCCGGCAATCGGGCGACGTCGTCTCGACGATGTCGCCATGATCAATTTAGTGACCTGCAACTCATTATCCGCGCCAGCAATGACGGTGCAGAACGCCCAGCCGCCTGCGGAGCAATGTCCTCCACGTACGCAATCTACCATCGAGGATCGCAGATGAATGGCTCAGTTTCGCTGTCGGAGCCCTCCCGCCGCATCCGTACCGTCGGGCTCAGGAGCGCTGGACCACATTTTTTGCCGTCCGTATGGACGACCACATTCCGGTGATCCATAAAGGCGGGCTTGAGGAAGATCAGCGGAGTGCCTAAGTTGTATGGGCCAGGTCGGCTTTGACAGGGAGTTCACGTGAAGATCACTCACGCTATCGGGATTATCGTTGGTGCTGGCACCGCTATCACGAGCCTTGCTGTAGACGGGACCAAGGTCAAGGTCGGCGTGAAAGCCGAGCACATGACAGCCAAGCTGGGGGTACTCCGGACCCGGATCAGCATCAAGCCGGTGCTACCTGCCGCAAAGTCGACTTTGCAAGGCCGACATCAGGCCGGCTTCGCCAACTTGCACGCCGACCTGGCGGCCGCCATGGGCACGAAAATGGCGCCCAGCTGAGCTCACCTGATTTTCCTCGCCCCAAAACCCCGCGCCCACGTCTTGGCGTCGCGCGCCAGCCAAGAGGCAGCTACTGCTAATTACGGTGGCGCAACCATCAAAGCCACTGTACTGCACTGCATCCTACTCACGGCGGTTCCAAAACATTATCCATCATAGGGGTGGGCACCACCAGCGCCGCTGAGGTCCCGCGTCGGTGAATACTCGCGTTCTACCTCCGACACTTCTCTGCCTGCACCGCCGGGTTGGCGAAGCTTATGACGAATCTGTCGTCGCCCATCGCTTACCGCACCATTCACAGTTGCCGCCCGCTGTTTTGGGTGGAGCAGCTGGACATAGCGTCGGTGGCGGCGCACGACGCTCACTACAGACGCCCATTCTCGCCGCCATCCGTTCACGGCGGCAGGCCGGCTTCGGTGAAGGAGTGCGGCCACTTCGGTCAAACATGCGTCGTGCCCGTTTGTTGGCGCCCCGAAACGGCCTATCCGCCGGCCTGAAATGCTGCCCGTTGACCGCTGGGGGCTTCCGCTTCCTTTTCATCCGCGACTTCACGGGCCGGTTCATCGAATCCAATCCCTTTCTCGCCGGTGCACCCGTGCGAACCGAAGAGAGGCTCGCGAAACATGCGCTTCCCCATCGTCCGCCGTTTCGTCTTGATCACCGCCGTTTGTACCAGCTCGCTGTTTTCTATCATGATCGCCGCACCGGCGCAGGCGGTGGTTGACACGACGCAACTGGAGGGTGACATCGTCTACCTGACCAACAAACAGCGAGAGCTGCACGGCTGCAAGGCAGTGCACATCGACGCCCGGCTCGCCGCGGCCGCGGCCGCCCACTCCGCCTACATGGCACAGAAGGGCGTGTTGCGCCACACCGGCGCCAACGGTGCGAGCTTCATCTCCCGCGACCAAGCCGCGCGCTATCCGCACCCGCTGTCCGAAAACATCGCCTTCGACTACCGCACCGGCGTAGACGTCGTGAAGGCCTGGCTGGACAGCCCGCCGCACCGGGCCAACCTTCTCAACTGCGATGCGACCACGGTCGGGGTCGGAGTCACTCTGGCCGCCGACGGCACCCCCTATATCGTCCAGGACTTCGGTGCCTGAAACGGTTCTGTTGAAGAACCGGGTAGGAGGGCTCCGGCGGCTGCTGTTCACCTTGGACGATGGTCGGGCTGGTTCTACTCCGGTGCTCAACCCGCCCGCGGCTACGGGCCCGTCAGCGTTAATCACGTGACGAAGAAGCTGTTCTCCAGGTAGACCACGGTGCCCTCGGCCCGGGCCCGCCGCGCTGGACGCGTACCAGCGCAGGCAGCTGTGGGTGGCTAGCCACCGACCCGGTCCGCATCGTCCACGTCCGCTCCGAAGGCAGCACCAGCTCGCACTGAGCCCCTGTCCATCTGAGTTTCTCTTCCACGCCATGAGGTGTCTCTCCGCAGATGAGACTGGTCGATCAAATGTGATAGACGCGTCCTATCAGGACGGTGCGGTGGTCCAGATCACCGCTGCCAGCGCATCCGGGTCTATATCTCGCGGCAGTTCACCGGCATCGGCCGCCGCGCGCGTCTCGCGTCGCAGCCGCTCTTGCACGGACGACCGCAACTCGGCTCGCCGGTCGGCGCCGCCACGGTGTTCACCATGCAACCCCTCGGCAGTCCGGGCGTCGAGTAGAACCGCGCGATGCCCAGCAGCATCGCTGCGATCGCGTCCCGTCTGGCACCCGGCACCTCCAGCGTCTGGTCGAGGAACTGGACGAGGCGGTCGTAGTACAGGTTCAGCACCTCGAGAAACAGGGCGCGCTTGTCCCCGAACGCCGCGTACAGGCTGGGCGGTCCGATGCCCAGGCGGCGGGTCAGATCGGCGATCGACGTCGAGTCCAACCCCTGCTCGGATGTCGCCCGGATCGCGCCGGCCCTTGAGGGGTTCCTGCCGATTGAGGGTGTGGGCCATTGGCCACAGCTCGAGGCGTCGGAGATCGTGAACGAGGCGCTTGTCGACTTCCTCGGGAGGAGGAAGGGCTGAGGAGGGCGTCAGGCTCCGCTCTCGACCGGCTCGTCCGATGGGGCAGGGGGGCCGGCAGCGCCCGCGGTGGCTCGGCCGCGACGCCGTTCGGCTTTCTCCTGTTTCTCGATGACGGCCTTCAAGATGCCGTCCCATCCCGGGTCGTCCGGATACGACGAGTGCCCGAGCGTGTCCGGATAGGCGATGTTGCCGGGCTGTTTGGCGAACATCGGGTCGAGCAGGAGCACGTCGGCCGGGTCGGCGCCGGACGGGGTTCCGGCGAACACCGCGCCGCCGATCGGGTCGCTGTGCCGGAACAGGTTGCGCCACGGAGTGAGCTCGTGGGTCGGGTCGGGTGAGTCACTCAGGAGCAGATCCGCGGTGCGGGAGAGCACCTGCGGGCCGAAATAGGCCGGGAAGAAGCGGGCATAGAGGCGGCGCAGCGGGGCGCCGTAGGTGAGGAACGCGATGCGCGAGCTCTGGGCGTACGTCAGCTGGTTGACCACGGCCGCGCCGATAACGGCGCCCTGGGAGTGACACGACAGGACGACCCGGCCTCGGTCGGCGGTGAGGAAGGCGACCCGGTTGATGAGCTCCGGCACTGCACGCTCGGCGTAGCACGGCGGGGCCAGCGGATGCGCGGCCCGCGGCCAGAACGTACCGAGGTCCCAGATCACGCCGACCAGCCGCCGGGTACTGACGTTCTGGAAGGTCTGCCGACCGACGTAGACCAGCCCGGCGGCGAACAAGCCGACCAGCCAGTCCCCGATGTTGGCCAGCGCCCGTGGAATGAACGTGTCGGTGATCGCGGTCTGATCGATGAAGAATCCGACGGCCGCGGCGACGATGAGCAAAATGGTCACGCCGACGAACCAGGCGACGAACAAGCGGACGGTGTCGTCGAGGGTGGCCGTCGCCCAACTTCGGGAGATGGCCGTGGCCCGGGCGGCTGCCGCATTTTTGGCCCGTCGCTGATCAGGATCGAGATCGACGGCCGGCGTTTTCGGGTACGGGATGTGGTTCTCGTAGGTCTTCTCCACAATGGGCAGCAGCGTTGTTCGGGCTGAGCGCCGCAGCCGCCAGAAGCCGATACCGCCGACCACCAGCGCGGCCAGGGAGATCGGCACCGCGAGAGCGGCCGCCCAGAAGTACGGCATCGAGGTGACCAGCGGGTCGATGCCCTGCTGGCGGGGCTGAGGCTTGCCGATCAGGTGGGCCACCGCGAGGACCAGCGCGGCGGCGTAGGTGCCGCTGAGAGCCGAGCCGAACAGCATCAGCACCGCCGCGGCGAATCCGCCCCAGGCCGGCGGTACGGCCGGGTCCGGCTTCTTCGGCCGCATGGCGATCAGCGCGCCGACCATCGCGACGAGCAGGACACCTTGCGCGGCGATGCTGACGTCGATGGCCATCGACAGCCAGGGCAGCACCGTCCGCTTGTCGCCTGGGGTGCCGGTGACTGTGGGCCGGGCGACGAAGAGCCAGACGAGTGAGACGACAAGGACACCGAGCACGACCCAGGGCAGCGCCGCGATCAGCCGACTGCGACGCTGGTCGGCCGGGGTGTCGCCGACATCCGCGGGGGAGTCGTCGACGTCCTGATTCGCAGCGGGCAGTTCCGAACCCGGACGGTCCGACATGCTGGGCAGACAGGCGAGCGCGAGGCTGACCAGGGCCAGTAACAGCGTCAGCGCAAGTAAGACCTCGGCGCCGCGTTTCGGCCACGGCACGGCGCCGCCGGCGTGCAGCGACGGCCAGTCCCGTGCGAACGGCGCGAGGGCGAACATGCCGACCAGACAGAGAGCGGCGCTGATGTGGACAGCCCGCAGCCGCCGCACCGGGCGAGCGCTGTTCCACATGCGCCGGTTCTCGAGCAGCGACTGCTGGCCGTCCGGGTCGGCCTGCGGTACGGGGGTGGCCTCGGTGTCGCACCAGGTGCGCTGCGCCAGCCGCCACAACAGCGCGATGACCGCGAGCGGGGCCAGAGCCAGGACCGCGATCCGCCGGTCGGGGCCGTCCAGCCATTTCCAGGACAGGAAGCCGAGCCAGCTGGTGTGGCAGGACGCCCCGCACTGCCAGCCGCCGAAGTCCATTGACACGTTCACGAGCGCCATCACCAGGGTGGCGGTAACGCTCAGCGCGAACAGGCGCTGGACCAGATCGCCGGCTCTCTTGAGCCGACCACGGCGGTCCGCGGGCCGGGCGTAAAACGCTACGTTCACCAGCAGGAACGGAACCAGTAGCAGCCAGAGCGCACGCAGTTTCGTGCCCGAGGTCAGACCACCCCATGAGTACGCCTCAAGCGTCCTGGTCGCGTTGTCAGCCGAGACCATCCTGGCCGGCCACACCCGCCGGTAGAAGCCACTCGTCGCGTCGCCGGAGACGCGGTGCACCTCCGGCTGTTCCAGAATGCCTTGCGGCGGCGTGCCGGACACCCCGTGCACTCGAAGCTCGGTCCACGCGGAGGTCTCGGTGCGGAAGTATCCGGTCATGGCTGTCTCCTGCCGACGGTTCGGTGTACCACGGCGGCAGGCCCGGGTCAGTCAGAGACCCGATGTTTCGCGACGCTGCGCGCAACCTGGTTCCGGGTCAGCATCGCCGCCACTTCGGGGGGCCGAAGGTCGTCGCCACCAGGCTGGCGGTGCTCGCGGGGCTTCCGGCGACGCGCATCGTTTCGGCGATCGCCAGGTTCACCGACGTGCCGCACGGGGCCCACGCCGCCTGGCGGGGGACGACGC
The DNA here is from genome assembly GCF_044455125.1 of Actinoplanes sp. NPDC051343. NCBI lineage: Bacteria > Bacillati > Actinomycetota > Actinomycetes > Micromonosporales > Micromonosporaceae > Actinoplanes > Actinoplanes sp. NPDC051343. The sequence goes on from NZ_JBITEL010000014.1 coordinate 98,687, forward strand.
TGGTGTTCCAGACGCCGGCCTGCGGGCCCGTCGCCTTCTTGGTCTCGCGTACGGTCCAGTCGACGCCGGTGAACCACATGGCTGTCGAAAGGCTCGCGGTTGCAGTCGCGTCGAGGGTGACCGCGGCCTGATTGGACACCGAGGGGATCAGGTAGGTCCAGCCGGCCGGGGTCGCCACGCTCGCGAAGAGAACACAGCTCTTGTAGTCGTTACCGGAGACCGCAAAACCCCGATACCGTACGGCGACCGCCCCGGACGGCAGCACGAGCGCGTCGACCGGCGGCGCGGTGGTACCGCGGCGGCAGCCGCTGCCGTTCGCGCTGAGCAGCTTCACGGTGAGCTGCGGTTGTGTCCGCGGTGGGTGGGGACGCGTCGAGGTGGACGGCACGAGTAGGGAAGTGCCGACGAGCGTCGCCACGATGATTTTCAATCCAGACACGGGAACCCCTTGTTGTTTCTCGGCGCTTGCCGGACGGCTCACTATCCACAACGGAAACCCCGGCGGTAAGTCACCGGCCGGCCACAGGAAGCCCTGTTGCCGGCCGGTAGGCGTTCGAATGTCAGCAGTGCTTCCAGGACAGGTTGAAAATCGTCGACGCGTGCGTGTCGGTGTCGACGAGTTCGGCGGAACTCGAGGCGTTCCCGTTGACCCGCAGCGTGTTGTTGACGTTCAGGTCGAACGACTGGTTACACGGCGCGTAAACCAGCGTGCCGGCGGTGCTCGTCGTGGTCCAGAGATTGGTGTCCGGACCGCTGATGGAATTGTCGGCCGATGCGTTCCACGGGCTCCCGGTGAACCACGCGTTCATCTGCAACTTGGCCGACGAGTGGTTGTCCAGGTTGGGCGTCACGCGGTTGATCACCGAGGTGACCGCATAGGTCCAGCCCTGGGGTACGGCCACCCGGACCGACACCTTGCAGCTCTTGTAGTCGTTGCCGGACACCCGGAACGCGCTGTAGGCCAGGCTGAACGCGGTGTTGTCCGCGGTGGGCTGTGCGTCGGTGGTGTCCTTGGGGCAGCCGCTGCCGAAGGCGCCAAGGACCTTGAGGGTGATCGCGGGCGCCGGCGCCGGCGCAGCCTGGGCCGCCGCCGGGAGAAGCGGCCCGAGCAGGGCCCCCGCGAGCAATGCCGCCGCCTTCTTCGTACGGAACATGAGAACTCCTTTTACAGTAGTGGTGCCGGAATTAGCACTGCTTCCATTTCAGAAGGAAGGTGGTCGATACGCGGGCGTCCTGCGCGAACAGTTCCATCGAACTCGTCGCGGGCCCGGCGACCCGCAGCGTGTCGTTGAGAATCAAATTGGCCGACGCGCCGCAGGGGGCGAAGGTCAGCGCACTGGCGGCGCTGTCCGTCTGCCAGAAGTCGTCGTACGGCCCGTTGAACGTCTTGTCCGCGCGCAGCGTCCACGGGAAACCGGTGAACCACGAGTTCATCAGGATTCGGCCGGCCGCGCCGTTGTCGAGAACGCCGTAGCCGCGATTGACGACCTCGTACACCGAATACGTCCAGCCCGCAGGAATGCCGACGCTGATCGTGAGCGTGCAGTTCTTGTAGCTGCCGCCGGTCGCCTTGAACTGGCTGAAACTCACCGAGAACGCCGTCTTGTCCGGCACGTCGGTGGTAACGCTCGAATTGGCCGGGCAACCGCTGCCGTTGACAGCCACGACCCGCAGCGTGACGGCGGGGTCCATCAGTCGCGGCCGCGCCTGCGCCGCCGATGGGATCAGCGGCACGATCAGCGATGCTCCGACGACTGCGGCCATCATCCGCCTCAACCTGGACATGGGGATCCTCTCATTCACATGTGACGCATGGGGATTGCGAAATTGTCGGACACTTGCTGTCTCGCCACGAATACGGCGGTCACGCGCAATTAGGTGGCAGCGGCAAACGTCGCTGTCACCCGAATTCGGCGCCCCGCAGAGCCACGTCGACCTGTCGCCGCCAGACCGCAATCGCCGTCAGAAGAATGAGTAGCAGGCTGCTTGTCGGCCGTGCAGGCAATCCGTGATCTTCTACACGATCCGGTGGTTTAGCTCGCGTCCCCGCATCGCTCCGCCGAGCCCACCCGTGCCGTGGCCGCGACCGCTTCTTCCGGGTGGTGCACGGCGAGAACATCGTCGACGCTGCGTAGCCGAGCTTCGGTTGCTCCGGACGTTCGTCCCCGGATGGGCGTCGCCCGAACCGAACGCGCTCAAATCACCTTCCTGGGCGGGTTCTCAACTCTCGCCAAAACGGTGTTTTCCCAGGTCAAGCTCGCGATGGCTCGGTTAGCGTCGGGTGTCCGACCGTGGAGGGACTCCGATGCTGCGCTGGCCTGTCCGCCCGGTCAGCGCGACTCCGGCCCGCCAGCTGCCCGAGCCCAGACGAATTCCACTGGCATATGAGATGAAGTGGGACGGCTTCCGAGCGATCATCTGGCGCACCGACGACGGAATACGCGTTCAGTCGCGTCACGGTGCTGATCTCACGGCGGTCTTCCCCGATCTGGTCGAGCCGTTGACCGCGGTGCTGCCGCCGAGAGCCGTCATCGACGGCGAAATCATCGTCTGGGACTCTGTCCGCGGTCGCTGTGACTTCTCGAGCCTGCAACGCCGCCTGATCGCGGGCCGTGCGCTCGACCAGCAGATCCGACGCCACCCCGCTCATTACGTCGCGTTCGACCTGCTACGTGACGGCGGCGGCGCCGAGCTTGTCGACCAGCCGCTGTCGCAGCGACGCGGCAAACTGGAACGGCTGCTCGCCGGCGCCCCGGCCCAGATCGCCGTCTGCCCGCAGACCGGGTCCCTCGCGGTCGCGCAGGACTGGATGTCGCAGACCGCGGTCGCCGGCATCGAAGGCGTCGTCGCGAAACCGGTCAACGGCCGCTACCAGTCCCGCCGGGCCGGATGGACGAAGACTCGAGCCCGTACCACCGCTGAGTACGTGATCGGTGGCATCACCGGCTCCCTGGCCCGGCCGACCTCGCTCCTGCTCGGGCGGTTCGACGGACGCCAGGTGTTGCGATACCTCGGACAAACGCATCCGATCACGGCCGATCAACGGCGAGAGCTCACCGAGGTGCTGCGCGGGATGACCTTTCAGGGCGGTGGCTCAGGCCACCCGTGGCCGCGCCCGTTGCCCGCCAGTTGGTCGGCCGGCAGGCCCGGCTCGCCGACGTCGACCTACATCCCGGTCGAGCCGGCCGTCGTCGCCGAGGTGGAGGTGGACACCGCGCTCGACGGCACCTTGGGGAAGATCCGGCATGGCTGCCGGTACGTCCGTACCCGACTCGACCTGCGCCCCGACGACATCCGGGTGAGCGCCTCGGGCACGTCTTCACCCACGAATCGGCTGGCGGACGACGTCGCCGCCTCGAGGTAAGCGACCCGAAAGCACGGCCTCGGTCCCTGCGTCGGCCCCGGCCACGGCGCGTCCGGCGGGGTACTCGAATCTTTGGTTGCGTAGCGTTGGGCTCGGCGGCCACCGCACGGTGTCAGCGCCCATGACCTGGATCTCGGGTTGTCCATCGGGTGCTTGCGCGGACACTGGAGTTGCTCGAGGACACGGCACGGTGGTGGAGGTGGCGGTGCGGCGGGAGGCGAGTATCGCGCATGTCGACCTTGACGCGATGTTCGCCGCGGTCGAACAACGCGACAAGCCGTCGCTGCGAGGTAGGCCGGTCATCGTCGGCGGGGTCGCCGGCCGCGGTGTCGTGGCGACCGCTTCCTACGAGGCCCGCCGGTTCGGGGCCCGTTCGGCGATGCCGACGGCGGAGGCCCGGCGCCGCTGCCCGCCCGGCACCGCGTTCCTGACGCCCCGCTTCCCGGCTTATCGCAAGACCAGCGAGGTCGTCATGGCATTGCTGGGCGAGTTGTCGCCGCTGGTCGAACAGGTGTCGATCGACGAGGCGTACGTTGACCTCGCCGCCGGTGGCCACGAGCTGTCGTCGGCCGGGATAAGAGCGCTGGGCGAGCAGATCAAGACGTCCATCGCCGCGGCCACGGGCGGGGTGACGGCGTCGGTGGGCGTCGGCACCTCCAAACTCGTGGCGAAGATCAGCTCGGACCTGGACAAGCCGAACGGGCTCACCATCGCCGCCGCCGGGCAAGAAAACGCGCTGCTGCACCCGCTGCCCGTGACCCGGCTGCCCGGTGTCGGGCCCGCCACCGCCGACCGGCTGCACCGTAGCGGCATCCACACCATCGGCCAGCTCGCCGGGGCGTCGCTGCCGCAGCTGCTCGACTGGTTCGGACAAGCTCACGGCGCGGGCTTGTACCGGCTGGCCCGCGCCGACGACGACCGGCCGATCGTCAGCGAACGCGAAGCGAAATCGGTGTCGGCGGAGGAAACCTTCGACGCCGACCTGACCGACCGGGCCCGCCTGGGCACCGAGATCGACCTGCTCGCCACCAAGGTCGGCGGCCGCCTGCGCGACGGCGGGATGTCGGCCCGAACGGTCACCATCAAAGTCCGCCATCACGACTTCACCACCATCACCCGCTCGACCACCCGGGCCCAGCCCACCGACCAGCCGCGCCTGATCGCCCAACTCGCCCGCCGGCTGCTGGCCGATGTCGACACCTCCGCCGGGATCCGGCTGCTCGGCGTCGGTGTCACCGCCCTGGCCGACTTCGTCCAGGACGACCTGTTCGGCACACCCGAGCCCGACGAAACCAGCAAAGAACCTGCCACGGTCCCGGGCAGAGAGCCGGGCGATCAGCACACCGCGGCGACGGTGGGGCTCTGGAGGCCGGGGCAGGATGTACGCCACGACGTCCACGGGCCCGGATGGGTCTGGGGCAGCGGCCGCGGCCTGGTCAGCGTCCGCTTCGAAGGGCCCACCACAGGACCCGGCCCGGTCCGTACCCTTGCCGCCGACGACCCGGCGCTGCACGCGGCCGAACCACCTGATTGGACATCGCCCGGCAAGTGAAGGCACCGGTCAGCGGCGAACCACGCGTGAACGATGACGAATCAACCGAGGTCGGCTGGTTTGATCCGGACGGCCTTCCGGAACTCGACGCCATGTCGAAGCTGCGAATCGACACCACTCTTCCCGCTGATGCCCCGGCTTGGTTTGCCAAGCCCGGAGAACAACCTCCCGCGCTCAAGCAGCCCCAGAGCGTTGAGGCGAGGCATGTTCATGGCTAGCCGGGGTAACCGGTACTGATGCGTATCGGGAACACGAACGTCAGGTTCCTTGGCGGCCCGTTCGGCTGCCTCGGGATGATCATGGTGTCGGTGTTGTTGTCGGTCGGGTTGACCCTCTTGATCAATCTCGTCCTGCGATGAGCCGTTCCGCTGCCGCCGGTGGTCGCCCGCGCCATCGACCAGGCGGTCGACGGCCTGATCCAGCGTGACATCGTCGGCCGGCGCATGGACCGGGATTCGGATGTCGCGAATCCTGTCCCGGTTTACTTCCGTCGACCGCTTGGGTGTTCGGGGACGCTCAGCTGCGGCTTCCGACCCCGGCTACCTGCCAGCGCAGTTCCTTTGAACCGTCCGGCCGCGTTTCGGTCGGTTCGGCGCCCGGTGCCTGCCAGCGCGGCAGCAGAGCCAGACCCGGCCCGATCAGCTCGAAGCCCTCGAAGAACGGAAGAATCTCCTCGCGCGTACGCGGAAACCATCGGGGCGCGCCGGCGGCGTTGAGAATCCGGCCGATCTCGTGGGGGCGAGGGTCGTCGAGGATGTGGGAGATCACGAGGTAGCTGCCCGGCGCCATGCGCTCTCGCAGCAGGCCCAGGATGCGCGCGGGGTCATCGTGATCACCTATGAAGTGAAGGACCGCGACGAGCAGGACCGCTACCGGCTGGTCGAAGTCGATCAGTGCGCGTACCTGGGGTTCGTCCAGGATCTTCGGTGGCTCGCGTAGGTCGCCCTGGACGTAGCGGGTGTTCTCGTTGATCGCCAGCAACGCCTGGCCGTGCGCCACGGCAAGGGGGTCGTGGTCGACGTACACGACTCGGCTGTGCGGGGCGGCGGCCTGCGCTACTTCGTGGACGTTGCGGCGGGTCGGCAGGCCTGAGCCGATGTCGAGGAACTGCCGGATCCCCGCCTGTGCGGCCAGGTGATGCACGGCCCGGACGAGGAACTCCCGATTGGACGCGACCATCTGCACTGATTCGGGGACCGAGGTCATCATCGAGTCGGCGGCCGTGCGGTCGACGGCGAAGTTGTCCTTGCCGCCGAGATAGTAGTCGTACATCCGGGCGACGCTCGGCCGGCTCGTGTCAACGCCGGGGACCTTCGTCTCCTCTGACATGACCCCAACCCTCTCGATCCGGAACCGCATCCACATGGACCATATCGATGCCCGCAACCCCGGTCGTCCTCGTTGTTCGGGCGTCAACCAGACGACATGACCGCGAAACGGAAGGACTCCGCTCAGGCGCACGTGCGAAGTGTCCCGCTTGGCGGTTGCCGGGAGAGGTCAGGGGGTTCAGGCCGCGGCATTGCCGTGGGTGATCCGAAGGTAATAGCCGTCAGGATCGGTGAGCCGGAAGTCGTACAGGCCCCACGGCCGCATCTGGAGGGGTTCACTGATCACCGCCCGCCGCCGGCAGTCCTCGTAGAGCGCTCGAAGCGCGTCCAAGTCGTCGAGTTCCAGCACGATCTCTACCCCGGCGCCCCTGGCGCCCTTGAGCAGGTGCCGAGTGAAGCCTTGCCCGGCGGCCTGCTCCGGCAGCTTCGCCACCGGGCCGAGTCCGAGTACGACAAGGCCCCGGTGGAGGCTCGTGTAGTCGTCGGCTCGACGCTCCACCCGAAACCCGAGCAGATCTCGGTAGAACGTGACGCTGACATCCATGTCCTCGACGAACAGTTCCATTCGAAGTCGCATCGGTCGATGATTCACCACGTTCTCCCAACCCACGCGTGGTGTCTGACCCGCCGGCGTCGTTCGTCGCCATGTGGCGAGCCGTCCTCGGTGACGGCAAGGAATCTGGCCAAGGTCGGGGATTGGTTGCTCGCCGACCAGGCGAGTGCCATGTCCCAGAGCGGGAGGTCGTCCTGGATCGGACGGTAGACGACCTGGCTCGGATTGTGCGGTGGCGTTGGCGAGATGAGAAGGGAGACACCTAGACCGGCGGCGACGAGTGCGGGGATCGTCTGGACCTGCGCCTCCTGCACGATCCGTGGGCTGAAGCCTGCGGCCAGACAGCAGCCGATGATCGTGTCATGGACGACCGGCGCCGAATCTCTGAAATAGAGCACGAACGACTCGTCGGCCAGCGCGGCGAGAGGAACTCCTTCGTACCGCGCGAGTCGGTGGGTGGCCGGGAGGGCTGCTACGAGCGGGTCGCGCGAGATCACCCTCGTCGTCAATCCGTGCAGCGCTGTGACGGGCCGGACGAGACCGGCATCGAGGTGACCGGTGCGCAGGGCCTCGCTTTGTTCCAGGGTCGTCATGGCGCGTGCGTTGACGACGACATCTGGATATGCGGCGCGGAATGCGCTGATGAGTCGCGGGATCACTTCGTAGGTTGCCGACTGGACGAATCCCAGCCGAACAGATCCGATCTCGCCGGCGTGGGCGCGTTTGGCGTCGCGTACGACTTCGTCGCCCCGGCGAAGCAACTCGCGGGCCCCGGCGACCACGATCTCACCAGCCGGGGTCAGGGCGAATCGCCTTCGTGCCCGGGAGAAGAGCGGCATGCCGAGATCCTTCTCGATGGCGGCGATCTGCCGGCTGAGCGAGGGTTGGGTAACGCCGAGCCGCTCGGCCGCACGGCCCACGTGCAGTTCATCCGCAACCATCAGCAGGGCCTTCAACTGGCGCCGTGACGTCGACATCATGCGCATGACGATATGAGACGACAACAATTTGCGCATTGGACGCATCAACGGCTGGTTCATAGCCTTTTCTGCAGGACAACGGAAAGGCGGCATCCCCTATGGACACCAGGAATCTTGGCCCGCTGCAGGTGACCCGGCTGGGCCTCGGCACAATGCTCATGGGCGGCCGGACACCGCGCGACGAGTCGTACCGGATTCTGGACCGCTACCTCGAGGCCGGCGGCAACTTCCTCGACACCGCGGACGTGTACGGCGACGGGGAGTCCGAGCGCACGCTTGCGCCGTGGCTGGCCTCGCACCGCGATGAGGTCGTTGTGGCTACGAAGGTCGGCCGGCCAGTCTCCGACCCTCCCGGGAAAGGCCTCGCGCCCGACCGGGTACGCGCTGCGTGCGACGCGAGCCTGAGGCGGATGGGCATCGACGTGATCGACCTCTACCAGGTCCACGTACCGGATCCTGACACGCCACTCCAGGACACGCTGGAAGCGCTCGACGGACTTGTGCGCGCCGGCAAGGTACGGGCGCTCGGCGCCTCGAACTTCCCGGCGTGGCTGCTCGCCTGGGCGGTCGGGCTGCAGGACCGCAACGGCTGGGCGCCGTTCGTCTCACTGCAGCCGCAGTACTCGCTCGTGGAGCGCTCGATCGAGGTGGAGATCTTGCCGTTCTGCCGTGCCGCCGGCATCGGCGTGATTCCGTGGGGGCCGCTCGGGGCCGGCTTCCTGACCGGGAAGTACTCGCGCGACGCCGAACCACCGGCAGGCTCGCGGATGGCGGGCGCCGGGGACAGTCTCGAGGAGGCGCGCCACCGCCGCGCCATCGAGCGCAACTTCCGCGTGGTCGATGAGGCGGAGGCGATCGCGTACGACAAGGGTGCGACGATCGCGCAGGTTGCGCTCGCCTGGATCCTCGGCGTCGAGGGCGTCGTCGCGCCGATCGTCGGCCCCCGCACCTTGAGCCAGCTCGAGGGCCTGCTCGGAGCGACGGACGTCACGCTGACGGAAGCGGAGCACGTACGGCTGGCCGCCCACACGCCGCCGCCGGAGATGTACCCCTACCGGATGCTTTCGCAGCAGCTCGATCTGGGGAAGCTTGCGCAGCTGAACCGCAGCCGCTCTTAGTACCGCGACGAGGTCTCCGACGCCGCAGCCCGGCTGCGCCATGACGAGGCGGTTGAGTCGGTCAGATCAGGGAAAGCCGGGGGACATGCCATTCGACATCCTCGAGCCAGCCCCGCCCGGGCGCTGATGCCATGTTTCTCCTACTCGGCTTCCGTACCCGTGACACCGTGGCTTTCCGCCGGTGGCTGTTGTGCGAGGTCTGCCGGATTGAGGCCGAGCAGACCATGATCAAGCGGTCGACCCGGTTCACGCTGTTCTTCGTTCCGCTCTTCCCCGTCAAACCGAGCACCTACTACGTGCAGTGCGCCAACTGCAACGCCTTCCGGCGGATGGATTCCCGCGCGGTCGCCCGTCTGGCCGCCTGAAGCACGCCCGCCGGCTGACGGCCTGGTCAGCCGGTCGCCAAGTGGCCGCCCACTACACGTCCCTGGTTCGTCAGCTCCCGCAGAATTGCCACTCGCGGACCGTAGATCAACACTTCGGCCCCACGCAGTCAGGACTTCGGCCCGACGTACTGACCGCCCGGGTCGGTCGCGCCCATCACCTCGCCGGTTTCCGGTACGGCGGAAGGCCCGGTCATATTGGCGGACCTCTCGTATCGCGGTCAGCCGATGAAGGACAAGGCAAGCTGGGCGGTTGTCATCCTGGGTTTGGTCATCTGGCCCGGGCTTGGCTACTACTGGGCGATCGGCTCGGCGGTCAAGGTGCATCAGGCGCAGGAGCACCGGAACTCATCACCATTCCTACGGAGTCCTCCGACGCGACAGCTTGTCCAGGTCGCGCTCGCAGAAACCGTGGTGTTCCCGTTCCTCGTTGAGCACAGTGCCGAGGCATTGCCGCACGCTGCGGCCCTTGGCGTACGGGGGCCATCTGTCGTCGTCCGGCACCGGCGCGGGCTTTGCGAGCTGCTCCGGTGTGACCTCGGCCAGCCACGCCTCAATCTCCGACGCCTGCCGACCGCGTACGGTCAGCACTTCGTCGAGACCCGGCCGGGCCGACGTGTCCAGCCCCAGCCTCTCCTGATCCGGCACGAACGGCGTTGCCAGTCCCAGCGCCGTGAACGGCTCGGTCAGCCCGAGTACGCAGCGCCGAAACCACGAATCGTGCACGAAGACGAGATGACGCAAAGTCTCGACCATCGACCACTCGCCGTCGACGCCGACATCCTCACTGCCCTCGGGCATCGACCCGACCCGGTCGGTAGTCGCCGCCCACGCCTTCCGCAGCTGTCGCCAGGCCTCGCGCAGGTCGGCCGGTTCATCGGAACGGATCAGCAGCCGCACCGGGTGCCGGCGGTCGAGCTCCGCCTCGACGTACGGCATCACCTCCACGCCGTTGACGACCAGGTCGGTGACCAGACCGTCGATCTCAACGTCCTGCATGACCACACCGATCAGCCGCGCCCTGCTCAGGTCGCACTCGCGGAACTCCGCACCCGTGAGGTCTTCGTCGTCGAAGCGTCGCATGCGAACAGACTAAGCCGCACCGCACGGTCGTCAGCAGTGTCGGCTTGGTCGGCCACACCGTCGAGCTCGGTCTTTCATCGGCCGACGCTGCTCGTGCCGATGGGCGGGTAGTCGTCCCGGGTCGACGCGGTTCAAACGTCGCATGGCGCATAGCCTTGGATGGTGGTTCAGCCCGTGGAGATCGTGTGGTCGCGTTCGTTGTGCATACGGTCGAGCGCGACGACCGTGGCGGCGTCCGATGTCCTCGTCGTGGCGGAACGACACTCACGCCTGGTTCGGCTCGAGCCCAGGACCGGGGCGCTGATGTGGGAGCAGCGCGTCGAGGACTGCTGGGGCACGACCGCCGTCGCGCAGGGGCGATGCCTCTACCTGAGCCAGCGCGGAGTCCTGCACTGCTTCGAGCTGCACAGCGGCCGCCCGATATGGTCGCGACCCGGTCTGCCGTTGCACCGATACCTGAGTATCAGCGGGTCCGTCATCGTCCTGGGCGGTTGGCGCGGCTATCACCCCTTGACGCGAATCGACCTCGCCACGGGTACCCCCAGCCCGTTCGATTCCCCGTACGCTGCGGGCGAACCGCTGGCCTGGCCAACTACCGTCCAGCTCCGACCAGATACCGATTCTGCCGTCGACGCGGTGCTGCTGGCCAGCGCAAGCCGGGCGGAGCTCCGGCTCGAGGACCCGCAGACCGGGACCGTTCTAGGAACGTGGCTGCTGCCGGCACCGGTACAGTTCCCGGACTCGGGCAACGCCTTCAGCCACAGCGACGACGGCCGCGTGGTGTTCGTCAGCGGCCGACGCACGGTCATGTCCTTCCACCCCTCTATCGGAGTGGAGACGCTCTGGGAACACGAACGAGACCTCCCGCCCCAGACCCCCGTGCTGACCGGCGGAAAGCTCATGCTGGCCGAAGACTCCCGCATCACGGTGGTCGACCTGACCGGTGGCGGCCGCACGGACATCACATCCCTGGCGCCCGGTACGGTATGCGCTGCCGTTCCCACCGTAAATGGAGCGCTGTTCGTACGCTCTGACCGCAGCGTCGTCGTGGTCGACCAGGGGGGCGTCCGCGCCGGCGTGCGGCTGCCAACACCCGTCGAGCAATCGTTCACCGGCGCCGGCACGCTGGCGTACGTGATCGGCAAGGGACACCTCACCGCGCTCAACGTACCGACCAGCAAACGATGACCGACCCCTGTTAGTGCAGGAATGGGCGCCACTCTCGGACTTGTGTCGTCTCCACTCCGGACGTCGCGAAATAGGGGTCCGCGGCGATCAGCGAGTCGACGGCCGCGCGGTCGGGAGCGTCCACGACGATCACCGCTCCGGAGTCGTCGCCCAGCGGGCCGGCCATTCGGACGATGCCCGCACGGTGCAGCTCAGTCAGACGGGCTCGGTGTGCCGGACGTGCTGCCAGACGTTGAGGAGTTGGTAGCAGACGAAGCTCAATGATCCACATACTGGCACGCTAGGTCGCCGAGCTGCTCGACGCTGTATCAGTTGATACATGGGTCCTTTGGCCGCTATCCCGGCACTGCGGATGCTCACACCGGCTGCGATGAAGGCCCTGACCGAGCGGACGCGGAACGCACATATCGCCGCCGGTACGGTGCTGCGGCCAGCCGGTGAGGTGCCTCAATCGGTGATGTTCCTGCTGTCGGGAACGGTGGTGGCAACGCACAGCACGTCCGCCGGCGTCGAGATCTGGCCCGCACGGTGGCGCGGTCCGACGATCGTTGACAAGGCGGCCGTACTCGACGGAACTCCACCCGCGACCGGCTTGAAAACGCTGACCGACGTTTCCGCACGACTGCTGCCCTCCGCCGTCTTTGTGCGGCTACTGGAGGAGGAGCAGTCGGTACGTAAACACGTTCTCGCACAACTCGCGCGAGACGCCATGAGCGGTCGACGCAGATTGGTGCAAGTCGCGACTTTGCCCGCCGTCGCGCGGATTGCTACATGGCTGAGCGAGCAAAATCCGGATCAGCCGATTGCCTGGCGCGGGTCGCAAGACCAGTTGGCTCGCGTGCCCGGTCTCAGCCGCGTCACCGTGAACCGCGCATTGGCACGACTCAGCCAGGCTGGTGCCGTCGAACTGACCCCGTACGGCATCCTCATTGCCGACCGAACCCGGCTGAACACTTTCGCGGCTGATTGACCAGTAACGGGTTAGGCTCGCGGGATGATTCCTCGGATGCCGTTCGGATCGACCGGCCAAGAGTCGAGCCGTGTGATCTTCGGGGCGGCGGCCCTCGGCAGCGTTACCAAGGCGGACGCGGACCGGGCATTTGACCTGCTGGTGCGCCACGGGGTCAACCACATCGACGTCGCCGCGAGTTACGGTGACGCTGAACTGCGGGTGGCCACCTGGTTGCGGCGCAACCCCGGCATGTTCTTCCTGGCGACCAAGACCGGTGAGCGGACCTACCGGGGCGCGCGCGAGGAGATCCGCCGGTCGCTGGACCGTCTCGGCGTCGACCGGATCGACTCCATCCAGCTGCACAACCTCGTCGACGTCATCGAGTGGGAGACCGCTCTGGGGCCGAACGGCGCTCTCGAGGCGGCCATCGAGGCGCGTGAGGAGGGTCTGGTGCGCTTCATCGGCGTGACCGGGCACGGGCTGTCGGTGCCCGAGATGCATCGCCGGAGTCTGGAGCGGTTCCCGTTCGACTCGGTGCTCGCACCGTACAACTTTGTGCAGATGCGCGATCCTCGGTACGCGCAGACGTTCGAGGCGCTTGCCACGGTGTGCGCCGAGCGGCGCGTCGCCCTGCAGACGATCAAGAGCCTGGCGCTGCGCCGCTGGGAAGGTCGCCCGAAGTCGGCGGCCACCTGGTACGAGCCGCTGCGCGATCAGGCCGACATCGACCTGGGGGTGCACTGGGTGCTCGGCCGTCCGGAGGCGTTCCTGCTGACGACCGGCGACGTCGAGGTCCTGCCGCGGCTGCTCGACGCGGCGGAGCGTTTCGGACAGCGACCGTCGGACGAGGCGATGGCCGAGCTGGCGGCGCGGCGCCAGTTGGAGCCACTGTTCGTATGACCTCGCCGGGCTGAACAGACCCACTCCAGGCGCCACACTGCCGCGCCGGCTGACCTCGGGCACGACCCGCTCGCTGTCGGCGAGTCCTCACGGACGAACGGAGATGATCGTCTTTCCCTTGTTCCGCTCGGTCGGATTGAGGGCGGCGACGGCGTCGTCGAGTGTCGCGACGTTGCCGATGTTCGTCCGCAGCCGTCCGTCACGCACGCGCTGGACGACCTCACGCAGTTCGGCACGATCGGCCTCGACAACGAAGTCGACTGCCAGGCCGTCTGTGGGCCGCGCCTCGGGCGGCCCAACGATGGACACCAGCGTTCCTCCGGGTCGAACCAGACGCGCGGACCGCTCCTGGATGTCTCCGCCGATGACGTCGAATACCAGATCGACGCCGCCGACGTCTTCCAGAGCGTCGTTCTCAAGGTCGACGAACTCCTGCGCGCCGAAGTCCAGCGTCTTCTGGCGGTCGGCGGCGCGTCCGGTGCCGATGACGTACGCGCCGAACTCACGCGCGAGCTGCGTCACCATCGTCCCGACTGCGCCGGCCGCGCCGTGCACGAGCACGCTCTGCCCCGCCTGAAGGCGGCCGTGCTCGAACAGTCCCTGCCACGCGGTCAGACCCGAGATCGGCAGGCTCGCACCCACCGTGAAGTCGACGTCGCCCGGCAACGGCGCGAGGTTGCGTGCCTCGACGGCGACATATTCCGCCAGGGTGCCGTCGCGATGCCAGTCCGCGAGGCCGAACACCCGCTGTCCCACCGACAGCCCCGTCGTGCCATAGCCGAGGGCGGTGACCACTCCGGCCAGCTCGTGGCCGGGGATCGATGGTGTCCGGTCACGGTCGCGGCGATCGGTCCAGGTCGACGGCCACGCCATCTCGGTCGGTACGAATCCCGACGCGTGAACCTCGACGATGACGTCGTTTATCGCTGCCGGCGGCTCGGGCCGCTCGACCAGCGTCATCCCGGCCGTTCCTGCAGCCTGGTCCGTCACCACGATCGCTTTCATGGGAATCATCTCTCCGTCAGGTGTAAATGTTGCTGGAGTGGAACACCCGTTCGACCCGTTGACAGGAAGGCCTCGTCGTACTGTATTCGGGCGTCCCGCCACGGACAGAGTCGTGGACACTGTGGTCAATCGCCGGTGTAGCGCTGTTCGCGCCGGGGGTGGCCGCAGATGTGGTAGCCCAGGTTCTCCCAGAAGGCGGGCCGGCGGTCGGGTAGCCTGGCGGCCGTGGTCGACCCGGCGGTGAAGAGCGAGGGCGCCCGGCTGACCGCACGCGGTGCGGCCACCCGGGAACGCATCGTGCTGGCGGCCGCCGAGCTGATGGCCGTCAAGGGCGTAGCCGCCACCACCTTCGACGAGGTCCGGGTCGCGAGCGGCACCAGCAAGTCCCAGCTCTACCATTACTTCACGGCCAAAGAGGCGCTGGTCCGCGAGGTCGTCGCATATCAGGCCGGCGTGGTGCTGGAGCGTCAGGTCCAGTTGCTGCGGGGCGTCAGCTCGTTTGCCGGGTTGCGCCGATGGCGCGACGCCGTGTTGCAGCGCAATGTGCTGCGCAGCGGCGCGTACGGGTGCGAGATCGGCACGCTCGCGGCAGAGCTGTCTGATACCGACGAGGAGGCCCGGCAGGCATTGGCCGGCCACTTCGCCACCTGGGAACGGTTGCTCGCGGACGGCTTCCGGCGGATGCGCGACAACGGCACGCTGCGCGCCGACGCCGATCCGGCGACGCTGTCCGTAGCCGTGATGGCCGCCGTTCAGGGCGGCTACCTGCTGGCTCAGACGGCGCACGACGCCGAACCCATGCGGGTGGCCTTGGACATGGCGCTGGCACATGTCGAGACATTCCAAGCGAGCACAACCGGACTATAGAGTCCAACGAAGCCGAGCGTCCAGTCGAAGCACAGGCGCTGACTCCACCGCAGTGCTCAGTTCAGGACACACGCTTATTCAAGTTTCTCTCTCATGCCGACCGGCAGCTCTCCGGCAGATACAAGTGGACTTTTTAGTCCAACCGCAGGTGGTCTACGATGCGGGCGTGCCGAACACCGACAGGGAGGAATCATGAGCGGGAACACTGTCACCGATGCCTCGTTCGAAGACGACGTGCTGCGGGCCGACCGGCCGGTCCTCGGCCGACACCTACCAGGTCCAATCCATCCCATTGATGGGTCTGTTCTCCGGCGGCGAACTGGTCAAGTCGATCCTCGGCGCGCGGCCGAAACCGGCCATCATGGACGAGCTTGCGGAAATCCTGCGGTGACGGCCGGAGCGAATCCGGCCGGGCCGGCCGACGCGGGCCACCAGTTTCCCCGGGCCGACGCCGTACTGCCCGCCCCGGGCGGCGCGTCATGACCGGACCCCAGGAAAATGTCAAGATTTTCGACCTCCGCCCGCTGGAGGCGGTCGCGGGGCTCGTCCCAGGCGGCCGGCACTGCGTACCGATCATGGCGGCCTTGCCAGAGCTGAGCATCGAGACAGATGTCGTCGGCGTCCTGCACGGCGCGGACGGCCTACGCATTCTCGACCCCGAGCCCCATGGGATCGGGCAACGAGTCCTCAAGTTCTTCGAGAGCTGGGGCTACCAGGCCGAGATCATCAAGCTGTACGACGAAGGCCTGCGCAAGGGCGAGTCGATGATTGTCGTGCCGGCGTCTTACCCGGAACGGGTCGCTATTGCCCGGCTGATGGCCGGCAACGGCGGCCACGCTGTCTACTACTTCGGCGTCAGCCACGTGGAGTCACTGACCGGCCCCTGACCGAGGCGCCCTCCACCCGCGACCGGCGGCCAAGACGCAGCCGACGCGCCGCTACACGCTGACTAAGTTGTCCGCGCTTTCGGGTATACCGGCGAGTACGGCTGCTGCTGCGCCTGCACACCGAAACGGCCTGTTGGCGGGGCGGCGCTCTCGCCCTGCGCCTCGCCGACGTCAACGCCGAACGCGGCCTGACCCGGTTACGCAGGCAAGGCCCATCGTGACGATCCTGATCACCTAGGTCACTTGGGCTTCCAGTTCAGCGGCCGATTAGGATCCGTTCAGCATGGCGCGGTTGGCAGCCTGCGCCCCCAGGTCTTGGTGCAGCCACTCCGGTGCGGGCGGCACCTTGTTGCGGGTGCCCGAGACGAGGAATTCTTGCGTTTGCCGTCGGGCCTCGGGCGTGCTCAGGGCGCCGCGGTAGAACCGATCGAGAACACCCTGGATGCGGTCGAGCTCGGCGTCGACCTTCTCAACGTCACCTGGTGCGCTGCTGGCCAAGGTCTCGAATAAGTGGTCGATCTCGCTGCCCAGGTTACCGGGCTCGGTCCCGACGAACAGACGGCTCGCCTGGTAGCGCATCCGCACCTCAGCACCGAGGAGAGCTGGCGCATCGGAGCCTGCCCGGGCCGCCTGCTCGAGGACCTGGCCAGCCAGCTCATATGCGCCCAGCCGTGCATGGAGGGCGCTGAGCTCGACCATGGAGTCAACCAGATGGGAGGCTAGACCTCGGCGTTCCCAGTGCTCGATCGCCCGCTTCCGCAGTCGGACCGCGGCGGACGTGTCCCCGACTTGCTCGGCGGAAAGCGCCGCGTTCTGAGCGGCGACAGCGGAGTTCCACCAATTCTTCTCCACTTGATAGAGCATCTCTGCCCGGCGGCCGGATTCGATGGCGACGTCGTGTCGCCCGGCGTGATGTTGTGCCCGGGCCAGATTAAATGCCGCGGAGGCCCGCAGATTCCCGTCGGACAATCGATCGGCCAACTCGGTCGCCGTGCGGCCCCAGGAGAGCGCCTTTTCGATATCGCCCATCTCGCGTGCCAGCTTGCAGTTGTTGATCGCGACTGGCACCAGGACCGAGTCTTGGCCGCCCACGTTGATAAGGGCGCCGGCCCTTTCGCCGGCGGCCAGCGCACCCGCGTGGTCGTTGTCTGCCCACAACAGCAGGCTCACCTTGAACTCGGCCTCAGCGACCCGGCGGAGCAAACCATGTTCGGCAGCGATGCCGGCCGCCCGCCGCGCGCAGTCCACCGCCTGCGGCCGCGCGTTCTCGCCGAGCAGGTCGGCGTTGAGCAGGCAGAGCGTCACCGCGGCGTCCGACTCGCCGAGGGACAAGTGCAGGTGAACGCGGGTTTCATTGACTGCCACCACCCGGTCGAGCTCGCCACGTTGCTCGTAGAGGTCGTGCAGGCCGGTGGCCAGCTCCAATGCGAGGTCCAACCACTGCCGGCTTTCGGCCAGACGCTCGGCGGCGTGGAAGCGGGACGGGTCCAACTCCGCCGACAGGTCTACGCCACGATCCGTGCCTGCCACCTCGGCTAGACGGTCACGCAGATGGGAGACCGCCCGGAGCTGGAAATCGCGCACCGTCTCCTCGGTCTCCTCGTCAGCCAGTCGTTCTTTGGCGAACAGTAAAACGAGATCGAAGAGGTTGAAGGTGGCGAGGATGGAGCCGGCAAACGATCGGACCACGTGCTGCTCGGCGAGGCTGCGGTCGACCAGGCGGTTGAGCAGCAGTTCCTGTTGCAGGGCAACGCCGCCGACGCAGTGACCGAGCTCGGTGCCAGTGAGGGCCGCTCCGGGGGAGGCGGCAACGAGTCGCATCACTCGCTGGGCGGCCTGATCCAGGTTGTCGTAACTCAGCTTGATCGCGGCTCGGACGGCTCGGTCGCCCGCGTCGAGGTAGTCGAGCCGGGTCGTTTCCTCCTCGAGGATATGGAGGAGGTAGTCGAGAGACAGATCGGGCCGGCTGACGATCCGGGCGCCGATCATCTGCAGCGCCAGCGGGACGTCGGCGCACAGGTGCGCGATGCGCTGCAGCAGACGACGCTGGGTCGCCTGCTCGCCGGTCAGTATCGACAGCATCTCTACCGATGCGTCGCGGGCCAGGGGCTCGACGCGGAAGACCAGGCCACGGTCGGCGTAGCTCTGCATCCGGTCTCGCGAGGTGACGATGATTGCGGCACCAGTCAGGGCGCCGGTGAGCATCGAGACATGGGCGGCGTTCAGGGCATTGTCGAGGACGAGCAGCACTCGCCGGTCACGGAGCCGAGCGGCGAACACGGCTAGTCGGCCGGCCTGGTCGATTGGTCCTTCGCCGAGGTCGAGCCCGAGCGCTTCGGCCAGGATGCGGATCACCGTGGGGATGTCGCGCCTGGTGTCGGCGGCGAGGCCGTGCAGGTCGACGTGGAAGACGCCACCCGGGAACACCTCAGTCAGCCGTCGCGCCGCTTCGATGCCCACCGTCGAGGTGCCGACGCCGGGTTGCCCGGACAGGAACGCGGTCGCCGAGCCCTTGCGTGCCATCTGGTCGGTGATCGCCCGAACAATCTTGCCGATCAGGTGGGAGCGGCCGGTGAGGTAAGGATCAGGGTCCGGCAGCCTGCACATCTGCGCGGCGATCGAGGCCTTCTCGCGCCGGTAGTAGGTCGCGGGAGGCTCCGCGGTCGCACTGGAGCCGTTCTCGGAATGCACTAGCACCGCTTCGACCGACGTCGACCGCGGCGGTGGGAGGATCGCGGCCATGGCGCTCAGAAATGCGGGGAGGCTGGGGGAGTCCGTGCTGAGCAGCGCCTCCCGCAGGTATTGCCGGCAGGCGGACGACAGACCAGCGAACATCGGCGACTTGAGTTCGTCGGTCAGGGCCCGTGCCAGGGAGCCAAGGAGGCGCGTGGCAACGGCGACGGTGACCGGACCGGAGGCGCCGGGGGTCGGCTGCGTCCATCGTTGCCATGCCTCGTCGTGCCCAGCCAGGGCGGGGACCAGGACCCGCGGATCGAGGCCGCGGACACGGAGACGGTCCCGCAGTTCGCGGTCCTCCCGTTCGTCGTGCTGCCCGGCCCGGACCGCGGCGCCGACCAGCGACTCGACCACATCGTCGAGCTTGCCGAGTCCTTGGCAGGAGTCGTCGAGGGCCATGAGCACCTTCGTCGCCTCGAGCGCCGCCTCGTGCGGACCCTGGAGTGCCAAGATGGGGGCGGCGGTGGTAAGCCGGGACAGGGCGTACCTGGCGGGCGTCACCACCGAGAGCACCGTCCGCACCGGTTCGGCGAGCAACACCCGGCGACTGACCGTGATTTCCGCTATCCCCTCCATCAGGTCCATCAGGTCCTCGATGCGGGCCACCCATACCGAATCTCGCAGCCAGCCGTCAACGCTGTTGTAGCGGGCGGAGACGACCCCAATGGCGGCGTTGTCGGAAATCCGGAGAACCGGGGCGCCGCTCATCCCGCGAACCAGCGCCGACGAGCTAAGACGGCCCAGGGACACGCCGTCGCGCAGGGTGCCGCCCTCCCAGGTGCCGGTGGCGTCGAGGTGCCGATAGACGTGCTCGCGGTCGTCGACCTGTGCCACGCCGGTCGCGACGACCCGTGTCAGCGGGTCGACGCTGTCGGTCGGCACCAAGCCGGAGACGGACGCCGGCAACGGCTCGGCGCGGTGTAGCACCGCGAGATCGTGGCGCGCGTCAGAGACTATGACCACCGTCTCGATGGGATCTACCGGGCCGTCAAGGGGATTCGCGGCCAATGCATCCGTCCTCAAGGCTGCACCGAGCCGATCACAATCCAGATCAGCCAGGATGTGGCAGGCGGTAACCAGGAAGCCAGACGCGACCTGGAATCCGGTGCCTGCTGCCCTGCCGTCCGGACCGAGAATTCGCGCGAGGAATTCCGGTACCTGCGCCATTTGTCGTTCCCGCCTCCGCGTTTGCTGCTACGAGGCCGGCGTGTCGGGATCTTCCGCTTCGCCGCGGTAGACGATCTTGACCTTCAGCGACGCCTCGCCGGACGAGCCGGCCACGATCACGTCCCCCTTCGCCGACACCTTCACCCCGAACTCCACCTCCACCGACTCTGGCCGGCCGACCCGGCGGGAGACCCGGTCGATCGTCCGCGCCGTCGACACGGCGATCGCCTCGACCGCCGATTGCGCCCTCTCGAACGCGCCTGCCACATAGTCGGTGGCGCGTCCGGCGGCCGAGGTCTGCTCCGAGCCGGTCGCGGGGGTGACCTCCAGCAACACCTCGATCGCATCCACTTGCACCGGAATCGCCTGTACCACCGGGCCTCCAACCGTTGCCAGGTAGGAATGATCCCAGGGTTGAATGATCCTCAGCAACTCGCCCGAAAGGGCTCCGACTCGCGGCCGCCGACGATGGCAGTCCGGACGCAGAGCTGCTAGCGCTGGCCCTGCGCGTTCGGACTTGTTGGCATGTAGCCCATGCGGAGAAGCAGATAGGACGCACCGCGCAGCGTGCTAGCGACCGCCAAGCGGCGCTCGATTACCTCGGCGGCCCGGGCCAGAGCCCAGCGGACATCGTTCCAGCCGTGCAGCGCCACGACATGCCCCACCTCACGTCCACAGAAATCCCCGCCGTCAACCCCAGCGATGCCTCACCGTTCTAGTGCTCATTTAGGTTAGACCGTCAGTGAAATCCGGCGCCGGTGCTATGGCGAAAGTGGTCGGGCAACCGATCAGCGATCTATCCCCCGATACAGCCATACCGATGCCTATCAGGAGCTTCCACGAAACCGCGACCTGCGAAAACGAGATTTCCTCCGACCAAGATGGACAAGGTCCTGATGCCGATGACCTGATCAGCGCGCAGCTTCACGTCTTGTTCCAGCCCGCGCAGGCTCGCCGAGTGCGGATGATCTGTCGCCGAAGCTTTCGATACACCGGCGAAGCGCTGCTCAGACTCGCCAGCTGCTTCCGGTCCCGTTCGTGTTCGCGGTGATCCGGGCGCGGAACGAAGTCATACGTGACGCGCGTAAGCAGACGAAAGCTGCCGCTGAGCTGGTGGTCTTCCGTCGAATCGGATCGCCGGGTATTCCGGATCTGTGTGCGTTAGGTGTACTTGGTTCTGGGCCTGAAGGCCTACGGCGAACGCGGCAGCAGCATGAGTGGCTTCCCGTGGCTGAGACGCTGCGACCCAACCCAGGGCCCTGTCCGCGCGGACGTCATCGACCACTACCGTGATATCTCGGTCCGTGATCGCGTCACGGGCGAATCGCATGCCTCGGCGGAATGCGCTGTGCAGGCGGCTCTGGCGATGGTTTCCGTCGGCATCGTGCCTTGTTTGACCGCGCTGCGCAGGGCCGTGACGAAGGCCGCCGGGCGCGGCGCGGATATAGCACCGTGGCGGCGCGACGCGGACTCGTACCGGTCACCGAGGTCGGCGCCTCGCCGGCAGGTTGACCGACCCCGGTGATCGAAGCGTCGTGCTTGCCGGTGCCGCGTAGCAGAGTAGACGGTCCGGCATGCCGACAACCGTTCCTTGTTCAAGGAGCCAAAGGCTTCGTCGGACATCGCATGCCAGCTAAGCGATACCCGGCCGGGGGACCTCGGCGCGCGGCGTACGACGGAGAAGCCTCTTTGTCCTAATTTGGAGCTTATCTGATCCGGGATGAGGGAGCTGCCGTGAAACATCCTGCCTTGCCGATCGTGCTGGCCGCCGTGCTCGGTGTTTCTGCCGGGGCCGTTCCGGCGCGCGCCGACAGCCCGGACGAGTGGGGTCAGGCCGCCGCGCACGCCACCGGCGACTCCTTCAACCCGGGCGAGAGCAGGTTGACTCCAGCCGTCGCGGCCCGGCTCAAGCCGCGGTGGACGGTCCCGCTGAGTACGGTCAAGTGCGCCGACCCGTCGGGCCCCCTGGTCGGTGCGAACCGACTGGTCACCGCCGATGCGTACCGGATCAGTGGGTACGACGCCGGCACCGGCGTACTCAAATGGCGGACCCCGGTCGACGGCAACCGTGATATCGATCTTGCCGCCGTGGTCGGTGGCACGCTGATCGCCCAGTACCGCAAGTGCACCTCGGGCAAGGCGTACCTGATCGCGCTCGACGTGAAGACCGGCGAGATCCGCTACACCCGGCAGATCGCCGCACCGATGTACGGGCTGCTGGCCGACCGCGGCGTCCTGGTAGGCGGCGCGTGGGACGCCTCGATCAGCACGTACGTGCTGCGGGGCTACCGCATCGCCGACGGCGCACCGGTATGGTCCCGGGTCGGCACGGTGAACGGCGCGACGGTGTCGGCCGGCGGCCGGTTGGTGGTCAACGGCGACGACGGCCCAGCCGCCGCCATCGACGTCACCACCGGCAAGACGGTATGGCCGGCCGGCGACAACTGCTCCACCCCGATCGGCGCCTCCACCGACGGTTCCAAGTTCTACGTGCGCTGCAACCCGGACGACCGGATCCAGATCATTGACGCATCCACCGGCAAAGTGCTCGCAACTTTTCCCGACTACGGTGCGACATTCGGCTTCGCCACCGACGGCAAGCGGGTCTACCTGCACACCTTCGATGATGAGGGCCTGCTCGCGGTGGACGCGGCCACCGGGAAGAAGACCTGGAGCGCCTCGTTCGCCGACGACGGCCCAGTCGAGTTCACCCTCGGCGGAGGCGTCATCTACGGCTGGCGCGCCGACGGCAAGCCGCTGGCCGCCTTCGCAGCGAGCACCGGCAGCCCGATCAAGCTGACCGCCGACACCAGCACCCTCCGGAGCGCACCGGTGGTTGCTAACGGCAGGTTGTACGGCCGGACCGGCTCAACGCTGACCTCCTTCGCGCCGTAGTCCCTCGAATCAGCCAACCGTGACGTGCGCGTGCCGGCGCCGCTTCGCCTGGTACATCGCGGCGTCGGCCCGGGCTACGAGCGCGGACGGGTCGGCGTGCGGATCGGCCGACCAGGCGACGCCGACGCTCGCCGACGGCCGGATGGTGCCGCATAGATGCAGGGGACGGCGTACGGCGCGGGCCAGGCGCCGGCCGAGGTGTTCGGCGTGCTCCGGCGACGGGACGTTCCGTGCGATGACCAGGAACTCGTCGCCGCCGAGCCGGCCGATGCTGGCGTTACGGGTGCTCTGCCGGAGCCGGTCGGCGATGGAGACGAGCAGGCTGTCACCGGCGGCGTGGCCGTAGGTGTCGTTGACGGCCTTGAACTCGTCGAGATCGATGAAGATCACGGCCACCCCGGTATCGTCGGCGCAGGCGGCGGCGAGGGCGTCGAGCACGGCGGGCCGGTTGAGGCACTTGGTCAGGTCGTCGTGCATGGCCAGATGGAGGATCTCGTCCCGCTGCCGTGCCTGGTGGGTGATGTCGGTGAGGCACAGCAGGGCGCCGGTGGTGCCGTAGCCGGAACGGCCGACAAGCGTGCTCAGCACCGCACTGCACCTCCGTACGCCCAGGTGGGGCCGAGTCATCGACAGCTCGATCTCGACGTCGTCGCCCGCCAGTACGGTCCGGACCGCCTTGTCCAGCGCGAGCTGGTCGGCAGGCCGTACCCGATCCAGCCGGTCGGCGAGGTGCTCGCCGTCGGCCCGGCCGGTGATCTCGTCGAACTTGTCGTTGGTGAAGACGATGCGGTGATCGGTGTCGATCTGGGCGATACCGAAGGGCAGCGCTTCCCAGAGGTGGTGCAGCAGCTGAGTGCTGACCGACGTACGGTCGTCCGGCGGCCGGTCGATCAGAACGATTTCGGTATTCACCATCGCGGGGTCCGCCGCGTCGGCGGCGTTCGTGACCTCGACCCAGTCCACCGGCCGGCGGAATTCCGGTGCCGCACCTGGATCGCGCGCGAGAACGAGGCGTCACCGAGCATTTGAACCCAGGCCGAGAACGCCTCCTGGTGATCGTCGGGGTGCAGAAAATCGGTGGACCGCTTCCCGAGCATGTCCTCTCGCGTGAAGCCCAGCACGCCCAGCACCAGGTCGTCGACTTCGACGATGACGCCCGTGAGGTTCTTGCGCATGCGTCCGGGTGCAGCGGTCATGACCGCACATTCGGCGGTCCGCGTGCCGATGTTAGCCATTTCGACGTCCCGGGCCCCATTCCGGGTGCTTCAATTAATACATTGACGTACTCGAATGTATGAGGAAGTATTGTCCCGCACGCCACAGGAGGTGCCCCTCCGCCTCTCGCAAAGCCTGAATTCGGACGAAGGTCGCATGCGGTGACCATTCCACGTCCGGATCGGGGCGCGCGCCGGGAGGGAATCTCATGCCACATCGCCGCCTGCTCTATTACGTCAACACCGAGGGATGGCTGGCGAGCACCGACTTCAGCGACGGCACGCACCCGAACGACGGCGGACACCGGAAGGTCGCGGCCGCCTCGGCCCGATCATCGCCGCCAAGATCTGACAGAACTTGATCCCGGGTAACGCGGTTGCACCGACGAACTGCCGCCCTTACATTGCGTCGGGTGGACCTTTCCCGTCTCGGCACGCCGATCGGTCCGATGATCCGGATCCACGGCGGGTTCGCCAACCGGATGTACCGCCTCGACACCGATCAGGGGTCGTTCGCGGTGAAGGAGTTGAACCTCCTCGATCGCCGCTGGACCTACCGCGCCGAGGACGTGTTCAGGTTCGAACGGGCGGCCTTCACCGCTGGCATCGCGATGCCGGAGCCGATCTCGGCGAGTCAACACACACTCGTACATCGATGGGTCGACGGCGAGAAGATGCCCGAAGCGCCGGTGCCGGCGGCGTACGCGTTCGAGATCGGTGAGATGCTCGCGCGCCTCCACGCGCTCGACGTCGCCTGGACCGACGTCTCGAGCGAGGACCCGACGTCCCGGGACTGGCCCGAGCTCGCCGAGCGGGCGACGGCGACCGGACAACCTTGGGCCGACGAACTCACCTCCCAGGTCGAGACGTTGCTCGCGATCGCCCAGTTCGTCGACACCTGCGAGCGACCGGGCCCCGCCGTGTTGACCCACAGGGACATCCAACCGTGGAACCTGCTCTCCCGAGGGGGCCGGCCGGTGGTGCTCGACTGGGAGCTCTCGGGAATGCTCGACCTGTCCGGTGAGCTCGGCTCGACCGCGCTGAGCCTCGCGAAGGGACCTGGCTTCGACGACATTCGGCCCGCCGTCTTCCGCTCGGTCCTCGACGGCTACGTCGCCGGGGGCGGCGCGCTGCCGACGTGGGGCCCAAGCTGGTTCGTATTCATGATCGGCGGCTGGCTGGGGCACACGAGGTGGAACATCCTCCGCTGCCTCGCCGGTGTCGAGGCGAGCACCGGCCCTGACCTCGCGCTGTCGCACGAGTCCGTGCGCAACGGCGTACGCGGCCTGCCCGTCCTGTTCGCTCGGCTTCCGGAACTGCAGGCGCTGCTCGTGTCCTAGCGACCCGGCCCCTGCGGCGGGTGCGGAAGAGTTCGACGCGGCGGCCCTTCATAGACTGCGGCGGTGAAATACGACGAGCTCGAAGCTGCGATTCTCCAGCTGGTCCGTGGGGCCGACGACGACACCCTCCGCCGCTTCGGCGCCGAGACGGTGGCCCGGCTCGTCCGGGAGGAACTACTGCTCGACATGGACCCCGGACTTCTGACCATGATCTCGGCACTCGAGCATTGGACGACCTACCTGGAGACGGGCCAGAAAGGCGAGCTCTACGAGCTTGCTATCCGCTCCATCGAGCAGGTCGACTTCCACGTCTCGGCCGATCTCAGCGACTTTCTGGCCAAACCGGAGATGGCCGCCGAGTACGAGCGGATCGAACGTCTGCTCACCGCCTGATGGGGACTGCTTCTCAGACGTGGCCGCCGCTCGCCGGCCACCTGGGTGGCCCGCTGCGAGTCGCGCCCGGTGATGATGACATTCGCGCCCCGGCCGGCGTACTCGGCCGCCAGCAGGCGACCGGTTCCCTGCGTTGCTCCGATGATCAGTACCGACTTCACGGTTCCCCATCCTTCTGACGATGTCTCGCAGGGAGCGCGGCGTTCACTGAAGTGGTTGTTCGGTGAGGTTGCGCAGCACGAGGGCGTTGGGTGCCTGGATGAGGCGGCCGCCCTCGTCGACCCGGCCCAGTTGCACGGCGGCCAGCCCGAGTTGCCCGGCGAGGTCGGCGATCCGGTCGCCGGCCCGTGGTGAGTCGGTCGCGATGAGGATGACCCGCCGGCCCAGCTTCGGGTCGAGTTCGGCGGCCAAGGTGTTCGCCGGCAGATGGTTGAAGGCCTCGACGACGTCGGCGCCGGAGAGTTGTTCGGCGACGTACCGAGTGGACAGCCGGCCCCGCAGAACTTCGGCCGAGCCGGGCGCGTAGTGCGCGTTCATGGTGTCGACGACGGTCTTGCCGGTCCAGTCCGGCAAAGACTTGGCGAACTGCTCGACGGCCAGAAACGGGATCGCCACAAAGATGATTTCGCTTTCCAGTGCCTCTTCCAGCGGTACGGCGTGAACGCCGGCGCCGAGCGATGCGGCGAATTGGCGGATCGACTCGGGTCCGCGGGTGCTGGCGATGCTGACCGGGATGCCGGCCCGCACCGTCGTCGTCTCCATCACCAGCGGCGAGATCCAAGCGCGCAACCACGACCTCGAGGACGCCGGCACCTTTGCGGTCGACCAGCTGGTCGGCGCGGTGGCGGTCGACGACTTCGAGGCCCTGCTCCTGCCGGGCGGGACCGTGAACCCGGACAAGTTGCGGATGGAACCGGCCGCGGTGCGGTTCGTCCGGAACTTCGTCCAGTCGGGCAAGCCGGTCGCCTCGATCTGCCACGGGCCGTGGAACTTCGTCGAGGCCGACGTCGCGCGAGGCCGCCGGCTGACCGGGGCCGCAGGTCGGGCCTGACTCGTCGGTGAGATGGCGCTGCTGGAAGGTATAGAGCAAGGTGAACGACGGGCCGACGAAAGCGACCGCCACCCCGACGATCACCACCACGGCGACCATGGTGGAGTCGGACGCGGCCTCGTCGGCAATGCCGGCATGGGTGCCGAGCAGGTACGGGTTTTGCGCGACGCCCCAGCCGACGACCATGGCGGCGACCGCCAGCCCGGCTACGAGTCGCCCTTCTCGTCGAGCCAGCCGCCGGGATCGGGGTGATAGCCGTACGCCGCAGCCCGTACGGTCTCCTCGTCCTCCAGCCCCGAACCGATCGCACCGCCGACCGTGGCCAGCGAGCTGACGATCCAGGCCAGGGTGAGGTAATCGGCGAGCCCGATGGGCGCTTGCAGCGAGTGCTGCAGCACCGACGGGCGGATCAGCAGCCATGCGGCGGCCGCCGTCCCGACGAACAGCGCAACGTAGGACAACGCGGTGGCCAGGCACAGCGTGAGCACCGTACCGATGTTGAAGAGCCGGGCCAGCTCGGGCGGCGTACCGTTACCGGACTTTTCCCAAAGGTCGTGCGCGATGATGAGCCAGCCGATCAATGACCCGATGCCCAGCATCATGATCACTGTCAGGCGCACTGCGCTCAGCGCCTCGGCCATCTGCCAGATGGTGCTGGTAGTGAGCGCGAAGGCCGCGGTACCGAACGCGCCGACCAGAAGCTTGGACAACCCGAGCAGGGCCCGGCCGGGCCGGTTGGCCCGTACCATTCCGGTCACCAGCCGCAGCCCGCCCCGGACACGGGAGGCGACCAGGCCACTCTCGCCGTTGCCGCCGGCAGCAAGGACGCGATGGATAGCCGATACGACATTTACGAGATGCCCCAGCGGTTCCCGGTCCTCCGGCGCGCCGTCGAGCGTGGACGGTTGCAGCAGTCCCTTGACGAGGCCGGGCGCGACGGCTCGCACTGCTCGTAGTTGGCCGAGGCCGAGGGCGGGCAACGACAGCACGGCCGCGTGGCGGGCGGTCGACGTCCGCACCACGATGGGCACCCGCTGCATCTGCAGCGGCAGGTCGGTCAGGCAGATCGCGACGTCCCAGCCCTCGTGTTCTCGGCGCTCGGTCACGTCGTCGAGCAGGGCCTCGACACCCCCGTCGCGGCGCGGCGCGATCGAGCCCCACCCGGTCCGGACCTTCCACCGCACGTGGTCGTCGATTTCCCGGTCCAACAGGTCGGCGAGCTCGTCGGCGAGCCGCCGCGCGACCCGGGCGGGGTGGTCGGGTGGCGTGGCGATCAGGCCTACCACGACTGTCCGGTAGCCGTCGGCCGTGTCTTCGCTGTTCGGGTCGTCCGTCGTCACCATTGCCGACGCATGCCCTCGCGGCGCCGGCTCATGCCGGTGGATTGCCTTCGGCTCGGCTCGGATGGCTTCTTGTCGCCATGCGGGTTCCTTACAGCGGTCGATAAAGGGTTAGACAGGGTTCCCGGGGGCACCCGAGGTCTGAACGCTCCACCCTTGGTCGTGGGCGACGCGATGGACCTCACCTCGCTCGGTGCGGCTTCGCCCCTGTGACGGACGCCGCCGGCGGATCGTGGGTGTCACCGGCGCCGTTGTCGGGATCACGGTGGTGGACCTACCTATTGACCCCAGCGCAGACCGCCCGGGCGGATGAGATCGGCTCCGTGCCGGGTGCGGGGAGCTGCGCGCGAAGGAGGATCCATGGATCTGACGGCCACAACAACCATTCGCAAATCCGTGCCGGAGGTGTATGCGTTCTGGCACGATCTGGCGAACCTTCCGACCTTCATGGCGCATCTTGACGAGGTCCGCGCTACCGGTGACCGAACGAGCCACTGGATCGCCGGCGCCCCGTTCGGCAAGAACGTCGAGTGGGACGCGGAGATCGTCGACCAGACGCCCGGCAAGAAGCTCGCCTGGCGGTCGACCGGAAAACCGGACGTGCCGAACGCCGGTACGGTCCTGTTCGTGCCCGCCCCGGACGGTGTGAGCACCGAGGTGCACGTCGTCCTGGTCTACGACATCCCGGGCGGCGCGGTCGGCAAAGCGGTCGCCAAGTACTTCGGCGAGGAACCGCACCAGCAGCTCGACGATGACCTGCGCCGGCTCAAGCAGGTAATGGAGACCGGCGAAGTGGTCCGGTCCGACGGCGCCCCGTGGGGCAAGCGGGCCCGCAAGGAGTTCCCGCAGCGTCCGGCGCAACCGTTGTCGGACGTCGAACTCGAGAAGGGAGCGGACGCGTGAGGGCGAACACCTGGGCGGGCCGCAACAAGGTCGAGGTCCGTGACGTGCCGGACCCCAGGATCTTGAACAAGCGCGACGCCATCGTACGCATCACCTCCACTGCGATCTGCGGCTCGGACCTGCACCTGGTCGACGGGTATGTGCCCACGATGCAGGATGGCGACGTCATGGGTCACGAGTTCATGGGTGAGGTGATCGAGGTCGGCGCCGGCGTCGATCATGATCGTCTGCGCATCGGGGACCGGGTCGTCGTGCCGTTCCCGATCGCCTGTGGCGCCTGTGGCGCCTGCGCCGCCGAGCTGTACTCCTGTTGCGAGAACTCGAACCCCAACGCGGGGATCGCGGAGAAGATGTTCGGCCACCCGGTCGCCGGGATCTTCGGCTACTCCCATCTGACCGGCGGCTTCGCGGGCGGCCAGGCGCAGTACGCGCGGGTGCCGTTCGCCGACGTCGGTCCACTGAAGATCGAGTCCGATCTGACCGACGAGCAGGTGCTGTTCCTCTCCGACATCCTGCCCACCGGGTACATGGGTGCCGAGATGTGCGACATCCAGTCGAGCGATGTGGTGGCGGTGTGGGGTGCCGGCCCGGTCGGCCAGTTCGCCATGGACAGCGCCCGGGTGCTCGGCGCCGCGAAGGTCATCGCCATCGACAAGGAGCCGTACCGGCTGCGGATGGCGGAACAGGCGGGCCACACCGCGGTGAACTTCGAGGAGGTCGACGTGCGGTCCCAGCTGCTGGAACTCACCGGGGGGCGGGGACCGGACAAGTGCATCGACGCGGTCGGCCTTGAGGCCACCCACGGCAGCGCGCACATTGCCGCGTACGACCGCGTCAAGCAGGCCGTACGGTCGGAGACCGATCGCCCGCACGCGTTGCGCCAGGCGATCATGTCGTGCCGCAGCGGCGGCGTGGTCTCGGTCATCGGTGTGTACGGCGGCCTGCTGGACAAATTCCCCGCCGGCGCCTGGATGAACCGGGCACTGACCCTGCGCACCGGACAGTGCCACGTGCAGCGCTACATGAGCCCGCTACTGCGCCGCATCGAACGCGGAGAGATCGACCCGACCCGGGTCATCACCCACACCATGCCGCTCGACGAGGCTGAACGCGGCTTCGAGATCTTCAAGAACAAGCAGGACGACTGCGAAAAGGTTGTCCTCAAACCCTGACGGCCAACCACAGCCGGCGTGCAGCCAGGAGGGTGTCCTCCTCGAAGAAGTCCCGGCCGCTGCAGGAGATGACCGCCGTCATCTCCTGCTTCAACCGCTCGACGGACGCCTCGATGATCTGCACCGAATCACCGCTGTGATCGCCGGCCCCTTCGGTCGTGCTCAGGTCGCCTTGACCTCGATCTGCCGGGGACGGCTCGCGGCGGCCTTGCCCAGCCGTACCGTCAAGACGCCGTCGTGCAGGGACGCCTCGACCTTCTCCGGGTCGACGTCACCGGGCAGTGTCACCATGAACTCGAACTGCCCGACCCGCCGCGTCTGGCGGCGCAGCACCCCGGTACGTTCCTTTTCCTTGATCTCGCCGGTGATCCGTACCTCGTTGTCACGCAACTCGATGTTCAGTTCGTCCCGGTTGACGCCGGGTAGGTCGAGCTGGAGGACATACGCGTCATCCGTCTCTTCGATGTCGGCCGGGGGAGCCCACACCGGCGGCTGCTGGGAACCGAGAGCCCCCACCGGATCGCGGAAGAAGTTGTTGATGATCTGCCCCATCTGATCCTGGAGCTGTTCGATCTCGGCTACCGGGTCCCCGCGGCGCGCGGGCGTGGCGTACTGCCGATACCGGCGCGGAAGCGTCATGGTCACGGTCTGTCCTTTCTTTCGAGCGCCTTTCCGGGCGGCGGCGCTGCACTGTTCCGTGAATCGCCACCATCGTCGTCGCGGCGGGGGTGGGGCCGCCTCACCCCGCGAAGGGGATCGGGCGCTCCTGCAGGACCGCGCCGCGAGGTGATACGGGACCGGATCGGCGCGCTGCGCGGCCGGTCCTGTCCGCCGATCGATTCCACCAGCACGACCGCTGTTTCGTGCTGGCGCATTTCCGGTGCGTGGTCCTCGGCACCACGGTGTTCTCTCCGTTCGTCGCAATCTGATTCCGGTTCCCGAACATGCCGGCCGAATGCTCGACGGGCGACTCGACAAGGCCAGCTCCTGGACCGTGTTCCTGGGCTTTCACATGACGAGTTCAGGTTCCTGAGAGGTTCTCCGTCCGAGGAGGGGCGCGGGCCGTTGAGGTGCCCCAGCTGCGAAAGGCTCGCGTCGATGATCACTCCGGCAGCACGCCGAATGATCCGCCCGGCTCGGGCGAAAGCGGCCGGGGGACCGAACCGCCGGACGATTCAGTCCGATCCGGTAGTCCTGATCCGGTCTTTTCCGAACGGTGCATAGTGCCTCGGCTCGCTCCGATGCCGGCAACGCGCGACCTCGCCGCGGACCGCAACGGTGACTGTGTCGTCCGCGCGTTGATGCGACGTCCAAATCGTCGATGCCGTGGCAGTTCCCGGCACTACGCAGGTGGCGCCGAATCATCGAGTATCGCCGCTCGGAGCCACGTCGGTCCGCGCATCAGCAGGTGGCAGAAGTGCACCTGTGATACACCGAATTCGGCGGCGATATGCGCCTGGGCCAGATCGTCGTAGAAGCGCGGCACCCTTATCCGTTGAATGCGATCCGGCAACCGTGAGCAGCTCGATAACCGCGATCTGGTCGGTGAGTGTTCCGGCGATTCCTGCCGACCCCGTCACCATCTCGTACAAGCGTTCGGGATCGGCTGGGTGCCGAATGGAACCGGGAAGTAACCAGCGGGGCACTCCTGGTCCAGCCACCGCTGACCTCGGGGTACGCCGCATCGCCGATGGCAGGTCGTACTTCTCGAGGCAGCCGCGGAGGTTTCGACGGTCGCCCGCAGTGGCCGGTGCAGGAGGGCCGGCGGCTGCTTAACTGCGGCGACCGTACCGCCTCTTCCCACCGCTTTCAATGCGGCCGGTACCGTGTAACTCAAGAAGCTCGATTCTTTTCGCGGCGCAAAGGTGTACCTGCTTCCCCGACGTGGTATGTCTACGTCGGAACCTCGTCCGGCGCGGCGTCCTGCTCTGCGCCTACCGGCTACATAAGGGTGTGCGGGGTGCGACGAAGAAAGGGAATTCGAGAAATTTGCGGGGCTATGATCACGCCGCCGAGCGACGTCAGACATAGCTGTGTCCGGCGCCGCCCGGAAAATGATCCGACCTTTATGGCGCATCCCGACAAGGTCAATCAGGCGGCTGCCGCTCGATCAGGCGCCGCACGGCTTGGATGTTCAAGAACAAAGCAAGACAACCGCGAGAAGGTCGTACTCAAGCCTTGACGCCGGGGCTGCCGGCGCGGGAGGGCCGGGGCTGCGGCCATCGAATGCTGGTGGGATGGAGCGTCATGCCAGATGTTCTGGCAAGCGCAGTGCAACTTGCGGTGGAGATCAGTCACATGTCCGCCTCGGCCGGCGACTCGAGTCATTTGCTGGACGTCCTGTGGGAGCCGCTGGAACGGCTGGTGCCGTTCGCCGCGGGCTGGATCGGGATGTTCGCTCCCCAGCAGCGGCGGCACGTGACCGCGGCGGTGGTGGGTCACGACGGCATTGGCCGCTCGTACTTAGAATCACCCACGTTCACCGAGCAGATCGATGCGGTCGCGCTGTTTAAGCGGCGCCGGCCGATGTGCCTGCGGGACGCGCCGCTGCCGGCCCTCGAATACCCGTCCTGGTCCGAACTCTGGTGGCCGGCCGGATATCGCGAGGGCCTCAGCGTCCCGCTGGTGACCCGTGACGGCCGGAGACTGGGGGTGATGTCGCTGCTGACGGATACCCCCGACCAGCCCAGCGATGAGGCCCGCGACGCGATCGGCATGGTGGCGCCGATGCTGGCGGACGCGATCGATCCGATGAGCACGGTGGTCGGACTCGCCGCCCTGGTCTCGAACGCGCGGGCCTCGGTGGTGGTGGACCGCGTCGGAAGGGTGCACCAGGTGCCGGGCCTGCCGTCGCATCCGCTGCTCACCGGAGAATCCCGGGTTGTGCCCACGACCCTCGGGAAACTGACCAACCACCGGACGCATGTCGCGTTCCTATGCCCTAACCCCGGTGCGGAGAGCCAGGACGACTACATGATGGTCACGGGTATCGCCTGCCCTCCGGGGCCGCCGTCCTACCTCACCGCCCTCGTCGTGTTGTCCCGGGCCGGCGATCTGCACGGCCTGACCCGCCGCGAACTGGAGGTTCTCGGGTTCCTCATCGACGGCCGGGCGAACCAGCACATCGCCAGCAGATTATTCATCACCGAGCGCACCGTCGCGGCTCACCTCGAGCACATCCGGGCCAAGTTCGACGCGCCGAGCCGGACCGTGGCCGCGGTGCGGTCGCTGCACGAGGCCCTGTACATCCCGCAGGAACTCGCCGGCATCTGAGGCCGTTCCCCGCCTGAGGACCGCACTGCTGCTCCCGGTAGTACCCACCGTGGTGGCGGGCACCGCACTGACAGCCTTCTCGGCCGGGTCTGCTCGGCCTGTACCTCCGCACCCCCGCAATGCGGGAGGAGGGCAGCCTGCGCCCGACCCAGCAGGGCATGGCCATCGCCGAGGACATCTGGATGTTCGGCATCGGTCTCACCCTGCTCATCGACGGGCTCGAGGACGAGTGCTGACCGCGGCGCACCGATTCCGGGCGAAGGCATTGGCAATGATGCCAATCGACGTCGGCACCTGGCCACGGTAATCCTGGATATCGCATGCGTCGCGGGCCGCGTTGCGCGGCACAGACGAACATTTCGTAGCCGACAGGAGGTCCGTCGTGGTCGACGTCGTACGCGACCAGGGGAGCGTTCCGCGGCCGACACGCCGGATGTGGCTGCGTATCTTCCTTGTCGGACTGGCACTCTGGGTGGCCACTGTCGTGGTCATCTTTCTCACCGGCAACCCCAACCTGATCCCTACGCTGGTGCTGCTCGGCAGTTTCCTCGTGCCGGTGACCTTCGTCGTGTGGGCGTTCGAACGCCGGGGGACCGGCGAGCTGACCGCGGGGCTGATTTTCTCGACGTTCCTCACCGGCGGCGTCCTGGGTGTGCTGGGCGCATCGGTGCTCGAGTCCTACCTCTTGCACCCGTCACCGTGGTTGTTCTTCGGCGTCGGGTTGATCGAGGAAGGGGTGAAATTCGTTGCGCTGATGGTGCTGACCCGTCATCTGCGGACCCGGTCCCTGCGCGACGGCATGATCCTCGGTGCGGCCGTCGGTTTCGGTTTCGCCGCCTTCGAATCCGCCGGCTATGCCTTCACCGCCCTCTTCACGGTCGACGGTCTGTCGATCATCCAGCTCGTGCAGAGCGAGCTGATCCGGGGCCTGCTGGCGCCGGTCGGACACGGCCTCTGGACCGCCATTCTGGGCGGGATACTGTTCGCCACCTCGCGGCGCGGCCGCTTCACGATTACCGGCAAACTGGTCCTGTCGTACCTCGGTGTGTCCATCCTGCACGGTCTGTGGGATTCGATGCACAGCATCGCGTTGTACCTGACCCTGCTGCTGACCGAGGGTGAGCGGCTGCGCCCGTCGCCGCAGGGCTGGCTGATCGAGCCCAGCGCGGAGCAGGTCAATCTGTTCTCCATCCTGCAATGGGTCGGCTTGGCGGTTATCTCGATCATCGGGATCGCCTGGCTGATCGTCCTGTGGCGCCGGTCGGCCCGGCTGGACCGTGTCGCCCCGCCTATCCACGTCCCGCCGTCGGTGTACGGCACCGGACGCTGAGAAGGGACCATCCGTATGCCCGTGTTCGGAGTCGCCAGGTTCGAACGCTTCTTCCGGCTCGCCGCCGAACTGGACGTCGACAAGGACGACCTCAAACGTTTCTCGGACTTCGTCGAGCACAAGGTCTACGACCTGCTCCTGACGGGGCAGGCCACGGCGTCGGCCAATCTCCGCGATGTGGTCGAGCCGCACGACCTGCCCGTCACCAAAGGGCTCCAGGAGAACATCTACAGGTTTCGGAAGATGGATGCGGACATCGAGCTGAAGCCGGTCCTGGACCGGCTGGCGACGTACCCGCCGCTGGACCGCGTGCCCAGTGAGGAGACCGAAAAGCGGCTGCCCGAGATCGTCGGGGGACTGGCCCTGGCACTGGGCAAGATCATGAAGATCGTCGACCCCGAGGTGAAGAATCCGCAGATCCAGCAGTGGGAACGCGCCATGCGGATCTTCGACGAGCTGATGTGAGTACGCGATGAGGAGCGCAGCCGGATGACGGACGTTGCGGCCATCCTGAACGCCCATCCGCGCACGTTGCCGGGCATCGACGAGGACGCGCTGGTGATCGCCGTCACGGAGTGCCTCAATTGTGCGCAGAGCTGTACGTCCTGCGCGGACGCATGCATCGCGGACCCGTCCGCGGCGCACCTGGGCAGGTCCGCCGGCATGGCCCTCAACTGCGCGGACATGGCCACTTCGGCGGTGCGGGTACTGTCCCGGCCCACCGCCTACGACCGTGCGGTGACCGAGGCGGTGCTGCGGGCGCTCATCGAGAACTGCCGTGCGGGCTACGAGGAACACCGGAAACACGCCCCGGCGAACGAAGCCAGCGTGATCTGCGCGGAGGCCTGCCGCAAGTGCGGTCAGGCCTGTCGGCACCTGCTGGGCTCGCTCGGATGAGCCGGCGGCCTACGAACGATCACGATGCGGGCGCCGGAGCGCCAGTGCGGCAACAGAGCAGTCGACAAGAGCCCGGAGGCGGATCATGACCGATACCTTGAACCCCGTACCCCACCGGCCGGCCGCGGACGACCGGCTCAGCACCATCGGCACGGATGTCCCCGCGGCGGACAGCCGACCGGTCGGCGCGGACGACCGCGCTGTGATCGGCGTCTTCGCGGACCTCGACTCGGCGCAGGCCGCCGTGGAGCGGCTGGCCGCCGCGGGATTCCCGATCGACCACATCTCGGTGATCGGCAGGGACCTGCAGAGCGAGATCCGGTTGAACGGGTACGTGACCACCGGGGACATCGCCGGCCCAAGTGCCGCGACCGGCGCCTGGGTGGGCGGACTCTTCGGCCTCCTGGCGGGCAGCGCACTGCTGTTCGTTCCCGGCGCGGGCCCGCTCATCGTGCTCGGTCCCTTGGCGGCCGCCGCGATCGGCGCCGTCCCGGGAGCATTGGTCGCCGGCGGCGTCGGCGCGATCCTCGGCCACTTCGTCGCCAAGCAGCACATTGCCAAATATGAGCAACTCGTCAAGGCCGGTAGCTACCTGGTGGTCGTGCACGGCGCCGAGCAGGATGTGGCAAGGGCCCAGCAGGTGCTCACCGATGCCGGCGGCAGCGACGTCCAGCGCCATGACAAGTACCGCGGCAGCGCGATCGGTCCCATCTCCCAGGTCGTGGAGGGAATGCGGGTTCACGACGCAGCCGGCAAGGAGGTCGGCAAGGTCGAGTTCGTAAAGCTCGGTGATCCTGAGGCGATCACCACTCTCGGCGAGGAGACGGACAACGGCGAGCCCCGGGTAGTCGGCGAACTGGGGGAGCGGCTTCTGCGTCTGGGCTTCGTCAAGGTCGACCGCAAGGGTTTCCTCAAGTCCGATGGGTACGTCGCCGCGGACGAGATCGACCGTGTGCAGGACGGTGCCGTCCACCTGACGGTCACCGACAAGGAAATTCTGAAGGAAGCCGAAGCCTGAGCCCATGACTATCGCCTCCGACCCGCACGTCGTCATGATCCGGCCGGTCGTCCCGCAGACCCCGGAAGGCTGCGCCGAATGCCTGCGTCTGGGCACCCCCTGGGTGCACCTGCGGCTGTGCCTGACCTGCGGGCATATCGGCTGCTGCGACTCGTCACCGATGCGGCACGCGCGGGCGCACGCGCACACCGTAGATCATCCGATCGTTCAGTCGTTCGAGCCCGGGGAGAACTGGCGCTGGTGCTACGTGGACGAGACGATGGTCTGACCGGAACGACACAAACAGTCGCCGGGGTGCTCGTCCAGGACGAGCACCCCGGCGGACGTCTGGATCGTGGTTCACGGGTTGATCGTGATCAGGTTCTCCACCTCGGCGACACCGGGCGCCGACCAGGCGACACGCTCGGCTTCGCGGCGCTCCGCCCACGACCGTACGCTTCCGGTCAGAATCACCTTGTGGCCCTCGGCGGTGACATGGATCCGTTCCGCATCGGTCTCGGCCGTGCGTACCAGGGCGTCCTCGATTTTTTTCTTGAGATCACCGGACGACGGGCCGGTACGCGGCCGCACGCTGATGAGATTGCTGACCCCTTTGACGCCGGTGAGGTACCGGACCACCCGTTGCGCCTCCCGCCGCTGGTAGTCCCAGGCCACCTCGCCGCGCAGGGTGACCCAGCCGCCGGACACCGAGACCTTCACCACGTCGTCGGGTACGAGCGAGTCCATCTCGAGCGCCCGCGTGACTGACTGAGCGAGGTCGACGTCGGTCTGCTCGTGGCTGGGCGACAGGCGTACCTCGATGTTGTTGACGACTGCCCTGACCCCGCGGACACGAAGCGCCGCGCGTTCGGCGGCCCACTTCTTGCTGTACGTGTCCACCCAGCCGGTCAGGGTCGCCACCCCGTCCTTCGCGGCCACGCCGATCTCGTTCGGCGCGACCTCGGCGTCCCACTTCAGCTCGCGCAGCACCTCACGCTGGATGTCCTCGTCGCTGCGGGTAATCACTGTGCTGGCCATGTCGGTCCTCCAAGACCTCTCGTTCGTCTGCGGTGCCGCCCCGCTCGCGCCGCCGGCGGGCCAGGGCCTGTCCCGACCCTCGGCCCGGACCGGATGACTCCGGCTCACCCGCGGCAGGGTAGAAGCGCATCTGCGCCTCAGGAAAAGCCGGCGAGCACGTCGCGGACGCGGTCCGCCGTCCGTGCCACAGCTCGCGCGCCGGCCCGCGCCGGGTCCCGCGGATCCGCTTCGGCGGCGACCGCCGCCTCCGCCGCGCGCACCGCCTGACCCATCTCCCTGCGCTCCTGCACCGGCACGCTCCTGCGGAGCTCCGGGAACTCGTCATGTTCGGCACGGCGGGAGTGAGCGGTCACCATGTCGCGCAGACCGCCGATCGTGTCGTCGAGGTGGCCGTGGGCGGCGGCGCGCACGGTGTCGGACAGCGCGTCGCTGATCTGGCTTTCCTCTTCGAGTAGACGGTCGGCCAGATGGTCGTCCGGGTGCCCTCGCCGCACGAGCGGGCGGATCATCTGCTCCTCCGCGATCTCGTGCACCGCGATCAACTGCGCCAGGTCACCGAACGCCAGACGCGCCTCGTCTCCGGAGCCGGCGGCACGGCCGCACAGCCGGTTGATCCGAGCGTGCTGCGCGGTCAGCAGTTCCAGCACGTCCTGCCCGCGGTCCGTCGGCTTCCGATCCCGTTTCCGGCGGCCGCGTTCCGGCCGTTCCGGCTCGCGGACCCGGACCAGCGGCCGGTCGGCCCGCAGGCTCACCGGCTCGGGCAGGCCCTCGCCGATCACCTCCTGCGGGTCACGACCGCCGTAGCGCCGCAGCAGATCCGAAGCCGCGCGCAAATGCGCCAGCTGCATCTGCAGATGCAACTCCCACATCCGCCTCAGCCGCCGGTCGTCCTCTTCCGCCATGAACCCGTAGTAGAGATAGCGGCCCGCCGACTCGTGCACGACCAGCGCTTCCCAGCCACCGTCGATGGGTTCGGGCCGGTACCCGGCTGCCCACCGGCCGGCCGCGTGCACCATCCAGTCGTGCAGTAGAGACAGCGGCTGCGTCACCGGGGCGGAAGGTGTCCGGGTGCGAGCCGGCGCGGGGTCCTGGGGAGGCCACAACCCGTCCACCTCCTCGGCGATCTGACCCGCCCAGGGGAGATGCGCGCGCTCGCCGAACTCGGCGTAGCGGCGCAGGCGCTGGAGATGCTGCCACGCCTGCTGCCGGTACGCCGACGACCGGTCCGGCTCGCGCTCGTTGCGAGCCGCCCAGCCGGCCATATTGAACGCCGCCCGTTCACGGTCGATCGCGTCCTCCGCCGCGCTACCGGCCGGTGCCCGTACCGCCGCTATGTGCCGGCGCCGCACGGCGGTCGCGTCGCCCAGGCTGCCCACCGACCGGCGTGCGTCGTTGTCCTGGACGCGGTTCGCGAACTGCCGGTCGAAGTGCTCGCCGTTCGCTTCCACGGCCATCATCATGCTGATCCGGTAGCGGGTGCCCGGAGCGGTCGCGCGGGCGTCGACCGGTTCGAGGTCGAAGTCGTGCCAGTGCCGGCCATGATGGTCGACCGGGATTCCAGGGTGGTCCAACGGTTCGAACACGAGACCTCCTCGCGTCGGGGATGCGGCGGGGCCCGTGCATCTTCCGGTGGACCCGCCCGGCGACATCGTCGCGCCGGGGCGGCCGAGCACGGGTCACCTGGAGTGGGTGGTTCCGCCGGCCGAGGTGTCGACGGCATCTCATCCCGGCCGGATGAGGGGCGCTCACAGCAGGCGCAGCTCGCGCGCCAGCCGGACCGCCTCTTTGCGCCGGTCAGCGCCGATCTTGCGGTAGATGTTCTTCACGTGCGTCTTCAACGTGTTGACCGAGATGTACAGCAGGGCCGCGATCTCGACATGCGACAACGTGCCCTGCAGATACCGCAGCACGGTCCGTTCCCGGCTGGTCAACGGCTCGACCAGAGTGCCGGTCATGGCCGGCCCGCGGTCCTGGTACGAAGGCAGGTGCGGCCCGGCCGCCTCCGCGACCACCGGGTCGATCGTGGCGGTGAGTGCGGCCACCACCGGCGGGTACGCGGACATCGCGGGCGCCACCGACTCGATCAGGGCCCGTACCGGGTGTCCGCCGGCGGTGAAGCAGCGCCGATGCCCTTCATCGTCGGCCACCTTCAACGCGACACCGAGACCGAGCATGACCTGATCTCGGTGCCCGGCTGCCTTCCCGGCCAGCGCGGCGATGAGACCCGCGCGGGCCCGGCAGGTCAGTGACGTGCAGCTATCGGCGCGGGTGAGGTACGGCGCGACCACGGTGCTCGCCTCGGCCGGTCGGCCCTCGGAGAGCAGGACAGATCCCTCGACGACCGCTGTCTGGGCTGGCACTGGCTCCTCGTCCGGCCAGGATGACAGGCGCTCGCGGGCGGCAGCGGGGTCGCCGCACGCGAGTCGCAGTTCGGCCTCCGCCAGGGTGAGGGCGCGCCGGGCCGGCGCCGGCAGTTCCGCAGTGCCAGATTCGTGATGCGCGTCCCGCAGCGCGTCGTGCGCCTCGGTCAGCCGGCCGGTGGCCACCCGGATGCGGGACTGCAGGATCGTCCCGGTGAGCTGGATCAGCCGGTCGCCGCAGGAGCTGTCCAGGGCTGCGTCGGCGCAGCACCAGGCGTCGTCGAGCCGGTCCCACTGGAAGTACGCCTCGGCCAGCGCGAGCCTGCTCCAGCTCAGATCGGTCAGCTGCCCGAGACCCCGCCGGGAGCCCCGTTCGAGCGCCTCCCGGGCGGCCCGGGCCGCGTCGTGCAGATGACCGAGCGTCGCATGCCAGGCCGCCAGATGACTGGTGGCGCTGATCTCGACATGATCGAGGTCGCACCGCCGGGCATGGGTCTGCGCCTCGCCGAGATACCGGCCTGCCTCGTTCGATTGTCCGAGGTGCAGCTTCGCCGCGCCTACAGACAGCAGGGCGAGTGGCCGCAGCATGGCCGCCGCCGAGGAGTCCGGAGCCGGTGCGGCCAGGATCTCGGTGGCCGTCGAGCACACGCGGTGCAGGTGACCGTCGAGCCTCGCGGTGGCCAGCCGGAAGGCCGTCATGATGGACGCCACGGGTTCGCCCTCGTCCGGGGCGGCCTCGGCCAGGTGCAGCAGATGCCGGGCGGAAGCGGTGTCGCCGGCGTCGAGACGTTCCGCCGCCATCGCCAGGACGACGTGCGCCGGCGGGTCGGGACCGGGCATGGAGGTGACGATGGGCGCCCCGTCGAGCCGCCGGCTGCCGATCGTGATGTCCGGCCAGTGGCGATGCAGCACGTCGCCCGCCCGCTGCCATTCGCGGGCCGCGAGTAGATGCCGCAGCGCCTCGACGGGTGGTCCCTGAACGAGGTGCCAGTCGGCCGCCCGGCGGTGGGCCCGGCCGACTCGGTCGCGATCGTGCCGGGTGAGTTCGCGGTACAACACCCGGCTGAACATCGGATGCAGGCGATACCAATCGCCGGGCGCGAGGTACCGGCGGATGAACGCACCCTGCCGCTGCAGGTCGTCCAGGACGGCGGCGCCGTCGACGCGATCGGTGAGCGTGTTGAGCAGATCGGCGGTCAGGCGCTCGGCGACCGACGCGTCCACGAGCATGCGCCGCACCTGGGGATCGAGCCGGGCCAGCACCTCGGCGCCGAGATAGTCGGCGATGAGGTCGGTTGCCCTGGCGTCCAGCAGTGGCTGGGCAGGCTCGGTACGGTTTGCCATGGCGGTGACGGCGAACCGGAGACCGGTGGCCCAGCCTTCCGTCCGGGCGTGCAGATCCGCGGCGGCCAGGTGCGGCAGCGCCACCTGCTGGCCTGCGAACAGGCCGGCTACTTCATCGACGGAGAAGGCGAGTTCGTCCTCGCCGAGCGTGACGAGCTGCCGGTCCATCCGCCAGCGGTGCAGGGGGAGCGCCGGAGCGCCGCGGCAGGCCAGCACCAGCCGCACCGGCCCGTCGGTGGTCCGCACCGCCTGCGCCAGATCGGCCAGCGCGTCCGCGCCGGCGACGTCGTTGCAGTCGTCGACCACGATCGCCAGTGGCGACGACGTGTTCCGGAGCATCGCGGCGAGCCGGGCCGGGCCGTCCGCCGGATCGGCGGTGGCGGCCTCCTCGGACCGGATCGGTGCCCGGCTGGCGACCGCGGTGGTCAGCCGGTGCCAGAATCCGGCCCTGCTGCCACCGGGCACCCAGACGGCACGACCCCGTTGGCGGTGTGTCCATGACGCCAGCAGGGTCGTCTTCCCCCAGCCGGCCGGCGCGGACACGACGGTGAGGCGCGCGTGCCGGGCGTCCAGACGGGACAGCAGGTGCGGCCGCGCGACATGGAACAGCTGCCGGCCGAGTGCGGGCACGCCAGCCGGCCTCGGGTCGAGCGCGGGCGAATCAGGCAGCGGGCCGGAGCGCCAGTCGCCGGTCGGTGCTTCCTCGATGATCGTCATCCGAGCGGCCCTCACCCACGTCGCGGCGGAACGTCCTGTCTCGATCCCACCAACGCGGATGGGGATTGTCGATTGGCAGGACTGCCGATCCGTGATGGTCGTGCCGGTCAGCTGGGTCAGGGTCGCACGGTTACGCGGTTCTCGACCTGGGTCACGCCCGGCGCCGACCAGGCGACCTGCTCGACCTCCTGGCGTTCCGCCCGGGACCGCACGGTTCCGGTCAGGACCACGCGGCTGTCGGTGGCGGTGACGGTGATCGCCCGGGCGTCGACCAAGGCGCTGCGGATCAGCGCGCCGGCGATCCGGTCCTTCAAGTAGTCGGGCATCGGCGTGCTGTCGGAGGCCATGGTGTTCCTTCCGGGCGGCCGACGGGACTGCCTGAGACTGGTCCCCGGACGGATGAGCCCGGCTCACCCACACCGGGTTAGCCGACGGCGCCGGCCGCCGGATTGGCAGATCTGCCAATCGACACCCTCGGCGACTGCTGGTGCTCTGGAACAGGGAAGCGGAGCCCGCGATCCCGTGTGTATCCCGGGCGACGCAGCCCCGCGATACCTCAACCCCACCCGCGATGTTGGAGGAGCGCGTCATGCCCAAGGCAGTCGGCATCGATCTCGGCACCACGAATTCGGTGATCGCGACCGTGGAAGGCGGGCAGCCGACGGTCATCGCCAATGCGGAGGGTTCACGGACCACCCCGTCGGTGGTGGCCTTCACCGAGCAGGGCGAAAGACTGGTCGGTCAGCTGGCTCGCCGTCAGGCGATCCTCAACCCCAAGGGCACCATCTATTCGGCGAAGCGCTTCATCGGACGCCGCTTCGACGAGGTGTCCAGCGAGCTGAACACGGTGACGTTCGACGTGGTTTCCGGCCCCGACGGTGCAGTCCGGTTCAAGATCCGCGACAAGCTCTACGCACCGGAGGAGATCTCCGCCCTGGTGCTACGCAAGCTGGTCGAGGACGCCTCGAAGTTCCTGGGCGAGCGTGTCACCGAGGCTGTCATTACCGTGCCGGCCTACTTCAACGACGCGCAACGCCAGGCGACGAAGGATGCCGGCCGTATCGCCGGGGTCGAGGTACTGCGGATCATCAACGAGCCGACGGCGGCGGCGCTGGCGTACGGCCTCGACAAGAAGGAACACGAGACCGTCCTGGTCTTCGACCTGGGTGGTGGCACGTTCGACGTCAGCATCCTGGACGTCGGTGACGGCGTGGTAGAGGTCCGCTCCACCGCCGGCGACACCCACCTGGGCGGCGACGACTTCGACCGCCGGCTCGTCGACCACATGGCCGACGAGTTCCAGAAGACGGACGGCATCGACCTGCGCCGCGACCCGCAAGCCCTGCAGCGGCTCTTCGAGGCGGCCGAGCGCGCCAAGGTGGAACTGTCGTCGGTCACCCAGACGACGGCCAACCTGCCGTTCATCACGGCGGATGCCAACGGCCCCAAACACCTCAACATGACGATCACCCGCGCGAAGTTCGAGGACCTCACCAACGATCTCGTCGAGCGGTGCCTGGACCCGGTGGAGCGGGCCATGTCCGACGCGAAGGTAACCGCGAACGACATCGACGAGGTCATCCTGGTCGGCGGCTCGACCCGGATTCCGGCCGTGCAGAAACTGGTCCGCCGGCTCACCGGCGGCAAGGACCCGAACATGACGGTCAACCCCGACGAGGTCGTCGCGCTCGGCGCCGCGTTGCAGGCCGCGATCATCAAAGGTGAGGTCAAGGACGTCCTGCTGCTCGACGTCACCCCGCTGTCGCTGGGCATCGAGACCATGGGCGGCGTGATGACGAAGGTCATCGGCCGCAACACCACCATCCCGGCCCGGCGCACCGAGACCTTCAGCACCGCGGCCGACAACCAGCCCGCTGTGGACGTGGTGGTACTGCAGGGCGAGCGGGAGAAGGCGGATGACAACCGGGTGCTCGGCCGGTTCCGGCTGGAGAACATTCGGCCGGCGCGACGTGGCGAGCCACAGATCGAGGTCACCTACGACATCGACGCCAACGGCATCCTCAACGTGTCCGCCAAGGACAAGGACACCGACGCGGAGCAGCGCATCACCATCAGCGAGAGCTCCAACCTGGATAAGGGCGACATCGACCGCATGGTCC
This sequence comes from Actinoplanes sp. NPDC051343, assembly GCF_044455125.1. Classification (NCBI taxonomy): domain Bacteria; kingdom Bacillati; phylum Actinomycetota; class Actinomycetes; order Micromonosporales; family Micromonosporaceae; genus Actinoplanes; species Actinoplanes sp. NPDC051343. The sequence continues at coordinate 143,134 of NZ_JBITEL010000014.1, forward strand.
AGGACGCCGAACGCCATCGTGGTGAGGACGCCCGGCTGCGCGAGATGATCGACGCCCGCAACGAGCTCGACTCCGCGGCGTATCAGGTGGAACGGCGGCTGAACGAACTGGGCGACGCTGTACCCGTGCACGAGAAGGGCCGCGCCGAGATGCTCGTCAACGACGCGCGCCAGGCGATCAAAGATGAGGCGCCGCTTGATCGGCTCCGCTCGCTGACCGCGGAACTGCAACAGGTCTTCCAGAGCCTCGGTGCCGGCGGCGGTGGCCCGGCGGCCGGTGGCGCGGACGGTGGCTCGTCCTCACCGGGCAACTCGTCGGGAAGCCAGGATGACGACGACGTGATCGACGCCGAATTCACGACCGGGTGACCGACGATGACCGATCAGGAACGCGAGCGGGCGGCGTCCAGGGCGGTAGCCTCCCCCGGCCCGCCGGAACCGGCCACCGACGGTGTGGACCCGCAGGTCCGTGGCGAGATCGCGGAGCTGCGTGACCAGCTGGCCCGGTCGGAGGAACGCTACCGGCGGGCGGTGGCCGACTTCGACAACCTGCGTAAGCGGATGGCACGCGACGCCGACCGGGAGCGCGAAGACGAGCGGGCCCGGGTGGCGGCGCGATGGCTGCCCGTCCTCGACAATCTGGAGCTCGCCCTGCAGCACGCCGCCGCCGAACCGGCATCGATCGTGTCCGGGTTGGAGGCCGTCCGCCAACAGGCGCTCGCCGTCCTGGCCGACCTCGGTTATCCGCTGCGCGCCGACCTGAACGAGCCGTTCGACCCGAGCCGGCACGAGGCGGTGGCCGTACTGCCGGCCACCGACGCCGCGCCGGGCACGATCCTGCAGGTCGTCCGGCCCGGTTACGGCACTGACGAGCGGCCGCTGCGGCCCGCTTCCGTGGTCGTGGCGAAGGGCGCCTGATGGCGCCGTCCCGCGACTTCTACGACACGCTGGGCGTCTCCCGAGACGTCAGCGCGGAGGACATGCAGCGGGCGTATCGCAAACTGGCCCGGACCTATCACCCCGACGTCAACAAGGATCCGGGTGCGGAGGAGCGGTTCAAAGACATCTCCGAGGCTTACGACGTGCTCTCCGATCCGGAGCAGCGGCGCCGGTACGACGCCTTCGGCCCGGACTTCCGCCAGGTGCCACCGGACGTGGACCCGCAGACCTGGGCACGGGCCGGCGCGGGGACCGGCGGCGGTCGCGCCCGCCGAGGTGGCGGTGGACGTGCGCGTCGCGGCGGAGGTGCCGCGGACGACGCGTACACCCAGTCCGGTCACTTCCAGGACATCGACCTGGAGTCCATGTTCGGCGGGATGTTCGGCGGCCGTGGCGGCGGTGGCTTCGGCCCGCTTCCGGGCGCGGACCAGGAGGCCGAGATCGAACTGACGGTCGAGGAGGCGTACACCGGCGGGCGCCGGACCGTCACGCTGTCCGGCCCCGACGGCAGCCGCACGTTGGACGTGACGATTCCGCCCGGGGTGACCGAGGGCCGGCGGATCCGGTTGAGCGGCCAGGGCGGCCGCGGCGGCGACGGCGCCTCGGCCGGCGACCTCTACCTCGTGGTCCGACTGGCACCGCACCCGCGGTACCGGGTCAACGGACGGGATATCACCACCAACCTGCCGCTGGCACCGTGGGAGGCCGCACTCGGCGCGTCCATCGTGGTTGACACCCCCGGCGGCGAGGCGAAGGTCCGGGTCCCCCCGGGTACGTCCAGCGGTCGGCGGCTGCGGCTGAAAGGACGGGGACTGCCGAACCCCCGCGGCCGGCCGGGTGACCTGTACGCCGAGGCCCGGATCATGGTCCCGCCCGAGCTGTCCGACCAGGAACGGCGGTTGTTCGAGCAACTCGCCGTCGTCTCCACCTTCGACCCGCGGAGGCGGCCATGACCTTTCCCCTCGCCCGGACACCGGGACCCGCGATCAGCCGGCTGAGCCTGACGACGTTCAGTCATACCGGCGGTGTGCACCCGGAGATGGTCCAACGTCTCGTCGCGCTGGGCATCCTCGACCCCGAACGCGACGCCGCCGGAAACCTGTGGTTCGGGCGCGACCAGTTGCTCGCTCTGGCCCGTGTCCGGCGCCTGCGCGCCGGTCTGGGCGTCAACTACGCCGCCCTCGGCCTCGTGATCGACCTCCTCGACCGCGTGGCCGCCCTCGAGCATGAAGTTCGTGTCACGACCTCTCGACGCACCGGAGGCAGATCGTGGACCTGAACCGCCTGACCCAGAAATCGCAGGAGGCCCTTCACGACGCCCAGACCAAGGCGCTGCGGTTCGGCCACACCGAGATCGACGTCGAGCACCTGCTGCTCGCCCTGATCGAGCAGCCTGAGGGTCTGGTGCCCAGGCTGCTCCCGGCGACCGGCGTCGACCCGGACAAATTACGGGAACAACTGGAGTCGGAACTGAACCGGCGGCCCCGGGTCAGTGGACCGGGCGCCGCACCCGGCCAGGTCTTCGTCACCCAGCGCCTGTCCCGGCTGTTCGACGCCGCCGAGCGGGAGGCGAAACGGCTCAAGGACGAGTACGTCTCCGTCGAGCACCTGGTGATCGCCATGCTTCAGGAGGGACGGGGCTCCACGGCCGGCCGGCTGCTCAGCGACGCGGGACTCACCCGTGACGGCTTCCTCCAGGAGCTGACGAAGATCCGAGGCAACCAGCGGGTGACCTCGGCGATGCCGGAGGTCGCCTACGAGGCACTGGCCAAGTACGGTCGCGACCTCGTCGCGGACGCCGCCGCCGGGACCATGGACCCGGTCATCGGACGCGACGGCGAGATCCGCCGGGTGATCCAGATTCTGTCCCGCAAGTCGAAGAACAATCCGGTTCTCATCGGTGAACCCGGGGTGGGTAAAACCGCCATCGTGGAGGGCCTGGCCCAGCGGATCACCAACGGCGACGTGCCCGAGGGACTGCGGGACAAGGTGGTGTTCGCCCTGGACATGAGTTCCCTGGTTGCCGGCGCGAAGTACCGCGGCGAGTTCGAGGAACGGCTCAAGGCCGTGCTGTCCGAGGTGAAGGCCGCCGAGGGACGGATCCTGTTGTTCATCGACGAGCTGCACACCATCGTCGGCGCCGGGGGCGGTGCCGAGGGCGCGATGGACGCCGGCAACATGCTCAAGCCGATGCTCGCGCGCGGCGAGCTGCACATGATCGGCGCGACGACGCTGGACGAGTACCGCAAGCACATCGAGAAGGATGCGGCACTCGAACGCCGGTTCCAACCGGTGGTGGTCGAGGAGCCGTCCGAGGAGGACGCCATCTCGATCCTCCGCGGACTGCGCGAGCGGCTGGAAGTCTTCCACGGGGTGAAGATCCAAGACGCGGCGCTGGTCGCCGCGGTGGTCCTCAGCCGCCGGTACATCTCCGACCGGTTCCTCCCGGACAAGGCGATCGACCTGGTCGACGAGGCGTGCGCGATGCTGCGTACGGAGATCGACTCGATGCCGGCCGAACTTGACGAGCTCACCCGGCGCCTGACCCGCCTGGAGATCGAGGAAGCTGCGCTGTCCAAAGAGGAGGATCCCGCGAGCCTGGCCCGGCTCGACCAGCTCCGCAAGGAGCTCGCCGACCTGCGGGCCGAAGTGGACGCGTTGCGCGCCCAGTGGGACGCCGAACGGCAGGCCCTGAGAAGGGTGCAAGAGCTGCGCCGGGAGATCGAACAGATCCGGCACGAGGCGGAACAGGCGGAACGCAACTACGACCTCAACCAGGCCGCCGAATTGCGGCACGGCAGGCTACCGGAGCTGGAACGCCGGCTGCAGGCCGAGGAGCAGCGGCTGGCCACGAAGCAGAGCGGCAAGCGGCTGCTCCGCGAGGTGGTCACCGAGGCCGAGATCGCCGGCATCGTCGCCCGGTGGACCGGCATTCCGGTCAGCCGGCTGACCGAGGGCGAACGCCAGAAGCTGCTGCGGATGGACGAGATCCTGCACGAGCGGGTGATCGGACAGGACGAGGCCGTGCAGCTGGTCACCGACGCGATCATCCGGGCCCGGTCCGGCATCAAGAACCCTCGCCGGCCGATCGGGTCGTTCATTTTCCTGGGACCGACCGGAGTCGGCAAGACCGAGCTGGCGCGCACCCTGGCCGCTGCGCTGTTCGACACCGAGGACAACATGGTCCGGATCGACATGAGCGAATACCAGGAACGGCACACCGTGAGCCGGCTCGTCGGGGCGCCCCCGGGATATGTCGGCTACGAAGAGGGCGGTCAGCTCACCGAGGCGGTCCGGCGCAAGCCGTACTCCGTGGTGCTCTTCGACGAGATCGAGAAGGCGCACGCGGATGTGTTCAACACGTTGCTGCAGGTTCTGGACGACGGGCGTCTCACCGATGCGCAGGGCCGTACTGTCGACTTCCGCAACTCCGTGATCATCATGACCTCGAACATCGGCTCCCAGTACCTGCTCGAGGGCATCTCCGACGCTGGTGAGATCAAGCCCGAGGGCCGCGAGCTGGTCATGGGCGAACTGCGGCGGCACTTCAGGCCCGAGTTTCTCAACCGGGTCGATGACATCGTGCTGTTCAAGCCGCTTACTCAGCCGGAGATCGAACGCATTGTCGACCTGATGTTCAACGAGCTTCGCGAGCGGCTGGCCGAGCGGCGAATGACGCTGGAGGTCACCGGCGAGGCACGGCGATTCATCGCCCGCCAGGGCTTCGATCCGGTGTACGGCGCCCGGCCACTGCGCCGCTTCATCGCCCGCGAGGTGGAAACCCGCATCGGCCGGGCGCTGCTAGCCGGCGACGCCCGCGACGGCGCGGTGATCCGGGTGGACCTGGTCGACGGCGAGCTGACCGTCACGTACGAGAAGTCGGCGGAGGAGTGACGTGGACAGCAAGGTGATCGAGTGCCCGAACTGCGGGCGCAAGAACCGGGTCGCCGGGGCGGCCGAAGGCACCCCGCACTGCGGCAACTGCCACAAGCCGCTGCCCTGGATAGCCGAGGCTGGCGACGACGACTTCGGCGACGTGGCCGAGCGGGCGAACATCCTGGTCCTGGTGGACATGTGGGCGACCTGGTGCGGCCCGTGCCGGCAGGTCAGCCCCGCGCTGGAACAGGTGGCCCGCGACCTGGCCGGCAAGGTCAAGCTGGTCAAGGTCGACGTGGACAAGGCGCCGAAGGTGTCCGAGCGGTTCACGATCCAGGCCGTACCCACGCTGATCCTGATGCGCGACGGCAGGGTGGTGGCCCGCCGGGCCGGCGCGTCACCCGCTTCCGCCCTGCGCAGCTGGGTGGACGAGGTCCTGCGGAGCGCGGCGTGAACCCGGACCAGGAGCGGCTTTCCGAGACACCGGATCTGGCCGGCGCCTATCCCCGCCTGTCCGACGAGCAGATCGGGTTGCTGAGCCGGCACGGTGAAAAGCGGCCGGTCCAGCGCGGTGAGGTGCTTGTCGCCGAAGGCCAGCGGGACCGCGACTTCTTCGTCGTGTTGTCCGGCAAGGTCGCGGTGATCGAGGGGTACGGCACGCCGAAAGCCCGGATGGTTCGGGTACATGCCGCCCGCCGGTTTCTCGACGAACTCGGTCTGCTCACCGGCCAGCCGTCCTTCGTCTCGATGGTCGCGCAGGAACCGGGCGAGGTTCTCGCGGTGCCTCTGCACGCGCTGCACGAACTGGTCCGCGAGGAGCCCGACCTCGGGAACCTGATCCTGCGCAGTTTCCTTGCCCGCCGGGAACTGCTGATCGGCGGCATCACCGGCATCAAGATCGTCGGTTCGCGGTTCAGCCCGGATACCCGCCGGCTGCGCGAACTCGCTGCCCGCAACCGCGTGCCGCACACCTGGATCGACCTGGAGGAGGATCCGGGCGCCGAGGAGTTGTTGCGCCGGCTGGCCATCAGCGCGACGGACACACCGGTGGTGATCTGGCGCGACACGGTGCTGCGCAACCCCTCGAACGCGGAACTGGCGCGGGTCGCCGGCCTGCGGCGTTCCGGCCAGGACGAGGCGATGTGCGATCTCGTCGTGGTCGGCGCGGGCCCAGCCGGTCTCGCCGCCGCCGTGTACGGCGCTTCTGAAGGACTCGCGACGGTCGTCCTCGACATGGTGGCCACCGGCGGGCAGGCCGGTACCTCCTCCCGGATCGAGAACTACCTGGGTTTCCCGGCCGGCATCTCGGGCGCTGAACTGGCCGACCGCGCCGTGGTGCAGGCGAAGAAGTTCGGCGCCGACCTCAACGTTCCGGTCGAGGCGGTACGGCTGGGATGGCACCACAGTCACCAGATCGTGTACCTCGACGACGGGGCGCAGTTGCGGACCCGGACGGTCGTAGTCGCTACCGGCGCGCGGTACCGGAGACTCGACGTGCCGCGCCTCGCGGAGTTCGAGGGCACCAGCGTGTACTACGCCGCCACCTTCATGGAGGCGGTCTTCTGCGAGCAGCAGCCGGTGTCGGTCGTCGGCGGCGGCAACTCGGCCGGCCAGGCCACGGTCTTTCTCGCCCGGCACGCCGCGCGGGTACGGCTGATCATCCTGCACGACGATCTGAACCGCGACATGTCCCGCTACCTGGTCGACCAGATCGAGCGACTGCCCAACGTCGACGTGCTGCGCAACACCCAGGTCGCCGAGCTGATCGGTGACGACGGCCGGCTGCAGGCGCTCGGCGTGCGCGACACCAGGACCGGTGAGCGGCAGGAGATCCCGACGACGGTCTTGTTCGCCTTCATCGGGGCGCAGCCGTGCACCGGCTGGCTGGCGGCCAGTGTCGCCCTGGACGAGCGCGGTTACGTCCTGACCGGAGCGCAGGTGCGCACCGACGCACCCCAACCTGTGCTGCTCGAAACCAGCCGCCCCGGCGTCCTGGCAGTGGGCGACGTGCGCAGCGGCTCGATCAAACGGGTCGCCTCCGCGGTCGGTGAGGGGTCCATGGCCGTTCGCCTGATCCATGACCACCTGGCCAAGTTCGGAGATGCTGCCGGTCGGCAGCGGTCCCGCATATGACGTCCGGAAGGAAACCATCATGTTGGAGACACTCAGCCGTCACTGGTGGGCGGTGGCTCTGCGTGGCGTCGCCGCGATCATGTTCGGTGTGCTCGCCCTCGCCTGGCCCGCGATCTCCGTCTTCGCGCTGGTCATCGTCTTCGGCGCCTACGCGCTGGTGGACGGCGCGTTCACCCTGGTCGCCGCGGTCGGCAACCGGAACGGCCGCGCACGTGGCAGCCGCGTGTGGCTCTTCGTCCGCGGTATCGCCGGCATCCTGACCGGCATCATCGCGGTCGTCTGGCCGGGTATCACCGCGCTCGCCCTGCTCTGGGTGATCGCCATCTGGGCCCTGGTGACGGGGGTGTTCGACATCGTCGCGGCATTCGAACTCCGCAAACAGATGCGGCGCGAATGGCTGCTTGCCCTGAGCGGTGCGTTGGCCGTGCTGTTCGGCGTTCTGCTGCTCGTCTGGCCGGCGGCCGGAGTCCTGGCCCTGGTGGTGCTGATCGGTATCGCGGCCATCGCCTTCGGCGTCACGCTGCTGATGCTCGGCCTGCGTCTGCGCCGGGAGCGGCGCCACGATCCGGCAGCGGCCGGACACCACCGTCGAGCTGCCACAGCCTGAATGCGTACGGCTGGAGGCCCGGACGTGCGATCGGCCGGTGCCGTTCATCCGTGTGGCAGCCGTAGCGTGAAGGTGGCCCCGGCTCCCGGCTCGCTTCGCACGCTCGCGGTGCCGCCGTGTGCCTCGATCAGCTTCCGCACGATCGACAGGCCGAGCCCGCGCTGCCGGGCGGTCTAGCCATCCGCGAGTTTGCAGCCGACGCCGTAGAACACGTGGGGGAGTGTAAGTCCGGTCCGCCCCGGTAAACCGAGCCGGAACGGGATGGCTACCGGATCACAACAAGTTTCTGACAACGAACGGCGACATTACCGGGCATGCCGAAAACGAGAGCCCTCCTCAGCGTCGCCGGCCTGCTGCTCCTCGGTGCCTGTGCCTCGCCGGCCGCCCAGGGTGACAAGCACGTCGCGACGCTGACGAGCGCCGGGGCGACACCGGCCGGCAGCACACCCGGAGTGGACAGCCAACGACCGCAGATCCGCCTCGACACGAGCGACGCGGAGCACGACCGGTTGTACATCGCGTACGACGACTGCCTGGTGGCGCACGGCGTGAAGGTGCTGACCGGGAAACCCGGTGAACCCGCGATGGGCATTTCGGACACGATCGGCCGACCGTCCCGGCTGCTCGACCGAAGCGGCGAGCCGAAGTCGGCCTACCTGGCGTGCCAGAGCAAGCAACCGCTGGAGCCGGCGGAACTGGACGAGAGCAGGAACCCCAACTACGCCGCCCAGTGGAACGACAACGTGAAATGCCTGCGGGCGCACGGCGTGATGGTGCACGTGGTCAAGCCCGGCGAGTGGACGTACGACTCGTCGAACGGCGCGACCCCGCCCAACGAGGCCGAACTCGAAAAGACCTGCTTGATCCAGGCGTTCGGTGGCCATGACTCGTCGAAGTAGCGCGATCGCCGGGGTGGTGGCGGCGGTCGCGTTGGTCGGCGGCGGGACCGCCTTCACCACCCTGCGTCCACGGCCGAAGACGGTCCCCGCCGCAGCGGAGCCCGCCGTCACCACGACGAACGTCCGCCGGATCCCGGGAGCCCTTCAGCCCAGTCAGGCGATCGTGGTCTCCGGGCCGGGCCGGATCAGCGCGGTCACCGCGCAGCTCGGCGACCCGGTCGACGAACCGCTGTTCTCGATCAGCTCGACGACCAAGCTGGTCACTCTGCCGATGAGCCCGACCGACGCGGGGGCGCTGCATAGCGGCATGGCGATGTCGATCACGCTGCCGAACGGCAGTGAGGTCCCGGGCAAAATCTCCGCGATCAGCCCGATCGTGACCGGTGGCGGCTCCGCCGGCGCGGACGATGCCGGTGGGGACAGCGCGTAGGCCAAGGAGACCGTGACTGTCATCCCGAAGAAGACGGTCACCTCGTACGATTCGGCGACCGTCCAGGTGCGGATCACGACCACCACCCGCAAGGGGGTGCTCGCCGTCCCGGTCGGCGCACTGGTCGCGCTCCGCGGCATCCTGGCCCCGGTGCCGCTCGCGCCCGACCTCGATCAGTCGGTGCTGGTGGGCTGGGACGCCGCCCGGTCGACACTCGGCTTCGACGGCCATCCGACCGTCCTGTACGTACGCTGTCAGGAACCGGCCCTGGAACAGGTACGTGACGTGCTGCCGGCCACGGTCAACCCCCAACTGCCCGGGATGGTGCGGGTGAGCCGGCCGTCGGACGCGCTGCTCGCCAAGCGGGCCACGCAGAGCGCGTTCGGCTCCCTGCTGCTCGGCCTGGCCGGGGTGTCGCTGCTGGTCGGCGGCATCGGCGTGGCGAACACGATGGTGATCTCGGTACTCGAACGCCGTCGCGAGATCGGCCTGCGCCGGGCCCTGGGCGCCCACCGCGGCCAGATCCGCATCCAGTTCCTGGCCGAGTCGATCGCGCTCGCAACCCTCGGCGGCGCGGCCGGTGCCGCACTCGGAACGGCCGCCACGATCGGATACACCACGTGGCACCTATGGCCCGCTGTCGTGCCGGCCTGGTCGGTCGGCGGAGGCATCGGGAGCGCCCTGGTGGCCGGCGTGGTGGCCGGCGTCTATCCCGCGATCCGGGCGGCGCGGCTCACCCCCACAGAGGCTTTGGCCGCCCCGTAGACCGCCCCCCGCCCATGGAAACCACCACCATCGCGGCCGGCCGGTGAGCTCACCGGTACCTTCAGGCCATGGCCGTCGGATATTTAGTGCGGTAGACTCTCGCCACCTTGTCGGTCAATAGACCTGGTGGGTTGAGATATGCCGATCGTTCCTGCGGCGCCGCTTGCGCTGTCCACCGACCAGCGCGCCGAGCTGGTCCGGATGGCGACGTCCGCCGTGCTGCCGCAGCGGCGGGTCGTACAGGCGCGCGCGCTGCTGTGGGCCGCGGACGGAGTGGCGAACGAGGAGATCGCCCGGCGCGCCGGGGTCGACTCGGACACGGTGCGACGGTGGCGCAAGCGTTTCGCGGACGATGGCACCGCGGGCGTGGGATCGGTGGCGAAGGGCCGCGGGCGCAAGCCGTCGCTGCCGCCCGGAACGGTTGCGGAGGTTCTGCGCCTGACGCGTACGGAGTCGCCGCCAGGCGGTGCGCAGCGCTGGAGCACCCGGTCGATGGCCGCCCGGGCCGGCGTCGGGAAGGACACGGTGGCGCGGATCTGGGCCGAGCATGGCCGCACGCCGCGCCAGGGCGAGGCGCCCGGCGAGACCGCGGCAGGTGCGGCCCCCGAACCGGTCGGCGCGGTGCCGACGATGGCCGACGTCGCCCGGCGCGCGGGAGTCTCGGTCAGCACGGTGTCCTACGCGATGACCGGCGCCCGGCCCATCGCCGAGGTCACCCGGGAGCGCGTCCGGTGGGCGATGCTCGACCTGGGTTACACACCGAACGCCCTGGCCCGCGGGCTGCGGGGCAAGCGCAGCCGGATCCTCGCGGTCCTGTTCCCCAAGAACGAGTGGCACATCGATCTCGGCTCGATGGAGTACATCCTCGGCGCCTCCGATCATGCCCAGCAGCGCGGCTATCACCTGTTGCTGTGGACCACCGGGGCGGAGCAGCTCGACGACCTGGCCGGGCTGGCCCGGCAGGGGCTGGTGGACGGCGCCCTGCTGATGGAAGTCCGGCTCGAGGATCCGCGGATCGACGTACTCCGCGACTCGCGGCTGACCTTCACCATGCTCGGCCGCAATGCCGGGCCCGGTGACCTCGACTACGTCGACACCAATTTCGACCAGTGCGCGACGCTGGCGGTTGAGCATCTGGCCGGGCTCGGCCACCGCGATCTCGGCTTCGTGCACCAGAACGCCGCGACCATCGAGTCCGGGCGGGGCAATGCGATCCGGCTGCGGGACTGCATGGTGCGGGCGGCGCGGGAGGCGGATGTCACGCTCACGGCGCTGACCTGCTCCCGAAGCGTCGAGGGCGGCCGGCAGGCGTTCGCCGAGCTGATCGCCGCCGACCCGCGGACGACCGCGGTGATCGCCTTCAACGAGCAGGCGACCCCCGGTCTCATGGCCGCCGCGGCCGACACCGGCCGCCGGATTCCCGGCGACTTCTCGGTCCTCGCCGTCGACATGCCGGCGCAGGCGGCCCGGATGGCCACGCCGACGGTCACCACGGTCGGGCCGGGTGCCGCCGCGATGGGCAAGGCGGCGGTGGAGATGCTGATTCGCCGGATCGAGGGTGGACAGCCCGCCCGCCCGGCGCAGGTGCTTTTCGACGGTGAGCTGACGGTGCGGGCGAGCTCGGGGCCGCGCGGGCGTTGACACGCCCTCCGGAGCGATTTAACGTCATCGGTTAATCGAATCGAATCGATGCCGTCAAGGGCGCCATGCCTCCCAGGAGCGTGAGTCGATGCCGAAGAGAATCCATCTACGAACCGCGACAGTGCTGGTGGCCGCCGGCGCGCTTCTCGTGAGCGCCCTGCCCGCCGGCCCGGCGAGCGCAGCGTCCACATTCACCCAGACCGACCTCGTCCGGACGACGAACGCCTTCCTGAACGCCTTCTACATCAACGGCGGCGACTTCAAGACCAGCCGGTCCGACAGCAGCGCCATCCACTTCTGGGAAGCGTCTTTCAACCGGGAGACCCTGACCGACGCCTCACGGCTCACCGGACAATGGAAGAGCCAGATCAGCGAAACCTACTACCGGTACGAGAACACCCACTCGGCCGACCGCTTCGGCAACCCGAAATGCTGGATCGGCAATGACTCGGACTGGAACGACGACTACTCCTGGGCCACCCAATTCGCCCTCAGCGCGTACGAGGCCACGGGTGACCCGCACATGCTCGCCCAGGCCAAGTGGCACACGGACTTCTTCTACACGGACTTCTACGACAACATCGACGGCGGCGGGTTCTGGCGGGAGCGCGGCGTCCAGGACCAGAAGGACGTCCCGTCGAACGGCTTCGCCATCGCGGCAGCGGAGCTGGCCCGCTACTACCCGAACAGCACGGTGCACAACAACCCGCTGAACGTCGACAAGACCTACCTGCAGATCGCCCAGGACACCTACAACTGGCTCAAGACCAGCTTCCTGCGCTCCGACGGCGGATTCCAGAACTCCATCTCCGGCCGCAGCTGGGACGACAACCTCTACACGTACAACGCCGGCGTCTTCCTGGAGCTCGCCGCCAACCTGTACGACCTGACCAAGAACACCACGTACATCACCGACGGCCGGCGAGTGGCCGACTTCGCGAAGAGCCACTTCACGACCGGCAGCAACCAGGTCATCGTCTACGAGGACCACGTCGGCGAGGACGGGCTCTACCGGCCCGACCCGGTCAGCAACTACGAGATCGTCTTCAAGGGCATCTTCCTTCGGGGGCTCTACAAATTCATCACCATGGGCTGGCAGAGCCAATACCTGGACTGGCTTGGCAACAACGCCCAGTCGTCGTACGACCACCGGAGCAACGACCTTCCCTCGGCCACCTTCGATCAGACGCTGACCAACGGCCGGTCGACCGGAATCGCCTCCGGCCTCGCGGCGATGACCTACACGCTCGCGGCCCGCAAACTCTCCGGCCGCATCGAGGGTGAGAACGGCCAGAAGTACGGAACGGGCCGCAACGAGACGGCCACGTCGGCCTCCAACGGTCAGCTCGTCGGCAGCATCGACATCGCGGGCGCCGGCGTCGAGTTCCGCAACGTCGCCGCGGCAAGTTCGCTGACCTTCCGGACGGCAAGCGCCAAAACCGGAGCCAAGCTCGGTCTCTACGTCAACGGAGTCAAGGCCCGCGACGTCAGCTTTCCCAACACCGGAAGCTGGAACGCGGCTTTCGCCGACACCACCGTCGCGGTACCCATCCCCGACGGCGCGACGATCAGAGTCCAATTCGACAGCGGCGACGTCGCGGCGAACATCGACTACCTGACACCTTCCGGAACTTCGACCAGCGCCACGTTCTTTGCCGACGAAGGCTATTCCGGAACGGCCGCCTCCCTCGCCAAGGGCGACTACGACGTCGCACAGATCGAAGCAGCGGGCCTGGCCAACGATTCGATGACCTCGGTCAAGGTGCCCGCCGGCTGGACGGTCGAGGTCTTCCAGGACGGCGGCTTCAACGGCACCAAGTGGACGTACACGTCGGACACCCCGAACGTCGGTTCGGCGGCGAACGACCAGATGTCCTCCGTACGCATATCTTGAACTCCTCTCACCTGCCGCGACGCGCGACCCGGCGGCGCGCCGGGTCGCGCATCGCGGCCACGACCGCGCACGCCGCCGCGGCTGTGATGCCCGACCAGCGCAGGTGAGCGGGCGTCCACTCCCGGCCGAAACCGACGAGCATCGGGGCCTGCGGAATCGACGCGGCCAGCAACAGCGCCGCCAGCAGCACGGGCGTGGTGATGATGCCGGGCTGGTCGAATCCCTGGCGACGGGCCCACGCGGCCACGGCCCACATCACCGTGACCGCGGCGGCCAGCTCGGTCGTGAGACCCATGCCGAGGTTCCATCGATCGCCGGCCGGAGCCGAGGGGAGATAGACCGCGAGCACCGCCGCCCACACCGGCACGACGACCGCCGCGGCACAAGCGATCCGCAGCCACAGGCGGCGCGCCAGGCCGTACGGGCTGGCCTGCAACGTGATCGCGGCGCTGTCGTCGAGCGCGTAGCCGGCGCCCAGGGCCAGCAGCAGACCGAGGACGCGCAGGTCGCCGACGGCGTCGTGGGTGTCGCCGAGGCGGGCCACCAGGTACGCGGCGACGGCGGCGGCGCTCGTGACGAACGGGGCCAGGTGCAGGCTGCGTACCAGGTGGCCGCTGCGGACCAGTTCCCGGGCCACGGAGGGTGTCATGGCAGCTGGAGCCAGCCGAGGACGAGGGTGGCGGCCAGGACCGGCCCGCCGACGAGGACCAGCCGGCGGCCCTGGGAGCGGTACACGGCGGCGATGGCGGCGCAGGCGCAGAGCCCGGTCAGGTACGCGACGTGCAGCCACGGCCGGCCCGGCACCGGCGTCCAGCCCTCGAATGTCATCCCGGTCGTCCACCACATCCACCAGGCGCCGTCGTCGAAGCGGCGGAACGCGACGAGACCGCCGAGCGTCGCGACCACGAAGGTGATCAGCACGCCGCCGGCGAAGGGCAGCCAGCGGGCGGCGAGGACGCCGAGCAGCCCGGCGCCGGCGATGACGAGCGGAAGTTGGGCCAGCTCGCCGGCGTTCATCAGGTCCTTGGCCGGGATGTCGTCCAGGCTGCTGATGACGGCCATGGCCGCCGCCGCGACGGCGCCGATGCCGACCAGAGGCAGCGCGATGCCCAGGCTCATCGCCCAGGTCCGGCGGGTGTCCGAGGTCGGGGTGGCACGCACCATCTCCTCGGCCCGGCTGCGGCGGGCGCCGCCGGCGACCAGGTTCGCCGCAAAGAGGACGATGATCGGCCCGAAGAACGCGACGGCGGTGAAGATGGTGCCGTACCAGTAGTCGGCGTTGCGGCCGTCGCCGGCCCCGTCGGCCGCGCTGGTCACGGCGACGACGACCGGTACCAGCCACAGCACGGGGTGCCGGACGAGGCGGCGGGCCTCCCGGCCGATCAGGGCGGCGGTGCTCATGAGTGGGTGACCTCCCGATCGGGTTCGCCCATGAGCAGGAGGTACGCATCCTCCAGCGTGGGCGGGATCAGCTCGGCGCCGGCCGGCGGGTCGCCGACGTTGCGGTAGACGCCGTCGCCGGTGCGCCACGCCGCGAGCGCGGCCGGCGACCTCTGGGTGTCGGCCCACACACGGCCCGCGGCCTGCGCGGTCAGCTCGCTGGGGGTACCGGTGAATCGGACCCGGCCCTGGTGGAACACGGCGATCCGGGTGCACAGGGCGGCGATGTCCTCGGTCTGGTGGCTGGACAGGACCACCGTGCGGCCCTCGCCGGCGTGCGAGATCATCTCCCGGAACCGCAGCCGCTGCTCGGGGTCGAGACCGACCGTCGGCTCGTCCAGGAGGAGCAGGTCGGGATCGCCCAGCAGGGCCTGGGCCAACCCGACCCGGCGGCGCATGCCGCCGGAGAGGGCCCGGATCCGCTTGGCGCTGACCGACGCCAGCCCGGTCCGGTCGATGACCCGGCGGACCTCGTCGTGCCGGGTCCGCCGGCCGGTCATCTGCTTCAGGATCGCCACATAGTCGATGAACTCGAAGACGGTGAACCCCCGGTGGAAGCCGGCATCCTGCGGCAGGTAGCCCAGGCGCTCGCGGATCCGGGTCCGGTCGTCGGGGCGCGCCGGATCACGGCCCAGCAGGGTCACCGTGCCCCGGTCCGGCGCCAGGACGGTGGCGATGATCCGGAGCAGGGTCGTCTTGCCGGCGCCGTTCGGTCCGAGCAGGCCGGTCACCCCTTGGCCGGCGTCGAGGTCGACGTTGTCCAGCGCCGTCGTGCGGCCGAAGGATTTTGTCGCGCTCCGCACGCGTACGGTCATGCGCTTCTCCCGAGTTTGATCGTCACGGTGTTACGGGTGACGGCGAGCCACAGGCCGCCGCCGACGGCCACAGCGAGCCAGAAGATCTGGGCGCCGGCGCCGAAGGCGAGGTCGAGGTGGCCGGCCATGGTGGTCGGGGTGGTCACCAGCACCCAGACCGCTGCCACGACGCCGACGGCGACGACGGGTGTCATCCGGGCCATCAGCGCCAGGGCGGCGCAGGTCAGCCCGGCCGTGGGCAGCAGCCAGGCGGCGGCAAGCCAGTGCGAGCCCGGTAGTGCGAGCCCGGCCGCGGCCACGATCGGCACGCTGACCGCCTGGACCGCGGCCGTACGGATCAGCAGCAGGCGCAGTCCCGGGTACGGCGCGGCCAGCCCGATCTCCCGGGTCGGGTCGAGGCCGCCCGCGAAGGCCACCGCGACCCCGGCCAGCGGCCCGAGCGGGGCGGCCACGAGAAACATCCGCAGCAGGCGCTCGTCGACCTGAGCCGCCCAGACGGAGAGCGCGAGTACGGCCGCGATCCCCAGCAGCCACGGCCCCCGCAGGGTCGGCGTGGCGGCGACCAGGCGCGCCGTCGCCTCGCCGACGCCGAGCCGGGCCAGCACCCGTTCGGGCCGGCTCGGCCGGGGGGCGTCGACCCGGTCGACAACCTCGTCCCAGATCGCCTCGACCCGCCGGGTATCGACGTGCGAGGCGATCGCGTCCCGGCAGGCCGCGCACTTCATCAGGTGCGCCTCGGCCGACGCGGCCAGGTCCGGCGGGGCGGCGCCCTGCGCGTACCGGCGGATCGCCTCGGGATCCAGGTGCCAGACGGTCATCCGAACCTCCCCGTCATGCCAGCCGCTCCCGCAACAGGGCGCGGGCGCGCATCATCCGTGTCTTGACCGTGCCCGGCGGGATGCCCAGCAGCCGGGCGGCCTCCCGCGTGGTCAGCCCGTCCAGGACCGTCGCCTGTACGACGGCCCGCAGCTCGGGGGACAGGGCGGCCAGGGCCGCACCCACGTCGCCGTACTGGACGGCAAGCAGCACGTGCTCCTCGGCCGACGTCTCGACGCCGGCGAACTCCATCAGCTCATCGGCCGGCGGCCGGCTCCGCCGCAGCGCGTCGACCAGCCGGCGGATGCCGATTCCCCAGATCCACGCGGCCACCTCACCCCGGCGGTCCCACCGCCCGGCCGACCGCCAGACCGCCACGAACGTGTCCTGCACGACCTCGTCGACGAGCTCGGGCGACGAGCACCGCCGCCCCAGGCGTACCAACAGCCACGGCAGATGCCGCCGGTACAGCTCGGCGAACGCCTCCCGGTCGCCGTCCATGATCGCCGCGAGAAGCTGGGAGTCGTCCCGAGGGTCCGGCGGTCGCGTCAGCATGCGTGACCTCCCGGTTCCCGTAGCTCGACGAGGTGCCCGGCGATGCGGCTCCCATCCATGCCCTGTTCGTCGTACCGGGCCGGGCGAACGGTTCACAGGATGGGCCGGCAATTACTCAGAGCCGCGCTGAAGAAGGCGGGAAGTGTCCGTTGCAATAGTGTGCGAGGCACAGTATCGTGTTGGGCATGACAATGGATGCGACGCTCGCAGGGCACCTGCAGGAGCTTCGTCGAGGCACGGTCGTCGTTGCCGGCCTCACCGTCCTGCGCACCCCGGGTTATGGCTATTCGCTGCTCGAGACGCTCAGCGCGGCCGGCTTCGAGGTGGAGGCCAACACGCTCTATCCGCTGCTGCGCCGCCTCGAGTCGCAGGGGCTGCTGACCAGTTCGTGGAACACCGACGAGGCCCGGCCGCGCAAGTTCTACGAGACCACCGAGGACGGCGCCAAACTGGCCGCCGCTCTCCGAACTGAATGGGCGCGGCTCGACCGCGCGATCACCGATCTCGACAGTGTTCCTGCCACCGAAGGGGAGTGAGTCATGACCAGTCTTGTCGACCGTTACGTTTTCACCGCCGTCCGTCGCGTACCGGAAGGGCAGCGGGCCGAAATCGACCGTGAGCTCCGTTCCTCGATCGAGGATGCGGTCGAGGCCAAAATGGAGGGCGGCGCCACCCGCGACGAGGCCGTCGACGCGGCGCTGCGCGAGCTGGGCAACCCGAGCCGCCTGGCCGACCACTACGCGGGCCGCCGCAATTATCTGATCGGTCCCGAGCTCTACCCGGGATGGCGCATCCTGCTCAAGCTGCTGCTCACCACGGTGCTACCGCTCGTCGTGGTGATCACCGTCGTCGTGCAGTTGTTCGAGGATCCTTCCAAGGCGGTCGGTGAGGGGTTCGGCACGCTGTTCAGCGTCGGCATCAACCTGGTCTTCTGGGTCACGCTGGTCTTCGCGCTGATCGAGCGGGCCGGGATGCGTGACCTGCCCACCGCCGATTGGGTCGCCGTCCGTTCGAACCGGTCGTGGACCCCGGACGACCTGCCGAAATACCAGCCACACGCGATGACTCTGGGCCAGCTCGCCACCCAGCTGTCCTGGCTGGCGGTGCTGGTGGCGGCGCTGGTGCTGCAGCAGTTCACCTTCACCGACCAGCCCCTGCTCGACCCCGCCGGATGGCACCTGTGGTGGCCGTTGCTGCTCGTGGCGTTCCTGCTCCGCGGCGTCTTCTATACGGTGGTCTACCGCCAGGCCGCCTGGACCCGCGCGACGGTCCTCGGCAACGCCGTCGCGGCCCTGCTCTGGGCCGTCCCGACGATCTGGCTGCTGGCCGCCGGTCGGTTCTTCAACCCGGCGTTCCACGGCCTCGACCACGCCGACGTGAGGCACTGGGTCACGGCATCGATGATCGTGACGGTCGCCGTGGCCACCGTCTGGGACATCGTCGACGTGATCCGGCGGGCGTCGGCCGCTCGTCGCGGCGTGCCGGCCAAGCCCTTGGACGACCTCTACACGCTGGTCTGACGGCTTGATCCACGGGAAAGTGCGGCGGCTTCCTCGTGCAGAGCGGTGATCATCGCCCGGGCCTGCGGTGTCGGGTCCGGGCGGGTGATCGACAGCGTGGAGCGTCCGGGCCAGTCGCTTTCCAGGACCCGGACGGGACGTACGCCGGCCGGCAGGGCCGGGCGGACCAGCGCCGGTACGACCGTGATGCCCAGGCCGGCGGCGACCATGCCGAGCCGCGTGGACCAGGAGCGGACCGTGGTGGCGACGCGTGGCTCAGGCAGCGTCGGCCACGCCCCGAACTGCGGCTCGCCCGTCGTCCGAACCGACAATCGCTCCCTGCTCCGCCGGCTCGAAGCCTAGAAGCGTGACGGCCGGGGTCAGGTCGTGGTCAGGGCCTCGGTCGGTGGAAGGCGGCCCGCGCGGATCGCCGGATACAGGCCGGCGAGGGCGCCGATCGTCACCGACGCAGCGACTCCGCCGGCGATGGCGGTCGCCGGAATCACCAGCGGCCAGCCCTGATAGCGGGCGTAGATGCTGACCACGGCGAGACCGATCGCTGCTCCGGCGAGGCCGCCGAGGGCGGACAGCGCCACCGCCTCGGTGAGGAATTGCGTCAGGATCTGGCGTCGGCGGGCCCCGAGGGCGCGGCGCAGGCCGATCTCCGGGCGTCGTTCCAGCACCGAGATGATCATCGTGTTGGCCACCCCGACCCCGCCCACCAGCAGGGAGACCGCGCCCAGGCCGAGTAGCAGGCGGCCGAAGGTGTGCTTGGCCGCCAGCTGGGCGGTGAGGGCGTCCGAGGGGCGGCTCACCGCGACGGCGTCCGGGTCCTGCGGGTTGGCCGTGCGGGCCAGCAGGGCCCGCACGGCGGTGACCGATTCGTCGGCCGAGCGGGTGTAGATGCGCGTGGGATGACCGTCGAAGCCGAGGCGTCCGGTGGCCACATCCCAGCCGACCAGGGCCGACGTGTCGATTTCCGGAGCCAGCTCGAGTGGACGCAGGACGCCGGTCACGGTGAACCACTGGCCCGCGATGAAGACCTGCTGCCCCGGCCGGCCGACGCCGAGCAGGCGGGCCGCCGTCGCACCCAGCACCACGGCCGGGTACCGCTCGGTGGCCGGGTTGAGCCAGCTTCCCGCGCCGAGCTTGCCGTCGAGGGTGCGCAGGAGGTCCAGGCGGGCGGCGTCCACCTCGATGCCCTGCGACTGGCGGGGATCGACCTTGTCAGTGCGCCGCACCGTGACCCCTTGGACCGTGCCGGTCGCGCTGGCCGACCGTACCGGCCCGATCCGCTCGACCATCGCGACGGCGTCCACGGGCAGCGGAGTGTTGCGGCCGAAGAGGTTCTGCCCCGGCCCGACCGTGAGCAGATTGGTGCCGAGGCCGGCGATCTTGTTTACCAGCTCGGCCTGACTGGCGGCGCCGATGCCGAGCACGCCGACCATGGCGGCGATCCCGATCGCGATGCCCAGGGCGGACAGCGCCGCCCGCAGCGGCCGGCTTCGCAGCCCGAGCAGGCCGACGCCGATCAGATCGGTCGCACGCAGCCGGGCCGCCCGCGGCAGCGGCGGAAGGGTGGTGGCCTGTCGGTTCACGCTGCCGTCACCCCCGCGCCGCTGTCCGAGCGGATCTCGCCGTCCAGGATCTCCACCCGGCGGTCGAACGCGCGGGCGATGCCCTCGTCGTGGGTGATCACGGTGATCGTGGTGCCATCGTCGTGCAGCTCGTGCAGCAGCTGGATGATGGTTTCGCCGGACCGGGAGTCGAGCGCGCCGGTCGGCTCGTCGGCCAGCACGATGGCGGGCCGGGCGACCAGCGCCCGGGCGATCGCGACCCGCTGCCGCTCCCCACCGGAGAGCTCGTGCGGGCGGTGGCCCAGCCGGTGCCCGAGCCCGACCCGGTCGAGCGCCGTGGCCGCCTCGCGCAACCGCGCCTTGCGGGTGATGCCGTGGTACAGAAGCCCGTTGGCCACGTTGTGCACCGCCGTCAGGTGGGAGGTGAGATAGAACTGCTGGAAGACGAAGCCGATCCAGCCGGCGCGTACGGCCGAGAGCCGGCGGTCGTCGAGCGAGGCCACATCGTGGCCGAGGATGCGCACCGTTCCGTCGGTCGGCCGATCCAGGGTGCCCATCAGCTGCAGCATGGTCGACTTGCCCGACCCGGAGGGCCCGACGACAGCGGTGAGCTCCCGCGGCCAGATCCGCAGCGAGGCATCCCGGAGCGCGAACACCCCGCCGGGATAGGACTTGGTGACCCGATCCAGTTCGATGACCGGTGGCGTGTCGGTCATGTCGCCGGCACCGTCACCTTCATGCCCGCGGCGAGCCCGTCGCCCCTGACCTCGACCCGGCCGTTGGCGAACGCGCCGAGCTGGACCGCGACGATCCGGCTGCCGCCGCCGTCCGCGACGACCTGCACCCCGAAGCCGCCCTCGGCCAGCGCGAGAAGCGCGTCGACCGGCACGGCGAGGACTCCCTTGTGCGTGGTGCCTCGGAAGTCGACGGTCACGGGCGCGCCGTCGAGCGCGCCCGTCACGGCCGGGTCGTCCAGCGCGATCGTGACCGGGATGGTGGCCGAGTTCTGCTGGCCGTCCTGTTTGTCCTTGGCGGTCGCGACGGTGCCCACCGCGGTGATCCGGCCGGTGGCGGTCCTGCCGTCCGGCAGCCCCACGGTCACCCGGCTGCCCTTGACCGCCAGCGCCCACTTCGTGACCGGGAGGTCGACGGCCACCTGCTTGCGCGTACCGGTCGCGGTGAGAATTTCACCGGCGGCCGGCGCCCCGGTCTTCGCGGGCACGTCGGCGACCCGGACCGGGCCGGGCAGCACGATGACGTCCCCGAGCGCGACCTGGCCGGTCCGCCGGATGCCGAGCGCCTTCTGCCACTGCCGCACCCGTGCCGCGGTCGCGGCGGTGTAGGTGTCGTCCACGGTCAGACCCTCTCCGAAGCCGAGCGCCCGGAGATTGCGCTCCAGGGTTTTCACGTCCGGGCCGTCGGCGACGCCGTCATGCAGATCGCGCCAGAACGGCGTCTTCCCGTAGAACAGGGGAACCGGCTGGTTGTCGCCGTCGTACAGGTGCTGCCCGCGAACGATCGTGTCGCCCGGCTGCGGGAGCCAGGTCACGATCCGGCTCCGCTGGGCCGTGACGGTGGCCGTCCCGGCATAGCCGAGGATGCCGTCGACCTGCTGCGTCTCGACGAGATCAGTTCTGGTCACGGCCACGGTCGGTGGCGGTTCGGCCGCGGGCGCCGGGTGCCGGTCGCCGCCGGTGGCGACGACGACGGCTCCGGCGCCGAGACCGGCAGTCGCGGTTGCGGCGACCGCCAGCCCGATTTTCGTACGCGTCCTCACTTGCTGCCGCCCGGCGCGGGAACTGCCTTCGAGCACTTGTTGAAGACGTCCATCAGCTGTGGGGTCATCGCCGGGGCGGTGGCGCTCTGCCCGGGAACCGGGTCGGGCCAGTCGACGCCGTTGTCCCGCATGCATTTGGCGAACTTGCGCCGGCGTTCCTGCTGGGCGGGATCGTCCGGGTCGTATCCGGTCCGGCCCTGCTCGGCGGTCTGATACTGCTTGCATTTTTCCATCGCGTTCTTCAGGGCGGGACTGTCCATGGGCAGCGTGACCATGCCGCCCGGTGGCGGGTCCTGCACGTCCAGGCCCTGCCCGCGCAGGCACTGCGTCCACTTGACGGTGTCACCGGACCCCGTCGAGGCGCTGGGCGCGGCCCCGGCCGGCTTCCCGCCTCCGCCCCCGCATCCGGCCAAGGCACAACTCGCCGCCAGGACCAGTCCGACCGCCGCCGTGCGCATCCATCGCTCCATGTCCACTCCCGTACCGCTCCATCACCCGCCGGCGGACGCCGGCCTCGATCGGAAGTTGTACGGAGGCCGGTGTTTCACCGGCGTTTCACGAGCGCCGAAAGGGCGCTGTTATGCCGGTGAAACGGCGACGGCGCTACGGTCGGGGCCGTGCGAGTACTCGTGGTGGAGGATGAGCGGACGCTGGCCCGGTACATCGCCGAGGGCCTGCGAGAGCAGGCGATGTCGGTCGACGTCGCCTATGACGGCAACGCCGCGCTGAACAAGCTCGTCGACGACTCGTACGACCTCGTCGTGCTGGACCGCGACCTGCCCGGCACACACGGTGACGAGGTCTGCCGGCGGCTGATCGAGCGCGGCGGCCGCGCCCGGGTGCTGATGCTGACCGCGTCGGCCGAGGTCGGCGAACGGGTCACCGGGTTGCGGCTGGGCGCCGACGACTACCTCGGCAAGCCGTTCGACTTCGACGAACTGGTCGCCCGGCTCGACGCGCTCGGCCGCCGGTCACAGCCCGCCGTGCCGCCGGTGCTCCGCCTGGGCGACATCGTCCTCGACTCGACGCAGCGGCAGGTGTCGCGAGCCGGCCGGCCGCTCGCCCTGTCGAACAAGGAGTTCGGCGTGCTGGCCGTGCTGATGGCGGCGAACGGCGCCGTCATCAGCGCCGAGGAACTTTTGCGGACGGCGTGGGACGAGCACGCGGATCCGTTCACCAACGCCGTACGCATGACGCTGCACCGGCTGCGGGCCAAGCTCGGCGAGCCCGACGTCATCGACACCCTGCCCGGGGTCGGCTACCGGATGGCCGGCCGGGAATGCTGAGCCATCTGACGCTGCGCTCGCGGCTCACGCTGCTGCACACCGCCGTCTTCCTCGTCGTGGGCGCGCTCGTGGTGACGATGGTCTACCTGCAGAATCGCGTCGTGGTGCGCAGGGTCGGCGTGCTACCGGCGTACCGGCTCGACGAGCCGGCCCACCCCACCCAGCCCGGCGCCACGTCGTTGCCCACGGAGTTGATGAATGCGATCGCCCTGCAACGCAACGACGCGATCGGCACCATCCTGATCCAGTGGATCGTCGCGCTGGCCGTGATGACGCTCCTGGTCGGCCTGCTGGCCTGGTGGGTGACCGGACGAGTGCTGAACCGGGTGCACGTGATGACCGCCCAGGCGCGCCGCATCTCGCTGGCCAACCTGCACGAGCGGATCTCCGTGCCGGGACCGGCCGACGAGATCAAGGAACTGTCCGAAACCTTCAACGACATGCTGGGCCGGCTCGACGAGGCCTTCAACAGCCAGGCCAGGTTCATCGCCAACGCCTCCCACGAGCTTCGTACACCACTCGCGGTCGCCCGGACGACGTTACAGGTCGGGCTCGCGACCACGGATCCGGTCCGGGTCCGGCGCGTACGCGAGGAACTGTTGCGCAACAACGACCGGTGCATCGCTCTGCTCAACGGGCTGCTCACGCTGGCCCGCGGCGAACAGGGCCGGCACGGCGAGGAGACGGTGGAGTTCGCCGGCGTCGTCGAGGAGGTGCTGGCGGAGGCGGCAGCAGCGCATCCGCCGGACGGCCCGCGGCTGCTGCTCGACGAGATCGAGCCGTGCACCGTCTCGGGTGACCCGGTACTGCTCGCCCGGCTCGTCCACAACCTGGTAGACAACGCCGTCCGCTACAACGTGCCCGGCGGCGAGGTGCGCGTACGCCTCGACCCGCACGGGCATCTGACGATCAGCAACACCGGACCGGCCATCGCCGACGACGAAGCGAACCACCTGTTCGAGCCGTTCTTCCGAGGTGCCGGACGGGCCGGGCACACCGATGGCGCCGGCCTCGGACTGTCGATCGTCCGAGCCGTCGCGGTCTCCGTCGGCGGCCGGGCCACCGCCCGGCCGCTGATCGGTGGGGGCCTCGCCGTCGAGGTGTACCTGCCCACGAGCACCCGGCAGGCCGCATCCGGATCGGTGGCAGTGGATGCCTGACGCGCGTTCCCGGTACGCGTGCGATCATCGGCCCTATGGGACTCGAACGCGCTGACCTTGTCGCCTGGTACGAGCGGTACCTCGCCAGCTGCAACGAGCGCCGCTTCGATCAGCTGGGCGGGTTCGTCGACGAGCAGGTGACCGGATCCGGGTCGGTGGACGGGCGGGTCGCCTACGTCGAGAGGGTGAAGGCCGTCTGCACCGGCTTCCCCGACTATCACTGGGAGTTGCAGGACGTGGTCGTCGAGGACAATACGATCGCCGCGCGGCTGATCGGTCGCGGGACGCATAACGGAATCTTCGACGGCATCGCACCCACCGGCCGAAGGATCACCATCCAGGAGCTGGTCATCTACCGCATCGTCGACGGCAAGATCATCGGCTGCTGGGGAGATCTCAATCCCGTGGTTCGCGACGCCCTGACCACCGCGTAGGAGCATGGCGCCGGGCTGCCCCCGGCGCCGTGTTTCAACTCCGTACGGCGCCGGCCAACTCAGCTGTTGACGAAGGCGTTCGCGGCCGAGATGCCCTTGCTGTCGATCGCGCTGTTCGATTCGACGGGGCTCGGCACGCTGCCCGGGAAGACGATGTAGGTCACGCCCGAGTCGACGCCGCCGGACTCCGGGTTCGAGTCGATGCCGAGCGCCTTCGCGGTGGCGTACGAGGCCTCACCGATGATGTTGCTGGGGCCTTCGTCGGCGAAGACGGCGTACACGACCTTGTTGTTGTAGATGATCGCCGCGACGCTGCCCGGCTTGATGCCGTTGCCGCTGTAGCTGAACCGCGAGCTCGGCAGCGGGATGACGAAGTAGTGCGTGCTGTCGGCCTGGAACGACTTACCTTTCGACGTCTCGAACGAGGTCTGGTTCTGGTACCAGGGGTCGGTGTCCTCGTTGCAGTTCGAAGTGCGCACGCCGTCGCAGTCGATGTCCATGTCGGCCTTCCAGAAGAACGCCGAGCCCTGCTTGCAGATGTTGACCGTCGACGATTCGCCGTCGTCGGTGGCGTACTTCCCATGCGAGACCACGCTGCAGTTGGTCACCTTGGCGAGCAGGGCGGCGGCGCTCGGGCCGCTCGCCGCCAGCGCCGGGGTGGTGGCCACGAAGGTCGCCGCCAGCGCGGCAAGTCCGACGAGCCCGGTCTTGAAAGTACGGTGCATCGCTCCTCCTGGACCGTTAGGCAACCTGCCTGACAATTAGGTGGTGCTGACCGTATCGATCGCGATCGAAGTGTGCAAGACAACAGTCTGTGTCGATTTCGCGGTGCGTCGGACGTGTTGACGCCCATCCATGCGAAAGCTAGCTTGTCTCTGAAGTGGCTTCCACGATTGCGAACGTTGTCCATATACATA
This sequence comes from Actinoplanes sp. NPDC051343, assembly GCF_044455125.1. NCBI lineage: Bacteria > Bacillati > Actinomycetota > Actinomycetes > Micromonosporales > Micromonosporaceae > Actinoplanes > Actinoplanes sp. NPDC051343. The sequence goes on from NZ_JBITEL010000014.1 coordinate 168,593, forward strand.
GACAGACCTCATGCCGATCGGAGTTGCTATGCGCAGGCAGGCTGTGGCGGCGTCCTTCGCCGCGCTCGTAGCCGCGACCGGGGCCACCCCCGCCGCCCCGTCCATGCACGTCATGACGCCGGCGAGCGCGGTCGCGGCGCGCACCGACCGGCGGCCCGTGGCGGGCGGCCTCTACGACGCCGCCGCACAGAAGACCTTCATCTCCTGGGGCGGCCAGTACGAGGACAACTACGTGCAGGCCTACGACCACCGCACCCGCACCTGGTCGGCGCCCGTACGGGTGGCCGGTGGCGACAGCGACTCGCACAACTACCCGACGATGATCCAGGCCGCTGACGGGCACCTGCTCGTCTTCCGCGGCCTGCACAACAAGGAACTCTGGGTGGCCCGCTCGGCGAAGCCGCACTCGATCGACGGCGCCTGGACCGACGTGCAGATCCCCGAGGGGCTGGGCGCGACCTATCCGATGCCGGTACGCACGGCCGACGGCACGCTGTTCGTCTTCATCCGGGAGACGGCCGGCGACTTCGACCCCAACTACCCGACCGACACGCGGCCGATGAAATACGTCCGGTCCACCGACAACGGGTTGACGTGGCAGAGCTCGGCGTCGCTGACCGGCGACCGGTGGGCCATCGCACCGCTCGGCCGCCCCGACAACATGAACGAGATCTACATCGGGCAGTTGCGCTACGAGCCCGCCACGCTGCTGCACCGGGAACGGATCGCGATCGTCTACACCCTCGCCGGCGGCGGCCCCGAGGGCCACCTGCACGATCGCTATCACCGCAACCTCTACTACGCCAGCTTCAGCCCGTCCGATCTCCACTTCCACGCCGCCAACGGGCACGATGTGGGCACCTCCATCGACGACGCCGACCAGGAGGCGTACCTCAAGGTGGCGGAGACGCCGCTGCAGACCGTCAATCCGCGCTCACCCGACTACATCAGCCTGGTCGGCAGCACGCTCGGTGGGTGGCCGTTCGTGGTGTGGATGCGGCTGGACGCGGACGGCCAGGTGCACGACGAGGCCTCGATGTGGTCGCCGCTCGGCGGCTGGCGCAGCCGCGAGGTGGCCGCCGGCGTGCGGGTCCGCGACATGGAACGCCTCGACGCGAAGACGTGGCGGATCTACGGCACCGACAACGCGGGCACGCCCGGCATCACGACCTACCGGCTGAGCGGGGGCACGGACTGGCGGCTCGAGTCGGCCATCGCGACCCCGAAGGCCGTGCAGCGGATCGAGGTGATCGCCGACCACCGCGATCCGGCCCGCATCCTGGCCACCGGCGCCAGCAGCGACCGCGACGTCTCGGTGGCCGACGGGGACGTCTACGTGGCCGGCTACGCCGGACGCTGAGCGAGGTAGCCGGGCGCCGCAACCGTGACCCGGTCCGCATTGTCGGCCGGCACGACCACCCTCGCACGTTGGCCTTCCCGAACGGGCAGTTCTTCGGCCGGATGCCGGTAAAGCCGGTAACCTGATCGACGTAGGTCTATTGATACGTTTCAGGACTGGGGGAGTCATGCGCCGATGGCTAGCCGTTCTCGTGACCGCGGCCGCAGCCCTGCTCTTCGCGCCCACGGTGGCCCACGCCGCGTACGACACCACCGTCACGAACTTCGACAACGCGGGCAATCAGATCGTGCGTTTGGACGTACACGGGAACGCGGTCGACGCGCACGACGGCGAGATCTCCGTATTCGGTGGCACGTATTACCTCTACGGCACCGCATACGACTGCGGCTACCAGTGGCAGGGTGGCGGGACACCGTTCTGCGGGTTCAAGGTCTACTCCTCGCCCGACCTGGTGCACTGGGCCGACCGGGGTTACCTTTTCGACCCGACCACGAGCACCTGGCAGACGCGGTGCAACGGCAACACCTACGGGTGCTTCCGGCCGCATGTGGTCTACAACGCCGCCACCGCCCGGTACGTGCTGTGGGTCAACGTCTACGACAACAGCGTCGGCTACCGGGTGTTCACCGCGACCTCCCCGATCGGGCCGTTCACCGAGCAGGCCGTGCCCACGCTGGCCGTGAACAACTCGGCGCCGGCCGGTGGCCTGAACAACGGCGACCACAGCCTGTTCGTCGACGACGACGGCACGGCCTACCTGGCTTACACGGACTGGCGCAGTTCCGGCGACATCGTCGTCGAACGACTCGACACCGGCTATCTCACCGGCACCGGCGCGTTCGTCCGGTTGCACCAGAGCGCCACCGAGGCGCCGGCGATGTTCAAGCGCAACGGCGTCTACTACCTCACCTACTCCGACCCGAACTGTGGCTATTGCGGCGGCACCGGCACGTCGTACAAGACGGCCGCCGCACCGTTGGGGAACTGGTCGGCCGGTACCAAACTGACCACCGACTCCTGCGGTGGTCAGCCGGCCTTCGTGTCGGCGATCCCCACCAGCGCGGGCACTACGTACCTCTACGCCAGCGACCTCTGGAACAACGGCGCCACCAACGAGGCACTGGCGAACTACTTCTGGACGCCGTTGTCGTTCAGCGGCAGCGCCATCCAGGCAATCACCTGCCGGCCGAGCTTCGCCCTCGACCTCGCCGGCGGCTCGGCCGGGGCCCAGCAGCCCGCACCGGACCAGGACCAGGCCGACGGCGTGGCCGGCTTCCAGTCCTGGTGCGACGTCGGGCGCAACATCGACCGGATCCAGACCTGGGTCGCCGGGCGCACCGGCACCCTCACGTCGGTCAAGTACACCACCTTCCAGAGCGGGAATCCGGACGCGGGCCTCGAGGTCGACGTGGTCACGGCGGACGGTTCGCTTCAGCCCGCGGGCTCGCCGCTTTTCCGTACGGTCGTGCCGCAGTCCTCGATCGGCTGGTCCCCGCGCGACGTCACGATCTACCCGAATGTCACGGTGACCGCGGGCATCCGGTACGGCATCGTGGTCAAGTCGGCCAACACCATCGGCTGCTATGGCATGGTGCACAACGACAATTCGCCCTACCCGGGTGGCGGCGAGGGCTACAGCAGCAACTCCGGCGGCTCGTTCACCGTCGAGACGAACCGGTCGATCCGCTTCGCCACCACCGTGAGTTCGCGATCCGTGCTGTCGGCCGGCGCCCTGCCAGCGGGCTGGACCGCGTGCGCCGGCGAGCACGGCGTCTGCGCAGTGCCGGCGCCCGGCATGATCGCGTACGGCGCCCCTGGCGGGTACGTCTACCAGTCCGTCGCGGCGGGCGTCATGCCGTGCACGACGGTGGCATTCGGCGGGGACCCGGCCTACGGCACGTTGAAGTCGTGCTACCTGCCCCCGCAAGGCGGTCCGAGCGGGTATGCCTTCTGTGCCGGTGAGAACGGCAACTGCACGGTGTCCGGAACCCGCACCGTCGCCTACGGGCTGAACGGGGCGTACAGCTACCGATCGGTAAACGGCTCGGTGACATGCGGCAACGACGCCTTCGGCGATCCGCTCTACTCGGTGGCCAAATCCTGCTACGTCGCTCCCTGATCCGGGCGTGGAACGGCGGGGAGGGCGCCCCTGTCCGGGCGCCCTCCCCGCGGTGCCGGGCGGCCCCTCAGTCCGTCGGCACCAGTGTGAGTGCCGGACGGCACCCGGACGGTGCCGCCGCCCGCCGCCGAGGCCGCGTCGACCGCCTTCTGGATCGCCGCGCTGTCGTTGCTCAAGCCGTTCCCGGTGGCCCCGTAGTCGCGGATGTTGAAGGTGCCGGCCGCCGACGCGCTGGTCGCCGCGACGAGCGAGGCACCGAACGCGAGCGCCGACACGCCGGCCAGCAGGCCGATGGTTCAGAGGTGGCTCGGTTCGGCGTACGCGGGCGGCGGCAGCACCACGGCGCCGGCCTCAGGAAGCCCGGGCCTCGTCCAGGGCCACCACGTCCAGGCCGACCAGATCCGCGACCACGGCCAGCGCGCCGTCGATCAGCTCGAAGTCCCGTAGGGCCAACTGGACCGGTGCGGTCAGCGGGCCCGCCACGGCCACCGCGACCGTCTCGTACAGCGACGCCGACCGTACATAGATCGCCTTCTCCGCGCCGTCCAGCATCGCGGTGATCTCTTCGATCGAAGTTCGCAGCGTCTTCGTCGCCAGCGTGAGCGCCTCGGCCCGGGCCGGAGCGAATTCCGGCCCGGGTTCCGTGTCCGCGAGCAGGTTGCGGGCGTAGTTGCGGGAGGCGCTCAGGCTGGCCGCGAACTGCGCCCGCTCCGACGGCGCCGGCAGCAGAGGAAGGCCCCGTGCCGCCAGCGCGGCGATCAATGCCTGGTAGGCCACGTCCAGCCGGCGGGCGGACGCCCGCACCTCGGAGACGTCCGTCGTGCCGAGCATCCGCTCCGAGGCGAGCCCGGCAAGTGACGCCAGCTCGGTCAGATATTCCCGCGTCGCCACCCGGACGACTCGGTGGGTGCGCAGCGGCACGACGAGGAGCACGGTCAACACGGCGGCCGCCGCGCCGATCGCGGTCTCCTCGAGCCGCAACAGCAACAGGTCGTCCGAATACTCGTTCAGTTCGACGTACAACTGCGACACCGCGATGGTGATCGCGACGACGAACCACGCGTAACTGGAGCGCATCAGCCACACGCCCAGGAACAGCGCCACCAGGATCACCGCCAGGGCCACCACGACGTGCGGGCCGACGAGGTGGGCCAGCAGGGCCCCGATCAGTACCCCGGCCAGCGTCCCGACGACTCTCAGCGAGCCCTTGCGGAGTTGCTCGCCGGCGTTGTGGACGCCCATGAAGGTCACGAAGGCGGCGATCACCGCCCAGTAGTAGCGGCGGCCGTCCAGGGCGTCGCCCAGGATCAGCGCGGCCGTGGCGGCCACGCACATCTGCACCGCCACCCGCACGTTGGGTGCCAGCCGGGCGGAGGCGGTGGCGCTGACCGTGGCCGAGCCCGCGAGGAAGCCGCCCACCAACGTCGCGGCGGGCTCGAAATCGGCCGACGGCTCGTTGCCGACGGCCGCGCGGAGCACGGCCAGACCCTCCCCGAAACCGACGAGCGACGAGGCGAAACGGTGCGCCACGATGCGTACGCGGGGATCGGCCAGACCTTGACTGTCGTCGTCGGTCAGCGTCGCCAGCATCGCCTCACCGGACGCCTTCGCCGCGGCCGGGTTCAGTTCGCCGACCGCGACCAGACCCTCGCGGGCCCGCCGGTGCACCTGCGGCGGCAGGTCGGTGCTGCCCAGCGTGATCGCGAACCGGGCGATGTTGGTGACCGCCAGTTCAAGATCGAAGAGCCGCTGGTGTACGGCCGCCGGACCGCCCTGTCCGATGAGCGCGCCGGGACGGCCCAGGTAGGCGTCGACCATCAGGGCCGACTCGTTGAACCGCAGCGTGCGGCGTTGCAGGCGGCGGACCAGGCGGGCCCGCTCGCGTTCGTGACCCGGCGGCAGATCGAGCAGGTCCAACGCCACCGAGGCGACCCGGCCCGAGCGGGCGCCGAAGGATCGCCGTAGCCGGCCCAGCGTGCGGTCGTCGCGGGACGAGAGGAAAGCCAGCTGTACGGCGACCGTGACCGCCGCGGCCAGGCAAACCTCGAGGGCCAGCCAGCCGATCGCCGAGATGGTGATCAGCCCGTGCAGGAAGATGCCGAAGAAGGTGCCCTGGAAGGCGAAGTTGCCACCGAAGAACCCGCGCGGGCCGAACCGGCGGGAGTACGCGCCGAGGGTCAGCACTCCGACGATCGCGACGAAACTCCAGATCCGGTACGGCGCCAGCGCCAACCCGAGCGCCAGCCCGCCCACGGTCGGCAGCGGGACCATCGCCAGGTTCAACGCCCGCTGCCGCGCGGTCTCGAACATCGGGGCCGCGAACACCGCGACCATCGCGACGACCGCACCCAGCATCAGCGCGACCACCAGGACCCCGTGGTGCTGCGCCGCGACGGCGGCCGGAGGCAGCCCGTCACCGTCGATCTGCAACGCGCCGGTCCACCGGACGAACGCCCACTCGGCGGTCATCGCCGCCGCCATCGTGACCGCGAGCTGGCCGGCCATCAGAAGCCGGGTGGCGCCGGGATCGGCTGCCCGCAGGCGATCCACCCAGTCCCGATTCACCAGCTCAACCTTACTCCGGAGGCCATCCTCCGGAGACTGTGCGCCGGGCGGGCCGGACGAGCTGGAGGCCGGTCAGCAGAGCCCAGAGCAGGTAGCTGTAGAGCGAGATGCGTTCGGCGAGCCCGGTCGGCGTCCATCCGTAGGCGAGCGGGATGTTGAGCAACCCGATGCCGCCGAGGGCGAGGCCGGCGGTCGCCAGCCACCGGGGGAGCCTCAGAGCTCGGCCCCTGAGCGGCCGGCGGCGCCACCGCCTGGTCCGAGCTGATCAGACCAGGCCCCGGCGGGCCGCCCAGGCGACGGCGGTGATCGCCGACGGCACGCCGAGCAGTTCACAGATGGTCCGGATGCGCCGGCGCAGGGTGCGCTCCGAGACGGCGAGCCGGCGCGCCACCGAGTCCAGCGGCAGGCCCGCCGCGAGCAGGGTCAGCAGCGCGACCTCGTCGTCGCGCAGGGAGCGGGGCCGTTCGGCGGTGGTCGGCATGCGACTCCTTCCCGGTGGTGCGCACGGGCCTGAATCGTTTCAGTAACGGTTGACACTACTTAATGTTTCGGGAGTGTCAAGGTTGTCGATCAGGGGGTCAGCTCCGTTACCCGGCTGAAGCTGTTCTGCGCCGCGGTCACGACCACCCGTACCTGGCTGGTTGTCACCGCCCGGTCGAACGCGATCCAACGGTGTACGGCGGTGTTCCCGGTGACCGTCGCCTGAGTCGTCCACTGTGTGCCGTCCCAGGTCTGCACGGTGAAGTCAGTCGGTACGCCGTCGGGATGCGAGCCGAAGCCGACTCCGCCGAGGCTGACCGGGGCGGGCGCGGTGACGGTGAGCGTGTCCGGGTACCGGCTGTCGGTGTCGTCGTTCCAGAACGTCGCCGGATCGCCGTCGATCGCGTTCGCCGGATCGTAGGTGCGGGTCGCCCCGTCGACGACGTTCGGGGCGTGGAAACTGGACGCCGTGGCCGTGCTGCCGGCTGCCCACGTGCCGAAGACGAGCACGTCCACCGTCGTGGAAACGGCCGTGCCGTCGGATGCCCGGACGGTCACGGTCACCGGGTAACTGCCACTGGTCGTACCGGCCGGGGCTGTCAGGCGCAGGCTGACCAGGTCGGCCGTCGGGGCCGGGGTGAGCGGGACGAGAGGCGGGGTGGCCTGCACCGTCCAGCCGGCCGGGACCGCGGCGGTGATCCGCGCGGATCCACCGCCGGTGGAGTGGCCCGAGACGAGCAGGGTGACGTCGCCGGAGCGGCCCGGCTTGATCGGGGCCGGATCGCCGGTCGACGCCACGGTCAGCGCGGTGACCGGCGTTCGTGGCGCGGTGACGCTGAAGGTGTAGTCGCCCGAGCCGACTGTCATCGTCAGCACGTCGTCTCCGGCCGCGCCGACCGTCAGCCCGGGATCGCTGCCGACCGGGCGCCCACCGGCCCACACCACCCGGCCGCTCTCGCGAACTGTCGAGCCGGGGCCGCCGAGCAGGGGCAGCTTGATGGTCGCGGTGGCGCCCACCGGCACGCCCGCTCGGTAGTTCAGCGTGCTGCCCGACCGCTTCCACGAGCTGACGACCCGGCCGCGGACGGTCTCCTGCGACGCCGTCACCCGGGTCAGGTCGCCGACCACGCTGGGCGCCAGGGTGAAGGTGCGCCAGCCGGGCGTACCGGGCTGGATGCCGGCCAGCTGCTGGTAGTACCACTGGCCGATCGAACCGGCCAGGCCGATGTGGTCCTTGGACGAGGTTCCGTCCGGGGCGGACGAGTTGGTCCACTTCTCCCAGATGGTGCCGGGGCCGTTGGCGAGCATGTAGCCGAAGCTCGGGCCGTCGGTGCGCTCGGCGATTGCCAGGGCGACGTCGTTGCGGTGGAACAGCCCGAGCGCCTGGTAGACGAACGTGGTGCCGACGAAACCGGTGGTGACGTGGTTGGCGTGAGCGGCGATGTCCTGGATCAGCTTGGCCAGCATCGCCGGCTGCCGGTCCGGCGCGACGATCCCCAGGGCCAGCGGCATCGCGTACGCGAGCTGGGTGTTGGGCGTCGAGTTTGCGTAGCGTGCGGTGAAGCCGGCCTGGATGGCCGTCGCCAGTGCCGCATAGGAAGCGGCATCCGCGGTGTTGCCGAGGGCGGTCGCCATCTGGCTCAGCAGGCGGCTGTCGAGCAGATAGAACAGGGTCTGGAAGTAGACGTGCGGGGTGCTGACCGTGGCGAGCCAGTCGTCGCCCCACGAGCCGGGCGCGTTCGTCACGACGTGGTCGCTGTCGCTGATCGTGGCGAGGTAGTCGACCCAGGCCTTGACGGCGGCGTAGTTGTCGCGCAGCACGGTCGGGTCGCCGTACTGGGTGTAGCTGTCCCAGACCACCTGCGGGAAGGCCGTGCCCCAGGCCGGGTCGGTGAAGAAGCGGCTGCCCTCGCCCTGGTCCGGCGCCACCGACGGCACGCTGCCGTCGCCGTTGGCGCTGCTACGGATGTCGCCCAGCCACTTGGCGTAGAGCGACTGCAGGTCCAGGTTGGCCAGCGCCTCGGCGTCGGTGTCGCCGGCGTCGCCGAGCCAGCCGCGCTTCTCCCGGGTCGGGCAGTCCAGCGGCATGGTCTGCAGGTCGTTGAGCTGGGTCCGCAGCAGCGCGCCCTGGATCTGGTTGAGCAGCGGATTCGAGGTGCTGAACGAACCGGCGGCCGCCACGTCGCTGTGGATGACGTCGGCGGTGACCGTCGGCGCGGTGCCGGCCGGCAGCCCGGTGACCTCGGCGTAGCGGAAGCCCGCGTAGTTGAGCCGGGGCGTCCAGGTCTGCGCGCCCGAGCCGTCGAACGTGTACTCGTCGCGCTGCCGTCCGGTGTCCGAGTCGGAGAAGCTGATGTTGGTGGTCGACACCCGGCCGTTCGCGTCCAGCAGCTCGCCCTTGGTGATCACCGCCGTGGTCCCGGCCGGCGCCGAGGCCCGCAACCTCACTTGGCCGACGTAGTTCTGCCCGAAGTCGTAGACCCGCACACCGGGGGAGGGCGTGCTGGTGCCAACCGGGGCGAGGGTGCTGATGACCCGGGTCGGCGGCGTGCTGTCCGCCTCGAGCCGGGTCAGGCCGAACGAGCGGGCCGGGTTCGCGCCGTACAGTCCGAGCTCGGCCAGCCGGAAGGTGCAGGACGTGTCGCGGCAGGCCAGCTTGGTGGCGGTCACCCGGACGTAGCGGCCCTGACCGTCGACCGGCAGCGACACCGGCGCGGTGCCGGGGTTGGGCTGGTCGGCGCCGGTGCGGTCGGCGAGCGTGGTCGCCGTACCGAAATCGGGGTCGTCGCTGACCTGGACCCGGTAGCGGACCGGGAAGCCGGCGCCCGGGAAGTCGCCGGCCGGGTCGTTGGTCGGCCGGGCCGGGAACAGGGTCACGGTCTTGAGGCTCTGGCTGCCGCCGAGGTCGACCTGCACCCACTTGGCGGCGTCGGCGGTCGACGCGACGGCCGAGTGGTAGCCCTCGCTCTGATCGGTGGACCGCTCGACGCCGTCCACGAGGGCGGCCCGCGACCAGCCGCAGCAGGCGGTCTCGTCGAGCGCGGTGACCGGCCGCCCGAGCGCCAGGCTGGTCGCCTCCGAGACCGGTGCGTAGACCGGGACCGCCGCCCAGCCGGAGGCGTCGAAGGAGGCGCTGTCCCAGCCCGCGATCTGCTTGCGGGCGTCCCAGCTCTCGCCGTAGTAGAAGTCGTCGCGGGTGACCGGTCCGGCGGCGGTACGCCAGGACCCGTCGCTCCCGATCAGACCCGTCGAGCCGTCCGCGTAGGTGACCGACAGCTGCGCGATGAAGGTCGGCTTGCCGGAGTGCTGGCCCTGACCGGCCATCACGCCGAGGACGTTGGTGCCCCGGTGCAGCTGACCGGTCACGTCGAAGTCGCGGTAGAGCACATGCTTGGCGTAGTCGGTCACGGACGAGTCCAGCACCCGCTTCGCGTCGACCAGCGCGCCGTTGAGGTGCGGCTCGACGAGGCCCTGCGCGCCCAGGTAGAGCCGGGCCCGGACCACGCGCTGGGGGAGCTCGAAGGTGCGGCGGACCTGCGCGCCGTCATTGACCTGAAGCCAGTCGGCCGACCAGTCGTTCACCGACATGGGGCCGGTGTCGAAGCTCTCGGGCCGGGCCCACGGCGAGGCCTGCCCCCGGGTGTTCCAGGTGCGGACGGTCCACCGGTAGGTGTGGTCCGCACGCAGAGCCGGTCCGGCGTAGGCGATCCCGGCCGAGGCGTCCGAGCTCACCCGTCCGGAGTCCCAGACCGGCCGCCGCGCGGCGAGAACATCGAAAACCTTTATTTCGTACGCGGTCTGAGCCTGTCCACGGCCCGAGTCGTGAGGCGCCCAGGACAGCGCCGGGGCGGGGGAGTCGACCAGGGCGTCGGCGGCCTGCCCGGCAACCTTCAAAGTGGATGGTGCCTCGGCCGTACTCCGGCTCGCCGGGACGACACCGATGGCAAGGGAGGCCGCGGTGGTGGCGGCGAGGACGAGCTTCAAGGGGTTACCTCCGCGAGTCGGCTGAAGTTGCCGTTCTGGGCCAGGTCGGCGTCGATCGCGTTGCCCGGGTGCCGGAGCCGGGCCGAGAAGTAGTGCGGCGAGGATGGCGACCGCCCACATCTCAGGCGCCGATCATCGTGACGACGTGGTGGCCCTCGCGTACCTGCATCGTGGTGCCCCGGACTGGTCGGCCGTCGAGCAGAACCACGCCCTTGCCTGGCAGACTCACCGTGCCGGAGGTGCCGCGCGGGGCGTCGACGGTGAGCGTGAACGTCTTCCTGCCGCTGACCCAGCTGACCTTCAGCGGGCCGTGCGGGGTCGGCAACTGGCCGCGGGCCCAGGTGACGCTGCCCGGGTGCGGCCGCACCGACCACGTCGCGAAGCCCGGACCGGTCGGGGTCGCGCCGAGCAGGTCGTTGGTGAGCGCGGGCAGCACCCCGGTCGACCAGCCGTGCGCGGCCGAGGTGTACGGGCCCTCGTACATCGAGCCGTTCGCCCCGATGCCCTCCCAGCTGGTGATGCCCGGGTCGTGGGTGGTCATCCAGCCGTACATCCGCTTGATCTGGTCGATCGCCGAATCCGCCTGCCCGGTCTGGAAGCGGGCCTGGATCTCCGGGTACGAGGTGAAGGCGTAGACCCGCTGCCGCCCGTCGGAGACCAGCGTGTCGTTGTCCATGAAGGAGTTTCCGTACGGCGTGGCCGTGTTCGCCGCCAGATAGCCCAGCGCGCTGGCCGCCCGGGCCGGGTCGGCGACGCCGGTCAGCACCGCGTACCCGTTGCCGTCCTGACCGTGCCGGACCGCCCCGACGGCCGAGTCGAGGTACGCGCCGGCGTTCGCGTCCCAGAGGTGGGCGTTGATCGCGGCGGCGACCGTGCCGGCCCGGGCCGTCCACCGTGCCGCGTCCGCCGGGTGCCCCAGCGCGGTGGCTTCGTTCGCCGCGTTTTCGAGCGCCTGCACGTAGAGGGCGTTGTAGTAGGTGACCTCGCCGGAGCGGCCGAGGAAGGCGTAGTCGCCGTAGCCGTCCGGCCGCGACAGCAGCCCGTTCGCGTCGGTGACCGAGGGATACCAGCCGTCGAGCACCTTCAGCAGGTTCGGGTAGTAGGTGGCGCCGTAGCCGGTGTCGCCGGTGTAGAGGATGTAGTCCCAGCTGCTCGTCACCCAGTAGAGCGGATAGTCGAACAGCGGCAGGGTGTAGTTGTTGATCGAGGCGGGTGGGATCCAGCCGTCCGCGCGCTGGTGGTCGGCCAGGTCGGCGAGCACGTTGCGGGCCGCGCCGCCGAGAGCATGGGTCAGGTAGCCGGTGCGGCCGGAGACGGCGATGTCACCGACGTACGGGTCGCGGTCGCGCTTCGCCCCGTCGGTCAGCACCACCTTGCCGGTAAGGCCCGGCGAATCGGCCCCGCGCGGGTCGATGTCGTCGGACCGGAAGGTGTCGGTGATCAGCTCGTTGGTGTACGAGGCGTCGAACCAGTACTGATTGAGCTGCTGGTCAGAGGACTCGAACCAGCCCTGGTAGCTGGCCGGGGTGCCCAGGTAGGGCGTGAAGTCGAGCGAGATCCCGGCGACCTTGACCACGCCGTACGCCTGGGTGTCGGGGGCGTCGGCGGCGAGCGCGTCCAGGCTGATCTTCAGGTAGCGGAAGCCGTGCAGGCCGTCCGCGCAGACCTTGGTCCCGTCCGCGCAGCCGTGCGCGTCCGTCCACGTGAACGGCTTCGGGCCGACCGCCACCTGGTCGCTGCCTCCGGTGATGCTGTCGCCGTTGTAGGAGCGGCTGAAGTCGGAGACGTCGCCCAGGTACTGGGTGGTCTCGGAGAAGGCGAGCCGCACGCCAGGATTGCCCGTTGAGGCACCCGCGAACCGTACGACCGGGTAGCCGGCGACGACCTTGCCGAAGTCGACGGTCACGCTCGGGACCGGCGGATCGTCCGGGACCAGACCGGGATAGACCTCGTTGACCCGGGTGAAGTCGCCCTTGCCGGAGGACTGGTCGGCGGTGACGGTCAGCCGCACCTGGGTGGTCTCGACCGGGGCGGCGAACGGCACGCGCAGCTGGACGGCGGTGTTGCCGGTGACGGTCGCGGCGCTCTGCCAGGCGCTGCCGTCCCAGGTGTCGACGGTGAAGTCCTTCAGGACGCCGTCGGTGTTGGACAGCACCGTGATGCCGGGTAGATCCACCCCGGCGGGCGTGGTGACGGTCAGCACGTCGGGGTAGGCGCCCAGGGTGTCGTCGTTGAAGAAGGTGTCGGTGTCACCGTCGATCGCGTTGCCGGGCACGTACGTGCGGGGCCGCCCGTCGTTGCCGTTGTTGCCGGCGTGGAAGGACGACGCGGTGGCGGTCGTGCCGGCGGCCCAGCGTGGCCGGGCGGCCGGGGCTTCCCGGGTCAGCGTGGTCACGCCGCGGCCGAGCGTGCCGCCCGGGTTGACGACGGCGCCGGTGGTGGCGAACACCCGGACTGGTTGCACGTGCCGGCCGGCCGGGGCGACCACGTACCGGGCCCAGGATGCCGGGGCGCCGGGCCGGGCGGCCGCCGCGGGCGCCGCGGTGGCGGCGAGGACGGTGAAGACGACCGCGCCGAACGCGGTGGCTGTGCGGATCCGCATGGGAGGACCTGCCCTCTCTGACCGCGGTGGCGCGGCCGTTCACGTCCGGCCGACGGGCCCGGATATTCATGAACGTAGGTGGCAGACGACCCGGTTGCAACGTTTCAGTGTGGCCGCTTCCGGCCATATTGGACCGCCGGCCGCCGCTAGCGCGGGCGGGTCAGGCCCAGGTCGTAGGCGAAGATGACGGCCTGGATGCGGTCGCGGGCGCCGACCTTGGCGAGCACGCGGCCCACGTGCGTCTTGACCGTGGACTCGGAGAGCACCAGCCGCTCGGCGATCTCGCCGTTCGTCCAGCCGTGGCCGATCGCCACCAGGATTTCCCGCTCGCGGTCGGTCAGCGTGTCGAGTCTCGGGTCGGTGGCCGGTTGCCCGTCGGTCTCGCCGCCGCCGAGGTGGTGACCGAACGCGTCGAGCAGTCGTCTGGTCAGCGCGGGCGCGATCACCGCGTCACCGGCGGCGACCGCGCGGATGCCGGCAAGAAGCTCCTCCGGGTACGCGTCCTTGAGCAGGAACCCGCTGGCACCGGCGCGCAGCGCGGCGTGCACGTACTCGTCGAGGTCGAACGTCGTGAGCATGAGGATGTGCGACCGGCCGCCTTCGGCCACGATCCGGCGGGTGGCCTCGATGCCGTCCATGCCGGGCATGCGCACGTCCATCAGGACCACGTCGGGTCTCAGTTCAGTGGCCCGGCGCACCGCTTCGGTGCCGTTCTGGGCCTCGCCGACCACCTCGGTGTCCGGGTGGGTCTCCAGCAGCATTCGGAAGCCGAGGCGTTGCAACGGCTGGTCGTCGACGATCAGCACGGTGATCATGCCGGTTCACCAGGGTCGGCCAGCTGAGGGTCGGCCAGCTGAGGGTCGGCCAGCTGAGGGTCGGCCGGTTGACGGTCGGCCAGTTCGGGGTCGGCGGACTGAGGCCCGGCCGAATCGGGCCCGGCCAGATCGAGCGCGGCCGCCACGAGCCAGCCGCCGCCGGGTTCCGGACCGGCCGTGACCGTCCCGCCGTACATGGCGGCGCGCTCCCGCATGCCGAGGACACCATGGCCTTCCCCGGTTGCCGGTATCGGCCTCCCTCCGGCGGGTGGGCCGGTGTCGCGGACGGTGATCAGCAACCGGGCGCCTTCGGTACGCACCGCCAGGTGGATCCGCGTGTCGGGGCCCGCATGCTTGAGCGCGTTGGTCAACGCCTCCTGCGCGATGCGGTAGGCGGCCATCTGAACCCCGACGTCGAGCGCGTCGAGCGCGCCTCCGCTCTGGTAGTCGACCCGCGGCCCGGCGGCGCGGATGTGGCGGCACAACGCGTCCAGGTCGGCCACGCGTGGCTGGGGGCTGAGGCTGGACTCGTCGGTCCGCTCCCGCAGCACGCCGAGCATGCGGCGCAGCTCGCCGAGGGAGGTGCGGCCGGTTTCCCCGATCAGCCGGAGCGCCTCCTTGCCGCGTTCGGGTGCGGTGTCCGCCGCGAACCGGCCGCCGTCGGCCAGCGTGATGATCACCGAGAGGCTGTGGCCGACGACGTCATGCATCTCGCGCGCGACCCGGGCCCGTTCGGTCGCCGTCGCGAGCCGGCTGCGCTGGTCCCGCTCGATCTCCAGCTGGACAGCCCGTTCCCGCAGGGCGGCGAGCTGGGCGCGGCGGATCCGGATCGCGAAGGCCAGCGCGACAGCCGCCGTGCCGACGCTCGCGAGGAAGAACAACGCGTCCCACACCGGCACCACACCGGACAGCCGTATCACCACCAGGACCACCGCGACGGCGAGCCCCGGCACGGCCCAGGGCACCCGGCGCAACCGGCCGTGCAGGACCAGGCTGTAGACCCCGGCCAGCACCGCCACGTCGGCGCGCATCATGATCCCGGCCGTCCACTCCGCGACGAAGACCGCCAGCACGGTGTAGAACGCGGCCAGCGGGAAACGGCGCCGCCACCACAGCGGCAGTATCAGCGCCGACTGGAGCAGCACCATCTGCACCGGCGGGCGGACGGTGAAGGTGATCGGCCCGTCCGGGCGGTGCCGGCCGGGAAAAAGGTCCGGCGTGGCGAACAGCAGGAAGATCACCAGGACCACGGCCGTGTCCAGCACCCACCGGTGGTCCGCGTCCCATTGCCGCAGGCGCCGGCCGGCCTCGAACAGCCGGCTGGCCACCGGGTGCCCGACCAGCAGACCGACGGCGTTGTCCTCGCTGCTCACCGATCAATCCTCCGTCACCAGGGCGGTGCGGCACCCGGCTCCGCCGGATGCCGCACCGCTCGATGGGTTCCCGCTCGTCAGGCGTCCGAGCGCATCAACCGGTACGCGGCCCCGCCGAGCGCGAGCACCGTCCAGCCGAGCAGCACGAGCAGCCCGGCGCCGACCGACAGTGTCCCGGCGGAGTGATGCAGTGCGAAGACCGACTCGCCCGCGTTGCTGGGCAGGTACGGGGTGAGGTCGGCCCGCCACGACTTCGGCAGCAGTGACATCAGCCCCGGAACCAGCAGGAACGTGCCGACGAGCGCGGAAATGCCGCCCGCGGTCGAGCGCAGCAGGGTGCCGAGCGCGACGCCGATGACCCCGACCAGCCCCAGATAGAGCCCCACGCCGAGCAGCCCGCGCAGGACCCCCGAGTCCGAGAGGCTCATGGCGATCGGGGTGCCGGACAGCACTCCGCTGCTGATCAGGAAGCCGGCGAGTGCGCCGACCACCCCGGCGACGAAGGCCAGCGCCCCGTAGACGGCGGCCTTCGACCAGAGCACCGGCAGCCGGCGCGGAACGGCCGCGAGGGTCGACCGGATCATGCCCGACGAGTATTCGCCGGACGCGGTCAGCACGCCGAGCACGCCCAGTGCGATCAGCGAGAACGGCACCCCGAAAAGCGCCAGGCTGTACGCGGTGGCGTCGGCGAAGTCCGGGTCCATCGGCTGGCTGGAATTGAGCATCGACTTGTAGCGCAGGGCCGCGATGGTGCCGAAGGCGAGCAGGAAGAGCAGCCCGAGCCCGAGGGTGATCCAGGTCGAGCGCAGCGACCACAGTTTGGCCCACTCCGAGCGCAGGACCCGCGGCCCGGTCACTTTCAGGTGAGTATCGGTGGCCCGCGACGGTGCGGTCTCGGCGGGCCGGGTGTCGGCGACAACGCTCATGCCGCCCTCCCCAGCGCGCTCGTCGCGTGGTATTCGACGGACTCCTTGGTGAGTTCCATGAAGGCCTCCTCGAGGGAAACGGTCCGGGGGGTGAGCTCGAACAGCGCGAGACCGTGCGCGGCCGCCTTGAGCCCGATCTCCCGCGCCGGCAAGCCGGTCACGATCAGCTGTTCCGAGCCCGGTTGCCCGGTGATCTCGACGCCCGGGCCGGCGAGCACCCGGCGCAGTTCGGCCGGGTCCCCGGCGGCGACCGTCACGGTGTCACCGCCGGCCTGCTCAACCAGATCCCGTACGGTCGTGTCGGCCAGCACCCGGCCCCGTCCGACGACGATCAGGTGGTCGGCGACCAGCGCTATCTCGCCCATCAGGTGCGACGAGACGAAAACGGTCCGGCCCTCGGCGGCGAGGCCGGTGAGCAGGTTGCGGATCCAGAGCACGCCCTCCGGGTCGAGGCCGTTGACCGGCTCGTCCAGCATCACCGTCTGCGGGTCGCCGAGCAGCGCCGCGGCGGTGCCCAGCCGCTGGCCCATGCCGAGCGAGAAGGCGCCGGCCCGCTTGCGGGCGACCGACCCCAGGCCGGTCAGTTCGATCACCTCGGTGACCCGGGCGCGCGAGATGCCATGGGTGTATGCGAGGGCCATCAGGTGGTCGAACGCGGACCGGCCCGGGTGGATCGACCGGGCCTCGAGCAGCGCGCCGACCTCGTGCAGCGGTGCGGAGTGCTGGGCGTAGCGCCGGCCGTTCACGGTCACCGACCCGGACGTCGGCGCGTCCAACCCGATGATCATCCGCATGGTGGTGGACTTGCCGGCGCCGTTCGGCCCCAGGAAACCGGTGACCGCGCCCGGCCGTACGGTGAAGTCCACGCCGTCGACGGCGGTCTTCTCGCCGTACCGCTTGGTCAGTTGTCGTGCCTCGATCATCGTTCCCCCTCGGGACCCGTACGCCGGTGTCCCGACGTCCTCGAGGCAAACGCTAGGTCCGCACGGGCGGCGATCCGTCGTACCGCGGTCGGATCTTCGTACCCCGCCGTGGTACCGCGGTACCACTCGAAAGCTGGTTACCGCTGGTTCTACCGATCGTCGGCCGTGACTACGGTACGTAACTGCGGGCAACGCTGTCGTAGCTGCTGCTCGAATCGCCGGCCGAGCGTGAGCCGGGCGGCGGGGCAGCCGTGACAGGCGCCCTCGAGGCGTACGGTGACGACTCCGTCGTGGACGCCGATCAGCTCGATGTGGCCGCCGTGCGAGGCGGCGAAACGACCCAGATCACCGTCGAGCAGGCGCTGGGCGGTCGTCCGCAGCGACTCGTCACTCGTGCCCGCGGAACCGGCGGCGGGCACCCAGCCGTCCCGGTCGGCCAGGGCGCCGTGCAGTGCCGTGCGGACCCGTGCCCCGTCCCGGGTCCAGTCGCCGCCCGGACCGAGCGTGGTCTGGACGGCCGCCGGCTCGAGGCGTACCTCAGCAAGCGTGCCGTCCGCGAGAAGCGCGGCCAACGGCGGCGGTACGGCGGCCGCCGGGCCGGCGAAAGCCGGCACGCCGAGCGGGGTGATCCAGCGCAACCGCTCGGGGTGGCCGGGACAGGCCTGCGGGTGGAGGGGAATCATCGCGGTCACCGGCCGCCGAGCAGTCCGACCAGCGTGTGGGCGAGGTACGCCATGATCCACGCCAGCCCGGTCAGATAGCCGAACGCGATCGCCGGCCACTTCCACCCGCCGGTCTCCCGCCGCATGATGCCGACGGTGGCCATGCACTGCAGTGCGTAGGCGAAGTAGACCAGCAGCGCGGCAACCGTGGCCGGGGTGAACAGCCGGCTGCCGTCGGCGCGGGTCATCGCCTTCAGCGCCTGGGCCGGCTGGTCCGGGTTTTCCGCCGCGGCGACCTGGCCCAGGGTCGCGACGAACGTTTCGCGCGCCGACTGGGCCGAGAGGACGCCGATGTTGATCCGCCAGTCGAAGCCGAGCGGCTCGAACACCGGGGAGACGAAGCGGCCCAGGTCGGCGGCGTAGCTGTGATCGGCCTGGTACGCCGAGACCGCGGCGTTGTCACGGGGGTCGACGCCGTGGGCGCGCAGGCCGGCGTCCGAATGCAGAGGCAGGTTGAGCAGCAGCCAGAGCGCGACTGTGGTGAGGGTGATGATGGTGGAGCACTTGCGGACGAACGATCTCGCCGAGTCCCACACCGCGAGCAGCACGCTGCGCGGCGACGGGAGTCGATAGGG
This sequence comes from Actinoplanes sp. NPDC051343, assembly GCF_044455125.1. Classification (NCBI taxonomy): domain Bacteria; kingdom Bacillati; phylum Actinomycetota; class Actinomycetes; order Micromonosporales; family Micromonosporaceae; genus Actinoplanes; species Actinoplanes sp. NPDC051343. The sequence continues at coordinate 187,037 of NZ_JBITEL010000014.1, forward strand.
CGGCATCTCCATGTAGAACGGCATCATCAGGCCGCGGCGGTTGCCGATCTTCTTGAAGACCCAGGCGGCGGTCATCGCCGAGAGCGCGCCGAGCAGATACATGCCGAACATCACCAGGCCCTGCGCCGGTATCGGGCCGACCCGCGCCGACGGCTCCACCAGAAGGCCGATCAGCAGCACGTACACCGGTAGCCGGGCCGAGCAGGTCATCAGCGGCGCGGCCATCATGGTGGCCAGCCGGTCCTTGGCCGACGGCAGCGTGCGGGTGGCCATGATGCCGGGGATCGCGCAGGCGAACGAGGACAGCAGCGCGACGAACGCGCGTCCCTCCAGCCCGGCCCGGGCCATTACCCGGTCCATCAGGAACGCGGCCCGCGACATGTAGCCGACGCTCTCCAGCAGGGCGATGAGCAGGAACAGGAGCATGATCTGGGGGACGAAGGCGAGCACGCTGCCGACCCCGCCGATCAGCGCCTGGCCCAGCAGGTCGGCGACCCACCGGTTGCCGATGTGCGCGGTGACCTCGCCGGACAGCCAGCCGAAGAAGGTCGCCACCCAGCCCTGGATCGGCGCCGCCAGTACGAAGATCGTCTGGAAGAACAGCATCATCACGGCCAGGAAGACGACGGTTCCCCACACCGGGTGCAGCAGCACCGCGTCGACCCGCTGGGTGATCCGGTGCCGGCCGGCCGGACGGTACGCCGCGAACGCGAGCACCGAATCCGTCCAGGCGTCCACCTCGGCCGGGTCACTGGGCGGCGGCAGCGGCGGCACCGGCCAGGACGACCACCCGGCGAGGCGCTCGCGCAGATCGTCGATGCCGTGTCCCCGGTTGCCGACGACCCGCAGCACCGGCACGCCCAGTGCCTGCTCGAAAGCCTCCAGATCGAGATGGCCCTGCCGGGCGGACAACTCGTCGGTGAAGGTCACCGCGACGCAGGTGGGCAGCCGGCGGGCGAGTACCTGGGTGAGGAAGCGCATCGAACGGCGAAGCGTGGTGGCGTCCACGACGACCAGGAGCGCGTCGGGTGCCCGTTCGCCCTCGACCCGCCCGTCCAGGACATCGACCAGGATCTGCTCGTCGGGGCTGATCGGCTCGAGGCTGTACGTTCCGGGCAGGTCCTCGATCACCAACTGCAGCGCGCCGGCCCGAGCCCGGCCGACGTATCGGGAAACCGTGACGCCCGGGTAGTTGCCGGTCTTGGCGTGCAGGCCGGTGAGCGCGTTGAAGATGCTGGTCTTACCCGCGTTCGGGCTGCCGACCAGGGCGATGTGCGGCTCGCTGGTCCGGACCGCCCCCGCTTCGCCGTCCTCGTAGCACGCGGCCGACATCAGTCGACCACGCGCACGAGCACGCACCCGGCCTGAGCCCGCCGCAGGCACACCTCGTAGTCGCGCAACCGGTAGATCATCGGGTCACGCAACGGCGCCCGGCGCACCACCTCGATCAAGGTGCCGGGGGTGAAGCCGAGATCGGTCAGGCGACGGGCGGTCGCCTGCGACGTACCGCTGGACACCGCCGCCACGCTCGCCCGGCTGGCCGGCGCCAGGTCGCACAGCGGCACGACGTCGCCGGGCGCCGGGGCGCTGACCGCCGGACGGCGCGACAACAGCTGAAGTCTTCGAGGCACCCGCCCACCATAAGGTGAGGCTACCTTTAGTTGCCAGCTTCTGAGCCGAGAATCTCTTACGCCTTGTAGGTGCGCAGGCTGGTCAGGAATCCCTGGCCGGGCACGGCGTGCCGCGGTCGAGCGTGTAGCGGGCCTCGATGGTGTAGCTGCCGGCATCCGGAGCGGACAGCTCGGTCCAGTCGCCGTTACGGCTGAGGCAGGCGCGCGGGCTGGTGTCGTCGTCGATGTCGTTGATGGCCAGCCATGGTGACCACTCGATCCGCACCAGTGCCGACCCGGGCCGGGGCAGATGGACGGTGAGGGCGGCCGGCCCGGCGTAGGTGACCGTGGCGGGCAGCGAGGCGAGGGGATCTGAGCCCTCCACCCGGTAGATCTGCCAGTTGGCATCGCGCCACACCCGGTACAGCCACGGTTGTTCCTCGGTGATGATGCGCGCCTCGGCGATGCCGCCGCTGTCCAGCTCGGCCGTGGGCAGTACGACGTAGCCGACGCTCCAGTTGCGCAACCAGGCCCGGTAGGAGGCCGCGGTCAGGGTGTCGTCGTAGAAGAGGGGATTGCGCTGTACGTCGGCCTGCCGGTTCCAGCCGCGGGCGAGGTCGAGGTCGGGCGCTATGCCGGAGGCTTCCCAGTGGGTGCGCAGCGGTACGACTTCGACCCGACCCTGCTCCGCATGCAGCTGGTGCAGCTCGGCGAGCAGTGGCTTGGCGTCGGCGATGGCTGCATTGGCCGGCGTGGTCCTGATGAGGTCGGCGACCGGCTGGGCCGCCGTCCAGGCGGCAAGCGCGGCGGCGGCCACGTACGTCACGATCGTCCGGCGGCCGCGCGGCTCGCCGGCCCGGGCGGCGCAGATCAGAATTATGCAGCTGCCCAGCAGGGCGAGCCGCTCGACGTTGCTGCCGATCGGCGTTGGCAGTGCCCAGCACAGAGCGACGCCGAGGGCGTACACCCAGGCCCCGACCCGTACGGTTCGCCACGCGGGTGGCGTGAGCCGGGCGACGGCGATCGCGGCAGCCGCCGTCACCAGAGCTGAATACCAGGGGAACGGCTGCACCCCGGAGAAGGGGAACAGCAGCGAGGTCACCCCGATGACGACCGGTGGACCCGCTGCGAGCAGGTAGGCGTGCCGGCGTCGCCCGACGATGAACAGCGCCGCGGCCAGGACCTCGATGAACAGACCGGCGACCGGGCTGCACAGGGTGGCCACGGTGCCGGCCGTCGCCATGATCAGAGGCCGCGGCCGGTGCCGTCCGATCCCTTCCATGGCGTAGTACGCGGCCATCAGCGCGAAGGTCATGCCGAGCAGGTACGTGACCCGTCCGGCGGCGAGGTTGCACCAAACGGCCACCGACAGGCCGATGGCGGGCACCAGCGGCCGGCGGATACCGGACTTTTCCAGCAGCAGCCCGCCGAGAACGGCGCTGCCGGTGCAGGCCAGCACGCCGGTGGTGCGTACGCCGAGCCAGGCCATCAGGTACGGCGAGAGAACGCTGTAGGAGGCCGGGTGGATGCCGCCGTACCAGGACAGGTTGTAGGCCGATCCGGGGTGGTGGCGTACGAAGTTGGTCCAGGCGTACTGGGCAGCGAGGTCGCCGGCATTGCGGGCCAGCCACAGCCCCCAGGCCAGGCTCAGCGCGACGGCGACCAGTCCCGCCACGACGGCCGGTCGGCCGGGCCGGCGCGGAACGGCGAAAGGGAGCCCATTGACGCGGGCCAACAGTGTCATAGGGCTAGATGATCCGTTCGTCGGGAAATCGTTGACGAGCACAGCGGCCCCGTTGGCAGCGACGAACAGTACCGCCTTTCGGAGTCGGCGGCGCCCCGCCCCGGGCCCGGGTCACAGCATGGGCAGTGCGGTGACCCGGAACGTCGCGATCGTGCGGGCGGGAACTCACCCGGCGCAGGCTACGACGCCGAAACCAAGGGAATGCTGAAGAGCAGGCTCCGCCAATTCGTGGGCCACATTTCGCCGTTCCACCCGAAAGGGCTTTTCAGCAAGCGTTAAGCAACGCCGTCCGATAGTTCGGCGACCAAGGCTTTTCTACTGGGCGGCCATCCTGACCACGTTCGCGCTCGGCACCGCCGCCGGCGATCTCGCCACCGAGGCGCTGACCCTCGGATTCCGCAACGGCACCTTGATCTTCGGCGGGCTGATCGCGGTCACCTGAATCGCGTACCGGCTGGGCGCCGGCCAGGTGCTGACGTTCTGGATCGCGTACGTGCTCACTCGGCCCCTCGGGGCCTCGATGGGTGACCTTCTCACCCAGGACAGGGATTTCGGGGGCCTTGCCCTGGGCGCGAGCCGGACCAGCCTGCTCTTCTTGGCCGTCATCCTGGTGCTGGTGGCGCGCGAACAGATTCTGGTCACCCGCCACGGCGTGGCCGCTAAAGGAACCGAGCCGGCCGGCGGAAGCCGCCACGCAGCCCGAGCCAGTCCGACTGCGCGAGCACCCTCCAGGCACTCAGCACCAGCCTGAACAAGTTCGACGGCGTCTGACCCCGGGCTCATACGGTTCGGGCCGCGGGGAGGCGGTCGCCCGGGTGCAGTCCCTTGCGGCGTTCCTGCGTGTGGGCGTACGCCATCAGGCCGAACAGGACGGCGAGCAGGACCAGCGACGAACCGAGTGTGCCGAGGGCCAGACCGCCCTTCGCGGTCGGCTTGGTGAGGAAATCACCGGCGGTGGCGCCGAGCGGGCGCGTCAGCACGAAGGCCAGCCAGAACAGCACCACGTTCGGCACCGAGGGCACGTATTTGAGGGCGAGCAGGACGGTGAGGGCGCCGGCGACGAGCAGGGCGCCGCCGGCGTAGCCGAGTCCGGAGCTGTCGGAAAGGAAGTCGCCCATCGAGGTTCCCAGCGTGTTGGAGACCAGGATGGCGGCCCAGAACAGCGCCTCGCCGCGGAAGGTGTCGATATCGCGGATGGCGAAGGTGAGGCCGGACAGCTTCCAGACGAAGAAGATGCCGATGAGCAGCGAGACGAGAATGGTGGCGCCGGTGGGGTAGCCGAGGCCGAGGCCCTGCGGTCCCCAGCCGAGGGATTTCTCGCCCGCCGACAGGAAGCTGGTGTCGCGGTTCATGAAGTCGGACATCGTGGTGCCGGCCATGCTCGTGGACAGGATGACCGTCCAGTAGAAGAACGGGTTGTACCGCCGCGCCCGCAGCTGGATCACCAGGGTGACCACGAAGAGCACGAACAGCACGATGGTGGTCAGGAAGTAGCCCAGCTTCAGGGTCTGGGAGAACAGGTCGCCGGCGGTCTCGCCGAGGGTGGTGGCGGCGACCTTCATGACCCAGAAGGCGAGGGTGACCTCGGGCAGCTTCTTCATGACGTACCGGCCGGCTCCGGCGACGTCCATCTCGGTGAATACCTCGGGTTGCCTGGTCATCCGGCGCTCCTGAGCGTGGGCTTGGTCGTGGTCGGGGCCCAGCATGGGCACGCGGCCGCGGCCCGCGGTCAGGCTCGCCGGAAGAGCGCCCGAACATCACCTACAAGGCGTAGGATTTGGCGGCGTACACATCACGTGCCGAGCGCGCCGATCGGTGAGCTCAGGGCTGCTTGACGTAGAGCGCCATCGAGCCGTTCTTCACTTCCCATACGGCGGTCCGCCGGAAGTCGATAGTCAGAAACTGCCGCAGGTCGGGTCGCGCGGTGGCCGGGTCGCGACGACGCCCGTAGGCGACCAGCCAGATCCGGGACGCGGACGCCAGCCGGACGGTGGGGTGGGCGTACTCGGCCGCGGTCAGTGTCGCGGTGACGGCGGCCGGCTCGCTGAGCAGAACGTCGCGGGGCCGGCCCGGATCATCGCGAAGGTAGTAGTCCAGTCCCGCACGCATGGTGCGCCCCCGCTCGAACACGATGTCGTCGCCCGGCCGTTGCTGTTGCCGGATCGCGGCGGCCAGGGCGCGATAGTCGCTGCCGTTCTTGAACGTCGGTTGCCGCACGGCGACCTGCCCGGGCACCGCGGCCGCGGCGAACACGGTCAGCGCCAGCGCGGGTGGAGCCGGCGTGCTGCGAACGCCGCTACCGAGTCCGGGACGTACCAGGCCCGCCGCGGCGACGATCATGGCGGGCAGCAGCACGAAAAGCAGGTAGCGGTTGACCCAGAACGACGTCCCGACGAACGACACCACGCAGACCACGGCGAGGGGCAGGCCGGCGGCCGCGGCCATCTCGACCACCGGCCGGGTCATGCGATAGGCCGCCGACAGGAGCAGGCCGATCAGCAGCCAGGCCACCTCGGTGGAGCCGACCAGGTATTTCGGGAAGGTGTAGACGGCGCCCACCGTCATGGGCGCCACCCAGTGCAGCTGCGCCGGACGTTGGTGCAGTCCCCACCAGATCAGCGGAGCGAGGAGCACGATCGTGCCGCCGACCGCCGCCGACCACGACAGTGCGATCGATCGCCGGTGGGCCGGTTCGCGGAAAAGGCGCATCGAGAGCAGCGCGGCATGCGCCGGGAGAGCCGCCAGGGCGACGAGGCTGCCCAGGCCGAGGCCCAGAATCGTGGCGGCATAGGCCAGCCACCGGCCGATGCCCGGATGCTCGAGTGCGCGGTACAGCGACAGCAATGCGAGGACGGACATCAGGCAGGCCCAGGCGTACGGGCGTGCCTCGGCCGCATATCGCGTCATGTTCGGCACCAGACACACCAGGATCCCGGCGACCACACCGGCCGCACCGCCGAGCAGCCGGCGCCCCAACTCGCCGGTGAGCGCGGCGGCGCCGGCCATCGCCAAGATGGACGGGAGGCGCAGGCTCAGTACGGAGTCGCCGAACAGCGTGGTCCACCCGTGCATCGCCAGGTAGTACGGGCTGAAGACGGCATCGATGTGGTGGGCCAGGTTCCAGATCTGGCCGGCGGAACGCTGGGCGACGTCCGCGGTGGCGACTTCGTCCCAGCTCAGCACCGAGCGGGTACTGCCGAGCAGTCCCAGCGCGAGCATCAACGAGCCAGGGACCGCGATAGGTAACCATCGCCGCCACCTGCTCAGCCGGGGGCCGGCCGCAGGCCGTACGGGACCTGTCGCGGCAGTTGCATTTCGCGGGGCTGGCATCGCCACGGGATGGTATCGGCGCGGGCCTGAAACGTCGCTGAATAGACATGAATGCCCCGCCCACTGCATGAAAGGGCGAATTCTGACCGGCGTCGCGGGTTTGCTCGCCGTGGCGAATGCCTTCGCCGTGGCGGTAGGTCACCGGCTCCTTGGTGAAGCGGACGTTCTCCGGATAGGCGGCACTCTGCGACGTCCCATCAGGTCGCGGCGCTGCTGGCGTCCGCGTAGCGCAGGACGGCGCCGATGCCGTGTTCCAGTGACGCCTCGCCGGGGCCGATCAGGATCAGATCCGCCCCGGTGCCGGCGATCGCCCGCACCAGCGCGGCGTCCGCCCGTACCTTCAGCGGGTCGGTCACCCCGGCCTCGCGCAGCACGTGGTCGTCGAGCGAGATCAGCGTCGGGTCGTCCGGGGCGATCCAGAGGGTGTCGGTCGACGACTGGTCGTCGACGAGCAGGACGGTGTCGACCTGACCCCGTTGAAGCCGGGCCACCACATCGGTCAGGCCGCTGCTAGCAGTGCCGTCGCCCTGCTGGGCCCGGTAGCGGTCCAGGATGTCGTGGACGTGCCGGTCGGCGAGTTCGGCGATGGCCTGGATCGTCACGTCGTCCAGCGCGCTCTCGTCGGCACCGGCGTGCCGGGACCCGGCGTCGGTCTCGACCACCCGGTCCTGCCAGCGCTTCGGCAGCCGCCCGGCGAACGTCTGCACGGCCCGGACGTCCCCGCCGACCACGATGACCTCCGCGCCGACCGATTCCGCAAGGTCCGCCGCCGACGCGGCCACCTCGCCGGCGTTGCGCTTCCAGGACTCCTCGACCGCCTGCAGGTAGTGCCGGTGCGACCAGCCGCCGACATGCACCTTGCGTAGCGGGAAGGAGGCACTGCCGGTCACCTCCCGGTGCCGGGGCACACCACCGACGGAGAGGGCGTCCAGGTCGGCGCCCGTGCGGTCGGTGAGCACCCGCACGTACGGCACGTCCGCGTGGCGTTGCTCGATCAGCGGCATGACGTGCGGCAACGGCTCGAGGTAGGCCTTGTCGGCGGGGGGCGGAGCGGACAACGTCTCGAGCCGGGCGACCTCGCCGTCCCGAGCGAAGATCGCTAATCCGTACCGGCCGGGCTGATAGGGGTGCTCGTGGAGGGCGGTCTCCACGGCGTCCAGGGTGGCCGCGTCGGCCCCCCGCTCGGTCAGCTGTGCCCGCAGGCCGCGCCAGCGTAGGTTCACCTCGTGGCCGCCGTTCTCATCGGCCCGGGTGGCGTCGAGATAGACCGACACCCAGGAGCCGGGACTGGTGAACAGCGGGCGCAGGAAGTCGAGGTTCATGGCAGCACCTTCCGGTGGTCGTCACTGCGAGAGGCTCCAACGCGCGGGTACCCGCGATTCGCGAGGCCTATCTGTCGCCGGGTCATTCGCATGCTCGGTTCGCCGGCACCGCCTACCCACGCGTTCGCGGCCCTAACGTCCCGGCTGCGCGACGGTCCCTTCCCTCAGGCCCGGCACGGCCACCCGCCGCGCAGGCGTCCCTGCCGTCACGGTGATTCATCGGCGGAAGGCGGGGTAGCCAACGCCCTCAGTCGTCGGGAGGGACGGACATGAGTGACCGTACGGTGTCGGATCTGGTGGTGGAACGTCTGTCGGCGTGGGGCGTCGATCGGGTGTTCGGTTACTCGGGCGACGGGATCGACGGTGTGATGGGTGCGCTGCGCCGGGCCGGGAGGCCGACGTTCGTGCAGGCCCGGCACGAGGAGGCGGCAGCGTTCATGGCCGTCGGCCACGCGAAGTACACCGGCGGCGTGGGCGTGTGCCTGTCCACCCAGGGGCCGGGCGCCGTGCACCTGCTCAACGGCCTGTACGACGCCAAGCTGGACGGCAAGCCGGTGGTCGCCATCGTCGGCCAGCAGGCGTCGACGGTGCTGGGCAGCGCCTATCAGCAGGAGATCGACCTGCAGCGACTCTTCGGCGATGTGTGCGCGCAGTTCGTGCAGTCCGCGCACGCTCCGGAGCAGGTGCCGATGCTGGTCGACCGGGCGTTCCGGACCGCCCTGGCGACGCGCAGCCCGACCTGCGTCATCCTGCCGCACGACGTGCAGAGTGCCCCCGCGCCGGACCCGGGGGCACACCAGCACGGCGTGATGATGACCAGCCCGGGCGTGCGCCCGGCCCGCATCCTCCCGCATGAGGACGATCTCCGGGCGGCGGCCGAACTGCTCACGGCCGGCGAGCGGGTTGCGATCATGGTGGGCCAGGGAGCGTACGGCGCCGCCGCCGACATCGTCGAGCTGGCCGAACGTCTCGGCGCGGGCATCACGACGTCGCTGCTCGGCAAGCCGGTGCTCGACGAGGGGCTGCCCTTCCACACCGGCGTGATGGGGCACCTGGGCACCACGGCCAGTGCCGAGCTGATGAGCGGCTGCGACACGCTGCTGCTGGTCGGCACCAACGACCCGTGGACCGAGTTCTATCCCGCGCCCGGGCAGGCCCGGGCGGTGCAGATCGACATCGACGGGCGTCAGCTGGGCGTGCGCTATCCGGTCGAGGTTTCGCTGGTCGGCGACGCCACGGAGACCGTACGCGCGTTGCTCGGCATGATTCAGCAGCGCGAGGACCGATCCTGGCGCGAGAAGGTCGAGGGGTGGGTGCGCCGCTGGGGCGAGATCGCACAGGCGCGTGCCGATGCGCCCGCCGAGCCGATGAATCCGCAGCATGTGGTCCGGTCGCTGGGCAGCCGGCTGCCGGCCGACACGCAGGTCGCGGTGGACGTCGGGTCGGTGGTCTATTGGTACGCCCGGCACCTGCGGCTGCCACCCGCCGTACCGGCCCATCTGTCGAGCACGCTCGCCTCGATGGGTTGCGGACTGCCGTACGGGATCGCCGCCAAGCTTTCGGCGCCTGACCGACCGGTTCTGGTCCTGACCGGCGATGGTGCCATGCAGATGACCGGCCTCGCCGAGCTGGTGACGGTCGCGGCGCGGTGGCGGGAGTGGGCCGACCCGCGTTTCGTGGTGTGCGTGCTGAACAACCGGGACCTGGCCGAGGTGAGCTGGGAACAGCGCGAGATGGAGGGCGAGCCGCGTTTCACCACCTCGCAGCAGCTGCCCGATGTGCCCTACGCCGGCTACGCCGAACTGCTCGGGCTACGCGGCGTGCGCGTCACCTCCCCCGACGAGATGGCGAAGGCATGGGAGACCGCATTGTCGGCGGATCGTCCGGTGGTCATCGACGCTGTGGTCGACCCCGCCGTTCCGCTGTTGCCGCCGGGCCAGCCGTACGAGAAGGTCAAAGCCATCTATGCGGGCCTGGCGGCCGAGGACAGCGACATCGGCCGCCGGGCCGGGACGCACCTTCGGCGGGAGCGGGCTGACGAGGGCTACGACGACCCGAGCGACAGCAGCGCCGGCGCTGCTTGAAAGCCCGCGACGGGCACGCCGGCTTCAGCCGGCAACAACTGAACGAGGGGCTCGTTAAAGGCGACGAGCCGCGGGTAGGCATCGGCATGGACAGCACCCAATGGGCCGCAGTAGCCGCCGCTTTGCACTCCGCCCGGTTCCCCGCCAACCGGCAAGACCTGATCAACCACGCTCGGCAGCAGCCGGCCGAGGACGGCACGCTCGCACTGATCGAGGCACTGCCGCTCGGCATCTATCGAAACCTCATCGACGTCCGGGACCGCATGCGCGCCGGTCTGGTCCAGTAGGGCCGCGCAGACGGACCGGCCCGGTCGGCAGCATCAGCCGCGTCGGAGTGCCGCGGGCAGCAACCAGACCATCCGGCGCGGACGCCGCTTCGCCTCGGATACCGAGATCCGGCGTTGACGGGTCGGAGACCCGTCGCTACGTTGCTATGAAACGTTGCAATGGCGCTAAGGGCGGGACGCATGACCGCGACGCAGAACCCCTCCGAGGCTGTCCGGTTGGCTCCGGGCCCACTGGCCAGGATCCCCGCCCGGCCGACCCGGGTCGGCCTGGTGGCCGGCGGACTGGGTGCCTACTGGCCGCAGTTTCCCGGCCTGCTGCCGCAGTTGCAGCGCTCCGCGGACCGCGTCTCGGAGCGGATGCGCGAGCTGGACTGCGAGGTCGTCGACGTCGGTTTCATCTCGGACGCCCAGGAGGGTGCCGCGGCGGCGGAGCGGCTGCGCGCGGCGGGATGCGACCTGATCGTCGCGTTCCTCACGACTTACATGACGGCCACCATGCTGGTGCCGGTGGCGCAGCGCAGCGGCGCCCCGGTGCTGCTGTTGAACCTGCAACCGACCGAGGCGATGGACCATGCGACCTTCGACACCGGGCAGTGGCTGGCGTACTGCGGCGCCTGCCCGCTGCCCGAGATGGTGAACGCGTTTCGCCGATGCGGGGTCGAGACGCGCAGCATTTCCGGTTACCTGGAAGAGCCGGCCGCCTGGGACAAGATCGAGCGCTGGGTGCGGGCGGCCGGCGTTCGCGGCGCGCTCCGGCACGGCCGCCATGGTCTGCTCGGGCATCTTTATCCGGGCATGCTCGACGTCGCGACCGACCTCACCTCGGTGCCGGCGCAGTTCGGTGGCCACGTCGAGGTGCTCGAGATCGATGACGTGCGGGCCCGGGCCGAGCAGGTGACGCCGGCCGAGATCGACGGCCGGGTGGCGCTGACCCGGGAGATCTTCACGGTCGACCACTCGGTGGCCGAGGAGGACCTGCGCTGGGCCGCCCAGGTCTCGGTCGCGCTCGACCGGCTGGTCGACGACTTCTCGCTCGATTCCCTCGCCTACTATCACCGCGGGCTGAACGGCGAGACGCACGAGCGGGTGGCGGCCGGCTTCATTCTCGGCTCCTCTCTGCTCACCGCCCGCGGTGTGCCGGCCGCCGGCGAGTACGAACTTCGCACGTCGCTGGCGATGCTGGTGCTCGACCGGCTCGGGGCCGGCGGCTCGTTCACCGAGTTCCAGGCGCTCGACTTCCGGGCCGGGGTGGTCGAGATGGGCCACGACGGCCCGGCCCACCTGGCGATCAGCCAGGGCCGGCCGGTTCTGCGCGGGCTCGGCGTCTATCACGGCAAGCGCGGGTACGGCGTCTCGGTCGAGTTCGACGTGCGGCAGGGTCCGGTGACCCTGCTCGGCATCGGGCAGGAGCGGGACGGCCGGTTCCGGTTCGTCGTCGCCGAGGGCGAGGTGGTGGACGGCCCGCACCTGGCGATCGGCAACACCACGTCCCGGGTCGACTTCGGCTGCCATCCGGGCGAGTGGACCGATGCCTGGAGCGTCTCCGGGGTCGGCCACCACTGGGCCCTGGGCACCGGCCGTCGGGCCGCGGAGTTGCGGGCGGTCGCCGAGCTGATCGGCTTGGAGACGGTGGTCGTGGACCCGCGCCGCGACCGCTGATTGACGAGACCGAACCGGCCGCCGTGAGCGTCGGCGCTCTGCGGGAGTTGCAGAGCACCGTCAAGATCGCCGAGATCGGGCTGTCCAACGTGACGGTCGAGCAGATCGGACAGGCGCGAGCCGAGGCCCCGATCGCGGCAGTGCCAGAACCGGCTGTCCATCGCCGATCGCCAGGATCTGCCCACTGTGGCCTACTGCTGGCGGGAGAGTTTGCGTTATCGAGCGCGCACGTCCCTGCTTCCCGCCGCGGGTAACGATATCCAAGTCTTCCCTTGACCTCGGAGCGCGTCGACGCTTATGGTCGCGGAAACATGTGGGAAACGTTATCCACTCTGGTCTGCCGAGTCGTCCCGGTCAGCCACCTCGACACGTCCTTGCAGTCGCGCCGGCCGGGCCGTCGATGAAACGTTACAACCCCTCTCGAGCAGGAGGAACGACATTGCGGCGAACTAATCTCCGGCTGCCCCGGGCGTCGGCGACCCGGCGACTCCTTGTGGCCGGCCTGGTGCTGGTATTCGGCGTCACCGCCTCACCGGCACCCGCATCGGCAAGCTTCCGATCGTGGCAGTCCTACGTGCTCGGCCCCGACTCCGACCAGGTCCGGCCGGTGCGGGCCGAGGGGCGCGGCCAGGTGTCACACGTCGAGGCCCTCGCGCACGGGCAGAGCACGCTGGCGCACTGGCAGAGCAGCGAGGCGCTCGGGGGCGGCAGAAACGCGACGCTGACCACGGTCGCCGGCAAGACGCCCGCCTCGGTCGTACTCGATTTCGGCAAGGACGTCGGCGGCACGCCCTACCTGGACGTCGCCAAGACCAGCGGACCGGCAACCTTCTCGCTGGTGACCGGCGAAGCCCGCCAATACCTGCGCCACCCCGCGGCCACCACGACCACGGCCGCTGCCCCCGCCGGTTCGAGCCAGGTAACGGTCACCTCGACCGCGAACCTCGAGGTCGGCGACACGATCACCCTCGCCGGCCAGACCCGGGTCATCACCGCGTTCGACACCGCCGCCGCCACGGTGGACCTCGATCGGCCGCTGGACGCCGCGGTCGCCGCCGGGGCCGCGGTCGCCGCCTCACCGGGAGCGCCGTCCTCGGACGAATCGCGCGGGCTGGCCGGAGTCGGCGGCCCGGACACCCTTCAGGTGGGCGGGCCAGGAACGGTCACCGGCAGCTTCCACGGCGGCTTCCGGTTCGTGCTGCTGACGCTCACGACGCCGGGAACGGTAACGGTTTCCGGGGCCGGGGTGGACTTCCAGGCGTACCGGGCCACCCCGAGCGACTACCGCGGCTGGTTCCTGTCCAGCGACGACCAGCTCAACCGCATGTGGTACTCCGGCGCGTACACCCTGCAGCTGGATATGAAACTGCCCGGAGTGAACGGGCTGCCCGACGCGCGGATCTTCGACGGCGCCAAGCGTGACCGCAGCATCTGGACCGGCGACCTGCTGGTGCAGGGACCGACCATCATCAACACCCTCGGCGATGTCGGCGCCGCCTATCTGAAGTCGTCGCTGCAGGCGCTTTTCGCGACGCAGCGGGCCGACGGGGCGCTGCCCGGCTCACCCGACTTCGGCAAGGGCCGGTCGCCGGGCGGGTCGCCGCTGTTCTACTCCGACAACTACTCGGGGTACGGCGCGCGGGCCGCGATCGACTACTACCGCTACACCGGCGACAGGGACTTCATCGCCGGCCTGTTGCCCGCCCTGCGCCGGGAACTCGCCTACAACGACACGTTCCTCACCGCCGACCACCTCGTCGCTTCCAACGACCGCGACTTCTGGCAGGCCACCCAGACCGGCGAGGTCACCAAGTACAGCATCGACTACTACATCCTGCTGCGAGAGATGGCCTGGCTCGAGCGCGGCGTCGGCTCCGCCGGCGCGGCGACCGGCTACGACGCCGAGGCCGACGCGATCAGGACCGCGGTCAACTCACGGTTGTGGAATCCGACGCTTGGGGCGTACGCGCAGAGCACCGACCACCCGGACGTGCTCGTCGAGGACGCCAACGCGCTCGCGCTGCAGTACGACTTCGTACCGGCCGACCGGCGGGCCAGTGTGCTGAACGCGCTGCGGACGCTGTGGACCCCGTACGGGGCGATCATGGGTCCTGGTCTGCAGGACCCGACCGGGCACACGATCGAGCCGTTCGGCAACGGCATGGAGACCGCGGGCCGGTTCGCGGTCGGTGACGTGGACGGCGCGCTCGCTCTCATGCGGCGCACCTGGGGGCCGATGGTCGACCCGGCCAACCCGCTCTACACCGGCGGTCTGTGGGAGTTCAAGAACAGCGACGGCGGGGTCAACCGGGCGACCGCCAGCCTCGCGCACGGCTGGGCGGCGTCCCCGACCGTACAGCTGACCCAGCAGGTCCTCGGCGTCAGTCCGGACGGCGCCGGGTACAGCACGTGGGCGATCCAGCCGCGGCCCGGGAATCTCGCGTGGGCCCAGGGCGTCGTGCCCACCGCGTACGGCGACATCAGCGCCAGGTGGTCCGCCGCCGGCCGTACGTTCACGCTTCGGCTGACCACGCCGAGGCACACCAGCGGCACGGTCGCCGTGCCGGCGACCCCGCACAGCATCGTCCTGGTCAACGGCCGCCCGACCCGTACGCCGGTGGCCGGTGACGGCTATGCCCACCTGCAGCTCGGGGGCGGCGCCTACACGGTCACCGTGCTGCGCCGGTAGGCGCGGCGCTGGTCCGCCGGACGACCAGGGTGGGGGAGAGCTTCACCTGGGCCGTCCGGCGGTCCCGCTCGCCGATGCGGCTCACCACCAGGCGGGCCGCGTCGGCACCCATCTGCCGTCCGTCCTGGTCGACGCTGGTCAGCGAGACCGGGGCGAAGGCGGCCAGGGCGCTGTTGTCGTATCCGACGATCGAGATGTCGCCGGGGATCGTGAGCCCCGCCTGGGCGATCGCCTCCATCGCCCCCAGCGCGACGATGTCGGCGCCCGCGAAGATGGCGGTGGGCCGCTGGGGCCGGGCCAGCAGTTCCTTGGCGCCCAGATAGCCGCCTTCCTGGGTGTAACTGGTCGACGCGATGTCGATCTCGTCGCCCAGGCCGTGCGCGCGCATCGCGTCGCGGTAGCCCTGGGCGCGCTGGGCGTTGGGCATCTCGGCCAGCCGCACCGGATCGGTCTCGTGGTGCTCGATGTGCGCGATGCGCCGATGGCCGTGCTCGACCAGGTGGTCGACGACCAGGCCGGCCCCGGCGACGTCGTCGTCGGTGACGCTGTCGTAGGCGGGGGAGGCGCCGTGCCGGCCGACGACCACGGTCGGCACGGTGTGTGCGACCGCGGTGAGGCGCTTCTTCGACGACACCGGGGCGATCAGGATCAGCCCGTCCATGCTGCGGTCGATCATGGCGTCCATGACCCGGGCCTCGGCCTTCTCGCCGTTGCAGCCCGGAGCGAGCAGGACCTGGTAGTCGGTGCCGCCGAGCTGGGCGGTGATGCCGTCGAGGATGTCGGCGAAGAACAGGTTGCGCAGCTCGGGCAGCATCACGCCGATGGTGTAGGTCTGACCGCGGAGCCCCCGGGCGGCGGCGGACGGGCGGAATCCGAGCTCGCTGATCGCCTGCTGCACCTTTTCGCGCATGGCCGGGCTGGCGCCGTACGCGTTGCGCAGCACCTTGGAGACGGCGGTCGTCGACACCTGGGCGTGGCGCGCG
This sequence comes from Actinoplanes sp. NPDC051343, assembly GCF_044455125.1. Lineage (NCBI taxonomy): Bacteria > Bacillati > Actinomycetota > Actinomycetes > Micromonosporales > Micromonosporaceae > Actinoplanes > Actinoplanes sp. NPDC051343. The sequence continues at coordinate 202,745 of NZ_JBITEL010000014.1, forward strand.
ACATCGACGATCGTGACCCGCCGGGGTCCAGCTTTCTCCACCACGTGATCGAGCCTACTGATCGCCCGGCGGCGGCGCCGTCGTGCGCCGCACCACGAGGTCGGCAGAGAATTTCACCGCGGTCGCCCGGTGGGCCGGATCGGCGATGCGCTCCAGCAGCAGCCCGGCCAGGTGTGACACGACGAGCGCGGCCCCGGCGAAGTCGTCGCCGGTGACCGTGTCGAAGCCGGCCGGGGAGGTGTGCCGGCCGATGACGGCCGTCGGCAGGGTGCGGGCGACGCGTTCGAGGAGGCCGGGCGACGAGACCGGCGCGACCAGGACGACACCGTCCATGCTGCGTTCGATCAGGGCGTCGACGACCAGGGCCTCGCTCGGCTCGTCGTCGCAGCAAGAAGCCATGAGCAGCTGATATTCGGTGCCGGCCAGATGCCCGGCGACGCCGTCGAGGACGTCGGCGAAGAACGGGTTACGCACGTCGGGCAGCAGCACGCCGATCGTGTACGTGCGGCCCCGCAACGCACGCGCGGCGGTCGACGGGCGGTATCCCAGCTGATCGATCGCGGCCCGGACCCGGGTGCGCATCTGCGGGCTCGTGCCGGTGGCGTTACGCAGCACCTTGGACACCGCGGTCGTCGAGACGCCGGCGTGCCGGGCCACGTCGATGATCGTGACCCGGCGTGGCGTTCTGACCATGGCACTCCCAATCTCGGAAAACGTTACCCACCATAGGTGGCGACTTGATCCGAGAACACGTCGGTTCGGGTCTTGACGCTGTTTGCCACCGGCTCGTAAGGTCGGCGAAACATTTGGAAAACGTTACCCACAACGCAGACGCCAGGGTCTGATCGCGGCTCTTGGTCGCGCGGGCCCACCACGGTCAATGAAACGCTTCAACTAAGTGGGCATCCATGACACTCGACCTCAAAGATCGCGTTGAACCGCGGCCCGCGGTCGCGACCCGGTCCCGTCGCCGCGCCACGCCGCCCTGGTGGTTCGTTCTCCCGGCCCTGGCGCTGTTCACGTTCGTGGTGCTGATCCCGAGCGCACGAGGCGTCTACTACGCCTTCACCAACTGGGACGGCCTCGACCCGCGCTTCTCCCTGGTGGGCCTGCATAACTTCACCGATCTGGCCGGCGACCCCACCGCCCGTCAGGCGGTGTGGCACACGATCCTGATCGCGGTCGCGATCACCGTGCTCCAGAACGGCATCGGCCTGCTGCTCGCGCTCGGCGTCAACAGCATGATCAAGACCCGGAACTTCCTGCGCGTGCTGCTGTTCGCCCCGGCCGTGGTCACGCCGGTCGTCACCGCCTATCTGTGGCGCAACCTGCTCGGCCCGGAGGGCGCGATCAACAGCCTGCTCGGCGCGGTCGGCTTGAGCTCGTGGCAGCAGGACTGGCTCGGCAGCCCCCGCCTGGCGCTCTGGATGATCGTGCTGGTCATCGTGTGGCAGTTCGCCGGCTACTCGATGGTGATCTTCCTGGCCGGGCTGCAGTCGATCCCCCGCGAGATCTACGAGGCGGCGGCGATCGACGGCACCGGCCCGGTCCGCCGCTTCTTCTCGATCGTCCGGCCACTGCTGGCGCCCGCGATCACGATCAACCTGATGCTGTCGATCATCGGCGGTATCAAGCTGTTCGACCAGGTCTACGCGCTGACCGGAGGCGGGCCGGGGCACGCCACCGACACCATCTCGACGCTGATCTACAAGGACGCGTTCACGCTCGGCGAGTTCGGCTACAGCATCGCCCTGGCCGTGGTGCTGACCGTCATCGTCGCCGTCGTGTCGGCCGGCCAGTACACCGTCCTGTCGCGCAACGAGAGGGCGGCGTCATGAACCGCTACACCAAGCGCACGTTCCTGCTCGAGATCGTCATGATCGCGGTCGGCATCGTCTTCGCCTTCCCGGTGTACGTGCTGGTCAACCTCGCCCTGCGGCCGTCGGCAAACACCTCGTCGCCGATCCGGCCGACCACCTCGCCGACCCTGGCCAACTTCAGCTCGGCCTGGCAGCAGGGCGGCCTCGGCGGCGCACTGATCAACAGCGTGGTGGTGACCGCCGTCAGCGTGCTGATCATCCTGACGGTCTCGTCGCTGGCCGCCTACCCGCTCGCCCGGTCGGCCGCGCGCTGGTCCCGCGGCACGTTCCTACTGATCATGCTGGGGCTGATCCTGCCGTTCCAGCTCGCGTCGCTGCCGCTCTACCAGACCGTACGGGATCTGGGGTTGCTCGGCTCGGTCTGGTCGCTGGTGCTGTTCTACTCCGGCCTGCAGGTCCCGTTCACCACGTTCCTGTACGTGGGGTTCCTGCGTGCCCTGCCCCGCGACTTCGAGGACGCCGCGTCGATCGACGGCGCGAGCCAGCTGGCGGCGTTCCGCTACATCGTCCTGCCGATGCTCAAGCCGATCACCGTGACCGCGCTGGTGCTCAACGCGGTGAACGTCTGGAACGACTTCTTCACCCCACTGCTCTACCTGTCCGGCAGCACCCACCAGACCATGCCGGTCGCCGTCGCCGGGTTCTTCGGCCAGTACGTCTCGCAGTGGAACCTCGTCTTCGCCGCCCTGGTGATCAGCATCCTGCCGGTCCTGGCGGTCTATCTCGCGCTGCAACGCAGCATCATCAACGGCTTCGCCGGAGGGCTCAAGGGATGACACCGTACGGCCTGACCACCGAACAACGCACCGAGCCGCTCGGCCTGGGCGAACACCATCCGCGGCTGTCCTGGAAACTCGGCAGCGACCGCCGCGGCGCCGCGCAGACGGCGTACCGGATCACCGCCACCGAGGACGGGTCCGACCGGACCATCTGGGATTCCGGCCGTCGCGAATCGCCCGACACGCTGCTGGTCGCCTGGGACGGGCCGCCGCTGCGATCGGGCACCCGATATCACTGGCGGGTCGAGGTCTCCGACGAGACCGGCGCGCCGGCCGGCCGCGCGCAGACCTGGTTCGAGACCGGCCTGCTGCATCCCGACGAATGGTCGGCGGTGTGGATCGGGCGCGACCCGAACCGCCTGCCGCACTTCGACCCGCCCACCGACGAGTTCCTGAGCACCCCGGGCGCGGCTGAGGCGCCGCTGGACCTGCGCCGGCCGTTCCACCTCGTCGAGAAGCCGGTGCGCGCCCGGCTCTACGCCACCGCCCATGGCGTCTACGAGCCCCGGCTCAACGGCGGCCGGGTCGGCGATCGAGAACTGGCCCCCGGCTGGACCGAGTACCACCACCGGCTGCAGTACCAGACCTACGACGTCACCGAACAGCTCCACCAGGGCGACAACGAGCTCGCCGCCATCGTCGCCGACGGCTGGTGGTGCGGGTACGTGGGCTTCGACGCCCGCAAACCGGCCCGGCACTACGGCGACGCCCGGGCGTTCCTGGCCCAGCTCGTGGTCGAGTTCGCCGACGGCTCCCGACGGGTGATCGCCACCGACGAGAACTGGACCGAACGGCCCGGCGCCATCCTCGCCGCCGACCTGATGATGGGCCAGTTCGTCGACGCCCGCCGCACGACCGGCCCTTCGTGGCCGGCAGTCGTTCTCGATACCGCGATCGGGCCGCTCGTGGCCGAGCCCGACCACCCGATCCGGATCACCGACGACCTGGTTCCGGTTCGGGTGTCGGCTCGGGAGCCGGGGCGGTTCATCGTCGACTTCGGACAGAACCTGGTCGGCCGGATCTGCCTCACCGTCCGCGGCGCCACCTCCGGGCAGCGCATCATGCTGCGCCACGCCGAAGTACTCACCGCCGACGGCGAGCTCTACACCGACAACCTGCGCCGGGCGGCGGCCACCGACACGTACGTCAGCGCGGGCGGCCCGCATGAGATCTTCGAGCCGCAGTTCACCTTCCACGGGTTCCGGTACGCCGAGGTGACCGGCTATCCGGGCGAGCTCACCGAAGACGACCTGATCGCCCGGGTCATCCACAACGACATGCCGTACACCGGCCGGTTCGAGTGCTCCGACCCGACGGTCAACCAGCTGCAGTCCAACATCGTCTGGGGGCAGCGCGGCAACTTCCTCGCCGTACCCACCGACTGCCCGCAACGGGACGAGCGGCTCGGCTGGCTGGCCGACGCCCAGGTGTTCGCGCCGACGGCGACCCGCAACGCGGACGTGTCCGCGTTCTTCGCCCGATGGCTGCGCGACGTCGTCGACGGCCGGGACGACGGCGGCGCATTCCGTGACGTCGCACCGATGCTGTCGGTCGACCGCGAGGGCGCACCCGCGTGGGGCGACGCCGGCGTGATCATCCCGTGGCTGCTGTGGCGCACCTACGGCGACCGGCGGGTGCTGGAACGCTGCTTCGACGCGATGGTGGGCTGGGTCGAGCACATCCGCCGGCACAACCCGGACCTGCGCTGGCGCAACCGGACCGGTAACTCGTTCGGTGACTGGCTGCAGGTCGACGCCGAGACACCGCGCGACGTGCTCGCCACCGCCTACTTCGCGCGGAGCACGGCGATCGTCGCCGACGCCGCGCTCGTGCTGGGCCGCGAGCGGGAAGCGGCCGAGTACCGGGCACTGAACCACGCGATCCGGGCGGCGTTCGTCGAGTCGTACGTCGGGGACGACGGCACCGTCGACGGGGGCACCCAGACCGCGTACCTCCTGGCCCTGGAATTTGATCTTCTGCCGCCGGAGCTGATCGACGCGGCCGTGGACCACCTGGCCGCCGACGTCGAGAAGCGCGGCAATCGGCTCACCACGGGATTCGTCGGCGTGCCGCTGCTGTGCCCGGTGCTGGCCGACCACGGCCGCACCGACCTGGCTTATGCGTTGCTGCAGCAGGACGAATACCCGTCCTGGGGCTACTCGATCCGGCACGGCGCCACGACGATCTGGGAACGCTGGGACGGCTGGACCGAACACGGCGGGTTCCAGTCGGCCGCGATGAACTCGTTCAACCACTACAGCCTCGGCAGCGTCGGCAACTGGCTCTACGGGCAGGTCGCCGGCATCGACCAGACCCCCGGCTCGGTCGCCTACTCCGAACTGCTGCTGCGGCCCCGGCCCGGCGGCACCCTCACCTGGGCCCGCGCCGAGCAGGAGACCGCACGCGGCCGGGTGGCCTGCGGATGGTCGATCACTGATGACCGGCTCACGGTCACCGTCGCGGTCCCGCCGGGCAGCACCGCCCTCCTCGAGTTGCCTACCCCCGAAGCCGGCGGAGCGACGCTCCGGCTGAGCTCCGGCAGCTACACCTTCACCACCCCTTGTTGATCTCCATCCTGGGAGAACCGATGACACGCAGACTGATCCCCCTGGCCGCGGCCCTGACCACTCTGACCCTCATCGCCGCTTGCAGCAGCGGCACCAACTCCGCCTCCAGTTCCGGCGGTGGCAGCAAGACGCTGACCATCGCGTCGGTCGACCAGGGTTCCATCGAGAAGGTCGTCGACGCGTTCAAGGCCGCCAACCCGGGCGTCACCGTCAACCTCACCACCGCCGGCGCCGACCAGTACCAGCAGCAGATCCGCACCCAGCTCGCCTCCGGCACCGCCCCCGACGTGATGACGGTCTGGCCCGGCAACGGCAACCCCGGTGCCACCTACGTACTCGCCAAACCGGGCTACCTGCTCGACCTGTCCGATCAGCCCTGGGCGTCCCTGCTACCGGACGCGTTCAAGCAGGTCGCCCGGTACAACGGCAAGACCTACAACGCGCTGTTCGGCCTCAACGGCATCGGCGCGGTCTACAACGACGACGCCATGAAGAAGGCCGGCCTGACCGCGCCGACCACCTGGACGGACCTGCTGTCGTTCTGCAAGGCGGCCGCCGCCAAGGGCACCCCGGCCTTCGCGCTCGGCATCCAGGACAACTGGGTCACCCAACTCGTCCTGTACGCGCTGGTCGCCACCACGGTGTTCGGCCCGGACAAGGACTTCGCCACCAAGATGGCGAACGGTCAGGGCACCTTCGCCGGCTCGCCCTGGACCGCCGCGATGGCGAAGTACCAGCAGATGAACACCAGCGGCTGCTTCCAGAAGAACCCGCTCGGCACCAGCTACGAGGCCAGCCAGACCCTGGCCGCCACCGGCAAGACGCTCGGCCTCGTGCAGGGCAACTGGGTCATCGCGCTGCTGAAGAAGCAGAACCCGAACGGGCATTTCACCATGAAGGCGCTGCCGGCCACCGACGACCCGGCCACGTTCCTCATGCCCGCCGCCGCGGGCGCCGGTTACGGCGTCAACGCCAAAGCCAAGAACAAGGAACTCGCGCTCAGGTTCATCACCTACGTCATGTCGCCGGAGGGCATGAAGACGTTCAACGAGGCCCAGGGCAGCCTGCCCACCCTCGCGAACGCCGGCACCCCGGTCGACCCGGGCCTGGCCGAACTCACCACGTACGTCAAGGACAACAAGACGGTGCCGTTCATGGACCAGCTGTGGCCCAACGCCAAGGTGCAGCAGACCATGCTCAGCGGCCTGCAGGAGATCTTCAGCAACCAGTCCACCCCGGCCAAGGTTCTCACCGCGATGGACTCCAATTACAACGCCGGAGCCTGACACCGTGAACGACTTCCCGGACGGCTATCTGTGGGGCAGTGCCACCGCCGCTCATCAGGAGAGCTCATGATCACTCGCAGAGCGTTGGTCGGTGGATCGTTGTCCGCGGCCGCCGCCACCCTTCTTCCCGAGGCCGCACACGGCTCCGGGCGCAGAGACGAAGCCGCCACCCGCTACGGCCGGGTGCGTGGCCGCCGCGAGGACGGCATCGTCAAGTTCCTCGGCGTGCCCTACGCGACGCCGCCGCTGGGCCGGCTCCGGTTCCGGGCCCCGAAGCCGCCGAAGTGCTGGCGCGGTGTCCGCGACACGGTGGACTTCCCCAACCCGGCGTTCCAGGCGGCCGGTGGCGAGATGGGCCCGACCGGCAACGGCCGGATGCCGGCGCCCTCGGAGGACTGCCTCTACCTCAACATCTGGACCCCGGCCGCCGACCACGAGCGCCGGCCGGTGATGTTCTACAACCACGGCGGCGGCTACATGATCGGCTCCGGCTCGGCAACCGGACAGGACGGCACCCACCTGGCCCAGCTCCACGACGTGGTGGTGGTCGAGTCCAACCACCGCCTCGGCCTGCTCGGCTACCTGTTCCTCGGCGACCTCGCACACGGCGACTACGCCGCCAACACCGGCATGCTGGACATCCTCGCCGCGCTGCGCTGGACCAGCGAGAACATCGAGAACTTTGGCGGCGACCCGGACAACATCATGGTCTGGGGCGAGAGCGGCGGCGGCGCCAAGACCGGGGCGGTCTACACGATGCCGGCCGCCGCACGCCTGTTCCACAAGGCCTCCATCGAGAGCGCCGCGCCGCTGCGCCTGGCCACCCGCGAAGGCGCCACCGCCCGCGCCGAGCGCACGCTCGGCCTGCTCGGCCTGACCACCGCCGACATCCCCAAGCTGTACGACATCCCGGCCGCGAGACTGCTCGAGGTCCAGCAGTCCGAGGCCGCGAACGGCGAGGCGCCCTGGGGAGACCCCGGCGCTCTTCCCGGCTTCGGCGCCTTCGTCGACGGCCGTGTCATCCCCCGGCAACCCTTCGCCGACGGCGCCGCGCCGTTCTCGGCCCACAAGCCGTTGATGGTCGGCACCTGCCGCGACGAGACCGTGTTCTTCAGCCTCTTCGGGCCGCCCGACATCTTCAACATCGACGAAGCCGGCCTGCGCAGCGCACTGGGCGGCACCTATCAGGGCGCCGAACTCGACCGGATCATCAGCACGTTCCACCGGTCGCGGCCCGACGCGACCCCGGCCCAGCTGTACTTCGCGATCACCACCTCACCCATCCGGCGCGACGCGATCAAGATTGCCGAGGCCAAGGCGGCGCAGCACGCCGCGCCGGTGTTCATGTACCAGCTCGCCTACCCCGACCCCACCTTGGTGCCAGGTACCAACTTCCCGATCGGCTCCCCGCACGCCTCCGACATCCCCCTCAAGTTCGCCAACGTCGGCCCGGACGAGCGGCCTGGCAAACGGGCGACCGCCCGGCACATGAGCGCACTGTGGGCCGGCTTCGCCCGCTACGGCCGCCCCACCGCACCGCACGTGCCGCAGTGGCCCGCGTACACGCCGAAGAAGCGCGCGACGATGTGGCTCGACGCCCAGTGCCGGATCGTCAACGATCCGGACAGGCCAGAAAGGCTGTTCTGGTCGAGCTGATGCCGCGCCCAATTTCGTGTTAGTAGGCATTGACCTCAAACTTGCTGGTCGCCTACTGTCTTGGAGGTGAGTGCTCCTCGGCCGTACACCATGCGAGCTCGGGCCGAGGCCAAGGCAGCGACACGGCTGCGGATACTGCGGGCGGTCCTCGGGTTGAGCGAGGAGAAGATGACGATCGAGATCACGCTCGATGAGGTCGCCCGGCGGGCCGGCGTGACTGTGCAGACGGTCCTGCGGCATTTCGGCAGCCGCGACGGCTTGCTCGACGAGGCGGTCAAGCTGGCCTCCGCCGAGGTCGAGCAGGAACGTCGCGTCAGGCCCGGCGACGTTGCCGGCGCTGTCGAGGCGGTCGTCGCTCATTACGAGAAGCGTGGTGATTACGTGTTGCGGCTGCTCGGTCAGGAACACGACCCGCGCATCGCCGCCGTGACCACGCCGGGCAAGCAGTTGCACCGGCGCTGGGTTCACGACTGCTTCCGGCCGCAACTGCAGGCCCGTCCGGCCCGCGACCGTGAGGCGCTGACCGATCTGCTGGTGGTCGCCACCGACTTGTACACGTGGAAGCTGCTCCGACGCGATCGTGGCCTCGATCCGCCGACCGTCCGGGCCCGCATGCGCTGCCTGATCACCGCAATCCTTGCCGGCGGATGAACCCGGAACTGAACCTCAGACGACCAAGGCAAGGAGGTAGCTCATGGACGCGCTGTTCGTCACGGTCGACGGAGGCGGCAACCTTCCACCCGCGCTCGGGATCGCCCGCGAGATCGTGCGACGAGGTGGCACCGCGCGTTTCCTGGGCCACGAACCTCAGCGGCCACTGATCGAGCAGGCCGGGTTCGGCTTCACGCCGGTCCGGGACGGCCGTCCCTACGACGCGGCGGCCCCGCGTGGAACGGTGTCGGGCCTGCGTGAGCTCACCGCAGTCTTCGCCGATCGCGGCATCGGCGCGGACGCGCTGCGGCTGGCCCGCGCCGAACCCACCGACGTGGTGATCGTGGACTGTCTCCTGCTCGCTGCGCTCGACACCCTTGTCCGCGCCGGGCTCCCGACCGTTTCGCTCGTGCACACCCTGTGGAGCTTCTTCGAGGGCGAGGCGCGCGGCCCGGTCGGTGCCCTGCTGCGCCTACGGGGCCTGCGGATGAAGCCCGTGCTGCGATCACCGGCATTGAGCCTGGTCACCGTGCGCGCCGACTTCGAGCCGCCGGCGCCGCCCGGGGTCCGGCATGTCGGCCCGGTCTGGCAGGACCCGCCCGCTCCGGCCGTACCGGCTGCCGGAGCGCCACGAGTGCTGGTCAGCCTGAGCACGACCCGCTTCCCCGGCCAGGACAGGACGCTGCAGAACATCCTCGACGCGATGGGCGAGCTCGAAGCCGAGGTGATCGTCACGACGGGTCCCACGATCGACCCGGCCACCCTGCGTGCGCCGGGAAACGCTGTCGTCCTGCGCCATCGCGATCACGGCGAAGTCCTGCCGACGACCTCTCTGGTGATCGGCCACGGCGGTCACTCGACCACCGCAAGGGCGCTCGCTTACGGCATCCCCCTACTGATCCTGCCGATGCATCCGCTCATGGACCAGGCCGCGATCGGCCGCGCAGTCGAACGTCACGGCGCCGGCCGGATGCTGCCCAGATCGGCACGCGCCGACGCCATCCGCGCCGCAGCACACGAACTGCTCGGCAACGGCCCGCAGCGCACCGCCGCCGCCCGGCTGGGCGCCGACATCAGACAACACGATGGCGCTGTCACCGCCGTCGACCTACTCGAACTTGGAGCCGTTGTTGCCTGAGCAGGGCAAACGGGGCGGTAGGTGGCGTGATCACCGGCAGGTGATCAACGGGATCTGCTGGGTGAAACGCACTGGATCACCGTGGGCGGACATGCCTGAGCGGTACGGGCCGTATCAAACGGCGTACGACCGGTTCTGCCGCTGGCGTGACGACGGCACCTGGGCCCGGCTCAAAGCAGCGGTCATCGCGCTGGCCGAAGCCGAGCAAGACATCGACTGCAACGCGCAGGCCGACTCAACGATCGTGCGGGCCCACCAACACGCGGCCGGGGCTCGTAAAGGGGGCTGGATGCCAAAACCTCGCAGGCACGTCAAGGTCTGGGTCGCTCCCGCGGGGGACTGACCACGAAGGTGCACACTATGGCCGACGGCCGGGGCCGGTCGCTCGCCACGCGGGTCACTGCTGGTCAGGCTTCTGACACCCGGCAACTGATCGCCTTGCTGGACCAGGTCGCCGTGGCCCGGCCCGGCGGCGTGGGCCGGCCGCGCAAGCGCCCGGACTCGGTGACCGCCGATAAGGCGTACTCCGGCAAGGCGAACCGGGCCGCGCTATGCGCCCGCAAGATGGTGGCCGTGATCCCCGAGCGCAGTGACCAGAAAGCCAACCGGGCCAACAAGAAAGCAGCCGGTGGACGCCCGCCGGACTTCGACGCCGAGCGCTACCGCGACCGCAACAACGTCGAACGAGGCTTCAACCGGCGAAAGCACTGGCGTGGCCTGGCGACCCGATACGACAAGCGAATCGACTCCTACCAGGCCACCCTCGACCTCGCCGAAACCCTTGACTGGCTGCGCGCTACCCGCGACCACACACCATGATCCGTCAGTTACGCCCTAACCTGACCCGGTGACCGAGGACTTCACCGCCACGCTGCCGCGCAAGCGGATGGGGGCCGGCGCGCTGCTGACCGACGATCGGGGACGGCTACTGCTGGTCGAGCCGACCTACAAGCCGTACTTCGAGATTCCGGGCGGCGCGGTGGAGGCTGATGAGTCGCCGCACACGGCGGTCGTACGGGAGCTCGAGGAGGAGCTCGGCCTGTCCGTGCAGCCAGGCCGGATGCTGGTGGTCGATTGGGTGCCGCCGCGGCCGGACCGCTCGGAGGGTCTGATGATGGTGTTCGACGGCGGGATCCTGACGCCCGCCGAGACGGAGCGCATCCGGTTGCCGGCCGACGAACTGCGCAGCTGGGCCTGGTGTAGCGAGCGGCAAGCCGGTGAACTGCTCTCGGAACTGCTGGCCCGGCGCGTCAGCGCGGCGGTTCGGGCGCGTGCCGAGGGCACGATGGTCTATCTGGACAACGGCTACTTCGTGGCCTGACCGCGGTGCTCGGCCGGGGGCGCTGTGCGGGCTTCCGGTTCGGTGAGGGCATGCCAGGCCGATGTCAGCGCCCCGCGAAGCTGGGTCGCGTCCAGGCCGCCGGTCATCTGGTCCTCCAGGTGGCGGACCGGCTCGGCGAGTTCGGCCAGCAGCGCGATTCCGTTGCCGGTGAGGTAGATCAGGAGTTCGCGCCGGTTGTCCGGGTTGCGTTCGCGGCGGATCAGGTCGCGTCCTTCCAGGGCCGAGACCATGTCGGCCATGGCCTGTGCGGTGACGAAGGAGTTGCGGGCCAGCTGGGCCGTCGACAGGCCGTCGTGCCGTTCGAGCACGGTCAGGGCCGTGTATTGCAGTGCCGTGATTCCGGCCGGGCGGACCAGGTCAGTCAGTCGTGCGCGGACCGAGAGCTCCAACTGTTTGACGAGGTAGAGCAGGGAAGGAGCAGTCGCAGTCATCGGCACCATCGTAGGCCATTGACAGGAAACCTGTTCGACATCAAGCTGAGCATCAACAGGTTTCCTGTCCTTCTTGGCTGTGAGGTGTTCATGGATCTCGATGGCAAGGTCGCCGTCGTCACCGGCAGCGGGCGGGGGCTCGGCCTGGCGTACGCCAAGGCCCTGGCCGCCTCCGGCGCCGCCGTGGTGGTCAACGACGTGGACGGTGACGCGGTCGAGGCCGCGGTCGGTGCGATCACGTCGGCCGGCGGCCGCGCGACCGGCGTGACCGCTCCGGTCGGTGACACCGAGACGGCCGAGGCTCTGGTACAGACCGCGGTCCGCGAGTTCGGGCGGCTCGATGTGCTGATCACCAACGCCGGCATCCTGCGCGATCGGGTGCTGTGGAAGATGACCGACGAGGACTTCGACGCGGTCATCCGGGTGCACCTGCGCGGCACGTTCACCTGCGCTCGTGCGGCCGCGGTACGGATGCGCGAGCAGGGCGAGGGCGGCCGGATCATCCTGGTCTCGTCGCCGGCCGGGCAGCGGGGCAACTTCGGGCAGACCAACTATGCGGCCGCCAAGGCGGGCATCGCGGCGATGGCCCGCACCTGGGCGCTGGAACTGGCCCGGGGCGGCATCACCGTCAACGCCGTCGTCCCGGTCGCGGCGACCGAGATGACCAGGACCATCCCGGCCTTCGCGCCGCTGATCGAGGAGTCCGAGCGCACCGGAAAGCCGCTGCCCGCCTGGGTTCGGCGCGACGAGGGCCTGGGCACGGTCGACGACGTCACCGGACTGATCACGTTCCTCGCCTCCGACGCCTCCAAGGACATCACCGGCCAGGCGATCGGCATCGGCGGCGACCGGCTCGCCCTCTGGGCCCATCCCCAGGAGAAGGCGGTCGCCTTCGCCGACGGCGGGTGGAGCGCCTCGTCGATCGGTGCGGCGCCGATTTTCGGTGAGCTCGAGACGTACGGCATCCCCGCCCCGAAGGCACCGGAGGTGTGAGATGAACGTCGACGCTCTCACCGCCATCGACGTGCACACGCACGCCGAGATCAGCCGGGACGGCCACGGTTCGCTCAGCCCGGAACTGTTCGGGGCGTCCGAGGCGTACTTCAAGGCCCAGGGCCACCGGCAGCCGACCATCGACGAGACCGCCGACTACTACCGGGAGCGCCGGATGGCGGCGGTGGTCTTCACGGTTGACGCCGAGCACGCCACCGGCTGGCCGCGGATCGCCAACGAGGAGGTCGCCGAGAGCTGCGCGGCCCATCCCGACGTGCTGATCCCGTTCGCCAGCGTCGATCCGCACAAGGGCCGGGCCGGCGTGCGCGAGGCCCGGCGCCTGGTTACCGAGTACGGCGTGCGCGGCTTCAAGTTCCACCCCAGCATCCAGGGGTTCGCGCCCGACGAGCGGATGGCCTATCCGCTGTACGAGGCGATCGAGGAGCTCGGCGTGCCGGCGCTGTTCCACACCGGACAGACCGGGATCGGCGCCGGCGTACCGGGCGGAGGCGGCATCCGGCTGAAGTACTCCAACCCGATGCTGGTCGACGACGTGGCCGTCGACTTCCCGGAGTTACGCATCATCCTGGCCCACCCGTCGTTCCCGTGGCAGGACGAGGCTCTCGCCGTCGCCACCCATAAGCCGTACGTCCACATCGACCTGTCCGGCTGGTCGCCGAAGTACTTCCCGCCTCAACTGGTGCGTTACGCCAACTCGCTGCTGCAGGACAAGGTGCTGTTCGGTTCCGACTACCCGGTCATCACCCCGGACCGCTGGCTGGCCGACTTCGAGAAACTCGAGATCAAGCCGGCGGTCCGCCCCAAGATCCTCAAGGAGAACGCCGCCCGCCTGCTGGGCCTGGTCAAGGAGAACGCCTCATGATGACCGTCAACGGGCTCGACGAGATCAAGGCGCTGGCCGGGCGCGACCTCGGCCGCAGCGACTGGCTGGAGATCACCCAGGAGCGGGTGAACACCTTCGCCGACGCCACCGGCGACCACCAGTGGATCCACGTGGACGTCGAGCGGGCCGCGACCGGGCCGTTCGGCGCCACGATCGCCCACGGCTATCTCACCCTGTCGCTGGTCATCCCGCTGTTCACCGAACTGCTCGAGATCACCGGCACCACGATGAGCGTCAACTACGGCCTCGAGAAGGTGCGGTTCCCCCACCCGGTGCGGGTCGGCTCGAAGATCCGGCTCGCCGCCGTCGTGGCCGAGGTGACCGAGGTCGCCGGCAACGGCGTCCAGATGGTCCTCGACTTCACGGTCGAGATCGATGGCCGGCCCAAGCCGGCCTGCGTCGCGCGTCCCGTCTACCGCCACTACGCGTGATGCCCGCGCTCGGCGTGCACAACCGGGGGCTGGGGTCGTGGCCCGCCCGGCGAGCGGCGATGTCCCCGGACCGGCCGGCCCTGCTGTTCGGCGACGAGGTCACCACGTACGCCCAATTGCTGGACCGGATCGCCCGGCTGGCCTCGCAACTGTCGTCGCGGGGCGTCCGCCCCGGCGACCGCGTCGCCTACCTGGGGCCGAATCACCCGGCGTTCGTGGAGACGATGTTCGCCGCCCACCTGCTCGGCGCGGTGTTCGTGCCGCTCAACTTCCGCCTCGCCGGGCCCGAGGTCGACTACATGCTGCGGCACAGCGGCGCGACCGCGCTCGTGCACGCGCCGGGCAGCACCTTCTCGGAGCGGCCCGATGCGGTTGTCGAGGTCGGCGACGCGTACGAGAACTGGCTGGAAGCCGCCGGCGAGCCGGCGGCGATCGACGTGCCGGTGGACCCGGACGACGTGGCTCTGATTCTCTACACCTCGGGCACCACCGGGCGGCCGAAGGGCGCCACGCTGACCCACGCCAACGTGGTCTGGAACTGCTTCAACCTGCTGGTCGGCGTCGACGTGGCGAGCGACGAGGTAACCCTGATCGGCGCGCCGCTGTTCCACGTGGCCGCCCTCAACCAGTGCCTGCTGCCGACCTTCCTCAAGGGCGGCCGCAGCGTCATCATGCCGTCGTGGGACGTCGAGTCGGCGCTCGACCTGATCGCCCGGCACCGGATCACCTGGATGTTCGGCGTCTCGGCGATGTTCGCCGGCCTGGCCCGGTCGCCGCGCTGGCCCGGCGCCGACCTGTCGTCGGTGCGCAGCGTGATGTCCGGGGGCGCGTCGGTGCCCGAGGCGCTGATCGCGGCCTACCAGGCACGCGGTCTGACGTTCTGCCAGGGCTACGGCATGACCGAGACGGCGCCCGGGGCCACCTTCCTCGAGGCGCGGGAGAGCGTCGAGCACATCGGATCGGCCGGTCTGCCGGTCTTCTTCGCCGACGTCCGTTGCGTGCGCCCGGATCTGACCGACACCGAGATCGGCGAACCCGGGGAGGTGCTGGTGCGCGGCCCGAACGTCACCCCGGGCTACTGGAACGATCCGCAGGCCACCCGGGATGCCTTCACCGACGGCGGCTGGTTCCGTTCCGGCGACATCGCCCGCTTCGACGCCGGCGGCCACCTCCACGTCGTCGACCGGGTCAAGGACATGTACATCTCCGGCGGCGAGAACGTCTATCCGGCCGAGGTCGAGGCGGTCCTCTTCGAGCACCCGTCGGTTGCCGAGGCCGCGGTGGTCGGCGTGCCCGATCCGACGTGGGGCGAGGTCGGCCGGGCGTTCGTCGTCCCGCTGCCCGGCGCCGCGCTGCAGGCGGACTCGGTGCGGGACTTCCTCACCCCGCGCCTGGCGAAATACAAGCTACCGGTCTATGTGGACGTCGTCACGGCGCTCCCGCGGACCGGCTCGGGCAAGGTGCGCAAGGCCGACCTGCGCAGCCGCCCGTTCCCACCTGACTTTTCGGAAGGGAGTTCCCATGCGTAAGACGGCAATGCTCGCCGCGGCGGCTTGCGCCGCCGCGGTCATCGCAGCACCGGCCGGTCCGGCCCTCGCGGCCTCCGGCAGCTTCACCGGTACGCTCCCCGACGGCGCTACCTGGGTCGCCGACGTGCCGTCCCACTGGAACCACACCCTCATCCTCTACAGCCACGGCTACGGCCCGCTCACCGCGCAGGACGCGCCCGACGCCGCCACCAAGGGGCAGTTGCTCGCCGGCGGGTACGCCCTGGTCGGATCCTCCTACTCCGGCCCGTCCTGGTGGGCGACGGCGTCCGCGGTCGGCGACCAGTTCTCCTCGCTGGCCGCCGCCACCCGCATCACCGGCGCCCCGCGTCGCACGATCGCCTGGGGCACCTCGATGGGCGGCCTGGTCAGCGCCCTAGAATCGGAGAACCCGCGGCACCTGATCGACGGCACCCTCACCACCTGCGGCCTGGTCGCCGGCGCCCTCAACCTCAACGACTACCAGCTCTACGGCGAGTACGCCCTCGCCCACCTGCTCGCGCCCGCCCAGGCCATCAAACTGGTCCGCTACGCCGACGCGACCGAGGCCGGCGCCGCCGCGACACAGCTGTCCACCGTGGTGTCGGGTGCCCAGGGGTCGGCGGCCGGTCGCGCCCGCATCGCCCTCGGCGCGGTGCTGCTCAACGAGCCCGGCTGGTTCACCGGGGCGACCGCGCCCGCCCCGCGGGACTACGCCGGCCAGGAAGCCCAGCAGGAGCAGGAGATCGCCACGTTCCTGCTGCCGTTCATCATGAGCGGCCGCCAGCAGATCGAGCTCGCGGCCGGGGGTAACAGCTCGGCCACCCGGGGCGTCGACTTCAGCGCGGTTCTGCGCTCGAGCGCCCACGCCGGCGAGGTCCGCGCCCTCTACCGGGACGCCGGGGTCAGCCTCGACGCCGACCTGCGCAAGCTCACCCGCGACGCGGACATCACCGCCGACCGGCGCGCGATCGCCACCCTGGCCCGCACGTCGATGGTGACCGGCCGGTTGGGCGTTCCCGAGCTCGACATTCATACGATCGCCGACCAGCTGGTGCCGGTCGAGCAGGAGAACTGGTACGGCAAGCAGGTCCGGCGCCGGGGGAGCGGGCCGCTGCTGCGTCAGGCGTACGTGAACACCACCGGGCACTGCGCCTTCCAGCCGGCCGAGACGATCGCCGCGTTGCACGCCGTCGAGCACCGGCTCGACACCGGCCGCTGGGGCGACACGTCGCCGCAGGCGCTGAACGCGGCCGCGGCCGTGCTGGGCGGCACCGGCCGCTACCTACGGTACGACCCGCCGCGCCTCGTCGGCGGCCTCGGTGAACCACGCTGAACCGGAGGCATCATGACCACCGTCGCCCCTCCCTCGACCGGCTCCCGGGCCGCCGTCCACACCGCTTTCCTGACGCCCGGCACCCGCATCGCCACCGCCCTTGCCGTCCTCCTCGCGCAGGTCGGGCTCGCCATCCCGGCCGTACTCAACGGCCTGTTCCAGGAGGACCTGCACACCACGTCGGCCCAGCTCACCTGGATCTCCGACGCGTTCCTGGTCCCGGTGACCCTGCTCGAGCTGACCTTCGGCGTGCTCGGCGACCTGTTCGGCCGTAAACGCCTGCTCATCGGCGGCAGCCTGCTGATGGCCGTCGGCGAGGCGCTCAGCGTGCTCACCCCGGCCGCCGGAGCTTCCAACACTGGCGCGGTCAGCCTGCTCTGGACCGGGCAGGCCCTGACCGGCATCGGCGCGGCCGTGCTGTTCCCGACCAGCCTGGCGATGGTCGCCGCGGGCACCCACACCGTCCGCGACCGCGCCCGCGGCATCGCCATCTGGGCCGCCGCCCTGTCCTCCGGCGGGTTCGTCTCGCCGCTGCTCGGCGGCCTGGTCACCAAGCTGCACTGGGGCGGCAGCGAGACCGCGGTCTGGCGCTGGGCGTTCGTCGCCGTCGGCATCCTCGCCCTGATCAGCGCCGGCGTGGCGGTACTCGCGCAGAACTCGTCCGCACCCGAGGGCCGATCGCTGGACTTCGGCGGCCAGATCACCATCGCGGTCTCGCTGTTCGCCCTGCTCTTCGCCGTCATCCAAGGCTCGACCTGGGGCTGGTCCAACGGCTGGGTGATCGGCGGCTTCATCGCCGCGGTGATCTTCTTCGCCCTGTTCATCACCGCCGAACGCCGGTCCGGCGCCCCGCTGCTACGCCTGGAGCTGTTCGCCAGCCGCGCCTTCTCGATCAACTCGATCATCACCGTGATCGGCATGTTCGCGTTCCTCGGTACGGCCTACACCACCAGCATCCGCCTCGCCGCCATCCAGGGCTTCTCCCCGATGAAGACCGCGATCGCGTTCGTGCTCCTGCAGGGCTTCGCGCTGGTACTGATGCCGCTGACCGCCAAGGTGATCCACTCCTACAACCCGCGCTGGGCACTGACCGGCGGCTTCCTGCTGATCGGCGCCGGCGACCTGTGGCTCGCCACCCGCCCCGCCGCCGACCTGTCGATCTGGCCGATCGTCGGGCCGCTCGTGCTGGTCGGTATCGGGTTCGCGTTCGCGCTGTCCGGCGTCACCGCGGTCGCCGTCAACACGGTGCCCGGCCACCTCGCCGGCATGGCCTCCGGCACCACCAGCCAGCTGCGCGACTTCGGCTTCACCCTCGGCCCGGCCGTGATCGGCGCGATCGCGCTGAGCCGGGCCGCCACCGACGTGCAGAACCACATCGCCGCCAGCCCGGCGGTGCAGTCGGCGTTGGCGGCGTTCGACAAGTCGGCACCCCCGGCGGTGGTCGGGGCGGTACATTCCGGCCCGCTGGGGGCCAACGCCATTCCGGGGAACCCGCTCAAGGCGCTCGCTTTCGCGGCCCTGGACCACGCGTACGCCCTGGGTTACGTGGTGTGCGGCGTAGCCGCCCTGATCGCCGCCGGGCTGGCGGCGGCCGGCCTGAGCGGAACCGGCCAGCGCCCGCTGGTGACCGAGGAGTCACTGGCCGACTGACGACGTATGCATACCAGGGTGACCGCGGGCAGCGCGGCGTCGACAGACATGCTCGGTGTTGCGCAGCGGGAAGGGCGGGGCGGCCAGCAAGATCAGGAAGGATTGCCGGCTCGCCGCGCCCGACAACCCGGCAGGCCTATGGAGGCTGCTTGTCGCTGACATCGCGGTATCTTGAGTTTGGTAGCCGATGACACTCCAGGGGGTGTGTGTGACTGTCGAGATGGTCGCGCCGGCCTGGATGCATCAGCAGGTCACGGCCGAGCAGTACGAGGCTTGGACGGAAGAGCAGTGTGCGGGCGTCGAGATCGTGGATGGGATGGTCCTGGCGAGTCCGAGCGCGTCCAAGCGGCATAGTCGCCTGGCCCGGCTTCTGGCGAACGCCTTGGACGTCGCCGCGGGGCCGGACTGGAACGCGGACACCGACTTC
Organism: Actinoplanes sp. NPDC051343; assembly: GCF_044455125.1. NCBI lineage: Bacteria > Bacillati > Actinomycetota > Actinomycetes > Micromonosporales > Micromonosporaceae > Actinoplanes > Actinoplanes sp. NPDC051343. Next base: position 221,742 of record NZ_JBITEL010000014.1, read on the forward strand.
GACGTCCGGCTCCAGGATGTGCCGCTGAACAACCGTCGCCCTGACGTGACGGTGTACCGGGCGGAGACCATCGACCTCACCCCCACGCGGCCCGAGCATGTGCTTCTTGTGGTCGAGGTGGTCTCGCCCGGGTCGGAGACGACCGACCGGATCGTCAAGGCTGATCAGTACGCGAGGGCCGGCATCCAGTTCTATTGGCGTGTGGAGCAGGCCGCCACCGGTGCGCCTCTCGTTTACACGTACGTTCTTGACCCGGCAACCGGCCGCTACCGCGACAGCGAAATCTTCACCGGCGTCGTGAAGCTGACCGCGCCCTTCGTCGTCGAAATAGATCTCGGCCAGATCTGATTCCCGCTTCTGCGATAAGCGCGCGTCGCTGTACCGCATCGTGACCAACGCGCTGCGGAACGCAAGCAGGCCACTCGACGAGGTGAGGCGCCCCCCGGTGACCTGCGAATACCTCTGCGCCCGAAATGTTTACTCGGGCGAACAATTTCACAAATGATTTATGGCGCTCCGATTCTGCCCGGTCTGCCCCGTAGCCTCTACGCAGCCAGTCAGGAAGGGGTCCGCAGTCTTGGAGGTTTCCACTGCCGCGAAGCAGGCGCCCGAGGTCTCCCTGCGCCGCGTCGGCGGCCTTCTCGCTCCGCACTGGCCGCGGCTGGCGGCGGTCACCGGGATCATCGTCGCGTCGTCGCTGGTCGGCATGGCCACGCCTTTTCTGTTGCGCGGCATCATCGACCGGGCGCTGCCGGCGCAGAACCTGAGGTTGCTGAGCTGGCTGGTGGCCGGGCTGGTCGCCGTCGCCGTGCTCACCGCGGTGTTCGGGCTCACGCAGACGTGGATCGCCACGGCGGTCGGCCAGCGGGTCATGCATCAGTTGCGGGTGGACGTCTTCCGGCATTTGCACCGGCAGTCCGTGTCGTTCTTCACCCGCACCCGGGCCGGCGAGATCCAGTCGCGGATCACCAACGACATCGGCGGCATGCAGGCGGTTGTCACCTCGACCGCGACCTCGATCGCCTCGAACCTGACGACGGCCGTCGCCACCGCGGTCGCGATGCTCGCGTTGTCCTGGCAACTCTTTCTCGTGTCGGTGCTCGTGCTGCCGCCGGCGCTCTTCCTGGCCCGCCGCGTCGCCCGGATGCGTAAGGAAATCACCGCCCAGCGTCAGCGGGAACTCGCCGACCTCAACGTCATCATCGAGGAGAGCCTGTCGATCAGCGGGCTGCAGCTCAGCAAGATCATGGGGACCGGCCCGGCGCTGATCGAGCGCTTCGCCGGCTCCTCGGCCCGCCTCGTCGATCTACAGCTGCGTTCGCAGCTGGCCGGTCGCTGGCGGGGCGCCTCCATGAACATCATCTTCGCCGCGATCCCGGCGATCATCTATCTCAGCGCGGGCCTGCCGCCGGCCGCCGGCTCGCTGACCATCGGCACCATCGTGGCGTTCACCAGCCTGCAGTCCCGGCTGTTCCAGCCGATGATGGGCCTGCTCGACGTCGGCGTCTCGCTGTCCAGCTCGACGGCGCTGTTCGCGCGCGTCTTCGAGTACCTCGACCTGCCGGTCGAGGTCGACGACCCGGCCTTGCCGGTTCGGTTGCCCCAGCCCGTACGCGGCCACCTGCGCTTCGAGGACGTCACCTTCACGTACCCGGGCAATGACGAACCCGCGATCAGCGGCATCACGCTGGACGTGCCGCCCGGCTCCTCGCTGGCGCTGGTGGGCGAGACCGGCTCGGGCAAGAGCACGGTGGCCGCGCTGATCGTCCGGCTCTACGACCCGTCCGCGGGCCGGATCACCGTCGACGGTTTCGACCTGCGCGCGCTGCGGCTCAACGAGCTGGTCGGCGTGATCGGCATGGTGGGGCAGGACACCTACCTGCTGCACGCCTCGGTCCGGGAAAATCTGCGCTACGCCCGGCCGGACGCCACCGACGAGCAGGTGGAGTGGGCGGCGCGGGCCGCGCAGGTGCACGAGGTGATCACCGCGCTGCCCGAGGGCTACGACACCGTCGTGGGCTCGCGCGGGCACCGGTTCTCCGGCGGGGAGAAGCAGCGGATCGCCATCGCCCGTACGCTGCTGCGCGATCCGCCCATCCTGGTGCTGGACGAGGCGACCAGCGCTCTGGACAACTCGACCGAGCGGGCGGTCCAGCGTGCCCTGGAGGAGCTCGCCCGCGGCCGTACGACGGTGACCATCGCGCACCGGCTGTCCACTGTGCGCAACGCCGATCAGATCGTCGTCATGCGTGACGGCCGGATCCTCGAGGCGGGCACCCACGACAGCCTGATCTCGATCGGTGGTTTCTACGCCGCGCTCACGGCGTGAGAACGCGCCCACTTCCGTAACACGTTGTAGTGCGGGCGATGGTGCCAATAACAGTCGTAAAGGAAGCGATCGTTATCCACTGTGGACTCATAACCTCGCGAAGAGCGCTCGAAACGGGAGCTGCCGGCCGCGTCGCGGTGCCACTGCGAAGTCCGGCTCCAGACCTTCTGATCCCCTGGTCTCCAGGACAGCGACGACTCCAGGAACGGGATGCCGGCGTGCCGGCAGTAGCGCTCTACCGTACCCCGCGCATCGGTCACCAGGGCCTCGGCCTCGACCACGTACGGCCGTACGCCGGTCACCTCGCGCACCCGCCGCGCGAGCTCCACCTGGTTGCCGTAGCCGATCTCGTCGCAGACCATGTCCGGGTTCATCGCGTAGTGCGACGGGATCACCAGGCGCGGATCGCGGATGATGAAGGTGTGCCGCCCGACTTCCGGGATGCGATCACCGCCGGTCGTAAGGTAGTCGTACTCGGTGGTCTCCTTGACGAACACCGGGTGCTCGCAGGCGCGCTCCTCGAGCAGCTTCAGCAGCTCGTCATGGCTGGTCGCGGTCTGGTCGCCGACGATGGTCCAGCCCCGCACGACGATGCTCGAGAACGGTTCGTGGAACACCTCGTGGTCCCCGCGTTCCAGCATCATCCGGAGGAACGCCGTCGACATCGACCGCGGTGTCCCCCAGAGGAAGAGCAGGCCCGGGTTCATGACGGCGCCTCGGTCATCCGGGCGACCAGCGATGCCGGGCGGATGTCCCACCACGACTTCTCGACGTACGCCAGGCAGGCGTCGCGGCTCTCCGGCCCGAGCACCGTACGCCAGCCGGCCGGCACGTCGATCACCTCCGGCCAGAGCGAATGCTGTCCTTCGTCGTTGACCAGCACGAAGTAGCTGATGTCCTCGCGTTCGAACGGGTTGGTCATGCCGTCGGCCCTTCCGTGGGAGTGAGACGTATGTGCTCGGCCACCCGGGCGCCGATCATCTCCAGCACCTCGGCCCGGGCGAGTTGCCGGTGCTTGTACTTGAGGGCCATGACGTCGACGACGCCGGCGACGTACTGATGCCACATCGGTGCGAAGAAGTGCTCGGACGGCCGCGCCGCGGTCGCCTCGACGAACAGCACGTCGCCGTCGAAGACGGAGAATTTGTGGCCGTCGGTCAGCTTGATCATGTTTTCGTAGAAGTCGACCGTGTCCCGGCCCTTCTGCCGCATCAGGAACGAGTAGGGCCCCTGACGCTGCCGAAGCTGCTCGTACAGGATGTCGCCGGTGAGGTGCGGCCGTTCCTCGGCGGGGACGTTGAGGTCGAAGTGCCGGGCGACCGCGTTCAGCCGCTCCACCTGGGTCGCCGGTCGCTGCGGCGTCGGGCGCGCGTCGAGCATGGCGACCAGGGCCACCTGTTCGCCGGCGCGCTGCAGTTGCACGCCCATCTCGTGGGCGATTTCCCCGCCGGTGCTCAGACCCAGCAGGTGGTACGGCCCGTGCGGCTGGACGAGCCGGATCTGCTGGACGTAGTCGGCCGCCATCGCGGTCATGGTCGTCGGCAACTCCTCGCCCGGCCGCAGACCGCGGGCCTGGACCCCGTACACCCCGACGGTCGTCGGAATCGCGTTGACCAGCGGGTAGTAGAGCCAGCTCAGCCCGCCCAGCGGATGGATGCAGAACAGCGACACCGGGCTGGTGCCCGCCCGCAGCGGCACCACCACGTCCAGGGTCGTCTCGCCGGATGATGCGACGATCCAGCCGGCGAGGTCCTTGGCGGTCGGCACGGCGGACACGACGAGCGGGTTGACGGCCACACCGAACTCGCCCTCGATGGCCTGTGCGAGCGCCTCGACGGTCTGCCGGCCCCCGCCGAGGTCGAAGAGGTTGTCCTCGGCGGCCACCTCGTCGACGCCCAGCGCCCGGGCGACCAGCACGCGCATCCGATCCTCGGCGGTCGCCTGCGGTTCCTCGTCCGGCAGCCGTGGCAGGTCGTCGACCCGCGCGGCCAGGTCGGCGAGCGTCAGGCTCTCGAAGACGGTGCGGAACGGCAGTTCCACGCGCAGCAGCGTCCGGAGCTCGTTGACCATCTGCATCGCCAGCAGCGAATGGCCGCCGAGCGCGAAGAAGTTGTCGTCGCGGCCCACCCGAGCCACGCCGAGCAGGCCCTGCCAGAGCTGGGCTAGGGACTCCTCGACCGGCCCGTCCGGCGCCTCGTACGCCCGTTCGCTGTCCGCCACGCCCGGATCGGGCAGCGCCCGGCGGTCGACTTTGCCGTTCACGGTGACCGGGAAAGCGTCCATCGCCACGAACGCCGACGGCACCAGGTGGGCCGGCACGACCGCCGGCATCTGCCGGCGCAGCCGCATCGGGTCGGGATCGTGACCGACGACGTACGCCACCAGCCGCCGGTCCACGCCGTCGCCGTGCACCATCGCCACGGCCTGGTCCACGCCGTGCAGCCCGAGCAGCGCCGCCTCGACCTCGCCCAGTTCCACCCGTACGCCGCGAATCTTCACCTGCTCGTCGTCGCGGCCCAGGAACTCGATCGCCCCGTCGGCGCGCCGCCGGGCACGGTCACCGGTGCGGTACATCCGCTCGCCCGCCATGTTCGGGTCGGCGACGAACCGTTGCGCGGTCAGCGCGGGCCGGTTGAGGTAGCCGCGGGCGAGCGGGCGCCCCGCGATGTAGATCTCGCCGGGCATGCCGGGCGGCACGTGGTCGAGGCCGGGACCGAGCACGTAGACGCGGGCGTTCGCGATCGGGACGCCGATCGGCGTGCTGCGGCCCTCGTCGTCGGCGCGGCACAGCCAGCTCGTCACGCCGATCGCGGCCTCGGTCGGTCCGTACAGGTTGTGGACGTCGGTGCCGGGCAGCGCCTCGGCGAAGCGCCTCAACAGACTGTGAGTCAGCGTCTCGCCGCCGGCGATGATGTGCCGCAGGCTCGTGCAGCGCCCGGCGTCCGGCTCACGCAGGAACATCTCGAGCATCGACGGGACGAAGTCGGCGAAGGTGACCCGCTCGCGCCGGATGAGATCGACCAGGTAGCGGCTGTCGCGATGCCCGCCGGGCCGGGCCATGACCAGGGTCGCCCCGTTCATCAGCGCCCAGAACAGCTCCCACACCGAGGTGTCGAAGGTGAACGGTGACTTCTGCAGCACCCGGCCGTCGGCACCGAGGCCGAACCGCTCGTCCATCCAGGCCAGCCGGTTGTTCACGGCGGCGCGGACGTTCACGACGCCCTTCGGCGTGCCGGTCGAGCCGGAGGTGTAGATCGCGTACACGGCGTCCTCGCCATCGACCGGCACGCCGGGATCGTGTTCCGGGCCGCTTCCCGCTTCGTCGATGTCGAGCAACAGGTCGTCGTGGGCGGCCAACCGCTCCCGGGTAGCCGGCTGCGTGACGATGACCGGCACCGCGGTGTCGGCGATCATCGACGCCAGGCGGGCCGGCGGCAGCTCGGGGTCGAGCGGGACGAACCCGCCGCCGGTCTTCCACACCGCCAGGGCGGCCACGACCAGGTCGAAGCCGCGTTCCAGGCTGACGCCGACCAGCACGTCGCGGCCCACCCCCGAGCTGATGAGGCGGTGCGCCAACCGGTTCGCACGGTGGTTCAGCTCCCCGTACGACAGGGAGACGCCCTCGAAACGCACCGCGGTCGCCGAGGGATTCCGGCGGGCGTGGTCCTCGATGCGGTGATGCGGCCAGGGTTGCGCAGCCCACTCGCGTACGTCTCCCGCGCTCGCGGCCCCGGCCGCGACCTTCTCGTCAGCGCTCATCAGCGGCAGCCGGCCGATCGGCCGGCCGGGCTGCGCCACCGCCTCGGCCAGCAGCCGGCCGAGCATGCCGACCATCCGTTCGGCGGTGTCGTGGTCGAACAGATCGCAGGCGTACATCACCTCGCCACCGATGCCGGACGGGCGGCCGGACGGATCGAGGAACTCCACGAACTGAAAGCTGAGGTCGAACTTCGCCGACCCGGATCCGACGCCCATCCGCTGCGAACGCACACCAGCCAGGCCGAACTTCGCCGACCGGCCGACCTGCGACGCGACCATCACCTGGAACAGCGGGTGCCGGCCCGGCACGCGGGGCGGGTTCAGCTGTTCGACCACGCTCTCGAAGGGCACGTCCTGGTTGCCGAAGGCCACCAGGTCCTGCTCGCGTACCCGGCTGATGAGCTGCTCGAAGGACGGGTCGCCGGTGAGGTCGGCGCGCAGCACCAGGGTGTTGACGAAGAAACCGACCAGGTCCTCGAGCGCCTCGTCGACCCGGCCGGACACCGGCCACCCGAGCGGGATGTCGGCGCCGGCGCCGAGCCGGAACAGCAACGCGGCCACGGCCGACTGCAGCACCATGAAGACGGTGGCGTTGTGGCGCCGTGCGATCGCCGTCACCTGCTCGTGGACCTCGGCCGGCACGGTCACCGGCACCGACCGTCCGCGGTACGTCGGTTCGACCGGCCGGGCGCGGTCGGCCGCCAGAGCCAGCTCGTCCGGAACGTCGGCGAGCAGGTCACGCCAGTAGTCGAGCCGGGGACGGGCGAGCCGCACCAGTTCCCGCTGCCAGAGGGCGAAATCGGCGTACCGCACCGACAGCTCGGTCCACTGTGGTGGCCGGTCGGCGCGGCGCTGTTCGTACGCCTCGCCGAGGTCGCGCATCAGCGGTTCCATGGACGCGCCGTCGGCCGTGATGTGGTGCAGGACCAGCACCAGCGCGAAGTCGTCCGATTCGAGTTCCAGCAGGCGCGCCCGCAGCGGGATCTGGGTCGTCAGGTCGAAACCTTCGCGGACGACGCGCTTGACGGTGTCCTCCAGGTCGCCGGGCGCGATCCGTTCGCGGACGAGCAGCTCGCCGAGCTCGGCCATCGGCACGATCTGCTGCTGCGGCCGGCCGTTCAACAGCGGGAAGCGGGTGCGCAGCGGCTCGTGCCGCCGGACGACGTCGATGACCGCCGCGCTCAAGGCCTCGGCGTCGAGGCCGTCGGACAGTCGGACGACCACGGGAATGTGATAGGCCCCGTCGCCGCCGCGCAGCTGCGCGGTCAGCCACATCCGCTGCTGCGGGTAGGAGAGCGGCACCATCGCGGGACGCACCTGGCGCCGCAGCACCGGCCGGGTGCCGGCCTTGAGCACCGACACCCGCTTGGCGAGGTCGGCCAGGGTCGAGGTCTCGAACAGGTCGCGTACCGGCAGTTCGACGTTCATCGTCGTCCGGACCCGGTTCACCAGCTGCGTCGCCAGCAGCGAGTGACCGCCGAGCTGATAGAACTCGTCGTCCCGGCCCACGCGGGGGACGGCGAGGACCTCCTCCCACAGCCGCGCCAGCGCCTGCTCGACCGCGCCGACCGGGGGCACGTACTTCCGTACGCCGGCCGCGGCGCCCGGATCCGGCAGCGCCTTGCGGTCGACCTTGCCGTTCACCGTCACCGGCAGCGAGTCGAGCTTCATGAATATCGACGGCACGAGATGATCGGGCACCACCCCGGACAGGTTGCGGCGCAGGGCAGCGGCGTCCGGCCCGTCGGCTTCGACCACGACGTAGGCGACCAGCCGGCGATCCGCGCCGTCGCCGTGCGCCACGACCACCGCCTGTTCCACACCGGCCAGGCCCATCAGCGCCGATTCCACTTCGCCCGGCTCCACCCGTACGCCCCGGATCTTGACCTGGGCGTCGGCCCGGCCCTGGTATTCGAGCTGGCCGTCGGGCCGGCGCAGCACCAGGTCGCCGGTGCGGTACATCCGCTCGCCGGGCGCGCCGAACGGGTCGGCGACGAAGCGCTGCGCGGTCAGCGCCACCCGCCCGGCGTAGCCGCGGGCCAGCCCGGCGCCGGCCAGGTAGAGCTCACCGGCCGGCTGCTCACGCAGCAGATCGTCCAGGACGTACGCGCGTACGTTGGCCAGGGGCCGCCCGATGGGCGGCGTGCCGTTACCGGCCAGCGGATCACTCACGGTCGCCGCGACGGTCGCTTCCGTCGGACCGTACGCGTTGAGCATGCGCCGATCGCGGCTCCAGCGCGCCGCCAGGGCCGTTGAACACACCTCCCCGGCCACGATGAGCGTCACCGTCGACGGCAGCCCCTCCATTGTGGACAGCAGCGATGGCGGAAGTGTCACGTGCGTGACCCCGCGGCGGTCTATCAAATCGACGAGGGCGGGCCCGGGAACGAGCCGGGATCCGTCCGCCACAACCAGGGCCGCACCGGACAGCAGCGTCGTCCACACCTCGGACACCGACGCGTCGAAGCTGACCGACGCGAACTGCAACCGCCGGCGGCCCGGGCTCAGACCGAGAACCTCGGCCTGAGCCCGGACGAGATTCCGCACATTGCGGTGAGTCACCACGACGCCTTTCGGCACGCCGGTCGAACCCGAGGTGTAGATGATGTACGCGGCGTGGTCCGGCAGCAGCGCCTCGTGACGGTCGGCGTCCCGTACCGGGCCCGCATCCAGGCCGGCAATCTCGTCCGCGATCTTCGGGTCGTCGAGCACCACCTCGCTGGTGCCCATCCGGGTCGCGGTCGTCGTGATCACGCATCGTGCCCGCGCGTCCGCCATCATGAACTCGGCCCGCGAGGCCGGATAGGCCACATCGACCGGCACGTACGCCCCGCCGGCCTTGGCCACCGCGAGAGCCGCCACCACGAACTCGACCGACCGTCCCGGCCGCAGCGCCACCACGACCTCGGGGCCGACGCCCTGATCGATGAGGTGCCGGGCCAGCCGGTTGGAACGCGCGTCGAGGTCCGCAAAGGACACCGAGCCGTCGTCACCCACCACGGCTGCGTCCTGCGCGCCGCGCTCCACTTGCGCGGCGAACAGCTCCGGCAGGGTCGACGTGTGGCCTTGCGGAGAACCGAGCACATTTGCCTCCTGGAAGTGGCGCCTGGCAACCAACGGCATCCGGCCGATCGCGCGTCATTGGTCCAGGGCGTTCGCGGCCGGCGATTCCTGAGTGGCGCAACGTCCCGCCACTGTGGTGGTTCGCGACAAAAACCGCAAGATGGAGAAAATCACCACGATTGCGATGCACAAGAAGGCGTCCTGCTGCGTCACTACCACGGACCGACTACTTCGAATGCCCGATGATCAGGCACGACGCTCAGGTCGGCTATGGAAGCAAACGCGCGCAAGCACACGGTCCAGCTCGCCGACGGGCTGACCGCACGAGAGATGAAGGGCGAGCAGCATGGAAGAAGCCGTCAATACAGCCGGACGTACGAACGTGCGCCGGGCCTTGCTGTCAGCATCTACGGCCGTCGTCGCTGGAGCACGTGGACGCCGTTCATCAACTCTCAGATCTCGGCGATGAAGTGATCCTCGTACTACATGCGTATCCCCCCGCACGAGGACGACACCGCAGTAGGCGGTCAGCCCGCAGCGCGGCGGACCGAACCGGCGTTGATCACTGTGTTGCGGCGCTCGGGTCCGGGCGGGGTTGCCGCGGCAGAGTCGCCCAGACGACTTTTCCGTCGTAGGTCGGCAGGCTGCCCCAGCGGATGGCGGTGGCTTCGACCAGGAACAGGCCGCGACCGGCGGCCGGATCAGCGGAAGGCGCTTGCGGCGGGACGGGTGCGGTGCTGCAGCCGTCGCGTACCGCCACCATCAGGTAGCGACGGCCGAGCGACAACTTCAGGTTCAGCATGGTGCCGGCGTGCTCCACGGCGTTGGTGACGAGCTCGTTGGCGATGAGGGTGGCCGGGTCCACCAGGTGCGGCAGGTCCCAGCGGGCGCAGGCTTCGGTGGCGATGCTGCGGGCTCGGTGTCCTGCTCCGCCGGCCGGCAGCAGTACCTCGCTGACCGTCGTGGTTCCGTGCCGGGGCTTCGCGCGAAGGGCCGCGTCCACCGAGCCGAAAAGCGCCAGCCGGCCGGACCCGCCCCCGAGCAGTCGGGCGGCCTGCGCGGGCGGAGCGACGATCAGCAGGGGAGTGCCGGGCCAGAGGGCGGCCTGGCGGGCGACGGCCAGGAACACCGACGCGGCCGCCGGCTCGGTCACGACCATGCCGGCAAGGTCCACGACGACGGCGTCCGGCTGCTCCACCAGGCATTTCAGCACCGCCGCCCGGACCTGAGGCGCCGACGACACGGACAATTCGCCCATCAGCCGCAGCAACAGCCGCGTCCCGATCGGTTCGACCACGCAACGAATGGCAGTCATGACTCCAGTATCACTCGACCGCCGGGGATCCCGCCGTCCCGAAAGACAACGCGCGCAGGCGTACCCACGAGGTGCGTGGGGTACGAGGGTGGTTGAGACAACAGACCCGGGTCGCAGAAGGGGGTTGCACGGGTGGAAGAGACGTTGCCCCCCGGGCCCACTTCTTCCTGTCACGTGGACCATGCACACGGCGTTCTGAAGCTGACCGGAGACGTGGATTACGACAGTGCCGCAGCCGTCACCGAACGCGTTGTCGCCGCGGTCACCGCCGGAGTGACCCACCTTGACCTGTCGGAAGTGTCGTTCTTCGGTGCCGCCGGCGTGCGGGCCGTCCTCACCGGCCACGAGGCGCTTCCGGCGCATGTCACGGCCTTGCGCGTGTCCTGCTCCCCGGTCGTGCTGCGAGTGCTGCAGACGTGTGGTCTGGTGGGCGTCGGGCGCCTGCAGATCGTCGCCGCCGACCGCATGCCCGAACGGCACCGGGCGCAGACATGAGCCTCGCCCACGGCTTCACCCACACCATCGCCCTGATTCAGTCCGACGCGACCGTGCGCACCCGCCTGCTCCCGGAGATCCGCCGGTCGCTGGAGAGGCGCCAACCCGTGCTGATGGTCGTCAGCGAGACGATCGCCGACCTCGTGCGAGCCGACCTCGGCACGCTGGCCGACCGGCTGCAGTGGGGCGACGCGACCGCCTTCTACGGGCGCCTGGGCGCCGCCTATGAAGGTTTCCGCCGATATCTGGCCGAGCGGCACGCCGCCGGGCACCGGGTGCACGTCATCGCCGAACCGGAGCTCGCCGATTCCGTTGCGTCCGGTCCGGTCGCCCACCGCACCTGCGCCTATCTTCCGTACGAGTCCATGTGCAACGAGGCGTACGCACCGTACGAATCACCGGTGACCTGCGTGTGGGACACCCGGCGGCACCCGCCGTCGATCATCGAGGAGGCCCGTAGCGTCCACGGCCACGAGCTGACGGAGGCCGGCCGGGTCGGCAACCCCGGCTACCGGGCTCCGGACGACTACCTGACCGGCCGGGGTCACGCCACGCTGCCACCCGTGCCCGGCGAGGTCGACCACGACGTCACCCTGCACCAGTTGGACGACTTGAGCGTCCTGCGCCGGACGGTGGCGGCCTGGACCCGCGACCACGACTTCCGGCCCGCCGCCGCCGACGACGTGAGCATCGCCGTCACCGAGATCGCCACGAACGCCCTGCTGTACGGCGGCCGACCGGCACGTGCGCGGGGGTGGCACGACGACGGCACCCTCATCGTGCAGGTCGACGATCCCGGCGGGCGGCCCCCGCCGCCGACCGCCGGCTATCGGCCGCCGGCCGCCACGTCGGCAACCAACGGGCGCGGGCTCTGGTTGGCACGTCAACTCGCCGACACGGTCACGATCCACACCAGCCCCGGACGTACGTACGTGCGGTTGCACTTCCCGCACCAGATCATGCACCGCAGCGTCGATTGACGTCGAGGCCGGCCGTCCGGCGAGCGGGTGGGCGACAGTGTCGCTGACCGCGGGCGTACTGCAGTCCGCCGGTTTGATCAGCTACCGCCGCGGCAACATCTCGATCACCGACCGGCCCGCTCCGGAAGACATCGCCTGCGAGTGCTACCGCGCCATCCACACGGAGTTCGAACGGCTGCGGAAAGGCTGAGCCACCAGCGCTCGTGAATAGTCGGGTCCTTGGTGGGAAGTCAGCTGTCCTCCGCCGATCAGAGAGGCAGCGTCATGGCCCAGGACCAGTACGACAAGCAGAATCCCCAAGAACAATTCCGTACGCCGGATGCGCAGGACAGCGATAAGATCTCGCATCCCGGGACCACCGGCGAGATGGACGTCGAGCCCGACCACGGCGAGGACAGCTACCGCGGCACCGGCCGGCTGAGCGGCAAGCGGGCCGTCATCACCGGCGGCGACTCCGGGATCGGCCGGGCGGTGGCGATCGCGTTCGCGCGGGAGGGCGCGGACGTGCTCATCGCATATCTCCCGGAAGAGGAGGACGACGCGAGGGAAACCGCGCAGCTGATCGAGAAGGCCGGGCGCAAAGCGGTCACGGTGCCCGGCGACATCCGCGACGAGGCGCACTGCACCGGCATCGTCCAGAAGGCGGTCGACGATCTCGGCGGCATCGACATCCTCGTGAACAACGCGGCCTATCAAATGAGCCAGGACAACGGCATCTTCGACATCACCACCGAGCAGTTCGACCGGGTGATGAAGACGAACCTGTACGCGATGTTCTGGCTCAGCAAGGCGGCGGTGCAGCACATGCAGCCCGGCTCGACCATCATCAACACCGCGTCGATCCAGGCGTACCAGTCGTCGCCCAACCTGCTCGACTACGCCACCACCAAGGCCGGCATCGTCGCGTTCACCAAGGCGCTCGGCGCGAATCTCGCCGAGAAAGGCATCCGGGTCAACGCGGTGGCGCCCGGCCCGATCTGGACACCGCTGATCCCGGCCACCATGCCCAAGGAAAAGGTCGAGTCGTTCGGCTCGGACACCCCGATGGGGCGGGCCGGGCAACCCGCCGAGCTGGCACCGGCGTACGTCTTCTTCGCCTCGCAGGAATCCAGCTACATCACCGGCGAGGTCCTCGGTGTCACCGGCGGCCAGCCGCTGTCCTGACGAAGCGCAGGCTTGTTTGACCGGTTTGGCGATGGGTAGCCGTCCGCCCTCGAACAACCACTGAGGAGGAGCCATGACCGACAGCGACCTGAACCGCGGCGCGGCCGAGGAGAACAGCGGCGTGCCCCTGACCCCGACCGAGGTGGAGGCGAGCAAGATCCCGCCGAGCGAGGGTGGCGGCCACTCCGACGAGGAACCGGACGAGGACGTCGACGACGGGTCGGAGACTTCCCGCTAGGAGAGGCCGGGCCGGCGGGCCGACGGGGTTCGCCGGCCGGGCACTCGACGCGAACGGAGCGCGAAGTGGACGAGCAAGCCCGGCAGGCCTTGCACGACATCGAACGTAACCTCGTACGGGAAGACCCGGTGTTCGCCGCCCGGATGCGGGCCGAGGCGCGGGAGACCCCCCGCTTTCCCACCGTCTCGGCGCTCTGCGCATCGCTCTACATCCTGATCCCGATCGTGATGATCCTGTTCGGCTCGTCGGGCGTGGTCGTCACGGTGGACGTCTTCGCCATAGCGATCGGCACGGTTCTGATCCGGCGCCACCGGCGCCACCGGCGGAGCTGACCTGGAACGGCCGGGCTGGTCAGGGGTTGCTGATCAATACTTCGGTGACCTTGTCGAGCAGGTCGGCTTCGCTGAACGGCTTCTCGAGCAGCGTGACGCCCGGCTCCAGGCTGCCTTGGGACGCCAGCACGGGTTTGGCGTAGCCGGACATGTACAGCACCTTGGTCTGCGGACTGAGGCGTTTGGCCTGTTCGGCGACCTGTTTGCCGAGCATCCTGGGCATGACCACGTCGGTGAGCAGCAGGTGGATGGGCTCCGGGTGGTGTTCGGCGATACGCAGCGCGTCCTCGGGGTCCTGGGCTTCGAGGATGTGGTAGCCGTTGCGGGCCAGCAGCCGTCGGGTGACCTCCCGCAGCGCCGGTTCGTCCTCGACCAGCAGGATCGTCTCGCCGCCGGGCTGCACCGACGCGGTCCGGCGTGGGCGTGGTGCCGGCTCCGCGCCCGCGTCGGCATCGGTGGCGGGCAGCAACGCGACGAAGCTGGTGCCCACGTTGAGTTCCGACAGCAGGTAGGCGGTGCCACCGGCCTGGGTGATGACGCCGTAGATGGTGGCCAGCCCGAGGCCGGTGCCCTCACCTTCAGCCTTGGTGGTGAAGAACGGCTCGAACGCGCGATCCAGGACGTCCGGGGGCATGCCCATGCCGGTGTCGCTCACGCGCAGGCGTATGTAGCGCCCGGCGTGCAGGCCGGGCCGCGCGGCTGCCTGGTCGGCGTTGACGTGCAGGTTCTTGGTGTCGATGGTCAGCGTGCCGGTGCCGTGCATGGCGTGCCGCGCATTGACGGCCAGGTTCATCAGCACCTGCTCGAGCTGGCCGGGGTCGGCCAGCACCGGCCACAGCTGCTGATCCAGCTCGGTGGCCAGGGCGATGTGTTCACCCAGCGTGCGGCACAGCAGTTCCTGGACCTCGCCGACGACCGTGTTGAGATTCAGCGCCCGGGGCCGGATCACCTCACGGCGGCCGAACGCGAGCAGTTGCTGGGTGAGTCGCACCCCGCGTTGGGCGGCGGCGGCCGTCTGCTGCACGTCTCGGCGGGTCTGCGCCCACCGCTTCTCGCCGTCGCGTTCGGCCGCGGCGGCGATGTCCTCCTCGATCAGCGCGGCGTAGTTGACGATCACGGCGAGCAGGTTGTTGAAATCGTGCGCGACGCCGCCGGCGAGCTGCCCGAGGCTTTCCAGGCGCTGCGACCGGTGTGCCTGCTGTTCCCACTGTTCCTGTTGCCGGCGGACCTGCAGTTGCTCGGTCATGTCCCGCGAGACCGACGAGACGCCCACGATGTGGCCGGCCGCGTCGAGGATCGGCGACACGGTCAACGACACCGTGATGACGGTGCCGTCCTTGCGGATACGCTCGGTCTCGTACTGTTCGACCGGTTCACCGCGAAGGACTTCCTGCAGGATCTCGAACTCGCGGGCTCGTTGCGCCGGGGGGAACAGCACCGCGGCGCTGCAGCCGATGATCTCCGGCGGGGCGTACCCGTAGAGGCGTTCCGCGGCCGGGTTCCAGCTCGTGATCACCCCTTGCACGGTCTTACCGATGATCGCGTCCTGCGACGAGCGGACGATCGCGGCGAGCAACCCCGAACTCTGCTCGTCGGCGTCATGTTTACGGCCCAACGGTGCGGCATCAGCACTCGGCATAGCGCTTACCACACTCCTCGGCGGTCAGCGTGTGACACACGACCGACCCTAGCCTCGCTCGGGATCAGCCCCGCCCGGTCCCCGCGAATTGCTCCCTGGCTCTTGCGAACCAACGCCGGGAGGACTTCGGCCCCGGCCCCTCGTCCATCGAAGGCAACGAGCGAAGGGAGAGGAGCCCATCATGATGCCCGGCCCCTCGCTCCCGATTGGCGCCGTGGCCGCTATGCCGTGATGGCGTCGACCGCCTTCTTCAGCGCGGAGGGCCGGCTGGGGCTCCGGGGCGCCTTCTCACGCATCTCGTTCATGCGCGCGCCGAGTTCCTGCAGCTGCTTGCGGCCCAGTCCCTCACGAACCTGCGGGAACCAATCCTGTTCCTCTTCGTCGATGTGGTGGGTGACGTTTTCGATGAGCACCGTCGTCTTGGCGTCGAACCGTTCGTCGCTGGGATCCATGGCGTGCAACTCCGTGCAGAGGATGTCCGCGACGTGGTGCTCTTCGTATGACTCGAGCACGTCGTCCTCGAGGTCCGGCAGCAGCCTACGGACCTCGGGATACATGCACTCGTTCTCGAGATAGGTGTGCACGGTCAGCTCTTCGATGATCCGGCCGACGATGCGGCCCTTGGTCTGGGTCGCCTCGTCACCGGCGTTCTGGAACTCCTTGAAGAGCTTCTTGATGGTCTTGTGGTCGTTCTTGAGGATGACGATGGCGTCAGTCGACATATGGAGCTCCATTCGCGGGACGGAATTCGCCGTAGATACCCGCTGCTGCTCGCGATGAATCTCCCCAACGGGGCGGACCGTCGCGTCGCCCGATCCTCAGGCCGATGCGGTGCGGCGCTCATCGGACGCGGCGACTTCTTCGGTGCTGCTGACCGCCCATCGTTCGGTACGGCTGTCGTAAAGGATGATGCTGCCGTCGTGCAGGACGATCCGGTCGCGGTAGCCCTCCGGGTCGGCGGCGGTCGTGGCGTCCTGGTCGAACTCCGCCAGCGCGGGAATGACGTCGGCGAGCAGGGTCGCCATCGTCATGGACGGCTCGTCGAAGGCGCGGTTGAGCGTCTCGGCGACGGCTTGGCCAGTGGCGGTCATGGGAAGACCTTTCGTCGTGCGCTCGCGAGGTGGCTGCCATGCCGGCAGCGCCTTGCCGGGTTTCTGGCCCGTATTGTCCAGCATGCCGCGCGCTCAGCCTCGTGGGGGCGGGGGCGCCACCGAGAAAATCTATGTCGGTGGGGCTAGACATTCTCGCGACAGCCGGTTAGTGTTTCTCTCGTTGACAGCAGAGACCGTTGAAGACGCAGACGAGAAAGCAGCCGAGCTCAAAGCGGGGCCCGGAACGTTCGTGGCTCGCTCGGCAGTGCGGCGCGAATCCATTACCGCCCGCACGTCAGTAAGGCAGTTGCACCACAAGACCTTGACGTAATTCCAGGTCAGGGCAACGCAGGCGGGGCCGAGGCAGGTTCAGGGCTCAGCCTGATGCAGTACAGCAAGTGGCACCACAAGACCTTGACGTAATTCCAGGTCAGGGCAACGCAGGCGGGGCCGAGGCAAGTTCAGGGCTCAGCCTGATGCGTGAAGGTTTGCTGCACATGTTGGGGCCATGAAGTTTGCGTGGGGTTCCGGCATCGGCAGGTTGTAGAAACAGCACCACAGGTAATGGAAGCAGAGGAAAGGGAGGGCTGGACGCCGTTGGATCGCCCGCCGTCGGAACGCAATTGCCGTTCTGGGGTGGACACCGCAGTCTCCATCGAACGTGAGGTGGTCTCCGGTCACGCTTATGCGATCCTCGCACCGCAAGCCGCGCTCAGCGGCAGGTGCGGATACGACAAGCCGGCGAACGTGCCGGTAGATGGTGTTTTCAACCCAAAAACCCCGGGCCCCGGCGCTTCCGCGCCGGGGCCCTCGTCATGGAGGCACATATATGGCCCAACCCGATGACCTTCTCGACAACGAGGACTACCCCGCCTACACGATGGGCCGCGCCGCGGAGATCACCGGCGCCTCGCAGGACTTCCTGCGCCGACTCGACGAAGCGAAACTGTTCACCCCGTTCCGATCGGCCGGCGGACACCGCCGATACTCCCGCTACCAGCTGCGCCTGGCCATCCGAGCCCGCGAGATGGTCGACCATGGCACTGCCCTCGAAGCCGCCTGCCGGATCATCATCCTCGAGGACCAACTCGAAGACGCGCTTCGGCACCAGCGGAACGACCAACGCCAAACGAACGCTGCCTGAACTCAATCGCCCGCACGGTCCTTCCGCGTCACGAGAGGGACCGCGGGCGTTGCAGGGCCGGCCGGCTGTCATTGACGAATAGCCGTGCTGTGCGGCGGGCGGTGGTGTCCATCGTGGCCGTCGTCAGCTGGTCCAGACCCGCACGCCTTGCCACAGATTTGGCCTAAAACGCTGCCGTCGTCGGGATACCGCCTGATAGTGAAGGCGATCGGATTTCCGTAGGAGCGAAGAAGGACAGCGTGGCGAAGTCGGCCGTATCAGCCCAGGGAACAGCAGCGTCGGCCGGTGGCGCCGTATTCAGTTGGTTCTCCGACATGCGAGTCGGCGCGGCGATCTGACCGACAGCGTCGCGGTGCGCTCGCGGGACGAGATCGGTGTGATGGCGACCTCGGTCGGCGGGATCGCCGGCAACGTCGAAACGCTGGCCACCGCGGCGACACCGACCACCGAGGGCGTCGAGGACTCCCCGCGGGCGTCGTCCGAACTGGCCCGCATGTCCTCCGACCTGCGGAGCCTCGTCGGCTCGTTCCGGGTATGACCGAGGGGTAGCCGCTCGAAGAGCGGGAAGGCGGCTCGCTCTCATCGCTGCTCGTGGACGTTCGGGAGCCGGATGGTGATCTTTGTTCCCTGCGGCTCGTGCTGTTCGGCCGTGACGGTGCCGCCGTGCTGGGTTGCGGTCTGCGCGACGATGGCCAGCCCGAGGCCGGAGCCGGGTGTCGCACGCGCGGCGGTTGCCCGGTAGAAGCGGTCGAAGACGTGCGGGCGGTCGGTTTCGGCGATGCCGGGGCCGGTGTCGGTAATGGTGATCTGGCACTGTTGCGGGCCGTCGGGGCGCACGGCGGTGTGCACGGTGGCGCCGGGTGGGCTCCATTTGGCGGCGTTGTCGAGCACGTTGACGACCATGCGTTCCAGTTCGCCGGGGCGGCCGTGCACGGTGCACGGGTGCAGGTCGGTGGTGAAGGTCAAGGCGGGGGCCCGGGTCCGGACCCGGTTGACGGCCGCGGTGATCACGTCGGTCAGCTCGACCGGTTCGACGGCTTCGCGGGTGGCCTCCTCGCGGGCGAGCTCGACCAGTTCGGTGGTCAGCGTGGACAGCTCCCGGACCTGGGCGTCGAGATCGGCGAGCAGTTTGGTGCGTTCCTCCGGCGGCAGGCGGTGGGCCCGTTCCGGGTGCCGTTCGACCTGCAGCAGCAGCTCGATGTTGGTGCGGATGCTCGTCAGCGGAGTTCGCAGCTCGTGGCCCGCGTCCTCGACGAGGGTGCGCTGGGCGCGGCGCGCGGTGTCGATGGCGGTGAGCATGGTGTTGACCGACGTGCCGAGACGGGCGATCTCGTCGGCGCCGTGTACGGGCAGCGGCTGGGTGAGGTCCATCGTCGCGGTCACGTCCTCGACCGCTTCGGTGAGGTGTTGCACCGGCGTCAGGCCGGTGCGGGCGACCGCTCGGCCGAGCCCGGCCGCGCCGGCGATGCCGAGAACGCAGCCGGCCGCGAGCAGCAGCCCGAAAAGGGTGAGCGTGTGGTTGTCCGGGTCCTGGTTGATCGCCACCTGGACGGCGCCGCCGCCGTTGGCCGGCACGGTGAGCATGAGATAGCTGTCCTCGCCGATGGCGACCTGCTCCTCGAAAGTCCGTCCCCGGCCGGCGGCGATCTGCCGGGCGCCCGTGGTCACCGGCAGGGGATTGGTCGAGTCGCTGATCACGGTGCCGGTCGCGTCGAGGATCTGCCACCGCGGTCCGAGCTGATGCGGGCCGTGGTGACCGTCAGTCGTCGCGGCGTCGGGGTCCGGGAGCGCGCCGGTGGCGGTGAGCCACTGGGCGGGTTGCGCGGCGATGGCGTTGGCGTCGGCGTTCAGCTCGGACTGGATCTGGTGGTGCTGAATTTCCGCGACCACCAGCCAGGCCACCGCGGAAAGCGTCAGAACCGCCACTGCGACCGCACCGGTGACCAGCAGTGACAGGCGGGCGTGCAGGGTGCGGCGCCGCCACCACTGCACCAGTACGGTGCCGCCGGCCTCATCGGAGGTCATAGTGGTTGCTCGCGCAGCACGAAGCCGACACCGCGGACGGTGTGCAGCAGCCGCGGCTCGCCGTCGTCTTCCAGCTTGCGGCGCAGATAGCCCAGATAGACGTGCACGCTGTTGGACGTCTCGCCGAAGTCGTAACCCCACACCTGCTCGAAGAGCGCCGCCCGGGTCAACACCTGCCGCGGGTGGCGCAGAAACACCTCGAGGATGGCGAACTCGGTGCGGGTCAGCCGCAAGGGGCGCTCTCCGCGCCACACCTCGTGCGTCCCGGGATCCAGGCGGATGTCGGCGAAGCTCAGCGACTGCTCGGAGCCGGCACCCGCCCCGGGCGGCTGCTGGCCGGCGGCCGGCGTGGTCCGGGCGGAACGGCGCAGCAGGGCTCTGAGCCGGGCGAGCAGTTCCTGAAGGGCGAAGGGTTTGACGAGGTAGTCGTCGGCGCCCGCGTCCAGCCCGGCGACCCGGTCGCCGACGCTGTCGCGGGCGGTGAGCATGAGGATCGGCAGAACCGCGCCGGTGGCCCGCAACTGCCGGCACGTTTCCAGACCATCCATCTTCGGCATGCTGACGTCCAGGATCATGGCGTCGGGTTCCGCGGCCTCGACGGCGGCGAGTGCCTGCAGTCCGTCGCCTGCCGTGTCGACCTCGTGGCCTTCGAACCGCAGGGTGCGGGCCAGGGAATCGCGCACCGCCGTGTCGTCGTCCACTACCAGGACGCGCATGGTCTCTCCTCTTGCACCTTCGCCGACGACGTCGGCCAGCCGCCGGTCGTTCGAAGCATGCCCGACGAGGTGACGATCAGCGCTTCGTACCCGGCCAGATCATCAATCCAGGCCAGGGCCGTAGCCCCGCGGACGGCCGCCGCGGTGGCGTAGACGTCGGCCCACAGCAGGCGCGGCCCGGTCACGGTGACGGCCCGGGTCCCACCGGCGGGCCGGCCGGTGTGCGGGTCGATGATGTGGGCACCGCGGTGCGTGCTCCCGGACGTCGCGATCGCACCGGTACGGCGCTCGACCACGCTCATGATCCGCGCGGGATCGTTCGGGTTCTCGATGCCGACCCGCCACGGCGGTTGGTCGTCGGGCGCGTGCACCAGGACGTCGCCGCCGGCGTTGAGGCACCAGCCGTACCCGCTGAGGTCGGCCAGATGGCGCGCGGCGCGTTCCGCCGCCCAGCCCTTCACCAGACCGGACGGGTCGTACCGCGGTTCCGCGGTGCGCGGGTCGGGCAGGCCGTGCGCGTCGAACCAACCGCCGGTCCGCCGCGACGCCTCAGCGCACAGTGTCATCACCTGCGCCAGGATCGGGTCGGCCTCGCCGACGGCGAGTTGCCCGTGCTCCCAGCGGGTCAGGTCGCTGTCGTCGCGGTACGGGCTCAGGACGGCGTCGACGTGTCGGAGCTCGGCGAAGACCTCCGCGACTCGCTTCTCGACGCGCTCGCCGGCGAGCCCGTCGCCACGTACGTGAACGCTGACCGGCAGGCCCATGATCTGCTCCACCCAGGCCCGCTGCGGGATCGCCGGGGCGGTCACGCCAGATTCGCGGCGTCGAGGGCCGACTGCAGCGACTGCAGGTAGCCGTCGCTGGTGACGGTGGCGCCGGAGACGGTATCGATGTTCGCGTTCTGCGCCGCGAGTGTCTCCTGGCGCAGGACCGGCAGCGCGTACGCGTTGATCTCCTGGTCCTTGCCGTTACCGCTCGGGTAGACCGGCACCGCCACGTCGGTGATCTTGCCGTCGGTGACGGTGATGGTCACCTGCACGTCACCCCACCGGGTCGACGCCGTCGAGCCGGTGTAGGTCTTGGTTGCGGTCGACGATGCGCTGCTGCTCGTCGACGGCGTGGTGGGTACCGGCGCCGGTACGGTGACGGCCACCGGGGTGTCGGCGCCGTTGGTGCTGGTGCGGTAGCTGAACAGCAGCACCACAGCGGCCACGGTGGAGAACAGCCACATGCTGATCCGTCGCATCGTCTTCTTCCTCTTTCCGCTTTACCAGGAGAACAGTTCGGTGTGCAGGCGCTCGGGCCGGACCCCGGCGGTGTGGGCCGCGGAGCGGGCCGCCTCGGTCCAGGCGTCCGGGCCGCACACGTAGACGTGCGAGCCGGCGATGGCCGGCGCGATCCGGCGCAACGCCTCGGCGTCGCCATGCCCGGCGAACTCGGCCGGCAGCCAGGACGGCCGGGCGGCGCGCGGGCCGAGCAGATAGACGATCCGGACGCCGCGCTGCCGGGCGAACCAGTCCAGCTCGCCGCGGAACGCGACCTCGGCCTCGTTGCGGGCCCGGTAGATCAACGTCGCCTCACCCGGCCGGTACGGCAACTCGCCGAGCAGCGAGAGCAGCGGGGTGACGCCGATACCGCAGGCCAGCAGCACCACCGGGCCGCCGGCATAGCTTTCGCCGGTCAGCTTCCCGTACGGCCCTTCGATCAGAGCCTTGGTGCCGGGCGTGAGCCGGGCGACGCGGGCGCTGCCGTCGCCGAGATCCTTGACCGTGATCCGCAGCAGGTGCCCGTCCGGGGTTGCCGACAGCGAGTACGGATGCGACCGGGACCAGCCCGGCCCGTCGAGGAACCGCCACTGGAAGAACTGACCCGCCCGGGCCGGCAGCCTGTCCAGGTGCCGGCCGGTCAGATAGATCGAGGTCAGCCCCGGCCCCTCGGGCGTCACGTGGCTGACTACCAGGCGGTGCCGCCAGTTGCGCCACAGCGGAAGACCGACCCGATAGACCAGTACGCCGCCGGCCGACACGGCGTACAGGCTCCACCAGTACGCCGTGGAGGCCGCCGAACCGATGAAGTCCGTACCGGTCCACAGCTGGTGCGGCAGCGCGAGGCCGACACCGAGATAGGCGTACAGGTGCATCAGATGCCACGACTCGTAGCGCAACCGTCGACGCGCCGCCCGGATCGAGGTGACCACCACCATGATCAGCGCGATCGTCCCGGCGGTGGCCAGCAGCATGCCGGGATAGGTGAGGAGCATGTCCCACAACTCGGCGAACACGTTCGCGTGAGCCGCGCCCGCGTACCCGAGGGTGATCAGCACGATGTGCGCGATCATCAGCCAGAACGACGAGAATCCCGTCCACCGGTGCCAGCGCGCGAGCCGGTCCTGACCGAAGGCGCGCTCGACCAGCGGGATCCGGGCCATCAGCAGCACCTGCAGCAACAGCAGGTCCGACGCCCACAACCCGGTGAGCCGGCCCAGCGCGGAAACCGCCTCGGCTCCGCCGCCGGAAACCTGATGCACACCGCCGTTGCTCACCCACAACGCCGTCACGACCAGCAGACTCACGCCGGCGCCGAGCCCACCGGCGTCCGCCCACCAGCGAGGTGTCGCCCGCCGCCCGGGGGCGCGGACGGGGGGCACGGTCCGCGGGACAGCGGTACGAGCGCTGACGGTGTCGGTCATGGCACCAACGATCGGTCAGCGTCGTGAGAATCCGCGTCAGCGGTCTTAAAGGTTGCATAAGAACCGCGTTCACCGGCGGGTCGGGCCGGGCGACCTGCTATCGTCCGTACGACCGCTTGCAAGTCGCAATCACTTTGGGGGTTTGCGGTGCCGGACACCACCTGCCACATGTCGATCTCGCTGGACGGTTTCGTCGCCGGGCCGGACCAGAGCCGCGACAACCCACTGGGCAGGCGGGGGCTGGAACTGCACGGCTGGCACATCGGCGACCCGCGGGCCAACGACGCCGACAAGGTCGCGGCCGGGTGGCTCCTGCGGCCGCGGGGCGCGTACGTGATGGGCCGCAACATGTTCGGCCCGATCCGCGGCGACTGGGATGAGGAATGGACCGGTTGGTGGGGCCCCGAACCGCCGTATCACGCGCCGGTGTTCGTGCTGACCCATCATGCGCATGACCCGATCCGGATGGACGGCGGGACGACGTTCCACTTCGTCACCGACGGCTTCGACGCGGCCTACTCCGCGGCGCGCCAGGCCGCCGGTGACAACGGTGTGGACATCGCCGGTGGCGCCTCGACCGTCCGGCAGGCGCTGAGCGCCGGTGTGATCGACGAGCTCACCCTCGACATCGCACCGGTACTGCTCGGTTCGGGCGAGCGCATGTTCGACGGGGTCGAGTCCTTCGGCTTCGAACCCGTCGAGGTACTTCACTCGCCGGTGACCACCCACATCCGCTATCGCCGGGTCGGCTGACTCCGCAACTCCGGTCACCTCGTGCGGGGCCGCAGCACGTTCCACGTCACGAACGCGCTTGCGGCCGTCGCCATGACCAGGCTGCCGAGGACCGCCCAGGTGAGAGTGCCGCCGCTGAGATGGATCGTCACCCGGGTCGCTGTCTCGGCGCCGAGACCGGACGCGACGCCGGCCAACGGAGGCAGGGTGGCGAGCAGGCCCAGCACCGAGCCGATGATCACCAATAATCCGGTCTCGCTGACCGCGAAGCGGAGCAGCTGCCGCCGGGTGCCGCCGGCCGACTTCATCACCGCGAAGTCGGTGCGCCGCCCGTACACCGCCATGGCCATGCTGTTGGCCACGGCCAGGCCGCTGTAGCCGACCGCGACCGCGGTGACCATCATGGCGAGGCTGTCGGTCAGCTTGGCGTCGGTGTTGTACTGCTTCAGCGCGAACTGCTCGGCGTTCTGCAGCCGGGCTCCCGCGCCGAGGTGCGCCGGTGCGTGGTCGGCGGGCATGAAGATGTTGTCGGTCAGGGCCGTCGGGTCGTGCTCGCGGACGGTGTCCCGCGACAGCACGAACGAGCCACGAGCCTCGTCGGGAGGCAGCACGGAGGCGACCCGCAACTCGCTGCTGAGCCCGTCGGCGAAGCCCACGGTGACGGTCGAGCCGGCCCGCACCCTCAGGAACCTCGCCATGGTGGTGTCCAGGACCGCCTCACCCGGACGCGACCAGCGCGGGTCCCGCGATCCGACCCCGTCGATCACCGCGTTGCCGCCGCCCGGCCCGGTCACGAACAAGCGGGTCGGCAGCGCGGCCCGGCCGACCGGGTGGTCGTGGACGACCGCGTCGCTGAGCCCGGGCGCGTTGCCCGGGTCGATGAGCACCTGCCCGGCCAGCTGCCGGGTGGTCTCGGCGGGGTAGGCCACCCGCATGGTCGCGACCAGCCCGCTGATCAGAACGGCGAAGCCGACCGCCGCGATCACCGGGGCAGCCGTGGAAGCGGCCCGGCGGGTCGAGTTGAGCAGTTCGGCCCGGACGAGCATCGGGACGGCGCCGGACGACCGCCGGGCGAGCGGTGCCGTCACCAGCTGGACCACCGGCCCGATGACGACCGGCGCCAGCAGCGCCGCCGCGACGATCAGGCACATCGATGTCGCGATCGCCAGGTTGAGGCGGCGGTCCGCGGCGCCGGTCGCGGTCACGACAGCCAGCACCACGCCCAGTCCGAAGGCAGCCGACCCGGCGATCCACCGGCCGCGGCTCATCGGGCGCTGCTCGGTCTGCGCGTCGAGCAGCGCCTCGATCGGCGCCACCCGGGCGGCCGAGCGGCTGGCCGCCCAGGCACCCAGCACGGCGACCCCGGTGCCGATCATGGTCGCGGCCGTCAACGGCCACGCCGAGACGATGACCTTGGAGCCGGGCGGCGTGACGTCGAGCCGGCGGAGCGCCGCCAGCATGACCGGAGCGCCGAGGATGCCGGCCAGGCCGCCGGTCACCGAGCCGAGCAGCCCGACGATGACCGACTCGCCGAGCACCATGCGGCGGATCTGGCGGGGGCCGGCTCCGATCGTCCGCAGGAGACCGATCTCGCGGCGGCGCTGCGTCGTGGCCAGGGTCAGGGTGGCGGCGACCACGAAGATCGTGGTGAACAGCGCCATGATCGCCAGGGCGCTGATCAGCTGATCACCGAGGAACCGCTTGTGTGTCAGGTATCCCGGCTCGACGACTCCGCGGGCATCGCCGGTCAGCGCGGAGCCGCTGCCGCCGACGATGCCGCCGGCCCGGTCGGCGACGGGCTTGACCGAAGAGCCCTTCGCCGTCACGAGCCCGATCGTGGTGACCCCGGTGTCCCGGCGGGCGGCCTCGGCGTCGGTGAAGTAGAAGCCGTGGCCCTCCGTCGTCCCGCTCACCGTGTAGGTGTGCACGCCGTCGGCGAGACCGACCGGAAGGGACGAACCGGTGGACACCCCGAGATCGGAGCCGACCGCCACCTCGTTGCCGGACTGCGGTGCCCGGCCGGACGTCAGCGCGTACGGCGCCAACCGGGTGCTGGACCAGCCGTGCCCGGCCTCGGTGGCGGCCTCGTCGGCCACCGGCTCATCGTTGCGGAAGGCCTGAGCGTAGAAGTTGCGGTCGATGACCGTGGCCTCGACGCCGGGGATCCCGCTCAGCCGACCCACCAGATCACGGGCTTCGCTCTCGCTCCACGGCACGCGGTCCTCCAGGGCGCCGCTCCGGTCGGGCGCCTGGTCCGACACGACCAGCACCCCGGCGGCGGCCACCCGGGGCTGAGTGCGAGGGCGGCCCGAGTCGTAGAGGAGGAGGGTGACCGTGATCAGGCCGACGCCGACGGCGACGGCGAGGAAGGCGGCGAGGAACGAACGCCAGTGCTCCCTAATGTTGGCGGCGGCAAGCATCATGCCTCCAACCGGGCCATGCGGGCGGCCACGCGGCTCGGCTTCGACCCGTCGCCCGGATCGAGCTCCAGACGGTCGGCGATCTGACCGTCCTTGAGGAAGACGACCACGTCCGCGTACGACGCGGCGACGGGGTCGTGCGTGACCATGAGTGTGGTCTGCGCCTGCCGGTCGACCAGCCGGCGCAGGCCGGCCAGCACCTCGCGCGAGGTTCTGGTGTCGAGCGCGCCGGTCGGCTCGTCGGCGAACAGCACGTCGGGCCGGGTGATCAGCGCGCGGGCGAGTGCCACCCGCTGCTGCTGCCCCCCGGAGAGCTCGCTCGGACGGTGTCCAGGGCGGTCACCCAGGCCGACCTCGGACAGGGCCCGCGCCACCTCGGTGCGGTCGGGGCGGCGACCGGCGAAGCGTAGCGGCAGCTCGACGTTCTGCGCCGCGGTCAGGGAGGCCACCAGGTTGAACGCCTGGAACACGAAGCCGACCCGGTCGCGCCGCAGGGCCGTACGGGCGCTCTCGTCCATCCCGCTGATCTCCTCGCCGGCGATGAAGATCTGCCCGGCGCTGGGCTCGTCGAGGCCGGCGGCGCACTGCAGCAGGGTGGACTTGCCGGAGCCGGACGGGCCCATGATCGCGGTGAAGGTGCCCGCCGGAAAGCCGATGGAGACACCGTCGAGCGCCCTCACCTCCTGTGTGCCCCGTCGATAGACCTTGCGCACGGCGCGCAGCTCCACCGCGGCCGTCGCAGACAAGTCTTGAGTCGCTGTCATGCCGTCGATTCGACCGCAGCGCCGGGCCCCGCACATTGACCCTGGCAATAGTCTTTCAGGTAGAGCCCGCACTACCGCGCCGGGACCGGGCCACGGCCTACCGTGGCGGGGTGCGAAGCAGCGGCGAGATGTACGGCCGGACCGCCTGGCAGGCGATGGCCCTGCAGCCGGTCGGGTTCCTCCGCTCGGCCTGGCCCTGGCGGGCCCTCCTCTACCTGATCTCGGGCGTGCTTGCCGGCGCCGTGACCATGTGCCTGTTCGTGGTGGCGGTCACGGCCGGGATCCTCGGCGTCGTCGTGGTGGTCGGTGCTGCGCTGCTGGTGGCCGCCGCGCTGATGGGACTGCCGTTCGCCCGGCTGGAGCGCTGGCGGTTGCGGCTGGTCGACCTGGACGGCATCCAGGACCCGCACCGGCCACCGGAGCAGCCGGGGCCGCGCGCCTGGTTGCGCACCCGGCTCCGGGAGTCGGCGACCTGGCGCGAGCTGATCCTGATGATGATCTCGCTGACCGCGCTGTGGTGGATCGACGTGGCCGTGCTGGGCCTGGCCTTCCTGGTGCCGGCGCAGTGCATCGGCGCGCCGGTCGACGATCCGGCCGCATGGCCCTGGGCCGTGCTGGGCGTGCTGCTGCTGCTCGCCGCGCCCTATTCGCTCACCGCCTGGGCGGGTGCCCGTGCGACGCTGTGCCGGATCATTCTCGCGCCGCGGGACGCCGAGGTCGACCCCGACCTGAAGGAGATCAGCGAGTCGCGGGCGCGGCTGCTCGACGCGTTCGAGGCCGAACGGGCCCGCATCGAGCGTGACCTCCACGACGGCGCGCAGCAACGACTCGTCTCGCTCAGCGTCACGCTGGGTCTGATGAACCTGGACGTACCCGAGGGCTCCACGCTCCATCGTGACATCGAGTCGGCGCAGGAACAGCTCGCCCTGACATTGGCCGATCTGCGCCATCTGGTCCGCGGCCTGAATCCGCAGGTGCTCAGCGACAACGGGCTGGTGGCCGCGATCGAGGAGGCGGTCAGCCGGTTCCCGGTGCCGGTCTCGCTCGATCTGCGGCTCAACGGCCGGCTGCCGCGGCCGGTCGAGACGGCCGCCTACTACGCCGTCGTCGAGGCACTGGCCAACGTGGCGAAACACAGCCGCGCCACCCGGGTCGAGCTGGTCGGGCGGCACCATGCCGACATCCTCGTCCTCGAGGTCAGGGACAATGGCGTGGGCGGCGCGGACGCTGCCGGCGGCACCGGCCTGACCGGGCTGGCGGACCGGCTGGCCGTGCTCGACGGGCGCATGCGGGTGTCCAGTCCACCGGGTGGTCCGACTCTCGTACTGATGGAGATCCCATGTCCCTTCGGGTGACCCTCGCCGAGGACTCCACCCTCCTCCGGGAGGGCCTGGTGAGCATCCTCGGCCGATTCGGGCACCAGGTCGTCGATGCGGTGGCGGATGCCGACGCGTTGGTGGAGGCGGTCCAGGCCCGGCGTCCGGACATGATCATCACCGACGTACGGATGCCGCCGGGCAACGCCAACGACGGGCTGCGGGCCGCCGTACGCCTGCGCCGGTCCTTCCCCGGCCTGCCCGTACTGGTCCTCAGCCAGTACGTGGACCAGTCGTACGCGGCGCAGCTGCTCGACTCCGATGACGGCGTGGGCGTCGGCTACCTCCTGAAGGACCGGGTCGGCGCGGTCGTCGAGTTCAACGCCGCGGTGGAACAGGTCGCGGCGGGACAGACCATCGTCGACTCCGAGGTGGTCCGCCAGCTGATCAGCCGGCGCCCCGATCCGCGAGCACGGCTGACGCCCCGCGAGCTCGAGGTCCTCGCGCTGATGGCGGAGGGCCGCTCCAACGACACGGTCGGCAAGCGGCTGCACATCACGGACGCGTCGGTCAACAAGCACATCGGCAACATCTTCAGCAAGCTCGACCTGCCGGCCACGACCGACGGTCACCGGCGGGTGCTCGCCGTGCTGGCGTACCTCCGGAGCTGAGCCTCCGCAGCTGAGCCGTAGGAATCCTCGGCGATTTGCCGGATTTAGGGGTACGTGCGGGCCCGTGTAAGAACCGTGAAAGGTGGCGTCGCTGTACTTCGGCCGGTAGCTGGCTCGAGGTCGGAGGACTGCAATGCCGGGGCGAAGAAGACTGCTTGCGCTTGTCGTAGTTCTACTGGGGATCGCGGCCGTTGTCGTGGTCGTGCGTGATGTGGGGGGTGGTCCGCCGGCCGCGGCGGTGGCCCGGATCGTTCGGAGCGCGAACGCGAACGTCGCGATGGCCGCCGCACGCCGGCAACACGAAGCGGTGGAGGTGACGTCGCAGGAGACGCCGACGCGGAAGGTGACCGCACAGCCGGACGGCACGATGCGGGCCGAGCTGGCCGCCGAGCCGATGCAGATCAAGCGCGGTGACTCCTGGGTGCCCGTCGACCCCGGGCTGGCGTTCACCGCCGACCGGGCGGTCCGCCCGAGGGCGGTCACCACCGGCACGACGCTTTCCGGCGGCGGGGACGCCGAGCCGCTGCTGACGTACGGCCCGATCGCGGTCACCTGGCCGGGCCGGCTCCCGGCGCCGGTGCTCGACGGCGCCACCGCGACGTACCGGGAGGTGCTGCCCGGCGTCGACCTGACGATGACCGCGTCGGCGAACAGCGTGACCCAGCACATCGTCGTCAAGTCCGCGGCGGCGGCGCGCAACCCCGCGCTGTCCCGGATCAGGCTGGGGATCAAGGCTTCGGGCCTGAAACTGTCGGTACACGGCGGCGCGCTGGTGGCCAGGGACGCGGCCGGCAAAGTCGTCTACGACACTCCGCCCGCGGTCATGTGGGACGCGACGAAGAAGCGAACCGCGCCGGTCCGGCTGGAGCTGGGCAAGACGTCGCTGACGCTCGTGCCGGACCGTAAGTTGCTGACCGACCGGGCGGCCGTCTTCCCGATGACCATCGACCCGGACTGGCACACGTTCGACCGCAGCGACTGGGCCAAGGTGTTCTCCGGGAAGCCCGGCAACAAGTACTTCTACGGCGGGGTCGACACCGAGCAGGACGGGACCAACTGGGCCAAGGTGGGCCGCTGCGATTTCGCCTACTGCAACGGCATCGGTGTCGCCCGCACCTACTGGCAGTTCGACACCAGCTTCCTGGACGGCAAGAGCGTCCGCACCATCACCTTCGACATCACCAGCGTCTACAGCCCGAGTTGCAACGCCGCCGACAACGAGCTGTGGATCGCCAACCGCACCTTCGACCAGAATCTCAGCTGGAACTCGCAGCCGGGCAGCACGTTCGTCAACCGCCAGTCGATTCCCGCGGTGTACGACGGGTGCGCCGGGTACAAGGGCGTCTCGTTCAACATCGGCGGCTACTACAGCCCGAGCAGCTGGTCGGCGTACTACATCAAGGCCGCCGACGAGGGCTTCGACACGGCGTGGCGCAAGTACGACCCCGCCTCCGCCCGGATCCGCGTCAACTACAACACCCGGCCGAACGCGCCGACCGAGTTGAGCACCGAGCCGGGCCTGAAGGTGTGCAAGTGGTGTGCCGGCAAGGCGTACGTGAGCGACGACTTCATCCGGCTCAAGGGCCGGCTGACCGACCCGGACGGTGCCGACCAGTTGACCGCGCACTGGGACGTCACCGGCGGCGCCACCGAGCATCACGACGGCCCAGCGCTGCCCCAGGGCAACATCTTCAGCACCGACGTGGATCTGCGGAACCGCAACGGCCAGACCGTCGGCTGGACGGTGAACGGCAGCGACGGGTGGGACACCGGTCCCGGCCAGGCCGGCGCGTCGTTCGTGGTGGACCGGACACCGGTGACAGTGCCCCCGAACATCACCCCGGGGCTCTATCAGGCCGACGACCGGTGGCACGGCGGCGTCGGCGTGCCGGGGACGTTCACGTTCGACTCGGCCGGGGTCGCCGACATCGACCACTTCGTGTACGGCTGGAGCGACCCGCCGACGACTCCGGTCGACGCGGACGCGCTGGGCGGCAAGGCCACCGTGACCCTGACGCCACCCGGTGACAACCCCCGCACGCTGTACGTACGCAGCGTCGACCGGGCCGGGAACCTCAGCAGCAGCGCGACGCTGCACTTCTACGTGCGGCCGGGCAGCGGCCCGCTGGCGCAGTACTCGTTCGAGGGCAACGCGCAGGACAGCGCGTACCTGGGAGACCGCGACGGCACGACGACCGGCGGCACGAGCTTCGCGCCGGGCGCGGTCGGATCGGCGCTCACGCTGGACGGCACCGGTTACGCCACCACCTCCAACACCGTGCGGACCGACATCAGCTTCAGCGTGTCGGCCTGGGCCAAGATCGTCCCGGGTGCGGGCGCGCAGGCGATCGTCAGCCAGGACGGCACCACGTTCGCCGGGTTCGACCTCTGGTACCGGGCGGAGAACGGCGGCCGCTGGGTGTTCGCCATGGCCGATCCGAACGCCACCCAGGGCGCGGCCGACCTGGTGTGGTCGTCGGCGACCGCGCAGACCAACACGTGGACGCAACTGACCGGCTTGTACGACGCGCCCGCCAACCAGCTTCGGCTGTACGTGAACGGAGAACTCGCGGGCAAGGTCACGAAGACCGTCCCGCCGGAGAATTCCACCGGGCCGGTGCGGATCGGCCGGACGATGTGGGACTCGCACCCGGACGTCGACTTCCTGCACGGCGCGGTCGACGAGGTCAAGATCTACGACCGGGTCCTGGGCGACGCCGAGATCCAGTCCGCGGTGAACCGCGACAACGTCCAGGTCGGCAACTGGAAGTTCGACGACGGCGGCGGCACGACCGCGGAGAACGCGGTGCCCGGCGGCGGCAAGGCGGTGCTGCAGGGCGGTGCGCATTTCGTCGCCAACGGCGCGGTCAACGGCGCGGTCCAGCTGGACAACCCGAACGACCTGGTGCGCACCGACGGACCGGTGGTGCGCACCGACCAGAGCTTCTCGGTGGCGGTGTGGGCGCGGCTGGACCAGGCGCCACCGGACAGCAACGGCATCTCCACGCTCCTGGCCCAGGACGGCGACGTGAACAGCGCGTTCGTGCTGGGCTACCGCAACGATCCCGGGGGCGCCCGGTGGGAGTTCTACACCTTCGGTGCCGACACAGCCACCCGTAACACCGACTCGGCGGTCCACAGCGCGTCGGTCGCCAAGGTGGGGGAGTGGACGCACCTGGCCGCGGTGTACGACGCGGCGGCCGGGAAGATCCGGATCTACGTCAACGGTGTGCTCGCCGGCACGACGGTCCACAACGGTGGGTTCAACGCCCTCGGCCCGCTGATCGTCGGCCGGAACAAGGACAACGGCCAGGTCGGCAACTGGTGGAAGGGTGCGGTGGACGAGGTACGCGCGTACAACCGGGTGCTGTCCGAGGACGAGATCCGCGGCATCGTCGGCGGAGACTCCGTCGCGCTGGTCAAGTGGAAGTTCGACGGCAGCGTCGTCGACTCGTCGCCGCGCGGTGTGACCGCGAACGCGGTGAACGGCGTCACCTACACCGCGGGCCAGTCCAGCATGCCGACCTCGTCGGATCTGGCCGTCCGGCTGGACGCGGCGGCCCAGTCGGGGGTCAGCGCGCCGCACGTGGTCGACGCCGACCGTGGCTTCTCGGTGGCCGCCTGGGCGAAGGCCGACAAGGCGAAGGTGACACAGACCGTGGTGTCCGAGGACGGGAACACGGTCAGCGGGTTCAAGCTCCAGGCCCGGGACGACGGCACGTGGGCGTTCACGATGCCGAGCGCCGACTCGGCCTCGGCGAAGTGGGACACCGCGTCCGGCGGCAGTGTCCAGGTGGGACAGTGGGCGCACCTGGTCGCCGTGTACGACGGCAGTGCGCACCAGATCCAGCTGTACGTCAACGGCGTGCTGGCCGCGACGGCCGCACACACCCAGTCCTGGAACCCGTCCGGCGGGCTGCAGGTCGGCCGCGCGAAGGGTAACGGCGGCCCGCTGGAGTACTACACGGGAGCGGTCGACGACGTCTCGGTCTACGGCCGGGCACTGTTCGTCGCGGAGATCCAGACGATGTCGGGCCGGGACCTGACGCTGGCCCACGAATACCAGTTCGACGAGTCGAGCGGCGTCAACGCGGCCGATGCCGTCGGCGCGCGAGCGGGGACCCTGGTCGGCGGCGCGGCGTTCACCGCGGGCCGGGTCGGCAACGCGGTCGCGACGGCGAAGCCGGGTGACGCGGTCACCACCACCGGCGTGGACATCCGGACCGACCAGGCGTTCACGGTGTCGGCGTGGGTGCAGCTGGCCAGGAGCTGCGACCTGGCCGCCCAGCCGGAGGGCTGCCAGTACGACGCGGTCAGCATCGACGGAGCCCGGACCAGCAAGTTCCGGCTGGGCCACGTCAAGGACGGCGGGGACAACCAGCTCGGCGTGTGGATTTTCGAGATGCCGGAGTCGGACACCGACGGCGCGCCGGTCACGCAGGCCGCCGTCTCGGTGCGGTCGTCCGACGTCGGGGCCGGTGCCTGGACGCACCTCGTCGGGGTGTACGACCCGGCAGCCCGGAAAATCTGGCTGTACGTCGACGGGACCCGGGTCGGCGACGGCACGGTCCTGAACGGGTGGCAGCCGAAGGCGCCGTACGGCGGACTGGCCGTCGGCCGGGGCCGGGTCGCCGGTGCCGCCGCGGAGTTCTGGCCCGGCTCGGTCGACGACGTCCGGCTCTACAGCGGCGTGCTGGACAAGGACCGGGTGTCGGCCCTGTTCGACAGCTACGCCGCCGCCCAGGGATCGGCCACGATGCCGAAGGCGGACCGGGCGCAGTGGCGGTTCGACGACAACGGCGGCACGATCGCGGCCGACTCGAGCAGCCGGGGCCTCAACGCCGCGCTGAAGGGCACGACGTCGTGGATCGGTGGCCGTGACGGTCCGGCCGCGGTGCGGCTGGACGGCCGGTCCGGGTACGCCGAGGCACCCGGCCCGGTCGTGGACACGACGCGGAGCTTCAGCGTCGCCGGCTGGGTGTACCTGCTCGCCGCGGACAGCAACAACCAGGCGGTGATTGCCCAGGACGGTAGTCGCCTGAGCGCGTTCTCCCTCGGCTACAACGGCGCCA
Source organism: Actinoplanes sp. NPDC051343 (assembly GCF_044455125.1). Lineage (NCBI taxonomy): Bacteria > Bacillati > Actinomycetota > Actinomycetes > Micromonosporales > Micromonosporaceae > Actinoplanes > Actinoplanes sp. NPDC051343. Next base: position 255,696 of record NZ_JBITEL010000014.1, read on the forward strand.
CGAAGCGGTGGATGGCCCTCGCGCCGGTGGTGGACGCCGACAACCCGGGCCAGCAGGTGGCCATTCTCAACTCCACCGAGACCGCAGTCGCCGGCCAGTGGACGCATCTGGCCATGGCGTACGACGCGGACCTGCACCAACTGCGGCTGTACGTGAACGGCATGCTCTCCGGTGTCCAGGTCGGCACCACGATCGTGCCCGCCGGCGGCCCGATGTCGGTCGGACGCGCGAGGTGGAACGGCGCCGCGTCGGCGTTCCTCGACGGCGTCGTGGACGAGGTCCGGGTGTACGGCAAGGCGCTCGGCGACGGCGAGGTCCGGCGCGTCCACGACGACGTGGTCGACGCCGACCTGGGCTACTACCGGTTCGACGACGGCACCGCCCGGGACTCCTCCTGGCGCGGGTACGACGCGACGACCACCGGCGGCGTCACGTTCGGTCCGGTCGCCGGCGGCCAGGCGATGCAGCTCGACGGCTCCACCGGGTACGCCACGACCCCGTCCGGCCTGCCCATGCGGGACAGCTTCACGGTGTCCGCCTGGGCGCGGCTGACCCGCGCCGACCGGGTCGCGACGGTGATGAGCCAGGACGGCGACCGGATGAGCGGCTACGCGTTGCAGTACCGCCCGGAGCTGAACCGATGGGTGTTCGGCGCCGCGAGCAGTGACGCCGACGGGTCGCCGCTGGTGTACGCGATGTCGGTGCAACCGCCCCGGCTCAACGAGTGGACGCACCTGACCGGCGTCTACGACTACCCGGCGCGGCAGCTACGCCTGTACGTGGACGGGCAGCTGGTCGGCACACGGGCCGGCGCGGTGTTGTGGCCGGCCGGTGGGAAGGTCGTGATCGGCCGGGGCCGGGCGAACGGTGTCTCCGGCGAGTTCTTCCCGGGCGGCATCGACGGGGTCCGGATCGGCGAGGGTGTTGCGACCGAGCCGACGATCGCGCAGCGCGGCCGCTGGGCCACGCCGCAGGGCGGCCAGCTGGGCCGGTTCGTGAACACGGCCGGCGACCACTACACCGGCCGGACCGACGTGGTCCGGCCCGGTTACCACTTCGAGGGCACGCTCGGCCGGCTGGCCGCGAGCGGACCGGACACCCGGGAAATCTACGCCTGTCAGGCCGGGACCGACGCGTTCACCTCGACGGACAGCACCTGTGAGGGGAAGACGAAGATGGCGGACATCGGATTGGTGTACACGGTGCAGCCCACCAACATCCCGACGATCCCGGTGTACGAGTGCGACGCCGGCGTGGACCGCTTCGAGTCGCGGATGAGTGATTGCGAGGGCGCGACACCGCAGAGCCTGCTGGGTTACACGGTGGCCTACGGGACGCTGGTCCGCTACGTCGATCCCGGCATCGACCACTTCACCACCGTCGACGGGTCGCCGGCGTCGTACTACACCGAGAGCGCCGCCGGCCTCGTGGGCCTGACCTCCCCGGCGGGCACCCAGCCGCTGATGAGCTGCCGCGACGGCCAGGACCTGTTCGCCTCCACCGATGCCGCCTGCGAGGGCAGGACGGTGGTCAACGTGGTCGGCACCCTGTGGCCGACCGCGCCGAGCGCGCCGAACCGGCCGATCTACCGGTGCCGCGCCGGCCGGGAAAGCTTCGTCTCGGTGGACTCCGGATGCGAGGGCGCCGTGGTCGACCGGCAACTCGGCTACGTCCTCACTGACGTGCCGGCGACGACGGCGGTGTTCGGATCATGAACCGGAGATTCCGCAGGGGCATCGCGGTGGTGCTCCCCACGATCGTGGTCGCGTCGATGGTGACCGCGGTGACCGGCACCCCGGCCTGGGCCGGGGAGCCGTCGGTGACCCTGCCGGTGGTGCCGGCCGTGGCGGTGAGTCAGCAGAAGATGGGCGGCCCCCGGCCGGCCGACCCGGCGACGTCCAACGCGTTGCACGGCGACCAGCGTGCGAGCACGACGCAGGTGGACGGCGGCGGCACGGACCGGGCCACCTCGCTCGCGCCGTCGGCGACGTGGACGGTCTCACCGCAGACCGGCGACTTCACGTGGTCCTACCCGCTGCGGGTGCCGCCGTCGCCGGGCGGACTCGACCCCAAGCTGGGCCTGTCCTACAGCTCGTCCAGCGTGGACGGCCGCACCAGCGCGACCAACAACCAGGCGTCGTGGATCGGTGACGGCTGGGACCTGTCGGCCGGCTTCATCGAACGCTCGTACATCCCCTGCGCGGACGACACCATGGGCGGCACCGCCCCGCCGAAAACCACCGGCGACCTGTGCTGGCGCAGTGACAACGCGGTCGCCACGTACGGCGGGTCCGGCGGCGAGCTGATCCGCGACGACAGCACCGGCGAATGGCGGACCAGGGGTGACGACGGCGCACGCATCCAGCGGGTGGACGGGACCGCGGGCGTCGCCAACGGCGATGACAACGGCGAGTACTGGAAGATCACCACGCCGGACGGAACCCAGTACCTGTTCGGCTCCCGGCCGGACGCGTCGTCCACCTGGACCGTCCCGGTGTACGGCGACGACAGCGCCGAACCGTGCCACTCCACCGGTGGTTTCGCCGCCTCGCACTGCGTTCAGGCGTGGCGCTGGAACCTCGACCAGGTGATCGACCGGAACGGCAACCAGATCCTCTACAACTACAGTGCCGAGTCCAACGCGTACGGCATGGGCGGCCGCAACGACGCCGTGTCGTACGTCCGCGGCGGCACCATGAAGTCCGTCGAGTACGGCATGCGCGCCGGCACCGGCCTGCCGGCCACCGGGAAGGTCCTGTTCAACACCGCGGACCGGTGCGTGCCGGGCAGCGACTGCACCACGTCGAAGAAGGACAACTGGCCGGACGTGCCGTGGGACGACAAGTGCGACACCGCGACGTGTGCCGGGCACTCCTCGCCGACGTTCTGGTCGACCAAGCGGCTCGACAAGATCACCACGCAGGTGCGAGGCGCCGACGGCGGCTACCGCGACGTCGAGTCGTGGGGTCTGGCCCAGGAGTTTCCCGTCAACGGCGACGGCGAGAAACCGGCGCTGTGGCTGAAGAGCATCACCCACACCGGCCTCACCGGGACGCCGGTGACGTTGCCGCCGGTGACGTTCGAGGGCGACAAGTTCGCCAACCGGGTGCTGAAGCCGGACGGCATCGGCCCGCTGCTGCGGTACCGGATCACCGCCGTGGTCTCGGAGACCGGCGGCGTGACGTCGGTGACGTACGCCCCGCCGGACTGCACGCCCGGGACGCTGCCCGCCGACCCGCAGTCCAACACGCTGCGGTGCTTCCCGATGAAGTGGGCGAAGAAGGACAGCAACGAGCAGGTCGACTACTTCCAGAAGTACGTCGTGTCGCGGGTCACCCAGACCGACCGGCTCGGATCCACGATCGAGGACCAGGCCGACTACGAGTACCTGGACGGCGCCGCGTGGGCGTACGACGACTCCGAGATCACCAAAGACGATCACCGCAACTGGAACGTGTTCCGCGGCTACAGCCGGGTCCGCCTCCGGCACGGCAAGGCCGACGACCCGGCGGGCCCGGTCTCCATGACCGAGCAGCGGTTCTACCGGGGCATGGACGGCGACAAGCAGCCGAGCGGCACCCGATCGGTGACGGTGGAGGACTCCGCCGGCGGCGTCCGCAAGGACGACCGGTGGCTGGCCGGGGTGTCGTTCGAGAACCAGGTCCACGACGGTGACACGGACCGGGTCGTGTCGAAGACGATCCAGACTCCGTACGTGCAGGGCCCGACGGCGACCCGGGCCGGCCGGGCGGCGTACATCGTGCGACCCGGCACCGAGGTCGACTACACCGCCCTGGCGGCGGGCGGATGGCGGACGACCCGCACCGAGCAGGGTTACGACGATCGCGGTCTGCCGACCAGGACCAACGACCTCGGCGACACCTCGACCGCCGGGGACGACAAGTGCACGACCACCTACTACGCCCGCAACACCGACCGGTGGATCATCGCCCTGCCCTACGAGAAGCGGACGACCGCGGTGGCGTGCACGGCCACGCCGAAGTTCCCCGACGACGCGATCGCCGCCAACCGGTACCTCTACGACAGCCAGCCGCTGAAGGCGCCGCCGGTCGAGGGCAACGTCACCCGGACCGAGGAACTCGACCGCTGGACCGGGGCCGACCCGGTCACCACCCTGGTGTCCACGGCGGCCTACGACGCGTACGGCCGGCCGACCTCCGCATCGGACGCCAAGGGCCGGACGACGACGACGGCCTACACGCCCGACGCGGACCACGCCGGCCCGGTGACCGGGACCGTGGTCAGTGACCCGATGCATCTCGCCACGACGACCACGATCGACCCCTCCTACGGTCAGCCCACGATGTCCGTCGACGCCAACAGCCGTAAGACCGAGACCGCGTACGACGCGCTGGGACGCAAGACCGAGGTGTGGCAGCCCAACCGGGCGCGCAACGGCACCAACCGGGGCAACGTCTACTACGCCTACGACTATCACAACGACGCGCCGACGGTCGTCACGACGACCACCCTCGGTCCGAACGGCACCTACACCAGCAGCGAGGCCATCTACGACGGTCTGCTGAGGCTGCGGCAGAAGCAGGACCCGGCCAAGGACGGGGGCCGCCTCATCACCGACACCCGGTACGACTCGCAGGGCCGCCCGTACAAGGCGACGTCGCCGTATTACACCGACACGCCCGTCGACGACAAGATCTGGATCGCCGCCGACGCCGACGTGCCGAAGTGGACCTACACCGAGTTCGACGGCGCCGGTCGGCAGAAGGCGATCACGCTCAAGGGCGGCATCACCGATCTGTGGAGGTCCACCTTCCAGTACGACGGCGACCGGACGACCATATTTCCCGCCAACGGCTCCCCGGTGACGACGACCATCACGGACGCCCGCGGACATACCGTCGAACAGCGGCAGTACCACGGCCGGACGGCCGGCGGGGACTACGACTCGACGAAGTACACCTACACCCCGGCCGGGCAGATCGAGTCGATCACCGACCCGGTCGGCCAGGTCTGGCGGCACACGTTCGACCTGCACGGCCGCGAGCGTGTCGACGAGAACCCCGACATGGGCACCTCGACGATGACGTACAACGAGGCCGGCGAGCTGGTCAACCGGACGGACGCCCGGGAGAAGACGCTGACCTACTCGTACGACGACCTGGGCCGCCCGACCCGGGTGACCACCGGAACCGACACGCTGACCGAGTGGACCTATGACACGGCACCGTTCGGCAAGGGCCTGCCCGCCACGTCCACCCGCTACGTGGACGGCTACGCCTACAAGTCGGCCGTGGTCGGCTACAACCAGCTCGACAAGCCGCTCGGCAACACGGTGACCGTCCCGGCGACACCCACCGAGCCCGAGCTCGCCGGGACGTACACGAGCCTGCTGTCGTACAAGGACAGCGGGAACACCAAAGGCATGACCTACGCCGCGCTGCCGGATCTGCCTGCGGAGACCCTCGCGTACACCTACAACGACCTCGGTCAGCCGACGACCGCGTACGGCGGTTTCGGCGGCCGGACGACCGACTACGTCACCGACACCTCGTACACCCGGTACGGGGAGGTCGAGCAGACGCAGCTCGGCGACCCGGGCAAGCGCGTATGGCTGTCGAGGCTCTACGACACCAACACGCGGTTCCCCACCCGGTCGATCGTCGACACCGAGACGTCCCGGCCGATGCAGTCCGACGTCCACTACGCCTATGACGCCTCGGGCAACCTCACCTCGGTCTCCGAGCAGGCGCCCGACCAGTCCGACACCCAGTGTTTCCGCTACGACTACCTGCGCCGCCTGACCGAGGCGTGGACGCCGGCGAACGGCTGCACGGCCGCACCGGCGGTCGCCGGGCTGGGCGGGACGGCGCCGTACTGGCAGTCGTTCACCTACGACCCGGTCGGCAATCGGCTGACCGGGACCAGTCACGCGGCCGGCGGTGACACCGTTCAGACGTCCACCTATCCCGGGGACGACCGGCCGCACGCGCACCAGCTCACCTCGGTCTCGACGACCGGGCCCGGCATCGGCAAGACCGACGGGTACGCCTACGACGACGCCGGGAACACCGTCAAACGGGCCGGTCAGGTGCTCGACTGGGACGCCGAGGGCAACCTGGCCAAGGTCACCGAGGGCGGCCGATCCACCGAGTTCGTCTACGGCGCCGACGGGTCGCGGCTGATCCGTCGTGATCCCAGCGGCACCACCCTCTACCTCGGCGGGGAGGAACTCCGGCTGGACAAGGCGACCCGGGCGCTCAGCGGTACAAGGTATTACGCCTACGGCGACCAGACCGTGGCGATGCGCGACTCGTCCGGCCTGACGTGGCTCGCCGACGATCACCAGGGCACCGCCCAGCTCGCCGTCGACGGTGCCACTTTGAAGGTCGTCCGGCGGCAGCAGACGCCGTTCGGCGGCCCGCGCGGTACGGCGTCGGCGTTCCCGGGCGAGAAGGGTTTCGTCGGTGGGACCAACGATCCGTCCACCGGCCTCGTGCAGCTCGGTGCCCGCTCCTACGACCCGGCGACCGGCCGGTTCCTGTCGGTGGATCCGGAGCTGAACACCAACGATCCCCAGCAGATGCAGGGGTACGCCTACGCCGACAACAACCCGATAACGAACGTCGACCCCACCGGCCGCAGCTTCTGGGACGTCCTCGGCAAGGCCGCCCCCTGGGTCGCGCTGGGCGCGGGTGTGCTGTCGCTGGCGTGCGGCCCCCTCGGCTGGGTGGCGTTCGGCGCGACCATCATCGACATGACTTACGCGGCGACCGAACATCACCCGGATACCGTGGCCCTCGACCTCGTGGGCCTGGCCACCTTCGGCGTAGGGAAATGGCTCGGCCTGGGTGCCAAGGCCCTGCGGGTCTCCGGCAACGCGAAGTCCTGGCTGGAGACCGGCTCGAAAGCCAGCGATCTCGTCGGTGTCTCCCAGGCGGTCCCCGGCGCGATCAAGGGGATGGGCTACCCCGACCGGGACGAGATGACCGAACAGGAGCGTGCGGAGCAGGAGGCCAAGCGCACGGAACACGAGAACGACGGTGGTGCTTCGGTCGGCGTGGGAGTGAAACACGCGAACGACCATGAGGTGAACCGGGCGGAATACGACCGGTTGACCGCCGCGGTCACCGCGATGGGCCCGGAATATTGGCCCAGCCTCACCGACCGGGGCAACGACTGCTATCGGGTCGGTGTGGCCACGGTCGGCGCCGGCTCCTACCCGTGCAGTGCCGTCGGCGCGGTTCTCGCGAAGCCCCGCAAAGCGATCGTGCCGTGCGTGCTCTGCAACTGGAACGACGAGAAGTTCTCTCCGTACTCGTGGGTGACCCAGCGGACCAACCTCGGCAACGGCACCCCCAAGGGTGCCAACGGCCGGCGTGATCCCTCCGAACCCACCTGGGATCACCCCAACCAGGGCGGCTATTACCGCGCCGACGACGGCAAGTACTGGCTGAAGGACGGCCACGGCCGGGCCATGTCCTGACCCCTGCCCGCTCCGGCCGGCCTCGCAGCAGTTTTGCGCACATCGATATAGTGCGCGAGAGGTCGGCCGGTCCAGGCGGGGGACGTTGTGCTGCGATTCTGTGTGCTCGGGGACGTTCGGGTCGTCGTGGACGACATACCGGTCGTGATCGCGCACCGTCAACAGCTCGGCATCCTCACCACGCTGCTGGTCGAGGTCAACACCGCGGTGCCACTCGACGTCCTCGCCGACCGGGTGTGGGGCGACCACCCGCCCCGGCGGCCGCACCAGGCGCTCTACACCTACCTGTCCCGGCTCCGCACCTCGCTCGCGGAGGTCCCGGGCGTCGCCATCACCCGGAGCTCGCACGGGTACGTCCTGCGGACCGATCCCGACACGGTGGACCTGCACCGCTTCCGCCGCCTGGTCAGAGAGGCCGGCGAGGCCGACGACACCGCGGCGAGGTGCTCGATCCTCACCGAGGCGCTGTCGCTGTGGACCGGCCCCGCGCTGACCATCGTGGACACCCCGTGGTTCGCCCGCATGCGCGCCGTGCTCGAGGGCGAGCATCTGGCCGCACGCCTGGATCAGTACGACGCGCGCCTGGTCCTCGGCGGACATGAGGAACTGCTGCCCGAGCTGTCGGCCGCGGCGCACGAGCATCCGCTGGACGAGCGGATGGCCGGCCAACTCCTGCTCGCGCTGGTCCGCAGCGGCCGGCAGCACGAGGCGTTGCACCGCTACGAGGTCCTCCGCGCGGCGCTGGCCGACGAACTCGGCGTGGACCCAGGGCACACCTTGCGGGAACTGCACCGGCGGATTCTCAACGCGGATCCGGGGCTCAGCGCGCCCGGCCCGGCGATCCAGGTGCCTCGGCAGCTGCCCGCCGCCCCGAGGTTCTTCGTCGGCCGGGCCCGCGAGTACGCCGAACTCGTCGACGCGTACGAACAAGCGGGTGCCTCCGGGCTGACCATGGCGATCAGCGGTCCCGGGGGCATCGGCAAGACCTGGCTCGCGCTGCAGTGGGCGCACGCGTTCGCCGACCGGTTCCCGGACGGCCAGCTGTTCGTCGACCTGCGCGGGTTCGACCCCGGCGGCCAGGCCGCCCCGGCAGACGGCGTGCTCCGGGCCTTCCTCGAAGCGCTCGGCGTGGCAGCCGACGCCGTGCCGACCGGACTGGACGCGCTGACCGCGCGGTACCGCAGCGTGGTCGCCGACAAGCGGGTGCTGATCGTGCTGGACAACGCCCGCGACACCGAACAGGTCGTGCCGCTGCTTCCCGGCGCCGCTCCGGCCACGGTGCTGGTCACCAGCCGGGACCGGCTGACCGGCCTGGTCGGGGCGCACGGCGCGCACACGGTGCCGCTGCTCGCGTTGTCCCAGCAGGCGGCACGCGACCTGCTGGCCCGCCGCCTGGGTGAGGCGCGGCTGACGGCCGAACCCGGCCCGGTGAGCGAACTGATCGCCCGGTGCGCCGGGCTGCCGGTCGCGCTGAGTATCGTCGCCGCACGCGCCACCATGCATCCGGAACTGCCGTTGTCGACGTGGGCCGACGAACTCCGCGACGAGGCCGGACGGGTGGACGCGCTGGACGACGGCGACCCGTACGCCAGCCTGGCCGGAGTGATCTCCTGGTCGATCGCGGCGCTGGACCCGGAGCAGGCCGAGGCGTTCGGCCGGCTCGGCCTGGCGCCCGGCCCGGACATCGACGCGGCGGCGGCCGCGGCGCTGTGCGGGCTCACCCGGTCCCGCGCCGTGGCGGTGCTGCGCGTCCTGGAACGCGTGTCACTGGTGCAGCAGCACTCCGCCGGCCGCTACCGGATGCACGACCTGCTGCGGCTCTACGCGAGCACCAAGCTCGCGCCGCCGGGCCCGGACCGGGCCGCCGCGCTGCGCCGGCTGATCGGCTTCTACCTGCACACCGGGTTCACCGCCGACCGGCTCCTCGAGCCGTACCGGGTGCCGCTCGACTCGGCCCCGGCCGCTCCCGAGCACCCGTACCCCTTGGCCGACAACGCCGCCGCGATGACCTGGTTCGGTGCGGAGCACGAGTGCATGGTGGCGGTGCAGGAGACTGCCGTCGACCTCGGCTGGGACACCGCCGTGTGGCAGCTCGCCTGGGTGCTGAACACGTACCTCAGCCGTACCGGCCGCAACCACGACGTGCTGGAGTTGTGGCGGCACGGCATCGCGGCCGCCGACCGGCTGGGCGACCGCGCGACGCGTGCGCTGGCCCGCCGATACGCGGGAGCCGCCCACGGGGCGATCGGCGAGCACGCCATGTCGATGCAGCACCTCACCACCGCGCTCGCGATGTTCGAACAGGCCGGGGACGAGGCGGGCCAGGCCGTGCTCCACCGTGATCTCGCGATGACGAGCGAGCAGATGGGCGACTTCCCGGCGGCGCTCGACTACGCCGTCCGGACCATGGAGATCGTCGGGCGGCTCGACAACCCGGCCTGGCAGGCGGACGCGCACAACACCGTCGGCTGGTACCTGGCGCGGCTCGAGCGCTACTCGGAGGCCCAGGCGCACTGCGAGATCGCGCTGAGCCAGTGCCGGCTGCACGAGGACCGCGACGGCGAGGGCAACACGCTCGACACCCTCGGCTACATCGCACATCACCGCGGCCAGTTCGCCGAGGCGATCCGCTGTTACGACTCGTCCGCGGCGTTGTGGCGGGAACTGGGTTACACCCAGCAACTCGCCATCAGCCTGGACGAATGCGGCCGCGTCCACGCCGACGCCGGCGACCCCGACAACGCCCGCGCGCGATGGGACGAGGCGCTGGCGCTGTACCAGGCGCAGCGCCGCGACGCCGAGGCGGAAGAGGTCCGCGCCCGCCTCAAGACCCTCGGCCGGTGACGCCTTCAGCCGGGCGTGTTCGTGCATCGACGGTGACCGATGACGCACGACTTGTCCAAGGGCCCTGGCGACGGCGGCTCGCGGCGACGTTGGATTCACGGATGAACGTGACCAGGCGCCTCGCGACGGTCGCCGTCGCTCTCCTCGCCGCCACCATGGCATATGCGGTTCCGGCCCGCGCGGCCACCGGCACGACGATCGCAGTCGACGGGAGCGGCGGTGGCCGGACGTTCGACGGCGTCGGCGCGATCAGCGGTGGCGGGGGCAACTCCCGGCTGCTGGTGGACTATCCGGAGCCCCAACGCGGCCAGCTCCTCGACTACCTGTTCAAGCCCGGCTACGGTGCGAACCTGCAGATCCTCAAGGCCGAGATCGGCGGCGACGCCAACTCGACCGACGGAGCCGAGCCGTCCATCGAGCACACCCGCGGCACCGTCAACTGCAACGCGGGCTACGAGTTCTGGCTGATGGAACAGGCCAAGGCCCGCAATCCGAACATCAAACTGTACGGCCTGGCGTGGGCCGCGCCGGGCTGGATCAGCGGCGGGTTCTGGTCGACCGACACGATCAACTATCTGATCGCCTGGCTGGGCTGCGCGAGACAGCACGGCCTGACGATCAGTTATCTCGGCGGCTGGAACGAGCGGGGCCACGACGTGAACTGGTACATCCAGTTGCGGTCGGCGCTGAACTCGGCCGGCTATGGCGCCGTGCAGATCGTCGGTGACGACAGCGGCTGGGCAGTCGCCGACGACATGGCGGGCAACGCGGCATTCAACAACGCGGTGCAGATCATCGGCGCCCACTACCCGTGCGCGGGCGGGGACGGCGGGAACGCGGACAGCTGCTCCAGCACGACGACGGCGCAGAACAGCGGGAAACCGTTGTGGGCGAGCGAGAACGGATCGCAGGACATGGACTCGGGGGCGCCCGCGTTGATCCGCTCGATCGTCCGCGGCTACGTCGACGCGAAGATGACCGCGTACCTGAACTGGCCGTTGCTCGCGGCCCTCTACCCGAATCTGCCCTACGGCACCGACGGCATGTCGACCGCGCCGCAGCCCTGGTCGGGCAGTTACCGGATCGGCGTGAGCACGTGGGCGACCGCTCAGGTCACGCAGTTCGCCCAGCCGGGCTGGAAGTTCGTCGATGCCGGGTCGGGCTATCTGGGCGGCGCCGAGCCGAACGGCGGGTTCGTGACGCTGAAGTCGAACTCGACGAGCGACTACTCCACCGTCATCGAGACGACCACGGCGAGCGCGGCCCAGACCGTCAACGTGTCGGTCCGCAACGGACTGTCGACCGGCGTCGTGCACGTCTGGGCGACCGCGGTGAACTCCGGCGGCGCGATGACCCACACGCAGGACATCACACCGGCCGGCGGGGCCTACTCGCTTTCGGTGCTGCCGGGCTACGTCTACACGCTGACCACCACCACCGGTCAGGGCCGGGGTAGCGCCGCCGGGCCGGCCGCCGCGGCGCTGCCGTTGCCGTACACCGACAACTTCGACGGCTATGCGACCGGCGCCGAGGCGCGCTACTTCGCCGACATGCAGGGTGCGTACGAGGCCCGGCCGTGCGCGAGCGGCCACAGCGGCCAGTGCCTGCAGCAGGTCGCGCCGGTCAAGCCGATCGAGTGGCAGGACGACTCGGACGCGTACGGGCTGGTCGGCGACACCACCTGGACCGACTACACGGTCGCGGTCGACGCCGACATGCAGCAGTCCGGCACGGTCACCGTGCTCGGCCGGGCCGGTACGCAGAACCGGCCGCAGAGCCATCAGGCGGCCTACCAGCTGCGGATCGCCGACAGCGGGACGTGGTCGATCGCCAGGAACACCAGCGCCGGCGTGCTCACCACGCTCGCCTCGGGCAGCCGCGCCGCCCTCGGCCTCAACTCGTGGCACCGGCTGGCGCTCGCCTTCTCCGGCAACCGGATCACCGCGACCGTCGACGGTGCCACGCTCGGATCGGTGGTGGACACCTCCTACATCAGCGGCCAGGTCGGTCTCGGCGTGGCCGGCTACCAGACCGACCAGTTCGACAACCTGTCGGTCACCGCGAACAGCCCCGGCAACCTGGGCGGGATCCTGAAGGGCCGGCAGTCCGGCCGCTGCGTCGACGTGCCGGGCGCGAGCCAGGCCGACAACACCGCGGTCGAGTTGTGGGACTGCAACGGCGGCGGCAATCAGAGCTGGACGCTCACGCCGGCCCGGCAGCTTCAGGTTTACGGCACGAAGTGCCTCGACGCCGGCACCGTCGTGCAGATCCTGACCTGCAACGGAACGGCGGCACAGCAGTGGACGATCGGTGCCGCCGGCAGCGTTGTCAACGCCGGCTCCGGCCGCTGCCTCGACGCGACCGGGCAGGGCACGGCCAACGGCACCGCGCTGGAACTGTGGGACTGCAACGGCGGCGCGAACCAGCAATGGGACCGCGGACCGGTCGCCGCCCCGCTGCGCGGCGTGGAATCCGGGCGGTGCGTCGACGTGCCGGCCGCGAGCCAGACCAACGGCACCCGGCCGGCGCTCTGGGACTGCAACGGCGGCGGCAACCAGACCTGGACGTCGACCAACACCAACCAGCTCAGCGTCTACGACAGCAAGTGCCTGGAGACGATCGGCGGCGGCACCGTCGACGGCACCGGCGTCGACATCAACGACTGTACGGGCGCGGGTGGCCAGCAGTGGGTCGTCGGCTCCGACGGCACGGTGGTCGGCGTCGCCTCCGGCAAGTGCCTGGACGCCACCGCCCACGGCACCGCCGATGACACGCCCCTGGAGATCTGGACGTGTACCGGCGGTGCCGATCAGAGATGGAACCGGAGCTGAACCTCTACTGCACGTAGCAGGCCTTGACCTGCCCGGAGACCGGATCACCGAACACCGCGTTCGTGCACGGCGTGCTGCCGGTGAAGCTACCGAACGAATACCGGCCGTTCGCCCCGAACGCCACCTCGTGCGTGCCCGAGAACGAACACGTGCCGTTCTCGGCCGCGCACGCCGTCCACGAGGCGAAGGTCGGCGGCGGCGACAGCAGGTAGCAGGCCTTGGCCGTGTTGGCGATCGGGTCGCCGAAGACCGCGTTCGTGCAGGCGGTGCCGCCACTGCCCAGCGTCGCGAACTTGTAGCTGCCGTTGGCTCCGTAGGCGACGGTCATCAGGCCGCTGAAGGCGCAGGTCCCGTTCTCGGCGGCGCATTGGGGCCCGGTCGGGGAAGCGGTGTAACACCATTTCGCGACGTTGGGGGACGGGTCGCCGAAGGCGGTGTTGTCGCAGCGGACGTTGCTGCTCGAGGACAGGTAGTTGAATCGCGTGCCGGTGCCGTAGGCCACCACCGAGGGGCCGCTGACCGAGCACACCCCGTTCTCGGTCGCGCAGCGCGACCAGCTTCCGGGCAGTGACCGGTACGCGATGGCCGGTGCCGCCCCCGACGCGGTGTACCCGACCGTGTAGTTACCCGGCGCGACCCCGCGGAAGTAGACGTACTGGCCGTCGGTGTCCGCGCTCGCGATGCCGCTCGCCCCGGTGAACGTCGTCCCGTTCCAGGCGACCTGCCCGTTGACCGTGACGGTGCGGTTCCGGCCCCAGGTCGGCACCGCGACCACGCCGCTCGATCCGGTCTTGGCCGACGAATCGACGAGCATGGTGAAGTCACCCGCCGTGTCGTGGTCGTAGCTGACGTGCACCCCGTTGAGTGAGCCCTCGACGTGGGTCAGGTCGCCCGGGTGCGGCACCACCTGATACGCGACCCCGCCCGGCGCGGTGGGGGAGATGCCGAGCACGGACGTGGTCAGAGCGCCGGTCGGACCGGTCGACCAGCCGTGGGCGAGGCTGGTGAACGACGGCGAGTACGCGTTGAGCGTCCCGTCGTTGGCGTACCCCTCCCAGAAGGTGCTCGCGGTGCCGAGCGGCGAGTCGAGCATGTAGCCCCACTCGTCCCGGATCAGGTTGAGTGCGTTGACGTCGTCGCCGGCGGTGAAGTGGGCGTACAACTCCAGCGAGCCGGCGAACGGCGAGATCTTGTTGCTGAACTCGGGTGCCTGCGCGCCCAGGCTGTTCCAGTTGCCGCGCAACCGGGTCATCACCGAGGTGGCCTGGGCGCTCGACGCGAGGCCGTACCAGACGGCGAGCGAGTTGCCGTCCTGCGGATAGGTCCCACTGCTCGGGTTGTCCTTGTACGCCCCGGCCGACGCGTTCCAGAGCAGATTGTTCACTGCCGTCTTCACGCTTGCCGCGGTGTTGTTGTACGCCGTCGCGAGTGAACCGTTGCCCTCGGCCGTGGCGAGTTGGGCGCCGGTGGTGAGGGCTCGATAGAGCAGCGCGTTGGCCTCGATGTTCTCGCCGCCCTGGCCGCCGCGCGCCCAGTCGTTGGTGCCGGTCACGTTCAGCAGGTGGTTGCCGTCGATCTTCGCGGTGATGAAGTTGACGCCGCTCTGGTATTTGTTCCAGATCCCGTCCAACCATGCCTTGTCGGCGGTGTCCAGGTAATAGGTATGGGTGCCGATCAGCGTCCACAGGTGATAGGTGTCGGAGCCGAGGAGGTTGAATTCGGGTCCGCTGAAGGGCAGTTCCCCGCTCGACTGCTGCGCGTTGTACATGGTGGTCAGGGAATTGCGTACGGCGAGCAGGTCGTCGGTGCTCGCGTACGCGGTGGTGGCCGAGACGCCCATGTCGCCGGGCCACACCGAGCGGTCCCGTTTGGCGCCGTCGACAAGCACTTCCGAGCCGACGCCGACCACCCCGTTGTTTTCCCAGCCGGAGGACGGCGGGGGCCAGACGCGGCCCTGGTTCGGGTTGATCGTGTTGAGCTGCACCGTGTAGGCGCCCGCGTACCAGATGCGGTTGAGTTCGTCGTCGTTGGAGCAGAAGTAGTTCGGGTAGGCGGCCGGATTCGACGCGCCGGGCGCGGCCGTGAAGTTCAGCGAGACGCCGTCGATGCCGGCCCATCCGCCCGAGTTGAGAAACAGTGTGAGGTAACGGAATCCGCCGCGCTGCTTGTCGGTCGGCACGGTGTAGCTGCCGCCGCCGGCCGGCACCGAGGTGAACAGCGAGCCGTCCGGGCCGCCGCCGCTGGAGGCGTCACTGGCGTTGCCGACGAACTGCGCCGACTCGCTGAACGCGAGCCCCACCGACTGGCCGCCGTCGCTGGCTCCGGCGAATCGCAGCGTGATGATGCCGCCGACGTCTTTGTGGAAGTCGAGGGTGACCGACGATCCGTTTCCGGTCAGCCGCGTGGTGCCGCCGGTCAGCACGGCCGCCGCGTTGCCGACCGTTCCGCTGGTCGCGTAGACCCCGGTCGGGGTCACGGTCCGGGAGGTCGGCGACAGGTTGTCGCCGGCGCAGGCATTCGCGTACGCGGGTGCCGCCGCGGCTGGCGTGACCTGGCCGACCGCGGTCAGCGCACCGGCGGTGAGAAGGGACGACGCGGCGGCGAGAAGTCGATGCTTGTAACGTTTCATTCACAACACCTAGCCATTCGGGGAGAGTTGGCACGGAGCGGGGTGGTGCCTGAATCGTTTCAGTCACGTAGGCGCGTCGGGGAACCCGCACTCCGTGTTACCGGAGTGTTGCCCGACCCATTCGCTGATGTCAATAGAATGGCCCGGACGGCAGACCTTCGGGCACGAGCGGGCCGAGAACGGGCAGCGGCGGGTGCACCGGCGGTAAGCGCGACATAGCCGAAAGAAGTGTCGAATCGGCGGCAGCAGCCGTGGCCGCCCAGCGCGTTGAGGGGATGGAGTTGTTTCCCCCAACGCTCAAGGAGTCATCGATGGCGTCCCTGCGGTATCGCAAGCGCATCCTGATCGGGGCGGCGGTGGTGGCCGTCGCCACCGCTGCCGCCGGAGTCGGGATCGGGTCGGCCGACGCCGGCACCCGGCCCTCGTCCGGCGCCGACCATCAGCCGAAAGCGGCCGCCGCGGCCTGGGCGCCGCCGCCGGCCAACGCGACCTTCGACTACCAGATCGGCGAGGCCTACACGCCGCCGGCCGGGGTGACCGTGGTGAGCCGCGACCACGACGCGGCGGCGGCCTCCGGCCTCTACAACATCTGCTACGTCAACGCGTTCCAGGCCCAGCCCGATGCCGCCTCGTGGTGGAAGACCAACCACCCCGACCTGCTGCTGCACGACAAGAACGGCAACCTCGTCATCGACAAGGACTGGAACGAGATCCTGCTCGACTACTCGACCGCGGCCAAGCGGGCGGGGCTCACCACGATCGTCGGCGGCTGGATGGACCAGTGCGCGAGCAAGGGATTCAAGGGCGTGGAGCCGGACAACCTGGATTCCTACACCCGGTCCAAGTCGCTGCTCACCGAGTCGCAGGCGGTCGCCTACGCGGCGTCGCTCACCGCGTACGCCCACGGGAAAGGCCTCGCGGTGGCCCAGAAGAACGACGCCGACCTGAGCACCGCCAACGCCAAGCAGGCCGGCTTCGACTTCGCGGTCGCCGAGCAGTGCGCCGACTACGACGAATGCCCGAGCTACACGGCGAAGTACGGTAACCACGTGATCGTGATCGAGTACAGCCAGAGCAAGTTCACCAAGGCCTGCAACGCGTACGGCAGCACGCTCTCGATCGTGCTGCGCGACGTCGACGTCACCGCGCCGGGCTCGGGCTCGTACGTCTTCAAGACCTGTTGATCTCCCGCCCCCGCGCTGTCGAAGGATCCCCGGTGCCCGTTGAGGACGCCGGGGATCCGGCCGGCTTCGACGACTTCGTGCAGAGCCGGGGGTGGGCGTTGCTGCGCTTCGCGTACGTGCTCTCCGGCGATCGGCACCTCGCCGAGGACCTCGTGCAGGAGGTCCTGGCCCGGATGCACCGGCGGTGGGACCGGGTCACCGCGATGCAGCACGCCGAGGCGTACGTGCGGACCGCGATCGTGCGGCAGTTCGTCTCCTGGCGGCGTCGCCGGTCGGCCGGCGAGGCGATCCTGGCCGAGGTGCCGGAGCCGCCCGGCCTGGCCGAGCCGCAACAGCGGGTGCTGGCCCGTGACCAGATGTGGCGGCTGCTCGCCGGGCTGCCCCGGGCCCAGCGCGCGGTGCTGGTGCTGCGCTTCTATTGCGACCTGCCGGACGACGAGATCGCGGCCCACCTGGGCTGCGGTGAGTCGACCGTGCGCTCGCAGGCCGCGCGGGCGCTGGCCCGGATGCGGACGATGCTGGGGGATCAGGGGGTGCACGGCGATGAATGACCTCGACCGGCTGCTCGCCGAGACGATGCGCGACGCGGCCGAGCGGGCGCCCGCCGACGACGGCCTGCTGACCACCGTGCACCGCCGCTCCGACCGGCGTCACCGGCAGCGGATCGCGACCACGCTCGCCGGGGTCGCCGCGGCGCTGGCGGCCGGCGTTCCGGCCGTGGTGGCGACGGCGGTGCGTACGCCGGAGAGCGTGGCCCCGAACGGCGCGGCCGTGCGGCTGGTCGCCGGATGGACCGCGCCGGTGTTTCCCTACACGCTGCCGGTGGGTGCCGGGCTGAAGGCGCCGGTCGCGTCGATGCACGACGGCGACCTGATCGGCTTCTTCGAGGCGTCCGAGCAGCGGCACCACGCCGACACCACGGTCACCGTCTCGAGCACGGCGCCGGCCTTCACCGGCCCGGCCGCCGAGACGACGGTGCAGGTGCGGGGGCATCCGGGCACCTTGCGTACGGTCGACGTGCGCCCGGCCAAGCAATTCACGCTCGTCTGGCGGGAGTCGGCGGGGCGCTGGATCACCCTCGCGACCGACGACACGTACGTCAAGCAGCAGGTCGTCGGCCTGGCCGACGCCCTCACCGCGAGCCCGGTCCCGGTCCTGCCGCCGTTCCGGCTCGACCTGACCCCGGGCGGCTTCGTGACCGACACCGTCAACGAGTCCACGATGAACTTCCGGGCGGCGGCCGGTGAGGTGAGAGTGGTGCTGCGCAAGCATCGCCCGCTCGGGGCGGTGAACATGAACCAGACGGTCGGGTCATATCCGGCGTCGCTTACCCACGACGGGAGCGGCGTCACGCTCGACGTCGATGTCACCGACTGGGAGGCCACGCTCGAGGTGACCGTCGGCCGAGGGGTCGCGATGAGTGACGGCGACCTCGTGCGGTTCGCGGCGGGCATCCACATCCTCAACCGCTCCAACCCGCAGTGAGCGACCGGCGGGGGGGGGGGGGGCCCCCGGGGGGGGGGGGGGCGCGGGGGGGGGGGGGGGGGGTTGGGCCAGATGTGGTTTTGGGGGGGCGGCGGCGGGGGGGTGGTTTTGGTGGAGTGGGGGTGGTGT